>NZ_VDZU01000001.1:2430054-3125476 GCF_007673525.1 Fictibacillus phosphorivorans
ATCGCTCATCCAGCGTGCTTCACAGCCGCTGGACGAGCGCATAAACCCCTTGTCTTGTTAAAAATAATAGAAGCTGGTACCCAAACATACGGGAACCAGCTTTATTTGTTTATCTTGCTTCTTTTTTAAACAATTGAAAGCCTGCTAGAGCAAATGTTGGAATAGATGCCATGCCAAGAACGAGTAGCCATTGTCTTATGGAGAGCGGAACCGTATGGAAAATATCTTGCAATGGTTCTACGTACATGACCACTAGCAATAATAGAATAGATGAAATAACAGCCAAGACTAGGTAACCGTTCTGAAACGGATTTCTATGAAAAACAGAACGCTCACTTCTGCAATCGAACACGTGGATCAATTGTGCCATAACAAGTGTTGCAAAGGCTACGGATTGCGCGACGATCAGTTGATCTGGATTTTCTTTTAACGTGACCCAGAATGCAAGTATTGTCGCTCCACCGATCAAGAATCCCCTTGAAACGATCTTCCATCCTAACCCCCTGGAGAAGACCCCTTCTTTCGCTTGTCTTGGCTTTCTTCTCATAACGTCTTCTTCGGCCTGGTCAACACCTAATGCCATTGCCGGCAAACCATCTGTAACTAAGTTAACCCAAAGTATTTGAATTGGAACTAAAGGAAGTGGTAAGCCCATGATCATCGCAAAAAGCATTACCAGAATCTCACCTACATTGGACGCTAGAAGATAACGAATAAACTTTCTAATATTTTCATAGATGTTCCTTCCTTCTTCAATCGCTGAGCGGATCGTGGCAAAGTTATCGTCACCAAGAACAAGAGAGGATGCTTCTTTCGCCACGTCTGTTCCTGTTATACCCATTGCAATACCGATATTTGCTGACTTGATAGCTGGTGCATCATTGACGCCATCACCAGTCATAGCTACAACGTGACCTCTTCGTTGAAGAGACTTTACGATTTTTAACTTGTGCTCTGGAGATACTCGCGCGTAAACATAAACATCTTCTGAAACTTTGTCCAATTCATCATCGCTTAATTGAGCAAGCTCAGCACCTTCCATCACTCTTCCACCGTTAGGGAGCATGTTTAGTTTTTTCGCTATACTCGCTGCAGTTACTACATGGTCTCCCGTTATCATGACAGTTTTGATACCCGCAGTCTGACAATCCCTGATACTTTCTTCGACTTCAGGACGTGGCGGATCCATCATTCCCTGTAATCCGATAAACGTGAGACTTCTTTCTGCAAAAGAAGCTTGTGAATAGTGCTCGCCTTCTTTTAAAGGTCGGATCGCAACAGCGATCGTCCGCAGTGCTTGGCTACCCAGTGCATAGATCGCTTCTTTTATTCTTTCTTTATGAGCCTGTTTGATCAACTGTTTTTTATCGTCCCATACAATGTAATCACTTTTTTCAAGTAGGACATCTGGTGCTCCTTTTACTACGAGCATCTGATTTCCTTCTGTATCCCTTACAACGACACTCATCATTTTACGGGTAGAGTCAAATGGAAACTCATGCTGAATCGTAAATTGTTCACTTAATGATTCTTTCGTGATTCCTGCTTTGTAAGCACTAACCAGTAATGCGGTTTCTGTTGGATCACCCACTTCTAACAATGAGCCTTTCTTACCTTCTTCTATCGTGGCATTGTTACAAAGAGCGGCATATGCCAAGACTTCTGTGAGCTTATCTTCTCGTTTATTGTTTTCTTGAATACCGCCACCAATGACTTCAAAACCTTCTTCATTAACACTCCACTGTCTGCCTTGAGACCAAATACGTGTAACCGTCATCTTATTTTGAGTCAGTGTGCCCGTTTTATCAGAGCAGATGACAGTTGCACAGCCTAATGTTTCTACAGAAGGAAGCTTTCGGACAATCGCTCGTTTTCGTATCATTTTTTGAACACCTAGCGCGAGTGCAATCGTAACGATAGCTGGAAGTCCTTCTGGAATGGCAGCAACAGCTAACGAGACACCTGCTAAAATCATGCTATAGAGATCATGTCCTTGCATAACACCAGCTAAAACAACCAAGACCGTTAGCAGCAGCGCAAGAGCGATCAAAATTTTCCCAAGCTGTTCAAGTTTCATCTGAAGAGGTGTTGCAATGTTTTCAGCTGTTTGTATTAAATGTGCAATCTTCCCCATCTCTGTTTTCATGCCTGTCGCTACGACTATACCTTGTCCCGTTCCTCTAGTGACCATCGTGCCCATGAACGCCATGTTCTCTTGATCCCCTAGGTTCAAGTCTTCATTAGAAATGATGTTATTGTGTTTTTGTGCAGGAACAGATTCACCCGTTAGAGCTGATTCTTCTATTTGTAACCCTGATGTTTTTAGGAGCCTAATGTCCGCTCCCACACGATCGCCGCTTTTTACTTTTATCACGTCGCCTGCAACAACGTCTTTCGCAGCGATTGAGACCCATTTTCCTTCTCTAAGAACCTGTGCACTTGGTGCAGAAAGTTCTTTTAGTGAAGCTAAGGATCTTTCTGCTTTTCTCTCTTGAATAAAACCTAGAATACCGTTCATCACCACGATTAAAATAATGGCAATCGCGTCTAAATATTCTCCTAAGAAACCGGATAACAATGTAGCCGCTAAGAGGACGAGAACCATGAAGTCTTTAAATTGGGCAAGGAACATTAAAATGGCAGACTGCTTCTTTCCTTCTTCTAGCTGGTTCGGTCCATCTAACTTTAACCTTCGTTCTTGCTCACTTTTTGAGAGCCCTTCTTCCATCCTGCTGTTAAGAATGGATTCAATTTCGTCTTGCGGCAGCTGGTACCAATTCATAGCTTCCACCTCTGATAAGATTAGTTAATAGCATTTATATGCAGGCATGTCCGCAAAAATGCTATACTATGAATCAGAAATAAGAGGTGACCATAACATGAGTTTTGACGGAATAATGACACGTGCCATAACAACTGAACTACAAAACACACTTACTTCAGGACGTATCTCAAAAGTTTATCAGCCACATAAGACAGATCTTGTTTTTACAATCCGTGCGAATGGAAAAAATCATAAACTTTTATTATCTGCGAATCCTTCATTCGCAAGAGTGCATCTCACTGAACATACGTATGAGAATCCAGATACTCCTCCTATGTTCTGTATGCTTCTTAGAAAGCATCTGGAAGGCGCTTTTATTGAAAAAATTGAACAGCTTGATCTTGAGAGAATCATAACAATTACCGTTAAAAATAGAGATGAGATCGGGGACGAAACGACTAAAGTACTTTATATCGAAATCATGGGAAGACACAGCAACATTATTCTAGTCGACCAAAAATCACAGAAGATTGTTGATAGTATCAAGCACATTCCTAGCTTTCAGAACCGTCATCGTACCATCCTTCCAGGCTTTGAGTACATCATGCCTCCTGCGCAAGAAAAAACAGATCCTTTTACAGTGACAAATGTAGATGAATTTGTTTCTAAAATTTCTTGGAACGAAGGAAAATTGGATAAACAACTCGTAACCAGATTCAGCGGTTTCTCTCCTTTAATCGCTAAAGAAATCGTGCATAGAGCAGGACTTTCGGTTAAAAACGAAGTGGCAGACGCCTTTTTCAGTGTGATGAAGCAACTATCAGATCAAAAATATGAACCTCAAATGATCACAAACGATAAGAAAGAATATTTTTCTATTCTCCCTCTTCATCATGTGACAGGGGAGATCCGATCCTTTGATACGGTCAGTCAGATGCTCGATCGGTATTTTTATGGTAAAGCAGATCGTGACCGAATCAAACAGCAAGCAAACGATCTTGAAAAATATCTCTCGAACGAATATGACAAGATAAAGAAAAAGATAGGAAAATTAGAGAAAGAACTTCAGCAAACGCATAATGCCGAGGAGTATCAACGAAAGGGAGAACTTATCACCGCTTATATGTATTTGGCAAAAAAGGGAGATCGTGAAGTTGAGGTAGAAGACTACTTCACTGAAGATCAACCACTTGTAAAAATCACGCTTGATCCTCTTAAAACGCCTGCTGATAATGCGCAGAGCTACTTTAAAAAATATGCGAAACTAAAAAAATCAGTTTCTATTATTAAAGATCAGATCGAAAAAGCAAAGAATGAATTGCTTTATTTTGAGCGTCTGATCGTTCAGATGGATTCAGCATCCATGAAAGATGTTGAAGAAATTAGAGAAGAGCTTGGTGAAGGCGGTTATTTGAAACATAGACAAAGTAAGAACAAGAAAAAGCAAAACAAGACGCCTCAGCCTGAAAAGTTCACATCTACTGATGGAACAGAGATCTTAGTCGGTAAAAATAATAAACAGAACGACTACCTGACCTTTAAGTTATCGAGAGCAAATGAAACATGGCTTCATACGAAGGACATTCCAGGTTCTCATGTTCTGATTCGGTCGTCGAGTCCAAGTGAAACAGCTATTAAGGAAGCTGCTGTTTTGGCAGGTTTTTTCAGCAAAGCTAAAAATTCGAGTTCGGTTCCTGTTGATTTTACGTTAGTAAAACATGTGAAGAAGCCTAATGGGGCAAAGCCTGGATTTGTTATTTATGACAATCAGCAGACGCTTTTCGTGACGCCGGATGAAGATCTTGTTTTCCGTTTAAAAAAGTAGCCTTTTTTGGAAAGACCGTATGCAATGATGTTTTTGAATGTGTTGATTTCCACTTCAGGTTGCTCGCTTTCCGGGGGGCGTGCGGTGAGCCTCTTAGCGCTATGCGCTATTAAGAGTCTCACCTGTCCCGCTAATCCCCCAGGAGTCTCGCACCTTACGCTCCAATCAAGTATTCAGTGAAGTATTTTAATACATTTGAAGTCTAAATACAGGATGTTATTTAAACCGTGCTGTTTTAAATACTCTGAAACTCCTTTGCATCTATCAGAAGTAGATTATGACCATAAAAACACGTTTCAGAAAGCACTAATTAAAAAACGCAGAGCAGCTTAATTTTAGCTGTTCTGCGTTTTTTTTGCTTTACTGATAATGGCGAGGCCACCTAACACTTCATAATGTTGAACCTCAGTAAAATGCAGGTTGTGCAGTAACTCTGTCATTTCATCTGTTGAATAGCGGTGTCTTCTCGTACTTACGTTAGACCATTTTAAAAGTGCTGTTCGTTCGAACCCAGAGATACCGTTTTCCTTTGCGAAAGAAGCAGCGTTTTCTTGACTCATTTTTCCACTCGGATTCAGCATGACGATTTGACCATCATCTTTTATAACGCGATGAACCTCACTGATTCCTTTAGCTGGATCGGGCAATAAAAACATTACACAAGTGGATAATGCTAGATCAAACGAATGATCTGTAAACGGAAGATTCTCAGCATCTGCAACGATAAACTCACTTTTACCACTTAATTCATGATAAAAGAACTGCTGAATACTAGCCTTGATCATCTCTGACGACAGATCTACGCCGACAAGTCGATTCGCTTCCTCAGCTCCACGCAACAGCAATCTTCCTGTTCCGCATCCCACGTCTAGAACTTCTTTTTCACTCCATGACCCTGTTACTTCTTTTAAATGATCATGGACTTCCTTAAGCCAAGTCGTCCTTGCCATGCTATCAAAAAAGGAAACAAGCTCATCAAATTCTTCACCGTTCATTTTTCTCAAAATGTTAATCTCCTTAAGAAAACTATTTGGAAAAAGAGGCAGCTCCCCAGTGTTCTGGGTCTTGTTGCCATTCTTTTAATAAAGAAAGCCCTTGTTCACTTATCTTTCCGCTTTCTTGTGCTTCCTCTATTAATGTACTAAAGTTTGTTACGGTTTGAAAAGAAATATCCAACTCACCGAGTTCTATATCTGCCTTTTTCAGACCATAACTAAAAATGGCTACAACACCGAGCACTTCAATCCCTGCTTCACGAAGAGCTAGTACGGATTGAATAGAGCTTTTGCCGGTTGAGATCAAGTCTTCAACAACAACTGCCTTCTTACTTTTATTCGTTAATCCTTCGATCTGATTCGTTTTCCCATGAGCTTTCGCACTAGATCTTACGTAACACATCGGTAATTCCATCTGATCCGCTACGAAGGCAGCATGAGGAATACCTGCTGTTGCTGTTCCGGCGATAAGATCAGCTTCTGGGTAATGCTTCTCTATTAACGCGGAAAGCTCCCCAGCTACTTGTTTACGAATCTCGGGATACGCAATAATCAACCGGTTATCGCAATAAATGGGAGACTTCATCCCAGAGGACCACGTGTATGGATTTTCAGGTGACAGAGTTACTGCCTCAATGTTAAGCAAATGTTGGGAAGTTGTTGTTTTCATGACTATCTCTCCATTCATTTAATATTTCAGAATAAGTTGTAACAGGTGTGTCTGATTGGGTGATACTTCTGCCGATCACCATATAATCCGATCCTTTTAACGCAGCTTCTCTTGGTGTGGCAACACGAGCTTGGTCATGTGTATCAGCGCCGCCGGGACGAATCCCTGGAGTGACAGTCAAAAAGTTCTTTCCACAAACCTCTTTGATCTTCATAGCTTCCTGCACGGAGCAAACGACACCATCTAATCCTGCCTTTTTCGCAAGATCTGCATAATGAGTCACACACTCTGTCATATCAACATCCTTGATCAAGAGCTCTTCATTCAATACTTTTTCTGTTGTACTTGTAAGCTGTGTGACCGCAATTAATTTTGTATGATGAGCACCTGCTGCTAGTAAACCTTCTTTTGCAGCTCTCATCATTTGAGTTCCGCCTGCGGCATGAACATTCACCATGTCAATATTGAGTCCACCGAGGACATTCATGGCTTTATGAACAGTAGTCGGAATATCATGTAGTTTTAAATCCAAGAAGATACGAAAGTTTTTTTCTTTCAGCCATTTGATAAATGAAGGTCCTTCTGCATAAAAAAGTTCCATACCAACTTTCACATATGGAGACTGTCCTTCAAAGCTTGATAGGAAGGATTTAGCTTGATCTGCATTCTTAAAATCTAACGCGATGATAACGGGGTTTTCCATTGCTTCGTACTCCTTCCTGTCATCTCACTAATATTTTCTACACCAATTTCATCTAACAGCTTAGGAAGTTGCTCGATGATCTCAGGACAAACATAAGGATTTACAAAGTTTGCTGTACCGACTGCAACAGCTGATGCACCAGCAGACATCATCTCAAGAACATCTTCAGCTGTGCTGACACCGCCCATACCGATAATCGGAAGTGATACCTTTTGACTTACTTCATAGATCATCCGAATGGCTACAGGTTTTATGGCTGGTCCTGAAAGTCCGCCCGTCTTATTTGCCAATATTGGATGACCTGTTCTCCAATCGAGCTTCATACCAACTAGTGTATTGATCATTGAAAGACCATCAGCGCCTGCTTCCTCTACTGCTTGTGCCATCTCAACAATGTTAGAGACATTGGGCGAGAGCTTCACGTAAACGGGTTTTTCAGATACGGCTTTCACTTTTCTTGTCAGATCTGCAGCAGATTTGTAGTGTGTTCCAAACTGTATCCCGCCTTCTTTCACGTTTGGACACGAAATGTTAAGTTCTACAGCAGATATTCGAGCGGATGAAGAGATCTGTCTTGTAACTTCGATATACTCTTCTTCTGTAGATCCTGCAATATTAGCTAATATCGGAATGTTATAAGGTTCCAAAGCAGGAATTTCATTTTCTATTATTTTCTTTACGCCTGGGTTTTGAAGTCCGATTGCATTTAACATTCCGCTTTCTGTTTCAGCTACACGAGGGGTAGGATTACCGAAACGTCCCTCTAGAGTAGCTGCTTTTATCGTAATACCACCTAGTACACTTAAGTCATACCACTTGGCATATTCTTTTCCGAATCCAAAACAGCCTGATGCAGGAAGGATAGGATTTTTCATATTTAACCCTGGCAATGCAACATGCAGCCTACTCATAGTACAACCTCCCCCATCTTAAATACCGGTCCATCACTGCAGATTTTCACATATCCTGATTCTCTCGTTTCGGTTGGACATACACAGGCAAAACATGCGCCTATTCCACAGCCCATTCGTTCTTCTAATGAAAGATATCCCCGAAGACCTACCGCTCTCTCTTCTACTGCTTTCAGCATGATCGCCGGTCCAACAGAGTAGATGACAGGTTCATTTTCAACGACGTTCATCATCGCATCTGTTACAAATCCTTTTATTCCAAGAGATCCATCTACAGTAGTCACGATCGTTTCTCCGATATCTTTGAACTTTTCGATGTAGAAGCTGTCCTCAATTGATTGATAACCTAGAATAAATGTTACTTCTATTCCTTTTTTCTTTAGATGTTTACCAAGGTAATACAAGGGGGGCACTCCTATTCCTCCCCCAATGAGCAGTGCATTTTTGTTTTTATCCATATCAGCTAGATCAAATCCGTTACCTAGCGGACCTAGTACATCTACAACTTCACCTGCTGATTTTTGACTAAGCTGTTTTGTACCTTCACCTTGTGCACGGTACAAGAGTGTTACTTCTTCTCGGTCAAGATCGACATCACAGATCGAAAGTGGTCGGCGTAATAGTTTTGAAGAATGATTTCCTACAGAGACATGGAGAAACTGACCAGGTGTAGTCATGTTACCTACACCAGAGCCAGTCAATTTCATCTCAAATATATTTCTAGCGATCTCTATGTTCGATGTAACGTTCAACAAGTGCTTCTTCATACGAGCACCTTGTCTTTTTTTGTGAATGCTGAGAGCGCGTGTGCTGAGAACGAGATAGACTCAAGTACTTCTAATAGAGCGACTGACGTATCTAAGTTTGTCAAACATACTACTCCGTTCTCTGCGCATTCTCTTCGAATGCGGAATCCGTCTCTCGCCGGAATCTTCCCTTTTGTTAACGTGTTCACTACAAATTGCGCTTCGTCTTTACGAATAACATCTAGGAGATTTCTTCCTTCAGACCCGATCTTGCCAACAACGTCGACTGGGATACCTTCTTGTTCAATGATGTTCGCCGTTCCTTCTGTTGCCATAATTGTATAACCGATCTCATAAAATCTCTTTACCATCTCAAGCGCTTCTTCTTTGTCTTTATCTGCTACCGTAAAGAGTACAGTTCCGTGCGTTGGAATTTTCATACCAGATGCGATCAAGCCTTTGTAGAGTGCTTTTTGAAGATTCTTATCTCTTCCCATGACTTCACCTGTTGATTTCATCTCAGGTCCTAAATACGTATCCACACGACGTAGTTTAGCGAACGAGAACACAGGAACCTTAACGGAAACTTCATCTGCTTCCTTCTGATAACCCGTTTCGTATCCTTGACTAACTAGATTCTCACCTAGAATGACTTTTGTAGCGACGTTAGCCATCGGTACACCCGTTATCTTACTTAAAAATGGTACTGTACGGCTTGAGCGCGGATTCACTTCAAGTACATACACTTCATTCTTATGCCAAACGAACTGGATGTTCAAAAGTCCGATAATCTTCAAACCTTTTGCGATTGAAATCGTTCTGTCAATGATCTTCTGTTTGATCTCTTCAGGCAGCGTTTGAGGAGGATAAACGGCGATTGAATCTCCAGAGTGAACACCTGCACGCTCTATATGCTCCATCATTCCTGGGATGAAAACATCTTGTCCGTCTGAGATCGCATCTACTTCGATCTCTTTTCCTTCCAAATATCTATCGACTAGTACCGGATGATCGGGATTTACTTTAGCTGCGTTCTCCATATACTGCAGAAGCTCGCTTTCTTGGTACACGATCTCCATTGCTCTACCACCAAGCACGTATGACGGACGAACGAGAACAGGATATCCGATTGAATTCGCGATAGTAACGGCATCCTTAACGGAAAATGCTGTTTTTCCAGCCGGTTGCGGAATCTCTAGCTGTTTCATCACTTGTTCAAATCGCTCTCTATCTTCAGCTAGGTCCATGCTGTCTAGAGAAGTTCCGAGAATTTTAATTCCTCTTCTTTCAAGCTCTTCTGAGAGATTGATCGCTGTTTGACCACCGAATTGTACGATAACGCCTTCTGGCTTCTCATGATCGATCACATGCATAACATCTTCTACAGTTAGCGGTTCGAAATAGAGCTTGTCTGACATGCTAAAGTCAGTAGAAACTGTTTCTGGGTTGTTATTGATAATGATCGCTTCATAACCTGCTTCTTGAATCGCCCATACCGTATGAACGGTCGCATAATCAAACTCAATACCTTGTCCGATTCTGATCGGACCAGATCCTAGAACGACCACACTCTTTTTGTCAGTGATGATTGACTCATCTTCTTCTGCATAAGTGCCGTAATAATAAGGTGTAGCGGATTCAAACTCTGCCGCACACGTGTCAACCATCTTGAAGACCGGCTTGATTCTCTCGTTCAATCGGAACTGATACAAATCGTACTCGTCCATTTCCCAAGCTTCTGCAATCCAACGATCGCTGAATCCTTTTTCTTTTGCTTTCTTTAAAATGACTGCATCTTTCTTACGTTCTTTTACACGTTTCTCTAAAAGAATAATGCCATGCAGCTTTTCTAAGAAGAAATAATCAATCTTTGTCCATTCATGTATCTGTTCTACCGTAATCCCCATTCTTAGTGCTTCAGCAATGTAGAACAACCTTTCATCATCTGCTCTCAAGATTTTTTCTTGTACTTCAGAATCTGTTAAGTTTTTCTCTTTCACATCAAGGTGGAAAGCGGAAATCTCAAGAGATCGTACCGCTTTTAAAAGTGACTCTTCAAAGTTACGTCCGATCGCCATAACTTCCCCTGTCGCTTTCATCTGTGTTCCAAGCTTACGGTTCGCTCCTTCAAACTTATCAAACGGCCATCTCGGAATCTTTGAAACGATATAATCAAGTGCCGGCTCGAAACATGCATAAGTAGTTCCCGTCACAGGGTTTTTGATCTCATCGAGTGTGTATCCTACTGCGATCTTTGCTGCTAACTTCGCGATCGGATAACCTGTCGCTTTAGAAGCTAATGCAGACGAACGGCTTACACGTGGATTTACTTCGATCACATAATATTGTGAGCTTTCAGGATCTAGCGCAAGCTGTACGTTACAGCCTCCTTCAATTTTTAGTGCTCTTATAATTTTTAAGGACGCGTTTCGTAAAAGCTGATAATCTCTATCCGTAAGCGTTTGACTTGGTGCTACCACGATTGAGTCACCAGTGTGAATACCTACTGGGTCAATGTTTTCCATATTACACACAACGATTGCCGTATCGTTCTTATCACGCATCACTTCATATTCGATCTCTTTGAATCCCGCGATACTTTTTTCGATCAATACTTGTCCTACAGGACTTGCATGCAATCCAGATGGCGTAATCTCCAAGAACTCTTCTTCATTTGTTACGATTCCGCCACCTGTCCCACCAAGCGTAAACGCAGGACGGATGATTACTGGATAGCCGTTCTCGGCAACGAATGCTCTTGCTTCTTCCATGTTATGAACGATTGCACTCTCAGGCACTGGCTCGTTCAACTCTCTCATCAACTCTCTGAACAAGTCACGATCTTCTGCCTGTTGAATCGAAGGAAGTTTTGTACCTAATAGTTCTACGTTGTATTCTTCTAGAACGCCTGAGTTAAAAAGTTCAACTGCTAGGTTAAGACCAGTTTGTCCGCCAAGTGTGGCAAGCAGTCCATCAGGACGTTCTTGACGTATGATACGAGATACAAACTCTAGAGTTAGAGGTTCGATATACACTTTATCCGCCATATTTGGATCTGTCATGATCGTCGCAGGATTAGAGTTTACAAGTACAACTTCATACCCTTCTTCTTTTAAGGCTTGGCAAGCCTGTGTACCCGCATAATCAAATTCTGCAGCTTGTCCAATTACGATCGGCCCAGAACCAATCACTAGTATTTTTCGGATGTCATGTCGTTTAGGCATATTGCATCAAACCTTCTTTCTTCGTTGTTTTTATCATGTTCATGAAGTCATCAAAAATCGGATTCGAGTCTTGTGGTCCTGGTGAAGCTTCTGGATGATACTGAATTGAAAACGCTGGTTTTTCTTTGTGTTTCAACCCTTCTACAGTTCCATCATTTACGGCTTGGTGTGTTAGAACGAGATCTGAATTCTTTAAAGACTCTTCTGTTACAGCATAACCATGGTTTTGTGAAGTGAGGGCAATCTTACCTGTCTCAAGATCTTTTACCGGATGGTTAGAACCTCGGTGTCCAAACTTTAGCTTCTCAGTATCCGCACCGCATGCAAGAGCTAAAAGCTGATGTCCTAAACAGATTCCTAAGATTGGGATGGTATTTTTTAAAAGCTCTTGAATCATTGTTATTCCTGAGTGTACGTCTTTTGGATCTCCAGGTCCGTTACTCAAAAGCACACCATCAGGCTGAAGACGAATGATATCTGCTGCTGATGTGTTGTGCGGAACAACGATCACATCACATAATCTTCTAGATAACTCTCGTAACATTCCACTTTTCACTCCAAAATCTACGACTACTACTCGATAACCGCTGTTTGGTAAGTGATATGGTGTTTTTGTTGATACTTTTGTCACTTGATTCGTTATTCGCTCTTCGGCATTCAAGTTCTTTATCACTTCTTCAGCATTCTCAATAGAATTTGTCATTCTGCCTTTTAGCGTTCCATGCTGTCGAATCTTTCTTGTAAGTTTACGTGTGTCAATGCCATATAAACCTGGAATATCTTTTGCTGTCAGCCAGCTGCTTAAAGACTGCATGCCTTCATGATGATTTGGAAACTCAGCATGCTCATTCACAATGATTCCGCTCGTTGCAGGACGAATCGATTCATAGTCAGAACGGTTGATTCCGTAATTCCCCACTAGTGGATACGTAAAGCAGATAATTTGATCACAATAAGAAGGATCAGTCATCACTTCTTGATATCCTGTCATACTCGTTGTGAATACTACCTCACCACTCGATTCACGTTGTGAACCAAAAGCTAATCCGTTAAAAATCGTTCCATCTTCTAAAATTAAGTAGCGTTTCATACTAAGCTCTCCTCTCGTTGATAAACAAGCTTTCCACCAAAAATGGTAGCAACCGGCCATCCTATACAGTTCCAGCCGTCAAACGGTGTGTTCTTTCCTTTAGAAACAAAATCCTTAGCATTGATTTTTTCTTCTTTTTCTAGGTCGATGATTGTAAGATCTGCAAGTGAACCTTCTTCAAGTTTGCCGTATGGCAGATTAAAGCTTTCAGAAGGCTTCTTCGTCATCTTGTCCACAAGTTCTTGCAGCGTGAATAGATTCTTTTTCACAACAAGCTCTGTATATAGAAGAGGAAAAGCAGTCTCTAGGCCCACGATCCCAAAAGGTGCAAGTTCAACATTCTGTGATTTTTCTTCTTCACTATGTGGAGCATGGTCCGTTGCGATAAAATCTAGCGTGCCATCTTTTAGTCCCTCTATTAATGCCTGGCGATCAGCTTCACTTCTTAAAGGCGGGTTCATTTTATAATGCGTATCGTTAGCCTTAATGTCTTTATCGCTTAAGATTAAATGATGCGGTGTAACTTCTGCAGTGACTTTAATTCCTGCAGATTTCGCATCTCGTATGACTCGAACAGACTCTTTCGTACTCACGTGACAAACATGATATCTAGCATCGGCCGCTTCAGCGAGTAATACATCACGTGCGATGTGAACAGATTCACTTACAGATGGAATTCCCGGCAGGTTTTCCTTCTCTGTAAAATCACCTTCGTGGAACGCGCCTCCTTTAGGAAGAAGCGTATTGTCTTCACAATGTGCTACGATGACAGCTCCATAGCGATTTGCCTCCTTCATCGCGTCAAGCATCATCCCCGCTGACTGCACTCCCACTCCATCATCCGTAAAAGCGAATGCGCCACCCTCTAGAAGTGTTTCAAAGTCTGTGAGTTCACTCCCAATCTGTCTCGTAGTAATAGATGCGTAAGGAAGTACTCTGCAGTTTGCCGTGTCTTTGATCTTACTCTTTACATGAGCTAATGTTTCTTTACTATCTGGTACAGGTCGCGTGTTTGGCATCGCAGCAAGAGTTGTATAGCCACCCTTTATTGCCGCTTTCGTTCCTGATGCGATAGTCTCTTTATGTTCTCCACCAGGCTCTCTCAAGTGAACATGAAGATCTACAAAGCCTGGAGTTACTAACTTTCCTTCAACATCAAACACTTCATGATTCTCTATCGCGATATCTTTCTCTACTTTTTGAATTCTGTTATCCACAATTAAGATATCCGTTTGCAAAAGATTGTTGTTTCCGTCTAGAACCTTAGCGTTTTTTAATAAGTAGCTCATTGTTTATAGCCTCCTGATTCGTATTCAACGCCCATCTCAATACTGCCATTCGTATAAAAACACCATTCTGAACTTGCTTAAATATTCTTGAGCGCTCACACTCAACAAGTTCATCTGCTAGTTCAACGCCTCGATTTACAGGAGCTGGATGCATGATGATGCTGTGTGCTTTCATCCTTTTCTCTCGTTCAACCGTTAGTCCATATTGTTGATGATAATCTTCTTTCGCGAGATGCATTGAAGCGCTATGTCTTTCGTGTTGTATTCTTAGCATCATAAGAGCATCAGCTTCCTCGATTGCCTCATCCATCGGAATAAAGTCATCTTTCCATTCATCTATGAACCATTCTTCTGGACCAGAAAACAACACTCTAGCTCCCATTTTTCTAAGGACTTCTGCGTTTGACCGAGCAACACGGCTATGTAGGATGTCGCCTACAATTACAACCGTTAGTCCCTGTAGTACGATGAATTCTTGTTGAATCGTTAATAGATCTAACAGAGATTGAGTCGGGTGATTGCCACAGCCATCACCTGCGTTGATGATCGGAACATTTATTTTTTCAGCTAAGCCGTCGAAATAGCGATCTTCAGGATGCCTGATAACAAATGCCTCCACGCCTATTTCCTCTAGCGTTCGTAACGTATCGTAAAGCGTCTCTCCTTTTTGCACGGAGGAACCGTTAACTTCTACGTTTAAAGGTTTCATGCCAAGTCTGTGTTCTGCAGCTTCAAAACTGAACCTTGTTCTTGTACTTGGCTCAAAAAATAAATTCGCGATCAACTTTTGCTTGAAGATCTCATCTTGCTTTCCGCTTTTAAACTCTTCTGCTTTTCGCAATATGAACTGAATGTCTTCGTTCGATAACTCATTCATCGTTAGTAAATGGTTCATCCCAATCTCTCCTTTTGACATAAAAATAGCACCCTGAAGTTTTTTCAGGGTGCTCTAAACAGAAGAAGAACATCGTTCCTCTCATGTCGTCACCCTTTTAAGTCTCTCGTACTTAGTTAAAAGGTGTTTTATGCGGCTGTGTCGTTATCGTTTGTTTTGAACATTTTGTTTATCAGATCTTTGTCATCCTCTCGTCCTGGGAGCACCAGATTTAACATGATACCGATAAGCGTTGCTAATGCCATTCCAGCAATTTCAAAGTTCGCATTAATCTTTAATGCTGCTCCACCTATACCTGTTACTAAGATTACGGATGAGATGATTAAGTTTCTTTTGTTTCCAAAATCGATATTGTTGTCTACTAACATACGTAAACCAGAAGATGCGATGATTCCGAATAATAGGATGGATACCCCTCCCATAACCGCTGTAGGAATCGTACTGATCAGTGCTGTTACTTTTCCAGAGAATCCGAACAGAATGGCCGTTACTGCTGCCCCTCCGATCACGAAGACTGAATAGACGCGCGTTATTGCTAACACTCCGATATTTTCACCATACGTTGTTACAGGAGGTCCTCCGATAAATGAACCGATGATTACTCCCATTCCATCACCTAAGATCGAACGATGAAGACCTGGTTTTTCAATAAAGTTTCGGCCGACTACTTTTGAAAGCACGAGCTGATGTCCGATATGTTCTGCTATCGTTACCGCAGCCACTGGCATCATGATTATTGCGATGCTCCATGTAAAGTCAGGTGTATAGTTTACAAAAGGTACGAAGAAATCTGGAGCTTGAATCCATTTCGCTTCTGCTACTTTTGAAAAATCTACGATTCCTCTGAAGTACGCAAAAGTAAAGCCTGCTATGATACCGATCAGAATCGGGATGATTCCTAAAATTCCTCTGAAGAAGATCGAACATACAATCGTTACTCCGAGAGTAAATAATGCTACTGTAAAGTGCATCAAACTATATTTTTCTGTTGCCGGATCGTTCATCGCCATACCCACTGCTACGTTTGCTAATCCTAAACCGATTACGATAATAACCGGACCGACTACAACAGGTGGTAACACTCTCATCAGCCACTTAAAACCGAATCCTTTGATCAAAAGAGCTACAACTCCGTAAACCAAACCCGCTAAAAAGCTTCCTAGCATAGCTGCTTCTGGGCCTCCAAAAGCTTTTACCGTTAAGATCGGTGTTATAAAGGCAAAACTTGATCCGAGATAAGCAGGAATTTGTCCTTTTGTTACTAAAAGATAAGCTAGCGTTGCAAGTCCACTTGATACGAGTGCCACACCTGGGTGAAGACCCACTAAGAATGGTACTAGCACTGTAGCACCAAACATGGCGAATAAGTGCTGCAAGCTCAACGTTAACCACTGAACCGGTGATGGTTTATCATGTACATCTAAAATCGCTTTTGTCTGGTTTTCCATATTATTGACCTCCTGATTGGTAACACTTATATTTGCAAAGGATATAGAGTTTTCAGCTCTTTGCAATAAAAAAACCTCTTCTGCTTTTTGCAAAAGAGGCCGCGGAGGCACAAGTGTACACGTATCGTGCCACTTGATCAATACCTCCCTTGCCAGCCTCTCTGGACTGAATTTAAAGGGACTTATTTAGTTGTTGAGATAGATACTTCATCGAACCCATCTACTTCTATTAAAGAAGCGGAGATGATTTCTTCACTCGATGTTGGAACATTCTTTCCAACATAATCAGCTCGAATCGGAAGCTCTCTATGTCCTCTGTCAATGAGAACCGCAAGCTGTATATTAGAAGCTCGTCCTAGATCCATGATGGCATCCATTCCAGCTCTAACTGTTCTTCCTGTATAAAGAACATCATCTACTAGGATTATCTTTTTGTCTGTCACTTCAACTGGAATATCCGTTCCTTTTACTTCAGGTTCAGAATTATCCGTTTTGATCTTAAGATCATCTCGGTACAATGTGATATCAATGACACCTACTGAAACAGCGTTCCCTTCAATCTGTTCGATGCGTTCAGCTAAGCGCTTTGCAAGAAATTCCCCACGGGTCTTTATGCCAGCTAATACGATGTCTGTAACTCCCTTATTTCGCTCAATAATTTCATGCGCGATCCGAGTAAGTGCTCTTCTGATTGCTTGATCATCCATTAATACTGTTTTTGACATAAACTAACCCTCCTTTTAAAACTTGTTGCCTTTAACCGTTAATTCCAAAAAAAAATCCTCCCGTCACGCATGACGAGAGGATAGAGAAATCCTAAGTAAGAATTCTCATAAAAAACGTTTCCTTCTCAGCCTCACGGGACTAAAGTTAAAGGACTATTTAAGTTACATTGATTATGACAAACCCTTAAACGTTTGTCAACTTCTTTTCTCTAACAGATCCAATAGTTCAATCATGTCAGCTGGGATTTCTCGTTCAAATTCCATATATTCACCCGTGCTAGGATGATCAAATCCTAATGTTTGTGCATGAAGTGCTTGACCTTCGATCTGCAGTGTCTTTGAAGGACCATACTTCGGATCTCCGGCTAATGGGAATCCAATATATTTCATATGAACACGAATTTGGTGTGTACGTCCTGTTTCTAGCTGACATTCCACAAACGTGTAATTCGTAAACCGTTTGATCACATTAAAATGAGTAACAGCATCACGGCTGTTTTCATCGGTTACGGTCATTTTTTGACGATCACTCTTGTCTCTTCCGATCGGTGCATCAATCGTACCTTGGTCATGTGGCATGACTCCATGAACGATCGCTTTATAAACACGTGTTGTGGTTTTGGCTTTAAGCTGATCAACCAGCGATTCATGTGCCTTATCATTTTTTGCAACCATCAATAGACCAGATGTATCTTTATCGATACGGTGGACGATCCCTGGTCGAAGTACACCATTGATGCCAGATAGATCTTTGCAGTGTGCCATAAGACCGTTTACTAGTGTTCCGCTATAATGCCCAGGTGCCGGATGAACAACCATCCCGCGTGGCTTATTCACAACAAGTACATCAGAATCTTCATACACAATATCCAGATTCATCTCTTCTGGTACAACATCAAGTACTTCTGGTTCTGGAATATCAATCTCTATCTCATCACCAGTGGTACATTTATAATTTGACTTTACTGGTTTTCCTTCTAACAATACGATTTTATCTTTGATCCAGTTTTGAATCTGAGAACGTGACCAATCATCTTGTACATCAGATAAAACTTTATCAATACGGTTTCCTGCTTGTTCAGGGGTTACCGTATATTCAAATTTGTTCATTTTCTGGCTCCTTCTTTTTGCTTTCCATAAAACTTTGAATAAAAATCAAACCAACACCTACAACGAGTGCACTGTCGGCTACATTAAAAATCGGGAAGTCATAGCTGCCGATGTAAACATTCAGAAAATCAACAACTTCTCCGCGAAGCAAACGATCGATAAAATTACCAACAGCTCCTCCTAATACAAGTGCTAACGCCGTTTTAAGGAGTGTATCATGTGCGTGTTTTTGTAGGTAATAAACAACTGCACCGACAACAATAACGGTAATAATGATAAAAAAGTATCGCTGATCTTGGAGAATACCAAATGCGGCTCCCCTGTTTCGGTGAGAGGTTATGTAGAATACTTGATCAATAACAGGAATAGATTGCCCTAATTCCATATTCTTTACGATTAGCCACTTTGTCACTTGGTCGATTACCAAGATCAACAAAGCTACAAGATAATAAAACAATAGAACTCCTCCGATACAGAAATTAATGTCTTTATGAATTGTAGCACAGCCATCGGACGTTCTACAATTTAATTTGTGTCTGACATCAATGAAGTACACCATAACAAACAAAAATCCCGCAAAATGCGGGATTTTCTTAATAGGTTGTGTCAACTTTGTTGCTCTTGTAAGTAGTTGATCTCCGTTCCAGGTTACTTCGCTTTCCGCGGGGCGACCGGTGAGCCCCTTGACGCTTCGCGCCCTTAAGGGTCTCACCTGTCCGCTCGTCCCGCAGGAGTCTCGCACCTTACACTCCGATCAACTTTCAAAGAAGAAAAAGAAAGTACAAGAACTTTTATAGATTTATCTGTTTAAATCACTGATACTTTTAAGCGTAGTGCTTCTCAACGATCTCTGCGCAGCTTGCACAAAGTGTTGGATGACTCTCGTTCTGCCCAACATCTTCAGAAACAACCCAGCAGCGTTCACAAGTTTCACCTTCTGCAGAGCTAACTGAAACAGCAACATGCTCATACACACCTGCAGAGTCCGGAGCTTCTGACTTCAATCCTCCAACTTCAGCTTTAGAAACGATAAAGAGCTTATTCAAGTCCCCTACTGATTCTAACCATGGTTTTAAAGCTTCTGTCGGATAAAGAGTAATGGATGCAGTTAATGACTTACCAATTGTTTTTTGGCTTCTTGCTTCTTCAAGTGCTTTTAATACTTCATCACGAACATCCATGAATACATCCCAGTCTTTTTCAAGCTTTTCAGTACCTTGGTAGTTCTTCACTTCTGGCATTGTTGTTAATTGAACACTCACTTCATCAACGCCTGGAATGTATTCCCATACTTCATCAGCTGTATGAGAAAGAACAGGAGCTGAAAGCTTAGTAAGTGCCATTAGTGATTGATAAAGCACAGTTTGGATGCTACGACGTTTATGATCGTCTTCTGCTTGAATATATAGAGTATCTTTTGCCATATCTAGATAGAAAGAACTTAACTCAATCGTACAGAAGTTGTGAATCGTATTATATACCGTGATAAACTGATATTCTTCGTAAGCTTTTTTCACTTTAGCTACTACTTTATCAAGTTTAACCATCATGTATTTTTCAAGATCAGGCATATCTTCAAATTTTACAGAATGCTGCTTCGGATCAAATCCATGCAAGTTACCTAACAAGAAACGAAGTGTATTTCTGATCTTACGGTATACTTCAGCAACTTGTTTTAAGATGTCGTCTGATACACGTACGTCTGATTGGTAATCAACAGACGATACCCATAAACGGATGATATCGGCACCTAACTGCTTCATCACCTTGATCGGATCTAATGTATTACCAATTGACTTACTCATCTTACGTCCTTCTCCATCGAGAACGAAACCATGGCTTAATACAGCTTTGTAAGGAGCTTTACCAGTGATTGCAACAGATGTAGAAAGAGAAGAGTTAAACCATCCACGATATTGGTCAGATCCTTCAAGATAAAGATCAGCAGGTCTTACTAAATTCTCTCTCTCTTCAAGAACACCCCAGTGAGATGTACCCGAATCAAACCAAACGTCCATGATATCTGTCTCTTTTGAGAAACGGCCATTTGGGCTATGTGGTGAAGTAAATCCTTCCGGAAGCAAATCTTTTGCATCTCTTTCAAACCAGATGTTTGATCCATGCTCTCTGAACAATTCTACAACATGACTGATCGTTTCTTCTGTAAGAATTGCTTCGCCATCTTCGCCGTAAAATACTGGAATTGGAACACCCCAAGCTCTTTGACGAGAGATACACCAGTCTTCACGATCTTTGATCATGTTGTGTAAACGTGTTTCACCCCAAGTTGGAACCCAGTTTACTTCTTCAATCGCACGAAGCATATCTTCACGGATTCCTTTGATCGAAGCAAACCATTGAGCAGTTGCACGGAAGATTACCGGTTTTTTCGTTCTCCAATCATGCGGATAAGAGTGTGTGATGAATGAAAGCTTTAGAAGAGCACCCTTTTCTTGTAATTGTTCAGTAATCGGCTTATTCGCTTCATCATAGAACAATCCTTCAAATCCAGGTGCTTCTTTCGTCATAACACCTCTGTCATCAACAGGACACAATACTTCTAATCCGTATTTCTTACCTACTAAAAAGTCATCTTCACCGTGACCAGGAGCTGTATGAACACAACCAGTACCTGCATCCGTTGTTACATGGTCGCCAAGCATAACTAGTGAATCACGGTCATACAAAGGATGACTGGCTACGGCATGCTCAATGTCGGCACCTTTAAAGCGTTTCACTACTTCAGCTTGATCCCACTCAAATTCTTTCGTCAGTGATTCTAATAGTGCTTCAGCTACAACATATTTTCCATTTTCCGTTTGAACAGAAACGTAATCTAATTCTGGATGAACAGAGATTCCTAAGTTCGCTGGAATCGTCCATGGAGTCGTTGTCCAGATTACAAGTTTCTCATCTGCATCAAGAACACCTTTTCCATCCTTTACATCAAATGCTACATAGATAGAAGCTGAACGTTTATCTTGGTACTCAATCTCTGCTTCTGCTAATGCAGATTCCGATGAAGGAGACCAATATACGGGTTTTAAACCTTTGTAGATCAAATCTCTTTTGGCCATTTCGCCAAATACTTCGATCTGTCGAGCTTCGTAACCTTTATTTAACGTGATATAAGGGTTTTCCCAATCTCCACGAACACCTAGACGTTTAAACTGCTCACGTTGATGATCGACTTGTTTCAGCGCATACTCTTCACAAAGCTTACGGAACTCTGCAACTGTTAGTTCTTTGCGTTTTACTTTACCGCTTTTTGTTAGTGCTGTTTCGATCGGCAGCCCGTGAGTATCCCAACCAGGAACGTAAGGAGCATAGTGACCTGTCATCGATTTAAACCGCACGATGATATCTTTTAAAATTTTATTCTCTGCGTGCCCGATGTGGATATCACCGTTTGCATATGGTGGTCCATCATGCAGGATAAAAGGAGGTAAATCCTTCGTATTTTCTAACACCAAATTGTAGATGTCTAGTTCTTTCCACTTGTCTTGCACAACAGGTTCTCTTTGAGGAAGATTTCCTCGCATCGGGAACTCTGTTTTCGGCATTAATAACGTGTCTTTATAATTCATCATCTTTCCTCCTTCATTACGATAAAACGTGACAGATGACCAAAAGTACCATATTAAAACAAAAAACCTTCTCGCCCCTACTGCCTGCTAACAGTAGGGACGAGAAGGTTATCCCGCGGTACCACCCTAATAGGTTCGTATATAAACACGAAACCCGCTTAGTCATCCGTAGCGTGGATGAAGCGCCTAAACTTACTGCCTTTTTTCAGTTCAGGAACTCAAGGGTGATTTTCGAATACTCCTCTATACTAGGCTCACACCATTTCCTAGCTCGCTTTAATAGATAAAAGTAATTTACTGTCCCCGTCTTCGTCACATATTAATCTTAGAAAAGTATATGCGATTTTTTAAAGTAATGTCAAGCTTACGACTTTACTTCCTGTAGTTCATAGCCTTCAAGATTATCAGGTGCATTCAAAGAATCCCAGTCATCATTCTTTAACATTTCAAGTTGAGCTTCGATCAACATTTTGAAACGCGTTCGATAAACAGAAGACTGTTTCTTTAATTCATCGATTTCCATTGAAATCTTTCGAGATTTCGATAACGACTCGTTAATGATTCTATCCGCATTTTTTTCGGCTTCTTTTACAATTAAGCGAGCCTCTTTCGTTGCTGTGCGTTTTACCTCTTCCCCTGTTTCCTGAGCAATTAGAATCGACTTATTTAGAGTTTCCTCAATGTTTTTGAAATAAGAGATTTTTTCTTCAAGGTTCGCTACCGTTTCCTCTAGTTCTTTCTTTTCTCGGATCACTGTTTCATAATCTTTGATGACTTGATCTAAAAAGTCATTCACTTCATCTTCACTATACCCTCTGAAACCTCTTGTGAATTCTTTGTTATGAATATCCAGTGGTGTTAAAGGCACAACGGCCACCTCCATTGATGCATTATTTTTTACCTAATTTCGACAAATTTTCCGTCATTCCTTCTATTTAAGGAAATTATTTTAAAAGGCCGTAACGGATACGCCACTTTTCTTTCTTAGTCGTTCCCTCGATCGCGATGAGTTTACTCCTGCCGAATCCTCTTACTGAGAGCTCATCACCTTCCATCATTTCAGTTGAAACATGGTCAACGATCTTATGATTGAGCTTAACCCGACCTTGTTGGATCAAGGGGGATGCTTTTGCACGAGAAAGGTTGTACACTTCAGCGACAACCACATCTAATCGCAGAGAAGACAACGTCCCGCTCTTTTCGTTATATTCAGCCTTTACTTCTGCTAGTTCATCTTCTGAAATAGTATGTAACGTAATACCCGTCTTACCGACTTTCGTTAAGTTCAATTCAATAAATCCAGATATCTCAGTTGCACAAACGAATTGAACACAATCTCCTGAAACTAAAATATCACCATACTTCCCTCTTTTAACACCTATGTTCATTAAGGCTCCTAAAACATCTCGGTGTTCAATCGTAGAGAATTTAGCAGGATACTGAATGTTATAACAGACTAATTGGAAATCCTCGTTCTGAGCTTCATAATAATCCGGATAGATCAATGCTCTCTTCCGTTCAGAAAAAGAAGAGCCTCCCCATAAAGAGAGGCGAACTTCTGTATCGTTACCAACGATGGTTTTTACGATTTCCTGTTCTCTTGGATCAAGAAAGTCCGTCAATCTCGGACTATACCTCTCGAGCACCTCCGACTTCCAGTGCAAGACCCGATCCACAAATTCATGCTCTTCTGGTCTGTAATGCTGATAGATACTCATATCTTTCTCCTAAAGTGAACGAGCTATCATCTGTGCGATCGCCGATACACCAAAACGAGCAAAGTGCAGAGCCATTAAAGCTACGATTGGTGAGAGATCAATCATGCCAAGAGGCGGAATAATCTTTCGAAAAGGAGATAGATATGGTTCAACGAGTCTAGCGATCACTTGACCGATGGATGACTCACGAGCGTTTGGAAACCAAGATAATAGTATGTACCCGATAATCATGTAGTAGTAGATCTGAATAAGAGTTAGTACTACGTCTTCAACTGCATAGATCATATTCAATAATTTTCACCTGCCTGATTTAATCTTCTTCCATCATTTCAGAAATCGTTCCGGAAACATCAACATTTTCAGGAGTACACAAAAATGTATTCGGCCCTAACTTTTGTATGTCACCACCGATTGCATAAACAGTCCCTGATAAGAAGTCTACGATTCTTTTTGCTTGATCATGCGGAATTCTTTGTAAATTCATAACAACAGCTCGTCGATTCTTTAATTGATCTGCGATATCTTGAGCTTCTGCATATACACGAGGTTCTACAAGAACAACTTTAACTTGTTGTTGAATACTTTGAAGACTTACAACGTTCGGTTTTCCTTTTTTCGTATGAGACGGTGTGATTTCCTCTTCTTCAGGCATTGCTTCTTCCTCGTAATCGTCTTCATACTCATAATCGTCTTCCAGATCAAAAAAGCGCTTGAATTTTGTTTTAATTCCCATCTGTACCACCTCCTAAAATTCTTTTCCTACTAAACTCGTCCCTATTCTAATAAATGTTGCACCTTCTTCAACAGCAATCGAAAAATCGTTAGACATTCCCATAGATAATTCAGTACATGGAGCATGAACCAATTCTAGTTTCTGTATTTCCAATTGAAGTTGCTTTAATGTAGAAAACACGTTTCTGATTAAGGATTCATCATCAGTAAAAGGTGCCATAGTCATGAGTCCGACAACCTTAATACGATCGTAGTCTTTTAATTTATCGACAAAAGCGACTACATCTTTTACTGGCAAACCATGTTTGGAATCTTCTTCGGCTACATTAACTTGTACAAAGCAAGAAATGGGCCTGTCTGCTCGTTTTTGAATCTCACTCGCTAAACTTAAACGGTCTAACGAATGAATATAATCCACATGCTCGATCACTTCTTTTACTTTTCTAGTTTGCAGAGTTCCTATAAAGTGCCATTTAACTGACGTGTCTTTCAAAAATTCTTTTTTGGATAGCAGTCCTTCTATCCTGTTCTCACCGATATGTTCAATACCTGCTAAAACAGCGTCTTTTGTTGTTTCATTACTCACATATTTCGTCACAGCGATCAAATTAACGCCCTTTGAAGATCTGTTTTTTTTCTCGCATGCAATTTGAATTTCATTTAAGATGTGTTCTTTGTTTTCTTTGATACCCAATTTCTTAATTAATCCCCTTTCCTGCCTATATAACTCATCATTCTTCCCGTCTTGCCTCTGTCTTTACGATGTGAAAAGAACAGGTCGTTTCGACAGCTCGTACATTGATCTGAAACGATAATATTTTCAGGCAGTACTCCAGCTCTTAAGAGAAGGATTTCATTTAGTTTTTTCAAGTTTAATTGATAGTTTCCTGCTGCATTCTTCTTATAAACGGTGTCTTCATTATCTCCACCTAATGCTGCTTTTACTTCTTTAATTACTCGATCATCTACCTCATAACAGCAATGCCCTATAGAAGGACCAATTGCGGCTAATACCGCCTTCACGTCAACATTCTCTTTATCTTTCCAAGCTTTGATCATTGCTGGACCGATTTTTGCTACTGTTCCTTTCCATCCCGCGTGTGCGAGTCCGATCAAGTTATCGTTCGGCGAAAAAAAATAGAGAGGTACACAGTCCGCATACAGTGACGTTAAAAGGATGTTTTCATCTGACGTATATAATCCATCTGCATCGGGAATTGCCGTTTCAAAATCTAAAGAACCTAATCCTCTATCTTTTTTAGATACCTTTACAATATTTTCAGCATGAACTTGTTTAGAACCTACCCAATTTTCAACCGGAAAACTGATGTCATCTGAAAATAATCTGCGGTTTTTCCGAACCGTATCTGGATCATCGTTCACATGAAAACCCATGTTCATAGAATGAAAGGGCATTGTACTATTCCCGCCTTCACGTGTTGTGAAACCAGCAATAACCTTAGAATTTATCTTATGCCAAATCTGTATTGCAAGATGCTTTCCAGATTGTTCAAATGTGTTCATAGTATGTACTCCTCCTGGAAAGTTTTATCTTTATTTTACCACAATTTAAAGCAAGAAAGAAAAAAGAACCGTTTATTTCAATTGATCAAACGGTTCTTTAACATATTCATTTAATTCGCTAGCTTCCATATGTCTAACAAGAATAACATCTGCACCGATCTTAACAATATTTCTCCAAGGTATCACGATGTCGTTCTCTCTTGCAAAAAAACCAAGCATCTTTCCAGCACCAGGGATGATGATCGCATCTATCTTTCCTGTATTTAAGTTGATTTCAAGATCAGCTATATGACCTAGTTTTTTTCCATTTGCTACGTTAACCACATCTTTCACTTGAAAATCTGATATTTTATTCATCTACGATCCCCGCCTTTCTTCTTTCAGTATATGAAGGACAAAGCTATTTCATGTTTCTGTCCAAAAATAAAAAAACCCGTTAAAACGGGTTTTAGCTGCTTTGGATATTCTTATTCATCTGAGAGATCGCTGCTTTTTCAAGTCTTGATACTTGCGCCTGTGATATACCGATCTCATCAGCGACTTCCATTTGCGTTTTTCCTTGAAAGAAGCGCATCGTTAAGATCATTTTTTCTCTATCATTCAAACGTCGCATTCCTTCTTTTAAAGCAATTTCCTCAATCCACTGCATGTCTTTTGCTTTATCATCGCTGATTTGATCCATAACAAAGATCGGATCACCGCCATCATTGTAGATCGGTTCGAATAGTGAAACTGGATCTTGAATGGCATCAAGTGCAAAGACCACTTCTTCTTTCGGTACATCTAGAGCTTCTGCAATCTGTTGTGCGGTTGGCTCCCGAGATAGTTTGTTCATAAGCTGATCTCGAACTTGCAGTGCTTTGTATGCGATATCCCTTAAGCTTCTTGAAACTCTTATCGGGTTATTGTCTCGAAGATACCGGCGAATCTCACCAATGATCATCGGAACCGCATAGGTAGAAAACTTAACATTCTGACCTAGATCAAAATTGTCTATGGACTTCATCAGCCCAATACATCCTACTTGAAATAAATCATCTACATGCTCTCCGCGGTTGTTGAACCGTTGAATGACACTCAGAACGAGCCTGAGGTTTCCGTTAACCAAAGTTTCGCGTGCATCAGGATCACCTTTATGCATCTTATCAAAAAGAATACGCATCTCTGGATTTTTTAAAACAGGAAGCTTTGATGTGTCAACTCCGCAAATCTCAACTTTATTTCTTGTCAAGTCTTTTCCCTCCTGCCGGGAGCTAATTTCAAATTAAGTATCACCGAACGGAGGGAAATTTATGCAATTGTAATTTTACAGAAAACGGTCAGAACTGATTAAAAGCTATATTCAATCTGTGTTAAACCATTTTATTAAATTCTTTTTGAAGTCTCTTTATGATCCGCTTTTCCAGCCTTGAAATATAAGACTGAGAAATTCCGAGCATATCTGCTACATCTTTCTGTGTTTTTTCTTCGCCACCTGATAGACCGAAGCGAAGTTCCATGATCTGTTTTTCACGATCGTTTAATGTAAATAGTGCTTTTAATAAAAGTTTACGATCTACATTTGCCTCAATTCTGCGCGTTATTATGTCATCTTCTGTCCCAAGAACATCTGAGAGCAAAAGTTCGTTCCCATCCCAATCCACATTTAACGGTTCATCAAACGATACTTCTGACCTAGTCTTGTTGTTACGGCGTAAATACATCAAGATCTCGTTCTCTATACATCTTGATGCATAAGTCGCGAGCTTGATTTTTTTTTCTGGATTAAACGTGTTTACTGCTTTAATAAGGCCAATTGTTCCGATACTGATTAGATCTTCAATGTTAATCCCTGTGTTCTCAAACTTTCGTGCAATGTATACGACTAAACGAAGGTTTCTTTCGATCAAAAGAGATTTTGCAGCCTGGTCACCAGAAGGAAGTTTTTCAAGCAGAACCGCTTCTTCTTCTTTACTAAGCGGAGGGGGTAAAGCTTCATTTCCACCAATATAATAAATCTCATCTGACTTCAGCCCCAACTTGAATAGTAACTTATACCAGTACATCGTCATTTTTAAACGCCACTTATTAAACATGTTAACTCCCCTTTCACATTATCTTCTTTTAAGTTCTTTCACGTATCTCCTATGTTAGGACGCTTGTACATGTTGCAGGTGCATCTTTGGATGAACGATAGCATCAAACTGACCTTCGCTAGATAATACTGTCCAGCTCAAGCCTATGAGACACTGCGGAGATGCTGCCGATACTCCATCCTTTTCTATTTCTACGGCATCTGGTTTTACACAAGCTAAAAACTGTTGATGTCCTACTGCACGATAAGGCACGATTCGAAGTCTGTTCAACCAAGGGTGTTCATTGTCATCTGTATTCATTGTAAGGACGTTTTTGGCAGCAGTTCGAATGATCTCTGGAAAAGAATCACAGTGTTTGTTCATATCAAGGATCATGACAGGCATTTTAGAAATAGGATCGTATAATTTATTACCGGTATCAATAAGTCCATTTGCAGATATCAAGATCTGGTCTATTTTGATAGTAACTTTGACAAGACTGTTGGAATCCATTTTTTCCACAGAAATATCATCTACTCTTTTCTTTGAAAAGTACCAAAGTAGAGGAACACCTGCTACTACAAAAAGCCAGCTGATCGGGTCACCCATACCTGAACTTTTTGTCGTGATAACGCCATTCATAATCACAGCATCACTTTGCATAAAATAATGAAGACCGAAAATACCTCCACCCGTCACAAAAGAAACAAAATAAAACATGGCGATATTTTTCATTACAAACTTGAAACGCTTAAAGCCAAACGCCACAATCATAATAAAAATGGATAGGATAAATTTCATGATTGGCTGTGAAAATAACATTAGTTCTGGAAAGATTACTAAAAACACATAACTTGAAGCTAATAACGAAGCAGATAGGATTCTCTTTTTCGATGCATTGCGCTTAAGCACATACGCTGTCAGAGAGATTAGAACATAATCAATGCAGAAATTAAGAAACCAAATGACATCCAAATAAAGGGTCATTGGTTTTCTCCTTTCTTAAATTTGAAATCAGTATAACGTATAGGTTGTTTGAAAGTCTGTCAGTTTATGAGAGAAGTAAAGTTCTTATTTTCTCTATTTTTGTCAAAATAACTTATATGTTAGGTATACGCTTTTCGGACAAGAATATGACAAAATCTAAAACATTTTACGTTTGTTTTGTTGTTTTTGGAAGTGGTTGATTTCCGTTTCAGGTGCTCGCTTTCCGCGGGGCAGGCGGTGAGCCACATTCTTACGTTTCACTTTTAAGTGTCTCACCTGCCCGCCTGTCCTAGCCTAGAGTCTCCCATCTTACACTCCAATAAACTATTCAATGAAGCATTTTATTAATCTCTCTGTAGCATCATTCTACTTGTCAACATGCTAGTTGTAGAAAAAGACAAGGGGAATATTTTTTTGAAAGGCTGTTTTCTATAGAGTTGTTGCTTTAAATGTTTTAATCTCTTTTTGTTCTCTTCCTTTGCATGTTGATTGAAGCGTATGGTTGCCGACTCCTACGGGACGAGCGGTCAGGTGGAGACTCCTATGGCGCAAAGCGGTAGGAGGCTCACCGCACGCCCCCGTGGAAAGCGAGCAACCTGGAGCGGGGATCAACCTACTAACAAAACAAAAAAGCATGCTCTCTAAAATAGAGAACATGCTTTCATTTTTGTATTTATCTTCTTCTGTTACGGCTGCGGTTACGCAAGAATGTTGGAATATCAAGTGTATCTGAATCAGCATTCGTGTAAGAAGTATTTCTAGACTCTTGGCTTTCTTCACGAGATTGCCCTTGAGACTGACTTTGTGGTTGTGATTGAGTTTGAGACGAATGAGACTGATTAGATGTTGGAGCTTGCTGCATTCTAGGACGCTCAGCTCTCTGTTGGTTGTTCACCATCTTTTCAGTTTCATCAAATCCAGTTGCGATAACCGTAACTAGAATCTCATCTTTTAGTTCTTCGTTAATTACGGAACCAAAGATCATGTTTACTTCAGGATCTGAAGCAGATGAAACGATATCTGCAGCTTCGTTCACCTCATATAGGCTCAAGTTTGCTCCACCTGTAATGTTCATCAATACACCTTTTGCTCCATCGATAGATGTTTCAAGAAGTGGAGATGAAATGGCTTTTTTCGCAGCCTCAGCAGCACGGTTTTCACCAGTACCTACACCAATACCCATAAGTGCGGAACCGCGTTCAGTCATGATCGTTTTTACATCGGCAAAGTCAAGGTTGATCAATCCTGGTACTGCGATCAAATCAGAAATACCTTGTACACCTTGGCGAAGAACATTGTCCGCTTCACGGAAAGCTTCAAGCATCGGAGTGTTTTTATCTACGATCTCTAATAATCGATCATTCGGGATAACAATCAATGTATCAACTTTTTCTTTTAGTACAGAGATTCCACCTACCGCTTGCGTAGAACGCTTGCGGCCTTCAAAAGTGAACGGTCTTGTAACAACACCAACTGTAAGGGCACCAAGATCTTTAGCGATCTCTGCGACTACAGGTGCTGCACCAGTACCTGTTCCACCACCCATACCAGCTGTTACGAAGACCATATCAGCACCGCTAAGTGCCTCTTCGATCTGCTCTCGGCTTTCTTCAGCAGCTTTTTTACCGATATCAGGATTCGCACCTGCACCTAGTCCTCTTGTTAATTTCGTTCCGATCTGCATTTTTACAGGCGCTTTTGATAGATTCAAAGCTTGTGCATCTGTATTCACACAAATAAATTCTACACCTTGTACACCATGTTCGATCATACGGTTAACAGCGTTACTTCCGCCGCCACCAACACCAATTACTTTAATTGTCGCCAATTGATCCATATTCATATCAAACTCTAACATGAGCGTTCCTCCTAATGACTAGTTCCTTAATGTTATTCAAAAAATAAACCAAACCAGTCTTTGACTTTTGATTTCATGCCACCGGATTGTTTTTCTTGTCCCGATTTTTGGCTGGATTGTTGTTTCTTTTTCGGTAAAGGTTCTCCAGCGTTATCAGCTAACGCAGTGGCAACTTCTTTTCCTTGAACTTTAATATTTTTGTGAGTGAATTGGATTAACCCCACACCTGCTGTAAACTTCGGTTCTCTAACCCCGATATAATCCGGCAAGGAAACACGTACGTTCTGTTGGAAGATATCTTGGGCGAGCTCAAGTACTCCTGGTATTGCAGCAACTCCGCCTGTAATAACAAAACCGCCTGGCAGTTCGGAATATCCGCGCTGATGCAATTCATCATCAATCATCTCAAATATTTCAGCCATACGAGCTTCAATGATTAACGAAAGTTCGTATTGCGAGATTTCTTGTTCTTGTGAAGATCCAATTTGCGATACTGTAAATGTCTCATCTTTTGATGCATAATCCACAAAAGAATGACCATGCTTTAGCTTGATCTTTTCTGCATCTTCAGCAGACGTTCTTAATCCGATGGATATATCTTTTGTGATAAAGTCTCCACCAACAGGAAGAACGGATGTTAACTGCATGGTCCCTTGATCAAAAACAGATAGTGTAGTAGAACCCCCACCAATATCGATCAGTGCTACACCAAGCTCCATCTCATCTCGTGAAAGTGCAATCGATGATGTTGCCAATGGCTCTAAACAAATATCCGCCACTGTAAGTCCAGCTCGTTCTACGCAACGTAATAAATTATGTAAGATTGTCTTGGAACCAGTTATCACTGTTCCTTCCATCTCAAGGCGAACACCTAACATACCTCGAGGATCAATAATCTCATCTGTACCATCAACAATAAATTGTCGAGGAATCACATCTATAATTTCGCGTTCTGGAGGCACTGACATAACCTGAGCTGCCTCTATTACTCTAGCGATGTCTTCATCACCGATCTCTCGGTCTTCTCTTGATACCGCAACTACACCGTGGCAAGGCTGAAGTTGAATATGGTTTCCTTTTACACCTACGATTACAGCATTAATTGGAATACCTAACATTCTTTCTGCTTGCTCTACGGCTTTTCTTATGGAACGAACAGTTTCGTCAATATCTACAATGGAACCTTTTCTGATTCCAGCTGATTTTGCATGGCCAACACCAATAACATTAAAGGACTCACTAGTCATTTCTCCAATGATCACTTTAATATTGGATGTACCGATGTCTAAACTTACATAAATTTCATTGCTGTTCATTCTGTGGCACCTCCTTACCTTTCATCCAAAAAATCTTCTTAAATTTTTAAAAATCCCTTAATTTGCGCTTAATTATGGAATAAATTCCACAAACAACGGGTTATCCCTCTTTTTTTTTACCGTTTTTTCAAATTTTTTAGGCCTTTTTGCGCGAATCTGACCATTTGGAAATAATTAAGCGTCTAATAACAGCGATATTATTAAACAACCTAACACCAAATGCAAAAATTGCAGCTAGATACAGATCGATACCAAGGTGTACCCCTAAGTATGCGAGCCCTGCAGCCAATAAAATGTTAAAGAAAAAACCTGTAATGAACACTTTATCTTCAAAACTGCCTTGAAGATGTGCACGTATACCACCGAATAAGGTATCGAGTGCAGCTAAGACAGCTATTGATAAATAGTTTGCATATTCTGGAGGGACCCGGATATCAGACATGAAACCTAATAGTAGACCTAATAACAGTCCAAGTACCGGCAACCACATCTTACGTTTCCTCCTTTGCCGGTTTCATAAACTTCACCTTCATATCTTTATCGAAAGCTGGCAAAATAACTTTAGCCGTTTGTTTGGATTCGACGAGAAAATTTTCTCGGATAAACTCCTCTACAGCGGGTGAAGCAATGATCTTCTGATGAAGTTTTTCATTGTCTTTTGCCAAAACTCTGATTTCAATCGGAAATGATGAAACAGGCTCATTGTTTATGTAAATGTTTCCATTCACTTCCCGGATCGGGGTTTTAGATACGACGCGTTGGCCATCTATAGAGATCTCATTCGCATCATATCGGTTTAGTTCGTTTACAAGTCTTCTAAGCATATCAGGATCTATTTTAGGAACAGGTTGACCTACTCCAATTAGCTCTTCACTAAAAGGTTCGATCGTTATTACGATTCCTTGTCCGCTAATCGTTGTTAATCCTGCCTGTTTTTTTAAATCCCATAGCGCTTTTTCCATTGCTTGGATTTTTTCGTCCTTACCTTCACCTTTGTATTGGTTCAGGAGTTCACTATAGCGTTCATATTCCTCATTAAGCTCCTGCTGACGCTGTTTTTCTTTTTCCAAATCAGCTCTTAATTCCCATAAATCTCTAGTATCCCGAACAACAGGATTGTTTGTGGTCTCAAATTGGATCGCCAGCATTCCGCCAAGTATGAGGGCAATTGTTGCAAACATGAATTGTCTTTCCTTCAACTAACTCATCCCTCTTCTGTAATAAATGGCTCCATCTCGATCGCGCTTTCTTGCTCCACTCTTACTTCTACACCATCATTAACAATTTTATCGACGATGTATAGATTCAAAGATTTCTCTAGGGTTGTGGAATTACCAATTGCTGTGATAACAAAGGGTGCAGGATATTGGTTGCCATCCACAGAAACGACAGGACCGATACAAGCGATATACGTATCGTGAGAGATTCTTTGACCGTTTATAGCAATGGCTTCTGCACCCGATACGTGAAGTTCGTCAATGACACTTCTTATATGTTCTTCATGGACGATATAATCGTTAGGGTTCTCCCCTTCCGGTATATAGGAGGAATCTTGTAGGGTAACTTCTACCCCCTCCCCTTTCACTTTTACGTTTCCTACTACCATTCTGAGCTCTTTTAAATCTTCTACTAGTTTAGAAGATATCTCCTCTTGATCTGCTAGCTTATTTTCTTTCTTCTCAACATTTTGCTGCAGACTTTGAAGATCGCCTGCTAATTCTCTATTTGTTTTTTGAAGATTTAAGATTTGGCTGCGCAATGAATCTTCCTTTTTCCATTCATTGTTCTGCACAACATTTTGCTTTTCGATCTGCGCTCTCTGATAGGAGAAAGATAATATGAACCCGGTAACGAGTAGGATTAAAGATAGGAAAAGATGCGTCCCTTTAATTTTTCTCATTACTTTCCTCCACTTGGTTGTATCGTTCAAAACGTGTGCTGATTCCTAAATAGAACGTTCCTTTTTCCTCAGGCTTTAACTCGCTCACTAAAGATGGATAAGCTGTCAGCCTTTCTGAAAACTTAGAGATAGTTGTCACCACTTTGTTTCCATCCGTCATAAACAACGTTAGCTGGTTTGAACTGTTGGATGAAGGTGTATGTGTGATTTCAGATATACGATGAATAATTCCTTCAGGCAGCTTCTGCAGTTCCTGTGCCATCATCTCTAGTTGTTCTGGATCTTTCCAGCTGACGATTACAGGTGCATTTACTGGTCTCTCATTTTTCTTTAAAGGCTCTAACATTTTCCCGTTCTGAAGCATCGGGTAGTATACGTTCTCTTTCCTGAAATACCCGACTCGTTGAAATTCACTCACTTTAATTACAACTTGGTTAAAAAATTTCTTTTGGATGGATACAGAACTAACCTCTGAGATATCCTCGAGCCGCTCCATAATTTCATCTTCAGATACATTCAAATACTTTGTCTTTGTTGAAATTTTGCTTTGTTCAAGAATCTCATTGTCGGTTACAAAATAGTTGCCTGAGACGGTAATTTTCTTCACATGACTAAGATCTGATTGAAAATAAACGACGACCAACAATAACAGGAAGAAAAAGGACAAGTAATAAATAAGACGACGATTTGCTTTTTGTTTGCGATGTTCTTTCAGCTTCGGAATTCGGTCCTCAATCTTGACAACCTTTACCTTGTCCATCCTCTTCCTCCGTTTTATAAGTTAGTACAAGAAACATTAACGGTTGACCAGAAATAAAAGAACTTGGCAGATAGACGCCAAGTCTTCAAAAAGGTACTGATAACAGTCCAACTGTCAGAAGATAACGAAATGTATGGTTCGTTTCGAAACGTCAAAAGTTAATTTTTTCTTGTTCTTTGTATTATAGCACGGATAAGCCGCAATTCAGCACTATTTATCCAATTTTTTGTTAATCATTTCTACCAATGATTTCAACTTCTGTATGAAGTTCAACACCATGCTTTTCTTTAATCGTTTTTTGTATATAACTGATAAGATCCAGCACGTCCTTGGCTTTTGCATCTCCAGTATTCACAATAAAATTAGCGTGCATCTCCGAAACTTGTGCTCCACCAATTTGAGTCCCTTTAAGTCCCGATGTTTCAATGAGATGTCCTGCATAATTAGGCAGCGGATTACGGAAAACACTGCCACAGCACGGATAGTTCCATGGCTGTGTGTTTCTGCGATAATCTTTATTCTTCTTAAGCTCTGCCATGATCGTTTCTTTATCCCCTTTATCCAAAACAAGGATGACTTCAACACAGATTCCACCTGTCTCTTGGAGAACAGAAGTACGGTAAGAGAATTTCAGTTCTTCATTAGAAAGCCATGTAAGCTCACCATCAGGTAATAAAATCAAAGCTTTATCAACGATCTTTGACATATCGGATCTATGCGCACCTGCATTCATGAATACAGCTCCGCCAACTGATCCCGGAATACCTGCTGCAAATTCTAGACCCGTATAAGCTTCGCGTGACATTACAGTGGCTAGCGGAATAAGCGAATACCCCCCGCCAACTCTAATCGTGTTATCATTTTTTTCAAGGTGGTTGATCCCCTCCCCTACTTTAATGACAACCCCTTCTATGCCCCCGTCTGCAACTAGGAGGTTAGAGCCTCTTCCAATTGCACGTATTGGTGCGTTGGCTTCTTTTATATAACTTAATGCTTTTTTTAGACTTTCAATGTCTTTCGGTTCATAAAAAAGGTCAGCTGGTCCACCAATTTTTAATGTGGTGTGATTTTTTAATGGTTCATTTACAAGGACAGTTCCTAAATCTTCATTTTTTAATTTCTCAGCTAATTGGCTATACATAATTAAAAACCCCCTACGTTCATACGCATCGTTCTATTTATATGCTATGCGTTAATCTTTTCCATGTTTTCATTGTCCTTAAACATCGACAAAGTAGTATTCGTCAGAACTAACGATTTTGTTTCTTATTTTTGAAAAACTACATCTGATTATCATTGTCGCTCTTGGATGTGGTTGATTTCCGTTACAGGATGCTCGCTTTCCGCGGGGCAGGCGGTGAGCCACATTCGTACGTTTCACGTATAAGTGTCTCACCTGCCCGCCTGTCCCGCAGGAGTCTCGCACCCTCCACTTCAATCAACTGTCGAGATGACAAGAATTTAAGAGCAGAGACTAGCGTATAAGAATCAATAACATTAAAAAACAAATATAGAAAAAGAAGTTACCCTGCCATAATTGACAGGGTAACGTCTTTAAATCGCTATGTTTAGAATAAGAGAATTTCCTTTGAAACTCAAGTATTAATACCTTGAATACCGGCTAATATTGAGGATTACTCCAATTGACGCGAGCATTAGAGTTAATGAAGATCCTCCATAACTTAAAAATGGAAGTGTTATTCCAGTTACAGGCATCAATCCTGTTACAACTCCGATATTAATCATCACTTGAATAGCGACCATCCCTATAATTCCTATCGCTAAAAAGCTACCGAATAGATCTGGAGCTCCTAAAGCGATCCTGATTCCTCGCCATAAGAGAAGACTAAAGAGGATTAATACAAAAACAGCGCCGATAAAACCAAGCTCCTCCGAGAGGATCGCAAAAATAAAATCCGTTTGAGGTTCTGGTAGGTAACCGAATTTTTGTCTGCTCTGCCCTAAACCTAATCCAAGCAATCCACCTGGTCCGAGTGAATAGAGAGATTGGATAATCTGAAATCCGCTGCCTAAAGGATCACTCCAAGGATCAAGGAAAGAAGTAATCCTCTTAATTCGATAAGGAGCAGAAATAATTAATCCCGCAAGTCCGATAAGACCGATTAAAGCCATCCCTACAAAATGGGAGATACGCGCACCTGCAACAAAAACCATCACAATACTTGTTCCGACCATTACTGCTCCTGTTCCTAGGTCGGGCTGAAGCATAATCATGCCAAATGCGATCATCACTAATCCAAGAGTAGGTACTAAACCTTTTTTAAGAGAAGTGATCTTTTTTTGATGCTCTGATAGATACTTAGCCAGGAAAGTAATCATGGCCAGTTTCATAAATTCAGACGGCTGTATAGAAAAAGCACCTACACCAATCCAGCTTCTAGCACCACCACGCACCATACCAATACCTGGGACAAGAACCGCGATCAATAGCACAAAACAAATAATCAGAAGAATCTTAGACCAGACTCTCCACGTCATGTAATTGATGTTCATGATAAAAAACATCGCTGCAATACCAACACCGGCAAATAACAATTGTCGCTTTGCAAAAAAGAACGCATCATCAAACTTGTATAGCCCTAAATCTGCACTAGCGCTATAAACCATTATTATGCCGATCGATAACAACATAAGCGTAACTACAATCATTATGATATCAGGGGTTGATTTCGTTGCAGGCAAAGGGAAACACCTCAACTCTTCTTATTTGTACAAACCTTATTTAAGTTTATGCACAGAGTTGATAAACATGTCCCCTCTTTGTTCAAATGTCTTATATTGATCCCAGCTAGCACATGCAGGAGACAATAAAATGACATCTTCTTCGGCAGATAGACTGTACGCAAGGGGAACAGCATCTTCCACATTATCAGCACGTTTTATCGTTTCTATTCCTGCCTGTTCCGCTGTATCCGCTAATTTATCAGCTGTTTGACCAAAAGTAACGATCGCTTTTACATTTTTTAGTGATGGAAGCAGATCATCAAATGAATTTCCACGATCAAGACCACCAGCTAGTAAGATGACGGGTTGTTCAAATGCAGACAACGCTGCATTCGTCGCTAATATATTCGTAGCTTTTGAATCATTATAAAAACGTCTGCCATTAAACTCTCCTACGTACTGCAGACGGTGTTTAACCCCAGGAAACGAAGTTAGAACTTGATGTATCTGTTTCAACGTAGCACCTGCTAATAAGGATGCCGCGACAGCTGCCATAATATTAGACAGATTATGTTTACCTGGCAACACGACCTCACTTAGATCAATAACTTTTTGGTCCTGAAAATAAAGGGCACCATCTTCAACATAAACCCCACCATCATATTTTTTTGTTACAGAAAATGGGATATGCTGCGCTTTAGAATCCTTCATCAAATGTGAAACACGTTCATCATCTGCGTTATAAATCACATAATCAGATGGATCTTGGTTCTCAGTAATCTTAGCTTTTGCTTTTCCGTATTCATCAAGAGAACCATGATAATCTAAGTGTGCTTCAAATAGGTTCAGAAAAACGGCAATCTGTGGCTTAAAACGCTCTGTTCCCATCAATTGAAAGCTAGAAAGTTCAGCTACTAATATATCTTTCTCTGTCGACTCCGCTGCTACCTCAGAGAACACAGTACCTATATTCCCTGCTACGATAGGTGTCTTATCACTGTTTTTTAACATATCACCAATAAGAGTAGTGGTGGTTGTCTTACCGTTTGAACCTGTAATCGCAATAATTGATGCCTCTGAAATCATACCTGCTATTTCCACTTCAGTATAAACTGGAATGTTACGTTTAACCGCTTCAGCAATCAAAGGATTTTGATATGGAATTCCTGGATTCTTTACAATGAAATCCAACTTTTCATCTAGTAATGTCAGCGGATGATCGCCACATACTACTTTAATTCCAAGCTTCTCAAGTTTTTCTGCTTCCACATTACCTTCTCTAGGGCTTTTATCGTTCACTGTTAATTGTGCCCCAAACGAATGAAGCAGTTTTGCACCAGCAAAACCGCTCTTAGCTAACCCTACGATTAATATCTTTTTGTTTTTAAAAAATGTAGTGTCTTTCATCTATACCCACACCTCTAAATAAATTCCTAGTGCTGCAAATACCAATCCTACAAGCCAAAATGTAACGACGATGCGCCATTCACTCCAGCCTGACAGTTCATAATGATGATGAAGCGGGCTCATCTTAAATACACGCTTACGAGTAAGTTTAAACGATGCTACTTGAATCATTACAGAAAGCGTTTCGATTACAAAAACTCCACCGATAATAACTAGTAAAATCTCAAGCTTTGTTAGAATCGCGACCGCGCTAATCGCACCACCTAATGCAAGTGAGCCAGTGTCTCCCATAAATACTTTTGCTGGGTGTGCATTAAAAACTAAAAAACCTAGTACTGCACCAACCACTGCTACACAAAAAATAGCAGCTTCAAATTGAAGAATAGTAGAAGACAAAACAGCAAACGCACCAAAAGCAATAGCTGCTGTTCCCGCTAACAGTCCATCCAATCCATCCGTAAGGTTTACCGCATTTGAAGCACCGATTAACATGAATACAACTAATATTGGGTAAAACCATCCTAGATCAAACGAAACATCTGTTCCAGGAACCGAAATTTCTGTTGAGAAATCAATGGCTCTTAGCCCAAGGAAGAAAAGAGCTGCAATGATTAATTGACCTACTAATTTTTGTTTTGATGTTAAACCTAGATTTCTTTTCTTAACTACTTTAATAAAATCATCTAAAAATCCTATAAGTCCGTATCCTAATGTAACAAGGATAAGCAAGTGGGTCTCTGCCGTAACAGCAAAAAACTTAGCAGTCATCGCATATGTTGCGATAACTAGGGCTAAGACGATAACAATCCCGCCCATTGTAGGTGTTCCCTGCTTTTTTTGGTGAGATTTTGGGCCTTCATCCCGAATGCTCTGCCCAAATTTTAATCTTCTTAAAAACGGGATAAAAAAGGGTGAACTTAATACCGCGATTAAGAAGGATGCAACTAATGTAAATAATAAGACTTGCTCAATCATTTTTTCGACTCCTGTTCTTTCTCTACAAATTTCGAGACTAGGGTTTCTAATACCATCCCTCTTGATGCTTTAAAAAGAATAGCAGTGTCTTTTGATAATAATTTAGCAATAGGTTCTTCCGCTTCTTCTTTTGTTAGACATTGAATAACCTCAAGTCCGTCATTTTTTTGTTTCTTTAGTTCGTCTGCAATCCAAGCACCTTTTTGCCCCACGCATATCACATGAGAAATCGATTCATTCACATGCTTCGCTATGTTTCGATGCATCTCTTCTTCATTTGAACCTAATTCATACATATCTCCAAGAACTGCAACTTTATTAGAATAATCTTTTAGTTCAGCAAGTGTATCTAGAGCTGCAATCATACTCGTTGGACTAGCGTTATAGGCATCGTTGATAAGAAGAGTATCCTTCTTACCGCTTTTCATTTCAAGACGCATGGAAGTAACTTTAAGGTTCTCAAGTCCTTCTAGTATCTTATTTTCTTCGATATTCAAGTAATGCCCTACAGCTATGGCGTATGCTGCATTTTTTATATTATGTCGTCCTAACATCGGTATGCGATACACAGTTGTACCTTCTTCTAAAGAAAACGTAACACCATGTGCATCTGTCTTAAGGTTAGATAACTTCAATGTGTTGGAATCACCAAATCCAACTTGCAGAACGTTCTCACCTTTTACATGTGAAAGAAGCGGCTCATCTCCATCGATGATAAACAGCCCGCCTTGTTTTAATCCATCTGCAATCTCAAGTTTCGCTTTAGCGATTCCTTCACGACTACCAAGCTGTTCAAGATGGCTTTCACCGATATTTGTAATAACAGCAACATCTGGCTCTGCGATCTTACTTAAAAGTGATATCTCACCATAATCACTCATACCCATTTCTAGGATCAATACTTCTGTAGTATCTTCCATCGCTAGGATGGTCAAAGGCATTCCAATATGATTATTATAATTTCCTTGCGTTTTAAACGTCTTAAAGTTTTCAGAGGAAACACTTTCGATCATATCTTTTGTCGTTGTTTTTCCGTTACTACCCGTTACAGCTACTACAACAGGATTGATCTTCTTCAAGTAATATTTAGAGATATCTTGCAAAAATGTTACTGTGTCTTTTGTGTAAAGGATAGGAAAACCTTCCGGCAATCCTTCTGGAAGATCTTTTCCTTCTTGCCAGACTGTAGCCGTGCAACCTTGCTCGATCGCATTTAACAGAAAATCGTGACCATCAAACCGCTCACCGGCTATCGGTAAATATAGGGCATTCTCGCTTTTATGTCTCGTATCTTTAGAAACACCTTCTAATATTAAGTTCTCATACTTACCACTCGTACGATCTACTAATGAGACCAGTTCTTTAAAATCTAATTTCATTTTTTCACCGCCTTAATTGCTTCCCTTGCAACGATCCTATCATCGAATTCTAATATATCTTTTCCAATGATTTGATAGGTTTCATGACCTTTTCCGGCTATAAGTATAACATCGTTTGCACGAGCCTTTTCAACCGCATGTTCGATTGCCTTTTTTCGGTCAGGGATGGTCACATAATTCCCATCGTCTACACCCTCTTCCATATCTTTTAAGATTTGAAGAGGATCTTCTGTTCGTGGATTATCACTTGTGAAGATGGCATGATCAGCTAAGTTAGCCGCAATTCCTGCCATGAGTGGCCGCTTGGTCTTATCACGGTCACCACCACATCCTACGACCGCTGTTATTTTCCCGGTTGCAAACTCTTTAATCGTTCGTAATACATTCTCTAAACTATCTGGCGTATGTGCGTAATCAACGATTACCGTAAAATCTTGACCTGCAATAACAGGTTCAAATCTGCCAGAAACGCCAGTTACTTCTTTTAGACTAGCAAGAATCTGATCCAGATCTAATCCAGATAACAAACAGGCTGTGGTTGCTGCGAGCACATTATAAACAGAAAACTTTCCGATAAGCTTCAATGTAACTTCTCTTGAACCTATAGGAGTTTGCAGCTTAAACGTAGTGCCTTGCGATCCGATCATTATATCGGTTGCTCGAACGTCGCTATCGTTGTCAATTCCATAAGAAACAACCTGTGCGGAAGTCACTCTTTCAAACATTTTTGAAGCTGGATCATCATTATTAAGAACAGCGACTTTACGATCTGATCTGTTATAAGTATTACCCATTTGTGAGAACAGAAGACTCTTTGCAAACTGGTATTCTTCCATATTCTTATGGTAGTCCAAATGATCTTGTGTCAAGTTCGTGAAAACAGCGATATCAAAGTCACATCCCCATACTCTACCTTGAACGAGAGCATGCGAAGACACTTCCATTACGGCCGCTTCCACTTTTTCTTCGGTCATTTGATAAAAAGCATTCTGCAAAAATAATGAATCAGGTGTAGTATTCGCTACCTTAAAGCTTTGATCTTTTATTTTCATTTCAATCGTGCCGATCATCCCAGTGCTTTTCCCAGCATCTCTTAAAACTTTTTCAATGAGATGAGAAGTTGTCGTCTTCCCATTCGTACCGGTAATCCCAATCAAATGGAGTTTTTGGGAGGGATGACCATAAAAAGCATCTGCTAAAACCGCAAGAGCTTTTTTTGTGTTTTTAACTTTTATAACAGGAATGTTAACATCAATATCTTTCTCGGCTAAAATAGCAGCAGCTCCGTTATTCGCAACGGTTTCTGCAAAATCATGTCCATCAAACAGAAGCCCTTCCATACATACAAAGAGACAGCCTTTCCCAGCTTTCCTGGAATCCATTTCAATGGAGGTAATTTCAGGATTGGCTTGAATATCCATTTCATAGTTCACTAAATATGTAAGCAGTTCTCTTAATTCCATTAATCCTGATCTCTCCTCTAATCATCGTTAAGCGTATAGTCAAAAATAGCGAAATCTCACATGTGTTGCAGCTCATATAAAGGTCTTTTTTGGTGTTATCTTATATGCCGTTCGAATAAGTGCACCAAAATAACATCTTTCTATAAAAGAGCGTTTTATATGCATCTTTAAAGAAAATAAGCCAAGCAAGATTCCGCGCTTGGCTATGTGTACATTCTTTATTTTAATCTTCCACTTCTTTTTTGTCACCCAAAAATAAACGAATCGTTTTACCAGCTTCTAGCTTTACGCCAGCTTTAGGAGCTTGCTGTACGATGTAGTTCCCTTTTCCGGATGTTTCAATTTTGAGATTATACAGCAGGTTCGTAAGCTCTTTCGTTTGTTTTCCGACTAAATCCGGAACGACTACTTCAGGAGCATCGAGCCATGTTTTCTCTTTTTCTATCTGATCTTTTTGCTTTTTAACGCCCATAGCAGAAAGGCTGTCTTCTATAATATTACCAACGATTGGCGCTGCCACAATCCCACCAAACTGCAGTGTTTCTTTTGGATTATCTATAGCAACATAAACAACGATCTCAGGATTGTTAGCAGGAGCCATCCCGATAAAGGAGACGATATGGTTGTTCTTTAAATAAACGCCACCTTCAGCCTTTTGAGCAGTCCCCGTTTTCCCTCCAACCCGGTAACCATCAACGAATGCATTCTTTCCAGTCCCTTGAGCTACAACACTTTCTAATGCGCGTCTAACTTCTTTAGACGTTTTTTCAGAGATCACTTTTCTTTTAAGTTTTGGTGTCTGCTTACTAACGACTTTCCCAGTAATAGGATCCACTAATTCTTTAGCTATATATGGTTCGTACAGATAGCCTCCGTTTACGGCCGCAGACACAGCAGCTACTTGTTGAATTGGAGTCACAGAAACACCTTGCCCGAATGCGGTTGTTGCAAGTTCTAGCGGTCCAACACGATCTAAGGAGAATAAGATTCCTTTACCTTCACCAGCCAAATCAACACCTGTCTTTTCTCCAAATCCAAAGTCTTTAATATATTCAAATAGTTTATCTTTACCTAGACGTTGACCAAGAATAACAAACCCTGGGTTGCATGAATTTTGAACACCTTCTAAGAAGGTCTGACTGCCATGCCCTCCCGCTTTCCAGCATTTAAGCTTTCTCCCTGCAACTTCGATCGATCCAGGATCGTGAAAATGATCTTTATCTAAGTCAACTTTATCTTCTTCGAGTGCTGCAGCAAGCGTGATGATCTTGAAGGTAGAGCCTGGTTCATATTGAGCCCACACTGGTAAATTTCGATTGTATACTTCCGGCGAAACTCGTTTGTACTCTTCCGGGTCAAAATCCGGTCGTGAACTCATTCCAAGGATTTCACCAGTATTCGGATTCATCGCTATAGCGATTGCTCCATCAGGGTCATAGGTAGCTTGTGCGATATCAAGCTCTCGCTCAATAATGGTTTGAACACGTGAATCTGTCGTTAATCTGAGGTCATAGCCATCTTTCGGTTTTTCATACTTGTCCGATAACGATGGCATTCTGCGTCCCCTTGCGTCCGAGAAGAAAGAGATATGACCTTTTTCACCGTTCAGCTGTTCATCATAATAGAGTTCTAGTCCTGTGAGCCCTTGACTGTCAATACCTGCAAATCCAAGTACATGAGAAAGATAGGATCCGTACGGGTAGTGCCTTTTGCTATCTTCCGCAACAAAAACACCTGGTAGATTCAAAGCTTCAACCTCTTTTGCCTTCGTATTGCTGATCTTTCGTCCTCCATTATCGATTCTCACGATAGAGGCTTTCTTTGTGAGTCTTTGGTACACTTCTGTTTTCGATATATTTAACAAAGCAGCCAACTTTTCAGCAGTTTCTTCAGGTTCCTTAATCTGCCTTGGAACGACAAAGACGGTCGGAGCGCTAATATTTGTGGCGAGTACCACGTCATTACGATCTAGAATCTTTCCCCTTTTTGGTTCAAAAGGAATGTCTCTGCTCCAAGAATCAAGGGCTTGATCTGTCAACATATCTCCAAGCACAAATTGAACGTAGCCAAGTCTTACAGAAATAACAAAAAAGAAAGCTATTCCAAAAACAAGAACAAAAATTAAGCGCCTGCGTACAGTTACATTCGAAACTCGCACACACAATACCTCCCTTGTATGTCTCGTTTCAAATATATGCTTGTACACAAGCGCCTAGAACATTTAGTCTGTTAGCGGAAGATCTTCATCTTGTGACTGTTCCTCACTAGAACCTGGGTCTTCCACGTTCTCTTCTTCTTCAGAATCTGTTTCTGATTCTGTTACTTTAGGAGGTTCTAGTTGAACAACAAAGAAATCTCCTTCTTTAACGGGGTTTCCGGGTTTAATGCTTTGTTTTACTGCAAATCCACTTCCCGTTATCGTTTCTTTCAATCCAAGAAGCTTGCTGATCCTTAAGATATCCATGTAAGACCAGTCTTTAACATCAGGCATTTTTGCATCACCAGACGTTCTTAATATGACTCTTTCACCTTTCATAACATAAGCACCCTCATATGGTTCTTGGTTGGTGATATCCTTACCTGAACCAATGACGGAAACCTGCATTCCGAGTTTTTCTAAATCACTCTTTGCTTTCTCAGCAGATTGTCCAGTGTAATCTGGTAATTCTTTACCATAAGATTTCTTTATTTTAGAAGCCTGATTTTTCACTTTAGCTTCAGGCTGAATATTTAAATATTGGAGCCCGCTTTTCATAACGCTTGTAAAAATATTAGCTACTGGTGTAGAACCCATCTCAGGGAACTCAACCTTAGGACGTTCCACAGCTACATATACTAAAAGTTTAGGGTCATCTTTAGGAGCCATTCCCAAGAAAGAGAATACGTTCTCTCCCCAACCAGAGATGTACTTTCCGTCTTTTCCTACAATCTGTGCCGTTCCTGTCTTTCCAGCTACGCTATAACCATCGATCATATAAGGTTTACCTGTTCCATCCGTTACTACTGTTTCTAATATATCTCGTACTTGTTTTGCAGTTTCTTCAGAAATAGGTTTACCCGCTACTTTCGGCTCATTTGATAACACCGTCTTCTTCGTTTCTGGGTCCATGATCTTGTCGATCACGTATGGTCTCATCATCTTACCACCATTTGCAATAGCTGTAGCGGCTTGAATCTGTTGAATCGGAGTTACGGTCGTTCCTTGGCCGAACGCAGTGGTTACTTTTTCGATCTCATAGTTATAAAGAATTGATCCACTCTTCTCATTCGGCAGGTCAATGTTCGTCTTTTGATCTAATCCAAATTTAGAGAGATAACTTCTATATTTCTCATAACCTAGTTTTTCGCGTACAAGTTTTGAGAACGCAACGTTAGAAGAATTTTGAACTCCTTCATTATAAGTAATCGGTCCCCAGCCTCTTTTATTATGATCGTAGATTGGTCTTCCGATGTTCGGAAGCTTGTACGACCCAGATTGGAACACCTCATTACCGTTGTATTTACCTTCTTCAATGGCTGCTGCCAATGTGAAAATCTTCATTGTTGATCCCGGTTCAAACGGATATGAAACAGCGAAGTTCGTATAGTTTTTTATATCCTTTTTGTTCGGATTAAAACTAGGTGAATTACTCATCGCGAGAATTCTTCCCGTCTTCGGATCAGCAACGATGCCAGTAATCTTTTCTGGCTTATATTTCTTAGCAGCTTCTTGCACCGCTTCATCTAAGTACAGTTGAATCTTCTCATCAAGAGTTAAATAGATATCCTGACCATGTTTCGGTGGTGTGATCGATTCTTTATTTGCTGGAATCGCACGACTGAAAGCATCACCAACAAAGGAGATTTTGCCATCCTTTTCTTGTAAATACTTATCTAGGGATTTTTCAAGTCCCATCAGTCCAGTCTGGACGCCTTCTTCACCATTTCCAGTGTATCCTAGTACATGAGCGGCAAAGCCTTGGTTAGGATAATAGCGTCTAGATTCTCTTAAGAAATCTACACCCGGAATCTTCATCTTTTCGATCTGCTCTTTTTTGCGATAAGAAACTTTTCTTCCAGATGGGATCTCAACTTGAAATCTGCCTTCTTTACTCAAAAGCTCTTTTAAGTCTTCTTTGTCAGAATCTAGTACTTTTGAAAGTTTTTCTGCAGCTTCTTCTGGGTCTTTTATATGATTAGGATACTTTTTGTCGAGAATGGCAATCACGCTGTATGATGGAATATCTTGTGCTATCACTTCACCGTTCCGGTCAAACATCGTTCCACGCTTCGCATCTAAGACGTCACTCTTCAACCATTTTCTCTTACCATATTCGATCAAGTCGACCCCTTCTGCGGATTGAGAGGAAGCTACAAGAAAGAACTTACTTGTTAATACAAAAAAGAGCACGGTAAACACAACCATCAGAATACCTGCTCCAACGTTTTTTCTTTTTAATTTCATAACAACACCTGCTTTTTAGTCCTGAACCACTTTTACGTTCTTATCGTCAAAGATGAATCCTTGTTCCTTTGCCAACTTCATGATGCGTTCTGGATTGCTAAGTTCTGTTACTTGAAGGTGATAATCTTCAACGATCTTTGTTTCAGCAGTAAGGTCCTTTTGAATACTCTCAACTTCAGCAGTTGCCTGATAAACAGACGCGTATAGAGAAATGAGCCAAATCAATCCGGCAATTAAGACGACCCCCATAGCTCCCCACAATACGACTTCACCTTTTGTAAATATTTTTCGGGATGGTTGCTGTACCGGTTTTGGGTTTCTTTCTGGCTGTAACTGTACTTGTTGTTTTTGAACTTGATAGGCTAAATTGCTCACTTTAGCTCTCCTCTCTATTTTTGTTTTTCCGCGACCCTCAATTTCGCTGAGCGTGATCTTCTGTTTTCTTCAAGCTCGTTGTCTGTAGGTACGATTGGTTTTCTCGTGATGAGTTTTAATTCTGGTTTGTATTCTTCTGGTATAACCGGCAGTCCTGGAGGGAGTTCCGGACCTGTGCTTGCTTTTTTTAGTATATTTTTACACGCACGATCTTCTAAAGAATGAAATGTGATAACCGCAATCCTGCCACCGACAGCCAATAGTTCAATGGAATCATGCAGCGCATCTTCAAAAGCGTTCAATTCATCATTTACAGCGATACGAATGGCTTGGAAAGTCCGTTTTGCAGGATGGCCACCTGTTCTTCTTGCAGGAGCAGGTATAGCATCCTTTATTATTTCGACAAGTTCGCCAGTTGTTTGAATTTCTTTTTTCTCACGAGCCGCTTCAATCTTTCTAGCGATCTGTTTAGCGAATTTTTCTTCGCCATATCTTGAGATAATCTTCATCAACTCATTGAACGACCATTCATTCACAACTTCTTTTGCTGTAAGATCACTTGATTGATCCATTCGCATATCAAGTTCAGCATCATGCTGGTAGCTAAACCCTCTATCCGCTTCATCTAGTTGCGGAGATGAGACACCTAGATCAAAAAGGATGCCATCCACTTTATGTATGCCACGTTTAGAAAGCTCTTCTTTAATATGACGGAAATTGCTGCGAATAATCGTATACTTTCCTTCATGTTCCTTTAGTACCTGACGGGCGTTTTCAATAGCTATGTCATCTTGATCAAATGCATATAGATGGCCAGTTTCTAATTGAGACAGAATAAGTGCACTATGACCTGCCCCACCTAACGTACAATCAACATAAATTCCATCTGGTCTCACGTGTAAAGCATCTACTGATTCTTGTTTTAAAACGGTTATATGGTCAAACATGGAAAATTCCTCTCTGCAATAAACTTAAGGGTTATAAATCAAAATCCATCAGACTTTCTGCAATTTCTCCAAATGAGTCTTCTGATTTTGAGAAGTATTCTTCCCAAATTGATTTACTCCAAATTTCAATTCTATTCGACACACCTATCACTACGCAATCCTTTTCTAGTTTTGCATAGTCTCTGAGCGGAGATGCAATGTTCACTCTTCCCTGTTTATCTAACTGACATTCAGCAGCTCCAGAAAAGAAAAAACGAGTAAATGCACGTGCATCCTTTTTAGTGAATGGCAAACTCTTCAGTTTATCTTCGATGACTTTCCACTCATTTAAAGGATATCCGAATACACATTGATCCAACCCGCGAGTTAAGATAAACTCTGTGCCTAGTTCTTCACGAAATTTGGAGGGGATGATCATACGTCCTTTTTCGTCGATGCTGTGCTGATACTCTCCCATGAACATATGATCACCCCACTTTCTCCCCTAAATCTACCACAACGCTCCACTTTTCACCACTACAAGTATTATTCGTGTACAAAAAAAAAAATCCTGCTGTAGGACAGGATTTTTTCTAAAATATTTTATCGTTTTTAAACGTATACAATCTTATGTTTTCCATTGAATTGATAAGGGTATTGTACAAGTTTGTTTACCAGATAAGAGCCTTCTTCATTTACGAATTGATAGATGTTCCAAATCCTCTCTTGTAAGATTCCAGTTGGTTTTAATTGGAGCATGATCTCATCAAATTCGGCAAGTGGTTCTTTTACCTTTTTTCGAACACGCTGTTCTAGCTTATCCTCCATATAGTCGATCTCTGATAAAATTCTTTTCAAATTGTGATCCGCAACTGAAAGAAGCTTTGGATCTATATCTTCTGCTAGCTTTATCAGCTTTTCATAAGAAGAAGTAAACTCTGCTCTTACAGACTGCACTGTTTCATTAGTCTCGATGGGACGGTTTAAAGTAAACCACTCGCGTTTATATTCTTCCGTACCATTCTCTAAAACTTGTTTTACTGTTAATTTCTTTGAATGAAGCAATTCGTTAACCTCAGCAGTTACGAGAGTAAAGGAAAGCCTTGGTGTTAATATCGGCATCATCCTATCAAATTGGCTAAAAACCCTTCCAAGAACAGCCCAATAGGCAATTTCACCAGGTCCAGCAACAAACGATAACACAGGTAGAAGAAACTCTTGCATCAAAGGACGTGTCACGACATTATTGCTGAATTTTTCTGGGTGTTCAACCGCTTCTTCAAGTAGTTCTGCTTTTGAGATCGTGAAGTCTTTCTCTTTAGAGGAGAATCCATCTTCATGACGATACAACAAGATCCGTTCCTGATTCTTCGTGTAGAATAGATGTGCGTTGTTGTCTTGAACCTCTATCGGTGCGGAATAACCACTTTTGCACAGTTCTTCCGTACGTACGTTAAAAGCCTTATCGATCTCGCTGTTATGAAGAATCATCTCTTTTAACATCATCGATTGCAGTTTTTTAAACGCAGGATCACCAGAATCTAATACAATTAGGCCGTCTTCAGAAAACCATTTAGCAAGAAGCTTTGCGAAAAATGTAACGATTGAATCTGATTCCTTCAAGATACGTTCTGTCTCTGCAACTAGATCACTAGTAAAAGCTGTTTCACCAAAGGAACGAAATACTTCCTTCAACCAAGGTTGAACCTCATCTCTATTCCATTCCCATTGTGAGGCTGAAGATTTAATGCTGCCCGCTGACTTTAATGATACTTTTTTCGCGGTGTTGTTCTTGGGAACCATAACATGGTTGATCTCATCCATATCATGATCTTCACCAGCTATCCAGAATATTGGAACAACCGGAACATTTAATTCTTTTTCAGCTTGTTTTGCTAGTTGAATAGTACTGATGCACTTGTAGATCACTAAAAGCGGTCCAGTTAGAAGTCCTGCTTGTTGTCCACCAACCACAGCTACACTATCTTCTGCATTCAACTTTTGTATGTTTTCTATTGTTTTAGGAGAGGAACCAACCTTTTGATTATAAGAAGTCAGATAATCCGTAAGACCCTGTCTAGGAAACGAATAACGCTTCAATTCCTGTTGTCTTTTTGTCCATTCATGCTTGTCATAAGGAGATTTATAATCAAAAAAACGGACAACCTCCGCATCTCCGTTGGAGTACCCTTCTAAAAAAGGTGATGTATGAAGCTGCATTTCCTCCAGTCTCATTTATGAACTTCCTTTCTACGTATCAATTACATCCTTAACGAGTATAGCAAAGAACGATTGAAGAACATAAAAAATATGCTCTAAATGTCCAAAATACGTAAAACGATTCCATATGTCATCAACGAAAAGTAACCAATTGAAAGAACAAGAAACTGCAGACGCCAATTTAACCTAAGTATTTTTCCGATAGACAGATCCAAATCATTTTTCCAAATCACATATGTAAAAAGTAAACAGCCGAATAGAAATACGAGTAGAAGAATCCAGTAATAAGAATGGCCCCAAATTTCAATAGTCATTCTTTCAATAGCAAAAAATAAAAATAACGTTGTACTATCAACACCCGCCTTAAAGGCTTTTTTCCTTTTTTTCGTAAGCTTTAGCATGCTCTTATTAACAAGAAAAAAGACAATATAAGGAACGGTTATTAAAGTAGCAATAATCGCACCTAGAACACTTGCCAATCTTTCATCCTCTCCTATCCAATGCACTGATCGCTTCATAAGCAAAACGAGAATAAGGGGTTTGAATCTTCAATTCTTTTCCTCTCTTAATAACCTCACCCGTAATACTCTCAATTTCAGTTTGCTTACCACTCTCTACGCTCTTTAACATAGAAGAGCGGTTTAATGAAGTATTTCTGCATAGGACTAACAATTCCTTCCATAAGACTTCACGCCGTCCAGTCATATTCAATACGGAAACAGCTTCATCAAAAAGTTCTTTCATCATAGAGAATGCATGTGGGTTCGTTAAAAGTTCTCCATTTGTTATTCTTAACAACGCTGTAAGCGGATTGATGGATGCATTCATAATTAACTTTTCATAAACCATCGGCTCCCACTCTTTTTCTAATGCAATTGGAAAACGACTAGAATGAAGCAATCCGCCCCATGTCTGTTCAGAATCTCCTCTATAAGAGGAAACTTTTATCCTTCCTTCTCCAAGATGATGGACGGTTGTAAAATCTTTCTTGATCGCCCCATGCTCAACAACACCAATAGTTATTTGTTTTTGTGGCATGGTTTTCAAAAAAGATAGATGACTGATTCCATTTTGTAAAAAGAGATAGGAAACTTCACTGTATGTAATCAATTCATGTAATTCATTCATCGCCGTTTGTTTAACTGCGATGATACACGATGATTCTTCACCAAAATATTGTGCAAATGGCTTCGCATCGACCTTTACAGTTGTTTCTGAACCATTTGTATCTCTGTAAGTGAGCCCAGACTTTCTAAGTTCCTTTGCTTGTTCAGAGCTTCTTGCATATATAACAGGTTCTTGCCCGTTCTGCTTTAAGAAATAAGAAACTAATAACCCAATTGCCCCGCCGCCAATGACACTTATTCTCATAAAAAAAAATCACCTCTTATATCTCTTACTCGATATTATCATATTCTTAAATCAACCTAAAAAAACCTCCCAAGTTCGGGAGGTCCATCTTATTAAACCGGATAGACAGGATGCTTTCGTTCACTGAATACCATTTCTTTGTTTTCATAAAATGCAAAACGGTTTGCAAGTTCAGATCGCAGGGCTGAAGGCGATACAATATCATCAATGATCATCTCAGACGCAAGCTTATAAATATCTATATGCTCTTTGTATTCTTGTTGTTTTTGCTGAACAAATTGAATACGCTCTTTTACGTCTTCAATCTCGTTAATCTTGTTAGAATATACAGCGTTCACTGCTGCTTCCGGTCCCATAACCGCGATCTGAGCCGTTGGCAACGCAATACAACAATCAGGTTCAAATGCTGGACCCGCCATTGCATATAGACCCGCACCATAAGCTTTTCGGACGATCACTGAAATTTTTGGTACAGTTACATCACTCATAGCCGCTATTAACTTAGCACCATGACGTATAATTCCAGCTCTTTCTACTTTCGTTCCGATCATAAAGCCTGGAACATCCGATAAGAAAAGCAAAGGGATCGAGAATGCATCACAAAGTGTTATGAAGCGTGCTGCTTTGTCTGCAGAGTCAACAAACAGTACGCCGCCTTTTACTTTAGGCTGATTTGCGATAATCCCGACTGGTTTTCCATCAATACGTCCAAATCCAGTCACGATCTCTTGTGCGAATAATTTTTTCATCTCAAAAAAACTACCCTCATCAATGAGCCCATCAATAAATTCATACATATCAAACGGAACGTTCTGATTTTCAGGTACGATCGCTTCTAACTCTCTCCCCGCTTTAGGAGCGAGAGGATCAACAACCGGAGCTTTTAATTTATAGTTACTCGGGAAATAGGATAAATACCTTTTTGATTCTTCAATTGCTTCTGTTTCATCCGCTGCCAAAACGTCGCCGCATCCACTTACAGAGCAGTGCATTCTTGCTCCACCCATTTCTTCAAGCGTCACTTTTTCACCGATTACTTTCTCAGCCATTCGTGGACTTCCTAAGTACATGGATGCATTTTGATCGACCATGATCACGATGTCACAAAAAGCTGGTATATATGCTCCACCTGCTGCTGAAGGACCAAACAGAATACAAACTTGTGGAATCATCCCAGACATTTTTACTTGATTGTAAAAAATCTTGCCCGCTCCCCGGCGGTTAGGAAACATATCTATCTGATCGGTAATTCTAGCACCGGCTGAATCAACAAGATAAAGCATCGGAACTTTTAACTTTTGTGCGGTCTCCTGTATACGAATGATCTTTTCCACTGTTCTAGCTCCCCAAGAACCCGCTTTGACAGTAGAATCGTTAGCCATTACACAGACCGTCTTCCCGCCAACTTTACCTATTGCAGTTACAACTCCATCTGCTGGCAGATCACCTGCTTGATTATTTGCAAACTTAGCATCTTCAACGCTGTATTCACCATCATCAAAAAGAAGTCTTAAGCGGTCGCGTACGAACATCTTATTTTGAGAACTGTTCTTCTCATGATATTTTTGTGCACCACCAGCTTCTATTTGGTCGATCTTTTCTTTTAATTGATTTTCTAATTTTGCTACCATGATATACCTCCTTCAAGAGAGTGAGCGCTCGTTCAGATTGTATGCACGCGAATTTTATTTTAGTGTAACGAGTACGTCGCCCTCATTCACAAAATCTCCAGATGCAAACTTAATATTCTCTACTGTTCCCGCATCAACAGCGTCAACGGGTATTTCCATTTTCATAGATTCTAAGATAATAACGGTTTGTCCTGCTGCTACCTCGTCACCTTCACTCACCAATACTTGCCAAACTGTGCCTGCCATAGATGCTGTAATTTCTTTCATTTCTCTCGCTCCTCTGTCTAATTATGATTTTGAAACTTTTCTCTTACTTAAATAGCTAGTGGTATAGTCACCTTTTATAAAATCCTCTTCTTTCAAGATCATTTGAAAGAGTGGCGTGTTTGTTTTCAATCCATCTATCTCTAGTGCATCAAAAAATTTAACTGCATTCTTAATACATGATTCACGATTGGAATCGCTTACAATTATTTTCGCGATCATTGGATCATAAAAAGGTGTAACAGCATTTCCACTATCATAACCTGAATCGATCCTTACCTTCTCAGAGCTTGGCCATACTAGTTTTTCTATCTTACCAGGTGACGGGAAGAAAGTGATTGGATCTTCTGCATAAAGTCTAAACTCTATCGCATGACCTTTACTCATGATTTCCTCTTGAGTCAATGGAAGCTTTTCACCTCTAGCTACTTGAATCTGCCATCTTACTAGATCAAGCCCTGTAATACTCTCTGTAACGGGATGCTCAACTTGAAGTCTTGTGTTCATCTCTAGAAAATAGAAATCTCCGTTCTCGCTTACGACAAATTCAACTGTTCCCGCATTCACATAGTTTACTGCTTCTGCTGCTTTAACTGCCGAATCAGTAATTTTAGAACGAAGGCTTTCTGTTAAGAATGGTGATGGTGATTCTTCGACAACTTTTTGATTTCTTCGCTGAACGCTGCAATCTCTTTCAAAAAGATGAACGATATTTCCATGTGTATCACCCATGATTTGAACTTCAATATGTCTAGCATTCTCAATACATTTCTCGATAAACATTCTGCCAGAGCCAAAGTAATTCTTTGCGCGTTGTTGTGATGAGACAAAATGTTTACGCAGATCTTCATCGTTATCACATTTCACCATGCCGATTCCGCCACCGCCGCTGCTTGCTTTAAGCATTACTGGATAACCGATCTGCTCGGCAAGTTTTACACCTTCTTCAACATCTTCGATAGGTTCGATCGTTCCAGGTACGATTGGAACACCTGCTTGCTGCATCGTTTTTCTTGCCATGATCTTATCACCCATCCACTCAATGGTTTGAGGGGCGGGACCTATAAAAGTTATTCCAGCTTTCTCTATCTTTTTGGCAAACTCATCATTCTCAGATAATAATCCATAACCTGGATGGATAGCATCTACCTTATGTTTGAGAGCGACTTCTAAGATCACTTCGCTCTGCAGATAAGATTTTGCTACCGGAGGTTCACCAATATGTACCGCCTCATCCGCAGCTTTTACAAAAGGGAGGTCTTTGTCTGCTTCAGAATAAACTGCAACCGTTTGAACGTCCATTGCCTTACACGTTTGAATAATTCGCAGTGCAATCTCACCACGATTAGCGATTAATATTTTTTTCATGTTCATCCTCCTTCCTGATGTCAACATTACCTTTTTCGACATAAAAACCAAAAATCCTTTTTTGTAAGCGTAAACTAAACGAATATTTTATTTTTAAAGAATTTTTTGCATAATTAGTATATACTATAACTATAGAGAAAAGTACAGAAAGACTGGGGGAGAACATATGTTAAAGTATGAAGTGAAAAAATTATTAGTTAACTATAAAACACTTGAAGAATTTAAACAGTTCAAAGAATATGGTGTACAAGAATTGTCAATGCTTGAGGATCTTCAAGAAAATATGATTGAAAACGACAGTGAGTCTCCGTTCTATGGCATTTATTATGGTGATAAACTAGTAGCACGCATGAGCTTGTATCAGATCGAAGCTGCTTATGATCAATATTTTGATCCTCCACAAGATTATTTAGAACTTTGGAAACTAGAAGTATTGCCTCACCATCAGACAAAAGGTCTAGGAAAAGCATTAGTAGAGTTCGCTAAAACGTTCCACCTTCCGATCAAAACGAATGGCAGACAACAATCTGGCGCTTTTTGGGAGAAGATGGGCTTTGAAGCTGTAACTTATAATCAAGAACGTGATCGTGGTCAGAATCCTTATGTATGGTATCCAACAGGCGTAAGTGAACAACGTCTCGCATAAAAAATAAAAAAGATGGCATCTGCCATCTTTTTTTAATTCCTTACAGGAACTTCTACTAACTTCCTTGCTCTATCCATGATCTGCAATACATCTTTATAATCACGGTATACGGTTTCATATTCTTTATTTACTTTACTAAGTTTACTTTTTAAATTTCCGTTTTCTTTTTTAAGATTCTGAAGTTTCAAGAGCAAAGCTTTGTTTTCTGCTTCTAAATTTTTAGAACCTGGCGATTCAGCTTGAAGCTGCTGTAAAAATAATATGATGTCATTCAAAGAGAGAGGCGTATCATTTTTCAAGGCATTTGAATGTTCCCTATGAAGTAATTCTTCTTTATGGTTTTCAATGGTTGAAGCAAACTGTTTAACTTTACGTTTATTTCGCTCTTTACGTACTTTTTTAGCCTCAGTTATCGCTTTATCATATTGTTTACGGATGAGCGAGTTCCACCGGAAACCACAAGCAGCAGGTGTTCTCGTTAATTTCTCTCCTACCTCTTCAAATGCAACCAGCTGTGTACTTCCTTCTCGAATATGCCGCAGTGTTACCTCAGCAAGAATAGCATCTTCCTCTTTTGTCCAGGCATCCTGGCGCAAATTTGTCATTAAGATCCCCCCATTTTAATGGTTTGTAATAAGAATATGCTAGTGCTAGATAAGATAGACTTTTTATTCTACTAAAATGGGGAAAACTTATTTTTTTAAGAAGGCTTCTACTCTTTTATGGTGTTCGTCTGACGCCCATAACTTTGCACAACGTTCGATCTCATTTTGTACGCTCTTCTTTATTTTTCCTACATCAAATCTTTCAAGCTGAAGAGCTTTATAAGATTCAATGACACCAAGAGATTGAGAAGTAAAACGACTTACATAGCGTTCTGTTTCTTTCAAACTGTTTCCTTTAATAACATATTGGATGAATCCATAATCCATGCCTTGTTTAGCTGTAACTGGAGTAGAGCTGTATAAGAGGTCCATCGCTCTTGTCGGGTTGATTCTTTCTAAGAGGTAAGTCCCCCCGCCCCAGCCCGTTGTAATGCCTAAACGACCTTGGATAAACCCTACCTTCGCTTCTGCTCGAGCAAGCCTGATATCGCAGGCTGATGCTATCTCACATCCTCCTCCAACTGCTGATCCATTTAGAAGAGCGACAGTAGGTTTTGGAAAAAAGAATAGTTCATGAAGAATGTTACCCATTTTTGATAACATCCCATATGCTTGTTCTTCAGTCTTTAATGAATGGAAAGCACTAAGGTCTCCTCCTGAACAAAACGCTTTTGAACCTGCTCCCGTTATGATAAGAACTTTTACCTCTTCGTCCTTTTTTGCTGTGTTCAATAGAGTGGATAAGTATTTCATCACATCATAGTTAATCGCATTACGCACTGATGGACGATTCAATGTGATCCACCCTATCCCATTCTTTTTTTCCCATAATACAGGTTGCTCGTTCACTATCTACACCTCCGATACAAAAGAAAACGCTTTATTTATGTATATGAAAAAACAGGAAGCCTATAGCTTCCTGTTTTTCATTACTTGCTAACTACTTCTTTTCCTTTGTAAGATCCACACTCACGGCAAACGCGGTGAGATAACTTGTATTCTCCGCACTGTGGACACTTTACCATACCAGGCATGGAAAGCTTGTAGTGTGTACGACGCTTCGCTTGGCGAGTTTGAGAAGTTCTGCGAAAAGGTACTGCCATTTGTATCCACCTCCTTAAAGGTTCTAGAAAGAATCATTATAACCTATTCTTTCACTTTTTGTCTTCGTCAAAAAATTTAGCCAGACCTTCCAAACGCGGATCAATCCGGTTTTTCATGTCTTCATCCGTAACCCTCTTCCATCCTTTACCTTCTTTAGGAGCGGGACTGTCTGTCACATCAGCAGCCGTAATTTTCAACGGTTTTTCAAGCAAAATATGCTCTTCGATGACAGGGAGAAGGTCAACGTAATGTCCTTCGACTTTGTGAAGGCTCTCTTCATCTTCGTATTCCGTATAGTTCGGATCGAAAATAAAAATTTCCGTCGTTTTTACCGAGAATGGAAATTCCACATCTACCAAAGTGTTGGCACATGGCAACACCATTTTTCCTTTTATGTTTAAGTAAAAAGTGGCTTTTTGCTGAGTTACATCTGCATGTCCTTCTATGTGAACAGGATCTACGCTTCTGATCTCCGGGTCTTTTTCCATCACTCCGCTCGCATCAACATTTTGTTCAAACGTCAACGGTTTACGGTAAAAATTTTTAATTTCTTGTAGTGACCATTTCATGTCTTTATCACCTCAAGGCAACAGTAGTAATTATATCGGTCATCAAATAAAATGTCAATATTTTATCTTTACACTGATACTTTTGATTCTAAACTCTTTTTAGTACAATGTAAACAAGTATAATCGAACGTTTAAAAGGAAGTGGAACAGTTGAAAGCAACTGGTGTTGTTGTAGAATATAATCCGTTTCACAATGGACATTATTATCATTTACAAGAAACGAAAAAAGCTACAGGTGCTGATTGTATTATCGCCGTGATGAGCGGTAATTTCCTGCAACGAGGAGAACCTGCTCTTTTGTCAAAATGGAAAAGGACTAAGATGGCTCTATTAGGTGGAGCCGACCTTGTTATTGAACTTCCATATTCCTTTGCCACTAGCCATGCACCTCGTTTTGCATTTGGAAGCATCTTTTTGCTGCAATCTCTTGGTGCAGAGTCTTTTTGTTTTGGTAGCGAATCTGGGGATGCTGAACTTTTTAATAAGACTCATGACTCTGTGAACGCTCAAAAGGAAATCTACCAGGATCTTGTTCGGTCATTTATGAGCAAAGGTCTATCATATCCCTCAGCTGCTTCACGAGCATACGAATCACTTGATATTCCGTTGACTCTCGATCTCAGTAAACCAAATAATATTTTAGGTTTTGAATATGTAAGAGCTAGCCGTGAGTTAGGTTCTCATATCCGACCTGTTACGATAAAGAGGAAAAATGCTGATTACCATGATGTCATGCTAGGCAAAGGTAATATTGCTAGTGCAACTGCCATTAGAGAAGCTATTTTTAAAGGTGATGAAAAACAAGCTGCAGCCTATATGCCTCATTACACACTTGAGATGTTAGCTGAAGAACAAGTTGAAAAAGGTACTCTTATGAACTGGGAACGCTTCTTTCCTTTTCTTCGTTATCAACTATTATCTACAAGTCCCCATGAAATAAACCGTTATTACGAGGTTGAAGAGGGTTTAGAATATAGAATGATCGAAGCGATGAAGAAATCTGACTCTTTTGAAACTTTTATGAAACACTTAAAGACAAAACGATACACATGGACAAGGCTTCAACGCGCGTGTTTACACGTTCTAAATAAGGCGAAAAAAGAAGAGATGTTGGCCATTCTAGACTCACCTCCTTCATACATTCGCGTATTAGGGATGACTGGTAATGGCAGAGATTATTTAAGTACTGTCAAAAAATCGTTAGACTTGCCTCTTGTTACGACTGTGTCTAAGCATGATTTTGCTGGATTGAGGATGGAAGCAAGAACTTCTTTAGTTTATGCCCAAGGTGCAGCTCGGAATCTTCTTCAAGCTGAAAAAGAAGAATTTAACACGCCTCCAATAATGGTGAATTGATGTAGTTATGCGCTTATATTGGATGGCGCTCGTCGGAGCGTGCTTAACGGCGGCTCCGACGAGCTAAAAAAGGATGCAGAAGCTCCATATGGCTTCTGCATCCTTTTTCTCTACAATTTTTTCAAATAATCCAGTGCATCGTTCAGCGTTTTAACCGGAACGATCTTCATTTTGGAGCCTATATCTTTTTGAGCTTTCACTGCATCACTATAGTTATCTCCATCAACAGGGGCAAAGAAAATCTCTGCACCTGCTTCATCAGCTGCAACGATCTTTTGCTGTATACCGCCGATTGGTCCTACATTCTTTTGAAGGTCCATCGTACCGGTTCCTGCAATCTTCTTTCCATGTGTAAGATCATCTGGTGTTAATTGATCCATAATTTCTAACGTGAACATCAACCCAGCGGAGGGTCCTCCGATTTGTGAGGTATCAATCTTCACTTTCGGATCTGTTACGATGGATACATCTGCTACAGGAGAAGTGATGCCAAGACCCGCTTTCGGTCCTTGATCTTGAATATATTTCTTTGGAAACTCTTCAATATTTAAATTCACATTCATTTTTTTATCGCCGCGTAAAATAGTTAAGTCTACTTCATCTCCTGCTTTCTTAGGAGCGAGCGTATCAAGAAGTTTCTTTGTTTCCATAACTGGATTACGGTCAACAGCAATAATCTTATCTCCAACTTTTAATTTCTTTTCTGCCGGCATCCCCGACATGATTCCCGTAACATAAACACCATGGTATTCAATGTCTACTTTTTTTCCTGCCTCTTGATAAGCTACTATCGTAGCAGCATGCTGTGAATCTTCCATCATCTGAAGTTGTCTTTGGTTGTATTCTTCATCCGTCTCATCTTCTCCTCGGATCTGATCAGCAGGGATTACTTCACGATAATCACTCAGCTTTGCCCATATGTATTGCGGAATGTTTGCTGTACCTACCGAAACGGTTGTCAGCATGAACACTCCCTTATCGTCATCTCCTCCCTCTACGCTAATGATGGGGTCTAATACTCTGGCATCCCCGGGGGAGGTAATGTAGTAAGGAAGTGGATAGAATGCTATAAAAGCAAACACCAGCAAAAAAAGGATGATAAATTTATTTTGCGAGAAAAAGTTTCTTCGTTTTGTTGTTTTTTCAGTGGTCATGCATAGACTCCTTCCAGTTGTTGATCTTCTCTAAAATTTTTGGTATCTGTTTTCTTCCTGCTTCTTCTCCTATAGCGATTATATCATTTACATCCTTAAATGCTGTAGAACTGAACTGCTCAACCATTGGACGGATCATAATATCTGCTGAAATCTCGTGCCAGCGCACCATTTCACGCTGCATGATATCAATGCTTTGGATGATAACATCAAAAATGGATGAAACCTGAAGTTCGGCTTTGAAATGGGAGATATCTACTGCGATCACTAGGTCTGCTCCCATCTCTCTTGCCACAGAAACAGGTACACGGTCGATGACTCCACCGTCCACTAAAAGTTTTCCGTCTATTTTTTCAGGGACTAATATGCCAGGAATCGAGATGCTAGCACGAACTGCATCTGCGATAGGACCTGTTCTAAAAACCACTTTTTCACCTAGCAGTAGATCAGTTGCCACGATCGCTAACGGAATATCCGTTTGTTCAATATGTTTTTGTTTTGTAAGAAGCCTTACGAGTTCTTTGATTTTCTTCCCTGTGATAAACCCCATCTTAGGAACGGTGTAATCCATATAATATTTACGCTTAAAGAGCGTTGCCATACGGTAAAGATTTTCATCGCTATGACCCATACTTACCATCGCACCGACCAAAGCTCCCATGCTGCTTCCAGCTACCATGTCTATAGGAATCCCAGCATCTCTTATTGCTTTAACAACACCAAGATGAGCAAATCCTCTAGCACCACCAGATCCTAGAGCAAGTCCGATTTTCGGTTCTTTCATCCTTTGCTCCTCCTTTAGAAGCACCGTCTTTTTTTAACATATGGTCTAAAGAGTAAGGCTATACGTATAAATAAGGATGAGGACAAGTAAGTATAGTGTAATTTCGCGAGAGGAGCACTCCCCTTATGAACAAAGCCTACTTCAAAACACTTCTATTGTCAGCATCTGCTATTATCATAGCAATATCCATAATCATATACCCAAAAGAAACATATATGGCATCCGTCAACGGTTTGAAGATGTGGTGGGACGTTGTTTTCCCGTCCTTGATGCCCTTTTTTATACTATCAGAGGTATTAATGGGGTTTGGTGTCGTACATCTGATAGGTGTATTATTCGAACCTCTTATGAGACCGCTCTTCCGTGTGCCTGGTGCAGGAGGTTTCGTTTGGGCGATGGGTATTTCTTCAGGATTCCCAGCTGGGGCAAAGCTAACAGCACGATTATGGCACCAAAAGCAGATCACGACCCTAGAAGCTGAACGCCTCGTATCGTTTACAAATTGTTCAAATCCATTGTTCATGTTCAGCGCAATTGCAGTAGGGTTTTTTCATAACGCAGCTCTTGGCATCGTTCTCACAGTAAGTCACTATTTGGGCAATTTTTTCGTTGGGCTGATCATGAGGTTCCACGGTTGGAAAAAAGAACCTGTTGAAAAGGAAGTACGCTATAGAGGAAAAGGACTGACCAACGCGTTTAAACACATGCATGAAGCTAGATTAGCAGACAATCGCCCCATCGGGCAGCTTCTTGGAGATGCCGTGCAGCAATCTACAAAAACACTTCTTATGATCGGCGGGTTCATTATTCTCTTCTCTGTACTAAGTAAGATGATGGATCTTCTTCACGTAGCAGAACTGCTTTCAAGCTTGATTAATTATTTTTTTGTCGCGCTTTCGCTATCTGAACAATTAAGTCTTCCTCTCATTAAAGGAATCTTTGAGATCACGTTAGGCAGCAACTTAACGAGTCTCGCTCAATCGTCCATCCTACAACAAGCCGTGATCGTAAGTTTCATATTAGCTTTTAGCGGTTTTTCCGTACAAGCACAAGTAGCTAGTATCCTTGCAGACACTGATATTAAGTTCAAGCCATTCTTTTTTGCAAGAATACTTCATGGGTTTTTATCAGCTATCATTTGTCTTTTAGTATTCCCTTATTTGTATCACGTTAAAAGTACTACTGCTCCAGCATTTGCATTTCTTACTGAGAAAACCGTCCATATTAGTGAGGTTGGTATGTACGCACTCATGCATAGCCATTATGTAACACTTGGATTCTTAATCCTTTCCATTCTAATATGGAACAGAAACCTTATGAAAAAAAACAGCCTCCGCACTTAACGGGGGCTGTTATATTTTTCTTTTAATGCTTCTTCTACAACTTCAGGAACAAGATCTGAAACGTTCGCATGATACTTTGCTGCTTCTTTAACGATGCTCGAGCTAAGGAAAGAATATTGATTGTTTGTCATCATAAAGAATGTTTCAACTTCATCATCTAGTTTTTTGTTTATAGAAGCGATTTTCATCTCGTATTCAAAATCTGATACTGCACGAAGTCCCCTAAGAATAACATTTGCTCCGATATTCTTTACATAATCAATCAATAGACCGTTAAACGAGTCTACTTTTACGTTGGGAAATTGTTTCGTAACTTCCTTTAAGAGTACGATTCTCTCATCAACTGTAAACAAAGGGTCTTTACTTTGATTATTTGCTACTACTACAATTACTTCATCAAATACTGTTGCTCCACGTTTAATAATGTCCAGATGACCACGAGTTACGGGATCAAAGCTACCAGGACAGACTGCAGTTGTTGGCATTTTTTTCACCTCATACTTTATGTTAATCACGTTTGTAGATCGTTATTGTAGTTGTTTTTCCGTATGTTTCCTGTCTGACCTGATAAAAGTTTCCGATCTCCTCAGGTAGTGTTACATCTGTACCATGTTCAGTTACTATACTTCCTTCTGGAGATAGAAGTTCAAGTTTATCAATCTCCTCCATATCCTTTAACAACATCTGCTTCGCATAAGGAGGATCAAGGAATATCATATCAAATTGCATCTCTCTTTTGTGAAGCGCTTTCAATGCTCTTTTCGCATCATTACGAAAGACTTCTGTTTTGTCTTCGTAGTTGCATTGTTTAATATTCTCTTTGATCGTATGTATCGCTTTTTGATCCTTGTCAATGAAAATAAAATGCTCCATGCCTCGGCTTAATGCTTCTAAACCTAAGCCACCACTTCCTCCATATAAATCAAGACCCTTACCTCCATCAAAGAAAGGACCGATCATGTTAAAGATGGATTCTTTGATCTTATCAGTTGTTGGTCTTGTGTTCGTACCTGGTACTGCTTTAAGTGGTCTTCCCTTACATTCTCCAGCTATTACTCTCACGTTCTTCACTCAATTCTTTATCCGTTTTCCCTTACTTATCCTATCACAAGTATTCCTGTAATCAAACATCAAATCTTTTTCCTTATAAGTATAAGGCAAATTAAATGCGGTCATACTATTTATAACAACATCAACGAACGATGTTGTTGCCAACCGCGGAGAAGACTTACTCCCCATAAGTTCTTCATCCGGTTTCTCCTCTCCCATCGCCTTTGAACAGAAGTGATTTTGTTTTAAAGGCAACCTGCAGTTTTTGCTGCAGGTTTTTTTTCATGCTTAAAAAGCCTTTCAGCAGATAGATGATTGTGCTACATTGTTCTATAGAAAGGGGATTGAATGATGATTCAACGATTTATTGAGCTTGGAGAAGGGTATTCAGATCTTTATGAACTCCTTGAGATTATGGAAACGAACAAAGAGCGGATCTCGCAGTTATTGTGCCTAAAAGTTAAAAAAGAAGATAAAATGTACGCGTCACTAGTTGCCGTACTTCATCCTGCTTCTGAAGGAAAATTTCAGCCACTATACATTTGTCGAGAAGGGGTACCCTATCCTTCGAAACGAATTGATCTATTTGAGGCGAAAGCGGCTGAATTAAATAAAGAAGTGATAACATTTGATGTAAAACCATCAACAGATTTTGCTGAAACTGAACTCTTTTTTCACTATTTAACAGGGATTCTTCGTTTAAACTATCTGATACCGCCTTTATTATAAAATGAATTTTTTGCCAAATAGGTGAAGACTTATAAATTTTTTTGAGGACTTATAAAAATATTTGAAGACTTATAAAATTTCTTCAAGACTTATAAATTCTTTTGAAGACTTATAAATGGAATTACTGACAAAAAACAAACATAAAGAAAACAGGCAGCTATTTTTATTAGCAGCCTGTCTTTTAAATCCCCATCTTATAATCATATTCTTTTGCTTTATCAACAATCTTACTTTCATATTCTGTCTTGATCTCTTGTTTATGAGACCTTTTTACTTCTTTAACAAAATGTAAGGATTCCAGCTTTGATGCTATTTCGTCTATTTTGTTTCCATCACAGTACAGAACAGCATACTTTAACCTTCTAGAGACATAATGTACATTTCCATAGCGCCTTAACTGTTTTGAAAACTTTAATGAATGAAGAAAAACAGATAGCCCACGTCGATTACCTATCATAATTAAAGCCCCTTTTATATGCTTAAATTGAACAAATTAATGAATACTCCTTAATAGGAAGTGATGTAGATTGGACTTAAACAACATTTGGGAACAGTTTCTAGATCGTATGAAACAAGATCCTACGATCAATCATGTTGAAAGAAAAATGATGGCCGGTATCCCTTTCATATATGTAACGGTTTCTCCACAGTTTTCAATCGATCACACAACTGATTCTGTAAAAAAACATGCCGTAAAAGCTATGAAAGGGAAACGGCTAACATTGAACCTTACATTTGTAAGATCAGAAGAAACTCTTCATGTGTACCGAATGCGTTTTTTAGTTCCGCAAGAAAAAATGTTCTGCTGTGGTAATTTGTGCTTTGATTGCATTCGGTTTAAAGACTGAGTTTAAGCACAGCCGCAAGATCCACCAGAACCGCATCCACCACTGCAAGAGCTCTCATCAAAGAAAGGATTGCCTGTTGGAACTTTAATCTGCTCGGATACACTGTATGCAATGATTTTGCTGCACTCCATCAATAAATTCTCAAGTTCTTTTTCTGCTTTCTTAAATTGAGCAATATTTTCATGGAAATCAAGCTCTCGTTTAAGTGTACGAACTTGTGTTGAAACGGTATGAAAATCAGGATGATATTTACCAAAACGCTGTACTTCTTCATACTGTTCTTTCATCTTGGCGAAACGAGCAATCATTTTCTGTGCTTCTACATCTTGCTCTAGGTTATATTTTGACTCTCTATATGCTATTGCAACACTGGAATCGGCAACCATCTCTGCTAATGCTAGAGATTCTTCCAGCAATACACTTTGGTCTAAACTCATACGTCACACCTCCCTTTAGGTATGAGGTTTCTAATCTATTATAGCGGATATTAACTGGACTTAAAAGCATAGCCGTCTTTATAAAAAAATAAAACTCTTCTAATATCGAAGAGTTATCGAACTTGAACGACTATGTTTTTCTTAATTCCGTAATCAGATCCATCCTTTTTCTTCAGCTGCAAAGTAATTCTGTGTTTACCAGGATTCATATTTTTTAAGATGAACATAGATTGATTAGCATTCATCTTCCACTTATTGTTTACAAAAACGGCAATATATCCGTCCTTATTACCAGGTGTGTTCGTTAGACCTCCTTGAAATGAGAACCTTGAAATAATATTTTCAAAATAGATGCGCTGTTTTTTTACGTGATAGTTAACCGCCCAGTCTTTATCCATTATGGGATACGAAGCAGATACCTCAACAGCTTTTGATTCTTGAAGTTTTGTCTCGGAGAAACCTTCAAAAAATTTGGTTATCATAAACAGCGTGAGCACTATGATCACTAAAAGACCGCCTGTATAGATCCGTCTGTTTCTTATTCTCATAAAAAAACCACTCCTTATAGAAGTAGTTTTTTCCTTTTTTCTTTTTATTATCCCTCAAGATGCCTTAACCGTTATTAAGAGAGTCTGGCATCGGCTGAAAATCATTCGGCACAGGAGCACCACTTCCTTTTACTTCGTCACCCATTACAGAGATTAATTCCATTAACAGTCCAAAATTTTGTACCTGTTGATGAAAGCGATCTACTCTCTGCCCGAAAGTACGTCCGTAAAACACTTTCGCACCCTCTTCCAGCTCAGATACTGAAAAAGGGTTTCTGCTTAATTTTCTATACCACTCTGGTTTTTCTCTTATATAATATTTCAAGTCAGGTCTTGTATTCAAGTACTCTAGGATTTCTCTTCGCACGCCGCACACATCCTTTTAGTCCCTGTATGAAGGATAATCATTCATTCTCTTTTCGGGCAGCTGGTTCGGTCTGTCAGACTGATTGTTAAATTGCTGTAATAGTTCTTGAACCGCATCCATCAGACTGCCAAATTGAGATAAATATTTTTGTACATCGTTGATTTGAAGCTTACTTAAACCAGCAACTATATCCCCAACTGTAAGTTCTGTTCTTGTCTTATCAGACTTAGAGCGTTCGTCTTGTTTTTTTTCTTTGTCCTTTGCATACTGATTCCAGCTTTCATGTTCTTCACCCAAAACAATCCAATCCTGATAAACCTCTTTCCAAGGCCTCTTATTCTTCTTCACTTCCTTAATCAAATCGGGATGTTTATGAACAAACTCCTTGAAACTTTCTATATCAGTCTTTACCACAGAATCCACCCCCAGCCATCCACTGACGAATGATGTTTACTACATGATACATAAGTGCCCATAAATTGGTGCGCCCATTTTTTAGATTGCGTGCAAAGTTGATTCTGTTTACTTTATTCTCATCCGCCCAAAAAGGTACAATAAAAATAAAAAAAGATTGAGGGAGAAAATATTGGATATTAAGGACGAGTGGAAAGATTTCTTTGAAACCAGTACTGAGCAAGAGCAACAGGTCATGAAAGTTTTTTTGGACAGTTTAAAATTAAAAAGAGAAAAGGACCATTTAGCACATATTGCTTCTTTATTAGATTTTAAAACGACTAGAATCAACGACCACACACTAGAAATGGAGATGCCTAATTCGCCTTTACTTGATAATTCAATTGGAATATTACATGGCGGTCTCACTGCAACCCTTTTAGATACAGCAATGGGCACAATGGCCAGTCTAGTTCCAGGTAATAAAAGAGGAGCTGTAACTGTAGAACTAAAAGTGGACTACTTAACACCAGGTGTTGGAGAGTTGTTTATATGCCGTGCTGAAGTCGTTCATAATGGCAGACAATTAGTACGCATGGATGGAAAGGTACGTAACGAAACTGGCACGTTGATCGCATCGGCTTCGGGAACCTTCTTTAAACTTGCTGACTAAAATAAAATAATTTAAAAAAGGCTGAACCTATTAAGGTTCAGCCTTACACGATCTATTTACTCCATAGGCACTAAAAAATTTTGGGTGTAATACTTATTATCTACACCTACTCCAAGATGAGTATATTCATTGTTTAACAATGTGTTTCTATGGCCTTCACTGTTCATCCAGCCTTCAACAGCTGCAATGCCGTCCGTATAGTTTGCTGCTATGTTCTCACCTGCTTGCAGAAACTTTACATCTTTTTGTTGCAGCCTGTCAGAAAGCGTTCTTCCATCCTTACTCTCATGGGAAAAATATTGCTGATCCAACATATCTTTTGAATGGAGATAAGCTACCTCAGATGTCTTTTCATCCCATTTCAACGGATTCTTTTCATATTTTAGACGGATAATGTTCGTTAACTCAAAAACTTGTTGTTCTTCAGATTGATCTACTTTATTCTGTTCATCATCGTTCAATTGTCCAAGCGGTGGCAGATCACCTCGATATACAATAGAATAAGGTCTCTGTTTTAACAATACATCGGATGTAGTATACCGTACACTTGAAAGCTGATTCGTAAACTTATCAAAATAAAGCTGTACCCAAACATTATCTTTCAACTTTATAAGCGGACGCAGCATAACTTCTTGCTCAGATAATTCAAATCTAAAAAAATCTTCTCCATCATTAATGGTAATATCACTCTCGATCGGAAACTTCTGAATGATCGTGTTTGAATTCTCTCCGATTGTAAAGGGTGAGGTATTTACATCAGATCCAATAACAAACAGCGTAACTACTTTACCGTTTTCAACACCTGCTTGAAGATAACCTTTTGGACTCTTGTTTCCATAGATATACCATTCATAGCCATAACTTGATGGATCGATTCTCTCAGGTTCTCCCCATTGCTTCTTAAATGCTGCTATATCTTTACCTACCCAGTTTGAAACAGCATCTTCAGGAATCTTGAGTGTTTCTTCTATGTACTCTACTTTTGTATCAGGCTTTTCTTTCTCGACCGTAAATTCTGGCAGAACATCATAAAAAAACAAACCGATTAAAATAAAAACGGATAGGAAAAAAGTAACCAATCCTCGCATAATGGTTCCCCCTATAACTTTCTTCTCTTCTTAGTTTAGCATAGAGGGTATGTGTTTGGATGAACCGTTTCAAAAATAAAACAGCTCCAATTTAAATGGAACCGTTTTATACCATCGATATAACTTATTGAATTTGATCCCGTTGCTCTGAAACTTGTGTAAGGGTATGTCCCGCAGCAGAGTCGCTCTCATTAGCTAGTGATAGATCTCCTAAAGAAATAATTCCTACAAGTTTATTGTTCTCCACGATTGGGAGCCTTCTGATTTGTTTCTCTGCCATAAGATCTGCAGCTTCTTCTGCCGTCATATCTATAGAACCTGTATACAGCTTTTCACTCATAACGTCTGTTACTTTTGTAGAGCCTGGGCGTTTTTCAGCAACTCCTCGAACGACAATATCTCGGTCTGTGATGACACCTATAATCTGATCATTCTCACAAACTGGAATCACACCTACATCATCCTTCTTCATTTTTACCGCTACTTCATAAACATTGTCCAATGGTGTAACAAAATCTACATTTCTCGTCATGATCTCACTTACCTTTTTCAAATCCTTACCTCCTCTAAAATGGAAATCTGTTCTTCTTTATGCTTTACGAAAGAAAAACAAATATGCGCACTTTTGACAATGATTGCATCTTTAGCGCTTTCATAATATCATTAAGAAGTGATTATTATTTTTTTATTGAATTCCTAGGAGGTTTCACAATGAAATTTGAAGAAAGCGGCTTAAACGGGAAGGTTGTTGAGTTTTCACTTTTAGAACATGTGATGGAAAACCATGGCATGATCCGTGCTGGCCAATGGGATTATGAACGTATTACATATGATTACAAATTTGAAGACATGACGAACGGTGATGTTTATTATTTCCGATTCCCTTGTCATGTTATTGAGGCAGAAACTGAAACTCCACACGCTAAAGTTGAACTTGGAACACCTTATGTAGGGAAACATTATTATCCTCACGGTGTGGAATATGATGAAGTATTCCCAAAACACGTTGTTAATCAATGCAACAAATTAATTGAAGCACTTCATACTGAATTGCACGTTTAAAAAAACCCCTCGATGAGGGGTTTTTCTTATTCTGCAGCTCTTTCTGGTGATTGAGAGGAATACCCTTCAAATAGCCTGCCACCATATGGAGCGATTACTTCGTCAACAAATTCGATAACTTTTGATTTTATACGATTGGAATAATAATCATTAAATACTAAAGCAAATTGTTCTGCAAACGATTCATTGTATTCTTTCAAAGCACGAAGAATCCATTTTCCTTCTCCGATCCAGTGCCCATTAACACGTAATACAAATTCATGTGTTCGATCAGCGAGTTTCGAAACGATAAATAAATCTTCTAAAACATTCGTTGACCCTTCCAAATCGTTTAATAGATCTGTTAAGAAATATCGTGCTTGCTCGATCTCAATTGTTTTCCAAGGCGTTGGTCCTGCTTTTAATAGCTGTAAAGCTTCATTCTTTATTCGAGAAGCCTGGCCAGTATCTTGGAGAATAATGCCTTCAGCACACATTTGAGGAAGAGAGGGTCTTGCTCTGTCGATATTTTGTTTAAAGAAACGTTTGTAAGTAAACATGTTATGAACAAAAACCTCAATCGGCCAGTCATACTCTGTAAGTGATTCTCGATATGACTCACTAACAGAACTATCTATGATGATTATATCTAAATCAGAGCTCTCTGTTTCTTCTCCCCTAACAACACTGCCAGCCAGATAGGCTACATCACAGTTTGGATAATGAGACTCTATAAATTTTTTAGCGGCTTGTCTGGCACTGATTCTCATGATTTTTCTTTCCTTTCTACTCAGCTTTACTTTATATTTCGACACCAACGAGCAAATTCTTTTTTTTGTTGTGATTTTATTCATCTCTTTTAGGAAATTATTTTTGGGGAGCTTGAGATGAGATATTCTCTGAGAGCATGTGGTTTGCAAACATACAGATTCACACAAAAAAAATAACCCGCAAGATTTGCCGGTTACTTTAATTCAGGTTTCAATTGGTTATTCTGTCTTTTTATTAACTCTAGATCGGCTTTATCACGCAGACGTTCTTTTTTAACCCATCTCGTAAAAATCAATCCTAATACAAATGCATAGATAACTTCTTGGAATATTTTCATCGTGACTCCGCCTACGTGCTGATCTTCTTTAGGCGTCATCGTTTCAAACAATTGTGGAACGTTTCTGTACGTTTCATATAGCTGGAAATCCGCAAACATGATTAACGCACATGCTGGAGTCATTAAAACACCATTCGCAAACACGTATCCGATCTTCTTGATATCTGACAGCGTATCAAGCTCTTTAACCGGACAAAGAACCGGCCACCACATCGTATAAGCTGTAATTAACAACAAGGCATGATAACCATAATGAATGATAGGGTTTGAAACCGCGGCATCAAACACTAAAGGAATATGATACAAAGAAAATACAGCATTAAAGATTAGCAGCGCAAGCAACGGCTTCGTGAGGAACTGAAAAATACGTGTAAGAATTGTTTTCTTACTTAACCAATTTTTCCATTTCACTTCAGGAATCGCAAGTATCATTAGTGGTGCGATCATTAAATAAAGAACGGCCATCTGTACCATGTGAACACTGAATAAATAATTGTGTCCTAAAACCTGAACAGGCGTTCCTTTTATAATAATCATTAACAAAAGTGAAGCGATTATAGAAGTTTGCTGCCATTTCGTCGCTAGCTTCTTACCTTGTTTATCTCGTGCGACAAACCGAAAGTAAACGAACGCAAGAATGATGGCTAAAACATATATAGAAGGCGGAAAAAGCTCGTACCAGTTATAGTCACTCAAACTAGTATGATGAACATGGTGATTATGATGCATGAATGTCATCTCCTTTATAAAAGTACCCTTAAACACTATATCAATCATAGTTGGTACTTGTACGGAATAATAGTGACAATTCGTAATATTGTAACAAATAAAAAGGGCTGCATACGAGATGCAGCCCTTCCTTGATTACGATGTCCAAATAAGTCCCATTAAGGAAGCTACTGTAATAGCTGCAACCAATATACCACTTGCCATACCCCAGATTGGGAAGTCATGTCCTTTGTGGCTTAAGTGCATCCAAACATATAGCTGGAAGAATACTTGAACAACTGCCAATGTGAGGATAAACAAAACAGCAAATGAATCACTAATCTTGTCGCTCCAGATCGCAAAAAAAGCAACGATCGTTAAAAGAATCATCATGACAAAAGAAACGTTATGATGCTTACGCTCCTCTTTCAAGGCAAGCTTACGCTGAATCTCTTCGTGACGATGAACGGTAGTTTCAGGGTTTTGTGTGTGATTAGCCATGAGTTTAGCCTACCTTTCCCATTAGATAAACAACGGTAAAAATGAATACCCATACAACATCGACAAAGTGCCAATATAGAGCAAACAAATAATACTTTGGAGCATTAGATAATGTAATCCCTCTGTTCCAGTTTCTAGCTAACAACGTTGTGATCCATAGAATTCCAAACAATACGTGGGCTCCGTGGAAACCTACTAATGTATAGAAAGCTGAACCAAACGCAGAACTTGTAAACGTATGTCCTTCATGAACATAATGTATGAACTCATAAATCTCAAGACCTAAGAATCCAAGACCTAATAATAATGTTACGAGGAACCAGCCTTGTAATGAACGTACCTTGTTCTGCTTTAAAGAAAGTACTGCGTACACACTCGTAAGTGAGCTAGTTAGTAGCAGCATTGTAGCTAGGAATACTAATGGCAGTGAAAATAGTTCTGCCCCAGAAGGGCCGTCTAAATGCATATTTCTAAGACCAAGATATGTTCCGAAAAGTGTTGCAAACAAAACCGTTTCTCCACCAAGGAATAACCAGAATCCTAAAAATTTATTCTTACCTTCAAGGGTAGCTTTTTCAGGATGTGCAGGGAAATTCGCATCTGTTAAACGTTCTCCAGCATTCATTAAGCTCTACCCCCTTTAATGTCTGCTTCAACTTCTTCTTTATGAATATGATACCCATGATCATCAATAATAGAACGTAGGAACATGGTGATCAATACTAGCCCTAGTCCTGCTCCAGCTACGTACCAGTTTGAATAGATAAAACCAAAGCCTGAAATGAACATGCCTAGAGATAAAATGAAAGGAAGAATCGATCCATTTGGCATATGAATTTCTCCTACAGGTTCTGCAGGTGTCATTGCTCCGTTCCCAGCTGTTTTCTCAACATACAATGCATCAAGTCCACGAACAAGTGGTGTTTGAGCGAAGTTGTATTCTGGTGTTGGAACCGGCATAGACCATTCTAGTGTACGTCCATCCCATGGGTCTTTAGTTGTTGCATATTTAGATGATGCAGAGATGATGATGTTGATTAAAAGTACAACTGTTCCTGCACCCATAAGAATCGCGCCGATCGTACTTACAAAGTTTGCTCCGTCAAGTTCTTGGCCAGACATATATGTATAAACACGTCTAGGCATACCCATTAGTCCTAACCAGTGCTGAGGGAAGAACGTTAAATGGAAACCAATAAAGAACAACCAGAAGTTCCACTTTCCAAGTGTTTCATTCAATACGCGGTTAAACATTCTCGGGTACCAATAGTATAACCCTGAGAATAATCCTAAAATCAAACCACCAACGATAACATAGTGGAAGTGAGCTACTACGAAATAACTGTCATGATACTGATAGTCAGCAGCAGGTACAGAAAGCATAACGCCCGTTACTCCACCCATTACGAAAGTTGGTACGAATCCAACTGCAAAAAGCATAGCTGTCGAGAAACGAATCTGTCCGCCCCACATCGTGAAGATCCAGTTAAAGATCTTAACACCAGTCGGAATCGCGATCGCCATCGTTGCTACAGCGAAGATTGAGTTAGCTACAGGTCCTAAACCAACAGTAAACATGTGGTGAACCCAAACCATGAATCCTAAGAATCCGATCAGTACTGTCGCAAAAACCATTGCGCTATAACCGAACAAACGCTTATTTGAGAATGTAGAAATAACTTCAGAGATAATACCGAATGCTGGAAGAATTAAGATATATACTTCCGGGTGACCAAAGATCCAGAAAATATGTTCCCAGATTAATATGTTACCACCCATATCTGGATTAAAGAAATTAGCATCAAATACACGTTCGAACATTAGTAAGAAGAATCCTACTGTAAGTGCAGGGAATGCGAAAAGAATAAGTCCAGATGTAACAAATGAAGCCCATGTGAACAATGGCATACGCATGAATGTCATACCAGGTGCACGCATATTGATAATCGTTACAAGGAAGTTAATACCACCTGCAAGAGTACCTGCTCCGGCAATCTGAAGACCGAGTACATAGAAATCAACACCCGTATCCTCTGCAACTGTTGATAAAGGTGCATAAGCTGTCCATCCAGCTTCAGGAGCACCACCTAAGAACCAACTTAAGTTCAAAAGTACTCCCCCGAAGAAGAATAACCAGAATCCGACTGCGTTTACATAAGGAAACGCTACGTCACGAGCGCCTAACTGTAAAGGAACGATCGCATTCATGAAACCAAAGATGATCGGCATGGCTGCCAAGAAGATCATCGTTGTTCCATGCATTGTTAACAATTGATTATAAAGTTCACCAGTGAAAATCTTGCTGTCTGGTTCCATAAGTTGAATACGCATTAAAACTGCTTCAAGTCCTCCGATTAAGAAGAAGAAGCCACCAGCCAAAAGATACAGAATACCGATCTTTTTATGGTCAACGGTAGTGAGCCAATCCATTAACCCACTTCTCTTTTTGTGACTTTCGTGAGTTGCCACGGTGTAACCTCCTTTTTTGCAATGCTTAAGACTATTTCAATTTAAGACCTAACAAGTAATCTGAAACAGCATCAATTTCCTCATCAGAAAGATTTACTTTAGGCATGTTGTTGCCTGGTTTAACTTCTTGAGGGTCCTTGATCCACTTTTTCAGATTTTCTTTATCATGTTCTAAGATACCTGCTACACGGTCTTTATCCCCAAAACCAGTTAAGCTAGGCCCTGTGTTTCCGCCGTTTTGTCCAACAGCGTGACAAGATAAACAGTTCTTTTCAAAGACTTGTTGTCCATCAGCATTAGCAGAAGATTTGTCGTCAGCCGCTTTATAGCCCGCAACCCAGTTCTTGTAGTCTTCTTTAGAAACAACTCTTACTTTAAAGTCCATTAAAGCATGGGATGCACCACAAAGTTCAGCACATTTCCCTTTGTACACTACGTCTGTCTTACTTCCCGTATCAAACCACATGTAGTTCTTGTTTTTATCACCAGGGTTTGTATCGGTCTTACCTGCTAGTGAAGGAATCCAGAAAGAGTGAATAACATCAGCAGATGATAATTCAACATGCACTTTCGTATCTGCCGGAAGAACCAGTTCTTGAGAAGTGATTAATTCTTCTTTCGGATATTCAAACTCCCACCAATATTGGTGTCCAGTAACCTTAATGCTTAACTCGTTCTTTGAAGCAGGTTTCGCATCTGCAGAGAATTCAAACGTTCTCATTACAGTTGGTACAGCTAAGATGATAAGCAAAAGAATCGGAATAACTGTCCATAATAGTTCAAGCATGTGGTTACCTTCCACTTGCTTAGGTGTAGAATTGTCACCTTTTTTCTTTCTAAACTTTAATAATACGAATGCATAAAGAACGAAAACTACCACCAGAACCAGAATCATAATACTAATAGAGATCAGCATCAGCTGGAACTGTTTGTCAGCAACTTCACCTTGCGGAATTAAAGTTGATAGAGTCGGATCTCCGCACCCCATCAAAAGAAGAGCCAACATGGCAAATAAGGAAAGAAAACGCCCTTTTTGTAGCCATTTTTTCATCACTACATATACCCCACTTTCTCGTTGTAGTCTGTTTTGACTGAATGTTCTATCTATTCAATTCAAATAAATAGGTTATTTGAATGGAAATAGCAAAATTAAATCTTACGCATTAAAACCTTTGTTAATAAAACTAGGAGTTCACTCTTATGAGTGAATACAAACGATAAGCCTTCATCTATACTTTTTTATGAAAGCCCTTTTATGTAAAGGCGATTATAGGAACAGCACAATCGCGCTGTTCCAGTATAAAATCTATATGTTCACTAAGATCATAGCAACAAACATAATGGTCATATAATTCAACGAATATACGAACATCATACGAGCCCACTTCATGTCATCCTTAGTCTTTAGCCCTGATAATGCTAGGATCAGCCAACCTGTTCCCAACACAGCAGCAAGGATCAAGTAGACGATACCAAATTCGAACAGGTAAAGAGACACAGGAAGTAATGCGGCTACGTACCAGATCATCTGACGTTTCGTTAATGCGAAACCGGATACAACAGGAAGCATTGGAATACCAGCTTTTCTATAATCTTCACATCGTTTCATCGCAAGCGCTAAAAAGTGTGGAGGTTGCCATAAAAACATGATTAAGAATAAGATCCAAGCAACCCAATGAAGGTTTGCATCAACTGCTGCCCAACCGATTAAAGGTGGCACAGCCCCAGATATGCCTCCGACTACCGTATTAATAGAATGAGTTCGTTTAAGCCACATCGTGTAAACGACAACATATACAAACAGTCCGATCAATCCCATTACTGCTGCTGTTAAGGTTGTCATGGCAAGCATAACTGTTCCGATTGCGGATAGAATAATACCTACCCAAAGGACTTGATTCGCGCTGATCCTGCCCGTAACTGTCGGCCGTTCAATCGTACGTTCCATGAGCTGGTCTATATCTCTATCAATATAGTTATTCAAGCAGCAGCCACCTGCAATAACTAATGCAGCACCTAAAATACAAAGAACTAAATCGCCAATCTTGTCAGAAAATAAAAGATTGTTATATTTTAAAGCTAGAAAGAATCCAGCAAATGTCGTAATCAAGTTACTCATAACAATCCCGAGCTTCGCGATGGTCAAAAAATCTTTCCAGGTGCCTGTAGGATTCGCTTCAGATAGAGGTCCAGGTTCCATTACTTTGTTAGCGACTTCATATGCAGTTGGAGTTTTGCTCAACAGATACACCTCCTTTTAGAGTAAAATGTTCCAATTCTTGCTTTTGCTGTTATTTAAGCCCTCATTCATTCTATATGGGCTTGACTCTAAAATCAACGGTAAAAAAATGTCTTCATCTGTTCACAATATGTAAAGTAGAACGTTTTACCTATATGATAGGATAGTGGTATATAAAGATTATATAAAGAAAATGTCCTCTAACATTATAAAACAAATCAAGTGCTTTGTATACTTCGACTAATATAGACACTATCTTATCTTATTTGTACGATGGAAGTGTCTGGAATACTTGTTGAAATTATTACAAATTTGTGAACGGTTATTGGACAAAAAAAGCAGGTGAATGAATTGAAAAGATTTTATCAGATTTATTCTATTATTACTTCGTTAGGTATGTTGCTCGTGTTGCTGATGGGAGCTGTTGTAACAAAAACAGGCTCAGGTGATGGATGCGGTAACTCGTGGCCGCTCTGTTATGGAGAAATCTTGCCTACAGCACCTAAACTCGAAACGATTATTGAAGTGAGTCACCGTTTTGTATCAGCATGGCTCGGCCTTCTCGTTATCATACTCGCGATTTGGGCTTGGAGACGAGATCCACATAGAAAAGAGATAAAGATTTTGGCTGGATCAGCTGTATTCTTTATTATCCTTCAAGGCCTTCTTGGAGCCGCTGCCGTTATTTGGAGTCAATCTTCGGCTGTTCTTGCCTCCCATTTTGGCTTTTCGCTCGTTTCGTTCGCAAGTGTTCTTTTGATTGCGATTCTTTCTTTTGAAGATCCTAACCGTCCTTTTATCGCGAAAGTGTCGCCAGCATTTAAAAAGAACATCTATTGGTTATTCGCTTATCTGTATGCTGTTGTATACACAGGTGCACTCGTAAGACATACTGGCTCAAGCATGGGATGTGGTCCTGAGTTCCCTCTTTGCAATGGAACCATTTTCGCAACAATCGGATCTCAAGCAAGCATTCATCTATTGCATCGAATCGCTGCTATCGTCCTGTTTGTTTGGATCGTATACGCTTGGTATCACGCTCGAAAATACTATAGCGATCAAAAAGTAGTAACAAAAGGATTTCAGTTTGCTCTACTATTTGTCATTCTTCAGGGTGTATCAGGTGCACTGATCGTTTATTCCAACTTAAACTTATTCGTGGCCCTTGGTCATGGATTGATCATTTCCTTCTTGTTCGGAACGCTGAGTTACTTAGCGTTAATCGTATATCGAAAGTAAATCAAAAAAACCAAGGTGCAGTTTTGCACCTTGGTTTTTTATTTTTACTTAATCAATTCTATTAAAAGATCGCCAGCAGCGATTCCTTCCCCATTTTGAACAGAGATCTCTTTAACGGTTCCATCAAAAGGAGCTTGAACGGTAGTTTCCATCTTCATGGCCTCAGTAATCATCAGATGATCACCTTTTTTAACCTTTTCTCCTTTTTCAACTAAAACCTTGATCACCGTCCCTGGCATACTCGCACCAATTTGAGCAGGATTCGAAGGGTCTACTTTTTGTTTTGCTGATACGGTTACTTTTGCACTTTCATCGATTACTACGATTTCACGCGATTGACCATTTAGTTCAAAGTAAAGAACTCGTGACCCATCATTCTGTGCTTCACCGATTGAAACGAGCTTCACGATTAAAGTCTTACCTTGTTCGATCTCGACTTCAATCTCTTCACCAAGTTTCATTCCATAGAAGAACGTTGGGGTATCAAGAACAGAAATATCACCAAATTGTGAATACATCTTCTCCCGATCCAAGAATACTTTTGGATATAACGCATACGCCAAAACATCAAAACTTGTAACTTGGCGATTAATCTTATGGAATAACGTTTCTTTGATGTCATTAAAGTCAGCCGCTTCTAAAAGCTCTCCAGGCCTAACTGACAGAGGTTCTCTACCTTTTAATACGATGCGCTGCAGTTCCCTAGGAAAACCTTCATACGGCTGCCCTAGGTACCCTTGAAAGAATTCTACAACAGAGTCCGGGAAATCCAAGGATTCTCCTCGATCATATACATCATCTTCTGTTAAATTGTTCTGAACCATATAGAGAGCCATATCACCTACAACTTTTGATGATGGAGTAACTTTAACCACATCGCCAAACATATCATTCACCCTACGATACATCTGTTTCACTTCATCCCAGCGGTCTCCAAGACCTACTGCTTTGGCTTGCTGCTGAAGATTACTAAACTGCCCGCCTGGCATCTCATGCTCATATACTTCCGGGTCTGGTGCAGCCGAATTACTTTCAAAACCTGAGTAGTATTTTCTGATATCTTCCCAATAAGAAGATAAGTCTTTAACATGATCAATGTTCAAATCTGGTTGTCTTTCATTCCCTGCTAATGCGTAATATAGTGAATTTGCACTCGGCTGAGATGTCTGGCCGGCCATTGAACTTACAGCAACATCTACGATATCAACACCTGCTTCAGCAGCTTTAGCGTAAGTATAGATACCGTTTCCGCTCGTATCATGCGTATGAAGATGGATCGGAATATCAACCGCTTCTTTTAGCGCTGATACAAGGTCATAGGCAGCTTGAGGTTTTAAAAGCCCAGCCATATCTTTAATAGCTAGAATATGTGCCCCTTCTGCTTCAAGCTCTTTTGCTAGATTCACATAATATTTCAAATCATACTTCGTGCGGTTCGGATCTAAAATATCTCCTGTATAGCAGATTGCAGCTTCCGCGATCTTTCCTGTCTCTCGAACAGCCCTGATCGCAACTTTCATGCCTTCTACCCAGTTTAAGCTATCAAAGATTCGGAACACATCGATTCCTGCCATTGCTGACTTTTTAACAAACTCCTCAACAACATTATCTGGATAGTTTTTGTATCCTACCGCATTCGATGCTCTAAGTAACATTTGGAACAATACATTTGGAGCCTTTTCTCTCAGCTTAATTAAGCGATCCCATGGATCTTCATTTAAGAAACGATAAGAAACATCAAATGTTGCTCCACCCCACATCTCGAGGGAGAACATCTCTGGCCATAATCTTGCAGTCGGCTCAGCAATATGAAGAAGGTCATTCGTACGAACACGAGTAGCCAACAAGGATTGGTGACCGTCACGGAACGTAGTATCCGTAAGTAATAGTTTCTTTTGATCCTTTATCCAGCGAGCCACTGCCTCTGGCCCTTCAGCGTCTAACAATTGCTTCGTTCCATTAGGAATCGATTCTGTTTGCTTTATTTTTGGAATACGAGGTTTAGCAAAATTAGGTTTCTCCTGCTTGGCAAGTCCCGGAAATCCATTGATGGTAGTCGCACCAATATAAGAAAGCATCTTCGTTCCTCTATCTTTACGCTTTGGAAAAACAAAGAGCTCACTGCTTGTATCAATGAATGAAGTATCATAATCACCTGACAAAAACTTTTGGTGTGTGACTACATTCTCAAGGAAAGCTATGTTTGTTTTGATACCACGGATACGAAACTCTTTTAAGTTTCTTAACATTTTAGACGCGGCTTGCTCATACGATAATGCCCACGTAGACACTTTCACGAGTAAAGAATCATAATAAGGCGTGATAATGGCGCCTTGGAATCCATTTCCAGCATCTAATCGAACACCAAATCCTCCACCAGAACGATAAGCCATGATCTTACCCGTATCAGGCATGAATTGATTAGAAGGATCTTCTGTTGTTACACGTGATTGGATCGCGTAACCATGGCAATAAATATCTTCTTGCTTTGGAATACCAATTTCTTTTCCGTGTAAGGGATATCCTTCAGCGATTAAAATTTGCGATTGAACGATATCGATCCCAGTGACCATCTCCGTAATCGTGTGTTCAACCTGAACGCGCGGATTTACTTCTATGAAATAAAATTTGCCGTCTGGCGTTACTAGATACTCAACGGTACCTGCATTGATATACCCTACATGCTCCATCAAAGATACAGCAGATTCGCAAATATCATGACGAAGCTCATCAGATAGCGAAACACTTGGTGCTACTTCAACGACCTTCTGATGTCTTCTTTGTACAGAACAGTCACGCTCATATAGATGCACTAAATTGCCTTCTTGATCTCCAAGGATCTGTACTTCAATATGTTTTGGGTTCTCTACGAATTTTTCAACATATACTTCATCTTTGCCGAACGCGGCTTTTGCTTCTGATTTGGCACGATCGTAACTTTCTGCCAAAGAGTTTTCACTTCTGACGATACGCATTCCGCGTCCACCGCCACCCATAGAAGCTTTGATGATGATCGGAAAACCATTGCTCAGAGCAAAGTCTCTCACTTCTGAAAGGCTATTAACAGGTCCATCACTGCCTGGAATTACAGGGATGTTAGCATCAATAGCCGTTTGTCTAGCTTTGACTTTATCGCCGAAAACATCGAGGTGTTTTTGATTTGGACCAATAAAAATGATTCCTTCTTCATGACAACGTTCTGCAAATTCTTTGTTTTCCGACAAAAAACCGTATCCTGGATGAACTGCGTCAACACCATTCGTTTTAGCGATTTCAATAATGCCTTCGATATCAAGATAAGCATCGATCGGTTTCTTACCTTCACCTACAAGATAAGCTTCATCTGCTTTATAGCGATGATAAGATCCCGTATCTTCTTTTGAATAAATAGCTACTGTTCGTATATCTAGTTCGGTACAAGCTCTGAAAATTCGGATTGCAATTTCTCCTCGGTTTGCTACTAAGACTTTGCTGATTTTTCTACTCATACAAGTTCCTCTCCTTTTACCGTTACATGATAGCTTTTATCTTTCTGTTTACTTCGGGCTTTCTATCAGGCACTTTTTTGTTCAGATTTACTTTTGCAGAAATATTTATGAGAATCCCCATCGATGTTAGAAACAACAGAAGGGATGAGCCCCCGTACGAAATAAATGGCAACGGAACACCAGTAATAGGTAATAACCCAACTGCCGCACCTAGATTGACCACTGTTTGAATACCTATCATTCCAGCGATACCAAAAGCTAATAAACTTGAATATGTATCATTACTCTGCATGCCAATATAAAATCCTTTTAAAACGATATACCCTAACAAAGCGATGATCGAAAATACTCCGATAAATCCAAGCTCTTCTGCGATGATGGCAATAATAAAATCAGTATGCGGTTCTGGGAGGAATCCATATTTCTGAATGCTTTCACCTAGACCTGATCCTGTCATTCCACCCGCAGCGATTGAGATATATCCATTCACAAGCTGATATCCGTCGCCAGCAGGATCTTTAAATGGCGCAAAAGCTGCATCAAAACGGGAAAGCTGCTCTGGTGTTAAACGAAGGAATATTCCTAATCCTACGATACCCGCTAGAGCCGCCATTGAAAAAATATGTTTGAATTTTATTCCGGAGCAAAACAGAATAACTCCAGCAACACCCGAAACGATTATGCCTGTCCCTAAGTCTGGCTGCCTTAAAATCAATAGAAACATGATGGCGAAAATTGTTAGTGGCGGGATGACTCCTTTTTTGAAATCTTGCATCTTTCCTTGTTTCTTTGAATAGATCGCAGCCAAATAGATAGCTAGGGTCAGCTTAATAAATTCAGCAGGCTGAATACCGATCGGACCTATGTATAACCAGCTTTTTGCGTTGTTTACTTCTCGTCCGAACAATAATACAAATATCAATATAAGTATAGAAAATACGACGATAGGCATCATTAGTTTTTTATAGATTTGAACATTGAATCTCATTGTAAAATACATGAGTCCTATCCCAACTAGCAGAAAGACTAGTTGTCTTGTAAAGAAAAAGCTGCTGCTATAATCGTATTTATTGATCGTTACCCCTATACTCGCGCTGTAGATCATGACTAAACCAGCACTGCACAATAATAGTACGGCTACTATCAAAGAATAGTCATAGGGTCTTACTGCTTTTTTCACGTTGTTCACCTTTCTCCTCTCTTACGAAATCTTGAAACTGCATCTTTATAATTATTAGATATTGTAACACATAAACCTTTTTTATTTATGAAACAACACTACAGCTTCAGCTTCTTATACTATTTCGAAGGATGTGTCGGCTTTTTGATGAACATCCTCTCATAAATGAAAATGACCTCCTGTAAAGCCGGCACTTGTTAAAAAGAGTAACTACTCACAAGAAAATGCAAGGAAATGTATGTATATAAAAAAATCCAGTCCAATTTACATTCTCGGACTGGGTGTCGTTCATTTTTTCATTGAGGCATCGTGTAAAGCAGTTAACTGCTTTTCAAGTGATTCTAATAACTTCTTACCTGTCTCTTCTTCGACCAGGTTTAAACGGACTGCAAAATCTATTTCACGGGATAAACCAAACATTTGCGTATCCAATACTTCCTCATAGAGGGGACATTGTGGCATTGTTAAGTTTTCCATTTGAACTTCAATTAGTTTCAGGATTTTGTCTGCATCTGCTTTTAATAGTTCAAATGCCCTTTCCCGATGTCCAGTTGCCATCTCAGCTGACAATGATCATCCCTCCGTTCAACACGATTTCTACCTTTAAATATAAAGGTTTGCATAAAAAAAATCAACATATTACAGTATTCTTATAATCGTGCTATGCTTTTCATAGCGTTTTCAAATTCAAGGAGGTTTATATGGAATTCATCGTTGCATTAAACGGAAAAGTAAACTATCCCCTTACATTAGATCCAGGTGTATGGATTTTTGATGATAGAAAAGAGGATTTACACACATTGTTCGATTTAGAAAAATCGAAGGAAAACGAGCAAGAAAAATACTTAAGAGAAGTATCTGCACACTGGGATCGCGAATTACAGGAAGGCGCTGTTCCCCCTTCAGAACAAAAGAAGCAAAGCTCAAAGAGCACTTTGAAAGAAACACTGTTAACAAGTTCATTCGTCATTTCTTTATCTTATTTTATCTATAATGCACAACCGCACCCTGACGCTGAAAAAGTTATGATAGAGTCAGGGGACGGTAGCCTTGTAATCACACTTGAAGAAGCTCAAAACGGCTATTTCGCCTTTTCTAATAATGGAAAACCGCTCAAAGAAGACGGCCCTGTTCATTTTTATTTTGGTGATGGGCGTAACAAAGAAAATCCGATCAAACACATTACAGCCGTAACTATTCTTTAATTGAAAATACAGACAGCTCATATATGGGCTGTCTTTTTTTTACTCATCATTCACATTATCTATAATAGGTCAGCTGCTATTTGAGCTAGAGATGAACGTTCACCTTTTTCTAAACGAACATGACCACTCAGCGCTTGATCTTTAAACTTCTCTACTACATACGTTAATCCATTCGTAAACTCATCAAGATAAGGGTGATCAATCTGTTGAGGATCTCCTAAAAGAACGATCTTACTGCCTTCTCCTACCCGCGTTAAGATGGTCTTCACTTCATGTTTTGTTAAATTTTGTGCTTCATCAATAATGATAAATTGGTCTGGCAGACTTCGTCCTCGGATATAAGTCAGGGCTTCAACATGAATAGAACCAATTCCAGCCAGGATCTTTTCGAGTTCTCCAGATTTTTTAGTATTAAATAAATATTCTAAGTTGTCATAGACCGGCTGCATCCACGGTTTCAATTTTTCTTCCTTTTCACCAGGCAAGTATCCAATATCTTTCCCGACCGGAACGATCGGACGAGCGATAAAGAGTTTTATATAATCCTTTAAATCTTCTGTTTGAAGCAGTGCTGCTGCGAGAGTAATCAGTGTTTTCCCTGTTCCAGCTTTACCGATCAGCGTCACGAGGGGTAAATCTTTTCTGAGAAGTAACTCAAAGGCCATCTTTTGCTGAACATTTCTTGCCCGAATTCCCCATATTTGTTCTGAATCATATCTAAGCGGCTTCAACGTCTTACCGTTTTCATCGACTTTTCCAAGAGCAGAAACCGATGATCTGAACACATCTTTTAAGATTACAAATTGATGAGGATGGAAAGAGTGACCTGTCAACTCGATCAGTTGAAGTTCATTTTTTTCGTAAAATTTATTTAATAGATCACCTTGTACATATATTTCTTTGTAACCTGTGTACGTTTGATCATTCTTGTCTATAACTCGATCGCTCAGAAAATCTTCAGCTTCAATTCCAAGTGCGTCTGCTTTTACACGAACGAGCACATCTTTTGAGACAAGTATCACTTTGATGCCGCTTTTCTTTTCTTCTTCTTCCTGTTTAAGGTTTAGAGTTACAGCGAGTATTCGATTATCGTTCGTTTGTTCAACAAAGGTTTCCTGAAGTCTTTTGAAGGATTTATGATTGAGTTCTACACGAAGGGTACCCCCATTTTCAAGCGGAACTCCTTTATGAAGCTGTCCTTTTTGTCTGACTCTATCGATCAGACGAGAAACCTCACGTGCATTTCTTCCAATTTCGTCCATATAACGTTTTTTTGAATCCACTTCTTCTAACACGACTGCAGGAATGATTACTTCACTATCTCCAAAAGATTGTATGGAATACGGATCCTGCAACAGTACGTTCGTATCTAGGACGTATCGTTTATTCAACATTCAGCCTCCTGACTTAATGTGTTCTAGAGATCGTTATTTAAGCATGTTTATGGACTGCCTATTAAAAATGTATGTACAAAGGAATAAAGTTAGAAGAATGTACAAAAAATAACGAAAATGAACTGGAAGGATGAATGTCATTGAAAATATTTCGAATCGTAGCCGTTCTTAGTGCAATATTCGTACTTTTTGGCTGCATGAACAATAATAATGATAATGCTCAAAATGACCAGAACACTCCTAGGCTTACAAAAGTTAACCAAACCGCAAACAGCAAAAAGCCTCACCAACCAAAAGGCTCTCAAGAGATATCGAGGCACCTAGTAGGATTAGCTACTGGAATTCCCGGTGTAAAGGATGCTACAGCTGTTGTATTAGGTCCTTATGCCGTAGTAGGGATTGATGTAGATCGAAAGCTTGATAATTCTAAAGTTGGATCGATCAAGTATTCAGTTGCTGAATCATTGAAAAATGATCCTAACGGAAAGAATGCTCTCGTTACAGCTGATCCTGATACAGTAGAAAGACTTCGTCAGATGGGTAAGCAAATCCGTCAAGGTCATCCGATCGGCGGAATTATGAAAGAGCTAGCAGGTATTGTTGGAAGATTAATGCCACAAGTACCTCATAGCATACAGACGAAAAAGCCGTCTCCAACGGAAACAAATGATAGCCAATTATCAAAAAGAGAACAACAAGAGCTTAAAAACCAACAACAAAAACAAGAAAAATCAGATAAAAATCAGCCTCAAAGATTGAATGAAACGTGATTTTTGAGAAATAGAAAGACTCATGACGCCTAGCTCATGAGTCTTTTTTACTCGTTAACTATGGGGTTTTGTCGAAAATCGGATAAAAAATTTTATACTCGTAATTAATTCGAATTACCTCGTAATTATGTCAGCTTTCTTCGGATAAAATACACATTACCTCGTTTAAAACGATGTGTGTTCGCTAATGAATGACACTCCGCTAATTTTGTTCACCTGAGAATTACGAATACTACTTTTTCTTAAAAAATCTCTTTTACATTACTCTCTACTCGCATACCAAGCATCGTTCATTTAATTTTCCAATTTCTTTATGGTATACTGTTTGAAAGAGGTGAAATACGATGCGTGTAAAATGCGTATTATGCGATACGATCGAAGTTATTGAAAATGAATGCTCCCTAGCAAAAAAACTAAGAAACCGTCCTATACACACGTTTATGTGCGAATCTTGCAGAGAACGCATAACGCGAAAAACCGCGGAGCGTGAAGCTACCGGTAATTTCACATTATATCGAAGCCCGGATACAAACAATGATTGGTAATAACATAAGGATTATTCCATGGATTTTATTTGGTAGCATCGCCGGCATTCTGCTGGCTTGTTTTTTTTACATTCCAGAAGTACTTTTTGGAATAAATCTTTACACATTTCTATTAAATATTGATTTCCTGCCTCTTCCCGATTCCGTTCTCTATAATGAGCCTTTTCAGTTTGTCCTTCATATCATCATTGCGATCTTCCTTATCGCTTTTGTAGATGTTATTTGCAAAGTTTATAACCATCCTTATCAGATCTCTTTGATCATTAACGGAATCATGTCTTTCACGTTTTTCCCTCTTTACCACTTAGCTGTTGAAAAACCATTTTCAGCCCCACTAACGTTACCTTTTCTCATTTGGCTGATCGGCCATATACTCTTTGCGATCATCATTGCTTTTTTCGTTAAACGATTGAACAAAAAAAGGAGTACTGATTAATCAGTACTCCTCGTTAAATCTTGGTTCACTTTGAATTCCTTCGTATAAAGCATCGATGCTGTCGATAAAAAACTTTTCAGTGTTTTCTTTACCGTTCACATCATACATTACGATGTAAAACGGACCTGAAGTCGTTACTGCAGAAATGTTCACATGATGATCTTCTGTAAGAATCTCAGTGAAAAATTCAAAAGTCTCCTTAGCTGCTAGATCATGGGGTCTTTCTTCATGTACTTTTTTAATGCTCAACCAATTAGATAGAGCGTCAACAAGCTGCATAACGAACCCCCTATCAGCTTTTTTCTTTCTTGCTCTGATGAAGCCGGACCTTATAGATGATTAAAATGAGTGCGGCTACCATTAATCCTTCAGCGACCGGCAAACCGATACCGAAAAATGCTAGTGGCAAACATCCGATAATCAAAAACAAATAAATCACTACCGCTTTTAACGGCGGTAGTTTTTTTGCAAATCCTAACTTAAAAACAATGATGCTTAACACTGTTATGATGAGATATAACAGCAGAAAAGCTCTGACAGGGTCATTCTCAATCCCTAGCAGCAATGCCATGGAGGACGAATCTTCCCCTGTCGCTTTCATGATTTCTTGTTCCTCCACGATTCCCACTCCCGATCGTTTTGTTAAGAAATATGTTTAGCCTTGAGCAAGTTTCTTTTTCTTTTCTACTCTTTCACGCTCGTTCTTATCAAGTACTTTCTTACGAAGACGGATGCTTTCAGGTGTTACTTCGCAATACTCGTCATCGTTCAAGTATTCTAATGCTTCTTCTAGTGACATGATACGAGGCTTCTTCATGCTTACTGTTTGGTCTTTGTTCGCAGAACGCATGTTAGTCATCTGCTTTACTTTTACGATGTTAACTGTAATGTCATTCTCACGAGTATGTTCCCCAACGATCATACCCATGTATACTTCTGTTCCTGGCTCAATAAAGATCGTACCACGGTCTTCAACACCCATGATTCCGTATTGAGAAGCTTTCCCGTTTTCCATTGAAACGAGTACACCTTGACGACGTCCACCAACGTTTCCAGCAAACATTGGCTGATAGCTATCGAACGTGTGGTTTAAGATTCCGTAACCGCGTGTTTGTGTTAAGAACTCAGTTGTGTAACCGATCAAACCACGAGCAGGTACCATGAATTCAAGACGCACTTGCCCAGAACCATTGTTCACCATGTTCTTCATTTCACCTTTACGGTCTCCTAAAGATTCCATGATCGCACCTGTGTACTCTTCAGGAATGTCAATTTGTACATGTTCAACTGGCTCACATTTTACGCCATCGATTTCACGAACGATTACTTCAGGTTTTGATACTTGAAGTTCGAATCCTTCACGGCGAAGATTTTCAATCAAGATTGAAAGGTGAAGCTCACCACGACCAGAAACTGTCCAAACATCCGGAGAATCCGTGTTTTCAACACGAAGACTTACGTCTGTTTCAAGCTCTGACATCAAGCGCTCTTCAATTTTACGGCTCGTTACATATTTACCTTCACGACCAGCGAAAGGTGAGTTGTTAACTAAGAAAGTCATCTTCAAAGTTGGCTCATCGATACGAAGAACAGGAAGCGCTTCTTCTTGACCTTCAGGACATACTGTTTCCCCAACATTGATTTCTTCCATTCCAGAAACGGCGATCAAGTCTCCCGCTTTTGCTTCGTTGATCTCGATACGCTTTAATCCTAAGAAACCAAACAGCTTTGTAACACGGAACTTTTTAACTGATCCATCAAGTTTCATTAATGAAACGGCTTGACCTACTTTGATCGTTCCACGGAATACACGGCCAATACCAATACGTCCAAGGTAGTCGTTATAATCAAGCATCGTAACTTGGAACTGAAGTGGCTCACCACTGTTATCTTCTGGTGCAGGAATCGTGTCAATAATCGTATCAAGAAGAGCTGTCATATCTTCATCTTGCTTGCTTGGGTCCATTGAAGCAGTCCCTTTAAGTGCAGATGCATAAACAACAGGGAATTCTAATTGATCTTCTTCAGCACCTAGTTCAATGAATAGATCGATTACTTCATCTACTACTTCTTCAGGGCGTGCAAAGTCACGGTCAATTTTGTTTACAACTACGATTGGCGTTAACTTTTGCTCAAGCGCTTTTTTCAAAACGAAACGCGTTTGCGGCATACAACCTTCATATGCATCTACAACAAGTAGAACACCATCAACCATTTTCATGATACGTTCTACTTCACCACCGAAATCAGCATGTCCTGGCGTGTCCATGATGTTAATGCGTTTCTCGTTATAGTTAATCGCTGTATTTTTAGCTAGAATTGTAATTCCGCGCTCACGTTCTAGAGCATTGGAATCCATAGCACGTTCATTAACTTGTTCATTGTCACGGAAAGTTCCTGACTGATGTAGCAATTTGTCCACCAATGTCGTTTTACCATGGTCAACGTGGGCAATAATTGCTATATTGCGTAAATCATCTCTTCTATTCAAATGTATTCTCTCCTTATATCCTATCTCTTTTTCTTATCATTTTTTGTTCAACTCGACTATTATATCACAAATTTACAGAAAGGCTTTTTCTTTTTATGTAAATTCGGTACACTTAATACAGTATAGACAAGTTTTTGGCTTTGGAGGTCATCATGAATATTATTTTCTTTTTTATAGCTCTATTGACGGCATTTGCAATTTGCGGCATCGGAGTAGCTATTGGTGAAAAAAACTGGCTGATCTTTCTTATATCGATCGTTTCTGTATTTTTACTTATGGGATATGGTTTTACTCTTAAAAAGAAGCAAAGAGAACGTTCATAATCGAACGCTCTCTTTTTTAAGACTCGTTTTATATTAAATGATCTAATATTTCTTTATGCAATCCAGGCTTTGCAGCCAGAATACTATTTTGTTCGAGAAGCTGAACTGGTTCACCGTCCGTTCGGCTTACAATTCCACCAACCTCATTCAAAAGGATCAAACCCGCCGCAAAGTCCCACGGTGATAGTCGAAGTGTCATATATGCATCTAGTCTACCGGATGCAACATAAGCAAGTTCGATCGCTGCAGATCCGTATGAGCGAGTCCCTCTAGATTTTCTGATGATCTGTTGTACGTGCTCATGATTGATGCGTCTGTTCGGACTAACCCAAGTTGCATTAACACCAACAACAGATTCTGATAAAGTTACTTCTTCTAACTTCGGTAATTTCTTATCATTTAAATAAGCACCTTCACCCTCTTTAGCAAAATAAAGGTTACTTCCTTCCACATCGTAAATGAGTCCTAATTTCCCTATACCATCTTCATATATGCCTATAGAGATCGCAAAATTAGCTTGTTGATGAATAAAGTTTGTCGTTCCATCGATCGGATCGATAATCCAAATAACACCTTTGGAGTTCCCTTTTATTTCATCGCCATATCCTTCTTCCCCAAGTACTCTATGATCAGGAAAGGTTTGTTGAATCTTAGTGATGAAAAATTTCTCAATACTCTTATCCATATCTGTTACAAGATCAGCGATATGTGATTTATATGTAATCGTTAATGTGTTCTGAAAAGAATCTTTTAAGAGCTGTGCGGCTTCAAGTGTCCATGTCTTCAAGTGTTTCTCTACCGTTATCATTTCTTCGTTCGTCATGTTTTCACTCCTTACCTTTCTTCTAGTATAAGTCAATTTCATTCTCTTCACAAAAAAACGAACCATCCGTTCATGATGGATTCGTTTTTGTTATCCGCTATCAGCTTGGATCATGCTTCTAATCTCACGAGCTCCAGCCTTAATCGTTCGAGCTTACGCTTCGATTCGTTGATCTGTTTTTGATCTTTCGCTTTTAAAGCATCAAACAAAGTAGCTAGTTCATAATCAATCTCAAGTTTTAATACAGGAATTCTTCTTTCTGCATCCGTTCTTTTCAAAGTGTTCATTACTTGTTTCATTTCACCGGCACATCCTTTCTTTTCTCGTTATCTTCTTTTCTTCATTTTATGAAGCAGCCATGTATATGGAAACGGCACTTTGCGGAATCTAATGCAAACATTTTTTTATAAAGCTTTTCATATGTTAAAATTCTTTGTAGCACTTGACGACCAGGAGGATTTTCAAATGACATTTAACGGATTCAATGATTCAGACTTTAAGGTTTTCCAAACTGAAGGACTTGATGAGCGTATGGAAGAAATCATCAACCAGATTCGGCCAAAACTAGAGGCCTTAGGGAATAAATATGCAGAAGAACTTACTGCTCTGACTGGAGAAGAGATGTTCTTTCACGTTGCTAAACATGCAAGAAGAACGGTAAATCCTCCAAAGGATACATGGGTAGCCTTCGCACCTAACAAAAGAGGCTATAAAATGTTGCCACATTTTCAGATTGGACTTTGGGAAACACATGTATTTCTATGGTTCGCACTCATTTACGAAGCACCAATCAAGGATGCATTCGGACAAATAATCCGAAAGAACTTAAACAAGATTAAGAAGAATATACCTAACGATTTTGTATGGTCTGATGATCATATGAAACCTGATAGCTTTCCACATCGTGAGGTAAAAAAGGAACGTCTTGAAGAAATGGCAACCCGTCTTAGCACTGTAAAAAAAGCAGAACTACTTTGTGGCGTTCGTATTGATAGGGATGAGGCTGTAACCATGACTGAGAATGATTGGTACGAACGAATTGATGAAACGTTTAAAACACTGATACCTCTATATGAGCTAAAGAACAAGCTGTAGATAAAAAATAGTGGCAGGAAGCAGAATATTCACTGCTTCTTACCACTAGTATATTGCCGTACAACAGAAATGTATGGGTAAGTATCCTCATTGTTAGAAAAGTGTTAGAAAAGGTTGTTTAATTTTTGTTTAATGGTTTCAGCTTCCGCATTCATCCTGGTGAACAACTCTTCTACCGAAGGTACATCGTGGATCCTTCCAATAATTTGTCCAGCCCAACCATAACCTTCTTTATTTTTCCCTTCATAAATTAGTTTTTTGTTCGCTTCTCCACTAATGTAATCTTTTAAGTGTTGATATGTACCACTCTTATTTTCTTCTTCTAAAATTTTTAATGTAAAATCTGTCCGTAGCGTTCTGCCTGGTGCACCTAGTGTCCTCTTGATAACCACTGTATCTAATTCTGAGCTTTCAACAACAAGTTGTTTATATAGGGGATGTGCGTGAACACATTCTTCTGTTGCTATAAACCTTGTACCCATCTCAACCCCTTCCGCCCCCAGAGCAAGCGCAGCCATCAATCCTTTGCCATCACCTATACCTCCTGAGGCGATTACTGGAATCGAAACATTCTCAACAACTCTAGGAACTAAGACAAATGTTCCCGTGTCATCCTTCCCGATATGGCCACCACCTTCTTGACCTACTGCCATCACAGCATCAGCTCCTAATTGTTCTGCTTTCACAGCTTGTCTGACGCTTGATACAAGTACTAATGTTTTAATACCTGTATCTCTTAAACGCTCTAATACAGGCGCAGGATTACCTCCTGTTACACTGATAACCTCAACCCCTTCTTCGATTGCCGCCTCCAGCATCTCTTCATACGGTCTTCCATGTTGTCCGATCGCAAAGTTAACTCCAAAAGGATTTGATGTTAATCTTTTTGTTCTTTGAATTTCAGTTTTCAACGCTTTTGAGTCTTGTAATGACATAGCTGTAATCTGACCTAGACCACCCGCGTTAGAAACAGCAGAAGCAAGTTCAGAATACGCCAGGTATGCGAGCCCACCTTGTATAATCGGAAATTTAATATGTAAAAGTTCAGTAAGTCTAGTATTCATTTATTTCCTCCTTGAAAATTAAATCATTTACTTACATCTTCATGCATTTTCTGTTATACTTCTTTTGTTTTATAAAAAGATGAAATTCATTATAAGTTAACAATAGATGAGGTGTAGAATACATTGTCTCAACACGAAACTCCTTTATTTACTGGTTTGCGTGAACATGCAAACAAGAACCCATTGCAGTTTCACATTCCGGGTCACAAAAAAGGACAAGGAATGGATGAAGAATTTAAAGATTTTATTGGACCGAATGCACTATCAATTGACCTGATTAACATTACTCCATTAGATGATCTGCATCATCCAAAAGGAATGATAAAAAAAGCACAAGCACTTGCGGCACAAGCTTTTGGCGCAGATCACACTTTCTTTTCCGTACAAGGAACAAGCGGTGCCATCATGACGATGATCATGTCTGTCGTGTCACCAGGAGATAAGATTCTTGTACCTCGAAACGTGCATAAGTCGATCATGACAGCAATCGTTTTTTCAGGTGCAACACCGATTTTTATTCACCCTGAAATCGATCCTGAGCTTGGTATCTCACACGGTATCACGCCAGACAGCGTAGAGAAAGCTTTAAATCAGCACCCTGACGCAAAAGCAGTACTGGTCATCAACCCGACATATTTTGGTTTTGCAGCTGACCTCAAGGGAATTGTTGATATTGCTCATCGGTTTGAAGTACCTGTTCTTGTAGATGAGGCACACGGTGTTTTGATCCACTTTCATGATCACATGCCATTATCTGCGATGCAAGCTGGAGCAGACATGGCAGCAACGAGTGTTCATAAGCTCGGTGGGTCACTGACAGGAAGTTCTATTCTTAATGTAAGAGAAGGACTTGTATCACCAGAACGTGTGCAAACCATTCTTAGTATGATGACTACGACATCTACATCCTATATCCTTCTTGCTTCATTGGATGCAGCTCGTCGCCGCCTTGCAACTGAAGGGTACACACTTATTGAAAAAACGATACGACTAGCCAACGAAACACGAGCTAAGATCAATGATATTCCTAATCTATATTGTGTTGGTGAAGAAAAGCTTGGCACATCCGCTACATTTGATTATGACCCATCTAAGCTTTTAATCTCAGTAAAAGATCTTGGCATTACAGGGTATGAAGCTGAAACATGGCTTCGTCAAAACTTTAACATTGAGGTAGAATTATCTGATCTGTACAACATATTATGTTTGATCACAACGGCTGATCATGAAAAAGATACGATGGTCCTCGTTCAAGCGTTATCTCAACTTTCTGATGAATTAAGTCATTCAAAGAATGAAGAGATAAAATCGATACCTGTACATGTTCCAAATATACCAGTGCTCGCACTATCGCCTCGTGATGCATTTTACGCAAATACAGAGAGTGTACCTTTCGAAGAATCTGCCGGTAGGATTATCGCAGAGTTCGTAATGGTCTATCCGCCAGGAATACCGATCTTCATCCCTGGTGAAATCATTACGAAAGAAAATTTGGATTATATTAAAGAAAACCTTGAAGCCGGTCTACCCGTCCAAGGCCCAGAAAATGCAGATTTAAAGTATCTGAAGGTTATTCAAGAACAAGTTGCTATTCGATAATTATCTAAAAAAGAAGACCCTTGGAGGTCTTCTTTTTTTCTTACTTATCTAAGTTCGTTTGCTCATGGCAATGCGGGCATGTGTTTGAATATAAAGTGGTCACTTTTTCCTCTTCAAAATGTTCAATTGTTGTTTCACAAGTTTGGCAAATGATTACTCCCATCCGTCCCATCTCCCTTCACATTTTGAAAGCGCTTACGTTTATATTCTTATAATATTATGTCACATTTGATTTGTCAACACATTTAGTATAACACATTAAAAAAATATGTTATTTAATCATATTGTTCTATCGTTTGAATGTTTGGTACAGCTTCTTCAAAGAAAAGCGCCAAATCCTCAGCTTCTTTAAGTGTTTTAATATGAAAGGCCTGCTTGATATATTCAAGATTCCCTATATCATTTGAATCTAATAGCGCTGACCTTCCTGTTTGCATACATACTACTAATGGTTTACCAAAAAACATATTCGTATAAACTATGCCAAAATCATACCTAACCGTATCTGTAGTAAAGCCTACAAACCGGACATTCACGGACTCACTCTCGTCATATAATTTTTCAAACCATTCCATATTACCCCTCCTCGTATGATTAGCTCGTTCATCGATCGGGTCGTTCATTACTGGAATTAAATAAGTTAAACTAATAAAAATGTCATTGAATGTAAGAGTAATTCCCTCATTTAAGAAGTTTTAAACTCAATTTGTCAAAATCTTCTTAAAATATGATATACTATTAGTATGTTAATATGACGATAAAAATTACAAATTGGAGTGGATCAGATGTCTCAAAGCGCCTATGTCAAACTTGTTCCCGCATCTTTAAAACAAGTGATCACTTTAGAGGAACTAAAAGACCTTCTGCTTTATTACCGTTCTATCACGACAAAAACAGGCGAACAATTATCATGGGGCTATGCAGACGCAGCTTTTCCTTACACGATTGAAGAAAAGGAAGAAGCTGAAGGAAGATGGTTTTACTTAAAAGGAATAGATCAAAGAAAAAATAAATATATTTTAGTTGGTATCGGAACAGATAAAAACAACGATCCTAACCTTGAACAATGTTACATACAATTTACTTTAACTGACATCTCCACTCATGGCGATAAGGGGAAGGCCAATGAATTTTGTAAGTTTATCGCTTCAAAACTTAAAGGTGAACTTCACCTCTTTAACGGAAGAGTGATGTATTATTATCCCAAAAAGTAAAGAGAATCAAGGTTTTTTTCTATAGGAAGTCCAATCATATGATTGGACTTCCTATTTTATTTTTACTACAATGTAAACTTTCGGGCCCTTAGGGGAAAATAAAATGAATACATATCATGAAAGGATGTGAAGAAATGAAAAAACAACCGAATATTGTTTTTATCGTTTCACTAATAATTTCTGTCGTTTTTGTTATCATAGGAAGTTTATTTCCTACCGAATTCCAAGCTAAGGCTACCGTTATTCAAAATTTCTTACAAGAGAAATTTGGATGGTTCTACCTGCTTTCAGCTACAAGCTTTTTAATCTTTGTATTATATCTAGCTTTTAGTAAGTACGGAAAAATTAAACTTGGAGAGCCGGATGACAAGCCCGAGTACTCAACAATCACTTGGTTTGCTATGCTGTTTAGTGCTGGTATGGGTATAGGACTGGTCTTTTGGGGTGTAGCTGAACCAATCAGCCACTTTTATACACCACCATCCGGAGAAGGAGGAAATGCCGCCTCTGCTCAAGCTGCGCTTCGATACAGCTTCTTTCATTGGGGATTACACCCTTGGGGAATATACACGTTAATCGGATTGTCACTTGCTTATTTTAAATTTAGAAAAGGTGCACCCGGATTGATCAGTGCAATATTCACTCCATTGTTAGGAGACAGAGTTAATGGACCGATTGGTAAAACGATAGATATTGTTGCAGTTTTTGCCACGATCTTTGGAGTTGCAACTTCTTTAGGACTTGGTGCCGTACAAATAAGTGGTGGTGTTTCTTATTTAACGAACATCTCAAATAACTTCACTACACAATTGATTATTATCGCCATCGTTACAGTTTTATTTACTCTTTCAGCTCAAACAGGGTTAAACAAAGGAATAAAATATCTAAGTAACTTGAACATTATGATAGCTGTTCTTTTAATGGCGTTCTTGCTTTTCGCTTCATCAACAAACTTTATCATGGATGTATTCGTACAATCTCTTGGTAACTATCTACAGTATCTTCCTAGTATGAGTTTAAAACTCAGTCCGTTCAGACCTAGTGAAGCCGGCTGGATACAAGGGTGGACAGTCTTCTATTGGGCTTGGTGGATCGCATGGGCACCGTTTGTTGGAACATTTATCGCTCGAGTATCAAAAGGAAGAACAATTCGCGAATTTATAATGGGGGTTTTGCTTGTCCCGACCGTTTTTGGAGCACTTTGGTTCTCGATTTTCGGCGGTGCTGCCCTACATTTAGAAATCTTTAATAATGTTGGTCTAAATAAGATCATTACTGACAAAGGTACAGAGATTGCTCTCTTTGCACTCTTCGAACATCTTCCGTTCGGAACGCTCATGTCCATATTAGCAATTTTCCTGATCAGTACATTCTTCATTACATCTGCTGATTCAGCTACCTTCGTCCTAGGAATGCAAACAAGTGACGGTCGATTGAATCCTTCTTCTATGACAAAATTCATTTGGGGTATTGTAATAGCAGCGGCAGCATCCATCTTATTGTATACAGGAGGATTAGAAGGGTTACAAACAGCATCAATCATCGCAGCTTTCCCATTTGCATTTGTATTGATCTTTATGATGATTTCTCTTAAAAAGGCTCTTTCTGAAGAGACAAAATTAAAATAAGGCTGTTTATGATGTTCCTTGTTGCTTCCCTGAAGTAGTTTCTATGTGCCGTATAGTGGTGCCTTTTGCGCCATTTAAGAGTCTCACCGCATTGCTTAGGAAGCATCAACGATTATCCAATCATCATTTTACCTGTGACATAAATAAGTGTTAGTGATATCGTCATGTTTAAAGCTACTGATTTGTTTATGTTTAAACGCTGGGCTACCAGAAAATTAAAATACCCGAACATCAACATTAATATTGTTTCAAAAAAATTATGGTCGTGATGTGAGAGAAACAGTACGATTGAATAACCGCACCACATTACAATCTGAATGAAAGTGCATAATAAAACTCTCATCGCTTCCTCCATTTTAACTATATTAATTTATTTGATAGGGCTTAATCAAATTAGAAAAACCCACTGTCTAAGTCCTTCTTTTAGACAAGTGCTTCTAAATAAAGATTATGACGCGTTTACTTATATATGATTGAACAGAAAAAACCCCTTGTGAGCTGTAAGACAGTCACAAGGGGTTTTCATTTGTTTATTTATTTTACGATGTGTACAGGAAGTCCAATTGCAACTTCAGCTGCTTCCATAGAAATTTCTCCGAAAGTCGGATGAGCGTGGATAGTCATAGCGATGTCTTCAGCAGTCATACCTGCTTCGATTGCTAATCCTAGTTCCGCGATCATATCAGATGCATTTCCACCAGCAATTTGAGCTCCTAATACAAGTCCATCTTCTTTACGAGTGATAAGTTTCATGAAACCATCTGTCTCGTTCATAGATAGAGCACGACCGTTAGCTGCGAACGGGAATTTAGATGCTTTCACATCAAATCCTGCTTCTTTAGCAGATTTCTCATCGTAACCAACTGTTGCAAGTTCAGGATCTGTAAACACTACAGCAGGGATAGCCATGTAATCGATCTCTGCAGCATGTCCAGAGATTACTTCCGCTGCTACCTTACCTTCATAAGAAGCTTTGTGAGCAAGCGCTGGCCCTTCAACTACATCACCGATTGCATAAATACCGCTAACGTTTGTTTGAGCTTTTTTATTGATTTTGATCAGACCGCGTTCAGTCATTTCAACACCAACTTGCTCAAGACCAAGTTCTTCAGTATTTGGACGACGACCAACCGTTACGAGAACATAGTCAGCTTCAAAAGTCTTAGACTCACCTTTGATCTCAGCTGTTACAGTAACACCGTCTTTAGTTTCTTCAACGCCTTTAGCCATAGCTTCTGTAAATACTTCTACATTGCCTTTTTTCTTTAAGCGTTTTGAAACAACTTGGCTCATTTGCTTTTCAAAACCAGGAAGGATTTGTTTGCTACCTTCTAGGATTGTTACTTCTGTACCGAAGTTCGCATATGCTGTTCCAAGCTCCATACCGATATAACCGCCACCGATAACTACCATCTTCTTAGGGATCTCTTTAAGAGCAAGAGCTCCTGTAGAAGAGATAATACGGTCACTCCATTTGAAACCTGGGATTTCAATAGGACGTGAACCAGTAGCGATGATCGCATTTTTGAACGTGTATGTTTGAGAGTTCTTCTCATCCATGATACGTACAGTGTTTTCATTTACGAAATAAGCTTCACCACGAATGATTTCCACTTTATTTCCTTTTAAAAGTCCTTCAACTCCGCCAGTAAGCTTCTTAACGATGCCTGCTTTCCAGTCTTGAACTTTGCTGAAATCAACTGTTACGTTATCAACAGTAATCCCCATATCTTCAGAGTGATTAGCATGTTCTACACGGTGACCTGCATTAATCAAAGCTTTTGATGGAATACAACCAACGTTCAAACAAACGCCGCCCATTTCTGCCTTTTCCGCAATAGCCACTTTTTGTCCTAATTGTGCTGCACGAATTGCTGCAACATATCCCCCAGGACCTGAACCTATGACAAGTGTGTCTAACTCAATTGGAAAATCTCCTACTACCATCGAATTACGCCTCCATTACTAATAGTTGTGGATCGTTCAATAAACGCTTAATGTGATTCAATGCATTTTGAGCTGTTGCACCATCGATCAGACGGTGGTCAAAGCTAAGAGATAAAGCTAAAACAGGAGCTACTACTACTTCTCCATCTTTAACAACTGCTTTTTCAGCAATACGGCCGATACCTAAGATCGCTACTTCTGGGTGGTTGATTACTGGTGTGAACCATTGACCGCCTGCAGAACCGATATTCGTAATCGTACAAGATCCGCCCTTCATCTCTTCACCAGAAAGCTTACCATCACGTGCTTTAGTAGCTAGTTCATTGATTTCAGAAGAGATTTTGAAGATGGATTTACGATCAGCATCTTTAACAACTGGTACCATTAGTCCGTTATCTGTATCTGCCGCAATACCGATGTTGTAATAGTGCTTGTATACGATTTCTTCGTTTGCATCGTCGATAGATGCATTAAGCACAGGGTATTCACGCAATGCAGAAGTTAATGCTTTTACCACGTATGGAAGATAAGTAAGCTTGATGCCTTTATCTGCAGCAACTTGCTTAAATTTCTTACGGTGTGCAACAAGATCAGTAACGTCCACTTCATCCATTAGTGTAACATGAGGAGCTGTATGTTTGGAGTTAACCATCGCTTTTGAGATCGCTTTTCTAATTCCTTTGATCTTTTCACGAGTTTCCATTTCGCCAGCAGGAATTGCTTTAGGCGCTTCTTTCTTCGCTTCAGCTTTTGGAGCTGCTTCAGTTTCAGTCGCTTGTGGTGCTGCTTCAGCTGCTCCGCCGCCACTTACGAATTTGTCGATGTCTTCTTTAAGTACACGTCCGTTATCTCCAGAACCTTGTACTTTACGAATATCAACTTCTTTTTCACGAGCATATTTACGAACAGAAGGCATTGCGATCACACGCTTAGATTCGTCTGCTGGTTCTTCTTTCGCTGTATCTTCCGTTTTATCTGTTTTAGCTTCTGATTTGTCAGCTTCTTTAGCTTGATCAGCAGTAACATTCTTTTCTTCTTCAGCTTTAGGCTGTTCTGGAGCTTCATGACCACCGCCATGAGCATCAGCAGGAATTTCACCTTCTGCTTCAATTGTTACTAGAACATCACCAACTACAGATACTGTTCCTTCGTCTACTTTAAGTTCAAGAATTTTACCGTCTACAGGAGATGGAATTTCAACTACAGCTTTGTCGTTTTGTACTTCAAGCAGGATATCGTCTTCTTTTACTTCGTCCCCTGCTTTTACAAACCACTTTACAATTTCACCTTCGTGAATTCCTTCTCCAATATCGGGAAGCTTAAATTCAAATGCCACGATTAACGCCTCCTATTTTATAACAATCTTTTTCGTCACTGATGTGAAAGAGCTGAAAGAAAAAGTCAAGAACTGACGTCTCTTTCAGCTAACATTCATTTTTTCTTAGAAGTTGTAGACTTTCTTTGCTTTATCTACAATATCACGATGATCTGGAATCCAAACATCTTCGGCAGAAGCATACGGGAACACTGTATCTGGTGCAGTCACACGCAATACAGGTGCTTCTAAGTGAAGGATTGCACGGTCGTTGATTTCAGCTACAACGAACGCCCCAATACCAGCTTGTTTTTGTGCTTCTTGCACGACAATTGCTCGACCTGTTTTTTCAACAGACGCCATAATCGTTTCGATATCAAGCGGGCTAATCGTACGAAGGTCGATCACTTCAGCAGAGATGCCTTCTTTTTCCAATTCTTCAGCAGCTTTTAATGAAGCGTGAACCATAGCACCGTAAGTAATGATAGAAACATCCTTACCTTCACGTTTCACATCTGCTTTACCAAGTTCGATCGTGTATTCTTCCTCTGGTACTTCGCCACGGAAAGAACGGTATAGTTTCATATGCTCTAGATAAACTACTGGATCGTTATCACGAATCGCAGAGATTAATAGACCTTTTGCGTCATATGGAGTTGAAGGAATAACAACTTTGATACCAGGAGTTTGGTACATTAAACCTTCAAGGCTGTCTGCATGAAGCTCAGGTGTTTTAACGCCTCCACCAAATGGTGAACGAATCGTTACTGGAGAAGTATAAACTCCGCCTGAACGGTATCTCATACGACCCATTTGTGCAGCAACTGAATCAAATACTTCAAATACGAAACCAAAGAATTGAATCTCCATTACTGGACGGAAACCTGTAAGCCCTAGACCTATTGCAAGTCCCCCAATTCCAGACTCAGCTAGCGGAGTATCAAAAACGCGATCTTCTCCAAATTCTTTTTGAAGTCCTTCAGTAGCACGGAATACTCCACCGTTTTGGCCTACATCTTCACCGAAAACAAGAACTTGTTCATTGCTTTTTAATTCATTACGCATAGCGTCTGTAATTGCTTGAATCATAGTCATTTGAGCCATATTATTTCGACTCCTTTGCTGTGTATTCTTCTAACTGCTCACGAAGGTTGAACGGAAGGTCTTCGAACATGAAGCCGATAAGGTCAGTAACCTTTTGCTTAGGCGCTCCGTCTGCTTTCTTGATCGCAGCTTTAATATCTTCTTTTGCTTCTTCTACAACTTTGTTTTCTTGCTCTTCAGACCAAAGGTTCTTCTTCTCTAAGAACTTACGGAAACGAACAAGTGGATCTTTCTTTTCCCATTCATTATCAAGATCTTTTGTACGGTAACGAGTAGGATCATCTCCTGCCATCGTATGTGGCCCGTAACGATAAGTAAGAGTTTCAATCAATGTAGGACCTTCACCAGAAACTGCACGCTCGCGAGCTTGTTGAGTCGCTGCATAAACGGCAAGAACATCCATTCCATCAACTTGAATTCCTTCAATACCAGCTGCAACTGCTTTTTGAGCGATCGTTTTTGCTGCAGATTGCTTTTCAACTGGAACTGAGATCGCAAAACGGTTGTTTTGAACAACAAAGATCGTATTAGCTCGGTATGCTCCTGCAAAGTTTAATCCTTCGTAGAAGTCACCTTGTGATGCTCCACCGTCACCAGTGTAAGTGATACATACGTTCTTTTTGCCTTGTTTCTTAAGTCCAAAACCAACACCAGCCGCTTGAATGATTTGAGCGCCGATGATGATTTGAGGCATCAATACGTTTACACCTTCAGGAATCTGTCCACCTTGGAAGTGTCCGCGAGACCATAAGAATGCTTGTGTTAATGGGAAGCCGTGGAAAACCATTTGAGGGATATCACGGTATCCTGGAAGAATCCAGTCTTCTTTATCTAAAGCATAGTGAGTTCCAAGCATAGAAGCTTCTTGTCCTGCTACTGGAGCATAGAATCCAAGACGCCCTTGTCTGTTTAAAGAGATAGCACGCTGATCCCAAATTCGAGTGTAAACCATGCGGCGCATTAGTTCTTGCAGATCTTCATCAGACAAATTCGGCATTGCCGATTCGTTAACAACTTCTCCGTCTTCAGAAAGAATCTGGAACGTTTCAAATTGATCTTGAACTGCATCAATTGTTTTCGTCATGAAAAGTCACCTCTTCCTTTCTTTTACCCTGTCAATTTTCCCTAATCTTAAAAACATGCACATATTTAACAGGTTGCCCAAAGTGAAACATTTTTAAGACAGGTTTATATTATTAAAAGGCTTTTAGGTATGCCTTTGTGTACCCACCTGAAGTTTTCCCTTGTAATCAAGAGCTAAACCATCTTGCGGCATCCTAACTGTATTACTATTCAACATATCTAGAGTAACACAACAATCCTTTTCACGTAAATTAGTTTACACCACTGCTCATACACAGTCAATCTATAGGTTGCATATAGTTATCACATATTTACGAGCCTGTTCATCAATCGTTTATCCAGTCTCATTAACCTAACTGTTTCATATTAATTTTTCCGCTGTATTAGTCGTTTTCAGCTTATATTTCATAACTGTAGACTACCTTACAATAAAAGATTGAACTATAATATTGCCTAAAATATTTTATTTCCGTTCTTTTTTATTAAAAATCCTCTATGTTATGATAAGAGGAAATTAAATTAACTTAAAAGTATATCGGCACGGAGGTTTTGCTTGTGTTAACAATGAAAGATGTAATAAGAGAAGGTCACCCAACACTTAGGGAAAAAGCGGTCGAAGTACCTTATCCATTCTCAGATGAAGACATTAAAACAGCGAATCAACTTCTTGAATTTGTAAAGAACAGCCAAGATCCAGAGATTGCAGCAAAATATAATTTAAGACCCGGTATCGGAATTGCTGCTCCTCAAATTGGAATCTCAAAACGAATCTTTGCTTTTCATGTTTCTGATGAAAATGGGAATTTATACAGTTATGCACTGTTAAATCCAAAAATCATTAGTCATTCAGTTCAGATGACTTATTTAGACGGAGGAGAAGGGTGCTTATCTGTAGACAGAGAAGTACCTGGACTTGTACCTCGATATGCTAAAGTTACGGTAAAAGGATTCACACCTGACGGTTCAGAAGTGAATTTGAAATTAAAAGGACTTCCTGGTATATGTTTTCAACATGAACTCGATCATTTAGACGGCATCATGTTCTTTGACCGAATCAATGAAAAACAGCCCTTTGAACCTCCTGCAAACTCTGTTGTAATAAGATAACGATCAACAAAAAACTCACTAATCTGTTCTTCCAGCTTAGTGAGTTTTTTTTATTCTTTGACGCACGTTTTTCTATTTAATTGTACGATTTTATCTAAGGAACCTCATTTAAGCTACATCGCGATCATCATCAACGAGCATTGCTTCTTCGTCGCTTGGTTTACTTCGCACGAACAAGAAAGTTGCTATTACAGTTGTTATTGCTGCAATCGTATAAGCTATTCCGTTTGAGAGACCGAGACCGATTGGAGCGTTACAAATGTAAGTAACAGTCACCATCGTCATAAAAATAGCGGGCAACGTAGCGATCCAATGATTCTTTTTCGATCTTTTTAAATACATAGCTCCTACCCAAAGAGCTAGCATAGCCGTTGATTGGTTAGCCCATGAAAAATAACGCCATAGTAATGTAAAGTCAATCTTCGTTAATAAAAATGAAATAACGAACATAGGTATAGCAATCCAAAGTCTAGAAGATAGTTTCTTTTGCCCGATGTTGAAGTAATCAGCTAGTATCATTCTGGCACTTCGGAATGAAGTATCTCCTGAAGTGATTGGTAGAATGATGACACCAATTACCGCAAGCGTTCCTCCAATTGCTCCAAGCATCGTTACTGACACTTCACTAACAACTGCAGCAGGTCCACCTTCTGCAATAATGCCTGATAATGATTTTCCATCGAATAAACTCATTGCAGCTGCTGCCCAGATCATAGCAATAACAGCTTCTGCTATCATCATGCCATAGAAAATTTTTCTTCCTTCTTTTTCATTTTTAGTCGTTCGTGAAATAATAGGCGATTGTGTAGCGTGAAATCCTGAAAGTGCTCCACATGAAATGGTCAAGAATAAGAGTGGGAAAATGGGTACGTTATCGGGATGCATATTCTCAAATGAGAGTTCTGGAATCGGTGCGCCTGTAACTACTAATCCCCCACCTATTCCAATTGCACTAATTACGAGCAACGCACCAAAGACTGGATAGACTCTCCCAATAATCTTATCGATTGGTAAGAGCGTAGCAAGAATATAATAAACAAAGATTAATCCAATAATGAGACTTAAACTTACCCAATCTCCCGTAAGATCATGAATTAGCGCTGCTGGAGCACTAACAAAAACTGTTCCTACTAATAATAAAAGAAGAAGAGTAAAACCATTTACAACATGTCTCATCGCATTTCCTAAAAACTTACCCGCGAGTTGTGGTAAATGCGCCCCTCGATTTCGAATAGAAATCATTCCAGTTAAATAATCATGAACAGCACCTGCAAATATTGCTCCAAGTACGATCCAAAGAAACGCTACCGGACCATATAATGCACCCATGATAGGTCCAAAAATCGGACCTACTCCTGCAATATTCAATAACTGAATAAGAGAGTTCGTTTTTGTACCCATCGGGACATAATCAATTCCATCTTCTTGTGCATAAGCAGGTGTCTTTCTTTCCTGCTTTACTCCAAACACTCTTTCAACGTACTTTCCATACGTAAAATAACCAATGACTAATAATACAATTGAAACTAAGAATGTAATCAACCAGATTCCCCCTCGCGTTGTATACGCTTACATTCTACACGAAACAAAAAAAACACTCAATTTTAAATTGAATGTTTTTAAGCTGTTCTATCACGTTCCAGGTGTAAAACGTCCTTTTTCTTCTTTTTCTTCCCTGTTAGATAGACACCTATAAAAATAAGCAGCAAACCCCAGAATGCACTTGAGTGTATTTGTTCATCTAACAAGACGCTACCCCACATTACGGCAGATACAGGCACTAGGTAAGTGACTAGTGTAGCAAACTCGGCTGAACCAGCAGAGATCATATAATAATATAGCAAGTATGCAATTCCTGAACCAAAAACTCCGAGACCGATAAGGGATGATAATATAGTGTAATTAATAGGATTTTCAGGCATTGTCCAACTCTCCGTCAATAACATCATGAGAGCACTTAGAAGCATACCTGCAAATAATGTGGAAGAAGCCGTGATCCAAACCGTTGTATTCTGAAGATGTTTTTTTGCGTATTGTGAACTATATCCATAGCAACACGTAGCTACGAGCATCAAAACAATCCCTAAGCCCAACTGATTCTTAGTCAACCCAGGAGCATCAATGTCCATTAACAATAAAATACCCATAAAACCGACGAGTACCCCAGCCCATTGTTTCCATTGCAATGATATGGAGAAAAAGAAAACACCCATCATTGATGTCCAGATCGGAGTAGTAGCATTTAATATAGCCGTATACCCGCTATCTAAAAAAGTTTCGCTCCAAGCAATCAGTCCCCAAGGTAGACCAGCATTCAAAAAACCTACAAGAAGCAACTTTTTTACGGGAAGTGCTTTCCAGTGAACTGCTTGCTTGCTAATCATAAACAAAGGAACGATTGTCAATATTCCTAGCAAACAACGAATAAATACAATCTGCCATGGATCAAAAATACCAAGTAAAACTTTTATAAATAAGAAAGACATTCCCCATATCAAACTTAAAACAAAGAGGGCAGAATATAATTTCATTGGTTAACCCCTTCTCATATAAAATATAAAAAATGTAACAATTTCCCTCTAAAAATATCGATTCAACTACACATACTAGTAATAAAAAGAGCCGTGGAGGGTAATAAATGAAGATGAGAACGCGCTTATTAAAAAAGTTAAGGAAATGGGTAAAACAACAAAATAATAACGGAAAACTAATTCTTAACTAAGTTAAGTTTTTCGATTAACTAACGTCATTATATAGGATAAACCCTAGAGCTTAACAGTTATTATTTTTATATTTTTGTGGTTTTCCAACGATGCATTATGAAAAAACATGAAAAACATGTCACTTTCCTTTATAATAGGACGAAGAAACTCAAAAACTACAGACCGGTAAGGAGACATGAAATATGATTTTCAAAGTATTTTTTCAAACTAGCTTAACAGAGGTTCCTGTTCGTGAACACACTCAAACAGTATACGTAGAAGCTGAAACGATTAACGACGTACGTAAAAAGCTTGCTGACCGCAAATACAACATTGAATACATACAAGAAATTAACGGTAAATTTCTAGAGTATGAAAAAGACACGAATTCATTGGAATTGGAGAATGTATAATTTATGAAATTTGTAAAAAATCATCAAGCCGCCGTATTTGCGCTAGGCGGTCTAGGAGAAATCGGTAAAAATACGTATGCCGTTCAATTTCAAGATGAGATCATCCTTATTGATGCAGGAATTAAATTTCCTGAAGATGAACTTTTAGGGATTGATTACGTAATTCCAGATTATACGTATCTTGTGAAAAACGAAGAAAAGATCAAAGGTTTATTTATTACTCATGGACATGAGGATCACATTGGAGGTATTCCTTATCTTCTAAGACAAGTGAACATTCCAATCTATGGAGGTAAACTTGCACTTGCTCTGATCAAGAACAAATTAGAAGAACACGGTTTGCTGCGACGTGCACAGTTACATGAAATCACTGAGGATGATGTGATCAAATTCCGTAAAACATCTGTAAGCTTCTTTAGAACTACTCACAGTATTCCAGATTCTTATGGACTTGTAGTGAAAACGCCACCAGGAAACATCGTTCACACTGGTGACTTTAAATTTGATTTCACGCCTGTTGGTGAACCTGCGAACTTAACAAAGATGGCAGAGATCGGAAAAGAAGGTGTACTCTGCTTACTTTCTGATTCAACAAATAGTGAGGTTCCTGGGTTTACACTTTCAGAAAGACGTGTCGGAGAAAGCATTCAAGACATTTTCAGAAAAATGGAAGGCCGAGTGATCTTCGCTACATTTGCTTCAAACATTCATAGATTGCAGCAAGTCGTTGAAGCTTCTGTAGCAAACAATAGAAAAATTGCTGTGTTTGGCCGCAGTATGGATTCTGCCATTACAGTTGGACAAGAGCTCGGCTTTATTAAAGCACCTAAGAATACGTTTGTTGATGCAAATCAGATCAACCGTCTGCCTGATAACCAAGTTACGATTCTATGTACAGGAAGCCAAGGTGAACCAATGGCCGCTCTCTCAAGAATCGCTAACGGAACACATAGACAGATTCAAATCATTCCTGGAGATACAGTTGTCTTCTCATCCTCACCTATTCCAGGTAACGCATTAAGCGTTAGTAAGACGATCAATCAGTTGTTCCGTGCAGGTGCAGAAGTGATTCATGGTTCATTAAATGATATCCATACATCGGGTCATGGTGGGCAGCAAGAACAAAAGCTTATGTTACGTCTTATGAAGCCTAAGTTCTTTATGCCGATTCATGGTGAATATCGAATGCTTAAGATGCACACGAAACTTGCTTCTGATTGCGATGTTCCTTCTCAGAATTCATTTGTAATGGATAATGGCGAAGTTTTAGCTCTTTCTCATAACGAGGCGATGGTAGCAGGAAAGATTCCTTCCGGTTCTGTCTATGTCGATGGAAGTGGAATTGGTGATATCGGAAACATAGTTCTTCGAGATCGTAAAATTCTTTCAGAAGAAGGTCTAGTAGTCGTTGTCGTAAGTATGGACATGAAAGAATTTAGAATTGAAGCAGGACCTGATATTATTTCAAGAGGGTTTGTTTATATGCGTGAGTCTGGAGACTTAATTCACGATGCTCAAAGTCTTCTTAGCAAACATTTAGAAACGATTATGAACGAGAAAAGAACCACACAGTGGTCTGAGATCAAGAATGAAATAACAGATACATTAGCACCTTTCTTATATGAAAAAACGAAGAGACGCCCAATGATTCTTCCAATCATCATGGAGATTTAGTTTCATAATAAAAACCGTTCCCTGTTCAAGGGTAACGGTTTTTTTATTCTTCATTTGCCATTTGTTTTTCTAAGCGATTGATGTCTTTATCTCCACCGATTACGATCAATACATCTCCTTGATGAATGTTCTGGTCAGCCTGTGGAGAAACGAATATGTCTTTTCCTCGTTTAACTGCCACAACGTTACAACCATACTTAGCCCGTATATCTAACTCGATCAAGGACTTATTGTTCATCTTTTTAGTTGCGACCAATTCAACGATGCTATGTTCATCGGATAGTTCTAAATAATCAAGAACGTTGTTCGAGACGATTTGATGAGCAATTCTAACACCCATATCACGCTCTGGATGAATGATTTTATCTGCTCCGATCTTTCTTAAGACCTTTTCATGATAATCATTTTGTGCTTTAACCGTAATCTTTTCTACACCCATCTCTTTTAGAATCAGTGTTGTAAGAATAGACGATTGCAGGTTGTCACCAATCGCCACCACAACATGCTGAAAGTTTCTGATTCCAAGACTTTTCAATACACCTTCATCTGTAGAATCGGCAATTACAGCGTGCGTAACAACGTTGGAAAACTCATTTACTCGATCTTCATCGATATCGATCGCTAGGACTTCCATTCCTTGATCGGCCAATGCTTTACACATACTACCGCCGAAACGACCTAGTCCGATTACAGCATATTGCTTTTTCAAAGTCCATCACTCCAATCTTTCGCGGCATAGCCTTATTTTACCACATTATTTGAAAATCAATATCTAACTAATACCTCTTATGTAAAATTCACAGAATATGTTCGCGTTTTCATTAGTAATTACAAAAATAACCCAAGAACAACGTCTTGGGTTATAAAATGTACGCTATTTGACGATTAAAGAGTCTTTTGACCAGGCTTCCAGTTTGCTGGGCAAAGTCCACCTGTTTGAAGTGCTTGAAGAACACGTAATGTTTCATCAACATCACGGCCAATGTTGTTATGGTTAACAACAGAGTACATTAATTCACCCTCAGGAGAGATGATGAATAAACCGCGAAGAGCAATACCCTCTTCTTCGATTAGTACACCGTAATCACGAGCTACAGTGTGGTTAGTATCAGCTGCTAGAGAATATTTTAACTCACCTAGACCATTCATGTCACGTGGCGTGTTGATCCAAGCTTTGTGAGTGTGGATTGTATCTGTAGAAACACCAATTACATCAGCATCTAAATCTTCGAACTCGTCAAAACGGTCGCTAAGTGATGTGATTTCTGTAGGACAAACGAAAGTGAAGTCCATTGGATAGAAGAAAAGAACAGTCCACTTGTCATTCTTCATGTTTTCTTCTAAGCTAACTTTTCCAAATTCTTTGTTTGGTAATACTGCATCCATTTCAAATCTAGGTGCTTGTTTTGCTACCATACGTTCTGCCATAGGTGAAAATCCCTCCAAAAAAAACTGTTTTATTTACATGGGTAATTATAGTACAGTCCTTATTTTTAGTCAATGTTAAATAATAATTAATTTAAATAAGGAAAGCTGTTCCCACGTCTTAATTTCTCCTTAATCATAGCAACTTAAACTAAAAATGTGAAATTATCCGCTCATTTCAGATTCTATGCATTCTCAATAAAGAGTTTATATTGAGGATTTCACGGGAACTCTTAGTTCTATAGGAGGGATTCATATGCCGTATAATTCACTTAAAGATCTGCCTGAGGGGGTAAGAGATCACCTTCCTCATCACGGTCAGGAAATATATAAAGAAGCTTTCAATTCTGCACTTGAAGAATACAAAGAAGAAGAGACAGCTCATAAGGTAGCATGGAGCGCAGTAAAACATAAATATGAAAAAACAGAAAATGGACAATGGAAAAGTAAAGACTCCTAAACGATGTTCAGGAGTCTTTATTCGTATCGACATTATTTTCTTCTGATATCTTTTCAATTCCGATTTTTTTAATCTGTCTGCCATCTAGCTCTAAAATCGTAAATCGATAACTTTCGTAATTAAACGAATGGTTTGATTCTAAATCAACAGACCTTGTTAGAACCCACCCACCGATTGTATCGATTTCACTGTTATCAATATCGAGTGCAAATAATTCATTGATCTGTGAGATGAGCACTTTACCATCCACTACGGTTTGATTTTGATCGATTTGTTGAATTTCAGGTTCTTCATCAATATCAAATTCATCTCTGATCTCCCCAACGATTTCTTCTAAGATGTCTTCAACCGTAACAATTCCTGCAGTTCCTCCGTACTCGTCTACGAGCACAGCCATATGTGTCTGATCTTTTTGCATTTTGACTAATAGTTTTTGAATCGGTATAGATTCATGGACGGTAATAATGGGACGTATATAATCATTTAAGTCAAAATTTTCTTTGCTGAAATTTTCGTTAAAGAATTCTTTAATGTTTACAATCCCTACAATATGATCTTTATCATCATGCCCAACAGGATATCTCGTGAACTTTTCTTCACGCATGATCGCCATGTTTTGTTCACACGTATTTTCTAGGAATAAACAGACCATCTCTGTTCGAGGAATCATGATTTCCTTCGCTACACGGTCATCAAATTCAAAAATTCTGTTCACATAACGGTATTCTGATTGGTTGATCTCTCCACCCTGTAAACTTTCAGAAAGAATAAGACGCAACTCTTCTTCTGTATGTACTACTTCATGTTCACTAGCTGGACTTATGCCAAACACACGTGTCAAAAGGTTCGCTGATCCATTTAGTAAGAAAATAAAAGGGTACATGACCTTATAAAACAGGATAATTGGTTTTGCTGTAGCTAACGAGACCATCTCAGCTTTTTGAATCGCAACTGTTTTCGGTGCCAATTCACCTAGTACCACGTGTAAGAATGTAATTAAGAAAAAGGCGATTGAAAACGAGAGCGTGTGAGTGAGCCCTTCACTCAAACCAGCGTTTTCAAACAATGGCCTTAAAAAGATCTCAACAGTCGGTTCGCCCAACCACCCAAGTCCTAATGCTGTAATCGTTATTCCTAACTGACAGGCTGACAAATAACCGTCAAGATTTCCGATAACTTTTTGTGCAGCGATCGCTTTACTATTTCCCTCGGAAGCTAAATGGTCGATTCGCGTTCTTCGTACTTTTACGATCGCAAATTCAGTGACTACAAAAAATGCGGTTAATACGATAAGTAAAATAATCATGAGTACATTTACGATTGGCATATGGACCTCCCCATCTGCTGCTAAACAACATATATTTTTGTGATTGGTCAATTAATTCCCTGTTAAAACGTGCGTTAAACAGAAATAAAGGGGCAGCATGGCTGTCCCCAGGAGTGTTATGATTGTAATCTGCTTTCAACAGCCTGACATACTTCATCAGCTGACATGCCATGAGCATTTAATACAGAACCTTGTGTTGCTGCATTTTGAATGCCCATAACGTTCTGATCCTGTCCGGAAATTACACAGCAATCACAGCCGTTCGCGTCTTGTTCTTGACGAAGTTCTACAACATCATATCCCTTTGATCGCAAAGCATCTGATACATTTGATAACGATTGTTCTACACCAATTCTAGCCATATTCCCACCTCCTTACTTTTCTTAATGTTTCCAACTCATATTGGGAATATGTAATGAACAATGAAGTGTTGCTGTTGAGACCGTATGTCCATATATGGCGTCACGTGTCAACTCGTGGATAAATCATAAAAACTTTTGGATTGAGCACCAAAATTTGTGGATTGCGTATTAAAACTTTTGGATTGACGGTTAAAATTTATGGATTGGAGGTTAACATTCGTGGATTGAGTATCATTAGGAGACTGAAACTAGAGAAAAGAGCAAAAAAAAAACGGCCGAAGTAGCCGCTTTTCTATTTTCTATTCCCTTTGAAGATAAAATATTGAACTAACAGATCTACCGCATGTTGAATCGCTTCTTCTTGCGGCTTTAATTTTGAATGATGGAGACCGTACGGAGTATCAACTCCTAGCCAGAACATGAACCCCGGAATTTTCTCTAAGAAATATCCGTAGTCTTCCCCTGTCATAGCTTCTTTGCATTCGTATACATTCACAGTTTTTTGCTGCTTAGCGAATTCCATGAATTCTCTAGTTAAGACCGGTTCGTTATCCACTTGGCGATAATTCGAACCATAATCAATCACTGTTTCACATTCAAATCCGCGCGAAATACCTTCAACTAAAGCTTCGATCCGCTTTTTCACTTTTTCCATAGCTTCTGGTGATAAAGTTCGAATCGTGCCTTCTAACCTTGCTTTTTCAGCGATAATATTTTGTTTCGTTCCACCCGTTATCTTGCCGATCGTAACAACTGCAGAATCCAGTGGATCAATATTACGCGCAACGATCGACTGCATCTGTGTTACCAGATGGCTTGCTGCAACTACCATATCATTGCTTAAATGAGGATAAGCAGCATGGCCGCCTTTTCCGATCATATCGATGAAAAGTTCAGATGTATTCGCAAATAATAATCCTTCTTTTACAGCAATCGTGCCGACCGGATATTCCGGAGCAATGTGGAGTGCTGTGATCATGTCAGGTTGCAGCTGTTGAAACAGCTCACTCTCTCGCATCGGGAGAGCTCCACCTGGTCCTTCTTCAGCAGGCTGAAAAATAAATAACAGATGGTCATCTAAAGGGTTCTGTGCAAAATGGGACAATAAACCGATCGCAATCGTCATATGAATATCGTGTCCACAGGCATGCATCATTCCTTCATGAAGAGAAGAAAATTCATAACCTGTTTCTTCAACAATAGGCAGTCCATCCATATCTGTTCGATAAGCTATCGTTTTTGATGGATTTCTTCCGATCACTTTTACATATATGCCCGTTTCCCACGTGTGAACTTCAAGATGATTCTGAGGAAAAGTGGAGATGAGATCAAGGATATATCTCTGAGTTTTAAACTCTAAGAATCCTGGCTCCGGTATACGGTGCAAGTCTTTTCTTATCTCAAGCAACGATTTCATCTTCTCTCATCCCCTACGCTATAATTAGTCGTTTAACTGACGAAGCTCTTGTCTAATTTCTGTTTTTGATTTTGTTTTTTCATCGATTTTCTTTAGTACACGAGCAGGAGTTCCACCAACTACTGTGTATGGTTCTACGTCTTCGATCACAATGGCACCTGCAGCTACGACAGCACCTTTACCAACTGTAACACCTTCGAGAACAACTGCATTCGCTCCAATGACTACATCATCTTCTACAACAACTGGCTTTGCTGAAGGTGGTTCAATAACACCTGCTAGTACAGTTCCTGCACCGATGTGGCAGTTCTTTCCTACAGTAGCTCGTCCACCAAGTACGACGTTCATGTCGATCATCGTTCCTTCACCGATAACTGCTCCAATGTTAATAGAAGCACCCATCATGATTACGGCATTGTCACCGATCTCAACTTGGTCACGAATGATTGCACCTGGTTCAATACGAGCTTTGATGTTCTTCATATCTAACAATGGAATCGCTGAGTTGCGACGGTCATTCTCGATCACGAAGTCTTCAATGTTGCTTTCATTTGCTTTTAGAGCAGCTTCAATATCTTTCCACTCACCGAATAGGACAGCCGTGTTGCCTGAAGGGAACACTTTCGTTTCTTGGCCAAAATCGATATTTTCAAGATTTCCTTTTACATAAACTTTTACTGGTGTAGATTTTGTTGCGTTTTGGATAAATGAGATAATTTCGTTTGCATCCATCATTTTCATGTTTGGTAGTTCCTCCTTAAAAGTCATTCTGTATTGTATTAAACCACTAAATATAGAAAGATTCAAACCTTATTCATTCGTTAGTTTTCGAATCAAATCCATAAAGACATTGACTTGTTTGAGCTCCGATCCTGTGCCGTGATGAATAAGCCAAGTATCTCGTTTAATGGCATTACCCTTTTTATCTGTTAATGGGATCTTATAGATATCGTCCTCAGGCCGAAGACTGATCGATGGGAGAATCGCATAACCTATTCCATTTAGAGCCATCTGTTTACACGTTTCAATCTGGTCAACAACAATTGTTTTTTGTGGCGTCGTTTTAAAATGAGTATGCCACCAATCTTGTATTTCTTGATAATAGGTTGAGTGACTCCTAAACTGAATAAATGGTTTAGTCGTATCAGAAAGCTCGTCAATGGATGAGATCGTCGTATCGACTAAATATAAGTGGTCTGACAAAATATGTTCTTTGCTGCCTCTCCACTCTGGATTGCCTCTAACAATTCCAAGGTGTATCTTATCTTCGTAAAGGTGTTTAATGATTTCCGAACTCCAACCCGTTATTAGTGAAATATTTACATGAGGGTAGAGATTCACATACTCTTTTAGCACATGAGGTAACCAATATTGACCTATGATAGAGGCCACCGCAAGCTTTAATGTGCCGTGAACATGCTCTGAGAGAGATTGAAGTTCTTCTTTTACAAGCTCCTCTTTTTGAAGAACTTCCGTAACAAAAGCTAGAATTTTTTCTCCAGAAGGTGTTAAATTCAATCCCTTTTGAGAACGAATAAAAATAATGGTTCCCCAATTGTTCTCAATCGTTTGAAGCCTCTGACTGAGAGCAGGTTGAGATACGTATAAACGCTCAGATGCTTTCCTCATATTTAATTCTTCAGCAAGAACTTTTAATATACGAAATTCAGATAACTGCATTATTTCTCCTTTTAGCATTCATAAGTTTTTCTTATTGAAAATTATCTAATATATGTAATTTATTTTAAGTATACCTTAACATAGGATAGATATGTAAAGAGAAAATGAAGGGATGTGGATCCATTGTACATTCTCATATTCGTGGGCTTTATAGCAACTTTTATCGGCACTCTTTCTGGAAGTGGGGGCATGATTAATTTTCCGATCATGTTATTATTAGGTGTTCCCGTTCACTCTGCGATCGCAGCGAATAAATTTGCCAACATGTTCAGTTCTTTTTCCAGCTTTTTTGTTCTCTTACGAAAAAATGATACAAAGCTTACGCCTTACCTCATTTCAGGTGTCATCAGTCTGCTTGGAGGAATTGGAGGCGGCTTGACTGCTTCCTCAATATCTAGAGAAAATTTAACCATCATCGCTCTCTTCTTACTCACAGGTGCACTCTTCTTAACCTTTCTAAAAACAAAAAGAGAAACACATCCTAATCATGAGATCAAACAGCTGCCTGTAAGTAAATATCCCTATCTTTTTGGTATCGGAGCTTACGATGGCTTATTTGGTCCAGGTCAGGGAACCTTACAGATGCAGCTTTTTTTGCGAAACGGCTTTACATATATTCGCACTCTTTCGTTTACGCGATTTAATACGTTCTTAAGCTGCACTGGAGCTGTATTCACTTATTTGTGGGCTGGTCATTATCTGTGGAACGTAGCCATACCGCTGACGATTGGAAGCATCTGTGGAGCACAAGCTGCTGTAAAGCTTGCACCTCGCTTAAAAACAAAACAAGTTACAATCCTTATGAGGACTGTAACTGTTCTGCTTATTCTTCAATTAATTATTCAATGGAGGTAATAGATCATGAAAATAACAGGCATCCATCATGTCCAAATATGTATTCCACTAGAAAAGATAGATGAAGCACGAGATTTTTATGAAGGAATCCTGCAACTTGAAGAAATTCCAAAACCAGAGGCTCTTCGAAAAAACGGTGGGATGTGGTTTCAATTCGGTCATCAACAACTACACATCGGAGTGGAAGATCAGGTTTACAAAGGTAAACACCATCCCGCATTTTTAGTTGATGATCTCTTAAGCTTCAAGGAACATTTAGCTCTCCACCATATACAGATACAAGAAGAACTCCCGATTCCGGGATTTTCTAGGTTTACGATAAGAGATCCATTCGGAAATCGGATAGAATTCATTCAGCCCTCTTCACTTTAATGGGTTATCTTTGTTCTTTCCGTCCTCTGGTTCAACGTGAACTTGTATACTTTCGACATTATAAGCTTCTTTGATCGTGTCTTCTATCTTTTCTGTGATTTCGTGACTTTCCACTACATTTAGGGAAGGGTCAACTTTAATCGTTACATCGATAATAGCTCGGTTACCGTGTTTACGAGCTTTCAGGTCTCCCACGTTCTCTACACCTTCAACATCTAGAATCTTGTGCTCCATTTCCTTACCTTCTTCATAATCAAAGCCATCTGAAAGGTTATGGGAGGTTTCCGTGAAAATCTCCCAACCTGTTTTAATGATGATTAGACCAACAAGAACTGCTGCGGCAGGATCTAGCCATGGTAAGCCGATCTGTGCACCAAAGATTCCGACTGCGGCTCCAATGCTAACAAAAGCGTCTGAACGGTTATCAAGAGCGGCTGCTTTTAGCCCTTGGCTGTCTGTTTCTTTAGCTACCTTAATATTGTACAAATAAACGATGATCATCACTGCCGCACCAAACAATGCGATCAAGGCTGCCGTCAGCGAAGGCTCCGTTTCCACTCCGTTAAACATCTTTTTAATAGAAGATATCAATACTTCTATACCGATAACTACCATAATAAAGGAAGCAACCATCGATGCAATCGTCTCTGCACGCAAGTGTCCATAAGGATGATCCTCATCTGCTGGCTTCCTTGAAATTTTCAAACCTATTAATACTGCGATAGAAGCGATTATGTCAGTAGCATTGTTTAATCCGTCAGCAACTAAGGCATCGGAATTATAGAAAATACCTGACACAAGTTTAACTATTGATAGAAAGATATATGCTCCTAGACTAAGATAAACACCGCGTTCCACTCTTTTTTGCTGATCAGATTGCATTCTCTATTCTCCTTCGTTAAATAATACCTTTTACATCATAAAGAATGGATTCCGGGTGGGTCTAGAGCAATCTTTTTCCCTATAGGAAACATTAATGTTCATAGATCATTTTTCTAGTCATCCCGCCATCGATCGTAAGATTTTCCCCGGTAATAAAATTATTGTCAGACTGCGCTAAGAATAAGCATGCCCTTGAAATATCAGCTGGCATACCCACTCTTTTTGAGAGATGCTGATCGTGATCAACTTCACGTAGCTCCTTATAATCTCCTGTATGTATCCAACCAGGACTAATGGAATTTACGGTAATAAAATCTTCAGAGAACGATGCAGCCAAGGCGTGAGTTAAAGCAACAATTCCGCCCTTAGTTGCCGCATAGGCTTCGGAATGAGGCTCAGACATCACCGCACGAGTGGAAGCCATATTAATTATGGATCCTCCACCTGTTTGAGACATGTACTTGGCTGTTTCTCTTGAAAAAAGAAATACACTTCTTAAGTTTGTGTTTAAAATATCATCCCATTCATCTACAGATAATTCATAGGGGGATTTCCATTTCGAGAGACCAGCATTGTTGATCAAACATTGAATGTCACCTAATTTATCATGTGTTTCTGCTACTGCTTGAATGATATCATCGGGATTCTTAACGTCACATGTTACCGCAATTGCATCCTTTTGAATCGATGTAACCTCAGACAAAGTTGATTCAAGTTCATTTTTATCAAAATCTATTAATGAAGGAATATAACCTGCTTTGGCAAAATCAATTGCGATTTGTTTACCTATCCCTTTTGCTGCTCCTGTAACGATTACAACTTTTGTATCACGACTCATCTTCATAACCTCCAGAAATTTATGTGTACTAATCTATTCATTCCCCATACCGTATTAATTTCACACAAATTCATACAAAAATAGAATAGAAAAGCTGCCGACACTGTCGACAGCTTCACTTTTACTTCTTTCTCCAAGGGCCACATGGACCACATGGAGGAGGGCATGGCGGGGGACAAGGTGCCATGATTGGTTGTACAGTTCCACAAAGGTTTTGCTGCGTTGCTTGGTTTACTACGTTCGTGTTCTGCGGGAAGTAATGTACATATTTGTAGTTCATCTGGTTGACTTGAGTCGTTTGAGTTGGATGAATCATCGGAACATATACATCTTGCTGGTTATATTGAACTTGTTGATTTGTAGGACTAAACTGTGCAGGCATAACTTGTGGAGGATAGTATTGAGACGGTGATACTACAGGGTATCCACATCCACCCATCTGAGGCATCTGTTGCATAGCTCCCATCGTAGGCGCCATCTGTCCCATTGCTCCCATCGTAGGTCCCATTGCACCCATATTAGGAACCATTCCCTTTTTGGCAAAAATGCCAGGGCGTTTAAATAAAGCCAAAAAAATGTTCTCCTTTCAAAAACCTTATATCCTATTTCTCTATATTTTATGTAGGACGACTTAAAAAGTTCGTCCATTTATCAATAAGTATTAAAAGGATTTTGTAGAAATTAATCGAACTGTACTTGAAATACATACTATTCAAATATCATTTAAGAGGAGAGGAAGAAGCGTTTTGAAACTTTTAATTTCATTTTCAAACAGATTGATGCAAAGGTATATGCCTGACCCCTTTTTGTTAGTCATCTTACTGACATTCTTCGTATGTGGTTTAGCACTATTTGCGACAGATAGCACCCCTGTGCAAATCGTTAATTATTGGGGTACAGGTTTTTGGAGTTTATTAACATTTTCCATGCAGATGGTGTTAATATTAGTGACCGGACACGTTATGGCAAGCTCCCCGCTATTTAAGAAACTATTAGGATCTTTAGCAAAAATTCCAAAAACACCAGGACAAGCTATCATACTCGTAACGTTAGTCGCGCTCGTCGCATGCTGGATCAATTGGGGCTTCGGACTTATAATAGGTGCTCTATTCGCAAAAGAAATCGCAATGAAGGTAAAAGGTGTCGACTACCGCTTATTAATCGCAAGTGCATATAGTGGTTTTATCATATGGAGTGGAGGTCTATCGGGCTCAGTTGTCTTAACAATCGCTACACCGGGACACTTTACCGAAAACATTATGGGCGTTGTTCCGACGAGTGAGACAATCTTTTCATCGTTCAACTTCATTATTCTTGCAGGTCTATTCCTATTGGTACCAATTATTAATAGATTAATGGTCCCTCCAAGTGAAAAAGCGTTTGTAATCGATCCTGCATTGTTAGAGGAAAAAGAATCTCTAGAAGCAGCAAGTAATGAAGAAACACTTCAAACTCCTGCTGATCGACTTGAGAATAGTCAGTTATTATCTATCCTCATCGGACTTTTAGGCATTTCATACCTCGTCTATTTTTTCACCAAAAATGGGTTCACCTTAAACCTGGATATCGTAAACTTTTTATTCCTATTCATCGGTATCATCTTACATAAAACACCACGGTTATTTTTGAAAGCGGTTACGGATGCTGTGAAAAATGCGAGCGGAATTATTATTCAGTTCCCTTTTTATGCCGGATTAATGGGTATTGTAACTTCATCAGGATTAGTAGCTGTTCTGTCCAATATGCTAATTTCTTTTTCAAACGAACATACTTTTCATTTATTTACTTTATGGAGTGCAGGCCTCGTTAACTTTTTTGTTCCGTCTGGAGGTGGACAATGGGCGGTACAAGGACCCGTTATGTTAGAAGCGGCGCAAAACTTAGGGGTTTCTTTATCAAGAACAGCAATGGCTGTAGCTTGGGGTGATGCATGGACAAACATGATTCAACCATTCTATGCCCTTCCTGCTCTAGCTATCGCTGGATTAAAAGCAAAAGACATCATGGGTTATGGCCTTGTTATGATGATCATTACAGGGGTATTCATCTCTGGCGTGTTTTTATTGCTGTAACACTTGGACTAAAAAATGCAGATGCATAAAAAAACCTCCTTACGGTAAGGAGGTTTGCTTATGTATGTATGTATGTATGGTGACTCGAGAGGGGTTCGAACCCCCGACCTCCACCCTGTCAAGGTGGCGCTCTCCCAGCTGAGCTATCGAATCAATCTATCATCTAACAAAAATTATTATATATGCTTTTTAAGAGTTTTGACAACACTTTTCTTTTGGTTTCTTAAATAACAATTGTTATTCTTAAAATTATGCATAAAAAAAGACATCTCCAATGATTGAAGGTGTCTTCTTTTATTTGTTATCCGATTTTCTCTTCCTCGTCACGCATTTTTATCTCTTCTGTATCTAAACGTTCTTGCTTATCACGAAGTCTGTGTGCGAGTCGACTTGATGCGTTAGCCGCAATACTTGCAACTAAATCATCCAAGAATGTATGCACTTTACCATTTGCTATCTTTGTATCTAATTTTTGAATAATACCCATTTTAAATTTGTCTAGGTGCCCAAAAGTTGTAACTGCTATCGATCCATAGCCAAAAACAGCTCCTAGTGCGACCGTTTCATCTACCCCAAACAATCCTTCATCTTGTTCAACGATACTTTGAAGAGGTTCAGACAACTTTCTTTGTTCCGCGAGCATATCAAGTTCTACACCAACAAGAATAGCATGCTGGATCTCGCGCTTCATGAGAACAGCATCGACGCTCTCTATACATTCTTCTTTCGTTAAGCCAGGTGAAAATGGAATCTGCATTTCATATACAATTTCAGCGATTTCAGGAATTGTGACGCCTCTTTCATTCAACAGCCTTCTAGCCGCTGCTTCAACTTCTCTACTATGCACTCTATTATTCAACAGACTTCACCTCTTCTTAATGTTCGATCTCTTTTGGCAGAACGAATTGATTCTTTCATTATATCATTATGTGATACAATAAAACGAGTTGAATGAAAACGCTTATAATTTTAAGATCAGTCAGCATAGGAGGTACTTTTTATGGCCATTCTTAAAGGTTCTATTACAGATGATAAAATATACAGCAACTACTTGGATGAGGAGATTGACTTGCTCATCTATCTGCCTTCTAAGTTTACTCCACTCGTTAAATACCCTATCCTAATCGCTCAAGATGGCAGAGACTACTTTCAGTTAGGAAAACTCGCGAAAACCGCCGATCGACTAATGGAAGAAGAAAATTTACAGAGCTGTATCATTGTTGGTGTAAATCATAAAGGCATCGAAGATCGAAAAGCAAAATATGACCCAACTGGAGAGAAGCACGAAAATTACATTAGATTCATGGCATTTGAACTTACCTCTTACCTTAATGATAAGTTTAATACGCTCCAACTTGGTGCGGGCATGGGATTAATCGGAGATTCTCTAGGTGGTTACATAGCGTTTAAGCTGAGTATTCTGTATCCGAACACGTTCGGTAAAGTAATCGTCCAGTCTCCTTACGTTCCTGAGAGCCTTATTAATACCGTTGAATCCATAGAACAAATGCAAACGTTGACCATCTATCACTCAATAGGTGATGAAGAAGAAAAGTTTACGAATCCTGAAGGAATAACAAAAGATTTTTTAACACCTAACCGTCAGCTGAGTAAGCTTTTGAACAATTTAGCTCTCGATTATGAATACGCTGAGTTTCAAGGAAATCATCTCTGGGTAAATTGGCAGAAAGACTTAGTTCCCGCGTTAAGGTTTCTTTACAGCGACTAGTAACTGTGGGAAATAAATAGAATATTTGGTATACTAGTTCAAAAGATGAGGGAGGAAGAAATATGAAATACGGTATAGCAATTTTTCCATCAAAAAATCTACAAGATAAAGTGAATTCCTACCGAAAGCGTTATGATCCGCATTATGCCCTTATCGCACCTCACATCACATTAAAGGAGCCTTATGAGGCAACTGAGGAAGAAATTCAAGAACAGATCTCCTATATTTCTTCTGTTGCAAAAAATATAGATCCGTTTTCTATCTTGATAAATAAAGTAGGATCATTCCATCCTGTAAACAATGTAATCTTTTTAAAAGTTAATGAAGCAGATGAAATAAAATCACTTCATGAGCAGTTATATTCTGGTCCGCTTGAACACCAACAGCCGTACAATTTTGTACCGCATTTAACACTTGGGCAAAAGCTGTCTGATGAAGAACATTCAGACGTATTAGAACGTTTGCGTATGATAGATATAGAACACGAAGAACGAATCGATCGTTTTCAACTTCTCTATCAACTTGATAACGGTTCTTGGACGGTCTATGAAACATTTCGTCTTGGAAAAGGAGTACAATAATATTGATTAAGACGTTTACAACGAGTGAGCAAGGCTTTCAAGATGCACTAGCTGTAAGAAGAGATGTTTTTGTTCACGAACAGCAGATTGATGAAAACGAAGAAATTGACAACAATGAAGATGTCTCCTTGCATTTTGTTCTTTACGATGAAGACAAGCCGGTTGGTGCGGCTAGACTTCGTGAAGTTAATGGAGAAGGAAAAGTAGAACGCGTCTGTATATTGTCTTCTCATCGAAAAAAAGGACTTGGAGAAGAATTGATGAACGCTATGGAAACAGCAGCCATCAAACGTTCTTTACCTAGCCTTATATTATATGCACAAACACAGGCAGAAGACTTTTATAAAAAACTGGGGTATCTTACAACCTCCAAAGAACCATTTCTAGATGCAAACATTCCGCATGTTGCTATGAAAAAAGCATTGAAATCGTCGTAATGGCGATTTCAATGCTTTTTTGTTTATTACGGTCTAATCTCGTCAAAACTGTACAATAAAACGTACGTTGAGGAGACTAAGGTTGATGGACATTCATGTTGGACAATTGACAACCGAATTAATCGTAGGGTTTATCGCTCTCTTTTTGTTAACAAAAGTTTTAGGAAAAACGCAGATTTCTCAAATAACACCCTTTGATTTTATTTCATCTATTTTCTTGGGTGAATTAGTCGGTAATGCAATGTATGATGACGAGACTTCTATATTCGTTATCTTGTATGCCATTGTAATCTGGGGCTCCATGGTTTATGTAGTTGAAATTATATCTCAGAAATTTAAAGGTACGCGAAAATTTCTGGAAGGCGCCCCCACTATCGTCATTCGTAACGGACTAATCGATCGTGACATGCTCAAAAAGAGCAAGCTCGATATCAACCAGCTTCAAAACTTAGTTAGACAAAAAGGATTTTTCGGTTTAAGAGAAGTTGAATATGCCATATTAGAATCTAATGGATCTTTAAGCATATTGCCTAAATATCAATACGGCCCTCCAAACAGACAGGATTTGAACCTTCAAAGCCAGCAGCAGCCGGAGTTGCCAATTACACTTATATTAGACGGCGAACTAAATCATGATAACCTTTCAACAGCTGGACTTTCAAAAAATAAACTATTAGAACAAATTCACAAACAAGGATACTCCGATATAAAAGAAATCGTGTATGCAGAATTCTCAGACGGTAAACTGTTAATCATGCCTTGTACGAAGCCGAAAAAATGACAGGCCGTCCGTTCGTAATCTGATACGCTGCACTTCCATTCTCTAGCAAATAAATAACATGTGCAGAGATGGCTGTTCGAAACAAGGAATATGCCCCCAGGTTTGACGGTTCAACTTCGTATTTCGTTAACATTGAGGCCACAATATCCTCTAATGATATTCCAGAGTTACCTGAATGGTTGATCATATTCTGTACTTCTAAAGTAATTGTTTCATATATAAGGATATTATCCTGTATAACATCCTTATACTCAGTTTCATACTTACCGTGACCAGGAATCATACCTTCCGCATCAATCATCTTCAGCTTCTTTAAAGTTGCTATGTTTTCACCAGCATCAACAATAAAGGGAATCTTATGCTTCCGGAGTACATCTTTTCCTAAAAACGCATCGGCAGCATATAAAATGCCGCGGAATAAGATTCCATGTTGATTATAGCTATGACCTGGAAGATGAATAATTTGAACTTCTGGAAATTGTTCTATATTTCCTTCTGAGCATTTTTCATCAACACGTATAGCGGGTGCTTCTAAAAATTTATTGCGCATTTCTTTTAAAGGAAAATTCCCATGCGATAGATAGATTGGTTCAAGTACAGGATTCCTCATAATTGCTTCTTCTAGTAGAGGAGCGATTGTATGTACATCAACCTTTTGTTGTATATAGAATGCACCTCCAAAATGGTCCGCATGAGCATGAGTAATGAATAGATGGGTTAAAGGTAGCTTTTCATTATGAAGATGCTTTAACACTTTTTTGGCTGCTGATGAATCAAGTCCAGCATCTATTAACATACCTTTGCTTTTGTCATTATTCACGATATACCCTATGTTAACGGCACTCTTAAAGTAATAACAATCAGTCGAAAGTTCAATAAATTCCACTATTAACACCCCAAGTCTTAATGTTATGAACAAAAAAAGAAACCATCATATGGTTTCGTTAATTATATTTCCTTTGCCTTCCATTTCACTTAAGATCTGATCAAAAGAACGCTTTTCTTCAAAGGTCAATCTCTTCTTATTCTGAAATGAACGTACGTCTTCATTCTGGATTGGAGGAACACTAGCAACAACAGGTAATCCTCTTTCAGCTTTTTCCATCCGACTAGCATATTGCAACTGCTGAATTGGTAGGTACGGCAAGATATACCCCATCGATATCCTCTCCTTTATCATTACTTCTCTATTTCTTACCCTATTCCTTCTAAATCTATGTTTTCGAAGTGTAATATTAAAAAAAATGAGCACTCTGTTGAGAGTACTCTAAAGAAACATTTGGATTGCTTAGACCCAAGGATCATAGTGGCAGCCCTTGCTGGAGCTTGAGCTGGAACTTGAGCTTGAGCTTGAGCTAGAAGAAGATTCATGTTTTGAAGAAGATTCATGCTTTGAGCTAGATTCATGTTTATGGCTAGATTCATGTTTATGGCTAGATTCATGTTTAGAAGATGACTCATGTTTGTGGCTAGACTCATGTTTATGACTAGACTCCCATTTGCTAGAGCTTGATTCGCACTCTACCTTCTTTTCATGAATAATAACTTTATCTGCTTTAATGATTACTTTATCAGCATAAACCTTCTTATGTTTTTTATGCTTCTTCTTCCTTTTACAATAATAACAATCTTCCATGTTACAACCTCCTCGTATAGTACATCATATGCAAGTCTGACGAGTTGGTTATAGGCTGTCTCACTAAAAGTTGATCGCTATATGATTAACTGCTTTTGTTCGATAGTTTTGTTTATGAAAATAAACGAACGCTTCTACCGTAATATTTTCATCGATACCACTCTTAAAAGGAATTTGGAAATCATCCAAAGAGAGTTTGTCACCACTTTTAAACTTGGTTTCACGTAGTGGACAGATCCACATCTCTCCCCGTTCTTTTGCTTTTTCTGCCCACTCATTATCCATATACATCCAAATAGACTGTGTCATTTCTTCCTGTGAGGGTGACGCGATCAGCGATATGATCTTTCCTTTTAATGAACAAGCTTCTGCTGGTTGGAACCTGAAACAAATATAAGGATTCTCCAACGTCTCTGTTCCAGTATTTTCGATAAAGAATGAGCCTCTAATAAAGCCCTTCTTATCTTTAGTAAAAATTACCGAATAATCGAAATAGCACGCACTGTTAAAACCTTCTTTTTTCTGAGGTTCTGAAATATTTTCTGTATCAAGCTCTTCAAATACAGGTTCAGATGTGCGGTTGATATTGATCCGCTTTTCCATACTTTTGATTCGCTGTTGGTACAGGTCAATCTGTTGGTCTTTATCGTTCATTTCATCTTGAATACTTTTCAACAGTTCTTCATAGCTCTGCATCTTTTTTTCCATCTCATGTTCTTCTAATCTTTTTAATTTTCTTGTGAGTTCTTCAACTTGTTTTCTTAGGGCTAGCAGTTCCTTTTCATTTTCTTCAATTATCTTAAGGGATCGATCATTGTTCGTCTCTTTTTCAAGTCTTTCGATGGTCTCTTCTGCGAATACGAGCTTTTTCTCTAGATCAAGTGCTTTATCTTTATAATAGTCCACCCTAGTAACGAGCCGCTCATAACTTAGTTTATCTTTCGTCCCCATGCATCTTCCCCCTTGCATAATTAGGCTCTTTCCCTATTGTATGTAAGCTATGATTATTCGTTCACTTTTTTTTCATGAACAAGAAAGACCTGCAGGCAGATGCCTCAGGTCTTTCTGTTCTTCAGATCTAATAATTATTGATGCTGTAAGCAGTTTTCTATAGCGATCTCACCAGAATCTGCTTTTACAACACCGGTAGTAAATACCTTATTACCTGCTCTGTCAATAAGTTCTACCTCAAATTGATTTCCATCTGCTGTCTCAACAATAGCCAGGTTAAACTTATATTGTTCTCCAGAAGTATCCAATGTTCCTCTTCCTGAAACAGTTAGTCTTAACCCATCAGCATATTCATCACAGCTAAGTGTATCTTGTGTGAATTCAGTAGCTGTATATCCTGTATCGTTTAATGATAATTGGAATCTGCTTCCTGAAAGGTTATAATTTGGGCAGATTTCAACGGATATTGTGACTCTTCCTGCTTCTGTTGCTCCATCTTCTTCACACGTTAATCCGCTAGCAGTTCCTCGTGATCTACACAGGCAGCCTGGCCTGGGATATATGTCCGGGCATTGTTGTGGAAACACTACCTCAGGACACATTTCTCCCTCGCTTTCCTCTGCACAGAGATCATTTTCACGAGGCGAGCAGAACTTCGCTAATACCTCAAGTTTAACTTCAGCCTCAACTTGGATGTCAACACAGAATGTAATGTCTACAACGAATGAAGTTGGAGAAGGACTATTCAACAATACAGTTCCTGTTGGGATGCGAGCAAAAATCTTAGTGATTCGGCAGTATAAGTCTGTTCCATCTGGATAACACAAGACGAAAGATTCAAATACTGACGCGTTAACCAACTGCTCTACAACGATTACTCCGTTACGGTCTACAACTTGAACTTTAATATCTGTTGTAAAGAGTAGCTCTACAAGCTGTGCTTCAGCAAAACCTCCGTTAAGTGCTACTGTTACATCTCTCTTATCTCCAACTTGCTCGCATAGATATAATTCAGGGCATGCTTCGTTTGTCTCACCTGTTAGCGGGAATGCTGGAGGAGTTTTAGGTACTTTCGTAACTAATCTTAACGGTCGGCGTGAAGGATCATCCAATGCTTCTTCTATAGCTACAATTTGTTCAGGAGTAAAAGAAACGGTTTTTCTTACGTTTAGTGTATCAGTCACCCAGTCGTAAACTTTCTGAACGCGGATACACTCATCCTGCAAGTGTTTATGATTATTTCCCATTGTTTCCCTTCCTTTCCTCATCATGATCTGAAGATTCCATACATACTATGGAAATAGAGTGGGTTATGACACAAGAACGAAAGCCTATTTTTATAGATAAGCGTTAAGGAGGAAGCTATCATGAGACCAATCTGGTATCAAAATCAGAAAGTATGTGAGTTATCAACAATAGAATATGAGGCTTTAAGCCTTTTATTGCCTTATTGGGGATTACAGATCTCTGATGATGGAGGAACGATTTCAGGTGCTCTTTCTACATTTATGTTTGGTATTCAAGGGCTATCACAACAAAAAGTAAAAGAACTAGATCAACTTTTAAAGCATACCGGAATAAGTATTACGACAGACGATTATATAAAATGTGACCAGCGTTTCTATGTGGATTTTCATAGCGGTCATCCAATGCCGCTTGCACTAAATACACCGGAGAAACAGCTCTACTATTTAAATCCTTCTCCTTCTTTCAGACTGCCCGTACAGTCAGGAATACACAAAGGTATAACGTTAAAACGGAAAGATGGACCACTTTTTTTAGCCGTTCAGCCTACCTTTGACAATCAAATTACTGAATGGATCAGTTATTTAGTAATACAAACATTTTTACGTTTTCAATTCGAATCATTGTCATCCGTTTCTGAAGCTACATTTTTCACGTGCGCTAATAAAGTGTTGAGCAAAATAAACAGCAATTTTGCAGCTGTACAGATTCCTTTACTTCAACAAGAAGAATCGATAATAGAACAAACAGAACCTCCGACTAAACTTCCTTTAAATAAGAAAGAAGAAGATAACTTTTTTGAAGGTACTGAAAAGCCACCTGTCAAATATCAGCTAGACAACAAACCAAAAGTAACTGTTGTACCACAAATAAGACCCTTTTCTGCATCAGGTTCCCTTATAACCAATCATGTTCCTAAACCTTACGATAAAGAACAGTCCTTATATCGAGATGCAAAACCAATAAGTCCTTTCAAATCAAACAACGTAAGGGAAAAAACGATACAACCATTCAATACCAATCCATCCGATCCTTATAAAAAATCAGTCATTCGTCCATTTCATACAAATCAAAACACTCCATCTCCTGATTCAGAATATAATGACAAGGCATCCAGGATATTTAGACAGAGGAGAGATGGAAAGTGAATAAAGATGATCTTCAAAAGCTTTATTCTGAAATAAAAGCAAACAAAGCCAAGAATGCTGGTAAGAATCAATCTCTTATAAAACCAGCTGCTAAAAAGGGCTGCAGTTCATGCGGAAAAGTAACTTGGAAACCGAATAAACCAAAATGAAAAACTGTCACCCACTCGCGGGTGACAGTTTTTCATTTACGTTATATAGTTGCGGTTGATCAAATATTCTATAACTTTTAAAGCACTGTCTGAGATGCCCATTGACTCGGTTTGAATTATGATTTCTGGATTTACAGGTACTTCATATGGATTAGAAATTCCCGTAAAATTAGGAATAAGTCCTTCTCTAACTTTTTTATAAAGTCCTTTAGGATCTCTATGTTCACACGCTGAAAGGCTGCAATCAACATAGATTTCCACAAACTCATCATTACCAAGTTTACTTCTAACAGCTTGACGATCTGCTTCTATAGGTGAAATAGCAGCAACTAACACAATGACACCGCTATCTACAAAAAGTTTTGCAACTTCACCAATTCTTCTAATGTTTTCTCTCCTGTCTTCTTCAGAAAATAATAGATCTTGATTCAATCCATGCCGGACATTGTCACCATCAAGCAAAATCGTAGATAGTCCTTTTTTATAGAAAATACGTTCAATTTCTGACGCTACAGTTGACTTTCCTGATCCAGATAAGCCTGTAAACCAAAGTACAAAGCTTTTATGGCCATGAAGTTTTTGTTTCATTTCCTTTGATACATTCATATTTTGCCACGTTATATTTTTATCTTTTTGATTCAATAATTGAACCTCCCATCTTACATTATTCAGCGTAGTGATTTCGTAAAATTGAAATCACTTCAGGTCTGCTGAAATTTGGTGGAATTGCTTCATTTCCCCTAAGCATTTCTCTTACTTTTGTTCCCGATAATATTAATCTGTCTTTTTCATTGTGAGGACAGGTCTTCACCGTTGCCATCGTATTACATCTTGTACAATAAAAACTATTTTCAAAGAATACTGGGGTGATACCTAACTCTTCATTTTTGAATTTGTTAAATATATTTTGAGCATCATATGGTCCATAGTAATTCCCTACTCCTGCATGATCTCTTCCAATTATAATGTGGCTGCAGCCATAATTCTTTCTTACGAGGGCATGAAAGATTGCTTCACGTGGTCCTGCATATCTCATAGATCCCGGAAAAGTACTTAAAAGGACCCGTTCTTTTGGATAATAATGTTCAAGCAGCGCTTCGTAAGATTTCATCCGTGTCGGAGCAGGGACATCGTCCTTCTTTGTCTCTCCAACTAATGGGTGTAATAAGAGGCCATCCATCTGTTCAAGCGCTGTTTTTTGAAGATATTCATGCGCACGGTGAATGGGATTTCTAGTTTGAAAGGCAACAATTTTTTCCCACCCCTTCGCTTTAAACTGTTCTCGCATAGTCAGTGGATCTATATAATAATGCGGAGCTACTTTACGAGGAGGTTTTTTAAGCATCATAATACGCCCACCGACGTACCAGTCACCTCTTTGCTTTATATTTTTCACCCCGGGATGAGCAGAATCTTCTGTAGAATATACAAGCTTTGATTCTAAAGAATGATTGGGCTTGTATACATCGGTAATTTCTATTTTCCCATAAACCGTATTTTCATAAATTAATACAGCTTCACTCACTCTCGTTACTTCTTTTGCTTTTTCTTCAGATACTGGCAAAGTAATAGGCAAAGACCAAGGAAGTCCGTTAGCAAGTCGCATATCATTTAGTACAGACAAGTAATCAGCTTGGTTCATAAATGAATCCAGCGGGCTAAATGCTCCAATTGCCAGACACTCTAAGTCCGATAAACTGATGGCATCCAGCTCTATACTTGTCTTTATGTGTGTGTAGTCGGCATTTATGTGGTACCTGTTTATCAAACTTCCGCCATGAGGAAGAAGGGTCATCATATTTCACCTCAAAATTTTTATAATTAGCAAGTGCTAACTATTCATATAATATGTCGATAAAAAAGGTTCTGTGAGCCAAAAATAGAAGGATAGTATATTTTGATTAACCAAAACCATGACCGTTCTGATCCACTTGATTCCTTTTTCTTTAATTCATTTTCAAAGAGCGGAACTCATCTAATGTTTCAAATCTTAACGGGGTTTCCTTCTGTAAAACATGATCCAGCTCAGCATTTATATATGGGGCTGCCCAATCAAATTGTTCATCATGAAAAGGCAATAAAGAGATTAAACAAAACGAATTCATCTCTGGTCACGTTTTTTTATTCCAAAATGTGAGAAAAAATTAAAAGAGCTAAACATGAAACTACTTTTCTTATACCGCGATTTGCGTGATGTAATCGTTTCTTATAACTTTTATGTAGAGAAATAATATCAATCCGTCAATGTCAGCTACATTTCGGAAGGGTAAGATTGGGAGTTGGAGAGAAGAATTTGATGATGAAATTAAAGTAGCTTTTAAAAGATCTGCAGGAGAATTTTTAACTTCGTTAGGATATGAACTAAATAATGACTGAAAACTAAATAATGACTGGTAAACCTCTACCTTTCAATTCTAGTTAGAGGGTGATTCATAAATTCTTGCCTGAATAACCATGTCCAAATTTAGTATGTCCGCATACAATGCTAGAAAAGCACTATGAAGTTCATAGGGTAATTGATTCTTAGGAGGAACCTTAGTGAAAGTAGGAGTTGTGCTCCCTGTCTATCATCAAGAAAGGGAGTATATTTTTGAATGTATTCAGTCAATGGAAAAGCAAACGTTCCGAGACTATAAGCTTGTCATTGTATTAGATGGACCCAATGCAGAGACTGTAAAAGCAGTAAAAGAAGCCAGCCAGATGTTAACTGTTCCATTTGTCATTATAGATAGAAAAGAAAACCTAGGTATTTCCCCAACCTTAAACCAAGGATTTAAACTTCTGCAAGATTGTCCATATTTCACTTGGATCTCTAGTGACAATCGGCATGATCCTAACTTCTTGGAAAGATTGGTCGTTACAATGGATCAAGCAAAACCAGGAACCGTTTTAGTTTACTCATTTTACAGAAGAATTGATCAAAATGGTACACCTATTACCTATACGAAAGCATGGTACGATTATGTAGAGTATTTTATGACAAGAAAGAGAGCAGAGATTTTTCAAAATTGTTTTATTGGTGCATCTTTTCTTTTTACAAGAGATGCTTTTAATAAAGCAGGAGGCTACCGCAATAAATTTCCCAACGTACAGGATCATGATTTTTGGATTCGTTTATTGCAGCATGGAAATTTTGTCTTGTTGCGTGAATATATTATGGAATATCGTTTCAATGGTCGATATGCCCTAACGACAAACATTCCACCTGAACAATTAACAATGGAAAGCATGGCGAGCAGCGTAGATGTTAGAAAACTAACAGGACAAATTCCGAAAGTAAGCATCATCCTATATTCTCACAATCATGTAAAGACGGTAAAGCACGCTATAGAAAGCGTTATTCGCCAAACGTTTAAGGATTTCCAACTCATTGCCGTCGATAACGGTTCAACTGATTTTTCTCCAGATGCCATACACAAAATTCATGAATCCCGTATGGTTCCTTTGTTATTAGCTAACAGAAGCAGAGCCAAAACATTAGAAATTGCACTTAACTATTGTTTAGGGGACTATGTATTGTTTATGAACGGTGACGATTGGCTCGATCCACAAGCACTGCAAATCATGGTTCAAAAATTTGAGACATTACCCTCAAACATTGAAATGCTGCTCTGTAACCATAAAAATTGGCTTGAACGTCGTAACCGCTTAATTTCTGGATCCATAATATCGGGAGAAAATTATGGAAAATATGCTTTAAAACCTCAATTGCCATATGCTGTAATGTATAAAACAAATACAATTTCTAACGAGTTTAAGGATCTTCAAGAGCCTATTGAATACCACTTATTTCATAAAAGTAGTAAACAAGGTAATGCCCACTATATAAACATGGCTCTTTATCATAAACGAATAATAAAATAAGGCTTCTCCCATGAAGGCACAGGCCTTTCATCTTACTGTTTTCCAACTATAAAAAGGTGTCCCATTTTTTCGGGACACCTTTTATTAGTTAGCTACTGTGGCCAATCACTATGTCTAGCTTTTAGAATTACTGAGTTAATAATGTATTTTTCTAAAGTAAGAAAGAGTATCATAGAGAGATTCCTTAAGTGTAAACCTCGGTTTCCAGCCAAGTTCTCTCACCTTGCTGCTTACCATTAATTCAGGTGATTTGTCCGGTTCTGGCTGTGAGGATGAATAATCTAACTCTGCATGTGTTAATGATTGATAGATGGATAAAACCTCGTTAAGTGATGTTTTTTCTTCTGAACCCATTTCATAGATAGAAGATGCCTCTCCTTTGTTGAAAAGAATCTCATAACAAACGACAGCATCCCTTACATCTAAAAATTCTCTTTCATTCAATAAATGACTGAGTTCGATTAATTCAGTTTGTTTATCTTCTTCCATTTTTACGATTTTTTTAGCCAACAGTGAAACAATACCTGAGGAATTCCCTGGGCCAATTAAATTACATAACCTAACGGCTAAGACTTGAAGGTTGAACACTTTTGCCCATTCTATTGATAATTGCAGTTGTATATTTTTACTTACGGCGTATGGATGGTTAGCACCAGATAAAGCAGAGCCTGCAATAATCGTCTTGCAGTTTGAAGCATGCAGCCGAAGGGCTTCTAGAAGATGAAAAGTCCCAAGTACATTGCTATCGATAACTGAAGGGGGATTTGACCATGATTGCGCAACAGAATTAACTCCTGCAAGATGCAAGCAAAAATCAGGTTGATGTTTTTTCATAACCTCTATTATCTGTTTTGGGTTTGAAAGATCACAAATTTCCGTTTCATAACGAGAGGATAATTGTCTTCGGGAAATTCCAATTACCTTGTAGCCTCTCTTCGAAAAGTATTTACAGGCATGCTGTCCTGTGAAACCCGAAGCACCTGTAATTAGAACCGTTTTTTTCATTTTAACCAATCTTTTAATTCTTGCAGCTGTTTATTATAAGGTAAAACGCGATAATCTGAATCATGCCTGGAGTTAAATAGCGTTCTGTCTAAACGCGGTTCGGTATGAGGGATAATATCAACGTCCTCTTTTTGAAAAATGATTTTTATAAGATTCAACAATTCATATTTGGATAGAGTTTCAGGTGCGGTTAAATGGTACAATCCTGAAAGAGGCTGATCAATCGTGTGATGAATAAATTTGGCAAGTTCTAACGTGGTAACACCGTTCCATTTTACATGGGTAAAACCCTTAATAACACCTCTTTGGTTGATAAACCAGTGAAATAATCCGATGCCATTTTTCAATTCCGGTCCAATGATGGATGTTCTAATGGTCAAATGAGGATTTGTTTTTATTTCACCGAGCTGCTTCGTTTTAGCATACATCGTTAATCCGTCCGGTACGGATTCTTCATTGTAGTTTCCTTCGTGTCCGCTGAAAACACAATCCGTACTAATGTGAATCAGCTTTCCCCCATACACATTGAGTTGTCTTGCTAGTTCGTGAGGAAGCAAGCTATTTACAAGAATTGCATCTCTTTGATGAAAAGCGGCATACTCATTAAGAAGTCCGATACAATTAATAATAAGATCTGGCTTATTTAATTGTATGACTTCTTCTATTTGATTTAAATTCGTAGCATCTAACATAATATGGCCTTCTGTTCTATCTCTAGAAGTAAGAAGCAGTTGGTGTTTTGTATTCGCTTTAAAATAGGATGCGATCATATGGCCTGCCATCCCATTAGCCCCTAAAATCATTATTTTCAATTCAGAAAGCCACCCTCAACAAGCATCTGATGGATCTCTTCCTTAGTCATTAAGTCCTTTTCAGAACTATAGCTCTCAAGTTCAACTTTCTCATAGGAATCATAATGCTGGTTTAACCCTTCAATGTCAATCGTTGGCAAGATAACAAAATACTCACTGTCATAATATACAGTTGTTGCACTCTCATATTCAGATAAAAGGATCTCATGCAGCTTCTCCCCTGGGCGTTTCCCAAGTTCAACCATGGTTACTCCCTTTTCCCCTGACGCATCAATAAGAACTTGTGCTAAATCCGTAATCTTGCATGTAGGCATCTTCATAACAAAGATCTCTCCCCCTACACTTTCAAAAGTTGCCTTAAACAATAAGCTGATCGCTTCTTCTAACGTTAAAAAGAATCTTGTCATTTCAAAATCCGTGATTCCTACTTGACCTTTATTCTTGATTTGACTTTTAAAAACATGGATAACGCTACCGTTTGTCCCTAAGACATTTCCGCCCCTAACGCAAACAAAACGCGTATGCTTGCTTAGCAGGTTCGCATGAATGATTAATTTCTCGCCGATCGCTTTTGTCATTCCATATAAATTAGAAGGATTTGCTGCTTTATCAGTTGAAATATAAATTACTTTTGTTACTTTATGATAAATCGCCGTTTCAATTACGTTCTGTGTGCCTTGAATGTTGCTTTTCATTGCTTCATATGGCTGCAGTTCACAAATAGGAACATGCTTTAATGCTGCAAGATGATAAATATAGTCTATACCCTCACTTGCTCTCATCAAGGAATCTTTATCCCTGATATCACCAATCATAAATGTGAGCTTTGGATTGTATTCAAATTGTCTCTGCATAGCCACCTGGCTAGCTTCATTACGAGAAAGAATAATGATCTCTTTAGGTTCTTTCGGCAGAAGCTGTTTGACAAGTTCGTGTCCCCAAGAACCTGTTCCTCCCGTAATTAAAATTCTTTTATTAAACAATACTATTTCCTCCTAAAATAAACTTAACGACTCGATCTGAAACATTCAAATCATCATATCCCTCTGGAATGGACCACTGCTTTTCCTTGTGGGTCATTACTTTAACAGAAGATAAAATCTGTTTAGCCGAAACTCCAGATACACAGTTACTTCCGCATTCAACGGTTTCGGGACGTTCCGTACTGCTCCTCATGGTTACAGTCGGCACCTGAAATAGACAGCATTCTTCCTGCACCGTACCACTATCTGTTAAGGCACAAAATGCGTTTTTTTCTAACTTGACAAAGTCAAAAAATCCGAATGGCTCATAAAACTGTATGAGCGGATGCATCTTCAGCTGGCTGCTCTCGATGATTTTGGATTTCGTACGAGGATGGATCGAACAAACAACAGGCATTTGGAAATAATCAGCGACTAAATTTAAACCGGTTAAAATCTCTTTTAAATGAACATGATTGTCCACGTTTTCTGCACGATGAGCTGTAACTAGCATATAATTTCTTGCTGTGATTCCTAATCTTTCTAATATCTTGCTGTTATCAATTGAATACTCATATTTGGTTAACACTTCATAAATGGGATTACCAGAAACCATTATCCGGTTTAAAGGAACTCCTTCTCTAATTAAGTTCTCTCTGCTGTACTTTGTGTATGGCAGATTGAACGTCGATATGGCATCAATAACTTTTCTGTTCTTTTCCTCTGGCACACGAAGATCGAAGCAGCGATTGCCCGCTTCCATGTGAACAACAGGTATGTTAAGCCTTTCAGCGACAATGGAAGAAAGTGCGCTGTTCGTATCTCCAAGTACCAGTACTTTATCTGGCTTTTCATGTAACAGGATCTTTTCTAGCTCTGAAAACAGATGGGCGATTTGGTTTCCGAAAGAAAATTGCTGTTTCATTAAAATATAGTCTGGCTTTCTAAGTTGAAACTCTTGAAAAAACACATCATTTAACGACGGTGTGAAATTCTGACCCGTATGGATCAAAATATGCTGATCTGCTAAAATATCCAATTTCTTTATAATTAAACTTAATCGGATAATCTCTGGCCGTGTCCCAAGAATAGTTGCTATTTTCAATGAAACTCTCCTTTCTTAATTAAAATTAAAGCTTTATATTAAACTATGATTGAATCGATTTTGTGGACTAGACCCCTATCCTGTTCATAAAAAAAAGGCGCCCTAAAAAGGACGGCCCCAGAACAACTTTTCACTTCATTCATACTATGGCTTATAAGGATTTAAAGGAGCTTGAGTATGGCAAAACGTAAAATTCTATTTGTTTTTTATTTACCAAGCGGAGGTATGGAAACGCTGAATCGCCAGCGCTGTAAATCATTAACCAGCCATGGAATTGAGTGTCATTTATTATACCTACAAAATGGAACGGGTATTCAAAACATATCGCAGATCCCTACCTATATAACAAATCAGAATTCAGAAATAAAAAATATATTAGCTAAAAACTTTGATGCCATTTTTGTATGTTCAGACTATACAATGCTTCAGAGAATTCGAAACTTAGGATATAAAGGCAAGCTTATTTTTGAAGTGCAAGGATTAGGCAGCTATAAGAACGCTGAGAAAATCCTTACACAAGCAAAATCGATTATATTAAAAGAAGCTAATGGCATTCTTCTCCCTAAAACCGGACATTTAATGAACTTAATAGATATACATTATCCATCTTTGCCTAAGTATTGTTTTCACAATTGTTTTGACACCAGCGAATTCTGTTATCAATCTACTCCCCCTCTTCCTTTTCCAGTGATTGGATGGGTAGGGAGATTAGAACTTAATAAAAATTGGGATGATTTCCTCATGTTTGCTATGCGTTTTGCCAAAAAGAGACCTAACATAAAGTTTTGGATGTTTATTGATGATACATTAGGAAACCCTCAAGAGAAAACAAGATTTTATAAATTACTTGACCGATTTAAGTTAACAAATTCTGTTATCGTTCACGCGAATGTTCCTCACAAAAGAATGGCCGATTATTTTTCTAGGATCGGAGACAGTGGCGGTTTCTTATTATCAACTTCCAAAGTAGAAGGATTCGGTTATGCGGTCATAGAAGCGATGAGCTGCAGATGTCCTGTTCTTTCTTCTGATTCGGATGGCGTTAAAGCATTTATCACCCATAATGTGACAGGTAAATTTTATAACAATGGAAATATAGCATCTGCCGTTGCACAAGCAACTGAACTAACAGACAATATTGCATTGCGAACTCAAATTATTAATCAGGCATTAAACCGCTTATCTCTATTTAATTTAGAGACGTATGCACAAGAGTTCTTAAAGATATTAAAATAGCAAAAGCCGCTCTTTTTCTTGGCGGCTTTTGCTTTTATTTATCCTACAATCTTTTTTGAATGGCGATTCTAATCAGTTCATTCATTTTGCTGTTGTGACGCTGAATTGTTTTCAGCAGTTCTTTTCGTATTTCCATTTTATGTTTTTCACTTCCCATGTTGTTGTGTACTCTATAATTAACGAGGATTTCTGGACAATAATAAAAACGGTATTTTGCAAGAACCCTTAACCAATATTCATAATCCTGGGTGTAGCGCAAGGTTTCATCAAATAGCCCTAATTCTTTAAAGATACCCATCTTTAACATGACTGTACAGCCGTTGATTACACAGCCGCGACGCATTCGCTTTAAAAATAGAACTTGGTTTGGAAAGGCCTGGCCTTGTGAATAGGTTACGATCGCACCTTGTTCGTTTATTATATTAAAGTTTGAATAACATGCTGAAGCATGATTTACCTTCATAAATCGCAGCTGTTTTTCAATTTTAGCAGGATGAAAAAGATCATCGGAACTTAGCCAAGCAAAATAATCACCAGATGCATGACGAATACCTGTATTTAGTGCTGAAGCAGTACCACCATTACCTTTTTTAATGTATTTTATTTTATTCAGGTATGGAATGATCTTTTCATTGTGCAGAGTAGAACCATCATTTATAACAATCACTTCAACATTCTTATGTGTTTGGTTTAAGGCACTCTCTATCGCTTTATCAATGTAAGGGCAATTATAAAAAGGAATTATTATAGATACTTTGTTCATTGAATAAACCCCTCCTTATTTTTTCAAATGATTTAAATACTGGTGAATGGTATGAACCATTTCTTTCGCTCTTATCTCAGTTGTATGTCTTTGCCTGATTAATTGTAATCCGTTATGGACGATCCGGTTCCGCTCAGACTCATTTGATAAAAAATATTCTATTTTGTGTTTATAATTCAATTCATTAATGGCAGCAAATGTTTTCCCATCTATGAAACCTAGATCGGACAATTCTTTTGAAGCTGGCGCAGCAAGCAGCGTACCACAAGCTAGCACTTCAAAGTATTTTAGCAGCGGAAAATGATGAATAGAGTCACACGTTAAAAAGATTTTTGCTTTGCTTATTTTTTCAGCATACCTATTGCCAGTCAGCCCTTTTTTTAATGCTCCGTAACCTGGATGTGCAGGGTGAACGAAACGGGGATCATTTTTAAATTGCTGAACAAGATGATGGCGAAATGGATATATATGCGGAAAAGTGGCTCCTATTAATAAAAGTGGAATTTCTTTAGGGATTGGATAAGGGTGAAATATTTGAGCGGGAACATGATGAGGAAACCAAACAAGTCGATTGATATGTTCAGGTAACCATCTTTTAAATGCGTCTCTATAATGGCAAAAGATAAGTGCAGGTTTTTCTTGATGAATTAATAAATTCCGTTTTGATAACTTATAATGCAGGTCGTGCATCAAAGTCCCATGTGGAATTTGTAAATCTTTTAATCCTCTGATAAAAGGTCTGTATTCAGGTTTGTAATCGTTCAAAAGAATAAAATCAGGTTTTACTGAAAGCTGACTTAGTATATTGTGAATGTTTCCATCATGCTGCCATTTTGTTAAATTCGTAAGTTTGGCGAGCTCGAGTTCTAAATAATAACTGCTTCTTTCTAACTGCTGTGAACGGTCTTTTGTAATAAATAGAAGATTAAGCTTTTTCATCTCCCTCTCCTTTCAATATAAATAACTCCACGCCTAAGCATGGAGTTATCAATCATTTATAGCTCAACTGATAGAATTTTATCGATTGGTACGTATGAACGAACTGCACCAGCGGACCCTGCTTGAGTAAATACAACATAGTCGCCGCCAACTTCTAAAACTCTAACACCTGTTAAGTCAGGTGTACCTGAAGGTTGGTTTGAGCTTAGAAGAAATACTTCTGAAATAATTTGTTGTGTTTGAGACAATTGAACAAAAAAGTATCGGTAAGGACTAAAATATACTGACATTGAAAGAACACTCCCTTAGAAACATTGGGCATTACTTAAGCCCTACTTTAATATATTCTTTTCAATGTTTTTTGTTTGGACGAACATCTTACTTTCAAAAAAATGGACTTAATTTCTATCAGCCTATTTATATTAAAAATGGTTTAATACCCTATTCCATTTCGTACAAACTTCCATATAGTATATTAACCTGATAACTGAGAGAAATCAGGTACATGTATCTATTTCAAAGGAGGAAATACATTGAGTTTATTTAATAATGGCTCATGTTGTGGCAATAATGCTGGAGCAACAAAATCTAAGTCTGGTGGCTGTGTGTGCGAACTTTTAAAACAGCTGGCTAACGCTAGAATGAACGGGAATTTTTGCTCTATGGGGCAACCGCAAGTTGTTCAGCTTATACTAAAAGGTGCTTCTCTACCACTAGGTGTTGCAGCTGATCAGTCTACTGATTTTACTGTAGTAAGTTATGATGCAGAATCTCATTGTGCAGTTTTTTCATACCTTCAAACAGCTACAGAAACTCGTACAATCGTTCTTGATTGCCGTTGTATCTGCGGAATTATCTGTGTACCACCAACAACTGGTACTCCTGCAGCATTGTAATCCACTACACTCACCACTAGGCTGATGAGTAAAGGAAACAGCCACAACTTAAAATAGGACTGATGAGAATAGGATACAGTCCAGGACACGAAAAAACCCCGAATCCCATTGAGAGCATTCGGGGTTTTGTCTATTTATTTTTTATTAGCGTGCAATCGTATTATATCCGCTGTCAACGTGAAGGATTTCACCTGTAATTCCTCGAGCTAAGTCACTCATTAGGAATAATGCAGCATCGCCTACTTCTTCTTGTGTATTAGCTTTTCTAAGCGGTGATTTTTCTTCGATCTCTTTCAATACAGAATTGAAGTCACCGATTCCTTTTGCAGCCAGAGTACGAATTGGTCCAGCTGAGATCGCATTTACACGGATTCCGTCTTTTCCAACATCACTTGCTAAGTACTTCACACTTGCATCAAGTGAAGCTTTCGCAACACCCATAACATTATAGTTGGAGACAACTCTTTCTCCACCAAGGTAAGTAAGCGTTACGATGCTGCCACCTTTAGTCATTAAGGGGCGAGCTTCTTTCACTACAGCCGTAAGTGAGTAAGATGAAATGTTATGGGCCAGAAGAAAGCCTTCACGTGTTGTGTTTAAGTATTCTCCTTTAAGCTCTTCTGTGTTTGCAAAAGCAATACAGTGTGCTAAACCGTGAATAACTCCAACTTCTTCTTTCAATTGAGCAAACGTCTTTTTAATTTCATCATCATTCGTGATATCACAAGGAAGAACAATAGAATCATTTCGATCTAGGGACTCTGCCAAATCTCGAACATTTTTCTCTAATCTTTCACCAGCATATGTAAATACTAAGCGTGCCCCGGCGTTTGATAGAGATTGTGCGATTCCCCATGCGATACTTCTTTTGTTGGCTACACCCATTACAACGAACGTTTTGTTTTCTAGTGATAATTGATACATAGAAGCATTCCTCCCAATTGTTTCGGTTTCAAAATTTTATAAATTAGTATTTGTTATTAGTACCAAGTCCTAATTAGTATAACAGAAACAATGGGGAAATTCACTAGTTAACCTTTACTAGTCTGAATATTTTTCACTTCATAACCGCACGAATCACAGCGATAGATGACATTTTGATTAGATTGAGCGATTAGAATTTTATGGTTTAAATCATGCATTTTATGACATTTAGGACAATGAACAACTGGCTGCATAAATAATTTCAGCTCCTTTTTTTGTTTATATTTAGCATGCTCATATATATAAAAAAATAAGGCTTGTTTTGCAAATTTGATGTTTTGAAAGAGAACAATGAATCAGTTGATCTCCGTTTCAGATGCTCCCTTTCCGAGGGGCAGGCGGTGAGCCCCATTCGTAACATTTCACTCTTAAGTGTCTCACCTGCCCAACTGTCCCGTAGGAGTCTCGAATCTTACACTCCAATTAACTATCAATGAAGTTTACGAATAGATAAATGAGAAATCATTAATAGACATGAACCTAATTAAAAACGATAAATAAAAAGCACTGGCATTTAACCAGCACTTTTAATGGACCTTAACTCAGTATTTGTCTCATTTGTTGAATTTGTTCCTTGCTTCCTGTTACAACCATCTTATCTCCTAATAGAATCTCCGTATCACCATGTGGAACAATTGATTCTTTTCCTCTATAAATCCGAACAATGATGCTGTCACCCAAGAATGGGAAGTTTCTTAATGCTGTACGGTGGTACGAACTATTCGAAACGATAATTTCGTTCAAACTATTATCTGATGTAGTAAGGATATCGACAACCGCAGGATTTTCAATTAAAGCTTTTAATAAAACTTGCGACGAGAAGTAAACAGAATAAACTTCAATGCCTTCTTCTTTAAGTGCATCTCTTTTAACAGGGTCTTCAATACGAGCAACGATTCGTTGTACTCCTTCTTCTTTTGCAAGGAGCGCAAGATTTTCGTTCGTTTCATCGTTTCCTGTTGCAAATACAATTACATCTGTTTCAAAAACGTGAGATGCTTTTAGAGTATCTGCTTCGTAATTTTCAAGTTCACGTATATTAAAGCTTTCTAGCTGTTTCTGATCTTTCTCTTCTTGTTTTGTATGATACAGTCTAAAATCAAAACGAGTTTGATCTAATTCTGTAGTTAGTGGTAGCGTAAACTGGTTTGCACCGACAAACACAAGCTGTTCTTTTGGTGCTTCTTCTTCCTTTTTCTTAGGTAAGAACTTCTTAAAGAATATAGGTGTAACAACCGCACTAATAACAGCAGTAAGAATAAGAGCTGACGACGTACGTGCATCTATAATCTCAATTCGCTCTCCAATTTTAGCAGCTGCAATAACCAGTGACAGTGTTGAAGTTAATAAAAATCCAGCCGCCGTTACGGTTTTCCAGTCGTACCACTTTCTAAGGTATAGAATAGGCAAGAATTTGGAGATTAACAGAGCCAAGAGCAATAAAGGAATCAATGCCAATGCTTTTGAATCAGCAAAAATTGAACGAATATCCAGCTCCACCCCTACCATTACAAAAAAGATAGGAATTAAAAAGCCATAACCAAAAGAGTCTAACTTATGGACAAGCTGCTTATTAGGTGACAGAAGAGAAACTAAAACTCCCGCTAAAAATGCTCCTAATATATTCTCCGCACCAACCGATTCAGATAGTCCGACTAATACGATGATTAACGTAAATACTGCTCTTGTATCAAGCTGAATCGTTCCTTTAGACATTGTTTCAAGAAAAGAACGGTGTCTTAATTGCTTTCCGACGAAATACAGAATCAATCCTGCAGCGAAAAGGATAAGCAATAACCACATGCGACTTGGGTCACCGGATTCCATAGAAACAAATAGAGCAAGAAGAATCATTGTAACAAGATCCGCTATAACAGCGACTAACAAAATGATTTGACCAATCGTTGTTTTAGACAATTTTTCTTCTTTTAAGGTAGGAACGACAACTCCCAAAGAAATCGTAGATATTACAAGAGTCATAAAGAGCGCACTTTCTGTAAAACCACCCCATACAAACAATAGAGATAAACCATAAGAGAGAATGAGAATAAATAGAAAAATCACACTCGATACAGCAAGACGGTTTGGCTCTTTTTTTGTATTCTTTTTCTTTGAATTAGATTCACCTGCAAAAATACTAAAATCTATCTCAAGACCGCTTAGAAACATTAAAAAGATAAAGCCAAGTACAGATAAGATTTCAAGCCAAGCGTCTGCATGAACAATATCAAAGCCGCTTTTTCCTAATACGATTCCGACAATAATTTCTGCGACTACAACAGGAATCACCCTTAAGCGAAATTTGTTTAGAAAAATAGGAACAAAAAATGCTGTTAGAATAACGATAACTAATGAAGCAAAAGATGCATGTTCTTCCATAATCCCTCCATAGTTTCTATATATTATTGGTTTACTATAGTAAAGCAGAAAAAGAAATGTCAAACGATTGTGCTCAAAATGATTTGCAAACGTTCTGTTTTTCGGTAAGATAATACATGTTATTGTTTTACTTTAAGGAGTCGATTCCACATGCAAAATAACCATAAATCTCCATGGCAGCAACTCGATTACAATCTTTTGTTTATATTATTCTTAATGGTCATCTCAAGCTGTATTGCGATCTATAGTGCACAGATGATGGATCAATACGGTAGCAACTTCGTAATTAAACAAATCGTATGGTACATTATCGGTGGAATTGCTGTAATCGGAGTCATGGTCTTAGACTTTGATCAGTTCAGAAAGTTATCTTGGTATCTCTATGGACTTGGTATCATATTGCTATTAGGTATTCTTGCTGCACCAGAAAGCATTGTTCCAAACATTAATGGTGCACAAAGCTGGTACAGATTTGGACCTTTTGCACTTCAGCCATCAGAACTTGTTAAAGTGGCACTTGTTATAGCATTGGCTAATACGATTGCAACACATAATGAAAAGTATATTATTCGTACAATTCATGAAGACCTATTATTGCTCGGAAAAATTGCTGTAATCGCTGGTTTTCCGACTTTTCTAGTGCTATTGCAGCCTGACCTTGGTACGAGCCTTGTTTTCATGGCAATTACCGGTAGCCTTCTACTTGTGTCAGGAATTAGATGGAGAATTATACTTATTCTTATTCTTTCCTTTATCTTGTTCATATCAATCCTGGTTTGGATATATTTTACCTTCCCACAATTTTTCGTAGATCACATACTAGATCAATATCAGCTTAACCGATTCTACGCATGGCTTGATCCATATGGACATAAAGATGCAGGATATCATACGAGAAACGCACTGCTTGCGATTGGAAGCGGAATGCTGTTTGGAAAAGGATATACAGAAGGCTCTGTATATCTGCCAGAAGCACAAACTGATTTTATTTTTTCAATCATCGGTGAAGAATTTGGGTTTGTAGGAACAAGCTTTGTTATTTCACTCTTTTTCTTAATGGTCTACAGAATGATTAACACGGCCCTCGAAAGCAATGAAGCATTTGGAAGTTACCTTTGTGCAGGTGTAATTGGAATGTATACCTTTCAAGTATTTCAAAATATTGGTATGAACATTCAAGTGATGCCGATCACTGGAATCCCCCTCCCATTTATCAGTTATGGAGGAAGTTCAGTACTCGCATGTATGATCGCATTCGGTATCGTTCTAAATGTTCGATCTAGAACTGTAAAATACATGTTTGAATAACACCTGATTTTTTCAGGTGTTTTTCTTTTACCTTTGAAGTATCCTAATGAGGATGAGGTGAAATTATGAGATACGATATTATTGGTGACATTCATGGGTGTTATAAAGAGTATTGTGAGCTAGTGTCAAAGTTGGGCTATGAGTGGAATAATGGTATGCCTGTACATAATGAAAGCAGGAAACTCGTATTCTTGGGGGATTTAATGGATCGTGGACCAGACTCTATAAGTGTTATGGAACATGTTTACGAGCTTGTGCAAAATGACCTTGCACTTTATACACCGGGTAACCACTGCAACAAACTTTATCGATACTTTTTAGGACGAAACGTACAGATTAAACACGGATTAGAAACGACCGTAGCTGAATTAGAGGCTCTCAGTCAGGATGAAAGAACAGTGGTTAGAAATCATTTTTGTAGCCTTTATGAAAAGGCACCCCTTTATTTACATCTTGATGATGGAAAGTTAGTCGTAGCTCATGCTGGAATTCGTGAAGATTATGTAGGACAGACACATAATAAAGTAAAAACCTTTGTTTTATATGGAGATATTACTGGTGAAACCAATCCGGATGGAACTCCTGTCAGAAGAGATTGGGCAAAAAAACATTCAGGCAGAATTACTATTGTCTATGGCCATACACCAGTTGAAGACGTTCGACATATTCAAAACACGTGGAATATTGATACAGGCTGTGTATTTGGCGGCAAATTAAGTGCATTAAAATATCCAGAGCTTGAGCCGGTAAGTGTACCTTCCTCTCATCCATTTGTACCTGAAAAGTTTCGCTCTTTTAACGATTAAAAAAAAGCTTCTTTGTTTTCATTGTCGCATCTCAAAGAGCATCGTTCTAGAGCCAAATAAAATAAAGGTGTAGTCCTTTCATGAATTACACCTTTTTTTGTATTCCTGCTGCTTCATTGTAAGAGTGCTTAGTTGCTATCCAATTGCATATTTTATAAAATGTTAGGATTGTACCCAAGCTTTTTAAAGTCATCCGCATATAAATTTTTTACAATCTGCATTGTCTCATCATCATAAAAATGCTCGTATGACGGTATATCTTTTAAGAGATATGGCTTCATGTTTCTGGTCGCATAGGAGTTTGTTACTTTTAAGTTCATTCTTTGACTGTTATGGTGATTGGATGAAGATAATTGATTGAGCGGGGCTTTTTTAAGGTCAAACTTCTTTTCTATTGCCCTTAGTTCTTCTGAAAAATTTTCCAATTTTAAATACTGATCAATGATATGTTCTTCACCGTCGCTGTATTGCTGCGCGATATGGGGATTGATCTTATTTCTTTTTACTCCAATTGCGCGGATTCTGTATAAAAATTGTTTAAAAGAAATACCCTCTGGTCTTCCTGGAGCAATTTGTTCCAAGATTGATGGAACAGCTAATACGGCAAAATAAGAACTCACAGCTCTTTTGTATGGATTTCTAACCAGTTTATATGTCGTTTTTTTTCCATGAAGCAATTCATTTTTTACGATTGTTTTATAATGTTTTTGCTTTTCAAAAACTTCTTCGCGGTATGCATGAATCCATGTTGAATACCCTCTCGCTTGTTCAAGTTGGCCAATTTGAAAGAAAAACCATTTTATTAAGGAAGTGCAGCCGCATTTCGGGTTCCAAAACAAAACGATTGGTAAACTGCTATGATATAGAGGAATAATGGGATCCATTAATCTCGCGATGATTTCAATTTGGTTTTTTTTATTCATTTTCAAATTTCTCTCCTTCTTTATTAGTAGATGAAGAGCTTGTTCATTTTGCTTGGATTTTAATAGCCTAAAAGTTAAAAAAAAAAAGGATTTGTGCTAGTTCCACAAATCCTTCATATCTTTAGGACAACTTACTTTTATATTAATCTGTTCACCGGTAAATGGGTGTATGAATGTTGTTCTTTCACTGTGAAGCGCCTGGCGATTAATGAGGTTTAAGCGGCCTCCATATAAATCATCGCCTAAAAGGGGGTGGCCAATGGATGCCATGTGAACTCTAATTTGATGAGTTCTTCCTGTATCCAATTTTAGCCTGACCACTGAAAAATCAGAATCAGGCAGATAATCTATTTTTTTATAGTGAGTCATAGAATGCTGTCCATCTTCCCTGACCATTCTTTCGATAATACTGTCAGGATTTCTTCCAATTGGTGTATCTATTGTACCTTCTTGGTTTTCTATTTGCCCATGGACAAAAGCGATGTAACCTCTTTTTATAGACTTATTGATTTGTTGTTTAGACATTAGAGAGTGGGCAAAGCGGTGTTTCGCTATTACTACGATTCCTGAGGTGTCCTTATCCAATCGATTTACAGCATGAAACGTACCAGGTATACCCTTTTCTTGATAGTAAAATAACACTGCTGCAGCAAGTGATCCTTTTGGTTGGTACAGAGACGGAATCGTTGGCATACCAGCAAGTTTATTTACAACTAAAAAATGTTCATCCTCGTACACGATGTTAATTGAAATATTCTCTGCTTCCATAGTTTCACTTTTCGTCTCAGGTGGAAAACAGACAGTTATTTCATCTCCGCTATTTAAGAGCGTTCTTACCGTTACTTCTTCTTTATTCACAAGAAGAGCGCCGCCGTGAAACTTAATATCGGTCAGCGCTGCTTTCGAAATTTCTTTCGTTTTTAGATAGTCTCGTAAAAGAACGGAAGCCTCTTTTTCTTCAACAGTCCAAGTGATTTTAAAATTTTCCATATTAATCTCCAACAAATGACTCTTTCACTCTTTTCCAAAAAGGAAATGGCCGAAACCTAGCAAATCGAATTTTCTCTTCTGCGACCCTGTACTGAATCGACTTTACTTTTTTCTGAACTAAAAATCGATGGTCGATCGTAATATGAAAATCCACATCGTTCACAGGTTTCAAAATACACGTATGATGCTGCGGCAGTACGAGCGGCGAACCTATCGTTCGGAATACACGGTTGTTAATTGAAGCCATCTCTGATAGTTGAATGGATGCAAGAGACGGATGGATGATCGCTCCACCGAGTGCTTTGTTATAAGCTGTACTTCCAGATGGAGTTGAAATACAAAGGCCATCGCCTCTGAACGTTTCAAATTTTTCTCCCTTGATCTCAACATCCATTACAAGCGATCCTTCAACACTTTTTACTGTACATTCATTAACAGCGAGATATCTCTTCTCATCTAGCCCATCAATATATCGTACTGTAACTTCGAGTAAAGGATATTCAACGATCTGAAAAGGTGTTTTTGCGATATGTATGACGAGCTTTTCCACCTCTTCAGGCAACCAGTCTGCAAAAAAACCAAGGTGACCGGTATGGACACCAACAAAAGCAGTTTTGTCGATGCGATGTACATAATGATGGAACGCGTGAAGCAATGTACCATCACCACCAACTGTTATCACAATCTCAGGCTCTTCTTCTTCATAAACCAGTTCAAATTCTTCAAGATATGCCCGAATTTTTTCTGTTAAGATATTGGATTTATTATCTCCTTTTGATACGATGGCAAATTTCATTCTCTCTCCATCCTTTATGATCCTAAATTAGTTTCATTGGATTTATCATTGCGTTCCAAAAACACAAGCTGAGCTTCTTGAATTTCCCCTTTGATCTGAGACATCTCTTCGTCTAATCTGTTTGCCGCTTCTGCCGCTCTTTGTAGCCTTTGACGAATATCTTCAGGAATTTGTCCTTGATACTTATAGTTCATAGAGTGTTCGATCGTAGCCCAAAAATTCATAGCTAGTGTTCGGACTTGAACTTCTACAAGAATCTTCTTTTCTCCATCTAATACTTGAACGGGATACTCGATAACGATATGGTACGAACGATAACCACTTGGTTTTTTATGTGTGATATAGTCGCGTTCTTCTACAATCGTAAAATCATTGCGCTGCCTGAGAAGATTTATTACGGTTTTTATATCATCAGTAAACTGACACATGATTCGAAGTCCCGCTAAATCTTGAATTTCCGTTTCTAAATGTTGATCGGGAATGTTCTTTTGATAGGCCTTGTTCACGATTGACTTGATGGGTTTCACTCTTCCAGTAACAAACTCAATCGGACAATGCTGATTTGATTTTTCAAATTGCTCACGCATTCCTCTGAATTTAATCTTAAGCTCATCAACAGCTTGCTTGTACGGAATTAATAGAGCTTCCCAGTCCATGCTCATTGGGCTTTTTCCTCAGTTCCAAAAATCTTGATCACTTCATCTTCCATCTGTTGCCCATAGTTAGCATTTCCTTGTATATTGTCTGTTAAGAAGTCCATTTCACTAGAGAAAGCAGTAAGTTCAAGCTCTTCTCTTTTTTGATTTTGAACAGCGAAAACGGCATCTTTTTGAAGAGCACTTTTCACTTCGTTCCAATGATTATGATCAATTGAGATATAAATGAATCCATCTTCATCCTCAAGAACATAGATGAATGCTAACCCATCAGAATCGACCAGCATTCTTTCGCTGTCTTTCCAGTCAGAAAGTCCTGTGTTTTCTTCATTCTCAATAAGCAAAATGAGCTTATTTTCTTTCCATGCAGTTGACTGCACATTCAATCGTCGTGGCATCATGTTAACAACCTCCTGTTTCTTCTTTTTTAGTGTAACACAAAATAGGAGTTTAATAAGAAATTGAGATGCAGGAATCGCTATGAGATAATAAGTTTACTTAAGTATAGCTACAGGGGGATAAACCAAGTGTCTCAAGAAATTGAAATTGAATTTAAGAATTTGTTATCACACCTTGAATTTTTAAAACTTATAGACGAGTTTGATGTGAAGCAAGAAGCTTTTCACAAACAGACCAACTATTATTTTGATACCCAACAATTTGACCTGAAACACCACAGAAGTGCTTTGCGTGTTCGAACAAAAAATAACGAATATACACTCACGCTAAAACAGAAATTAGATAAACATATTCTTGAAACCCATCAAACTGTTTCTAAAGATATTTTTGAAGGTCTATTAAACGGGAAACCATTGCCTTCTGGAGAGGTAGCTGATCACATACAAAAAATGAATATTGATGTGAAGAAAATTACATATTTAGGAGAACTCACAACATTCCGTGCTGAGTTTCCTTACAAAGATGGCCTTCTCGTTTTAGATGAAAATCATTATTTAGGTAAAATCGACTATGAAATTGAATACGAATCTGCCGATTATACAAGTGGACTAAATAAATTTAATGATCTGCTAACGATTAAACAGATTCCTATTAGAGAAACAGATAGCAAAATTGCCCGTTTCTTTAATGAAAGCCTTAGAAATAAGTAAACTGATCATTTTAATACGTTAATCGATTTAGGAGGATATCTCTTGAATATTCAATCGTATAAAGCACTAATGGAAATCCAAGCACTGCAACAGTTGAATGTAAATCCGTCTTCTTCTGTTTCAAGTATGCAAAATACCGTTTCAAGTCCTTTTGCAGCCTTGTTGCAAGAGGCCTATTCTAAAGTTGGTAGTACAACCGGGTCAGTGGATGCAGCAACTTTTAACCTTAATGCTACACAAATGCTCCAACCACTCACTGCTAATACTAGTGCTCAATATTCATTACCAGCAACACCATCTGTTCCGATCACAACTGAAAAGTTAAACATTCCATCAAAAAATTTAGATGAGTTGATCGAAAATACTGCTAGAAAATTTGGTGTAGATCCTAAACTTATCCGTTCCGTCATCAAACACGAATCTAATTTTAGTACGACTGCCGAAAGTCATGCAGGTGCTCAAGGACTTATGCAACTGATGCCTGCAACAGCTAGGTCGTTAGGAGTTACAAACCCTTTCGATCCGATACAGAACGTGGAAGCAGGAACAAAATATTTAAAGATGATGCTCGATAAATATGATGGAAATCAAAAGCTTGCTCTTGCCGCTTATAATGCGGGTCCCGGAAACGTCGCAAAATATAACGGTATTCCTCCTTTTAAGGAAACCATTTCTTACGTAAACAAGATTATGAATACGTACCAATCACTCGTATAACCCTCAAATGCTGAGGGTTATTTTTATGAAATCTACACGCTGATTTTTGCCATTTTTAAAGAGACTTTGGAATATACAACTATCCTTGTCTGTTCATATTGTTTGCTTACCATTCATGAACCTTGCTACAATAAAATTACAAATTGACGCAAGGAGCTTTTGGACCATGTTTGACGAATCAAAAACACCATATGATCTATTGGGAAAAAAAGAGGGCATTGAAAAACTGGTTACGACTTTTTACAGCTTAGTTAGTCAAGACTCATTGCTTTCTCCACTTTTTCCTGTTGACTTAACTGAGACTGCCTATAAACAAACTCAATTTTTAAGTCAGTTTTTTGGCGGACCGCCACTATATACTGAGGAACATGGACATCCTATGCTCAGAGCGCGTCACATGCCTTTTCCGATAACAAATTCTCATGCAAAAGCTTGGTTAGCTTGCATGGAAAAGGCGATGACGATTCAAAAAATAGATCCTGATTTGCAAAACATACTGTTAAGCCGATTAAAAATGACTGCTTTTCATATGGTTAATACAGAGGATTCAGAAAGGGGCGAGAATGCTGACACTGTATAATTCCAATTCCTTTTATGACGAACAAGAGAACATTAAAAACTATGCCTGTCAAAAGCCATTGGAAATCTATTCTGTCATCGATCCGCTATGCCCAGAGTGCTGGTCATTAGAGCCTGTTCTAAAAAAATTGCAAGTTCAATACGGCCATTATTTTACATTACGCCATTTTGTAAGTGGCAGCCTTGAATCACTCAATACGTATGTTCCTCGAAAAAAGGGGATAAACACTGCTGAACAGATTGCTGAAAAGTGGGAGAAAACAGCTTCCATTTCTGGTATGAGCTGTGATGGAGATGTGTGGTTGGAAAACCCTATTTCTGCCCCTCATAAAGCAACACTTGCCATAAAGGCTGCTGAGCTTCAAGGCAAGCAACAAGGCATGAAATTTCTAAGAAAGCTTAGAGAAAACTTGTTTTTAAATAAACAAAACATTGGAAACGATGACGTCTTATTAGATATCGCCCGCTCGGTAAACTTGGATGAAGATGAATTTTTAAGTGATCTTTCATCTGAAGCAACAATTAAAGCTCTTCGTTGTGATTTGAAATTCACCCAAGAAATGGATGTTACTCAAATACCAACGCTTATTGTTTTCAATGACAAAACAGATGACGATGGGATTAAAATATCCGGCTGTTATTCTTACGACGTTTATGTACAAATCCTAAAAGAAATGTCTGATGTTCCTTTAGAGCCTTCTCCGCTTCCTGAATTAGAAGACTTTCTTTCTACTTACTCATTTGTAGCAACAAAAGAGGTCTCTGTAGTATATCAAATCAGTTGTGAAGAAGCTGAAAAAAGATTAAAACGCCTCGTTCTGCAACAAAAAGTTGAACGTGTACCGGTAAAGTACGGAACATTTTGGAGATTTCTCCCTAACCGCTGATTTATTTCAGCGGTTTTTTTTTATTAGCTTTTTTAACAATAGTCTTTATTATTCGGACACGCTTTGCATATCCTGTCCCAACATGAATAAACATGTACAAAGGGAGGGAGATTTTTATGTATTTGATTATGTTTTTGCTTAGCTTACTTTCACTTGCAGGGAGTTTTTATTTTTTTGTGCTCTCTCTGCTAAACATGGCACCAAAAATTTTAGCAATACCTGGACTCTTTATCGCCGTACTACTCACAACACTCTGCTATAACTATCGATCAAAACTAAGAAGAATAGGCTAGAACAACATAACAAAATCCTGCCCAGAAAATTGGACAGGATTTTTTTGTTTATTTCTCAAAAAGCAGTTCTTCCATCTCATCAAGAATTGATTCAAAAACTTTAAGAGCATTTTCAATTGGTTCTGGTGTAGTCATATCAACACCAGCTTTTTTCAATACTTCGATCGGATAATCAGAGCTTCCTGCTTTTAAGAAATCTAGGTAACGGTCAACAGCTGGTTTTCCTTCATCTAAGATCTGTTTCGACAAGGAAGCAGCTGCGCTAAATCCTGTTGCGTATTGATAAACATAGAAATTGTAATAGAAATGAGGAATTCTAGCCCACTCTAGACCAATTTCCTTATCAATTACGAGATCTTCACCAAAATATTTAACGTTCAGATCGTAATAGATTCTCGTTAACAGTTCTGGAGTTAGCGGCTCACCATTCGCGGCACGAACATGAATTTCTTGTTCGAACTCTGCAAACATCGTCTGACGGAAAACAGTGCCTCTAAATCCTTCCAAATGGTGGTTTAACAAGTACAACTTTTCCTTCTTATCAGAAGTTTTTTCTAACATATAATGATTCAATAAAGCTTCATTACAAGTCGATGCTACTTCTGCAACAAAAATTGAATAATCCGCATAAGGATAAGGCTGATTCTCACGTGTATAGTAACTATGAACAGAATGTCCGATCTCATGAGTGAGAGTGAACAAGTTGTTGACGTTATCTTGCCAGTTCATTAGGATATACGGCATCGTACCATAAGCCCCTGATGAGTATGCACCACTTCGCTTACCAGCATTCTCATGCACATCGATCCAGCGCTTCTCATAACCTTCTTTTACGATCTGTTTATACTCTTCACCCATTGGATCTAAACTATCAAGGACAAGCTGCTGAGCCTCTTTAAAGCTCACTTCCATCTTGGCATCCTTAACAAGTGGCGTATAAAGATCATACATATGAAGTTCATCTAGTCCTAATGCTTTTTTACGAAGGCGAACATAACGATGCAACAAACCAAGGTTATCGTTTACTGTTTTAACTAAATTATCATAAACTGCTTCAGGAATGTTATTGTTGTTTAGTGCTGCTTCACGAGCTGAACTAAACTTTCTTGTTTTTGCAAAGAAATTATCTCGTTTAACTGTTCCAGAAAGTGTACTTGCAAATGTATTTTTGTAAGAATCATATGTGCCATATACAGCTTTAAAAGCATCTTCTCTCACTCTGCGATCTGAGCTTTCTAAAAAGCGTATATATCGTCCATGAGTAACTTCAATCTCTTCCCCGTTCTCATCTTTAACAACTGGGAATTTAAGATCAGCATTATTTAGCATACCAAATGTGTTGCTTGACGTATTAGCTACTTCTCTAACATCCGCTAAGAGTGCTTCTTCTTCTTTAGAGAGTACGTGAGGACGCTGACGGTTAATCTCATCTAAAGCTTGTTTATACAACTTCAAAGGTTCATGACTTTGTAAAAATTGAACCAATGATTCTTCAGATAAAGATAGGATTTCTGGCACTGCAAACGACACTGTACTGCTAACTTGTGTTGCCAAGTTCGAAGCACGGTCATTCAACCCTTGGTAAAAGGAGTTAGTTGTATCTTGGTCGTATCTCATATGAGCGTATGTATAAAGTTTACCAAGCTTTTTAGTTACTTCATCTTGCTTTTGGAAGTATGAATAAAGGGTTTCGGCAGACTCTCCAAGTCTTCCTTGAAAAGATTTTAATTCAGGCAGCAAGTTTTTTGTTTCATCGAATTCTTTTTCCCATACATCGTCTGTCGCATATATTGCTTCTAAATCCCACGTATCTGAAACAGGGACTTCATTACGTTTAGGCAATGATTTTGTTTTTGTTTGAGACATACATACACCTCCAGGTAGATTAAAGAGAATAGTAGGAATACTTTCTCCTTATATATATCTACATATTACCAGAAAATGCTTATGCAAAGTCAAAAATTACGACTTTTCACTGAAAATTTCGTCTAGTTTTAACGCCTCATCCAACGTTTTTGGATAGTGAACGAGTTGAAGCTTTCGATAAGTTCCCTCTGACACTTTTTCGAGCAATTGATGATTCACTAAGAAAGAAAGGTAGTTCTTGACAGCATCTCTCCAAGATTCTTTAAGATAAGGAAAATCTCGTATCTGAAGAATACGTTTTTGAATCAATCGCTGAAATTCTTGTTCGATTAGATTAGTGGAAAATAATGAGGTCGGCAACTTTTCAATCAGGAACAATAGATATGTCTGCCATAAATAAGGTGATGTTTCGATGTGATAAAAGTCATTAGTGGGAATACCCGCAATAGAAGGAAACAATGTTAGGGTATGATGATTGAAATACAAAACTTTCTTCATATACATTACAGCTGGAGATGTGTTCTTAAAAGCTGTTGTTCTCCACGTATATTTTTGCTTTTTCCAAAGAACGTTGTGATTAACGTTATGAGTTTCTAGATTCAAAAACGTTCTTGACAACCAGAGGACATCACAACACTTGTTAGTTGAAAAAACATAACCATGGGCAACAACTTTCTTTTGTGATAGAGGAATAATATTTCTAAGCAGAAAAAACTGTTCTTTAAGAGGACAATAATAATTTAGATATAGCTGGCCGTTGCTATCCTTTTTAGCAGCAGATAGATCGGAGCTCTGGATATAATAAAGATCCAGTCCTTTTTGTTTGATCCGTTTCATACCAAAGATCCAGTCGGAGGCTAGGTTAAGAGCCTGATAACCTGATATTCTTTTTCTCAGATCTTCAGGTGTGATCGTTGCACACTGAAACTCGATGACATGCTGGTTTTCTTGAAGAAACAAATCAGGACGCTGCTTAATATCACGGATATAATACTCCAGAATCGTTTTTTCATTTACATGTGTAAGCCATTTATACAAGCCTTTTTTTCCAAGGAGATGATAATCCGTTTCTCCTTCATGAAAACCTTCACATTCTTCAAAAGAATGATGAGCAAAGTGCCATGTCTTTTTTGTTCCACATTTCGGTATGACTTTATTATGACAGACGGGGCATCGTAATTTTCCTGATTTATTTTTCAGATACCATTCTTCCTTTGTTATTTCTCCAACCATATCAACGTACTGATCATTAAAAAGAGCGACTAACAATTTGTTTCACCTCCACACTCATCATAATGAACGATGATTGCAGAAACTTCACTTCTTCATTTTCTCTAGATCGTTATTGAAATGATTGATTATTGATAAAAACACTCAGTGAAAAAAAAACAAAAACCGATTTCAAGGTAGCTGAAATCGGTTATATCTTATAATTTAAAATATTGTTGTACGTGATCTAATGCTGCCTCTGAAACAATTGTTTTTCCATACTCTTGTATACGGTAAACAGATAGATCAGAGTCATTTCCGTATTCCAATAGCTGGGCTAATAGATCGTCTTGTTCTCGATCTGAAGTTTCCACATTAAATGTCACATACAAATAATATTTACCCTCGAAGTGAAACAGCGAATTCTCAAAAGACGAAGAATCAATCGTATGACTTAAAGAGATAACATCTTCAAAGTCACCAAAAGAAATGAGGAAGGATAAATAGTCTTCTTCTGTTTCTTCTAATTCATCAAAATCTTCTTCTACTTGAAACTGTTGATCTAATATTTGTTCAATATTCTGATCAACGGGTAAATCCAATTTATCATCGCCTATAGGAAGCTCAATCTTTTTACCGTCTTTGGACATTTGAGCACGAGTTACAATTATTTCAAGACCTTTATCCAGAGCCTGAACTTGAATCCACAGTGGACCTTCTAATGGAAACTGCTCTTGCTGATGTGCTTCGTCCATCATTTCCCAAAAGAGTTCTTCTCCTCTTTCGCGATCAGACCATATTTCTTCACGATCGAAACCGCGATCTTCAATATCTCTGTACGTAATGAAAAATTTAATGGTGAACTCATTCACTCTTTCAATTTCCATTTCTGCTTCTCTCCCTTCTCTCCGGTTTGTTCGTGAAGGGATAAATACCCCTAGAAAAAAGCAATTCTTATTTCCAATCGTTCTCCGTCGAAAACTACATCAATCACAATTAAACCTCTTGTACCTTATTCTATGACAAAACGGAAAATATGGAAATAAAAAAGGCCTGTATAAACTGCCCTTTTTTACACCTGTACACACGTCGAATCTTAAGCTCTCAACTTGACGGAGCAGGTCAAGCTGGACTATAATTCAAAGGTCTTTAAGGTTAACATATTGTACCATAATACAAGTGAAATTTCATTATTTACGGGGGGTTTACGTTTGGAAACAGAATTTCTGATATCATTGTTGCAGATCATTGCAATTGATATCCTTCTTGGCGGAGACAACGCTATTGTAATTGCCCTTGCCAGTAGAAACTTACCAGAAGCTCAAAGAAATAAAGCCATTTTCTTAGGAACTGGACTAGCTATTGTTGTTCGTGTAGTACTAACCATTGTAGCTGTTTATTTATTAAATATTCCTTTCTTATATCTTGCAGGAGGAATTTTACTTCTAATTATTGCTTATAAGTTAATTTTAGAAGAAGATGACGAGCTTGATGTTAAAGCGGGCAAGAACCTATCTGATGCTGTAAAAACAATCGTATTTGCAGATATTGCGATGGGACTTGATAATGTACTTGCAGTCGCCGGGGCTGCACATGGAAATATCGTGTTAGTAGTGATTGGACTTTTAGTATCAGTTCCTATCATTATATGGGGAAGTAAGATAATATTGCACTTTATGGAAAGATTCCCTGTTTTAATTTATATTGGTGCCGGAGTACTTGCTTTCACATCAGCAGGAATGATTGTTGAAGAACGAATGATCCATTCCGTATTTGAAGGTAATGATGTTCTGAAATACGGTTTATATGTATTTTTAGTAGTAGGCGTGATTCTTGCGGGTATTTTAACGAATACTTTCAAAAAGAAACGAGCCAATTAGTCTAAAAAGAAGTCCATGCGCTATAAGTGCATGGACTTCTTTTAAAAAAGTACAATAAAAAACTTCCGCTATCGGATAGCGGAAGTTTTTCTTTATTCATTGACAAGACGCTGTGCTTCCATAAGCTGAAATGTACGTACACGTCTTGGCAAGAAACGACGAATTTCGTCTTCGTTATAACCAACTTGCAAGCGTTTTTCATCCAAGATAATAGGTCTACGCAATAATCCAGGATGGTCTGCAATCAATTGGTATAAGTCTTGCAATGGCATGGATTCGAGATTGATGTTAAGTTCCTGGAACGTTTTTGAACGAGTAGAAATAATCTCGTCTGTACCGTCCTCTGTCATTCTCAAGATTTGCTTAACTTCTTCTATTGATAAAGGTTCTGAAAAAATATTTCTTTCTTGATAAGGAATGTCATTCTCTTTTAACCATGCTTTTGCTTTACGGCATGATGTACAGCTCGGCGAAGTAAATAGTGTGACCATAGTGGAACTCTCCTTCCCCTCTCTCTGATTTAGGCACTTTAAAAAAGTTATTAAATCATTCATAGTATACTACACATTTTACATTTTCGGTAGAGGTTATACAGACTTTTGTACATTTTTACGAATTTGTCATACAAATGTAATACATCTACAAAATATTCTACACAACTTTTCCGTATCTACATATATATAGACGTATTACCCAAGAATAAGTTTCATAAAACATAAAAAAAGAATATGTTAATTATTCGTTTGCTTGATAACGTATTTGATCATGATTAAGGTAGATCAAAAAAAGGGCTGTTAGAAGAAGCATACCCTCCTTTTAACAGCCCTATCTTATGCAATTGTTTTCTTTACTTGTGAAGCAGGGCCTTTTCTAGAAATGCTTGGGTTAAATTTCTTAAGATTCTTCTTAAGCATTTCTTTCCAAAGTTCTCGTTTTGTTTTTTTCTTCTTGTCTTTTTGTTTCATGACATTTCATCCTCCTTTAAAAAGGAAAATCTTATTGCTCTGAAGCAGGTTTTCCGGAAGAATCTGTTGACTCATCATCAACGACCTCAGGCTTAGGTACTGCATTCTCTGTATCTAAAGTTAACACTTCACTTGCAGGTTGATAGGACTTACCGTACAATTCACTATCTTTGTACGTGTGTATTTCATTATACGTCTTTTTCATGTTTTCATAAATAGTTTCTTCGGATTCTTTAGTTGGTGACCAAAAAAGAATCTCCATCTCATTCACTTCATCCGTAGCGAGTGAGCGCCTTCTGTACCCTATACTAGATGCATGTTCAAATCCTTCCCGAGTGTAGAACCGTAACCTTTTTTCTGTATCAGTATCTTCATAATCGACTGGCTCAACTTCTAAGATGATCGGTTTCCCTTTTGCTTTTAACTTTTCGATCAGTTTATGGCCGAGACCTTGACCTCTAGCATCTTTTGAAACAAATAAGTAATCAATAAAAACAAAATCAGTGAGTTCTACATACATCAAAACGTGATATTGGCCTTCATCTTTGTGATAGATGTCACTCTTCTCGTCTAATAATAATTCCATGTGTTCTTTAGATTTCATCTCTTCAATCGGAAAATATTGATTTAATTTCTCATACCAGTTCATTTTTTCCCCATCATCTCCTTAGATTTTAGTGATAATATATAGTTTTCCCTCTTTCTTCCTTTGTTATCATGAGATACAATAAAGAAAGAAGTACGTGGTGAACTCTTTGTGAAAAGGAGGAGTCCTCATTTGATTTCATTCTTTACCGATTTAACCTTGCTAGCACTTTGTGTTGTTGGAATCACAGCCCTGATGGGAAGCATCTCCCAATTCATTGCTGTAAAATTGTTTGGCGGTAAAAAAGTTTTTCATTTTGTGGATAAATCGAAGTCTTTTCAAGAAAACTGGAGACCTGTTAAAAGAAGATAAAATGCGAACAACCCGTGAATTTTGGGTTGTTTTTTACATTTCAAGTCCGAACTACTTTATAATATAAGGGTAGCATACATAATAGAGGTGTACAAATGCATAGAAACCTTAGAACGTTCATCAACCAATTAAGATCTGAAAAAGAAATTGTAGAAATTCATACAGAAGTGGATCCTTATCTAGAAATCCCTGAAATCCATAGACGTGTGATCTCAGAAGAAGGACCAGCTCTTCTGTTTACAAATGTTAAAGGTAAGAATATTCCTGTTGTAACGAATCTTTTTGGAACAATAAAACGAGTAGACATGGCTTTTGGTCCAAAACCAGAGCAGCTAGTAAAAGAACTTGTAGGGTCTATTGATGAGTTAATGCCTCCCTCCCCTTCTGTATTATGGAAGAAAAAAGGCATGATCAAGGATGTTTTATCACTTGGCACGAAAACAGTGAACAAAAATAAAGCTCCTTTATTAGAAACTTTTACAACGAATATTAACATGCAAGACCTGCCAGCATTAACGGGCTGGCATTTAGACAGCAATCCATTCGTAACCCTGCCACTCGTGTATACGGAACATCCTGATAAACATGAACACAATCTTGGTATGTACAGAATTGAGATTAAAGAAAAAAATAAGACGGGAATTCACTGGCAGATTCACAAAGGTGGAGGCTTCCATCATTATGCCGCTGAGCAAAAGAATGAAGCTTTGCCTGTGACGCTGTTTCTAGGTGGACCTCCTTCCCTAATGATCTCAGCGATCGCTCCTCTTCCAGAAGCTGTTCCTGAGCTTATGTTTTCCTCTATGTTAATGGGAGAAAAATTAAGTCTTGCACATGTTGATGGCCATCCTCATCCTTTAATTGCAGAGGCAGAGTTCGCGTTTGGAGGAATCGTTCCGCCGCATGTCCGAGAACCTGAAGGACCTTTTGGCGATCATTATGGTTATTATTCATGGGCACACGATTTCCCTGTATTTAACGTTGATAAAATGTGGAAGCGAAAAGATGCCATCTATCCTGCAACAGTGGTCGGTAAACCAAAACAAGAGGATTATTTTATCGGAGAATATCTGCAAAGATTGATGAGTCCACTATTCCCTGTTGTTATGAACGGAGTACGAGATCTTTGGACGTATGCAGAAACAGGCTTTCATGCACTTGCAGGGGCTGTCGTCCGCGAATCTTATTATAAAGAAGGTTTGGCACACGCTTTTCGTATTATGGGTGAAGGACAACTAACGCTAACGAAATTCTTGATGGTAACGAATAAGCCTGTTAACCTGCAAAATTTCGCAGAACTTGCAGAAGGGGTACTTGAGAGGTTTCTTCCTGAACGTGACCTTTTGATTATCCATGATACTTCTATGGATACTCTTGATTATACCGGCCGTAAGTTCAATACAGGTTCAAAAGCAATCATGACTGGATTAGGTGAACCTGTCCGCGAACTTAAACGCACTTATGATGGTGGTACCATTTCAGGCATCCATGACGTTGGCGTATATTGTGGTGGGTGTTTAACGGTAAGTGGACCATCATTTGAAGAAGCACCTGACTTTGCAGAAAAACTGCTTGAGAATGGTCACGACTCTTTCAAAGATTGGCCGTTAGTTTTTCTAGTTGATGATGCATCCATTGCAGCAACACAGGCTGAATTTTTGTGGACAACCTTCACACGATTCGATCCAGCCTATGATGTATACGCAAAGAGTACGATAGACAGAAATCGTATTAAATATGAAGGAACAATCATTATTGATGCTAGAATGAAGCCATTCTATCCCGATGTGGTTGAAACTCGTGAAGATATAGATAAATTAGTGACTGATCGTTGGGATGCGTACTTTAAAAAGTAATCCTTATTATACTTCAGCAGCAAAAAAAGAAGCGTTGCGGCTTCTTTTTTTGCTTATTTTAGTTGATAAATTGTCCAAATGGTGTTATTGTATATAACAATATACATTTTTAGAGAAAGGAGAAATCATATGCGAAATATTAGCTTACTTGATTTATATAACCACCCTCATGTACAAAAATATGTGAAGCGCTCTGGAATGGTTCATGCCATCTCAACAGCTTATCATGCATACCATTTGTCTCAAAAATATGGTGTGGATCCTGATTTAGCGACAAAGGCTGCTTTTCTTCATGATATCGGTCACTATACATGGTATAAAAACGGTCATTGGGACTATGACATGTACAAAGAAAATGATATTCATGCGATTAAAGGTGCAGAACGCGCACATCGAATTTTAGTTTCTCTTGGTGAAGATCGTAAAAATGCAAAAGAAATTGCTCTTGCCATTTTACTGCACACCGATTCATATCTACCTGCTGGCTCACTTAACCTTAATCCGTTGCAAAAAGTTGTTGCTTTAGCTGACGAAGCAGATGAAGAACCAGGCGGAAGCCACCACTATCGTACGATTAGTGATATGAAAGCTATAACCATGATCAAAAAATTAGATGAAATGGTAGATGAATATCATGAAGAAGAAAAAGTAAAACACTCTGTTTCCTAAGGAAGGAAAAGAGTGTTTTTAACATTCTTACATATTTTATTAATAAGCTACAAATCCAATAGCTTTTTCACTCGAATACGTTCCGATCGTGCTTCCAAAACGAGTATAGATCACTTTTGGAAAACTAGATAACGAGAATAATTCTTCAAATTCTTTTATAACTTCATCCGTAGAAGGAAAACTATGAATGAGGTAAAGTGTCTTTTCAGGGTTTTCTTCTCTCCATTCAGAGATATATTCTTTCATTTTCGAAAGACCCTTCTTACTTCCTCTAAACTTCCCAATCGTTTCAACCACTCCATCTATGATCGAAATCATCGGTTTAATATTTAACATTCCAGCGATAGCCCCTTGAACAGCAGATATTCTTCCACCTTTTTTCAAGTTTTCTAACGTTTCAAGCAGTACGTAAGCTTTAATGCCTGATTTCGTATTCTCTAAGCTATTTACAATTTCATTGATCGCCATACCTTCACGTGCTAATTCAATGGCTTCGTTTAATAAAATTTGTACACCACCTGAAGCGATACCGGAATCTAGAATGATCACTTTTTCTTGTTCTTCTTCAGTTAACATGCTCTTTCCGATCGTAGCACTTTGAACCGTTCCACTTAAGTTAGATGAGATGCCGATGTATAGGACATCATGGCCTTTATCTACTTCCTTCTGAAAGGCTTCATAAAAAGATTGTGGAGATGGCTGACTTGTTTTAGGTAGTTCTGGTTCCATACTCATACGTTTATAAAATTCATCTTCAGTAATATTCACGCCATCTAAATAATGGTCTTCTCCAAATTGTACATTCAAAGGTACAACGGTTAACGAATAATCCAGTTTCTCAAGATCTATTTTAAGGTCACTTGCGCTATCAACTATAAAACTAAGGTTCATATTGTTCTACCCCATTTCTGCTTCTGAATCAATTATTAGGGATGTATAAAGAATTGTATACGCTTTACACACTTCTAATAGTTTAACATAAAAACGACCTCCTGTATTATAGGAGATCGTTTTAAATGTGTTAATTCTGTTGCTTTACAGCTTCTTCATCATAAAGGTGACATGCTACCCAATGACCTTCTCTAGCTTCTTGCCATTTAGGCTTAACAGCTGCACACACATCCATTGCGTGTGGGCAACGTGTACGGAAACGGCAGCCACTTGGAGGGTTGATCGGACTCGGAACATCTCCCTCTAAGATGATACGTTCACGGCTTCTTTCAAGTTCAGGATCCGGAACTGGAATCGCTGATAAAAGCGCTTGTGTATACGGGTGAAGCGGTTCTTCATAAAGCTCATCACTTGTTGTAAGCTCGACGATATTACCTAGGTACATTACACCTACACGATCAGAAATATGTTTAACCATAGATAGATCATGGGCAATAAATAGGTAAGTTAGTCCACGCTCTTTTTGCAGTTCCATCATCAAGTTAACAACTTGTGCTTGAATGGATACGTCAAGAGCTGAAATTGGCTCATCAGCAATAATAAAGTCTGGATCTACGGCTAGCGCACGAGCAATCCCAATACGTTGACGCTGTCCACCTGAGAATTCATGCGGGTAACGGTTTGCGTGCTCTTTATTTAATCCTACTGTTTCCAGTAGTTCATAAACACGATTTTCACGGTCTTTCTTTGTTTTCGCCAATCCATGAATATCGATACCTTCAGCAATGATATCCTTAACTGTCATACGCGGGTTAAGAGAAGCGTATGGATCTTGGAAAATCATTTGCATTTTGCGGTTAAATTTCTTTAACTCAGAGCGAGACTTTTTATCATGAACATCATCGCCCTCGTAAAGAACTTCACCTTCAGTAGCATCATATAGACGAATAATTGTACGTCCAGTTGTAGATTTACCACAACCTGACTCACCTACAAGTCCAAGTGTTTCTCCTTTATAGATATCAAAGGAAACATCATCTACAGCTTTTAGTACGCCCTTTTTTCCAGCTGGGAAATACTTTTTAAGATTCTTTACTTCTAATAATTTTTCTCTTTCTACTACTGCCATTATCGAGCACCCCCAACTAATGCCTCTTCCGGCGGTTCAACTTTTGGAGCTCGCTCATCTAACAACCAGCAAGCTGCTTTGTGAGAAGAAGATACATCTGTAGCTTCAGGCATATTCTCCAAACAAACTTCCATCGCATAAGGACAACGCGCTGCAAACGGACATCCTTTTGGAGGGTTCATAAGATCAGGCGGTGTTCCAGGAATCGCTAAAAGTTCTTTTGATTCTGCATTTAATTTAGGCATTGATGCCAATAGTCCCCAAGTGTAAGGATGCTTCGGCTTATAAAAGATTTCATCGACTGTACCAGTCTCTACGATCATACCACCGTACATTACAGCTACACGTTGAGCTAAGTTAGCTACAACACCAAGGTCATGTGTGATCAAGATAATTGCAGTACCAGTTTTATCTTGTAGATCACGCATCAAGTCAAGGATCTGTGCTTGAATGGTAACGTCTAGTGCAGTTGTCGGTTCATCAGCAATTAGTACTTTTGGATTACATGATAATGCAATCGCGATTACTACACGCTGACGCATTCCACCTGAAAATTGGTGAGGGTACTCATCCACCCGAAGCTCAGGATTCGGAATACCAACAAGTTTTAGTAAGTTAACAGCACGTTCTTTTGCTTCACTCTTGCTCATGTTTTGGTGCTTACGAAGACCTTCCATGATCTGTTTTCCGATTGTCATCGTCGGGTTAAGAGATGTCATTGGATCTTGGAAAATCATCGAGATTTCAGCACCACGAATTTTTTCCATCTCACGTTCAGAAGCTTTTGCAAGATCTTTACCTTGAAACTTAATCGATCCTTGCTTAATCGAACCGATTTTATTTGGCAAAAGTCTCATGATTGATTTAGATGTTACTGATTTACCGGAACCAGACTCACCAACGATGGCAAGTGATTCACCCTTTTCTAATGTAAAGCTAACGCCACGAACGGCCTTAACTTCTCCCCCATACGTCTGGAAGGAGACATGTATGTTATCTAACTCTAAAAGTTTTTCCATTTATATAATCCCCTTCCTATCTTCTCATTTTAGGATCAAGCGCATCGCGAAGACCATCACCAAGAAGGTTAAAGCTGATCATCAGTATACATAATACTGAAGCAGGATAAATTGCTAAGTGAGGGTAGATTCTTATGGATCTAAACCCATCTGCAATCAACGACCCTAGAGAAGCGATCGGCGGTTGAATTCCTAAACCAATAAAGCTCAAGAAAGATTCAAAGAATATTGCCCCAGGAATAGTAAACGTACTTGTAACGATAATTGCACCTAGTGTATTAGGTAAAAGGTGCTTTGAGATTAATCTTCCATTCGTTGAACCAAGTGTTTTAGATGCTAAAACGAACTCTCGATTCTTTAATGAAATTATCTGAGCACGAACAATACGAGACATTCCAATCCAACCGGTTATGACGAGTGCGAGTGTGATTGATAGTATTCCTGGATCGAGTATGATGATGAATAAGATGATTACCACCAAGTTAGGAATACCAACTAATACTTCTACAATACGCTGCATGATATCATCTGTTCTGCCACCGTAGAAAGCAGAGATTCCACCGTATGCAACTCCGATGATTAATTCGATGGCTGAAGCTAAGAAAGCAATATATAAAGAGATTTGTGTTCCCTTCCATACACGAGTCCATTGGTCTCGCCCAAGACTATCTGTACCAAACCAGAAGTAATCGTCTTTAGGAACATTCTTCATTTCATATTGATTTACATCTCTGATATCGACACCATTCACTCCAAGAAACTCTACTTTTTCAAGTCCAGGAATCTTAGGTGGCAAGTTAGCTCTCATAAGTTCTTGATCATCAATATCATATTTAGTAAATGTTGGTGCGATTAGTGAGAATACAATGATGAACGCGATGGCAAAAAGACCTAACATCGCACCTTTATTTTGTTTAAGTCTTCTAAATGCATCTTGCCAAAAACTTAAGCTTGGCTTAGAAATTTCTTCAGCTCTGTTTGAATCTAGGTTCGCTGGGCGGAATAAATCAGGTGTTAGTTTGCGTTCTGACATGCTCATTATGATTTACCTCCTGCTACACGAATACGTGGATCAATGATTCCATATAAAATATCTACGATTAAAATAATCGCTACAATTAAGAAACTAAAGAAAAGTGTTGTACCCATAATTACTGGGTAGTCATTTACCTGAATCGCTTTTACGAATTGCTCTCCAATTCCAGGGATAGCAAAGATATTCTCAATTACTAGTGATCCTGTAATAAGGCCGATAGCCATTGGTCCTAAGATCGTTACGATAGGAATCAAACTATTTCTTACGCAGTGTTTAAAGATTACTGCAGATTTACTTACACCTTTTGAACGTGCCATAAGAATGTAATCTGTTCCTAGTATCTCAAGCATTTCAGTACGCATGAAACGAGCTACTGTTGCTATAACTCCTACGGATAAAGAGAATGCTGGCAATATGTGATATTCCGGCCCGTTCCAAAATGCAACAGGAAGCCATTGCAATTTCACACCAACGTAGTATTGCAAAAGTCCTGCAAATACGAATGAAGGAATCGCGATACCAAATACCGCAATGACCATTGCACCATAATCCAAGAACGTATTATGTTTCAATGCAGCCATAATACCCAGCAACAAGCCGACTATTGTACCAAAAAGCAAAGCTTCAAAACCAACAGTAGCTGATGGTCCCATACCATTGACAATTAATGAATTGACGGTACGTCCATCAAACTGAAACGTATATCCTAAATCACCCTGTGCCAATTTCGTAATATAGTTAATATATTGAACAGGCACCGGGTCATTTAACCCGTATTTTTCATTTAGTGCATATCTTTGAGTTTCCGTTAACTTGTCTTGGTTGTTAAATGGAGAACCCGGTAACAACTTCATTAAAAAGAATGTAATCGTTGCAATGATCAGCAAAGTTAAAATCATGTATAGAACTCGCTGTGTAATATAACGCAACATTACAAACACCTCCCCCAAATGTTTCAAGCCTTAATATTTTGAAATCTTTCTGTAATATCTATCTTAAGGGACAAAATATTTTATATCAATAGAAAATATTCTTTTTTCGACATTTTCTGATTTCTTTCTCATGTTATAAAAATTTCCATCTGCCCTTTTCATGGCAAAAAAGAGAGTACATGTCAGGAACACATGTACTCTCCTGAGAAAAACTATTTACTATTTTTCAATAGTACAATTATTGTTGCTTACCTTCGATGTAGATCCACTTGTAAGAAGTATCTGCACCGAATAAGTGGTTAACTAGACCTTTAACGTAAGGCTTACGAAGTCCTACGATACCTTGTTGGTAAAGTGGAGAGATCGCTTGGTCTTCGAAAAGAACTTTCTCAGCTTCAAGCATTGTTTCCCAACGTTTCTTCGTATCAGTTTCTTTCTTAGCTGAGTTGATTAACTCATCATACTTAGGATTTGAATAACCCATTTGGTTATGTGCACCATCAGTAATGAACATGTCAAGGAAAGTCATTGGATCTTGGTAGTCAGGACCCCAGCCAGCATAAGAGAAGTCATACTCGCCTTTAGACTCTAGCTCAAGCTTTTGTTTGAACGGTTGTGCTTTAATAGAAACTTTTAATCCAGGTAGGTTCTTTTCTAATTGGTTCTTAATGTATTCACCAGTCTTTTTAGCGCCATCAGAATCGTAGTTTAGAAGCTCAAGAGTAAGCTCTTTCTTACCGATTTCTTCAAGTCCTTTAGCCCAAAGCTTTTTCGCTTCTTCAGCATCGAACTTACCAAGGTCTCCGTTTGTTTTACGGAAATCTTCGTTCCCTTCAGGGCTGAACGTGAACTCACCAGGTACTAAGAAGTAAGCTGGAGTTGAACCGTTGTTAAGTAGTACGTCAACTAGTGATTGCTTATCGTAAGCCATATCAATAGCTTTACGGATATTAACGTTTTTAAGTTCTTCTTTCTTTTGGTTAATACGTAGGAAGTATACAGCTGCATCCCCACGAGTAACTAGGTCTTCGTTATCTTTAAATTGATCAACGAACTCAGAGTTTAAGCCAACAGAGTCAACTTGACCTGTTTCGTAAAGGTTAACACCAGTAGCGATATCTTTAACGATTTTCACGTTAACTTCATCAAGCTTTACAGTGTCTTTGTCCCAATATTGATCGTTTTTCTTGAACTGCCATCCTTCGTTATGCTTCCACTCAGAAAGTACGAAAGGACCATTGTAGATCATTGTGTTAGCTTCAAGAGAATACTTGTCAGCTTGTTTCTTAACATATTCTTCTTTTTGCGGGTAGAACGTTGCAAATCCAGTTAGTCCTAAGAAATAAGGAGCTGGAGCTTCTAATGTTACTTCAAGAGTAGTGTCATCAACCGCTTTAACACCTAGCTCTTCAACTTTACCGTATAATGGGTCACCATCCGTTTGGATCGCGTTTGCGTTTTTAACAGGTCCCATGATGTAAGCATACTCAGAAAGAGTATCTGGGTGTAATGCTTTTTGCCAAGCGAAAACGAAATCTTTCGCCACTACTTGTGAACCGTCGCTCCATTTAGCATTTGGGTTTAATTTAAATGTGTAAACTGTGCCATCTTCGTTTACTTTGTGGCTTTCAGCTACACCTTCAGTCGGTTGGTTGTCTTTATCAAGACGATACAAACCTTCGAACACGTTGTTCATTACTTCGAATGAAACTTGGTCAGTAGCTTGAGAAGAATCCATTGAAGGAATTTCAGATCCATCTACTAAGTTAAGTACTTGTGGCTCATTTGGCTTTTCAGTTGCATTGTCGCCTTCGCCGCCTTTAGAATCGCTTGCCTTGTCTTTGTCTCCACCACTACATGCAGCTAAGAACACGCTTAGTACAAGTACTAATGTAAGAAGCAAAGACCATTTTGACTTCTTCATGAGTCGACCTCCCCTTTTTATCCTGTTAAATTGTTAGCAGATAAAAGCATCAAGAATTATCAGACATTTTCATCTACAAGTTCGATTATACAAGTTTTCAAACAATTGTGCATTTATTTTTTTTAAGAGTTTTACAAAAAGCCCATTATATTTACTTTTCATTAACAAAAAATAGGTATATTTACCTATTACTGAACAGGGTTTATTTTCTGATAATTCTACAAATTTTACCAAAAATATGTGTAAACTAGCATGAATATTACATTCTCGATTTTTTGTGAGGATAGAACATGCTTCACTTTGTAAGATAATTCGTCATTTTTATATTTCATTTGTTACAATGGGGATAAAGTCTGACGGTATAATTCAAAAAATATGGTACATTTCTTAATGTTTATGGTGTAATTTTTACTAGATGGAGGCTTCTACAGATGAACATACTTTTTAAGAGAATCCTGATCATATCAGCGTTCCCTATCGTGATAGCATTTGGCGTTAGTTTGATATCTTCCGGACCTTTTACCCTTGAAAAATACGTAAATACTTTATTTTATTTTTCATTGTCGATTGCTCTCATTGGCATCGCTCTATATGTAGCCAAAGGTGGATTCTTTGATTTTATTACGTACAGCTTTAAAAAAGTGGCTCGAACTTTATCCAGACATCCAGAGATCGATGATGTTGTTTCATTTAAGACTAACTTTCAAGTATCAGAGCGAATTAATGTCTCTTATATGAAGTCGTTTTTATACAGCGGCCTACTTTTAACTTTTATAACAATTGCCGTTGCATATCTTCTATAATTTGTGTATACTACAAAAAATAAATGTTATATGCGATGAGAAAGAAGAGTACATGATGTGAAGCTCTCAGAGAGCCTGTGGTTGGTGAGAACAGGCAGTGAATCATGATGGAATGGGCTTTTGAGCATTCTGACCGAACCTTTATAGTAGGCTCAGGCGTGTAGATGTCCGCACGATATAATGGACAGCGTATCGGAACTTTTCCTGTACGTGTTAAAGTGATTTTCGGTATGTATGAAAATTATAAGGGTGGCACCGCGGTCCATTCGTCCCTTGCATAAGGCGACGAGTGGGCCTTTTTATATTGATTTTTAAAAAACAAAGGAGAGATGAATCATGTCTGTAATCTTCTCAGGCATTCAGCCGAGCGGAAATTTAACGATCGGCAACTACATTGGAGCAATGAGGCATTTTGTTGAACTTCAAAATGAACACGAATGTTATTTCTGCGTGGTTAATCAGCACGCTATTACAGTGGCACAAGATCCGGTTGAATTAAAAAGAAACAGCAGAAACCTAGCTGCGCTTTACTTAGCAGCAGGAATCAATCCTGAAAAATCAACAATATTCATTCAATCTGAAGTTCCAGCTCACACGAAGATGGGATGGATGATGCAATGTGTTTCTTATATTGGGGAATTAGAGCGCATGACACAGTTTAAAGATAAATCAACTGGAAAAGAAGCAGTATCTGCCGGATTATTAACGTATCCTCCTCTTATGGCAGCTGATATTCTTCTTTATAACACGAGTATCGTTCCTGTGGGAGATGATCAAAAACAGCATCTTGAATTAACACGAGATATAGCTGAACGATTTAATAAGAAGTACCGCGAGATTTTTGTGATTCCAGAGCCTCGTATTGCTTCTGAAGGTGCTAGAATCATGTCACTTGTGGATCCTGAGAAAAAGATGAGTAAATCGGATCCAAATCAAAATTCATTCATCTCTATGCTTGATGATGAATCTGTTATCTTAAAGAAAATTAAGCGTGCTACTACTGATTCAGAAGGTGTTGTTGCTTATGACAAAGAAAATAAACCAGGGATTTCAAACCTCTTAACGATCTATTCACAGTTATCAGGAGAAAGCATCAAATCTCTTGAAGAGAAATATGAAGGCAAAGGATATGGCGACTTTAAACAAGGTGTGGCAGAAGCTGTTATAAATGCTCTTAAACCTATCCAGGAACGATATAAAGAATATTTAGCATCAACTGAGTTGGATGACATTCTTGATTCTGGTGCTGAAAAAGCCAATCGTGTGGCGAACAAAACATTGAACAAAGCGGAGCGAGCAATGGGCTTAGCTCGTAAACGTGCTTAATAAAAAAGCAGTAAAATCAAAAAACCAGCAGAAGTGGTCATTCGATCACCTGCTGGTTTTACTTTTTTCTAAAACTATTTGATTTCGTTCCTTAGTTCACTTGTGTACCGTTCTCAAGCTCCCAGATCTTTTCGAAATATGGTTGTCCTTTCACTAATCGCTCACACATATCCATATGTTGTTTGGACCAACCGCTTTTCAACTCACAGTATAACGCATCCCAAGCTTCGTCAAAATCCATCCTTTGAATTCTTCCGTATTGCTCTGGCATCCACTCTGTACACCAATACCTCATCTCAGCAACATTTTTTGTCGAGTGAAGCTGATCTAAAGCCATGAATAAAAGTTGTTTCAGTTGTCGCTCTTTGCGAGTTAACCCTCGCATGCTGTCTGGATTCGGAGAAAGAATGTGATATTCCTTACTTAATTGCTTCTCACTGAACGTATAGACTTTTGTCTCGGTCTGCTCTGCCATCTCAAATACTAGCTGTTCTTGTCTTGGTATGAGTCTGCTCTTGCGGATTGGTATTCTATAACCCATCGTATCTATGATGAGTGATTTTTTTTCATCTGTAATGATAAAGCAATGTTCTAGCTGCACCCGTTGGTTGTTCTTTCTAACGTAAGCTTTTTGGTGTACCTCTTCAAGCAGGGAATCCGGCAGATCATTCAGATCATTCTCGATGTAATGAAAGAGTGTGGATTCTATTTTAATAATTGGTACTTGATCCAATAATTCAATATAGTCGTCTTTTCTCCATTCATGAAACTCACAAACGTTATAGCCGTTCTCTTCTCCTTCGAACCAGTTGACCCAAACATCACGTAAATATAACATCTGTACCCCTCACTTCTTTGCCGATTTGTATTTAAAATCAGTATAGTCAGAGGTTGTCCTTTTTATTCTAAATAAAGGTAATTAACTCGAAGTATGCAAAACCCCGCTTTCATAAGAAAACGGGGTTTGATCATATATTATTCTTCGATTTTTTTGAACACTAATGATGCATTATGTCCACCGAAACCTAGTGAGTTACTAAGAACAGCTTTCACTTCTGCCTGTCTAGCTGTATTCGGAACATAATCAAGATCGCACTCTTCATCCGGTGTTTCATAGTTAATCGTTGGAGGAAGAATACTCTCTTGAATCGCTTTTACAGAAAAGATTGCTTCGATCCCACCAGCAGCACCTAATAAGTGACCTGTCATTGATTTTGTAGAGCTGACCGGAATCTTATAAGCATGCTCGTTAAAAACAGCTTTAATAGCAGCTGTTTCAAACTTATCGTTGTAATCCGTACTAGTTCCATGCGCGTTAATGTAAGAGATTTCTTCTGGAGCAAGACCGCTATCTTCAACTGCTTGTCTCATCGCACGTGCTCCGCCTTCTCCGCCTGGAGCAGGCTGAGTGATGTGATAAGCATCACCTGTTGCTCCGTAACCTACAATCTCTGCGTAAATCTTAGCTCCACGTTTTTTCGCAAATTCATATTCTTCTAGAACTAGAATTCCAGCTCCTTCACCGATAATAAAGCCTGTTCTGTCCTTATCAAACGGACGGCTAGCTGTTTTTGGATCTGGATTCGTTGAAAGTGCTCCTGCTTGGCAGAACCCTGCTAATGCCATGTCTGTGATCGGTGCTTCTGTACCACCTGTAACCATTACATCTGCATCTCCGCGCTGAATCACTTTGAATGCATCTCCGATTGAGTTTGCACCAGATGCACAAGCCGTTACGGTGCATGAGTTCATACCTTTCGCACCGATGGTAATTGAAACTTGACCAGATGCCATATCTGGAATCATCATCGGAACGAAGAATGGGCTAACACGTCTTACACCTTTTGCTTCAAAAATACGGAATTGTTCTTCATGAGTGTCCATTCCACCAATTCCAGAACCAATCCATACCCCTACGCGAGGCGCAATTTCTTCCGTGATATCTAGGTTTGCATCTTTAACAGCCATAATGGATGCTGCAACCGCAAACTGGGTGAAACGATCCATACGGCGTGCTTCTCTTTTATCCATAAAATCTTCCGGATTAAATTCTGTTGCTTCTGCAGCAACTTTAACCGGAAATTTCTCTTTATCTCTTCTTGTAAGTGGACCTACACCACTTTGACCTTCAACAATCTTTTTCCATGTTTCTTCTACACTGTTTCCAAGAGGAGTTACGGCTCCTAGACCAGTTACGACTACTCTTTTTTTCATTGTAAAACCAACTCTCCTTTGTACACATTTGCGGTCATTTGATGATTATCTTCCCCAACGAAGTGCTACAGCACCCCAGGTTAAGCCTCCACCAAAGCCAACAAGTACGATTGTATGATCTTCTTTTATTCTACCATCTTTTAGTGCTTCTTTTAATGCCATCGGTATGGAAGCTGATGACGTATTACCAAATTTGTCGATCGTCATGACCATTTTTTCTTTAGGAAGCTCTAAACGCTCTCGTGAAGCTTCCATGATTCTTATATTGGCTTGATGTGGAATTAAGAAATCAACGTCTTCTTTCGTCAAACCTGCTTTATGAACGACATTTAATGAAGTCTCACCCATCTGACGAACAGCAAACTTAAAAACTTCTCTGCCGTTCATATGGATAAATTCATTTTGATATAGATGTTTTGCTCCTGTTCCATCTGACCCAAGCTCAAACGAAAGGATGCCTCTACCTTCACTAACATTAGAAAGTACAGCCGCTCCAGCTCCGTCTCCAAATAATACTGCTGTATTACGATCTTTCCAGTCCGTTATTTTAGATAGCTTTTCAGCACCAACTACTAGAACATTTTTATACGTTCCTGTTTCAATGAACTGCTTTCCTACGACCAAACCGTAAATAAAACCTGCACAGGCAGCACTTACGTCCATCCCTACTGCGTTCTTTGCACCTAAGGATTCTTGTAATTGGCATGCTACTGAAGGAAATGGGTTGTCTGGTGTAACCGTCGCTACCACGATAAGATCAATATCTTCTGCAGAGATGCCCGCATCTTTTATCGCTTCTTCCGCTGCATATCTAGCCATATGAGACGTTTTTACCGATTCTTCTGCAATTCTACGTTCTACGATTCCTGTTCGAGTTCGAATCCACTCGTCACTTGTATCAACCATTTTTTCTAGGTCGGAGTTCGCTAGAATTTTTTCAGGGATATAGCTTCCCATCCCTATGATTCCTGCATTCATAACATTACCCCTTTGGTTTCGTTTTTGTTTAAATAAAGGTTTCTTACTCGTTCCCGCTGAGATGAGTAATATGAAATAACGATTTACTAAATAAATGAAAAACTGATTTATAATCAAATATTATGACCTGGTACTAATTTTATGATATCTCTTATATTTTGTCTAGTTAAAGTTCTTTTCTTTCACCAATATAAGCCGTAGGGCATATCCTGTATGGAAGAAAAGTGTAAGTTTAGTGAAATTGATATTAGGAGTGGTTCAATATGCATAATCCCCAAGCTAGACAGCAACCGATGTATCCTCCGCAGTTTCCTGGACGTTTTCCAATGGGCCAACAAAACCAGCAGCATATGCAGCAAGGTTTTCCACCACCACAACATTTCGGTGGCCCTGGTTTCAGAGGTATGCCGGCACCGTTTCATCAACCGATGCCTCGACCATTTCTACATTCTTTTCGAACGCAGGAAGGCTCTTTAGATTACAATAAAATTTTTTCTGTTATCGACCAATCGGTAAAAGTCGCACAACAGATCTCACCTATCTTTTCTGCGTTTAAGAAGAAGTAAAAAAAGCCAACCCGAGCTGGTTGGCTTTTCTTTGTTTATTTTTATTTTTCTTCTTTTCCAAGTTCGTAAGCATCATTCATCACGTTCATTAAGAGCTGAAGCATCGGCTGAACATCTTCCATCCCAAGCTCAATTCCTTTCTTCTCTAAAAAAGCTTGCGCTTCAGGCAGATGTGACATAGCGATCTGCATAAATTTCATGTTGCGTTCTGTATCCATCTTTTTAATCCTCCTTCACTATATGTACAGAGTTATTAACCCTTACCTATTATAAAGAAAAATGTGCGACGGATAAACGTTTTAAGATTAATTTTCGATCTAACTAATGAAGTTTCAACTATACTTGCTAAGGTATTCATATAAATTTTTTGAGAAATCCGAGCGTTATATTGACGAATTTTTACGATAATTCACCGAGTTTTCCTCACTTATCGACGAGTCGACATACAACGTCAAAGGTAATCATACCTATACCTTCATGCTAGTATACTGCAATTCAAGCAAAAAATGACCCTGGAAACTACCAGGATCACCTTCACTTGTTAAATCTCTTTAGAATTGGGCTTTGATTTTTTATTCCTATTCCTAAAATGCATAATCTGTTTCATAATACCCTCTTTTATTTTCGTTTTAGCACGAAACCCGAGTTCATTTTCCGCTTTCTCACCTTTTATCCGCATCTTTCTTTTTTCTTTGAATGTTAATTGATCGGCTTTTAATTCTGTTAATCCTTCAAGCCATTGGTTCTGATTGCCACTTGATATGTTGTAGATTTCATTTTTTGCATCTGATTTACCCGCCAAGAATAATGCTTCAGCGGCGTCATCTACAAAGAGTACATCTTCTGTAACTGAATCTTTTGATATCGAATCGTTCCTTTTCTGATCTTGATCTTCCGTCGATATTACCTGTTGATACGTATGGTGTTCAGGCTGTCCGGGTCCATATACAGTTGGCAATCTCATGATAACAAATGGAAAATCATGCTGTTCAGCAAGTTGTTTCACGATATTTTCTTCTGTTAGCTTAATTAGACCAAAAAGTGACTCGGGATTTTTTGGTGAGGTTTCCAAAACATCTCCTTGACGTTTACCATACACATCATAGGATGATACATAGATCAACTTTGTTTCACTGTTGGCTAACGTTGCAACTTTTTTTAGAACAGAGACGTTCCGCTGTACTTCATCTTCTATATTAGCCCATGGTGCTGTTGGCTTGACTGAACAAGCGAGATGGAAAATCACATCGCAGTCATTTGTATGTGGTTCAAGATCCGTTTCGTTTATATCATAAGGAAGGTACTTAAATCCGGCATGGCGAGCAATGAAATCAATCCGGTCTGGAGATTCTGCCATATCTATGCCGACGACGTCCACTTCTTCATCCAATAAACGGCTGCACAAATGGTAACCGATAAACCCTGCCGCTCCTGTTACAAATGCCTTTTTCATGTAAGAGCCTCCAGTCCATTTTTCTCCTCTTACTATCCTATGGCCTTACCCAAAAGAATACGATACTTTTTTACACACAAAAACCCCATTACAGAATTCACGTAATGAGGTTTCTACAACACTTTTTCATGGTTTTTAAAATATTCTTGAAAGGCCCTTGCCGGATTGAACGTAGCTTCAGGAACATGTATAGAAAGTGAAATAGGTGCTGCTAATTCTTGTCTTCTCTTCTCATAAGGTCTGCTGTGGTCTTTAAAATTAAATGCAACACCGCGTGCCGCATGCCATATTTGAACGGGTGTAGTAGCTGTAAGATGATTGGTTTGAGGTAGATTATGAATTAGTAATTCTATATCTTCTTCTGTATCATAAGCTGTGATGATTTCACGAATCAGTCGTTTGAAAAATAATCGGTTCTGTCTTTCATGATTGAAATGGTGCTGCAAATCGATACATGGATTGATAAATAAGGCTGAGCGTATATTTTTTTGCATATCCTCCATGAGCTGGAGTGCAACAAGTGATCCCATACCCTCTGCGATCAAATGAATATTCGGGTTTAAAATTTCATGCTTCATTACATAGTGGTAAAGTCGTTTTGCCAGAATGACTGCTTTCGGACTACCCCAATGTCTTCCGTATAGATTAGAATAAAATATGGTATATCCTTGATTTTTGAGGGATTGGATGAGGTTTGCACGTTCAGTGTTTTGTTTCCAAAGACTCGTATGCTCATCAACATAATGACTGCAATCACCGATGATCATCACGGCAAAACCATTCGGTTGCTTTGGTAGGTGTATGATATTCCATTGATTGTCTATTTGGAAAGTGCGTTTGTCGATACTCACATTTCTCCCCTCGAATTCGCTTTTCTTAACTAATGTATGCAGGGGAAAAAAAATAGCTAAAGTTATCTGCCTAAGAATTTAGTTCTTTTTTCAGCTGTTCCAACGTTTGTTTTCCTTCAACCGTTAAATTCTTCTCTTCCTGTTCTTCCAACGCTTTCAATTCTTCCAATTTTTCTTTCATACTAAAAGATCCCTCCATGAAACCCGAATTAAGTATGTACCTTCTTCTTCGCAACCATCCCTTATCCTGTTAAGCTTGAACAATTTATGAAAATTTTTAACATTTAGGGCTTATTAGACGATTATTTACATAAAGAATCTTTCCCTTTATCTCAACTTTTGTTACTATACAGAAGGGTAAAGAATTCGTTTACATAAAGAGGTGAATGTGGCATGCGTTATATTTGGACGTTAATCTGGTCTTTATTATTAAGTAATATGATTTTTTATGTGCTCGTTTCAATGCAAGGCGGAACATTCGATTTCGTTAAAGCTTGTATTTTCGGAGTAGTGTTTACAGTCATAATATCTATTCTTGGTGAGTTATTGCCAGCAAAAAGCGAAGAGATATAAAATAAAAACCCGGTTTATATGCCGGGTTTTTATTTTTGCTATGGCTTTCGTTTATATGTCCAAACTCTGTTATGATTCGTTGTTTCCGGAAATCGATCTCCGGCTGATAAATGAATCTGTTGCGGATCATTTACCATACTTCCCGTCTCACCGATTTCTACATACATCCCGTTATTGGGTGCTTTCTGACCATGTTTAAATTGTTTATGCTGCCCCATATGTTGATGTACCTCCTTTCTTCTATAGGTTACCCGCGCTCTCATTGATAACTCTTGCTAAAAAAAGAAGGATTCCATCAAAATTTCCCTTAAAATGCCCCGTTTACCCCTGCCACAGCATGAAGCGGAAACATACATCGATAGATCTGATATCCCCTTACATCATACTGCGCTTCAGGGTTTCGATGTTCTTGTGTTTCTTCTACATAAGGTATGGCAAAATAGACGTTTTGCTGGTCCACATATTCAATAAAACCTGTATATGCTGCACCATCCATCAACATTAATTGCACATGCTGATTTTTGTTTTTTAAGCATGTTTTATACATTTTTTTTAATGGTGACCGACCCATTCCCGCCGATTGTCCACCAAAATTTTGTGATGCTCCATATGGATATGGTTGTGGATACATATTACCCCCTCCTTCTACCACATCCTATTCAGAGTAAAAGAAGATGGTACATTTTATCTATAGACAGATGTTCAACAACTTGAAGGGATTGAGAAAAGCGTGGAGAAAGGTACTTGTGAACTTTGTAGGAGAGAACCAATAGAATTAACGGTTCATCACTTGATTCCGAAAGAAGAAGGCGGCAGATTTTCAGAAACAGCAAATCTTTGTGCTCCCTGCCATAAACAGATTCATTTTTTGTATACAAATACTGAACTAGCATCACTATACAACACCATTGAAAAACTAAGAAATACTCCTGAACTTAAAAAATTCTTAAAGTGGCTTCGTAAACAGCCGGCATCAGCGCTTCCTCGTATGAAAAAGTCAAACCGTTTGAAGCGAAGGAGATGAAAGTATGAAGGAACTAGTTGGAACCTGTTCGATTTGTGGTGTACAGTTATTTTGTATAGATGGGTTTTTTCATGGTCATATCATTAATAATCAAAATTTCTGTCTTTCTTGTGGGCCAAATAACGAGGGTGAGAATTCTTGAAACGAGCATAAAAGCTGGGGCGTATAAAAAAACTCTAGAGCAAATCAAAAAGAAACCTGCAGACTAACAAGTGGCAGGTTTCTTAAACTTCTCATTTTGCTTTTGGCTAATTATCCCCCACTAACAGGAGGTATGAAAGCTACAGTGTCACCATCGTTCACTTGATCTGTTAACTCTACATATTCCTCATTTACAGCAAGTAATGCATTTTCAATTCCAGAAAGTTTACCGACTTCATTTTGCAACAAGGTTCTTACTTCTTCTACGTTAAGAGGAGAATGAACTTCAATCGAAATTCTTTCTGTTTTGGCCTGCTGCGCTAAATCTGCAAACAATAAGATGTTGATCATTACTTCACTACCCCCTCTGGATGTCCAGCAGGATAAGTTGTTGTACCTTTTTGATTGCCTATCCACTCTTCCCCATCCGTATAGTGCTCCTTTTTCCAGATGGGCACTATCTCCTTGATGCGCTCAATCGCATAACGACTTGCTTCAAAAGCATCGTGCCGATGAGGCGTAGATACTGCAATCGTTACCGCGATATCGGATATTTGCAGAGTTCCAATCCGATGTGTAATCGCCGTGATCGCACTCGGCCATTTTTCTTGAATTTCGGTTCCAATTCTTTCGAGTTGTTTTTCGGCCATAGGTACATACGCTTCGTAATGAAGGAATTTGGTTTGTTTTTGTCCTGTCATTTCTCTAACCGTACCGATGAAAACAGAAATAGCTCCTGCATTATGGTGAGCGACAGAATCGATGACGTCTTGATTATTTATTGGTTCAGATGTTATCTTAAACATTTTCATGATCCACTCTCCTTCGATGTTCCTGAGTGATGTATGTAATTAAACAGTTCAGCCATAATTCTTCATCGTCCCTCATGAAATGGGGGTTATTTGATTCCTGCAAAATAGTTCCCTTAGGTTTATTGGAATGGATGGCTGCAATCACTTCATGAGAATTTAGCAAAAGATCCATATCTTCTATCTCGTTTCGCAAAAGAACGACTCGAGGATACGGAATATGTTTATATCCTTCTATTAGAATACAATCCATTTCAAGTGTTTCGTAAAGAGCGATTGCTTTATTCAATGGTAATTCTGAATCCATGGTTAATATAGAGTTATTATAAGAAGTAACACATGTTATATTAGCGCCAGCATTTCGATGTTGCTCTGTATCTTTTCCAGAATCATTAAAATCTACGCAATTTCCGTGACCATGGTGTTTAATGACTCCAGTCTGAAAGTGGCGTTTCCCTAACTCCTTAAGGAGCTTACTGATTAAAGTTGTTTTTCCACTGTTCTGATAGCCGACGACTTGGAGAATAACTGGTGATCCCACGGCCATTCGCTCCCTTCGCCATGCCAAGTGATTACACCAACTTCGCTTCCCTTTTCCCACCCCCGCGTACCTCCAGGCAAAACGATCAGACAATTCGCTTCAACTAAAGAGGAAACAGAACTGGACTTATCTAGGCCAGCAGGTGTTACAACGCTTCCATCGATCTTCTCTGAAAGAGTAGCCCTAACAAATCGTGTAAACGGATTTGGTTTTGGAAAATCCCTTGAAAGTGTTGCCTTTTTAACTTTGCAGTGTGGCTTTATCATATTCATTCCTTTTAAGATCACAGGCCTCACAAAAAGTTCAGCTCCAACAAAGCAAGCTGATGGGTTTCCTGAAAGCCCAAAAAGCCATTTATCTTCGAAGACCGCAACGGTCGTTACACTGCCTGGTCGCATGGCAACCTTATTAAATAGAACTTCTGCACCAAGCTTTTTGTATACTTCCGGAAGAAAATCGTAATCTCCAACAGATACTCCCCCTGTTGTGATCAGAACATCGGTCTCTTGCAGTGATTCCTTGATACTTTTATACAGAGAGTCAAAATTGTCTTCACGATGTTGATAGAGTTTAACTTCTGCTCCCATCGCTCTAACTTGAGCTGCACACATGTATGCATTGCTGTTTCTTATTTTTCCTGGTTGCAGATCTTCATTTACGTCAAGCAGTTCTGTTCCTGTTGAAAGAATACCAACAACAGGTCTTTTGTAAACCGAAATAGTGTGGTAACCGAACGTGGCAAGAATTGCAACAATTCCTGGCGTGATTTTAGTTCCTGCTTTCACCAAAACAGTGCCCTCTTGTGTGTCTTCACCTTGAAAAGAAATGTTCTCATCTTTTTTAACAGATCTTTTTATTTGGATATGGGTTTCGCCATCGATAACAAGCTCTTTTACTAGTTCTAACATGATAACTGCATCAGCACCATCGGGAATCTTGGCTCCTGTCATGATTCGAACCGCCATTCCGTTTTTTACTTCCTGTTCAGCAACTTGTCCCGCTCCAATTGTCTCTACAACCTTCAATGTGATGGGATGATTCATTGATGCATGTTTCGAATCACCTGAACGAATAGCGAACCCATCATAAGGAGAACGATTAAAAGGAGGAACATCATGGGTAGCAGCAAGATCCTCTGCCAATATACGATGATCACACTCAGTGATCGAAACTTTTTCAATTCCCCAAAACCGAGTGTGATTCATGATTTTATTTACGGCCTCTGCAACTGGTAGTGGTGTTCGTTTAGTAACTGGCAAAATTTCACCCCTTTTAATTTTCAGAATATAAACACTTTTCAGTTTACTTTTATGTATATTTTTGTTATTATTTTTTTAAATTATGGAAAGGATGTTGATCGAATGAAGGTTTCTTATGAATATTACCACCGTTCCGGCTATAAAGTAACCATTACCGACATCCCAGAAGAATTTAACGAAAAGGGAGTTTTTTCCCTTCGCATCATGCATTCTCTGCAAAAGCAAATTGACGAAATCGACCATATGTATCAACCTAAACGAACATATCGGCTAAAGCTTGAAGAAACGGGGTAAAACTTACACCGTTTCTTTTTTTGCATTTAATTGCTGTGCGATCCACTCTACTGCATTTAAATAGGCAGCACGTGAAACTTTATGACCAGAAGTTTTGTCGTTCATGTAAACAGATGCACTATTTTTCTCAGTTAAAGTTTGTACGTATGGTTTTGCAAACTCATATGGAATCACAGCATCAACTTCACTATGCCAAATAAATAATGGACGATTATTTAGCTTATCAAGGTTGCGTGTAAGGTCGTAATCCTTTAAGGAAGAAATAGAACTCTCAAGCTCTTCGACTGTGAGAGGAATATCATAACCTGCATTTTGAATTCTTTCGATCTGCCATCTTGCAAATTTCTCATGAGCCGGCGTTCCCATAAGTGCACATCCAGCACTAATCTTCGGATTGTTGACGAGTGATCCGTAAGTGATGATAGCCCCCATCGAAGTTCCACCGACTGCTACTTGATCTTCTAAAACAAACTCGTTTTCTTTTGCCCAATCGATAATACGGTTTACATCTTGAATGCCTTGTTGAACGATGTTCCAAAAGTCATATTCCATCGACTTGGGTGGATTCGCAGCGATTCGCTCTCCATGATGCAATGCATCTGGTAAGATTACTCGAAAATCTTTTTCAGCTAGTGAATATGCAAAATGTAAATTATGTTCTTTGGCACTTGTATATCCATGTATGAAGATGAAAAGCGGCAACGGCTTACCTGCATTCTCTGGTTTTTCCGCAAGTAAGAAAGGAATATCGCCAATCGTTCCTTTTTGTATTGAAACCATGTGTGTATCTCCTCTTTCTCTTTTTTTCCATCTTATCATGAGACATGTTTCTTTTTCATGAAAGACGCCCTGTATGAATAGACTTTTTGTAAGTAAAATAATACACTTTATATAAGCATCCTAAAAAAGGCAGGTACTTTCGTGACACAACCTTACTTAATTGCATTAGATCTTGACGGAACTTTATTAAATGATGAGAAAAAAATTCCAAGAAAAACAAAAGAACTACTTTTTCAACTGATCGACCATGGTCATCATGTTTGCATTTCTACTGGTCGCCCTTTTCGTTCATCTAACATGTATTATGAGGAGTTAGAACTCAACACTCCGATTGTAAATTTTAACGGCGCCTTTGTTCATCATCCGCATGATGCAGGTTTCGGCATTCATCACTCTCCGCTTGAACTAGACGTTGCAAAACGTATCATTTCAGCATGTGAGACATTTAAAGTGAAGAACATCATGGTTGAGGTTCTAGATGATGTCTATTTAAAGAAACAAGATGAAGTAATTGTTAATACATTCATCATGAATGAAAATCCTCTCCAGATTGGCGATCTTCATAAAACATTGCAGGATGACCCTACGGCTATTCTGGTTCATCCAGAAGATCATCACATTCCTGAGTTAAGAGCGATGCTCCAAAAAGAACATGCTGAAGTTGTTGATCAACGAGTATGGGCTGCACCATGGAACATTATTGAAGTCATTCGTTCTGGTATCAGCAAAGCCACTGGTCTTAAAAAGATTGCTGAATACTACAATGTCCCACAAGATCGGATTGTAGCTTTTGGTGATGAAGACAACGACTTTGAGATGATTGAATATGCAGGTCATGGTGTTGCGATGGGAAATGCTATTGATGAACTTAAAGCACGTGCTAATTATGTAACACTTACAAATGAAGAAGAAGGCATTGCTCATTATTTAAAAAACATCTTAAAACTTGTTTAACATGATAAAGATCTTCAAGCTGAATTTCAGCTGGAGATCTTTTTTCCATTTCTTTTCTAAGCATTTGATTCTTCTGATTACATATTGTACTTCTTACGGTAAAAACTAAATGTACGGGAGAAAAGGAGGAATTCCAATGAGTAAAAAGAGTCGATCCAAACGTGCTACTAAGCAAGGTGCCGATATGGTGAGTCAAGAAACAACAATGGCTTTTAGTAAAGATGAGCAACAAGATCGCAAACGTGAAAAAGAAGAAAGAAATTCATTAGGAGGCATATAAAGATGGCAAACAGATTATTTCAAATCGCGAGAAATGCCGTTCAACAAGCTGTTGGAAAGGTTCAACATTCAACTCATGAATTAAATAACCAGATTTCTAACAGTGAACATGCCGATCATGCTGAACTTTCTAGTCATGACAAAGAAGTAGCACAGAATGCACTTTCTTCTGCAATGGCTAATTCTTCTGATGCAGAGCGCGCTCAATTGGCAGAATTTCAAAAAGAATTGGATGAACACTCTGGTGTTTCGTCTCATGTGAATTCTGATTCCCAACATGCAGAAAACCAACACTCGGATACAAGTCAGCCTCAGTCATTTACGCAGGCGACTGGCTTAAGTTTAGAAGACGCCGAGAGCTTATTGGAAGAAAACCCTAATCGCCTAAACTAAATGGTTAAAAAGGAACAGCTTTCTCTTTTTCAAGGAGAAAGCTGTTTTTTTGGAAATGTGATGGCAGTCAAAGTTTTGATTTTTCTTAACACAAGTTCACTAAGTTGTTCATATCCGAATTTATTAAAATGAAGACCATCATCAATTACATATTTTTGAATGTTCTTATCAACTAGTGTTTCAAACAATGGTATATAAGATGTCCCCTCATGTTTCGCTACTTTTTTAACGGTTTGTGCATATTTTTTCATCCTATCATTCGTCCGGGCTTTCTGTTGGTCTTCAAACACGGGAGCTGGACTGATCAAGATAACTTTATCAGCTCCGATTTTATTCACCATATATGTTAAGTTTTTTTCGTATTCCCCTAATGGAATAAGTCTATGATCGCTTGAATCGTTGGCACCAAAAAGAATGGTGACAAAATCAGGATGATGCCGAAGAACGTCATCTTGCAGTCTTACAAGGGCAGCTCTCGTCGTCTCTGCAGGTATCCCAGCATTCATTACAACCCACTCGGTTAATTCTTGTCTCAAACGGGAAGTTAATCTAAGTGAGCCATCTTTACTCTTTTCTTTTGAAGTGATGCTGTCTCCAAAACAAACAAGAGTCTTCATTTCTTACTCATCTCCTCTATTGAATATCTCTAATTAAACTATTCGAAAGAAATTACCATTTATCAAACGTCAAACCTCCATTATTTTTGTTATAATGTGTTATGTGAAGAAGATATCTTATGTTTTTAGAGTAATTTTGGGGGCATTGTATGAAAATATATCGCGTAACGAATGAAGCTGAATCTCATATCATTGAAGAAATTGCGCATTTATTCTTACAGCAGCGTACGATGGATGGTGAGCCAGAAGAAAAAACCAGAACGTTTGCTGGTATTAAAATGGCGCTTGAAAACCCAGAGAAAAGCGGAATCATCATTGCAGAAGAAGAAAACTCTGTTATCGGACTTGCCTTCTTTAACTTAGGAGTAAGTCTTCGTATCGGTGGACCTTATCTTTGGTTGAATGAGCTTTATGTACATGAAAAGCATCGCAACAGAGGAATTGCCCGTAAACTTTTGCTACACTTGATCTATTGGGCTGAGAGAGATGGTATCAAATCCATTGAACTTGAAACAGGAATCAACAACTCTGTTACGAAGCATCTGTACAATTCATTGGATTTCCATGATATCATCTCTAAGAGATATGCATTTCATTTTTAATACTATTATTTGAAGGAGTGTTCGTAATGGCAGTAGAATTTTCGATCCAACCAACACCGAACCCTAACGCAATTAAATTTGATGGTTCAGAGAAGTTTTTAGAAGGAAGACTTTCTGCACGCGTAGGTGATGATTCGGACTCCCCTCTAGCTAAAGCACTATTATCCATTGATGGAGTAGAATCGATTTTTGGTTTTGAAAACTTTATTACAGTAAATAAAACAAATGACAGTGACTGGAACGAATTGATGCCAGAAATTCAAAAAGCATTAGAAGAAAATGCTTAAGTTGTTTACGCCAGCCTTTACGACCGGGCTGGTTTTTTGTTGGTGATTTTTTGTGGAAAAGGCAGTTTTCATAAAAATTGTTACTTTTGGAAGTATTGATTTCCGTTCCAGGGCTGCTCGCTTTTCACTCCAATCAGTTGTCAAAGGTGACAAGGAGTTAAAAGCAACAACCTTTTAATAAAGAGCTTATTTAAACGACTGAAGAGGCACTGCTAGTATATCTGCTTTTTCCCCGTTCTTAGGACTATAGTAAAACAGTTCTAGCATGAGGGTACCGTTTATAGGCAAATCATCCTCTGGAATTTTAACTTCAAAGGAAAATGGAGCCCAATCTGGTCCACCTTTCTCGATTTGTTTATTCTTTTCGATAAAAACGTCGTGACCGTCAGAAACAGAATAGGCAAATGAGCCTTCAAACACTCTTGCCTCCCCTGATACTTTGTAAGTACCGTCTTTACCTGAAACGTGTATTTTTCTAAAGGTATCATTTTTCTTTTCTTCAGATCCCCCTTGAAGAGTAAGCGTTTCTTCTACTGTTAGACTCTCAGTGCTCAATGATCCTGGAGCTATTTTATTAGGTAAAAAGGTTGCTTTAACTGTATATATCCCTGCTTTATTATTCTCTGCAGAGATCTTCCACTTTGTTTTCCAAATATGACTTGCCCCAGCTTTTATATGTACGTCCTCTCGTTTCTTCTCATAGTTCTTTCCTTTAGAATGTCTGAAAACTTCTTTTCTCGAAGAATCCAAGATAGCCACATCAAACATCTTTGAACGATTAAAAGATAAAGTTACCGTATGATTGCTATGATTCTCAAGAACAGCGAGCACATCAATCCCATCGTTTCTTTGCTGGATGGATAGAACGGGACTGAGTTGAGAAGTTACTTCACCGTGTTTAACTTTAGGCTTATCCTCTTCTTTGTTACAAGCTGACAGTAAGAAAATAACGGTACATACAATTAGAAAAGCGATAATGGATGTTTTAAATGACTTCATGTTTTCATTCACCTCACTTTCATTTTTACCTTTATATGGTGTTTTTATTGAAAACATTCGCAAAAAAACACACGGTATGGACTTTGTCCATACCGTGTGTACAAAAATGAATGGTTTGTAATTGTGTGGGGTCAGACCCCTTAGTCATTTCTGAAGAAGCCGTAGATGCCTGTAGTGTGAACGATGTTTGTGAAGGCATTCGGATCTACCTCTTTAAGCACTTGCTCTAGATCATATAATTCATAGCGTGTGATTACGATGATGAGCATCTCTTTATCTTGCTTCGAGAATGCGCCTTTAGCGGGTACTATTGTAATCCCACGAACCATTTTTCCATGAATGGCCTCTTGGATCTCATTGCCCTTCTTGGTAACGATCATCGCTGTTAGTTTTTCATGACGCGTATGTACAGCGTCAATAACGCGTGATGATACATAGAGAGCTACAAGCGTATATAACGCCTTCTCCCAACCGAATAGGAAACCTGCAGCAAGTATGATCAAACCATTAAGGATAAAGAAATAACCACCGATCGGCTTGTTCTTCATTCTTGATAAGATCATCGCGATAATATCAAGTCCTCCTGTCGATGCTCCATACTTCAATGTAACACCAACACCTAATGCAGCGATAACTCCGCCGAAAACCGCATTCAAGAGTATATCTGATGAAACGACTGTAATAGGTATGATCTCAAGAAACGCCGTGATCATGATGACACTCAAGAAACTATATACCGTAAATGACTTTCCTACTTTCAGCCAGCCTAAAATCGTCACAGGAATATTAAATAATAAGTACAAAATACCAGTGCTGATCGGAAAAGCCGTATTAACGAGCAGTGATGAAATCAGCTGAGAAACACCTGTAAACCCACTCGCATAAACCTTAGCCGGTATTAAGAACATGTTAAGCGAGACGGCATTAAGCAGGGCTCCAACGATTATAAAAAAGATCTTTTTAAGTTCAGTTATACCTAGATCTTTTAAGCGAAAACGTTCTGTCATGAGTGAGAGTCCCTCCTTTTTTCATTAATCCAAGATTCATTTTTAACAGATAAAGATACCCCGCGTCAATAGTCATAAGAGCTATTTTTCAAACATGATCATTGCCTTTTCATTCCATCACAAGTTAAACTATAGAAAAAGCCAAGCAGGTGAACAATAATGACTACTATAATAACCGATACAGGATCTGATCTACCTAAACAATTATTGGACGAATACGAGATTATCATGCTGCCTCTAATCGTGCAGGTCAATGATGAAGAGTATTTAGATCGATCTAACATCGAACCAAAACAGTTATATACATATATGAAGGAAGGCGCCGTTCCAAAAACAGCTCAAGTTCCTCCATCAATCATTAAAGAAACATTAACTTCATGTGCGAGAAATGGACAACCTGCCATCTATATCACTTTATCTTCAGGAATCAGTGGGACCTATCAAACAGCTGTACTTATGAAAAATGAAGTGCTTGAAGAATTTCCAAACGCTCAAATAGAAGTGTTTGATAGCCAATCCGCATCATTAGGATATGGTTTGATGGTCTATGAAGCAGCTAAAGAAGCCAAGGAAGGAAAATCGTTTGATGAGATTCTTCACACGCTTCAACACTATCAAAACCACCTTGAACATATTTTTACCGTTGATGACCTTGAATATTTATTGCGTGGCGGCAGAGTAAGTAAAACAGCAGCTCTCATGGGGACACTTTTAAAAATTAAGCCTGTTCTTCACATGGAAGATGGAAAGCTGTTTCCACTTGAAAAACTGCGTGGAAAGAAAAGAGTTCTAGGACGCATGGTAGAACTCATGAAAGAAAGAGCTACAACTCTTGATGACATTACGATCGGAATCAGTCATGCTGATGATACGGAAACGGCAAAAGCTTTAAAAGATTTAATCAATGAAGAAACAGGAAACAAGAACATTTTAGTTACAATGATCGGTTGTGCGATCGGCGCTCACGCAGGACCTGGAACAATTGCCTTGTTCTTCTTAAATACACCTAAAAAACCATCTTAAAACATGATGAATAATGAGACCCCTTCTGACAGATGTTAGAGTCAGGAGGGATTTTTATGACACACCATAATACAAAAGACAATAATAAACGCCCAGAAGATAATCAAGCAATGAATCAATTGAAAAATGAAGCAGAACTTGAGAGTAAACAAAAAGGAAAACAGCCATACTCAAAAAAACCTGATCATCTATAATAAACGAAAAAAAGCCCCCTTACAAAAGGGAGCTTTTTTCATGTCTTTATTTAGTCTGTCAGAATTAGATGATCGGAAATTTAATCGTAAAACAAGTGTCATCTCTTGAAGAACTTACTTCAATCGTTCCGTTATGTTTTTCAACAATCTGTTTACAAACAGAAAGCCCAAGTCCTGTTCCGAGTGACTTTGTCGTAACAAATGGTTCAAAAACATTCTCAAGTAAATAATCAGGTATCGGGTTACCATTATTACAGATTGATAATTCTGCCATGTTATCTTTGTTTTTCGCTAATGAAACCTTAATCTTTCTCTCACCACTCCAGCCACTTAGTTCTTCTACGGCATTCACTAGAATGTTTAATAACACCTGCTTGATCTGTGAACTGTCGCCCTCTGTAAACACGTCTTTTTCAACCTGAGATATAGTTACAATATTCGTTTCAGTAAAACGCGGATACATAAAGTTAAGCATTTCCTTCAAAAGTGATGATAACGAGACTTTCTCCAGCTTATCTTGTAAGCCTCTCATCTTTGATAAATAGAGAAACTGTGTAATCTTTTCTTCAAGGCTCTGCATCTCGTTTTGGATGATCTCAAAATAATACTCTGATTGGTCCGTCTTATCTAATTCTTTTTGTAAAAGGTAGATGAAACCCTTGACGGAAGTAAGTGGATTTCGAAATTCATGGGCAAAACTGGCTGCAATCTGTCCAAGCATGGTTAACCGATCGTGGTGCATCTCTTGGATAAACTGGTTTTTACGGTCAATGATCGAATCCTTAAGCGCTGTATATTCTTGAACACTCAAGAATACAAGTTGATCAAAATACCTCTGCATTTTTAAAACACCATCGCCTTTTAATTGGTCATTTAAGAGCGAACACATTAAAAGTTCATAGACGATGCTCCGGCCTACGTTAATGTTATGAACAAAATCTCCAACGTTCGCTTTTGCTTCAATTCGTTCTTTGGCGATCTTACTTGTTAGAGCTTGCAGTCTGTCCAGTGAACCTGTTTCCAAAAAGTTGATCAGTTCTACAATCGTTTGATGACCGTTCTTTTTTACTTCTTCATAAAAAGGGTCATTTTGAGGCAACAGTACGTTTTCCAGCCATTTTTCTACAATGCTTGTTCTTTGGTTGTTTAAGAATTGAGCAAGTTCTGTATTTGATTGTGTGTTTGTACTGCTATCCAATGTTATCACCCTTTTATTGAAAGGCTGTTTTCGTATACATTTTTGCTTGCTCGCTTTCCATGTGGCGTGCGCTGAGCCTCCTGCCGCTTTGCGCCGTTTAGAGTCTCACACCTTACACTATAATCAACTAGTGCGTTTTAGTAAAAGTAAGACAATGCAACAATCTTAGGAAACAGCCTATTGAAAAAACTCTATTCTCATTATGAATGAAATTGCATGTTTCTACAATGCATTGTCGAAATCTGTATAAACTATGGAAAAATATACATGATGTCGATTGGTATGGAGAAACTAACTGTAAATGAGTTTTGAAAGGATGGTTTTCATGCACACGATGTGGAAAGGTGCTATCAGCTTTGGTCTTGTTAATATTCCTATCAAGCTGTTTGCAGCAACTGAAAATAAAGATATAAAAATGAGATATTTACATGAGAAATGCCATAGTCCCGTTCAATATGAAAAGATTTGCCCTGTATGTGAAGAAACTGTGGACTCAAAAGAAATTGTAAAAGGATATGAGTATGAACCCGGTAAGTTCGTAGTGGTGGAAAAGGAAGAACTTGATGAACTAGCAGGTGTTTCTGATAAATCAATCGAGATCATCGATTTTATCAAGTTAGAGGAAATAGATCCTATCTTTTATAATCGTTCCTATTTCGTTGGACCTGGTGAGAACGGTACAAAATCTTTTGCCCTTTTAAAAAAAGCAATGGAAGACACCGGGAAGATCGGACTCGCCAAGTTCACACTTCGATCAAAAGAACATCTTGCAGCTGTTCGTGTATACAAGAACGGTCTAGTCTTGGAAACCATCTTTTATCCCGATGAAGTAAGGAATGTAGATCATGTGCCTGGTTTAACAGATGAAGTATCACTCAATGAAAAGGAAGTTGAGATGGCCAAACAGCTTATCGAACAATTAACGGCCCCATTCGAGCCTGAAAAGTATGAAGACGAATACCGTGAAGCGGTTCTCGAATTGATCAACTCAAAAATTTCTGGTGATGAAGTGAAAGTTGCGAAGGAAAAACCGAGAACAAATGTTGTAGATCTTATGGAAGCACTTCAAGCTTCTATCAATGAGAGTAAAGGAAAAGAAACTGCTGATAAAGGTAAGAAAACGAAAGAAACAGGTTCTAAGAAAAGCAATGATTCCACAGAAACAAAGCCTAAAAAGAAGAAGTCAACAGCAAAGAAGAAAGCTAGTTCATGATTCAACCCTTTTTAAAACCGATGCTCCCTTCTCTTTCAAATGAATTGCCCGAAGGAGATCATTGGGTATATGAAGTGAAGTATGACGGGTTCAGATGTTTACTTTACTGGGATCATTCAAATGTGATCATGACATCTAGAAATGGTCATCCTCTGCATGGTATTTTCCCTGAGATTGCAGATCATCTGAAAAGCATTGAGCATCGTGTTAAACACATGTTTCCCCTTCTATTAGATGGAGAACTATGCCTTCTAGAAAACGAGAATAAAGCCGATTTTGAACACATTCAAAAAAGAGGCAGATTAAAACAACCCGATAAAATTGCACAAGCTTCTAAAGATAACCCATCGTCGTATTGTGCATTCGATCTGCTAGCTGGTAAGGGTGAATACATTTATCGAAGGGGTTTTCTGGAACGAAAAGAAAACTTGCAGAGGCTTCTTCAGCTTGCAGGTGTTCAAGTAAATATAATTTTACCTGAGAGTCGTCTTAATTTTATTCCGTTTACTTCGGCAAGATCGGAAATAACGAAAAGAGTTCAGGGTGACAAGAGTGAAGGAATCGTGGCAAAGAGTCTTTCGAGTAGATGGACTCCAGGACTTCGGACAAATGAATGGATAAAAGTGAAAAATCTTAAATTTCATCCCTTTATCGTATTAGGTTATGATACGGAAAACGGTTTTTTCCATGTTGGTGTAATGAATGAAGGGACCATTGAGTTTGTCGGATTATTCTCACATGGCATTTCTTCTCAAGAGAAGGAAGCGTTGATTCAAATCATTAAGAAAAATATGATAAGCAGGAAAGGTACGCTTATTATGATAGAGCCTTCGATCTGTGTAGAACTTTCGTATTTAGAACTATACAAAAATCAATTGAGACAGCCAAGGTTTGTTTCATTCCGTTTTGATACAAGCTGGGAGGAATGTACATGGGAAAGTCTTCAAAAGAACAAGTAGATCTTCATGTTAACGGCGAGATCGTAACGTTAACAAGCCCTAACAAACCATTATGGCCGAATCAAGATATTGTTAAAGTTGAGTATATCAATTATTTAACCCAAATAGCGCCATATATGTTGCCTTTTTTGAAGAATCGGTCCTTAACGGTCATTAGATATCCTCATGGAGTGAGTGAGGAAAAGTTCTATCAAAAGAATTGTCCTGATTATGCTCCACAATATGTACATACGAATATGGAAGAAGATATTAATTATATCGTTTGTAATAACTTACCTACATTGCTCTGGTTAGGAAACCAGCTTGCATTCGAGTTTCACATTCCTTATCGAACAGTTGAAAATGTTCACCCCTCAGAGATCGTTATGGATTTAGATCCTCCCTCTCGTAAGGAATTTCATCTTTCGGTAGAAGCCGCGCTTATGATAAAAGAAGTTTGTGATAAGTTACATCTCACCACGTTCATCAAAACAAGCGGTAATAAGGGTATGCAGATCTATATTCCATTACCTGAAAGAGCTGTCACATTTGAAGATTCACGGCTATTCACAGAATTTTTAGCACAGTATTTAATCGAACGTGAGCCGAAATGGTTTACAATCGAACGATTAAAAAAGAACCGTGGCAACCGGTGCTATATTGATTATATTCAGCACGCAGAAGGTAAAACTATTATTGCTCCCTATTCTGTAAGAGGAAACGATGATGCTTTAGTGGCAACTCCCCTATATTGGAATGAAGTAGATGCTTCATTACAGCCTGAACAGTTTCCACTTACTTCAATCATGGATCGGATAAAAGATGTAGATAACCCGTTTAAAGATTTTTTTTCTTGTAAAAGCAAACAGCCGATCCTACCTGTAATTAAAGCTCTTAAGGAAAAAAGCCTCTAAGAAGATTTGAACATATCTTCTTGAGGCTTTTTATTATGCAGTATTAATGAGCTCAATTTTATCAAGCTGACCGTTACTTCCCACTAACCTTACTGCACGTCTGTCTTTCGATCAACTGAAAAGGTACGACTACTCGTTTTGCTTCTTTTTCGGGACATTGAATGCATTCTAAGAGTCCCTTAGCCGCTTCATAACCAAGTTTAAAGATATTGATATCAACAGATGATAGTGAAGGTGATGAGAGTTCAGATAGCATAACGTTGTTGAAACTTAGTAACGAGATGTCATCGGGTACGGACACACCTAGCTCGTTTAAAGTGCTCAAGACACCGAAGGACATAACGTCATCTATAACAAGGAGTGCTGAAGGTGGGTCTTTCAACGCGAGAAGCTCTTTTACTGCTTCCTGCCCTCCTTCTTTTAAGAACTCTTCATGAACGATGTACTCATCTTTATAAGGCAGCCCCGCATTTCGTATCGCTTTTTCATAGCCTAATAACCGGTCAATGGTTACGACTAGATTCAAATTTCCTCCTACAAAACCGATTCGTTCGTGACCTAGTGATATGAGATATTCTGTCATTTCTTGAGCAGCTTTGAAGTTATCATTATCTATATGTGTGATACTTTCAGCGTTTTTAAACGGCTTACCGATTACTGTGAACGGGAATTTCTGTTCTTGCAGGTAGCACATGATCCGATCATCTACACGTGAATACAACATAACGATGCCATCCACTCGACGACCTTGTACCATTCGCACAACCCCTTCGAAGATTTCATCTTCTGTATTACCTGTCGACATGTATAGGGCGTATTCTTGTTCATGTGCAATCGTACTGATTCCTCTGATTACTTCTGGAAAAAACGGATTTTGAAAAGCTTTATCTGCAGAACTAGGCATGACAAGACCGATCGCCTGAGTGCTTCGGTTTGCCAAACTTCTTGCATTAAAGTTTGGATGATAGCCAAGATAGTCCATCGCTTCTTTAACTTTTCGTTTTGTTTTTTCAGAAATTCGAGGATTATTCGCAATTACTCTTGAAACGGTTGAAGGTGCAACATCTGCTAATTTTGCTACGTCTTTTATCGTTACTGACATGTATAGTCCTCCTTTCAGACTATTTGGCATAGTGTATACGCTTACTTTATTCCATCAATTATTGTATAGCGTTCGTAGGAAAAAAGAAATATTAATTCCTTTCCACTTTTAATGTTTTCGACTTTTTTTGTAAATTGAATGGTTCTAAGACTTTCCAACTCTATAAAGTGCGTTTTTTTCTTTTATTATAAATATAGAAAGAACTCAACAATAGTACGATTATCGCTGCTGCTATTAAGTAGAGCTTCCAATCGGAATCTGCTTCTTGTACAGAATAAATATCAGCTGATTCCCCAGCCATATTCATTTCAACTGAAGTGTCGTTCACCTTTATCTCTTCGTCTGACAACAGACTTACAAGTTTTTTATTATGAAGGCTTTTATCCGAAAATGAAATAGCAGACTTCTTCTTATCATTGTTAAAAGCGATATAAAGTGTTTCATCCTGATATTTTCGTTTAAAGACGGCTTTCCCATCTTTATCAACAATCATCGAATAATCACCACGTCTAAGTGCAGGATGTTTCTGTCTAAGCTTTCCTAATTTTGAACTGAACTTTTCAAAATCCTTATTTTGAGTAAAGTCCATCATGCGACGGTTGTCCGGATCTTTTGCTCCATCCATCAAATGCTCTGTCCCTTGATAAAGGATGGGAATACCAGGTGCCGAGTAAAGGTAAGTAAGAGCTAACTTTAGCCTTTTTTCCGGATCTTCTTGCTTCAGCAGTGCTTCACGCACGAATCGAATGTTATCATGATTATCTATAAAATTCCCTAACGTATACGGATCTTTATAATAGAACTTGTTTCGCTCCCATACAGCGTTCAGTTCTGAAAGCGATTGTCCGCTTTGTCTAAATATACGAACCATCTCATTAAACAAAGGATAATCTACAAACGATTGAATTCCTGCTTTATTATACTCAGCAATATATCTTGGGTCATTGTGCCAAACTTCACCGATCAAATAAAATTCAGGCTTAGCCTTATTCACTCGTTCTGAAAATTCTTGCCAAAAATCTTTTGGTACATGTTTCACTGTATCTAACCGATAGCCATCAATGTCTGTTTCTTTGATCCAATATTCAGCCATGTCGAGTAAATACTTACGCGTTTCATTGTTTTCGGTGTTCAGATCGGGCAAACCAGCGAGCCAGCCGTTCTCAACTTCTTTTTGGTTATCCCAGTTGCCGATCTCCATCTCTTTGTGGAACCAATCCTTTTTTGACTCCTCATCTAACCAAGTATGTTTATAGCCTGTATGATTTACGACAAGATCTAATATAACTTTTATATCACGATCATGTGCTTTTTTTACAAGTTGTTTCAACTCAGCCATTGAACCAAAATGTTCTTCTGTTTCATAGAAATTCTCTGTCCAATAACCGTGATAGCCACCTGGTTCGTTCTTAACAACAGGTGTCAGCCAGATTGCTGTAACACCAAGATCAGCTAGATAATCAAGCTTGTCCATGATCCCTTTGAAGTCTCCCCCATGGTATGCTGTGGGGTCATTAAGATCCACATCAAAATCGTTATTCTTGTCACCATTATTAAACCGGTCCACCATGATAAAATAGATCGTTTCATCTTTCCATGATCGTTCTTCCTTTTTTTCTGCAAGCGCTTTATTTTGAACAGATAAAAAAAGAAGAAACGACATAGCCAAGAATATCATTCTTTTGCCCATCGCCGTTCCTCCTATAATGAGGTGCTGTGATTAACCTTTTGTACCGCCAGCAGTTAAGCCAGAGATAAAGTAACGCTGCAGTGATAAGAATAATAGACCGATTGGAATCGCTACTAATACTGAACCCGCTGCAAACAATGTGAAACTGTTTCCGAACTCATTCTTGATCATGTTAAACAGACCAACTGCAAGTGTCATCTTTTCATCTGAACTGATCAGAATGGACGCTAAGATAAAATCAGCGAATGGTGAGATGAAACTGAAAAGTGCGATTACCGCTAAGATTGGCTTTGAAAGCGGCAGGATGATCTGCCAAAAGATACGAAAGTGTCCAGCGCCATCAATTCGCGCAGATTCGTCTAGTTCTTTTGGAATCGTATCGTAATAGTTCTTTGCCAAGTATGTGTTCATCGGAATCAATCCACCCACATAAACAAGGATTAAGGCAAAGTGTGTATCAAGCAATCCTACTTGGTAAGCTAGGATGTAGATTGCAAGGATCGCTACGAATTGTGGAATCATCTGCAAGATTAAGAAAAGAAGCAATCCATTCTTACGCCCTATGAACTTATATCTTGAGAATGCATAAGCCGTTAGGCCGATAAAGATAACAGAGAGAACCATCGTAATAAAACAAATCTTCAATGTGTTCCAATACCAGATCAGATAATCCGTCTCAGCAAATAGCTCTTTATAATGCGCGAGAGTCGCATTTTTTGGAATGATCGTCGAACTGGATAAAGTGTTCCCTGGGTTAAAGGAAGAACCTATTACCCAAAGGATCGGATAGACCACGATTGCGATCGCTGACAATAATACTAGATAGGACAGAGTTAACCGTATTCTTCTTGCTGTTTTTATACTCATATTAAATCATTCCTTCGTCCTTAAATGATTTGGTTTTTCTAAACTGCCACAATGCAAGTGACACGATGATCAACGATAATAATACAGTTACAGCTGCAGCCTTGCTGTATTGAGCTGAAGTCATCGTTAAGTTGTAGATCCAAGAGATCAAGATGTCTGTCCCACCTGCATTTTGATCAGCTACTGCAGGTCCACCATTGTTAAATAGATAGATAACATTGAAGTTATTAAAGTTGAACGTATATTGCGTAATTAAAATTGGAGCTGTTGTAAATAAGACCATAGGAAGTGTGATCTTACGAAATTTATCCCAGTTCGATGCCCCATCCACAGTTGCTGCTTCATAAAGTTCTCCCGGAATCGACTGAAGTACACCCGTTGTCATCGCCATGATGAACGGGAAACCAAGCCATGATTGAATAAAGATTAAAGCCACCTTCGTATAGAACGGATCAGTCATCCATGGTATGGAATCGATTCCAAGAGGTGCTAAAATAGATTGGTTGATCGCTCCGAATGTATCATTGAACAATCCTGAGAAAATTAAGATAGATACGAAAGCCGGTACAGCCCAAGGCAAGATCAATAGTGTACGAATAATCCCTTTGAACTTAATTTCTTTCTGGTTCAATACAACTGCTAAGAAAATACCGACAGAAACTTGGAGTGTAGTTGCTGTAAATGTCCAGATAATCGTCCATGCAAATACCGAGATAAACGTCTCACGCCAAATGTCTAGTGAGAAAATTTCAATAAAGTTTTTAAAGCCCACCCAATCAACAAGCTTTGCTGGTGGTGAGTTGTATAAGTTGTAGTTCGTAAATGCTAACAACAACATAAAGATGATTGGAAAAATAACAACGAAGATCAACAATAAGAATCCAGGTCCAACCATTAAATAAGGAAACCCTTTATCTACTACATTGTGATATTGCTCTTTTAGTGTGTTAAGTTTAACGCCGTTATCACGTTTTTTGCCGTTTTGGAAAGCATCGTAGATATTAAAGTAGTAAAATCCTAATCCAATGCCTACTACCAGAATAGAGATTACGCCGTTAACAAGTAAGAAGATGGAATGATCTCTTGGCACTTCTGTTCCAAGTGTTACAATTCCCCAAAGTCCAATGTTTAGAAAATCAAGAAATGCTATAAAGTAACAAATTGCTAAAAATAAGAATGCGAAACCTTTAACAAATTGCTTGTTATAAAATTGTCCCATTCCTGGAATGATTGACAGCAAAGCTGCGGTCTTACGGTGTGTCATTACAGGTTTCCCCTTTCTTTTCCCCACTTTTGTGTATTGTTCGAAAGATTTTAGGACCCATTTATAAGTGAAATCTTTCCAACACACACAATAGTTAGAGAAAGCAGTACCCGCGACGTCTGGGTACCGCTTTCCAGTTAATGCTTATTATTTTTTACCGTGGTTCGCTTCAATGTTTTGTCCGATCGTCTTAACTGCGCTCTCTAGAGCAGCTTTTGGCTCAGACTTGCCAGTTGCAGATAATTGAAGTGCGTTTGCAGCTGGAGCCCAAACTTCTGCCATTTCAGGAATGTTAGGCATTGGAACTCCACGTTCTGATTGAACGGCTACAGCTTTAGCTGCTTCGTTGTCTGCGATGATTGGGTCCTCCATTAAAGATACGATTGGAGGGATCTCTGCTGTTTTCTCAAAACGAGTCTTAGCGTTTTCTTCGTTTGTGATGAACTCAACAAGTTTTGCAGCCCACTCTTGGTTAGGAGAGAATTGGCTTACGTTGTAACCTTTAACACCGATAAACGTTTTTACATCTTCACCGTTTGGAAGTTTAGGCATTGGTGAAACACCAATATCGATTCCAGCATCTTTATAGCCTTGGAAAGACCATGGTCCGTTCATTACAGATGCAACTTTACCTTCTTGGAAAAGACCGTCGATCGTAGGGCCAGCTTTTTCACCGATGATTCCTTTAGGGAATAATCCGTCTTTGTACCAGCTAGTGATATAATCTAATCCTTCAACAGCACCTTTGTTAGAAAGACCAAGGTCTTTTGCATCTAAAGTTCCGTTGTCGTCTTTGAATACATAGCTTCCATATCCAGAAAGCACACCATTTGCAAAGTAGAAGTCAGTCCAGTTAGCTAAAAAGCCATACTGTGCTCCACCTTTGTCACCTTTAGAGAATGCAAGTACATCATCAAAAGATTCAGGTGCTTCAGGCATTAATTTTTTGTTGTAGATGAAAACAGGTGTTTCAGTTGATTTTGGAAGTCCGTAAAGTTTTCCATCATATGTTAATGCGTTAATTGAAGATTCAGTGTAAAGCTTTGTTACATCATCAGATACTTTAATTGGTGCGATAAGACCTTCGATCGCTAATGGTCCAATTCGGTCATGCGGAGTTGTAATAACATCCGGTCCTTTTTTAGCTGGTCCATCAAGACGAAGCTTTTCTTGTTGATCTAACATTGGGATTTCTTTCAGATCAACTTTAATGCCGTATTTCTCTTCGAACTTTTTGATCGCGTCTTCAGTTCCAGCACCTTTTTCTTGGTCTTCCCACATTACTAATTTTTCAGGCTTGTCTGCAGCCGATTCTTTCTTACCACCTGTTGAAGAACTGTCTTCTTGCGGTCCGCAAGCAGCTAACGCACTTGCAGCTAGAGCAAAAGTTAAAGGCAATGCTAATAACTTTTTCATCAATTGTACCCCCCATTATTGTTAAAAGATCAAAGCATACAAACGTTTGCACAGATTAGCAAAAAAAATGTTTTTCTGTCTTCCTATATATTTTTTTGCAGTTTATGAAAACGATTGCATTACCTGCTCAATTTCATTATACCTATGCTTTGAATTTTTACAATACTTTTTTAATTATTTTTGGTTTCGCTTTCATTTCTCTTGATTTTGTTAGTGAAAGCGGTTTATACTATCACCATTACAAGTTGAAGGCAATGTACGTTCCTTAGGGGTACAACCTAGTTTCTATAGGTTGTGCCCCTTTTTTATTGCCAAGACTGAGAGGAGATTAAAATATGTTAAAAGAAGCAATCTACCACAGAGCAGGCAACAACTTTGCTTATGCATATGACGAGACTACCCTTCACATCCGTCTTCGTACTAAAAAAGGTGATGTTGATTCTGTAACGTTAATTCACGGTGATCCTTATGACTGGACGAAGGATGGCTGGCAGACGTCTCGATCGCTCATGACACTTTCGGGTACAGACGAATATTTTGATTACTATTTCATTGCGATTCAACCCCCTTTTCGCCGTTTGCGATATGGATTTGAACTAAAAAGCGGTGATGAAACGTTAGTGTTTACCGAAAAAGGCTTCTATAATGATGCTCCGTTCGATGACACGGCTTATTACTTCTGTTTTCCATTCTTAAATGGCATTGATGTATTTCGTGCTCCTTCTTGGGTGAAAGATACGGTTTGGTATCAAATCTTCCCTGAACGTTTTGCAAACGGAGATCCGAGCAACGATCCAGAAGGTTCTCTTCCGTGGGCTAGCGAAGAACCGAAATTCAACAATTTCTTTGGCGGAGATTTTCAAGGTGTTATTGATCATATTGATCACCTCGTTAAACTTGGTGTGACAGGGATCTATTTCACACCCATCTTTAAAGCGAAGTCTAATCATAAGTATGATACGATCGATTATTTAGAGATCGATCCACAATTCGGTGATAAAGAAACGTTTAAGCAACTAGTGAAAGTATGTCATGAAAACGGTATTAAAGTTATGCTTGATGCCGTGTTTAATCATAGCGGATATTATTTTGAACCGTTTCAGGATGTGTTAAGTAATCAAGAGAAATCCTCTTATAAGAACTGGTTCCATTTAAGAGAATTTCCAATTCAGACTGAACCACGCCCAAATTATGATACGTTTGCTTTTGAAAAATCGATGCCGAAACTAAACACCGAAAACCCAGAGGTTCGCGAATACTTACTCAAGGTTGCTCGTTATTGGGTGGAAGAGTTTGATATTGATGGATGGAGATTAGATGTTGCAAATGAAGTGGATCATTCATTTTGGAGAGAATTCAGAACAGCTGTTAAGTCTGTCAAACCAGATGCATATATCTTAGGTGAGATCTGGCATGATTCAATGAACTGGCTCCAAGGAGATCAGTTCGACGCCGTTATGAACTATCCATTCACAAATGCTGCTCTTGATTTTGTAGCAAAAGAATCGATCGATGCAAAAGTGTTTGCTGAAAAAATGACGGCTGTTCTTCATATGTATCCGGAAAACGTAAACGAAGCTGCGTTTAATCTTTTAGGCTCGCACGATACAAAACGTGTTCTAACGTTCTGTGATGAAAACAAGGATAAGATGAAGTTATTGTTCTTGTTGATGTTAACCTTTAAAGGAACACCATGTATCTATTATGGCGACGAAGTCGGTATGACGGGTGGTAATGATCCGGGTTGCAGAAAATGTATGGAATGGGATGAAAGCAAACAGGATCTAGAATTGTTCAATCACATTCAAGCATTGCTTAGCCTTCGCCAAGATCACAAAGTATTAGCAAATGATGGAGAAATAAAGTTTATTAAGGCTGATGAGCAAACATTAGTTTATGAGCGATCAACAGAAGAAGAAAGTGTTTGGATTCTTTTGAATGCTAGTGAACACAGCGCAGCACTTTCCATTAAGATCCCTGAGGACTACTCACACATTTTAGGGTCATCTTTCTCAGGTTCTCTGCCTGGATATGGCTTTAGTATATATAAAAGAAAATAAACATGTTCCCCTCACTAAAAAGTGAGGGGATTTTATTTCAGTAAGTACTCATACCTGTTACAATAGGTAAATGTTAAAACCATACAATATAAACACGATGGAGAGGGATTCACATGAAAGGCACCAAAGCTGCTAAGCTTTCCCTTTTTGCCATAACGTGGCCAATTTTTATAGAGATTATGCTTCATATGTTGATGGGGAACGCCGATACTCTTATGCTCAGTCAATATTCCGATCATTCTGTAGCCGCTGTTGGTCTTACTAATCAACTGTTATCAATCGTAATCGTTATGTTTGGATTCGTTGCTACCGGAGCCAGCGTCGTTATTGCTCAGGCAATAGGTGCTAAGCTTGAACGAACGGCTGCTGAGGTAGCTGTCGTTGCGATCTTAGGGAACTTGCTTTTTGGGTTGCTCTTAAGTGCTGCATTATTAATCTTTGGAGATGTGTTCTTAAAATGGATGAATACGCCACCAGAGTTGATGGCGGAAGCATCTAGCTATCTTATGATCGTAGGAGGATTTTCATTTATCCAATCGGTCATCATGACGATAGGAGCTGCAATTAGAAGCTACGGTTTTACGAAAGATGCTATGTACGTGACGATTGGAATGAACATCTTAAACGTATTTGGAAACTATTTATTCATCTTCGGAGCTTTCGGCTTCCCTGTACTAGGTGTTGAAGGTGTAGCGATATCAACATCTGTTAGCCGCTTTTTAGGATTAGTTGTGATTCTTTATCTCTTGTTCAAGCGCTCTTCTATACCACTGCCCTTTGCGAGTTCAATCAAACTATTTCCTCTTCATATTAAAAGTGTATTAAAAATCGGATTACCCTCAGCTGGAGAGCACCTTTCCTACAGCGGTTCTCAGATGCTGATCACGTTCTTCATTACGCTGCTCGGTACAACTGCACTAACGACTAAAGTGTATACCTTTAATATTATGATGTTTATCTTCCTTTTCGCCGTAGCGATCGGTCAAGGTACACAGATATTAATCGGTCATTTAATAGGTGCAAAATCATACGACTCTGCTTATAAGATGTGTCTTAAAAGTCAGACGTATGCCATGATTATAAGTTTTCTTATGGCAGGTATAGCTTCTCTATTCGCAAAGCCACTTCTGTCTATTTTCACAGATAATCCTGAAATTATTAAGGAGGGTACTATTCTTTTATACTTAACGCTCCTGCTCGAACCTGGCCGTTCTTTTAATCTTGTTATCATTTCTAGTTTGAGAGCTGCAGGTGATGTGAAATTTCCTGTCATTATGGGTGTCATCTCTATGTGGGGAGTAAGTGTCCCTCTTGCCTACTTGTTGGGAATTACCTTTGATCTGGGGTTAATAGGGATCTGGCTAGCTTTCACTGCAGATGAATGGCTGCGGGGGTTATTCATGCTGTCGAGATGGCGTAATAGAAAGTGGCAAAAACAATTAGTCGTGGAACAAGAAGCAACTGCATAAATACAAAAAACCGGAGAACAGTATGTACTCCGGTTTTTTGTATTTAATCTACAATATTAATATTATAGTCTGTCAACCAGCTGTCGATCTGTGCAAGATGAGCCATTAATTGTGGTCCTGTCATAAGCTGGCCGAACCAAGGTTCTTTAAACGTCTCTCCGTTCGTTTGAATGATATCCTGAACGCGTGCTCGGTTTAATACTTCAAACAATGGTGAATTCTTTTTTGCGACAATGCTTGTTAGCCAATCTTTTACGCCGTTCGTATAATCAGGATGGAACGTTTTCGGGTAAGGACTCTTTTTCCGATATAGAACATCATTCGGAAGAACACCAGTAAGTGCTTTTCTAAGTATTCCCTTCTCTCTTCCATCTAACATTTTCATGTCCCAAGGAATGTTCCATGCGTATTCTACTATTCTATGATCTGCAAAAGGCACCCTTACTTCTAATGAAGCTCCCATGCTCATGCGGTCTTTGCGATCCAATAGAGTCGTCATAAACCAAATCATATTCAAATAGAAGATTTCTCGTCTTCGCGCTTCTATTTTTGATTCTCCCTCTAAGACAGGCGTTTCATTTACCGTCTCTTCGTAACGTTGCTGCACATACGAAGCTAAATTTAGTTTACTAGCCCACGAGTCTTGCAAGAGATTCTGCCGAGCTTCTGTTGAACGCATCCACGGAAACATCGGACGGTTTAATAGCTCTTCTTTATGAAACCATGGATATCCTCCAAAGATCTCGTCAGCGCATTCTCCTGATAGTGCAACGGTTGACTGTGGTTTAATCTGACGACAGAACCATAACAGAGAAGAATCCACATCAGCCATTCCTGGCAGATCCCGAACAGTAACAGCTTCACGCAAATGATTGATTAATAGTTCATTATCGATCACGCAGCTATGATGAACAGATCCTGTAGCCTCAACCATCTGATTGATCCAATACGCATCTGAATTGGGCTGATAATCACTCGCTTTAAAATACTTATCATTATCAACATAATCAATGCTGAACGTATGAAGGTCACCCTTGTTTTCTTCTTTAAAATATTTAGCTGCGATTGCTGTTATCGCACTTGAATCGAGGCCGCCAGAGAGAAACGTACATACGGGTACATCTGCAACCAGCTGTCGTGTTACTGCATCAGTCACAAGATCCTTCACATTTTCTATCGTGTCTTCTAAAGAGTCTTGATGTGGTTTACTTTCTACGTTCCAATACCGCCAAATTTTCAGCCCGTTTTTTGAATACGTCGCAGCATGAGCAGGACGAAGCTCTTTTATTCCTTTATATACACCGTTACCTGGAGTACGAGATGGTCCTAGACCGAACACTTCTTGCAATCCTTCACGATCTATTTCAGCCTTCACATCTGGATGAGCTAATATAGATTTTATTTCAGATCCAAATAACAGCATACCGCCTTTTTCCGTATAAAAGAACGGCTTAACTCCTAGTCGATCTCGAGCTACAAACAAACTTTGCTTTTCTTCATCCCAAATGCCAAATGCAAATATTCCATTAAAACGATCGATACAACTTTCTCCCCATTCCATATAAGAAGTAAGCAACACTTCTGTATCAGAATGCCCATCAAACGAATACCCTCTTTGTAAAAGTTCCTTACGTAGATCTTCGGTGTTGTAAAGCTCTCCGTTATAGCAAAGTGTATACTGTAATTTGTTCTTTGTTCTCGTCATCGGCTGAACGCCGCCTTCAATATCTACTACTGCTAACCTTGCGTGACCAAAACCTGCATGCGTAGTACTCCATACATTGAGTGCGTCAGGTCCTCTTTTTGATAAAGGTGTGGCCATCTTGATCAATATATTTTTTTCATGTGTGAGGTTACGATTCCAATCTGCCCAACCCGTTATTCCGCACATTGGTTTCATCCTTTCTGTACAAACTCCATTTCTAGTACGTATGCCCATTACTCAGCATATGCTTTTATCCTTGTACGGGTGTTTTTTTAAAATTTGTGTATGTTCTCATAAGTTGTATATAATGAATACATATTTCAGAAGATAAAGGTGATAATTACATGCCACAGTCGAAATTTTTTCGTATCGGTTACGGATTTCTGCTCATTTTTTTAATCATTTTAGTAGGAACAAAGATTGACTTTATTTTCAGGCCGATCGTCGTTCTTGTTCAAACGTTATTTTTCCCGTTTTTACTTGGCGGTGTTCTTTATTATCTGTTCCGGCCAGTCGTTCAGTTCTTGCATAAGCGAAATGTGCCGAAGGTGTTATCTATCCTTCTCATCTATCTGCTTGCGATCGGACTTTTCGTATTGCTATTCTATTCTATTGGTCCGATACTACAAAGACAGGTAAGTAATTTAATCGAGAATACACCTGCTTTAATCGATGCAATTCGTTCAAAACTAAATGATTTACAGCAAAATGAATGGGTAAGCCGTTTCCAAGAAAGTGACCAATTTGATGTGAAAGAAATCTCTGATAAAGTGACTGCTTATTTGTCTACTAGTGTTCAAACAATTGGTACGAACATCGCAAACTTTATTGGAATCATCACAAACATTATTATGATTTTTGTTACTGTTCCTTTCATTCTTTATTACATGCTAAAAGAGGGTGAAAAAGCTCCACAGATGGTGCTTCAAACTCTTCCAGAAAGACAGCGTAATAATGGTACAAAAATTCTAAAAGACATGGACATCGCACTTAGTTCTTACATTCAAGGACAGATCCTTGTCAGTGTCTGTGTCGGTACAATGCTGTATATCGGTTATCTCGTAATTGGAATCGAGTACTCGCTGATCTTAGCTATCATCGCGATGTTCACTAATGTTATTCCGTTCCTTGGACCGATTATCGGAGTCGTCCCAGCACTGATCGTAGCCATTGTTGACTCGCCAGCGATGGTCATCAAAGTACTAGTCGTTATGGTTATTGCTCAGCAGATCGAGGGTAATGTAATCTCTCCTCAAGTTATGGGTAAAAAGCTGGATATTCATCCGCTAACTATTATTTCTATTTTGCTTGTAGCCGGTAGTCTTGGCGGTCTGCTTGGATTGATTCTAGCTGTTCCAGTATATGCTGTGCTAAAGGTTATTGCCCTGCACACGTATCGCTTGATCAACCTAAGAAAATCAAAAGAGCTTTAAAATAATGTGGAATTGGATAAAGCATCGGATATTAACGTCCGATGCTTTTTTTGTATTTTTTGTATGGCGTTCGTATTTTCTGTATGGCGCTCGTCCATCGTGCTTGTCAGCCGCTGGACGAGCGCCTAAACCACCATCTACTCTTTCATTACAAAAGAAAACACACCATTTCAATCAAATGAAATGGTGTGTAGTAATTATTGTGCTTCTTGCGGCTGTTTATCGTAGATCGGTACCCAGCCTTCCTTTGATTTGAAGATGCGGACCGCTACTACTTTACGATCTTCTTGCAGCGTGAAATAGTGACGGAAATTTTCAGGAACAGAGATAAGGTCTCCTGGCTCAAGTTCAACATCGAAGAATCTTCCGTTAGGTCCTTCGATCGCAAAAATTCCATGTCCAGAAACGATAAAGCGTACTTCATCATCTGTGTGATGGTGCTCAGCTAAGAAGTTTTTCAAAAGCTCATCTAAGTTTGGTGTCGCATCAGAAAGGGAGATAACATCTTCTGTTACATACCCTCTGCGCTCAGAAATATCATCGATCTCACTGCGGAAGGTTTGAATCACTTCTGCTTTGTCCTCATCACTTAACGAAAAATTTTCACGAAGGTGGGATGGAAGTTTTTCAATGTCCCACTTTTCGTAAATAACTTCCTGTGAGTTTAAGTACGATTCTACCTCGCTTTGTTTTTCAATTCTTTCGTTGTTATCATGAAATCGTAGTTGTGCCATTTTTAACGCCTCCAAATGATTGATTTTTATTTAAAACGTTTAAAGTTTGTAACTTGATGTGGTAAGAGAATAGAAACTCGAAAGCTTCTAAGTGTTTCTTCGCTTCAAAAGCATTTCTGCCCCATACGGTAATACCATGATTACGGATCAAAACAGCTTTTGTATCAGGCTTTATCACCGCACCCACCGCTTCTGACAGCTTGGAGAGATCACCATAATTTTCAACAATAGGAACCGTTATACTTCCTTCTTCTTCCCATATTCCAAAAGCCTTTATCAGTTCTTGGCCTTGGAACGTCACCTCCCCAACATCACCATACAACTCCGAAATTAAGTTGTTATCTACGGTGTGAACATGTAAACAACAGCCTGCATCTGTTAACCGATACACTTCACAATGGATACCTGTTTCTGCTGAAGCTTTTAAGTGCGTATCTTCTACCGGTTCTCCGTACTGATCAACTAAAAGAAAGTCTTCTGAGGTACGTTTTGTTTTATCTTTTCCGCTTGCAGAAACGTAAAAAGCAAGAGGCAAGTCACTTACCTTAATCGATACGTTACCACTTGTTCCAGGAAACCAGTCTCTTGATGCCAGCTCATCCTTTACATCTGCGAGCTCATTCCAACGCTGTTGTTTACTCAACTTTTTACACCTCTTTTCTCTAAGACATGAATGATGTCATGAAACGTTTCAAATGGTGTGTATGGTATTCGATTTTCTTCGCATTTTTCAATCAGATAGTCTCTTGCGAAAACAACATCAGCCATCTTAGAGGCTTGAAGATCTGTTATCGAATCACCGATTACAATCTTTTCAGCTCGTGGGAACTTCTCTTCCAGTCGCCTGATAACAGATGGTTTGCAGCAGCCACAATCATTGTCACATTGATCATCACACGCATTGGGCCAAGTTATTTTTATCGTGTCATTTGAAAAGTCACTGTTATTACAAAAAACGTATTCTGAATCTAGCTTGTTCTCTAGAACAGGATGAACAAAAAAATCAATACCACCGCTTACGATGTGTAAAGGAATTCTCTCACTTTGAGTAAATTGAATAAATTCCTGAAAACCTTCTCTGATCTTAGAACGTGTTAGGACGAATTCAACGATCTCTTCCTTTTTATCCGAAGAAATTCTAGAAAACATCTTTCCTACACCTTCTCGAATCGAGATCGTTTCATTCAAGATTTCATTAACGATCGGCTGCCAGCCCTCAGGTGAAAATTCTTCCATGATCGCGACGATGTTATCTTTTTCGGTAACTGTCCCATCAAAATCACAAAAGATTACCGATTGGTGTTGAGTTGTCATTTTACAGGAACACCGCCCCAAAGCTCTAATGCTTTTTGTAGTTCTGCATGTTTTTCAGCAAAGCTCTCAAAGTCTTCTCCTTTAACAACTGCGTCAATAGCTTGACGGAAAGCACGCGCTCCACCAGCAGCTCCATCTGGATGACCATGAATGCCTCCACCCGCGTTTATTACACTGTCCAATCCGAAATCATTGTATAAAACAGGTGTTAAACCTGGATGGATACCCGCTGATGGGACGGGAAACGACTTGTTTAACGAAATGCTATCTGTTGTTAAAGCATCTGCTATGCTTAACGTTTCTTTACGATCAAGTGCCACACTTCCATATGGTGATGGGAACAACACAAGATCTGCTCCTGCATAACGAAGCAGTTTGCCTAATATCACGGAATAACCAATTCCATAGAGAGACGATGATCCTATAGCTCCGGATAATGCAGGGTGTGCCATGATTGGAAGCGGAATCTCTTTATCTTCTGCTAGTTCTTGCAATACATCTGGTCCGTAGGATAAAACGTTGAACAATAATGCGTTAGCTCCTAATTCTGCTGCGCGCCTCGCTTTGTCTCGAAGTTCACTCGTTCTGCCTGTTAAGTTAACTGCGTAGAGCGTCTTTTCGCCTGTTCGCTCATGAACAGACTTTAATACTTCTTTAGCGATTTTCACTCTTTCTTCAAAAGGAGTAAGTGGGTTCTCAAAAAGAATTTCATCATCTTTTACAAGATCTACCCCACCTAAGGCCTGCTCATATAATTGCTGCTTGAAGAATGAAAGATCTTTTCCGAGTACCCCTTTAAAAATACTCATAACAAGCGGGCGGTTATGTACGCCTAAGATATCTCGGATTCCAGTTATTCCGAACTTTGGACCAGGAAATTGCTGTTCTAGATTCTTATCAAACTCTAAATCTACGAGTTTGATCTCACCATCTAACGAAAGTTTACCGAAAACCGTCGTTAGTATAGCAGGAATGTCATTTGAAAAGTTTGCTGATGGATAGGAAATCTTGAGTAAGCCCCTAGTTCTTTTACTTCCTAAAAATTGATCTGTACGTGGATCTTCAGGAAGTTCAATGACTTCTTCCACGATACCTTTATGTTTTTTTAGCTGTTCTTGCTCAAGCTGGGGAAGATCTGTCCAAGAACCTACTGTAAGTCCAAGTGCGATGCCTTCTGCTTTTTTGTGTAGATTCTCTTTTTTATCATGCACTAAGTACGTAGCTGTAATTTTGCTCATGTTCGTCGTTCTCCTTTCAAAACGCAAAAAACCCCTTCACGAGGAAGGGGTGTCTACATATTGACAGTTCCGCTTCCTCTTATCTCTCAGCCAAACGTTTGACTGCAAGAATTAGCACCGTTTTCAGTTAAGCTAAATTAACTGAATGGTTGCCGGGTTTCATCGGGCTAGTCCCTCCACCTGCTCTTAATAAGAGTGCAAATTGTTAGAATATAATTTTAATTGTGATTATGACAGGGTATGAAGGATCTGTCAACCAAAACCTTCAACATCTCATTAGTAAGCTTTAAAGTTTTTGAAAGATGTTGATCTCCGTTCCAGATACTCGCTTTCCACTGGGCAGACAGTGAGCCACATTCGTACGTTTCACTCTTAAGTGTCACACCCTGCTTGTCGGGGCTGTACGAGACACTTCCACTTTTCGGACTGCCTGCCTGTCCCTTAGGAGTCTCGCATCTTTCACTCCATTCAACTAATCAAAGAGGCATAAAGAATTAAATAAAACTTCTAAAATAATTTAGCAATTCGATCTGCAGCCTCAATCAAACGTTCTTCAGACGTTAAAAGACCGGCACGTACATATCGATCGCCTTCGCTTCCAAATCCAATGCCTGGTGCGACTACGACATGTGCTTTCTCAAGCAAATAGTCTGCGAACGTTTCAGATGTATACCCTTCAGGTACAGGCAGCCAGCAGAAGAATGAACCTTTTGGCGAATCTACGTTCCATCCATTTTCATTTAAACGTCCAATGAATGCATTTCGTCGTCGTTCATATGTATCTACCAATTCATCCACACATTGCTGTGACCCATTTAATGCCTCAGCTGCTGCATGCTGAACCGCTCCAAACAAGCTTACATAAAAATGATCTTGAAGTAGATTAATGGATTCGATGACAGATTCGTTTCCAACGGCAAAACCAACGCGCCATCCAGCCATGTTATAGGTCTTGGAAAGCGTATAGATCTCTATCCCTACCTCTTTTGCTCCTTCGATCTGTAGAAAACTGACCGGTTTTTGCCCATCGAATCCGATAGCTCCATATGCAAAATCATGGCACACGAGTATATCGTGTTTGTTAGCGAGTTCCACTGTTTCTTTAAAGAAGGATTCAGTGGCAACACCTGCAGTCGGGTTGTTCGGATAGTTTAAGAACATAAGCTTTGCTCTTTCCAGTACCTCTTTATCTATTTCATCATACTTCGGCAGAAAATTATTTTCATTTCTTAAAGGCATTGTCTCCATCGTAGCACCAGCCATTGCTACACCTGACCAATAGTCCGGGTATCCTGGATCTGGAACGAGTGCAACATCTCCTTGGTTTAAATAGCACTGTGACAACTCTACTAAACCCACTTTCCCGCCAAAGAGTACAGCTACTTCTTTCTCAGGATCAAGTGTGACCCCATATTCTCGTTTATAAAAATCGGCAGCTGCCTGCTTCAAAAATCCATGACCGCGAAACGGTGAATACTTATGAAAATCAGGTCGATCAGCTCCCTCTTTCAATGCATCTACAATATGCTGAGGAGTGGGCTGATCAGGGTTTCCTTGCCCAAGATTAATAACGTCATAGCCTTGCTCCACATAGTGAGATACTTTTTTTACAAGTTTGGCGAAAAATTGCTCCGGCAGTTTCCCCATCACTTCTGCCTGCTCAAATTGTTTCACGACGATCACTTCCAGTCTAATTTGAATGTTCTTGAAATTCTAATCAGTTATGTTATACGCTTAAGGAAATTCTGTAAAGACTTTTTTATAATCTGGAGGGTACAATCATGAAAATTGCCTGTATTCAAGTTGATATACATTTTGGCGATCCTGAAAAAAATTATGAACACATAGAAAATAAAATCCGTGAAGCGGTTGTCGAGCACCAACCTGATACGATCGTTCTGCCAGAACTGTGGGATACAGGATATGATCTTACTCGATTAGATGAGATTAGCGATCATTATGGTAAAAAAGCAAAGGAATGGTTAAGTCGATTATCTAAAGAGCTGGATATTAATATTGTCGGCGGGTCTATCGCGTATCGTGAAAGCAACACAGTTTACAATACATCATTCACTTACAACAGAAACGGTGAACAGGTTGGCACCTATTCAAAGGCTCACCTCATTACCCTTATGGAAGAAGAAAAATATATCTCACCAGGAAGTAACGGTAACCTGTTTACTATCGACGGCAACCTCTCCACTCTTGCTATCTGTTACGACATCCGTTTTCCTGAATGGATTCGCGCACCTTTCTTAAACGGGGCTAAAATTTTATTCGTTCCTGCCGAATGGCCGATTCAAAGACAGACCCATTGGCGTGCATTGCTTACCGCACGTGCCATAGAGAATCAATGCTATGTGGTTGCTTGCAACCGGGTAGGAAGCGACCCTAAAAATACCTTCGCAGGTCAATCTCTAATCATTGATCCGTGGGGAGATATTATCGCTGAAGGATCGGTGTACGATGAAGAGGTCCTTACAGCAGAGATATCACCTGAATTAGTAGACGAAGTACGCGTAAAGGTTCCTGTGTTTAACGATCGTCGAACAGATCTTTATTAAATCATTTTTAAAATTTAGTGTTGACAGATCTTCATACAACGTTGTAGTATAACGATTATGAATTGCGTGAATATTGTTACGCATTAAAAAACAAATAATTTTGGTCTCTTATCAAGAGCAGGTGGAGGGATATGGCCCGATGAAACCCAGCAACCGACCGTAATACCATTGTAAGATGGGGCGCCCGCATTCTATGGGGAGCCGCTGACTAACTCAGCGTATGGCACGGTGCTAATTCCGGCAAAACATTTTGTTTTGCTAAGATAAGAGGCACGGGAAATCATCATTCCGAGCCTCTTTTCTTATACGAAAAGAGGCTCTTTTTATTTGTAAAAAACTTTCCGGGGGGAACACAAAATGAGCGTACAAGTAAGACCTACATATGAACCGTTAAATGAATTGACAGTCCTTGATGTGGTAAAACCTTTAGCATTTTTCGATGCATCCGAACAAAACCAACTGCATGTTAGAGAGATTGGAGATGGCAACTTAAACCTTGTTTTTCATATAGAAAGCGCACTCTCCAAAAAAGCACTGATCGTCAAACAAGCACTTCCTTATGCAAAAGTGGTTGGTGAAAGCTGGCCGCTCACACTAGATCGCGCACGAATCGAAAGCGATGCTTTATTAAAAGAAGCAGAATCGGTTCCACACTTAGTTCCGAAGGTTTTATATTCAGACTCAACGCTTGCGGTAACGGTTATGGAAGATTTATCTGATCATGTCATCCTTCGAAAAGGACTTATTGATGGTCAAATTTATACACAACTTGCTGATGACATTGGAACGTTTGCGGCTAAGACCGCTTTTTATTCTAGTGACTTTCACCTTCATCCATTTGAGAAAAAAGAACAAGTTAAACGATTTTCAAACCCAGAGCTTTGCAAGATCACGGAAGACTTAGTATTCACAGATCCTTTTTTCAACAACGAAACGAACGACTTCCCTGCTGAACTTCAAAGTGAAGTAGATCTAATTTGGAATGACAAAGAGCTTTTACAAGAGGTAGCTCAGCTGCGACTATCATTCTTAACAAGAGCAGAAGTTCTTCTTCATGGTGATCTACATTCTGGAAGTATTTTTGTAAAGAGCGACTCTACTAAAGTGATCGATCCTGAGTTTGCTTTCTATGGTCCAGCAGGATTTGATATCGCTCACTTCATAGCTAACCTTGCGCTTAATCATCTTTCTCAGAATGCACATGCGAAAGAGCCGTTTCATCGTGAAACTTTACAAACCTATCTGTTACAAACGATTGAAAAGACTTGGGAGACATACACAGAAACGTTCACACAGCTTTGGAACGAGAAAGCGACTGATCCTTTTGCCAAGATCGACGGTGTTCTTGAAAATTTCTTAGAAAAAACGTTTCAAGAAGCAATTGGATTTGCTGGATGTGAAATCATTCGAAGAACGATCGGACTTGCACATGTAGCTGATCTAGACTCTATACCCCAAAAAGAAGTTGAGCTCTTTTATAAAAAAACAGCGCTAGAGCTAGGTGCAAAACTTATTAAAAATCAGAGAAACATTACAAACATCACAGAACTTACTGACTGGATTAGAGGTGCTTAAATTATGACTGTAGCTGAAAAGTGGGTTCCTTCTGTTCGATACAGAGGTAACCACCTTCTTATATTAGATCAACAACAACTTCCCCATCACACGGTTTACTTAAACGTAACCACGATTGAACACGTATGGGATGCCATTTCCAAACTTAAAGTTCGAGGCGCTCCTGCGATCGGAATTGCTGCAGCGTTCGGACTCGCACTTTGGAGTAATTCTGAGACAGAGGCCGATCATTCTTCGTTTTTATCAAAATTACATAAACAAAGAGATTACTTAGCCTCCTCTCGCCCGACAGCTGTTAATTTATTTTGGGCTTTAGACCGTGTTGTGGCATCTGCCGAACGATCCGCTTCTGTAGAAGAGGCGAAAAAAAACATTGAAGCTGAAGCACTTTTAATTCAAGAAGAAGACGAGAATACTTGCAGAAAGATCGGTGAGTACGCCTTATCGCTACTTCAAGACGGAGATGCTGTTATGACGATCTGTAACGCGGGTGCCATCGCGACAAGCAAATATGGAACAGCTTTAGCACCTTTTCATCTTGCAAAAGAGCAGGGCTGGAATCTTTCTGTATATGCGAACGAAACGCGTCCTGTCTTACAAGGATCTCGTTTAACAGCATGGGAGCTCCAAGCAAACGATATTGATGTGACCTTGATCACAGATAATATGGCAGCCCACACGCTTAAAACAAAGAACATTAAAGCGGTTATCGTTGGATGTGACCGAGTAGCAGCGAATGGAGATACAGCAAACAAGATCGGAACTTTTGGGCTTGCTCTTCAAGCAAAAGCACTTAGTATTCCCTTCTATGTAGCTTGTCCTCTATCTACCTTGGATTTAAAAACAACAAGCGGTGATGATATTCCGATCGAAGAACGTCCAGAAGAAGAAGTCACTCATCTAAACGGTGTTCGTATTGCACCGGAAGGAATAAAAGTATTCAACCCAGCTTTCGATGTCACTCCTGCTGAATACATTTCAGCGATCATTACAGAAAAAGGGATCGTGAGCGGCAATTATCGAGAAGCGCTAGCCACACTTAAGGAGGATGAAAAGATTGAAACCTTATAGAGTCTTGGCAACCGCTTGCCTAACCACTGCTTTGTTCTTAACAGGATGCACCAATGAACAAGATGCTCTTTCCAATAAGACAGAAGCGAAACCTACTGCCGCAAATGAGTCACAATCAAAACAAAAAAATACGGCTACAACATCTAGCAAAGTTCCAGAACAGCTTCAGAAGCCTTTAAAAATCGCTTCGATCAACCAGTTCTCTATTGGTACTTTTTCTTCTCAATATATTAGTGGCGTAAAGAAGCAAGTTGAAGAGTTCGGTGGTGAGGTACAGATCTATAACGCTGATAACGACCTTTCAAAAATGGCAGCATATGTAGAAACAGCCGTAAACCAGCAAGTTGATGGAATCTTAATCGATCATGGTCGTGCTGATGCAATTGCACCAAGTGTAAAAAAAGCAGTTGCAGCAGGAATTCCTGTTGTAGCTTTTGATAGTGACATCAACATACCAGGGGTAACCGTTATCGACCAGGATGACTATAGCCTTTCGTGGAATGCTTTACGAAGCATGGCGCAAGACTTAAATGGAAAAGGTGAGATCGTATACGTTTGGGTAGGCGGTTTCACACCGATGGAACGAAGAAACGTTATGTATGAAGCTTTTAAGAAACGTTATCCGTCTATTAAAGAAATCGCTCGATTTGGTACAGCGACACAAAATACGGCCCTTGATACACAGTCACAAATGGAAGCTTTACTACAGAAATATCCGAAAAAAGGGGATATTGACGCTGTATTCGCTCCTTGGGACGAATTTGCTAAAGGCGTAACGCGTGCGATCCAACAAGCTGGACGTGACGAAATTAAAGTATATGGAATCGACTTAAGTGACGAAGATCTACAACTGATGCAAGAAGAAAACAGTCCTTGGGTTTCAACAGCAGCAACAGATCCTGCTGATGTTGGAAAGCTGCAAGTACGCTTTCTCTACCAAAAAGTAGCCGGTGAAGAAACACCTCAGATCTATAGTGTACAGCCTCACCTTGTAGAAAAAGAGGACCTGCCTAAGTCCAAAGTATCTATGGACGAGATCGGTAAGTACGTAGAAGGCTGGGGCAAATCAGATGCCGGAACATCACCTTGGATGGAAAACTTACGTAAGGATAACCAACAATGACGACACTCTCATTAACTTCTATACAAAAATCGTTTGGTGAACAGATTGTTTTAAAAGGAGTGGACTTTACCGTAAAAAGCGGTGAGGTCCATGCTCTTTTAGGCGCAAATGGCGCAGGTAAAAGTACACTCATGAAAATACTCTCGGGCGATTATGAGCGTGATGGCGGTGTCATCACGTTGGATGCAGAAGAACTGACGATCAAAACACCGGCTCATGCAAAAGCAGCTGGCATAGAAATGGTCGTTCAAGAAGTAGATACTGCTCTCGTCTCTTCTTTAAGTATCGCAGAGAACGTAACGATGAATACTTTTATCACGGGTCCTGCCTTCTTCTCCTGGAAAAAAAGATATAAAGTGGCTCAAGAGCTATTAAGCAGAGTTGGCCTATCACTGGATCCTGCCATGCCCCTCTCTCAATGTTCTTTAGCTGAGAAACAGTTAGTACTCATCGCAAAAGCAATTTCTCGAAATATATCTTTTATTATTCTTGATGAACCTACAGCTGCACTTAGTACGAAAGAAGCTCAGCATCTGTTCTCTGTACTTCGTGAACTTCAGAAGCAAGATGTTGGCATTATCTATATTTCTCACCGGTTACCTGAGATTATGGAACTGTCGACGAAAGTAACCGTCTTAAAAGATGGATATGTGACGCTTCAAAAAGAAACGTCTGGCTGTACTTCTGAAGAAATTGTTCGCTCGATGCTAGGCAATGAATTGGTTGAACTCTTAAACGATGAAGAAGATAGAATACTAGGCGATACCCTTTTAGAGGTCAAACAGTTCAGTGTTCCAGGTACAGGTGAAACTCTGTCCCTGTCTGTTCGAGAAGGAGAAATTGTAGGAGTTGCTGGATTAGTAGGTGCAGGAAAGACGGAAACGGCAAGAGCATTGTTTGGTGCAGATCCATCAAAAGACTCTCTTTACATGAAAGGTAGAAAAGTAAGAATATCAAACCCTCAAAAAGCCATTTCGGCTGGTATCGGCTTTGTTCCAGAAGAAAGACGCAAAGAAGGAATACTTGTCGATTATAATGTGGTGGAGAATTTAACCTTACCTGTCTTAAAGCAATTTACCAAGTTCGGGTTTATCCAAAGAAAACGTGAAAAAACCGAAGCTGAAAAATGGATCAAACAACTCGGTATAAAGACACAAAAATCTTCACTCTTGCTGAACCATTTAAGTGGGGGTAATCAGCAAAAATCTTCGATCGGTAAATGGCTTCTTACAGACGGAGATGTGTTCATTTTCGATGAGCCGACTAAAGGTATTGATGTTGGCGCTAAACAAGATGTGTTTCAATGCATCAAAAACTTAGCTGACAACAAAAAAGGAGTTCTCTATTTTACGAGTGAGATACAAGAACTGCTCGCATTTTGTGACCGAATCCTCGTTATATACGATGGAAAGATTGCAGGAGAATTAACTAAAAACGAAGCAACCACTGAAAAAATTATGCACTATGCAACTGGAGGTCATTATGGCACAGTACGTTCATAAAGAACACGTTGAGAACGACATAAACACTACAAAACTCTCACTTCAAGAAAAGATCTTTCCTTTTCTTTACCGATACGGCACCCTTCTTGTCATATTATTAACCGTTATCGGATTTAGTCTAGCAAACGATAAGTTCTTAAGTTATCAAAACTTTACAGATATCTTACGCTCCGTTTCTATTATTACGTTGCTCGCAATCGGTGTAACCATATCTTTAATCGTTGGAGGCTTTGACCTTTCTGTTGGATCAACGGCGAGCCTTGCGACAGTTACGAGTGCTGCAGCACTCGTTCTGTATCGCCAAGAAACGATCATCGCCATTCTTATTCCGATAGCAATCGGTCTATTAGTAGGGCTATTAAACTCGTTCTTCGTTGTAAAAGTGAGACTTCCCGATCTACTCGCAACATTAGCCGTTATGTATATTATTAATGGATTGCATCTAACGTTTACAAAAGGATTTTCAATATACAACAACATGCCTTTATCAGAAGGTGGAACGGCTCCTGGTGTTTTCCTTCCCTCTTTCTTATTTATTGGTCAAGGTGAGATATGGTCTGTTCCGGTACCTGTCATCATCATGCTGATCGCGGTTATTGTTGTCCATGTCATTCTACAGCAGACTCGTTTCGGCAGATTATTGTATATTACAGGCGGAAATGAAGAAGCTGCTCGTCTATCTGGTGTCCCTGTCCAGCGTTACAAGATGTATGCTTATCTTTTATCTGCATTCTTTGCTACTCTTGCTGGTATATTATTAGCGGCACGAATCGGAACCGGCCAAGTTTCCGCTGGTGCTCCTCTATTAATGGACGGTGTTGCAGCAGCTTTTATTGGCTTTTCAGTGTTTGGCGCAGGTAAACCAAATGTGATTGGTACATTTGTTGGTGCCGTTTTGATCGGTATACTTCTTAATGGATTAACGATGCTAAACGTTCCGTACTACGCACAAGATATCGTAAAAGGTTCGATTCTGATCGGTGCCCTGGCGTTTATGTATTATGAAAAGAAAAAATAAAACATACATGGATGTTTTTCGGTAGTAGTTGCTTTCCGTTTAAAAGAATCTAGCAAAAAAACAGCACACTCTTTACGGAGTTGTGCTGTTTTTTGGTAATAGAAAAGTCCTTAAAAATTCACTCGCTTCACAAGCAGGCATTGGCTTACTGATTATGTATCCTTGAGCAGTGTGACAGCCATACTCTTGAAGTAACTTCATCTGTTCATGTGTTTCTACACCTTCTGCCACTGTTGATAGAGAAAGTCCTTCACACATCATGATGATCGCTTTAATGATCGCCGCATCACTCGTATTAAAAAAGTCATCGCTAAGATGTCGGATAAAGCTTTGATCGATCTTTAAATAATCGACCGGAAAATCTTTTAAATAACTAAGAGAACTGTAACCCGTACCAAAATCGTCGATTGATAGACGAACACCTAGCTCTCTTAATTCTTCCATGATGCTGATGCTGTATTGAACATTTTGTATCATCGTACTCTCTGTTAATTCTAGGTGAAGATATTCAGCGGATATTCCTGCCGTTTCTATCGCTTCTTTTACTTCATATACAAATGACAACCTTTGAAACTGTCTGCCTGAAACATTTACAGAGATTGAAAGATGAGGCGCACCATCATCATGCCATCTTTTTAGCTGCTTACAAGACTCGAATAGAACAAACCGACCGATCTCATCAATAAGTCCGATCTCTTCAGCTAAAGGAATGAACTGCATCGGAGAAACCAGACCCAAGTCAGGATGATTCCATCTTACAAGCGCTTCAAATCCAAGAATCCTTTCCGTTTTTAAACAAAATTGAGGTTGAAAATAAGGTTCTAGTTCACCCTTTTGAACTGCCTTACGTAGAAAGCCTTCTAGCTTTAGCCTTTCAAGTGTGAATGCGTTCATATCACCCGTAAAGAATTCACGTTTTCCTCTGCCCTTTTCTTTCGCTTTATGCAGAGCGGTGTCTGCATTCTTGATGAGAACATCGGCACTCGTGCTATCATTTGGGTAGATGCTGACCCCAATCGACGTACTAACCGTATACTCTTGGCCATCGAGATAGATCGGCAATTGAAGTGCTTCTTCTATCCGATCTGCTGTATCGATTACGTCAGACGGCTTTTCAATCGTTAAGATTAACGTAAATAAGTCCCCCGCGAATCGACAGAGCAAATCTTGACTATGGATTACTTGTCTAAGCTGATTGCTTACATGCCTTAACACAACGTCTCCGATATGGTGACCTAAACTCTCATTTATGATCTTAAAATGATCAATATCCACAAACATCACAGCTAACAGATGGTTTGCAGGATCACTTTCAGAAACGAGTTCTCTTAACCTTTTTTCAAATAAACTTCGATTTGGCAAACCTGTTAGCGAGTCGTGAAATGCAAGTTGTTCGATCTCTTCTTCCGCTTTTTGCTGCCAAGTAATGTTCTTTCCGATCCCATATACACCAACTACTTGATCGTTTACGACGATTGGAATGTTCGTGATGCTGCTTAAAATGTGCCCGCCATCTTTTTTCTTAATATTTGCAACAAAATTTTGCGGTTTATCATGTACGGCGAGCCTGAAGTGTTCAACGACCCGTTTGTGGTCTTCTTCGCACACAAATTGCAGTGCGTGGGTTGAGAGCAACTCTTCTTCTGAATACTCTAAAGACTGAACGAGCGCATGGTTCACACTCGTTATATAACCTTGTAGATCCATAGAATAGATCATATCTGGATTATGATCGAACAACGACTTATAGCGCTGTTCTGATTCAATTAAGTTATCATTAAGCTCTTCCATCTCTTTCGTATTCATCTTGATTAAATGAGATAGCGCTAAATATTCATCCATCTCTTTCATTCTTACACCTCATCTGTCCAATGAACCCCATTTATATAGTGCTACGTTTCTATCATTTATATCGGTGTACAGAAGGCATTGTTAACAAAACAATAGATGGTTATTTTATCCAAATAAAAAAAGCCGCCCTAAAAAGAGCGACTTTTAAAAGTATTAACCAAGAACGGAATAACCGTAGAATAACACTAATAATAATGTAATCCAGAAAAACACCCAGTTTAGCAGGCGGCTTTCACCACGTTTTCTTTGTACAAGGATGATCTCCATCAAACCGATGAGGACAACTCCTAAAGTTCCTTTGATGATAATCGGCCCTTGATTAACGATACCAGGGTCCGTTAGATAGCCAGCAAGCATGTGGCCACCTGTTGCAAGGATTGCTAAGTACAAAACGCGCAGGATCATATGCAAAATTTTCGATTTTTTTCCGGCATTTTTTTTGTATAACATATACGTTACAAAAAACAAAATTAACGCCAGAAACCATGATGTTACGTGAGCATGAATCATAAATATATCCTCCTATGTATAATTCTCCATATAACTATACCATGAACTGCTATAAACTAGGCAATCAAATGAGTTCCCTCTGTAAAGTAAGCACTTTCATTGCTATAATAGCAATGTGAGAAATCTTGCAGAATAGAGGTGTTTCCTTTGAAACAGACAGAAACGAAAAATACGGAAACTGTAATTTCAAAAACGGAACAATATGGTGCACAAAACTATCATCCGCTTCCTATCGTTATCTCGGTAGCCGAAGGTGTATGGGTAACAGATCCAGAAGGTAACCGCTACATGGACATGCTGAGCGCATACTCTGCGGTAAATCAAGGGCACCGCCACCCTAAAATCATTCAAGCACTAAAAGATCAAGCAGACAAAGTAACACTAACATCTCGTGCATTCCATAACGATCAACTTGGAGACTTTTATGAAAAAGTATCAAGTCTAACGAAGAAAGATATGGTATTACCGATGAACACTGGTGCTGAAGCTGTTGAGACAGCTATTAAAGCGGTCCGCCGCTGGGCATATGATGTAAAAGGTGTTGCGGATAATCAAGCTGAGATCATCGTTTGTGAAGGAAACTTCCATGGTCGTACGATGACTGCTGTGTCGATGTCATCTGATCCTGATTACCAACGTGGGTTCGGTCCTATGCTCCCAGGAATCAAAGTAATACCTTACGGTGACTTAGACGCACTAAAAGAAGCCATTACACCTAATACCGCTGCATTCATTCTAGAACCGATCCAAGGTGAAGCAGGAATCGTTATTCCACGTGAAGGTTTCTTGAAGGAAGCTCTTGACGTCTGTAAGTCTGAAAATGTACTCTTTGTAGCTGATGAAATTCAATCAGGACTTGGACGTTCAGGCAAAATGTTTGCTTGTGACTGGGAAGAGATCGAGCCAGACATGTACATCTTAGGTAAAGCACTTGGCGGCGGCGTAATGCCGATCTCTTGTGTAGCAGCAAACCGTGAAGTACTTGGCGTGTTCAATCCTGGATCTCATGGATCAACTTTCGGTGGAAACCCGCTTTCTTGTGCGGTATCAGTTGCTTCTGTAGACGTGCTTGTAGAAGAAAACCTAGTTGAGCGTTCACTTAAACTTGGTGAATATTTCTTAGACGAGTTAAAGAAGATTGATAATCCAGTGATCAAAGAAGTTCGTGGTAAAGGTCTTTTTATCGGTGTTGAATTGAACGAACCAGCTCGTCCTTATTGTGAGCGTTTAAAAGAACAGGGCTTGTTATGTAAAGAAACACATGAAAACGTTATTCGTTTCGCACCACCATTGATCATTTCTGATGAAGATCTAGATTGGGCGATCGAACGCATTAAAAAAGTACTTTCTGTTTAAATCATCGACTGAGGCTGACTCTTTTTGGAGTCAGCTTTTTTTGAGGCTTTTAATTGAGCTCCGTATTATATACGCACTAGGGTATTAATCCACTTTTTGATAGATGAATCCACAACTTTTATGGATCAATCCAAAAGTTTTAGCACTTTATCCAGAAGTTTTAACTCTCAATCCAAAAGTTTTCACTGTTTATCCACGAGTCTACAAATATCGACATCTACACTGAAACTTATACCCCTCAAATAACTAAAAAAAGAAGCAGCCATAGCTGCTTCTTCCTTTTAAAGTGCTTTCACCATACCGCCATCGATCAGCAGTGACTGGCCAGTTATATAAGTGTTTGCGTCAGAGCAAAGGAACACGACCATCTTAGCAAACTCCGCAGGTTCACCGTATCGGCCAAGTGGAATTCCGCTTTCCATGGAAGTTCTGACCTCTTCAGCGGAAACGCCTTTTTTCTCAGCCATCATTTGGTCTAATTCACCTACTCGATCAGTTCCGATTCGCCCCGGTCCGATGGTATTGATCAAAATGCCATCTTTCCCTAGCTCTTGCGAAAGACTCTTTGATAATCCGTTGATGGCTGTTCGGAAAGTGTTAGATAGGATGAGTCCGTCGATCGGCTGTTTAAAGGACGAAGAAGCGATATTCACGATACGACCTCCGCCGTTTTTAATCATAATAGGCGTAACCGCGCGAACAGAACGTACAAGACTGAGTAATGTTAACTCAAAGGCACCCTGCCAATGCTCATCTTCAAAATCATTAAACGTACCAGCTGGAGGTCCTCCTGCATTGTTCACGAGCACGTCCACACTACCAAACTTCTCTACTGCTGCTGCAACAAGTTCATCGATCTCATTACGCTGTGTGATATCACATTTTTTATAGAAAACATCCGAACCTGTTTCCCTCTTTATCTCTTCCGCTGTCAGAGAAAGCTGTTCTTCATCACGGCTTGTTAGCATCACGTTCGCACCTTCTCGTGCAAATTCTAATACACAAGCTTTTCCAAGCCCTTTACTTGAAGCAAGAACGAGTACATTTTTTCCTTTTAGACCTAGATCCATCTCACAATCACCTGGTTTCTTAGAAAGATTTTATAATACGAAACTTACGTATTTCGTTTCAAGATAAGCTTCCATACCTTCTACTCCACCTTCACGGCCAAGACCGCTCTCTTTCATACCTCCGAACGGTGCTTGTGCAGCAGAAGGAACACCATCGTTCCAGCCTATGATTCCGTAATCTAACCCTTCAACAACTTGAGTTCCTTTGGACATACTCTCTGTATAAACATATGCCGCTAAACCAAATGGACTTGTGTTTGCAAGGCGGATCCCTTCTTCAACACTGCTGATCTTGTGAATTGGAATGACTGGACCGAACGTTTCTTCATTCATGATCAACATATCTTGTGAAACATTTTTCAGGACCGTCGGCTCGTAATAATACCCACCGTTATCTGCTCTTCCTTTTCCTCCTGTTACACACTCTGCACCGTTTGAAACCGCATTTTCCACGTGCTCTGAGATCTTTTCATACCCGTCTTTGTTAATGATTGGACCGATATCTGTACCTTCTTCCAAACCGTTTCCTACTTTTAATTTCTTAGCTTCAACAGCCACTCGTTCTACAAACTCTTCATAAACACTTTCTTGCACGTATACTCGGTTAATACAGATACACGTTTGACCTGCGTTACGAAACTTAGAAGCTACGATTCCAGCGACTGCTTTATTTAGGTCTGCATCCTCAAGAACAACTGCTGGAGCATGACCGCCTAGTTCCATAGATACGTTCTTTACAGTTGCGGCACTTTGCTCGATCAATTTCTTACCGATTTCTGTAGAGCCAGTAAAGGTAACTTTTCTAACTTTCTCAGAATCCATAATGGCTTTTCCAATGACAGAAGACGATCCTGTTACAAGATTGATAACGCCTTTTGGAAAGCCTGCTTGATCTGCTAATTCTACTAATTTAATTGCTGTAAGTGGTGTTTCCTTTGGTGGTTTTACAATAAACGTACAGCCTGCAGCGAGCGCTGGACCTAGCTTTCTTGTAATCATTGCAGCTGGGAAGTTCCATGGGGTAATGGCCGCCACTACCCCAACAGGCTGGCGTAAAACTTGCATTCTTTTATTTTCGGCACTTGAAGGAATCGTACGGCCGTAGATACGCTTACCTTCTTCTGCATACCACTTTATAAAAGATGCGGCATACATCACTTCACCAACAGATTCTTTTAAAGGTTTTCCCATCTCAAGTGTCATTAGTTCTGCTAATTCTTCTTTTTGTTCGATTATCAAGTCATGCAGTTTCATAAGATAGTCAGCGCGCTCATAAGCCGTCAACTTTGACCAGCTCGGAAACGCTTCGTGCGCAGCATCTATTGCAGCATCTGTTTCTTCTTTTCCACAAGATGCTACAGTCCCTACCACTTCACCGTTAGCAGGATTATACACCTCTATTTTTTCAAGAGATTCTCCTGTCCATGAACCGTTAATATAAAGCAGCTTTTCCACGTGAATTCCTCCTCTATGTAACTAGTTAATTCGACTTCATTCTACTATTTCATTACGAAGTGTACCGATTCCTTCAATTGTAATCTCGATAACATCACGGGGCTTCAAAAATACAGGCGGCTTCATTCCTTTACCTACTCCAGCAGGTGTACCTGTCGCGATAATATCTCCAGCTTCAAGCGTCATGCCTTTTGAAAGCTCGTTAATCATAGTTGGGATGTCAAAGATAAAATCAGATGTGTTTCCGTTCTGTCTCACTTCTCCGTTCACTTTTGTCACGATCGAAAGGTTATCTGGATTTGGTACCTCAGACTGATGTACAATCCATGGACCCATCGGGCAAGTTCCGTTGAGACTTTTTCCGAGTAAAAATTGCTTATGCTTTTGTTGTAGGTCACGAGCTGTAATATCGTTGATGATCGTAAACCCGAAAACGTGATCCATCGCTTCTTCTTTCTCTATACTCGTACCCGTTTTACCGATTATTATAGCCAGCTCGCCTTCATAATCGAGTTGATCGGTTATAGAAGAATGACTAGGAATCCCTTCATCATGACCGATTACAGACGTAGGAGCTTTTGAAAACACCATGATATCTTCCGGAATGTCTGCTTCACTTCCCATTTCTATCGCATGGTCGCGGTAATTTTTTCCGATACAAAATACATTTTTACCTGGACGCGGAATCGGTGCTTTTAACTGGATCTCATGGAGTTCATATGTATGGTTTGCTACGAGATCAGAGTGAATCAAGCTCTCTACCTTCTCCAAAAATTCGTCACCAAGAGCAATTGCCTCGAGTAAGGTTGTTGGAAACTCCATCTCTCTGCTTTTCGCGAGTTCTGATACATTGACAATTTTCTCTTCTTTCACGAGGCCAATGAAGTCCTCGCCATGTTTAACAGCTGTAGCCCATTTCACAATAACCTGATTCCTCCTTTAATAAACGCTTACAAAGTAATTATTACTACTATATCGGTTCTGACTTTGTACCGTAAAGCAATTTGCTGTTTCAAAGCACAATACTCGTTTTTGATTCTTTTTAAAATATGGTAAAATAGTTTGTCATCAAAAAAACCCAACTGATGGGTAACAGTAATGAGGTTATCAAATTATGAAAACTGTACTAAGTACGTTAAATGCCAAATATATACACACGTGTCTAGCGCTGCGCTATTTAAAGGCATATAGTGAACCTGATTTTCCTGTCGTGATTAGAGAGTTTACGATCAAGGATCCTTCTCTTAATATTGTGACTGATCTTTACAGCCAAGAACCTGATGTTCTCGGATTCAGTTGTTACATCTGGAATATTGAAGAGACGATTAAGGTTATCCAAATGTTTAAAAAAATTAAGCCTGATACAAAGATCGTCTTAGGTGGTCCTGAGGTATCTTATGATGTAGCTCATTGGCTCGAACAGATTCCAGAGGTTGACTTCATAGTTGTGAATGAGGGCGAGGAAACGTTTAAGCACTTGCTCACTCAGATTCAAAAGGGTGGTAGCTTTGAATCGGTTGCTGGACTTGCCTATCGAAAAGATGGAGTGCCTAAAATTAACGGTCCTCGTGAAAAACTGGACTTAAAAACAGTTCCATCTCCATTCCGCTTCGAAGAAGATATCCAGTCTTTATCAAAACGGATCACGTATTTTGAGACAAGCCGTGGCTGTCCCTATTCATGTGCGTTCTGCTTATCTTCTATTGAAGTAGGTGTTCGATATTTTGATCCAAAGCTCGTTAAAGATGATTTGATCTTCTTAATGGATAACGGAGCAAAGATTATTAAGTTTGTGGACAGAACGTTTAACATTCGAAGAGATTATGCACTTGATATGTTCTCATTCTTAATCGAAAACAGAAGACCAGGGGTTGTTTTTCAATTTGAGATCACAGCAGATATCATGAGACCCGAAGTCATCGAATACTTAAATGAACATGCACCAAAAGGTTTGTTCCGTTTTGAGATCGGTGTCCAGTCCACGAACGATGCTGTAAACGAACTGGTACAACGCCGACAGAATTTTGAAAAGCTTACGCGTACCGTAACAACTGTTCGTGATGGAGGAAAAATCGTACAGCATCTAGACTTAATCGCTGGGTTACCTGAGGAAGACTACAACTCGTTTAGAAAAACATTTAATGATGTTTTCGCATTTGGTATCGAAGAAGTCCAGTTAGGTTTCTTGAAGATGTTAAGAGGTACAGGTCTACGATTAACAGCCGAAAAACATGATTATGTGTACATGGATCATTCACCGTACGAAATACTAGGAAACAACGTTCTCACGTTTGATGAAATTATTCGTATCAAACAAGTTGAAGACGTATTAGAAAAGTACTGGAACGATCATCGCATGGATCATACTGTTAAATACTTGATACACCATGTATTCCAATCACCTTTTGACTTCTTTCAAGAATTCGGGACCTATTGGGAAACACGTGGATGGTCAAGAATCGGTCATCAGTTAGAAGACCTGTATACACGCTTGATCGCATTCTTAACAGAAGCTGCACCACAGGCACTTCCTGTTGCTGAAAGTCTGATGAAACTTGATTATTTAGAAAGACAACAATTCAAACCACGTAAGCCATGGTGGGAGAACACACAGAACAAAGAAGAAACATCAAGAGTACTTTCCCTGCTCGCTCAATACCCTGAAATGATTGATGGGTTTCCAACTCTTTCTGAAAAAGATATGCATAAACATGCTTTTGTCACGGAAACTGCGATTGATCCATTATCAGATCAACTAGTGCCACAAGGGGAGAAAGATTTCTTACTCATTGCGTTGTTTGATCCTAAGCAACAATCGACAAAAGTGTTCACAACATCTAAAAAGTCTTTGTTAACAAAACATTCGTAAATTGTGAAAGCGGGGATCTCTGTTCCAGGGTACATGGTTTCCGCGGGGCTGGCGGTGTGCCCCCTGCCGCTACGCGCCTTTAGTGGTCTCACCTGTCCCACTTGTCCAGGAGTCAGTACCCTTCCACTCCACTCCCTAAAAGTTAGCACGAAAAAGATTAAAGACACTAACTAAAAAAAGCTAAGTAAAAAAACAAGGGTTTTGCAAGTAACATACTTGCAAAACCCTTTTTCTTATTAAAACGTAACACTAGTGTAATCCCACTTGTTTTTTATTGGTAAACATTTAAAATCTAAATAACAATTACTTCTTTAAGACTGGCTGCCCTGAAACAAATACAGGCGAAGGGTTCATCACAACAACCTGACCCTTTTTAAGTCCTTTTGTGATCTGCACGTTACCCTTTTGCTCAAGACCAGCTGAAACCTTCAGCTTATACAATTTGTTCTTAACGATTGTTAACACATACGTTTTCCCATCATCTATTAAAATTGCTTGTTTAGGCACACTAATTGCTTTTTCTGCAAGCTTTTCTGTTACGATGATTTGAGCAGTTTGTCCTTCAACCCAAGACGCTTCATCCTCAACGAGAACGGTCAACTTAAAATTATTTTGATCAGCTGGTAATACAGTTTGAACAGTACCCATCAAGATCTTTTCACCGTTGGATTTGATTTGAACTGTGTCTCCTGTTTTCACGAGAGAAGCCATTTTTTGATCGATGTCAGCAACTAGTTCAAAGTTTCCTTGACCTACAATAGTTAGAAGTGGTTCATCATCGCCAACTCCATTTACTTCTGAAACTACACCGTCAGCTGGACTTTTCACACTAAGATCCTCAAGTTGCTCTTCTAGATCAGATATTTCATCTGACAAGACGGAACTTTCATTTTCAGCCAAGTCACTTTGCAGCTCAGCTTCTGCTAATTTTTCTTGAAGAAGCACTTTAGCATCTTTGCTGTCTTTTTCTTCATCAAAATCCGAAAGTTCACTTTTCCATTCACTTATTTGTCCCGAATAATGGCTGCTTCGAACATCTGCTGCTTCTTTGTCTCGTTTCAAGTTGCGAAGTTCATTATCAATCTCTGCATTTTCATATGTGATTAAAGTTTGACCCGAAGTAACAGTATCCCCCTTCGATACCAACACTTCTTTAATCGAACCAAGAGATGCATTTTCATAGATCTCAAATGTGTTCTTTGACTGTGCAACACCAGTTGTTTCGTGTTTTTTCGTAAAATCTTTTTGTGTAGATAGCCCAGTTGCAACTCTAGGCGCTTCAACTGCGGCAGATTCTTTTTTATCAAAAATCACGATGTTCATAACGACAAGGAGGACAACCATAATAGCTGCAGCAACCCATTTCAGTTTATTCATAAGCTTGTCTCCTCCTTAAATCAGCTGTCCACTAGCTAACGCAGCGTATAGCGAAGATAATAAAATAAAAACAACAAAAAATCCGATTGTAACAACGAGGCAGTAATTCTTTTCTTTAAAGGATAATTGACGAAATGCAAAATACATCACAACAGAACCCCAGATTGTAAAGATATTGATGGAGTTTAAGAATTCTTGCCAAAAACCATGTTCAAAGAACAGTACACCAGCAAAACCGAAACCTAACGGCTGAACAACTTCTTCTGCACCTGTTACAAACTGAATCGGCAATTCGAATAAGAGTCCTAGAATAAATAGAAGATATACTGTCGTCATTACATAAAAAAGTGCTTTAAATCCGATATCTCGAAAGAAAACATATAAAAATAGTACGCCTGAATTTATCACTAAGAACGGTATGATCAATCCCCAGGCACCGCCTACTAAAGCGATGATATATCTCAAGAGCTCAAGTTCCGCTCCACTTAGTTTCGCTGCCTCTACAAAAGAAATAGTTTTAAACGATGGAAACGCTGCAAAGAATGAAAGTGCATGCAACAATCCGCTAGCGACTAATATAGCAAAAAAACGAATCCAAAAACCCTCTTTATCTTTCCATTCACTATAAAACGCGAAATATGTATTCGGCTTAGTTAAAGCAGGAATAAATTGTGCTCTTCCTGTCATGGTGCCGCCCCCTTCTCTCTTTATCTCTGTCTATGTTATCACAATTTTTTACTCATAATTACAATTTCTGACTCATTTTTGAAAAATAGTACCTTATCCGCATAAATAAATTTGGGTAGCAAAAACTAAACCAAATTATTGCGAATCGGGATGATGTTCATCATGACTTTCTTTAAGAAACCAAAAAAATTGCTAGAACAAAAAAAAACAGCAAACGAAGCTGAAAATCAAGGGTCTAGTCCATCCTCTCAAAGTAATTTAGAAACAAGCTCTTACTCAGAGCAGGCTGCGAAAGTTAACCAAAATCAATCGATCGATGTTCTGCTTAAAGACATTGAAAAAAGCTTCTCTTCTTCCGAAGACCTGATGACTCATTGGGTTGAGATGCCTGCTGACAAGAGCAAAGTGGCATTAATTTTCTTGGACTCAATTATTGATAAACAGAAACTTCAGGATTTGATTTTGAATCCTTTATTTGAATTGGACAAAGATATTGATCTACATACTTTCGAAACAGTTATTAATATTGACTTTAAGAAACAATCAGACTTTGCAAAGATCCAAGAATTACTCTTACAATCTTACACTTTGATATTTACAAAGGACACAACATGCTATTTTTCTGTATTCACTCCTGTTAAAACAGAACGTGATATCAAAGAACCTGATAATGAGGCTGTTATACGTGGATCTCATGAAGGATTTATAGAGAGTATGTCAACAAATATTGCTCTCATTCGTAAGCGACTTAAAAGTCCGAAGCTCGTAGTGAAGTATCTGCAAGTCGGAAAAGAAACGCACACAAATGTTGCAATGCTGTACATGTCAGATATCGCAAATCCAGATGTGCTTCATGAGATTGAAAGAAGGATAAATTCAATAGAAGCAGATTCCGTTATGACTCCAGGGAACATCGAAGAGAGTATTGAAGATAAAACATTTAGTCTGTTTCCACAAACGTTGAGTACAGAGCGACCTGACCGGGTGGCTGCTAACCTGATGGAAGGAAGAGTAGCTCTTCTATACGATAGCTCACCGACCGTAAACCTTGCACCTGTAAACTTCTTTGTTTTCTATCAAACACCTGATGATTACAACAAACGTTGGATGTTAGGAAGTTTCTATCGATTAATTCGTTTGTTAAGCTTTTACATTGCAATTGGTCTGCCCGCCTTTTATATTGCGATCGTTTCTTTTCATTTCGAGGTTATTCCATCCGCTCTCATCCTCTTAATGAAAAGCTCACTTGAAAACATCCCGTATCCACCACTTTTTGAAGCATTAGTGATGGAGCTCACTATTGAGTTAATACGTGAGGCCGCTATTCGTTTGCCAACGAGGATCGGTTCCACGATCGCTATCGTTGGAGGTTTAGTAATTGGTGATGCGGTCGTTAAAGCAGGACTCATCTCAAACCTAATGATTATCGTTGTTGCGACGACTGCGATTGCGGCTTATACAGTTCCTTCAAATGAGATGAGTTTAGCTGTACGTTTATTGCGTTTTCCATTCATGGTAGCAGCTGCAACATTTGGTTTCTTAGGTATTGTGTTCGGGTTAATTCTCATGTTCTTTCATCTTTGCCGTTTATATTCATTTGGGACACCATACCTTGCACCGCTTGCACCTTTTAAAATAGGAGATCTAAAAGATACAATCATTCGTTTACCTTTTCTCAAGATGAACTCACGTCCTAGTGATATCAAACCAATAAAAAAAGATGAAGATAATCATACAAGAAAGTGGGAGAAGTCATGAATAGCAGCCATACGATTACTCACAGACAGCTGTTCTTTATTATCACTCAATCCCAAATCGGCGTTGGTGTCCTTTCACTTCCTTATACGTTATTCGTAAAAGCCAAAACAGACGGATGGATTTCCCTGCTCTTAGCAGGTCTCTTTATTCAGTTCTCTATACTTGCGATTTGGAAACTATGCGAGATGTATCCAAAGCAGACAATTTTTGATTTTATGCCGAAGATCGTGGGGACAAAGCTAGGAGCTGTTTTAAATTTTTTGTTCGTGGCTCATTTGTTCTCTGTATGTGTTGTCCTTTTAATCCTCTACAACAGCGTCGTTTCTAAATGGATTTTTTATCAGACCCCTCGGTTGGTTGTTATTTCCATGTTAGCTCTTACTTGCGTCTATTGTATTACATGTACAGCACGCGAGATCGCCAGGTTTTTGATGTTAGTCTCTCCCTTACTTCTTGTGATGTTTATTTTTGTGGGATATGCCTATACAGATGTTCACCTTCTTTATGCGTTTCCCGTAGGTGCATCCGGTATCAAAACGATACTTTCAGGTTCTACAGATGCGTTAATCTCTTTACTTGGCTTTGACACAGCGCTCGTATTTTTAGCTTATACGCAAGGAAGATCGAACAGTAAACTGAAAGCAATTTCTTATGCTTCATTATGTGTTACCCTTTTCTATTGCTTTGTCACATTTACAACGTATATTTTTTTCAATCCAGTTGAAATTGTAATTGTTCCAGAACCAGTGCTGTATATGTTAAAAGCTTTCTCATTCAAAATCTTGGAGAGAACAGACCTTATTTTCCTTTCCATATGGATTGTATTTGTTACAACTTCTCTTATTAGTTATCTGTTCTTTACAGCAAAAGGCGTCCAGTCAATTTTCAAGCTAAAACATCATAAATCTGCTGCACCTTATGTGGGAATTATTTGTGCATTAATCGCTTCGATCCCAGCGAGTAAATTAGATGTTCAACTGTGGTCCAAATTGATAGGTATGTCAGCATTATGCTGTTCGGGTATCTTTCCGATCTTCTTACTACTCATTGCTGTTATCAGAAAAAGAAAAGGCAAAGGCAAAGGAGCGGTTTCAACATGAGGAGTGTAAGGTTAATCTCTCTTTTTTCTAGCCTTTTATTATTAACAGGATGTTGGGATCAGGCTCAACTAAACGAAACAAAACTCATCAGAGCAGCAGGATTTGATTATTTAAAGAACGGAAAAATAAGAAACACCGCTTCTATTCCTCAATATCTCAATACAGAATCAGGAGCTGGACCAGTAAATAATCAGGTTTTCCATGCTATTGGTAACACTGCCCGCCAAAGCAGGATTAAATTAGATCGAAAAGTTTCAGAACAAGTTGAAGCATCAAAAAACTTAATCGTGGTATTAGGAGAAGATGCTGCAAAAAAAGACATCTATCATATTTTGGATGTATTCTATCGGGATCCTAAATCGGCACTCAATGCAAGGATTGCAGTGGCAAAAGGTAAAGCATCTGATGTTATCAGTGCAAAATTTAAAGAAACCGAAACTACCATGGGTATCGGTCAGTACTTGAATGAATCTGTTCGATCAGCAGAAAAATCATCTATCGTACCTTCAGAAAATATCCAAACGATATGTCCTGTGATGTTTGATCCTGGTCAAGATTTTGCATTACCTTATCTTGTACCAGAAAAAAATGACGTATCTGTTAAAGGTGTTGCAGTATTTCATGGTTATAAGATGGTTGGTACTATTTTTGGTGCCCAAGGAGTTATGTTCACATTATTAACTGGAAAAGAAAGACACTTATCCATGTCATTAACAAAAAAAATCACCAACAAACACAAAGATAGAATTATGAACTTTGTTTCCATTAAAGTAAAACAGAATAAACGAACATTTAAGGTTGATGTTACTCCAGATGAAAGGATATCAGCTCATATCAAACTAGATATGAAAGTCGTGATTACCGAATATCCGAGGGATAACTTAACTACTCAGAAGAAAATCCATAGTATTGAACAAGCACTTTCAAAGACGCTAACAAAAGATGCAAATGCTATTCTTAAAGAGTTACAAGACATGAATAGCGATGCATTTGGTGTAGGGAGAAAACTCATCGCATTTCATAATCCCACATGGAAAAAGTTAGATTGGAATAAAGAGTACCCGAATATCAATTATACTGCTTCAGTAAATGTGAAAGTAATTGGTCATGGTATAATTGAATAGCAAAAGGATGCAAGGCGTGTAAGCCTTGCATCCTTTTCATTTACATCTGATCCAATCTCACACGTGTTCCTCTGCCAGAGTGCTCTGCAGGTTCTACAATCAGTCTTTTTGTTAATCTCGCTTTTAATTCAGGAACGTGGGATATAACTCCGATCGAAAAATTTTCCATCCTAACTTTTTCCAAAGCTGTTACAACTGTATCTAACAGCTCTTGATCAAGTGTACCAAATCCTTCATCAAGGAAGAAAAACTGAAGAGGAAACTTCCCTCTTAGCTGGATTTGAGCAGAAAGCGAAAGTGCTAGTGCAAGTGACGTTAAAAATGTCTCTCCTCCAGATAAAGAGGTGACAGGGCGTTTGATTCCTCCGTTGGCATCATCACGAATAACAAAACCTCCCGCTGAATCTACTTCGATCGCATAACGTCCACGAGTAAGTTTAGCAAGCCTGCCAGACGCATCGCGTGTTACAAGATGCAATTGCTCTTCAGCCATGAATTCAACAAAAGCATTTCCACGGAACACACCTTGAAGTTTACCTAATTGCTCTAGTAAATTAGAGACCTTTTTCTTTTCTTTTTCCAGTTCTTTGTAACGTGCATGATTTTTCTCAACCATCATATACCTTTGTCGCGCTTCTCCAACAGCCTCATGCGTATGGTTCATTTCTACTTTGAGACTTTGCAGCTGGCTTTTTGCCGATTCAACATGTTGACCGGTTAGAATTTCCTTAGGGAGCTTTTCTTTTATCGCATCTAATGCCATAGCATTTGACTTACAGCGATCTTGATAATCTTCTATCAGCTTTTCCCATTCCAACTGAACTTGCTCATCTTTTAAACAGTTTTCAAAGTCTTCATATGATTGGAAATCTGACTTACTTAACTGTTTGTTCCATTCTTGTGTTGCTTTTTCTACTCTGGATTCAGCAACATTCTTCCTTTGAACAGCAGAATGATATACTTTATCACTCTCTACGTACTGCTTTTTAGCATTTTCATATTCTCGTTCGGAATGAATGAATGATTTCTTCAGACTCTGCAACGCATCTTGTACATCCTCAAGAACTCTTTGAGCTTTTTGATCGCCTACTCTGTTATATAGCTTTTCTTTAATATCTTGAATTTCTTTTTGCAGCATTTCGTGTTGTTTAGAAGAGACAGATAAACTCGTTTTCAACTCGGATTTTTGCTCTTTGGCGGATTCCATTTTTTTCGTTTGTGTTTCTAGAAATTCTTCTGCAATATTTAAACTTTTTACGATATCCGTTTGGCGACTTTCTTTTTGTTGAAATCGTTTTAGCTGCTCTTTAAGCTCCTCTGATGAAAAGGGAATCTCTGCTTGCTCCCATTCCGATTGAATATGATCTATTTTTTTTGATATCAAAAGGAGCTGTTGTTTTAACTTGTTAGTTGTTTCATCATTATTTTCAAATGAAATAGAAATTCGTTCATATTGTTTTTGATCATCTTCTAATTTAGATAATAACTTCTGCATGCGTTCTTCAATCAAAAGCTTATCTTGCTTAATCCCTTTTACATTAGCTTCATGATCCTTGAACTGTTCCAAAGAAAACGCTCTGATTTCTTCTTTCTCAATTGTGATCGTGATTTGATCTGATGCAGCAGTTTCAGCTTCAGCAAGATTAAGTTTTTTCCATAGCGTTTGGGAATCCTTTTCAAGTCCTTCACTTAGGTGTTTCAGCTCATGATAGTTTTCCTTCAAACGTTCAATCGCTTCTTCTAATTCGTGAATACGCTCGTTATCATGTTCAACATTTGCATGCATTTTGTTCGGTGATGGATGGATTGTTGAACCGCATACCGAGCACGGTTCGTTTTCTTTTAATTCTCTAGAAAGCTGTGCAGCCAAATGGCTGATTCTTATTTTTTCTTGTTCGTTTTTCCATTCACGCAATTTATCCATCGAAACTTTTGAAATCTTTTCGTTTGTACGCAGAATTTCAGACACTTCTTCATACATTTGCTGAATATCGTTCAGCACTTTCTTTCCTGCATCGTAACTTTTGACTATTGTTGAACTGATCTGTTTTTTTGCTTTTTCTGCAGAAGTCTTTTCAGCTTCTGAAACGGAGATTTCTTTTTGTATCTTTTTCTCTTCATCACGAACATCTTCTAATCTTTGATTAAGCAGAATAGCTTTTTGATATATACGGCGATCATTTTGTGTGATTTCAATTTGAGATAATTCTTTCTTTAAAGCAGATTGTTTATCTTTCCCACGCTTAAGAACTTGCGTGGCATCATACTCAGCTCTCTCGCATTCTTCGTACAGTGTCACCAATTGTTTATGCTTTTCCGTTTCGTTCTGCAAAATCTGATTTTTTCTTTCTAGATCCTTTTCCCAGTCAACTGCTTCTCTTAATCCACTTCTTTTTTCGATAAGAACAGGCTCATCCTCGTTAATCGCCTTCTTGGCTGATTCATATTTCTTTTCAAGCTCTTCAAGAATGGTCTGAAGTTCTTCAGTCTGCTTCTTTAGCTGCTCTTGCTCTTGGCAGACTTTTTTCTCATCAGCGAGTGATTGTTTCCACTCGGTCGCATAGGGAGCAATTTTGTCTGCATAGATAGCTTTCTTTAAATCCTGTTGAACACGTTCCATAGGGATTTCCTGTTTCTTCAGTTCGTTTCTCTCTTCGATCAGCTTTTCATTTTGAACTTGAGCATCCCAGTATACCTCAAGGGTTTTGAGATTCTCTTCTTGTTCTTTGTATTGTTTTGATACTTTTTCTAACTTTTTTTCATTTTCTTTTAGGTGAGCTAATGCCTGTTCTAACGTTTCTAAGGAGGCTTCACCCAGACCGGTTTGCTCTGCTGTGATTTCATTCAGGCGGTTTTTTTGTTCATCTGACCGTTTCTTTAGCTTTTGATTTAATTGGTCTCCGTACTTTTCAAGTTGGAACAGACGTTGCAGCATCTGTCTTCGATCAGCACCTTTAAGGGATAAGAATTCAGCGAATTTACCTTGAGGCAGAACGACCGCTCGCGTAAAGTCATCGATAGTCAGTCCGATCAGCTCTTGAACAAGACGCGTTACATCTCGTTCTTTGTCGGCATGAACGATAGATTCACTGTCCACCACCTCAATTAATCGACAAGTACTTGTTCGAATGGAATGTTCACCACTTCGTTTAAATATGCGCTCCACACTGTATTCTTTTTGCTGAGCACCTTCACCTATCTGAAACGTAAACGAAACAGACAGTTTATCTTCAGCCTGATTCATGATTCCGTGTGTTCCACCAGCCGCACGTTCCACCTTTCCATAAAGAGCTAGTGTCACAGCGTCTAGAATCGTGGACTTCCCGCTTCCAGTCGGTCCAAATATACCGAAGACTCCGCCAGAACAGAGTTCATGAAAAGGAACGGATTGTGCTTCTCGAAAACTTTGCAAGCCTGAAACAGTTAATGCTATTGGTCTCATTCTCGTTCCTCTCCTCCTAATTCCCCTTCTCCAACAAGATCAAGAAATAAGGAGATCAGCTCATCGTCTGGCATCGCTCCCCCTGTCTGTCGCTTATAAAACGTTGTAAACAGTTCATCAACAGGCAATTTTTGAGCAGATACAGAGATTTGTTCTCCGGACTTTTCTTGATACACAGGTTTGATATGAACAATGCCATCATGTGATTTTCTAAGTCGTTGAATTTCTTCCATCGAAAGTGCATCATCTACATGTATGGATAGATCAATCCAGCAATTTTGGTGCAAACCAACTTGAATTCCTTGAAGGACCTCCTGGATCCCATTCTTTGCTTCCCATGATACTAGTGGTTTTCCCGAAGTTAGATGAAGCTCTTCAACTTCTGCAATACCGTTTGGTTCAACGTTAATAATGGACACAGATTTTGCTTGTCCACTTTCAGAGAAACTATAAGATAGGGGAGAACCTGAATACCTTGCATCTGTTTTTGCTCGTTTGATTCGTTGTGGACGATGCAGATGGCCTAATGCCACGTATTGAGCTGAACTCGGAAGACTTTCTGCAGCTACCGTATACGCACCACCAATGTGAACAGGTCGTTCAGAATCGGTTTCCTTGCTTCCAGCGACATAAAGATGACTCATCGCAACATGCACGTTTCCTGGCTTAAATTGATTGGTGATCTGTTTAAAATACGAGTCCACCCAATCATCATATTGAGTTCTTACATCTAATTCTTCAGCAGATTCACTTAGTAGTACTTTTAGTCTTGATTCAGAAGGATACGGCAGAGCAGCGATTTCTAAGATCTCTCCCGTTCTCTTAATCGGAACACGCTGAAGTTCTAACGTTGGCAGACCTACCAGTGTGATGCCCAGTTCTCTTAGCAGAGGGAAGGAGGCAGCTAGTCTCTCAGGATGATCATGATTTCCCGCAATCGCGATAAACGGACATTCTCCGTTTCTATTAATCCGTGATAGTGCATCATAAAACATTTGCTCCGCCGCAGCCGGAGGATTTACCGTATCAAAAACATCTCCCGCCATTAATACCGCATCTATTTTTTCACGCTGTACGATCTCTACTAGTTCGTCTAAAAAATCTTGTTGTTCCTGAAGTCTGCTTCGTCCTTCTAATGAGCGCCCAAGATGCCAGTCAGCAGTATGAAGTAATCGCATCGTATCCCTCCTTATTTCACTTGAAGAATGTGTCCACCATCAAAAAAGTAAAGATAACTTTCTTTTACTGGCTTTTTTAGTATTCTTTCAATGGCTTTTGCGTACAAATTGAGCTGCAATTCGTAACGGTTGAACAGGATCTCTCTTGCTCCTGTAAAGCCGTTTGTAAAGCGGTTCGTGATTTTGTCTGTTTTATAATCAATCAGTACATAACCGTCTTCTTCTTCTATGAGACAGTCGATGACACCTTGTACAAGAACATGTTCTTCTTCGCCTGTCCACTCTCTTTGAATCTCTGATAACGGGAGTGCCATACTAAACGGAATTTCCCGTTTTAAATCATGCTCTTTGATTCTCTTTCCGAGTGGCCCTTCTATAAACTGCTGAATCTGAGAAAGCTGAATATATTGAGCTTGTTCTCTTGTAAGCAGCTCTTTCGTTTCCATTTCTGCAAGCTGATTTTGAAGGGATTCTAATGTAGCTGGTTTTCTAAAGTCAATATGCTGCATGACCATATGCATTGCTGTACCGACTTCAGCAGCGTTCAACTGTTCTTCTTGCATAAATTTTGGCCGCTCATGTATAACTTGTTGGGCGGCTTTTACTAATTCTGTAGAACTGTATTCATCTGCTTGATATTGTTTTTTTATTTCTGTAACCGACTGTTTCGAACGGGTGTATGTTGAATTTTTATTCGTATATCGCCATTGGAGTCGACGTTCGACTTCATCAAAGTCATCTGAAGCAAGATTCACTTTTTCATAGTTCTCTAACTGCTTCAGCAACTCTTCTTGTTTTTCTTTCTCTTCCACTTCTAACTCTTCATATTGACTCGCTGGAAGAACCGCAATCTTCCAATCTGTTTCATCTATATAAACTTCACCTCTGCCTCTTTCACCTGTTCCTAGCAGCGATAAAAGGGGTTCAGCGTTCTTATGGCGGATGACTGCTCTTCCGATCCAATCAAGATAACTCTTTACACCAGCTCTTTCAAAGTCTGGTAGAATCCAGTTTTCTTCATAAAGAGAATCACTCCATGAATCCACAGATTTTTCAATGTCATTTACTGTGCCGACTAAGTACAGTTTTTCTTTTGCACGTGTAAGAGCCACATATAGCACTCGCATCTCTTCTGCGATCAATTCCATTTTCTTTCTTCCGGCGATCGCAAGCTTCGGCAATGTCGGATAAGCAATTCGGTACTCTGGATTTATATATTGAGTTCCTAGTCCGAGTTCTTTATGAAGAAGAACTTTTTCGTTCAGATCTCTTATATTGAACTGTTTGTTAATACCCCCAACGAATACAATAGGAAACTCTAAGCCTTTACTTTTATGAATCGTCATGACACGAACAACATCTTCTTGTTCACCTAAAGCTCTTGCCGCACCTAGATCTTTTCCTCGCTCCTGCATTCTTTCAATAAAACGAAGAAAGCGGAAAAGCCCTCTAAAAGATGTACTTTCATACATTTTCGCACGATCATATAAAGCCCTTAAGTTGGCTTGTCGTTGTTTTCCGCCGGTTAATCCGCCTACATAATCAAAATAGCCGGTTTCTCGGTAGATGTCCCAGATCAGATCAGAAAGAGATCCTTGTCGCGCTTGATGACGCCACTTTTCCAGCTGATCTAAGAAAGTAGAGACCTTCTCTTGAATCCGAGCGTTTTCTCCTTCAGCACGATACAGTTCTACGGCTCCCAAATAATTATCTTGTTTTTGTTTCAATCTGATCACTGCAAGTTCTTCACCCGTCATTCCGACAAGTGGCGAACGAAGAACAGCTGCAAGCGGGATGTCTTGCAGAGGGTTATCGATCACCTTCATGAGTGACATCATGACATGAATCTCCGTCGCATCAAAATAGCCAGTTGAAAGTTCAGCATAAGCAGGTATCCCTTGCTGTTTAAACTCTTCTAGTATGACTGGTGCCCATACGGAGGTTGCCCGAAACAACATAACGATGTCTTTGTATTTTGCCGGCCGCAATTTTTTCGTATGTTTATCAAGTACGAGATGAGGAGAGTTCCCCGTCGTTCCTACGATCTGTTTTATTCTTTCTGCTATAACTCTTGCTTCTAACTGGACGGTTTCAAGCTCCGATTTTTCTACTTCTCCATTTTCAAGACCTTCTTCATCTGTTACAGGCTGACTTTTATTAATAAGAAGAAGTTCTGGTTCATTTCCCTCTTGCTCAGGATAATAAGTAGCACCTAGCTTTAATTCAGCATCATCGTTGTACTCAATTTCCCCTACTGTTTCGTTCATAATCTGTCTGAACAAATAATTTGTAGCTTGCAGAATTCCATTTCGGCTTCTAAAGTTTTTTGCAAGGTCAATGCGTAAGCCGCTGCCGCCTTCTTTCGTGAACTGTTTGTACTTAGTTAGAAAAAGAAGTGGTTCTGCTAGTCTGAATCGGTAGATGGATTGCTTCACATCACCTACCATGAACATGTTTCCTGCTTCTCCATCTTTTGATACTAAGCGAACTATGGATTCTTGGACAAAATTCGTATCTTGATACTCATCGACTAGTACCTCTACAAATCTTTCTCTGTATTCTAATGCAGCATTAGATGGAACTGGTACATCCATCGTTGATCCTTCACCTTTTAATATTCCTAGGCAAAAATGTTCAAGATCACCAAAATCAACAAGAGACTTTTCTTGCTTCGCTTCAAGATAGCGTTCTCCAAACTTTTTCACTAAGGAAGACAGTTCTTTAACAACAGGAGCCATCTCTTCAATATGAACGATATACGAATCAGGATGCCTTTCAAAATATTCTTCTTTTAATGCACCTGTCCGTTTTTTAATGTTGTCTCTCATAGCTTTTACTTTATTCTTCAGTTCTTCATCTACATCTTTCCCACGAATGGCTTTTAATTTAGGAGGCTCATATGATTGAAATTCCTCATAAAGCTCACTCCAGCTATTCTTTGCACGAAGTAATCGTTCGATAAAGATGAGATCTTCTTGAAGTGTTTCGGCGTATGCAAGAGGTCCTCCTGAAAGCTCGCTCAGCTCTATCGCTCTTAATGCCAAAGATCGAAGCCCTTCTATCTGTAGCGATATATCGATCAAAAGCTCTTTCGTCCAAGGAAGATCGTCAATGGTTGCCGCTTGCACTTGGTAAGTTTCTGCCATCTGGTCTAGCCAGCCGTTCGGATCAGGGTGACTTCGAGCAAAATCATAGAGCGATAAGATTAGTTTTTGAAGTTCCATATCATTTCGGTCAGAACTATAAGCATCGACCACTTGGTAAAAAATATGGTCTTCTCCTTTGCTATACTCTTCTTCAAACAAATCCTCTATCACTTCTTGACGAATAAGTTCGGCTTCTGTTTCTTCTGCCACACGAAAACCTGGATCGAGGTCTGTTTCATAATAGTGTTTACGAAGCACCTCAATACAAAAAGAATGAAGAGTAGAGATCGATGCTTTGTTTAATAAGTTAAGCTGCCTTCTTAAGTGGAGAGATGAAGGATTTAAAGACAGTTCTTTATCGATCGCTTCTCCTATTCTTTTTCTCATTTCAGCAGCGGCAGCATTTGTGAATGTAACGATAAGCAAACGGTCTACATCCGCAACCTTTTCACGTATCATCGTGATGATTCTTTCTACAAGGACAGCTGTTTTACCCGATCCAGCTGCTGCAGCAACGAGAACATTTTCTCCTCTGGCTTGAATTGCTTGCCACTGTTCGTCCGTCCATGTTGCACCTTCTGGTTTTGGGATCAAAGTCTTCAATTCACATTTCCTCCTTCCTCATGCATTTTTTCTAGAATAACATCATCTTTTTCTGAACGAAGTTGACGGTATTGGTTCTCTTCAAGTGTTTGATCAAACTGACAAACAGGTTTATACGAACAGAACGTACAAGGTGTTTTTTTCTTCATCTCATATGGAGAGATATCAATCACTCCGTTTGTAATCCCTTCTCCACTATTCACAGCCATCTTACGTGCATGTTTTCGCATCGTGTCAAAATGCTCTCTTGAGGCTACTGATGAATGTGATTTATGAAATCCTTTTTGAGTTAGAGCGACAGGAATGATAGAAGAACGCTTTTCCATTGTACTGTCCATAAGTTGAACGGCTTCTTCCTCAGCAAGGACTAAACCTTTCATCTTGAACTTCTTTAACACTTCTTTTTCGATTTCTTCCACACTAAGCAGTTTTTTTTGATTTAAAAGCGGGTTGTGAACATGGAAATACAGAACGCCTGCTGGAACGGACTCTTCACCTAGCCAGCTTTCTGAATGTGTGACCGCAACATCTAGATAAGTCAGCATCTGCAGAGCAATGCCATGAAATAACTCTGCTAAGTTAAGTCCTGTTGAGCTGGATTTATAGTCAATCACACGCATCAGAAGTCCTTTAGAACTTTTGGCTGTATCAACACGATCGATACGTCCGATCACTTCCATCGTCGTGCCATTCGGCAATTTATAGGTTAATGGCGGCAATGTTGCACCAGAAGCGAATGCTAGTTCAAGACCTGCAGGTGTGAAACCACTCGCCTTTGCGTGCTGACTTAATATGTGCGAAGCTTTTCCGACTACTTCTTTTAACTTCTTCTTAATATAGAGATGTCTGTTGGAACTTAACAGAATCTCATGCTGAAGCTGTGGTGCCAAAAGTTCAACAATATCTCCTGCTAAGCGATAACAATCTCCCTTTGAAAGATCACCCCATGCTAAGCTTCTTTGCTGAAGTGAGTCATTCATCTGTTTTAAAGCTGCATGAAAAAGCTGTCCGATATCAGGAGCTTCAAGCTTGTACATTTGCCGTTCTTTTAACTTAAGTCCATACGACATGAACTGAGAGAATGGACATGACTGAAAAAGCTCCATCCTTGAGATGCTCGTTAAGATTTTATCGCCGTAAAGGTCTTTTGATACAGATGAACTGAGAGGTGCTTCTCGATTAAAATAGAACAGAGAAGACAGAGCACGCTTTGCATAGAAATCATACTCTTTGTCTTCGATCACCCAATTGTATACATCCCACCAAACGGAAGAGATCGGATAGCCTTTTTTCCATTCTCTAAGCTGTGCACTTAAAAAAGAGACACTTTTTATCGGATGCTGCACAAAATCAATATCATTTTGTAAAACAGGTTCGTTTTGATAAAGTTCTTCCTTTAAATCTGGGAAAAGGTCGTGCAACCGCTGTATGACCATTGAAGGCTGCATCGTTTTCCCTTCCTCGTCTGCTAGGGCATACGAAACAAACAGATGGTCACTTCCATTCGTTAACGCCAGATAGATCATAAACTGCTCATCTAGCAGCTTTCTGCGAGCAGTCGGTGCAAGCACAACACCGTTTCTATCAAGAGCTTCTCTCTCGTCTTCTGAAAGTAATCCATCGTCTTTTGGTTTTAACGGAATGATTCCATCGTTTACGCCGAGAACAAAATTTACTTTTACATCCGTGAAACGAGATCTTTCCATCGTTCCTACTAACACTTGATCTAGAGAAGGAGGAACAAGAGCGAACTTAAGGCTTTCAAGTCCTGTTTCAAGCATTTGCATCCACGTCTCTTTTGAAAGTTCTTCCTCGCCAGTCAACTCTACCATCTCATCGAGAAGACCTAACACCGCATTCCAAACTTGACCATGTTCAGATGCTGCTCGTAGTTTCCCTGCTGATTCCGCATGAATTCTCATGCGTTCCAGTTTCATCGGCACATTGAGATCTTCAAGATACTGATAAAGACTTTTACAATATTGGATGATACTTTTACTGTTTGATAGATTTTTAGATAGACGACTCAATGGAGATACAATCATATCCCGCATGTCATTGATCAGTTGTTCCTTTTCATCGTCACGTGTTGTCTTTCCAAAATCTTCTGATTCGAACCCTCTAAATCTTTTATATTTCCAAGGTTTTGGATCTGTCCACCTTTTGCCTTGGATACCAAGTGCTAACACATAGTTTTCAAGTTCATCCATACAACGTCTCATCTCAGATGTCGTTTTTCTTATCTCGTCAAGCGGATAGAGCATGTCTGTTTTAACGGCTCGAAACACGGACTCATAGCGCCAATTCTTTAAGACAATGTCTAATGAGGAACGGATCAGCTCAATCAGTGGATGGTGGAGCATAGATTTTTTTTGATCGAGAAAAACAGGTATTTCATAATCTGTGAATACCGTTTCGATCAGTGTTTGATAACTACCCGAATTTCGGACTGTTACAGCGATATCGCGATATCGATAACCTTGGTCACGAACGAGTTCAATGATTTTTCTTGCTGCTCCCTCAACTTCTGATCGAACATTTACTGCCGCCGCTACTCCAACACCTTCATGTTTGGCTGACGAGATGGCCGGTCTTCGATCATACTGATCCTCGATGTGAGCGATGGCACTTGAATTAAATTTTGGCTTCTCATGAAGATAGATCGGTTCCTCCACGAAAACACCCAGTTCTTTTGCTTGTGCTGTTAGTGACTGTATAGTCTTTTTAGTCATATAAAACAAATCTAGCTCATGAGGCTCAGATTCCGAAGTTAAGAATTCATCGGTCGTAAGTGCAATGGTCACTTTCTTGGCATGAGCCAGTAATCCCGCCGTAACTTCTAATTCTTGGGGGGTAAAAGAATGAAATCCATCTATGTAAATTTCACTTTCCTTAATGCTCTCAGAAAAAGGAATCTTAGCTTGGAGGAGACGCAGGTAATCTTCTGAATCTACATACTTCCCAATTAGTGCTTCATCCAAGGAACTCAAAATGACACTTAGATCTGACAATTTATCTTGAAGTACTTTTTTATTATTTTCTTTTTGTCCAATAGAAAGAAGTGTATCAGCATTCCGCGAAAGATCTTCTGCTGAAACACAATATCGCTTAAGTTCTGTAGTCATTAACTCAAGCAATTCGTAAAAACCACTTTGTTCAGAGGCTTTTCGAAAGATTTTAAGATCTTCTTTTTTGTGCTCGACGATTTTCCGAAGCATCATTCTTATTCCGGTAGATGTGATGTGCATTCTTGTTAAACCACCGGTCTCGCCAAGAATACGCCAAGCAAGCCTTGAGAAACTAAAGACTTGCGCACGCATCATTCCCGATAATCCTGGCGTTGTGGCTAGCTTATACTCTGATTGAAAGGTCATCTGATCTGGTACAAGATAGATGATCGGATTGCCTGAAGGACGGTCTGTAAGTTCTCTTTGAATCTCCTTAAATACAGAGTGGGACTTTCCGCTGCCGGATCGTCCCAAAATAAATTGCAAACTCATTTTTGTTCATCCCCTGTTCCGCACTTGAATTCTAACTCTATTATCTCATAATCTATTAGGACATCAAAGGCTCGTACCCCGAAAAACAACCACTTCCTCCTGGTAGTTATAGGATAGTAATAAATCGAATCATGCCCGTGAATGGTAAATTACATGATTACATGTTAGACACGAAAGACTGAGGAAAGAAAAAAGGAAAACCGCTACATCGTTAGCTGATTTTCCTTTATTCTGACCATATCTAGTTTACATGTATTTCTTCCTGCTGCTTTCGCTTCATATAAGAGCACATCTGCTCTTTGGATGATCTGTGAAGGTTTTTCGCCTTCTATATAGCTTGCAATTCCATAGCTGAGTGTAACAGGTAAAGCTCCATCATCTGACATATAAGGAAATGTTTCTAAATGCTTATTAATCGTCTCAATCGTATTTTCCACTTCTGTTCTAGATGTTGTATGGAGAATCCAGGCAAACTCTTCTCCACCATAACGATACGCTTCTCCCTCCTTTAAAGATATGAAGCGTTTAAACGTTGAACCAACAAGCTTCAGCACTTCATCACCAATCAAATGACCGTGCTGATCGTTAAACCATTTAAAACGATCAATATCACATAAAACAAGTGTAAAGGGCTTATTGTGTTTTGTGCTTTCCAAAACGTCTTCTTGAAATTTCCGATGATTCAAGAGACCCGTTAAATAGTCTTGTTCAGATTGAAGCTGATACATATTCTTCTCAAGATAATGTTGTCTTTCTTTTGAAGCAATCACACCTCCGTAAAAAGCGATCAACCATAAAAAGATGCTTTTCATTAAAAATTCAAAGTTAGAAAGCGTGTTCATATACCCGCTATCTCTTATGAAAAAGTAAGAGAGGATGACAAAACTCGCTGTTCCTACCATTAGGGCTCCCCTTAACCTCCAATATAGAGCGGCATGAATAACGATTAAATAGCCAACAGAAACAAAGGGGCTGTCAGCTCCGCCAGTTAGCTGCATCAGCCAAGCATAAGCAAGGCAATCAAAAACTATTCCACCTCTAGTAAAAACACGGTAGTACAAAGACGTCTCAGGCAATTGATGCAATACAATTTGTGTGGATGTCATATATAGGATCCCAATTATGAAGAGAATCGGAAAGGTATCCGTTTCATATTTCAGCACACTTGAAATAGGTTGATAATAAAAAACAGGTACACAAAGTATTAAGAAGAACCACCGTAGTAAAGAAGATATTGTTTCAGAACGGTGTTCAGTAATCGTAAATGAATCTTTCATGCAGTCATCTTCCTTTGCATTTTACGATCTGCTAAATCAAATAGCAGAAAGGCCCTTTATTCATTTTGTTTAAATGAATGATTTATTCTCACTTCTTGCTCTTTTATTGGTATACATCCGCTCATCCGCAAGCTGAAGATAATAATCGATGTTCTCGCATGCATCTGCAAGCAGTTCTATGGCACCATATGCTAATGAAATCGATTCATTCCAAACGATAAGCTGGCTCTCTAACTTTTCTATTAAGATATATGCTTCATCCTCAGTGATCCCTGGCAATAGAAAAACAAATTCATCTCCGCCAAACCTAAATCCAGAGAACAATTTTAATCGTTTAGAAAGTTCTGCGATCTGCTGAAGAATTTCATCACCTGCGTGATGTCCTAGCTCATCATTGATACATTTAAAATTATTGATATCAAACATGACAAGTGTAAGAGGAAGTTTATGTCTGTGTGCTTTTGTAAGCTCTTTTTCTAAACAATCATAAAAATATCGACGATTGTACAGATTTGTTAACGGATCGCGAATGCTAATCTCCTTAAGGTCTTTGAATTGTTGAGAGGAGAAACCGCTTAGAAAGCCTGTTACAGCTCGATGAGAAATCCGATTCCAACGATCCAACATAAATAGCTGTATGACTAATGGCTCGTTTATCGTTGCTTTTTTCACTTCAAGTAAAACAGATTCACTAATACTCGTCGTAAAACATGCTAATGCTTGATGAGGAATTCGTTGATGTCTTAAAAAATGAATACCTGATGAAAATGCTTTTTGCTCTCCTTGTTTTAAAAAGGACTCGAATCGATCTTCTTCTAAAAATACAGCATGCACGATTCCGCGTAAAAACTTCTCTAATACCTTTTCATATTGCTCAACAAAACCGTTTAGAAACGTATGAAAGTCTTCATTTTTTCGTAGATGCTCTTTGTGTGTATGTATCATAGCGGGAATAGACTTCATAAATTCTGGCAACAAGTTTTTTTTGAGTGCGCGTAAGTCTAGTTGGAAATTTTCCATTCTACAACCCCTCAAATTCCTCAAAAATTACATACAAAAAGCCATCACCTAATAAAGGGAATGGCTTCCATTTATGTTCAGATACGTTTAACCTCTATGAGTGCTTAATCTCTAAAGTGTAAAAAACTTCACTCTTCGGAAAAAAACTTCATAGAAACACCTGTGTCTAAACTAAGTCCGTTTCCCTTTGGCAACCGGCTGCCATTGCATGTTAACCATACTTTAGGCCCATAGCTTTGCGTCCCAGCTTTTCAACTGGTTTGCCCTTAATAACAAAGGTTTCTATTGATTTATAGTTATTATATCCTACTAAGGCAATTTATGCCAATGATTTTAATGATTCATTAGACCTATTATTTTAGACCTTTCTATTTGGATATTTTTAACTTCCTGTAGTACCTATACCCCATCCTTACACCATTCAAAACAAAATAAGGAATCTTTATAGGAAAGTGATACAGAGATTTCTTATAAATGGTGAAATAAGCCTTGCGCAGATCTTTCCATTTCCTGCACGTTTCGTATCCACTAAAATCAGAAACGTCTACAATAATTCCTCTGTTATTAGATATCATCACATTTTTCCCATGCACATCATTAGGAAACAACCCTTTATCTCTCGCATGTCTCACTGCTTCATCAATGTCGTAAATGACATTCTCATGGATCTTTATCCCTTTATGCACACAGTCATATAGAGTCATTCCTTCAATGCGTTTTAAAATTAAAAAACGCTGTTCCGAATGATAGCAAACAGAAAATCCAGGGTGTTTGCCTAATCGATCATATACTTTCTTTTCTTCTAATAATCCGTGCTCATCCCTGCCATAGATCTTTACAACATAATCAGGATGAGCAGGATGAGAAAAAACCGCTGCATAGTTCCCACAACCTAACATCTTCCAAGGGAATGGAGTATTCACTGGGCAAACCGGATCAAATGGGCTGCGGCTTTCTATCATAATCTCATTGTTTAATTGTCTGGCTAGCTGGATAAAGTGTTCCATAGCGTTCCTCAATTCAAATTCTAATCCTAATATCATCATCTTATGTCTTTGCAATACGTTCATTGTATACAGATGTTATAGAAAATGAAACTTGCACGCTTTATCCTTTATTCAATTGTCACTTGTAGATAAGAAAGCATTAGTGTTTCTGCTTTATTTTTTAGATGAATGTTCGGAAATCTCATAATTTCACGATAACCCCTAATAAAGATCTCATATTCTGTAATATCATCCTCGCGTTGTGCATCCATTACTTTAATTCTTCGTTTTCTCAGTTCAATTCTTACATCATATAGATCTTTGCTGATTTGATTCATAATTTGCTCCACTAGTGCAACGTATGGCTGTCTCAGTTTAAAAGGAGAGCCGTTAATAATCTGTAGATCGCGATTAAACACGGTAAGTAAAATCGGATACATCACAAATTTTTCAATAAGCGAACGCTCTTCTTCGCTTCCATATTGCACGACGATCCCTCCAATCTTAAGAAGACAAAAAACGTGAATGTACAGATAATATGTTTCTTATGTGAAAACTTCGAATCTGTTTTTTTGCTGAACAATAACCTTTGATGATATGACCATCAAAAGAGTACGGAATGACAAAACGGTGCGAGATATCACCCTTTTGTGAGAGGTAGATCATTTCGATTCCAACTCGTTCTCTTATGCATCTCATTAATAAGTTAGTCATGAAGCAACCTCCTTTTTTTATATTATATGCGAACAAACGTTCTTTTTATACTAGAAAAAAATACCTGCCTTTTTAAGTAGGCAAGTATTTGTGGTTTATTTATTTTTTTGAGGTCGAATCCCCATTGCTTCAAGCTCCTGATACAAGTTTCCAGCAATTGAAAATCCTTCGAAACTAATTCCTAGCGAAACGACAGTCTGAGCAAGTTCAGGACGCATCCCGCTTAAGGTTACATTTACACCTAAAAGCTTAAGAGAATTTATTACCTTAAATAAATTATGAGCGACCATCGTATCAATCACGGCTACACCAGATAGATCGATAAATAGATGTTCAATCTGTAATTCCATGCATTTTTGAAGAGAAGTTTCCATAATTAACTTAGAGCGATGCGTATCGATCGTTCCTACAAGCGGGAGAACCGCAACCGCTCTTGTCAGCCTGACAACGGGAACAGACAACTCTTCAATTGCCTCTCTAGCCAATCCAAGTACACGATTATTATTCTCAACATATGCGACACTAAAAGCATGGACCGTTTCATCTAGAAATGGGTCGATGATAGAGGCGGCTTTCAAAATGGTTTCAACGCTGAATTTTTCATTACTAATTTCGTTACGTATGAAATCCCAAAGCACCATTCTATAGTATCTGGTACTGCTTAATGCTTTGTCCAGTGGAACTTCATGCTGAACAGCAAGCTCGCCATTTTTTCTTCCCCATTTAATAAAATGCTCTTGTGATGTTTTCTTATCTTCATAAAGAGCTTTTCCAAAGTATGAAAATAGTTCTCCACGGAGGTTTAACACAAATTCCGTTTGCTCTGTAGGATGCTCACCAAGTGATACGCGCACCTCATCAATTTTCTTTGATAGATCATATTTATGCTCAATGATTTTTTTTCCTAATACCCTCAATTGTTGCTCCATGTTCTACTGCTTCCCCCTATGTACACAAAAAATGGCATACCTCCAACTTATTTACCATTAATTTGTGTACTTAAAACCTATTCTCACAAAAAAATAGCCTGCCGATCGGAAAGCGAGCGACCTGAAATCAAAAATCAACACATCGCAAGGCCGTTTTACCATATATTGTTTTTAAGAGTGATCGATATGAACATCAAATCCTGCAGATTTGGCTTTTCGAGAAAGAATCTCGGCATTTTCTCTAGATGAGAATGCTCCAATCTGCACTTTATAAAGTTTTCCTTCTGCAGTAACAAGCTCTTTAAACTCATTCTGATGAACAACAAATTTTTTTAACTCATACTTTACATCTTCAATAAAGAATGGAAATGTCTTACCGTATCGGTGAAAACAATTTAAAGGATCTGTCCTTCTTTTTGGGTCCAGTTGAAAGTGACCTTTTATGTTCCGAGCAGGATTCCATTGATACATGTCACATAAATAGGCAAAAAACCATACATAACGGCTGTAAGCTTTGTTAAAATCTATGGATGGACCATAGCATAACTCAACCCCTATTCCCCATTCATTCGCATCTGATACGTTAGAGCGAACGTGCCAAGCTCTTTCATGCAATGGAATGATTACCAATATTTGTTTATCATCTATGAATACGTGCGCAGAAGCCTCTAGTTGTCTGCTATTGAAATATTCATAGTTCTGTTTGGCCGTTGAGTCGGGATTCCCAGTGTCGTGTGCAACCGCAAAGCGCGGTATACGATTACCTCCTGGACGCTGCTTCCATTCTTTCTTTAAAAATTGATTTGTAATCTGAAATTTTTCTTTCATACATACACCTCCTATTTATTTACAATAGAAGTGTATAATTTTACAAAAAAAGAGCCATTACGGCCCTTCTTTACATTCCACCTGGTTGTGATTGTGTTGTGATCGCCCAAACCCAATAAGCTGCTCCAATCAAAAAGCCAAAACCTAGAAGCACAAAAAATAACGTTGAATTTTTCATAATCCGTTTCTCCCTAAACTTTTACTTTCTTTCTTATTATATATAAATTATCATATACTAGTAGAAGAAGAAACAAAAAGCAAGGGTGTTAAGATGGAAAATAGAGAACAAACCCCATTAAGAAATGAGTTAGAGCGAGAATTGGAAATGAGCTTACGCAGACTTTTTCGCACGTTAAGAAAAGGCTTAAACGAAGTGTACTCAGATTATATTCCAAGCAATGAGTTTGCTGTTCTTCAGACTTTATTTATTCAAAGTCCTTTAATGGCTTCAGAAATCGCTAATGAATTAAAAGTTTCATCAAGCCATATTACCGCAGTGACGGATCGGCTTGTTGGCAAGAATTACATTCAGCGTGTACGATCAGATTCAGACCGTCGGATCGTCTATTTAGAAATTACTGAAGATGGTAGAGAAATCGCACGAAAAATGGATAACATTAAGAATAACTACCTGGAAAAAAAGTTTGCTGCATTAACAGATGAAGACATAAAGCGAATGATAGATTCTTCAATAAAACTGCTTGATTAGTGGAGCAGTTTTACTTTTCGAAATTATTTCATATTGTGAAATATTTACAACATGAATAGGAGGATGATGCATGGAACATCTAGAAATGCGGCGAAAAGTAATTATAATGCTTTCCATCATGTCTGCTATGCTTTTTGCAGCGTTAAACCAAACCATTGTTGGTACGTCTTTACCAAAAATCATTGCTGATCTTGGAGGAATAGAATACTACAGCTGGGTTTTCACGATTTTCATGCTCACTTCAAGTATCACAGCAATATTAGTTGGAAAACTATCAGACATTTACGGTAGAAAGCCATTTATCCTCTTAGGAATCGGTGTGTTTACTGCAGGATCCCTTTTATGCGGCATTTCCGAAAGTATCTTTGAACTTATCTTATATAGAGGGGTTCAAGGTTTTGGTGGAGGTATGATCATGTCGACGGCTTTCACAGCAGTTGGTGATCTATTCCCCCCTCGCGAACGTGGCAGATGGCAAGGAATTATGAGCAGTGTTTTTGGTTTAGCAAGCGTGTTTGGTCCAACTTTAGGAGGATACATCGTCGATCACTTTCATTGGCATTGGGTATTCTGGATCTTTCTCCCCTTTGGTCTTGTCGCTTTTGCCGCTATATATTTTTTATTTCCTTCTGTTCAAAGAAAAGAGAAGGAATCCATCGATTACACAGGTTCATTGTTACTAACGTTAACAATGGTTCCTCTTCTCCTTTCATTCACTTGGGCTGGAAATCAATATGATTGGGCATCTCCAGAGATCATCGGACTGTTTACTGTAACAATCGTAGCTTTCTTTTTATTTGTGCTAACAGAAAAGCGTGTATCAAGTCCTGTGCTACCGCTTGATATGTTCAAAAATAAAGTGTTCACCGTGTCTAACATCATCGGGTTCTTTTTAGGAGCAGGCATGTTTGGATCGATCATGTATATGCCTTTTTTCATACAAGGAGTAATGGGAACATCTGCTACAAAATCCGGCTTTGTCATGATGCCATTAACACTTGCTATGGTTGCAGGAAGCACGATAAGCGGACAGATCATTACAAAAACAGGAAAATACAAGAAATTAGCTATGCTGGGATTATTCATTATGGTCAGTGGAATGACGAGCATGCATTTTATGGATACGCAAACGACTAATACGACAGCAATCTTTAATATGATTCTCGTTGGGTCAGGACTTGGAATCGCGTTTCCGATTTTCACCTTAACCGTACAGAACGCGATTGAACATAAGTACTTAGGTGTTGCGACCTCTTCTGTTCAACTGTTCAGACAGCTTGGAGGTACGATTGGTGTTTCTATTATGGGGAGTGTAATGAATAACTCTCTAGCAGACCACTTTAATAAAGAGTCTCAAAAGCTAGTCGCGTCTTCACCTAGTGTTACACCTGAGATGGGTGAGCAGATTAAAGAGCTCGCGAACCCTCAAGTCTTGCTGAACCAAGAAGCTGTTATAGAAAAATTCAGTGCTTTACCACCTGAATCTTTAAACGTTATTAAACAAGTACTTGGTATACTGCGTGAGTCTTTGAGTTATGCATTAAACGGCGTTTTCTTAACTGGTGCAATCGTTATTGGCACAGCATTCATACTCACCTTCTTCTTCTTAAAAGAAATTCCATTAAGAACTTCTAATGAAGAAAAGAATGCGTCAAATGAACAAGCCGAAGAACGGAAGCTTGGTTAACAAAAGAGAAAGACGGCAGAATCGAAAGATGTCGATTCTGCCGTCTATTCATTATTTCCTTAAGTTATTTTCGTAAACTTTGTTGCTTTAGTAGTGTTTATTTCCGTTCCAGGCTGCTCGCTTTCCACGAGGCAGGCGGTGAGCCACATTATGCTCCTTGCTCCTGCATCTACAAGTTAATGCTAGCGGAGTAAGTTTCCTCATCGCATACCTTGCGAAATGTATTTCAGGCGATAGGCAAGCATCTTCTACTCCAATTTACTGTCAGAGGTTAAAAGCAACAATCTTTTAGAAAAGAGCGTTTCTTTATCAGTTTTCACTAGTGTTAATGCTTATAACACTTTTTCCTGCTGTTTTTTTGAGTCAGCTGTTCGGAGTGGGTAGTTCATACTCCAATGACCAATATCATAAAATCCTAAACGTTTATAAATGGAGCCTGCTTTTGGATTATCATAGAACAGACAGAGCGTTTTCCCTTCAGCTAAAATATCGTAGCATAGCGCTTCCATACAAAGTGAAGCATACCCTTTGTTTCTTTTTTCAGGGTGTGAACACACGCCGACAATCATCGCTGACAATGAATTTTCTGCCGTAGAGGATGCACAAGAAACAATGGTATCCTCTTCTCTTATAAAATAAGTACGTCCTGTTTTGGTGGATAATGCTTGCTCCAAGCTTTCTTTAGCTGTTTTTCCAATTGAGAATTCTTTGATCAAATATTTTAATTCCATGAGGCTATCAACATCTTTAAGCTCAGCTTGTAAAATGCTTTCTCTTGATATATTTTTCTTTAATGATTTTGCATCTTTTAGTTCGGCAAAATATAGTTCTTTTGTTCGCTCAAACTGTAAATAAGGAGTAAACTGGTCCGCGATTTCCTTTTTACCAGAAAGCATCTCATAACTTTTATCTTTATTGATAATCTCTGAAAAAGCTTTTGCATTAATCTCCCCTTTTGCGTAAGGAAGGTAGTTTCCTTTATAACGAAGAAGAATGCCTGTGATCGCCCCGTTCTCCTCAACATCTGCCCAGATGTCTTGAGAATCTGTTTCATAACCAAAATTCTCAATATCAGCAATAATGAATAAGTTTAGCGCAGGTTCTTCACTCAAATAGTCCATAACTTTTTCATGCCACGTTTGATCCAACTTAACTATCATCTCTATTCTCCTCCTTATTTTGTTTAATTGTATATGCGAATTGGAAAAATGCAACATTTTTTAAAAAAAACGCTCTTTTTCTAAAAGATTGTTGCTTTGAACTCCTTGTCACCTTTGAAAATTAATTGGAGTGGAAGGTGCGAGACTCCTACGGGACAGGCGGGCAGTTTGAAAAGTGGAAGTGGCTCGTTCAGCCCCGACAAGCAAAAGTTGAATGGGCTATGAAGGCGCACTTTGCTCATCACAGACCGTTTAACTTTTGACCTCGAGGGGCTAGCCACTGCAACTAGACAGGTGAGACACTTAAGAGTGAAACGTACGAATGTGGCTCACCGCCTGCCCCGTGGAAAGCGAGCAGCCTGGAACGGAAATCAACACTTCCAAAAGCAACAAAGTTTATGAAAACAGCCTAAAAAAATAAAAAACCAGTCAGAAGACTGATTTTTTATTTATACACTATTTTTTAATACGACTTAACTTCACTAATAATTTTAGAGAAGATGAGACAAAAACATTGTAGCTGTACCAAAGTATACTAAGAGTGAAAAAATATCATTCAATGTTGTGATAAGAGGTCCCGATGCTACCGCTGGGTCAATCTTAAACCTGTATAGTAATAACGGAATAAGTGTTCCAGCAAGTGTACCAATTATCAATGTAAAGAATAATGAACTACCTACAACAAGCCCCAATATTAGATTGCCTTTCCATAAGAAAGCAACGATTGATATCAAAATTCCGCAAGTAATTCCTATAATAAACCCAACACCAAATTCTCGGAGTATTAATTTCATAATGGTCGGCCGATCAATGTCATGCGATACAAGTCCACGAACAACTACTGCAAGAGATTGTGTGCCCGTATTCCCTGTCATACCTGCAATCATTGGCATAAAGTACGTAAGTGCAACCGCGCGTTCGATCGTTCCTTCAAACGTGCTTATGATACTACCAGATAAGATTCCAATAAACAGAAGTAAAATAAGCCAAGGCAGTCTTCTATAGGAAGCTACAAGGGCACTTGTCTGAAAATCAATGGATTTACCTGTTGCCGATAACTTCTCGATGTCTTCATTAGCTTCTTCAATTAATACATCTAGCACATCATCGACTGTAACAATCCCGATCAAACGATCATGTTCATCCGTTACAGGGACAGCTATAAAGTCGTAGCGCTCAATTGTACGCGCTACTTCTTCTTGGTCTGTCTCTGCGGGTACGGAGATAACCCTGCTGTACATGATTTCCTCGATCTTCTCATCCATCTCTGCTAATAACAGATCACGATAAGACACTACACCAACAAGCTTTCTATCATCATCAATTACATATAAGTAATAAATATTCTCTGCAAAACCGGCGAAAGTTTTTAGCTTTTCAACCGCATCTCTAACCGTATAAACTTGCGGAATCCATACGAACCGGTTGGTCATAATACCACCAGCTGTATCTGAATCATATTGCATAAGGCTTTGAACCGTTTTGGATTCATCTGCTTTCATGGAAGACAGAAAATCTTGAATCTCATTAACATCCAAGTTACCAAGAAGGTCCGCTAAATCATCATTCTCCATTAAGTTCATGATGTGAGATGAGCGCTCAATGCCAAGTTTGTTCAGAATTTCCATCTGAAGGTCACTTTCTAGCTCTTGAATCAAGGAAGCGATCTGTCTTGTGGTTAAAAACGTAACAAACTTATGTCTGTGCTTTTCCGGCAAATTTTTATAAACATTTGCGATATCATACGGGTGAAGTTCATCGATTAAAAGCTGAAATTCTTTTTTTCGTAACTCTTTTAAGTTTTTTATGACATATAATAATATCTGGTTCTCTGACATCTCTTTAAACAAGGAACGTCACCTCCTTATAAAAGTACTTCACCATTATAAGTGATTTTTCTAACTGTGACTATGGTATCGTATTGAATCTTTTCTTCTGATCTTAATTACTTAGGCAAAAGAAAAAACCACTTAGCATAAAGTGGTTTCGTCATTTTTGTTCTGTATTCAGTTCTATTTTAACCAAAGGTGATCCAAAGAATAATCTCCTGCACCTGTTAAGGCGACTCCTATCACTACTGCGATTAAGACTAGGTTAAACTCATAGCCGTTCGCCGTTACCCAGAACCCGTTCTGCAAGTGAACTTTAACTGCAGCCACAAGCATCGTTCCAGCGATCAGCACAGCACCAATTTCGGTGAACAAACCTGCGGCAAACAAAAGTCCTCCGCCAAATTCAGCCAGACCTGCTAATAGAGCCATCGTATAGCCTGGTTTAATACCGATAGATTCCATCCAGCCTCCAGTTCCTTTTAATCCATAACCGCCGAACCACCCAAACAACTTCTGAGCTCCATGTGCTGCTAATGCTAGACCTACTACTAATCGAATAATCAGTAATCCTAATGATAACATCCCTATCCCTCTTTCTCTTCGTGAATTTAACTTACTTTATGTTAGTATATTACAATTAGTAACTTGTCTATGTCAAGTTACTTTAAAAAAATAACCTTAAGAGCAAAAAAAAATACCGCTCTTCTTTAAAGAATATGCGGCAATGTTTATTTTAAGCTTGTTCTGTTAAAATAATTGGTCCCTCTTTTGTAATGGCAACAGTATGTTCATATTGTGCTGAAAGACTTCCATCATAAGTGACGGCGGTCCAACCATCCTCCAATAAACTAACGTGCGGCCGCCCTCCATTGAGTATAGGTTCAATGGTTATGACCATACCCTCTTTTAAAGTGATTCCTGTGTTACGCTCTCCAACATGGTGAACTTGAGGCTCTTCGTGTATGGAGCGACCTATACCATGCCCAATAAACTCTCGAACAATCGAATAGCCCTTATTCTCCGCATAAGATTGAATCGCATGACCGATATCACCTATACGATTACCAACCCGAGCTTGTTCTATCCCCTTATATAGAGCTTGTTTAGTTGTTTCCAACAAAGCACGAGACTTTTTAGAAACCTTTCCTACTTCATATGACCAAGCGGAATCAGCCAGCCATCCATTTAAATTCACAACAAAATCAATCGTTACGATATCTCCGTCTCTTAACGCATTTTTATTTGGAAGCCCGTGACATACTTCATCATTTACAGAAGCACATGTCGCAAAAGGATACCCCATATATCCTTTTTGAGCAGCTTTTGCTCCGTGAGCTGTTAAAAAACTTTCAACAAACTGATCAATTTTAAATGTTGTTGTTCCAGGTATAACAAGCTTGCTTAATTCTCTGTGACATGAAGCAAGCAGCCTTCCCGCTTCATGCATCTTTTCAATCTGCTTTTGTGACTTGATCTTAATCAATACAAAGTCTCCCTTCCTCTTTTTTAACTATATTCAAGGAAAAAGATCTTCGTGAAAGTAAAAAAGCACCTGGCGTTTTATCACGCCCGATGCTCTGATTCTTTAAGTCTTGATTCAACTATTTTTCCACCTAGCCACAATACAAATATGCCAAAAGCAATCATCCCAAGTTTCAAGGGGCTCTTCAACACATCAATAAAGTCGTATCCGATAAATGAAACGATCGCGATCATCACCAATTTACCGAGAGTTAATGCTAGCAGAAAGGTTTTAATATTAATTCGCGATAATCCGCCTACTACGTTAACTAGAGCGGATGGAGTAAACGGAAAACAATAGATGAGAAAAAGCATACCGAAACCATGCCTCTCTACCCATCCAAGCATTCGTGTTGTGTTTGTATGTCTGTTTAAAAAATTCAAAAAACGCTTTTGGCCATATCGCCGCACTAATAAGAACACAATGATAGAACCAACGCAAACCCCAATCCACGAATAAAGAAATCCTAACCAAAATCCGTATGCCGCTGCATTTCCCGCTACAAAAATAAAAAGCGGAAGGATCGGCAGAAATGATTCAAGCATAGGTAGCAATATCCCTGGCAAGAAACCTAAATCTTTGTATTGGTCAAGCAGTTCTAATATGTTTTTTTCCGTAAAATAGCGTTCCCAGTTTCGCCAGTCCATCCATCGTTCACCCTTTTCTTCCTCATACCCTCATCGTTGCCACAGTTAACTTGTTTAAAACCGACTTTAGGAAAAACAAGGAGTTAATCATCTAATTTTATCATAAACTAAAAAAAGTTCACTATTTGCTGATCGTTTTCGAATGTGTTTTATACCTTTTTTGTCCTAGAATAAACCCGCAGCAACATACTGAGACGAAAGACATTAAAGGTAACAGGAAACTGATAAAATGCATTCCCTTTACCTCAGCATCGAACGGAAACAAAAGACTATACATAACTACCGTTCCATGTAGTAATGCCCCTGCTGCAGCCAAAAGTTTGTGTATCCACACAATAGCAAAACGATTTAATGCACATAGGAATGCGACAATACCCCATAAAAGAAGAGGATACCCCAAAACATTCAGACCATCGGCTTTCATTTCCACAAGACTCGTAATCTGTACGATTCCCACCAAGATAGAAAAAAGCCCTGCTAAGAGAAACGATCGGTATATGATAGGCATTTGATTTCCCCCTTTTTCATATGACACCATGTTGTAGCACAATCTAAAATAAACAAAAAACCGCCACAACATAATGTTTTGACGGTTTGTACGTTTCTTCTAGTTGTAAAAAAGTCAGCTTTATTTCATAAGAGCGTCATACACTTGGACATCTAGCTCTTTTGCTTTCTTTTCATTATACGTCTTTTCATATACAGGTTCTTGGACGATCTTCGCACCCCAGAACATACTCTCAAACACATGGTCAATATCCACTTCGATCTTCGCAAGCTTTAATGGTACGCCTTCCATTGTTTCCTGCAGGATATTTGCTTTTCCATTAATTGAATACACAGTTTCAAGTCCTACTACCGTAAGTACCACTTGTGGATTATCTTTAATGTTTGTTACGATGCGTGAATTGTTCGTCACCGTAAATCGAATCTTCTCTTTTGATAAACTCTTTACCCATGAGATCGCGTTAACAGATGGAGCTTTCGTTTCTGCGTCAACTGTCCCTAGGAGGACAAGTTGTTCGCCTTGCAGGTGTTCAAACAATTCTGGACTTAACGTTGTTGGAATTTCTTGTTTTGCCACTTGATCGCCACCTTTTAAGAGAATTATGTATGATCCCTATTTTACCATATATTTCATAAGTTGAAAGTGAAAAAGGAAGCGTTACGGTCGCTTCCTTTACTCTTCAAACGTTCCTTTGATTACAGCTTCTCCCTCTCGAACCATCACTTGCCCATTCGCAATAACTGAATCAATGCTGAGATCTTCATTAAGCATAACAAGATCAGCATCCAGTCCTTCTTGCAGTCTTCCTTTTTGATTAAGCTTTAAAACGCGGGCAGGATTAGAAGTGATTGTCTGCAATGCCTCATGAAGTGGAACTCCTTCTGTTTGAACAGCATCCCGCACTTCGCCGAACAGCGAGTTCACTCTGCCGATACGCAAGCCCGTAAATTCTCCAAATTCATTAAATGCAGGCAAACTTCCTTGTGCGTCTGATGTGAACGTTATTTGCTCGATTGCCACTCCTGCATCTAACATTCTTTTAAGCCCAATTGAGCATTTAACTTCGCCTTCTTCTAAAAATTGCTTCGTCGTACTTGTTGTGAAATCTACGATACCGCCTTTTTTCGCAAATTCGATACCAGCTTCAAACAAGTAAGAATTTCGGTTAATATGCGTAGGATAAAATTGAGACAGAGGCAGATCGGTGGTATCAACTACTTCTTTAATTAAAGACAACATCCGTTTGCTATCGCCAAGGTGAATGTTCACAACACCTGCTTTTCCTGAAAGCATACCTGCAACTCTTGCTTGTGACGCCAGCCTTGCCAGCTCAGATGCTAACGGCTGGCTGGAACGATGGTCAGAAATAGCAATTTCACCTACACCGATGATCTCATCAACCATCATGATGTCAGTTTCAATATTCCCTGTTAACGTTTTAACAGGAACTTGATAGGAACCGGTGTGTACAAAGCACGAGATTCCTTCTTCTTTTAGCGCTTTTGCTTTTGCGATCAAAGAAGTCATCGTCCTGGCTATCCCGTCCGTACCAATCACTCCAACAATCGTTGTCACACCCGCTTTCGTAACATCTGACAGATAGATCTCAGGGGTTCTCGTTTTATATCCGCCTTCTCCTCCACCGCCAGTAATATGAACATGTCCATCAATAAAACCTGGTGCCACTATTTTACCTGTTGCATCAATGATATGGATATCAAGAGCAGGTGCCGGCCATTCAATATTTTCTGAGATGCTGGCTATCTTTCCGGCAGCTAGTAGGATATCTTTTTTTCCGAGATAATGAGGCGCGTACACCTCACCGCCTTTTATGAGAGTAAACATGTAAATCATTCCTTTATTTTTAAAAAAATATAGATTATTTAAAACCAATGAGTACTGCTGTAACGATTACAATAGAAGCTAAAATAAACAATAATAGTTGAAACTTGATCTGGAATTTGAACCATTTGGACCACTCGATACGTGCCGCACCCAATGTTCCCATCAATGCCCCGGAAGTCGGTACGATCATGTTTGTAAATCCGTCACCAAGCTGAAACGCAAGTACTGCTTCTTGTCTCGTAACGCCTGCCATGTCAGCAAGCGGAGACATTAACGGCATAGTAAGAGCGGCTTGACCTGAACCTGAAACGATAAAGAAGTTAAACACGGCTTGGAATACATACATGATCCATGCTGAAACGGCTACTGGTACATCTGAAACTAGGCCACCTGCTGCATTAAGCATTGTGTTTAATACGGAAGGCTCGGCCGGGTTGTCTCCACCTAACATGATAATTACCCCTTTTGCCATACCAACAATGAGGGCTGCAGGAAGAATATCTCTAGCTCCTTGTTTGAAACCATCAGATATACCGTTAACTGTCATGTTATTTAATTTGAAGATTACTCCAATTATACCCGCAACTAAACCGATTGTGAAAAATTGAGTTGCGATTTCAGGAATGTAGTATGCTCTTTCAACAACGCCCCATACAATCCAGATTACCCCTGCTACTATTGTTAAAAGAATAAGAATATGTCCAATTCCAAAGCTCGCTTTAATGTCCGTTTGTTTAAAATCTTCTCGGAAGTATGCATCGGACTCATAAGATAATGAACGTTTAGGATCTTTTCTAATTCTAGAAGCATAGATCCATGTATAAACAATACCCACTAATGTAAAGAATGCCCACATACCAATACGGAAAGGTGCACCAGACAATACTGGAACTCCCGCAATTCCTTGTGCAATCGCTACACCAAATGGATTCATCCATGATGTTGCAAATCCGATCTGTGTGGCAACATACGTAATCATAACCGCTGTAATCGCATCATAACCAAGCGCAATTACAACTGGCACAAGAATCATTGCAAACGCAATGGCTTCTTCACCCATTCCAAAAACCGCTCCGCCTAAAGAGAATAATAAGAACATAATAGGAATAATAAGGACTTCTTTTCCTTTTGTACGGTCAATCATCTTTAAAATACTATCTTCTATCGCACGCGTCTTCATAATAATTCCGAATGCGCCACCTATAATAAGGATAAACGCAACAACCCCAACAGCAGATCCCCACTTATCCCCAGTAACTAAACCTTCAAAGATATAGTTTAAGAACCCTGCACCGCCGCCTTCTTCAAACAGGCTGACACCTTTAGTAGCTGGCTCACCGTCTTCCCCTTTTACATAGGAAAAGCTGTCAGGAACTAAAACTGTTTTAGTCTGCTCTTCTCCACCTTGCGTATAAGTTGTTTCTTTCGTTTCAAACTGTCCTGCCGGTATGATATACGTTAATAGTGCCATCAAGGCTACGACAAAGAATACGATAACGAACGTATCAGGCATCTCAAACCTTCTTTTCTTTTTATCCACTTTTCTTCCCCCTTTTCTAAGTTCACATTATATAAATGCAAGAATTGTGCCAACATTTAGTCTCCTTTGTTAAAGGTTTTTAAATATTTTGTTTTATTAATTGGCTAGTTATTAGATAATAGTTTTATAACCAATTAACATCCTAAAAAAGACCATTAAAGAAGGTGCGTATGATGGAGACAAAAAAAGAGATTGTTCTTTTAGCAGGTACAAAGGAAACACGCATTGCACTATCCCATCAGCTTCAATCCATATTAGGCGATTATTTTCATATTAAGAGCTATTCTTCTGAAGAAATGCTTCCTACACGATTAGAAAACGAAGTCGTAATTCTATCATCTTATCTTATAAAACGTGAGGTAGCTCATTGTTTGGATAACTCATGTAGAGTGATTACAGCAAGACGAACCGTCAACTATGAATATCTGAATCAGCTTTTACAGCTGCCGGAAGGTACAGATGTTATGTACGTAAACGATTTTCCTCAAACGGTAGAACAGTCCGTACAAACACTCATTCATCTAGGAATCAATCACTTAAACTACCTTCCCTACTATCCTGGAATATCTTCCTACCAACATGCAGATATCGCTGTCACACCCGGGGAAATGCATCTAGTGCCGAAAGAGGTTAAGAGAATCATTAATATCGGCGTACGCCTGATCGACATTACTACAATAACAGAGATCTTGAGCGAACTTGGTGTCTTAGATGACCGGGCAACAGGTATTTCTGAAAGATTTACAGAAAAAATTATTCAGTTATCCAAGAAACTTACACATGCTAATCAAAAGGCTCTTCAATTTAACGAACACTTGGACAAAGTTTTAAATGGTGTTAATGATGGAATCTTATCATTTGATCATACGGGAATGATCACCGTATTTAACGAGGAATTGAAACACATATTTTTAACCGACTCCAAACAAGCTGTCGGAAAACATATTAAACAAATTATTAAAGATAAAGAGCTGCTGAACTTTTTAACAGATACTGCGAGTGAACAATCTGATCAATTTTTTACGATCAATGATACGAATGTTATGGTTCACCGGTTTGCATTGACAGCTGAAAACACGATGATTGCCACATTTAAGAACACGAGTACTACAATATCAATGGAAAAAGCAGCCCGATATGAACTAAAGCGAAAAGGCTATATCGGAAAGTATTTTTTCCATGATATCATCGGAGACTCAGAGGCAATAGTTCGAGCAAAAAACATTGCAAAGAAACTGGCTGCAACAGATCTTTCCCTCCTTTTACAAGGCGAGAGCGGAACGGGCAAAGAACTCTTTGCAAGTGCCATTCATAACGAATCCGGCAGAAGAAACGGTCCCTTTCTAGCAGTAAACTGTTCTGCCCTTTCTGAGGATTTATTAGAGAGTGAACTCTTCGGATATGAAGAAGGCGCGTTTACAGGTGCTAAAAAAGGAGGTAAACAGGGTCTCTTTGAACAAGCAGAAGGCGGTACTATTTTTCTGGACGAAATTGGCGACATTAGCGTAAAACTTCAAACGCGCCTTTTGCGGGTTCTACAGGAAAAAGAATTACGAAGAGTCGGTGGAACACGAGTACTCCCTATAGATGTCAGAGTTATTTCAGCTACTAACAAGGATCTGGCATCTGACATAAGAAAAGGACTGTTCCGTGAAGATCTATATCACCGGCTGAATGTTCTTTACTTAAAAATCCCAGCACTCCGTGAGCGGAAAGGCGATATTCCACTTTTACTAAATCATTTTTTAGAGATGCGTTCTACTAAAAAAATAAAAGTGGAGAACGAAGTCGTTGGCCATTTAATAAATCGTTCTTGGACGGGTAATATTAGAGAATTAAAGAATGCCATTGACTATATGCTCGCTGTTTGCGATGAAGAAAAGATTAAGGTTAACGATCTCCCTCAGGAAGTGATGAGGATAAAAAGTGATGAGACGACTTTTGCAGCTGAGGCATTTAGTGAGGTTTCTGCCACCTCAGAGAAATTGCCCCCACTTATCGCACCAAACGAGGAAGCTGCTATTATGAGCTGCATCTATCGCAACCACGTTTCTGGTAAAGCATCCAGCAGGAAGGGCTTACTGAAGGATTTGGAATTAGAAGGCGTTAAGCTTACTGAAGCTCAAGTCAGATTACGTTTAGATCTCATGGAGCAGAAAGGATTCATCGTGAAAGCAAAAGGGCGACAAGGAACACGACTGACCGAGAGCGGACTATCTTATATGAAGAATGAGTTGAATCGCTCACAAGTCTTGTGAATCGCTCACAAATCCTGAGAATCGCTCATAAATCTTGAGAATCGCTCACAAATTCTGAGAATCGCTCATAAATCTTGAGAATCGCTCATCCAGCTTGCATATCATGCCGCTGGACGAGCGCGAATGCTCCTACAAACAAAAAATGCCGGCTCCTGCAAATTAAAAGCAGAGCCGGCTTTAATTATTTCACTTATCTATACTAAACCTAATATCAAGTCACAAAATCAGGCTTACGCTGGGCTAATGTCGGACCTTTTAGCTCTACGGGCTCTCCTTTTTCAAGACTCAAAAAGGAAGTCGCCTCATTAAACCAGCTGTCAGGAGCTTTATGTCCCCAAAACGTCTGACGTCTTGGATCGTTAATGTCCCACTTGATCGGTTTAAAGTCAGGATCACTTGTCAGATAATCCCCATTGTATAGTTCTATTCTATTTCCATCAGGATCACGCACGTATAAAAAGAATGCGTTCGATAAGCCGTGACGTCCTGGCCCGCGCTCAATGTTATCTGCATAACCCATGCTTGCCATCACGTCACAGCAATGGATCAAACTCATCGGATCAGATAACCAAAAACCAACGTGATGAAGACGAGGACCTTCTCCGTTCATAAATGCAACATCATGTACCGTTGGTTTTCGGTGAAGCCACGCGGCCCATGTTCGGTCGTCTTCGGTTGCTGTATATTCTGAAACTCTAAATCCGAGTTCATCTGTATAAAACTTTACAGCCCCTTCCACATCTGGAACCATGCAGTTGATGTGATCGATACGCTGAATACGTGCACCACGGTACAGATCATACTTTTGGATGCACCGCTCAACACTTTCCATCTCCACAAAAAACTCTAGCGGTATTCCAGAAGGGTCCTCTACACATAACGTTTTACCGATTCCAACGGCAGGATCTGCATCTTTCCACAGTACTTTGGCACCTTTTCCTTTAAACAAGGATTCCAGCTCATTCAAGTGACTGTCTTCCCACACTTTGTAGCTTACGACATGAACGCCAGGCTTATCTGCTTTTTTCAACAAAAGACTGTGATGGGAGTGTTCTTCTAGTCCGCGTAATGCCATCCATTCTGAAGTAGCAGCCGTTTCGATAAAACCTAGGGCATTCACATAAAAATCACGGGAAGCATGGAGATCGGTGACGTTCATGACAACACGCGCGATTCGTATAATGTTAAAATCCATGACGACTCCTCCTATACACTACTGTAGTTATGGCTTTTGGAATTCACGCGCTCTAGAAAATCCTTTACCATTGCTTTATAAGGCTCTTTATTAAATTGATCATAATAAATGTTCGACATACGCGCCGGATCTCCAAAGAAGTAATACTCATAAAGAGCTTGGCGGCCGCCGAACGTACTGATGGAAATGTCCCATGCCAAGCGGAACAATTGGGTGCGCTCATAACCATCAATGTTGGCTCCTTGTGTATAACGATGAACAAGTTCACCGATATCGTCTGCATTAAAATCCGCTTCTGTCGGAATCCCCATCAAACCTGATGCCCCAAGAATTTTCACGATTTCAACAATGCGCTGATACATTTTCGGGTACCAGTTACGGGCTGCATTCAGCGGTGCAAAGTCTGGTGTCATATTTCCGTATTTATCAATAGAAGCGTTATGCTCTGCACGGTAAAGGTGAGAGCGCATCGTTTCGAGAATCAGCATCACTTCAGATGCTTTCTCTTTAACATGCGGAAACACATCAATGCCAATCGATTCCATCATGTTTAAGATGACACCGAGTACAAATTCAGTTTTTACCGTATTCTTCGCGATTACTTGATGTGCCATATGAACGATCGCGTTAGTCTCGACGTACGTTCGGTTACAAATATCAGAGCTGCCACTTACGAAAACGCGATCCCACGGTACGAGTACATTATCAAAAACAACGATTGCATCACTCTCTTCGAACCGAGAGCTTAGCGGATGATCCCATTGGCTTCGTCCCGTATCAAACGATTCGCGACATAAGAACTTTAAGCCTTCTGTATTGTTAGGGATAGCAAAAGCCATCGCATACGGATCATCTTCAGAAGAAGCTTTGTTCAGCGTTGATGGGAACACAACGATCTCATCTGTTACCCCACCGAGTGTTGCCAGCAACCTTGCCCCTTTTACTACAATGCCGTCCTTGTTCTTTTCAACGATACGAGCAGATAAATAAGGATCTTTTTGCTCAGACTGCTTTTTTGATCGGTTCGTTTGCGGATGGATCAGCGTATGCGTTAGGCTGATGTCATTTTCGCGGCAATAGTCATAATACTTTCTTGCGTTTTCTGCGAACATTGGATCGTTTTGGGCAAAAAAGTTACCTGACGTACCGAACGCCATAACACTCGTGTTTAAGTAATCTGGCGTACGCCCCATCATTCCGCCTGTGTAGCCTGCCCATTCCGAAATCATCTCACGACGGCGGATGAGATCGTCCACCGTTTTGGGTGCAATAAAGGAAAGACCTACTTTATCACCCGTCTGTTCAGAGGTATAGAGCATCTTGTCTGCTTTTTCGTGCTGGAGGTCATATAGGTTAGCAATGGACCTTACAATGTTTCGAAATGCCGGATGAGAAGGAACATCATCTACTTTCTCACCATGAATCCAAACGTTATTCTTAGCCTTTGAAATCCCTTGAATATATTGTTCCCCCGTGCGTGCAGGCAAAGAAATCCCTCCTAATGTTTCGCTTCAGTTTGAAGCGACTGTTTTTTCTTTCCGAACTGCTGAATGTGATGATCAGCAAGTGCAACATGCACCACTTTCATCTCGGTGTAAAACTCAAACGCATAGTGTCCGCCTTCACGGCCGATACCCGAATTTTTTGAGCCACCAAACGGAATACGAAGATCACGTACGTTCTGTGAATTCACCCAGAGCATACCAGCTTCAACGGCATTTGCGACACGGAGACCCCTTTTCATGTCGTTTGTCCACACATAGCCTGCGAGACCGTACTTAATATCATTTGCGTATTCGATCACTTCTTTTTCATCTTTAAACGTCATCACAGATAAAACAGGACCGAATATTTCTTCTTGCGCCACCGTCATATCATTTTTTACGTTTAATAAAAGTGTCGGAGCTACAAAATTCCCTTTTTTGTGAGATTCAGAGAGTGCTTGTGTGTATACTTCTGCACCTTCGTTTTTTGCAATCTGTAAATATCTTTTCACATTTTCATAGTGTTCCGTATGGATGAGTGGGCCAACTTCCGTATCTGGATCAGATGGATCCCCAACGATAATGTTATCCACCCTCTCCTTTAAACGAGCCACAAACTCATCTTTAATTGATTCTTGAAGAAACAAACGAGAATTTGCTGTACACCTTTCTCCGTTAAAAGAGAAGATGCCCCATACACAAGCGTCTAGCGCACGCTCAAAGTCACAGTCATCAAATACGATGATCGGTGACTTTCCGCCAAGTTCCATAGAAAAGCGTTTCAATGAAGCAGCACCGTTTCTCATAATCTCGGAACCTGTCTTCGTCTCTCCGGTAAACGAGATAAGCTGCACATCATCATGTGCAACAAGCGATGCACCCGCTGTTTCACCAAAGCCATGAACGACGTTAAAGACGCCTGCTGGTAGTCCAGCTTCATCCACAAGCTCTGCTAGTTTATTAGCTGTTAATGGTGACCATTCAGCTGGTTTTAGAATGACCGTGTTTCCTGTCGCAAGTGCAGGTGCGATTTTCCATGTCTCGAGCATGAATGGCGCATTCCATGGTGTAATGAGTCCTGCCACACCTACAGGCTTTTGAATCGTATAGTTCATGAACTCATCATCCACATGATAAGCTTCACCAGACATACGGTTCTTTACCATCTCCGCATAAAATCTAAAGTTATCCGCTGCACGTCCTACCATCTTTCGTGTTTGAGCTATAGGAAGTCCCGTATCATAGGATTCTAACAGTGCAATCTCTTCTACATCGCGATCAATTAGATCTGCAATCTTATAGATGTATTGAAGACGCTTTTCCTGCTTCATCTTTCCCCAAGGACCTTGTTTAAAAGCAGCCTTTGCCGCTTTTGCAGTTGCATTAATGTCTTCTTTCGTTCCTTCACTTACCGTATTGATCTTTTCGTTCGTATAAGGATTGACGTTAACAAAGTAGTCCCCTTTATGCCCTGAGACAAACTGTCCGTTAATATAGTGCTGAATCATTTCCTTAATTTCCGGCTTCATGATCCTTCCCTCCAGTTGGCACCTTTTCTGTACGTCCATCAACGATCGTATTCTCTAAAGAACCTAAGTAGTCTATCTCAAGCCTGACCACATCACCAGGATGAATATGCGATATTCCTTTTGGTGTACCGGTCCAGATCACATCATTTGGTTCAAGTGTCATGAATGAAGAAACAAACTCAATGATTTCAGGGATTGAATACATCAAATCTTTTGTGTTTCCTTGCTGTCTTAACTCACCGTTGACGTATGTGCGAAGTTCAAGGTTTGTAACATCCGGAATATCTTCTGCATCCACATAAAACGGACCCATCGGACCAAACGTGTCATGCCCTTTTGCGCGTACTGGGGGACGGTACCAGTTGTTCACAAAATCACGGACTGTTACATCGTTCGCAATGGTGTAACCGCTTACAAAATCCATCGCGTGTTCGGCTTTAATATTTCTTCCCTCTTTACCGATGACGACGGCTAGTTCATTTTCATAGTGCATATAAGTTGCGCCATCTGGATAGAACACTTGCCCTTTGTGACCTACTAACGATGAATTTGGCTTTATAAAAAGTACAGGCTCAGCTGGTTTTTCAAGCCCCAGCTCATCTGCATGGTCAGCATAATTAAGTGCTAGCCCGATCATTTTATTTGGCGTAAAGGGAGGTAGCCACGTTTTGATCTCGCTCACCTTAGCTGATTTCCCTGATGAAAAAGTGATTACATCGTCCACTACCGTTCCTTTTTGTTCTCTTCCTTCAAAAATAACGCGAGCATGCTTCATTTATACTTCACTCCCTATTTTTTCTACTAACCCATAATCAGCAAGTACAGCTCTTATTTCTTTTTGCAGAGAATCTGCCGGCAAGTCCATCGGCAACCTTAATGTTGGGTTGATCTTGCCCATCATACCTAACGCGGCTTTTAGTGGAGCTGGATTCGTATCTTTAAAAAGAACGTCATTTAAAGGCATCAAATCATAATGAAGCTTTAATGCTTCTTCAACATTTCCAGAATCCCATGCGTTGTATACTTCTGCCACTTTAGACGGCAATACGTTTGCTGTTGCAGATATGTATCCTGCCCCACCAATGGCAAGCATCGGATAGCAAAGCAACTCTATTCCTGAATACAGCAAAAAGTCACGTCCACAGTTTAAAAGTACACGGTTGATGTGTTCAAAGTCTTTATTAGATTCCTTTACTCCGATAATGTTTGGACAGTCTTCATTAAGTCGTGCTAGCGTCTTCACTTCCAAATTTACGGCTGTTCTGCCTGGAATGTTATAAATGATTAATGGGATGTCTACTGAATCTGCGATGAGTTTAAAATGTTTGTAAAGTGCGTGTTGTGAGGGCTTATTGTAGTAAGGGACGATGACCATAGCGGCATCCGCTCCCATTTCTTGAGCTAATTTTGTTAAATGAAGAGATTCTTGATGATTGGTCGATCCAGTTCCCGGAACGATAGGTACGCGCTTGTTTACCGCTTTGATCGCTGTTTCCATTACAAGCTCTCGTTCTTTTAATGTCAGCGATGAAGGTTCTCCTGTCGTTCCGGTAACAGAGATACCATGACTTCCAGACTGGATGTGCCAGTCTATCAAACTTTTAAGTGTTTCAAGATCTAGCGATTCATCTTCATGAAAAGGGGTGATGATCGGAGCGATTGATCCTCTTAGAGATTTCTTTACTTCTTCTACTTTCATACTTTCATCTCCTCAAATAGAATTTTGTTTGGTATCCTCCAGAAAAGCTTTCAGTGTATTCAATTTATGGTTTCTCGTAAATGCCTCTATTATTTTGGGTTCCTCTCTTCTTTCCATCATCTCTATTAGTTGATAGTGTTCAGCAACTGATCGCTTCATTCGAACAGGTTTCATTGTTGATCCCTGCTGACGAACAGTCCCGAGCCTTTCCCAAGTTGTATGAATCTGTTCTAACAGAAATAGATTGGTGCAATATTTGTAAGTTAGTTTATGAAATTCTTTGTTGTAATTGGAGAAAAGAGAATAATCGAGTTGTTCAAGTGCATCTTCCATAAGTTTTGTATACACTCTTAAACCTTCAAGTTTTTCGTGAGGAAAGTTTATTGATGATTCTGCAGTCGCAAAACCTTCTAATACGGCTAGAACGGATAAAGTTTCTAAATATGCTTGTTCATCAAAGGGGGTAACAATCGCTCCTGAGTAAGGCTTAAACGAGATTAGAGAATCTGCTTCAAGCAGCCTGATCGCTTCACGAACGGGAATTGCACTTGTTTGGAGCTCTCTAGCCAGTTGGTCAATAACAAGTTTGTGACCTGGTGGATACCTGCCATCTAAGATACGGGAACGAATGACTTGATAAGCATACTGCTGTTTGTTTGTTTTATGTGTAGTCTTCATAATCTTATGTTAATCTCAAATCATATATGATTTCAAGTTATTTTTCAGAAAAATCATATATTATTGTCAATTTAGTAACAAAGTAATAGAATTTGAAATTTATTAAAATAACTATAGTTAAATAGTCTTGTTACTTGCAGTAAAAGTTTACATATGTAGTAAGAATAAGCTATTCTATACATATAGATTGTGTATAAAGGGGTAAAAAGCCCATGAATGTAAAAAACGCCATGGAAATTCTAGTAGAAGAAGCACTAAAGAATTATTGGGGACAACTTCAGCTTCCTTGTAAATGTGAGATTTGTAAAGCTGATGTGTTTGCGATCACACTCAATAATTTACCACCTCGTTATGTATCAAATGAAGATGGCTATGCTTTTGTCAAAGCACAAAACTTTGATGATCAATCCAGAGTTAACATCTTAAACCAGATTGTAAAAGCGACAGGCATTGTAGCAACTCGACCATCACATGATTTAAAACCATCTCCTGCTAGCGAATAGAAGGCAGATGGTTTTTATTTTTGTACATATGTATATCTTAAAAATGTTGATTAAACCTATAACATTCAGTTGAAAATTACATATGCAAATATATTCTGACTCTTTATTCCTATTTTTCAGAAAAGTTCCTTGCGAGAGCTTTTTTCTTGTGATATATTTGTGACAACCATTCAGTACTGGATTACATCTTAACTTAAGAGTTTGAAAGTGGTTTGGTAATTACTGAGCACAAAAGTGCAAACGTTCTAGGAGGCATTCATATGCAAACAGGTAAAGTAAAATGGTTTAACGCTGAAAAAGGTTTTGGTTTCATCGAAGTTGAAGGTGGAGATGACGTTTTCGTACACTTCTCTGCAATTCAATCAGAAGGATTTAAATCACTTGACGAAGGTCAAGAAGTAGAATTTGAAATTGTTGACGGAGCTCGCGGACCACAAGCAGCTAACGTAACTAAAAAATAAGTTCAGCCTATATATAAAGACCCGGCAGTTGCTGCCGGGTCTTTTCTATGTAAAATGAACAAATGAAGAGGCTCCCTAACCAGGCAGCCTAGTCTTTTAAACCAACTTTCATTTTATACTTTTGAATTTTACCTAATATGTCTATCTTGTCTTCCTGCGAAAAGATTCCAAGCTTGTGTAGGATTATCGTGTATTGCTGCAACTTAAACAATGAACTCTCTTTATACCACATAACGATCACCTATCTTTCCTTAAGGAAACTTTTTAAACCTTTGTAAATATTATATGCCATCCGCTACATTTATGATAATCATTTGTTCTCCCTTTTCAAATTGTATCCAAAAAAAAAGCGCACCTAAAGGGTACGCTTTACTAAACTATTTGGTTTGAAGAGTAGAAAGCATGGCCCAGATGGCTTGTTCCCATTTAGCCGCATTCTTATGTTCAGGCAGGTTCACCGTATATTTAACTTGATCTCCGTTGTTTAAGTCTTGGATAACAATATATTTTTTGTAAGAATCTTTTGAAGCCGTAATAAATAACGCAGTCTTTTCAAATGCCTGTCCAGCGACCTCTTTTCCATTCACTTCACTTACTTCCCCGATAGCTTCAAGTTCATCCTTAGCCCATTCTTTTAGATCATCAATAGAAGATTCTTCTGACAAAGGTTCTATTCTAACAAATGTCTCAGCAAATTTCGTAGCAAACAATAAATCTTTTCTTGGCTCTTCTGCTGTAAATTCAAAATCTGGCAGTTTGTAAAAATGGTATTCAAGTTCGCTCTCTGTTAATACCGCGTCCTCTTCAATTGAAACTCCATCCGCTATGTAAGTTAGTTTTTTTGTTGGAGCTGCCTCTGGCGCACTTTCTTCAGTAATTTGCTCAAGTACCCATTGTCCCTCGTTATTCTTCTTGTAAACGATGTTAACTTTTGAACCATCCTTCAAACTTTCGACAGCTTCCCTAACTTCGTCTGTAAGACGAAGAACTAATGTTTCCCCTGCTGCTTCTACCTCAATAGAATTATTGTCAATCATACCAATATACGTTCCTTCTTCTTCAATAGATGTCACTTCTTCGTTAACAGGTTCTTCTTTTTCCGCTTCTTTCTTTTCAGTTGGAGAAGATTCGTTTGTTTTAGGTGCTGGTTCTTCTTTCGTATTGGTGCTTTTCGGTTCGCTGCTACAAGCGGCAAGCAATAGTATGATAGCAAATAGCCAAGTCTTCTTTTTCATCGTTAATCACCTCGAATTAAAAGTTTAATTACAAAAAAAATTTCTGCTTTTCAGTTCTTATTAAAAAAAGTTCACGATTCAATAGGTATCGTAACAACTAAAACAAAATTTGGAAAACATCTTAAATGCAAAGAGAATCCTGACGATATAAAAACAGTACTTATACATTTTAAAACGGAGATGACGAAATTTGAATCCATCATTTGCCTCAAATTTACAAACGAATAAACTGGTTACCAAAATGCTGTGGGGTATGTATTTTCTCGGTCTAGCAAGTACGTATGCTAGTACGAAAACCGTTAATAGTGTCATGTTTTATGGTATTGCTGGACTCGCAATCCTTTTATCACTCTCGATTTGGACGTATCGAAAGTGGGCTCCATTCGCAGTTCAATATTTTGTAGTTATCGGCTTAACGATACTAACTATTATCATGGCAGATTCAAACCCGAAGATTTCTACTTACCTGATGACTTATGTATGCCTGGCAGTCATCACGTTGTATCATAACTACCTTTCAATCTTACTATCGGGTATTAGTGGATTATTATTAACCAATTTCTTCTTTTTTCAATACAAAGAAACGATGTTTGCCGGACAAGACCCAAAGATTATTATCTCATTAAACGTTTTCTTAACTGTTATTACTGCTGCTCTAGTGGCACAAGCAAGAATAGGTCAGCGTATGCATGAAAACATTTTGATCGCAGAAAAACAGTCAGAGCAAGATAAGATTAAATTGGAAAAATTGTTAAGTAAAATCAAAGATGCATCAGAAAATCTTCATCACTTTAGTCAGTCTGTAAAAGAAAACGTTACACGAACAGGTGAAATTTCAAGCAACATCACGTACGCTTTTACTGAAGTAGCAAAAGGTGTAGAATCTCAGGCTGTCAGTGTAGGTGGAATGAATCAATCAGTCACAAGCACCAATGACGTAGCAAAAGGTCTTTATCAGCACTCCAATGATATGAGAAAGCTTTCAGAGCAAACAGCCATCGTAACAAAAGCAGGTGAAAATCAAGTAATAGAACTTTCTTTGAAGATGAAAGAAGTAAGTGAGCTCATGCAGCAAACGAACACTCTAATGTACGAATTAAATCAGCAAAGTGAATCAATAGAAGGAATCTTAACGACAATAGAAGAAATTTCATCTCAGACGAATCTGCTTGCATTGAATGCTGCGATTGAAGCAGCGCGAGCAGGAGATCAAGGTAGAGGATTTGCTGTAGTGGCGGACGAGGTTCGACGCCTTGCCGAGGATTCTCAACACTCTACAAAGCAAATCGGTGCAATCCTAGGAGAAATTCGTAACAAAGCTAAACAAGCCGCTCAATTTGTAGATGGTTCACAAGGGGTTGTCACATCCAGTCTGCAAGCTACAGAGAAAACAGCAGACAACTTCAGTCAAATTTTAGTGAACACCGATCAAGTGGCTGCACAGTCATCTGAAGTTCAAGAATTAATTAATCAGCTGTATGAATCAACCGGATATATTGTTGGAGAAATTCATTCTGTTTCTGGAATTGCTGAAACATCAAGTGGTTCTGTTGAAGAAGTTCTTGCATCTGTAGAAGAGCAGCATAGATGTGTAGAAGAAGTGGTTGATAGTTTCAACAAGTTCGAGGCGTTAACCTCAGAACTAAATGAACTGGTAAAAGAATAATAATGCTACAATACCTTTTCATGCATAATGAAAAGGTATTTTTTCTGAGGGAGCTTATTAGATGCATAAACACAGAGGAATCTATTGTATTTGTTTGAACGAATCTAGGGAACTGCTCGTTATCGAAAAGAACGGTGGTCCTTATAAAAATCGCTTGGATCTTCCTGGAGGCACACCAAACGATGGTGAATCTGAATACGAAACGGTCATTCGTGAAGTTCTAGAAGAGACTGGCTATATGGTGATAAAAGGTATGAAACTAGGTGAACGCTGTTATGAACTTCCTTGGAACTATAAGGAATGGACCCGGTCACAACATTCAGCGGTTTTCTTTGATTGCAGGATAGACATTCATTCCCAATCGGCTATAGCTGATATCCCAGATCAAGATTCTAGCGGAGCAAGGTGGATTCCTATTAGTGATCTAAAGAAGGATTGGTGCTCTCCTCTTGTATGGGAAGCAGCGCAATATGCTTTGACCAAACGCATTAGGTCTGAAATGAAAATATATGAAACATGGCGAGTACAAAAGAAACCACTATATCCTATAACTTAAAAAAACAACCGCACAAGGGCGGCTGTTTCTAGTAACAATAAAAGGAACTGATCTGGCGTGTATCCATACCAAAATAGATCCATCTATTGCCGGTCCAGCGAAATCCTGCAACCGATCTTCTACCTGCAAAAGTAAGCCATGCCCAGAATCCTGGTCCCCATGTTGGCCAGATATAGACATATTGGTACAAACAAGGTCTGATCGCGCCTGGATCAACAGCATAGACTCCTGGCTGACTTCCTCCGCCACCTCCACCTTGCAAACTAAAACCTTGCGCTTGGGATGGTGTAAATGATGGAGGTGCTGATGTTGGCGCCATTCCACCGCCACCACCGCCTCCTGGAGGTCCGCCTGGAGGGCCACCTGGTGGGCCAAAACCTTGCCCTCCGCCTTGACCGCCGCCTTGACCCGGAAAAGGTGGAAAACTTCTATACATGCTCAATACGTTCAACTCCTATAAAATTGTATTCGGTTCATCTTATTCATATCGTGATGAAACGTATAGACAAGTAACCCGTATAACTATAAAAGGATTGCTTCATGCTGATTTCGGGTATATTACTTGAAACAACTATGATTTTTATAGGAGGATGAAAATGGGACGTATTAAAAAGGGTATCAAAGGAATGGCTGTTGCTTTTTTAATCAAACAAGGTAAAAAGAGGTTATTGCCTATCATTAAAAGAAAATTAAAAAGCAGATAATAATAAAGAACTCCTTACGTGAGGAGTTCTTTTTGCTTGATTACACGTTTACTTCTATAAACAATTGAGCATCAGATCAGCGCTTTAAATTCATAAACTCTTCTCTTAAAAAACGCACCTCAAACTCGATCAGGGATTCACCTGTCTCTTCTTCAAACAAGCGGTAAAAATTCTTCTGTTTATTAAGCAATAAGGATTTAATTTTAGATCGATTCCCGTCCCTTACTAATTGATCAATGGCATAATAGCTTTGTCTGTATGGACGGTGACTAGATTTTCTCCGATTTTGATATGTCCAATCCTTTACGGAGTGAAGCCTTGTGAAGGGAATGAAGTTTAGAGGTACAAAGATCGGCACCTCTCTTACACTCTGTTTCCCAGCATATTCTGCAAGCCCCTCTTCAAACCATCTAGGTAGATGCCTATTATCCAGTTTATTTTCTGACAAATAACTAATAATCCAATGATGTGTATATTCATGTCCGACCAACTCTAGAAATAGATCAGAATTCTCATCCATGTCGTTAGTAACAAGCAGATGGATGGTTTCTTGAGCAGGTACGTATAATGCTTGCAAGTTTTCATACGAGTGAAACGGCAGATGTTGCTGAAAGATTAAAGGGTTCCGATAGAGGATGAGGGTTACAGGAAGGGCATCATGAACATCAATCCATTCATTGTGATAAAACTGCATTTTACGGATGTGACGAATCGCAGAAACTGCTAATTCCTCGTCTTGAGGTTCATAGAAAACAAAAGCTTTTTTCTCATTCATATTTTCTAGCGTTTTTAAAAAGGATACTCTTTCAAAAATCCTATCCTTTTCTACTAACATCGCTTCCAAATAAAATTGATTTTTTACTCTAGGAGATAAAGAGTGTGGCAAAGAGGTTTCGAGCGCATAATTGCCTACAGATAATATAGCTGTAGAGAATGCTGTAAGAGTAATAACCATGAGGTTTGGCTGTATCCTTTTCATTACAAGCGTTTCTTTTCTCTCTATAACAAATCTAATGAATCGCATGCTAAATAAGGAAAAGCATACAAGAAGAATGGACACCCCGATCAGTAACCCTTCAATATCACCTAACAACAAATACAATCCATAAATACTAATAAGGGAAAAGAAGCTAAGAGAACAAGTTCTTACAAGGATAATTAGCTTCTTCACAGTTTACACTCCCTTTGTCCAATAATTTTTTAGAAGTCGTACTATTATCGATATGCCCTCCATAAAATGTTAATGAATCTTAGTTTTACAGGAGGCGCTATGACCGGATACATTGTTGAAGGCAAAAGTGATCAACTGAGAGTACAAAGTGTTCATCCTCACGCCCATTTTGTCATTTTAAATGGGATTTCATTTCGGCATAAAGAACGAAGAGCGATTGAAGAAGCATTAATTCTTTGTAATGAAGTTTATGTATTAACTGATCCAGATGAGCCTGGTGACAAGATCGCTTTAAAGATCATGGAAACATATCCTGAGATCAAACGAATTCATATTGATCCGGAGAAAGCTAGAAATGTTAGAGAAAGTCGCTACAAGTATGGAGTAGAATACTGTTCAAACCAATATTTAAAAGAGACACTGCCAGGAATCTAATTCTCATTCATAGACTTCTTTACTGCTGTCTTATCACCTTCTCCCTATAATGACTCTTTACAAAGAAATAAAAAAAGACTGCAACTCATGCAGTCTTCATTTCTATTTACTCTCAAAAAATTCAAGTGATTCTTCATCTGGTCCGTAAAAGAAGAAGTATTTTCCGTTTGGAAGCTCTGTGATTTCTTTATCTTTCATGACTACGTCTTTTTTCTGCAACAACTCATATTGCTCTTCAATATTCTTTACAGAAAACGCAATGTGGTGGACCTTCCCCTCATTCGTAACTGGCCCTGTATATCCCGCAATCAACTCAACAAGAACTTTTCCTTCTACCCCTAAGAATGCCAACTCAACGGGTACGCTTGTATGATCGAAACGATCTAATAGATCTAAACCGAGTACCTCGGTATAAAATTTGATAGAGTTCTCCATGTTAGAAACCATAATTCCAGTATGTTCAATTCCAGTAATCATGCTGATCTTTCCCCTTTCTTAAGTTGAAGCAGATTGTTGTTTTAGGAGCGTTTTGCGGATACCTTCTCCGTATTGAAAGAATGGCAAGGACAGTAATGAGATAAGCGTTAGAATGCCAAACACATAAAATCCATGTTCAAAGCCAAACGTACTTAAAAGTAAGCCGCCAATCCACGGCCCCGCACTGAAACCGATCGATCGAAACGACATCGCTCCAAAATATGTACCTCTCATATGCTCAGGCGCTAAATCATCTAAAAGCACATCACTCATAACGAACACAATAATTTCTCCTACTGTTAAAAACACCATACTTATGACAAGAAAAACCCAATTCGTTGATAGTCCAAATCCAAGCAATGCAAGACTGAAAGCAAAACTCCCAAAACGAAGTGCATTCATCGGCTGAAATCGCCTTACATAGTTTGTGACTGGAAACTGAAGTAACAGGACAGTTATTGCATTTGTAACAACAAGGTACGCAAAAAGCTTAACCCCATTCTCGAACTGAGGTGAATTCCCTATATATTGCGCTAGAGTTGTATCCATTTGTGACTGTGCCATCATAACAATTGTATTTCCGATCAGAAAAAAAGCAAGCACTCTGTCTCTTGAAAGCACACTAATGGCAGACTTAATTGAGAACTTTCTCTCTTCCCCACCCTTTAACTCTTTGGAGTACCCTTTTAATGTAAATACAATTAATAATGCATATAAGAGATAAGCGATCGCAGTAATGTAAAAAGCTTGAGTTGAATTTGATGTACCTAGCTGCGTTCCTATAACCGGACCAACTGCAGCACCAACATTTATTGCAAAATATCGAGCATTGAAAACATGAAGCCGGTTTTCTTTTGTCGTTACATCTGCAAGCAATGCTCTAGAAATGGGTTCAAACCAAGAACGGCACAGTCCGTTTAACATGTTTAACACAAAGAAATGCCATACGAGGTCTGCTACAGCAAATCCAACAAACACGGCACTCCAAATGAAGATAGCAACTGTCATCACAGGAAGCCTCCCTATCCGATCAGATAGATAGCCCCCAAAGAAACCACCGAACGTACCCGTTAGAGCACTTACTCCAATTATCAATCCAACCATGGCTGGATCGATCCCTTTTTCATTGTACAAATAAATGGCTAAGAATGGCATAGTCATAAAAAATGCCGCTCGCGTAAACAATGTTCCAGCAACAATTACGATGACTGCTGGATGCCACTTTTTAAGAAAATCTCTCATCCCCATTCCTTCTCTCTTCTATTCTGTTACTTACTCTATCATTTTTTAATTGACTAGAAAAAGAATTTTTACAAATTTTGAAACTTTTCCATTTTTCCTTCGTCTTATATAGGTGTACCCCCCTTTCCCGAAAAAAGCCCTCCCCTAATTTAGGGCTTTTTTCATTTTAAACAATTGCCCTTTAGTCCGTCAGCGCGACTTTGTCACAAAGTGATAACGTTTATCAAAAAAATCACATATTCGTCCATTTTTAATGAGACCTTGCTATATTATAGACATCCCTATCAACAACCCCCTTTTTTCATTGTTAAGAACGAAAAAGAGCGCTAAGAAGGACGACCTTCTAAGCGCTCTTTTTTCATCATTTTTACTTTTATTCACATTCGTCGCCATCACAAAATTCAAATTTCGCATCCCTAATAGCGCCTCTTAATGCACGTTCGATATTAGCTTGAGGATGCAGCCCCTTCAATACTCTCTCACCGATAATAATAGTAGGGACTGCTGATATATTAAGGTCTTCTGTGGCTTCTTTCTGAATCCTCTCTCTTTCTTGCTTAAATTCACGAGATTCCAATGCATGTTGAAAGGACTTGCCGTCGAGGCCGATTTCTTCAGCAATGTTTTGAAGTACATCAATCTTTCCGATATCTTTTCCGTTTTGATAAAAAGATTTAAAAACAAGATGAGCATATTCTCTTTCCTTGTTGTGCCTTTTAGCAAACAATAATCCTTCATGAGCAAAGAAAGTATGAGGTTGAGGAGATACTTCTGGCAATATCATATCAACACCCATTTTCTTTGATAGAGGCTGAACAGACTCTTGCCACGATCTTTGTAAATAATCTTCTTCAGGACGTAATGTTTTCTGTGGAAATGGTCTGAGTTCGTATGGCATCCACTCAATCTCAACATCCTTATCTTCGGTTGCTTTTAATAATGGCGTTTCTGCTAAGTAACAATATGGACAAACAAAATCAGAATAAACTTTTATTTGTATGGTCATGTTTAATATCCCCTTTATTACAACTTCAGTTCTATGTTTTATTGTTTTCACTTGTGACGCTTATGATATTTCCACCGCAATATATGTTCAAGCAATAAGACTTATCACTATACCGGCAAAACTCCCATTTCTTTAAAATCAAGTAATGGTGTTGTTCAGAGTTTCCAGTATTATAAAATGATTAATAAAAACAACCTCTGTTCACCTTTTGTATTACATGATATATTTAGAAAGGCTTTATCGCTTACATACCATATATTGATATTTTAAAACTTATGAATACATATGATCTACACAAGTCGCATCACTGGCTACAGTGCCTATGAAGCACCATTTTAGGAGGATATACCGTGATTTTAATGGCAGGTATGATCGGTACAGGTAAGTCTACATATGCTGAATTCTTGAGCGAGCAGCTAGGAAGCTCTATCTTTTATGAAAGTGTCGTTGACAATCCTATTTTACCCGATTATTACAAAAACCCGAAGCGATGGGCTTTCCCGCTTCAAATATATTTCTTAAACACACGTTTTAAGACGATTCGTGAAGCTCGTACAAGTCCAGACAATGTTCTGGATCGAAGCCTCTACGAAGATCTAATCTTTGCAGAACTGAACTTTGATTCAGGAAACATGACACAGCTTGAATTTGACACATATAAAGACTTACTTGAAACGATGATGAACGAAATCGACAAAACTCCAAAGTCACGTCCAGATTTGCTTGTCTATTTGGATAGTGATTTTGAGACAGCATTAAGCCGTATTCAACAAAGAGGTCGCTCATATGAGCAAGTAGAAGAGAATCCTGAACTACTGGCATACTACAAAACCCTTCATGCTAAATATAAAGATTGGATCTTGGCCTACGATAAAACCCCTGTATTGATTATTGAAAGTGATCAATATAACATATTTAGTAAAGAAGATCAGGATAAAATCCTTACACTTGTAACGAATGAACTGACACGTCTTGAATCGTTAAAGCAACCTTCATTTCTTATGCATGAAAGCCGCTAAAACCACAAACACTACTAGGACAAACAAGGTTTAAGGAGTGAACATATTGTTTACAATGTTCTTTATTTTGTTATCTGTCCTTGTAGCCGCTATAGGTCTCTGGTGGACGATGAAAATTGCAAAAAAACAAAAAGTGTATACAGAAGATGAGGTAAACCCTGCCGTCTCGAGACATACTGCATTGTTGAATCCCGTTTTTATTGCACTAGCCGGCTTTACTATCGTAATTGGCCTCATCATCTACATTGCTTATTTTATTTATTAACAACGTAAAGACCAAAAGACATTTAGTCTTTTGGTCTTTTTTCTAAATCTTGAGGTTTCTCTGGATTCCAAAAACTCATACTTTCGATAAAGCGACGTGTTTCCTCTTGACCAAGGTCATGAATCATCTGATAGGCTTCTCTTAGTTTCTCATCATATCTGTCATTATCTGAGTCGTTTGAATAAGGAACGTATGGTAAGTGTGATCTTACAAAAGTATCATTTGCTGTACTGTCTAATTCACTGAACTTCCTTTCAAGATGCCTTACATCTTCATCAGAGGCAGAAATTTCAAACTGAAACGTTGAAGCCGTTTTGATGGGAAGAATCTCGCCGGTTTCCACATTAATGTAATACGGTCTTTTTTCCATTCTTCACGTCCTCCTTTTTCTTTATTTTCCTCAGCTCATACGTTTTTATGTAGTCACCACCATTTTTTCTTCTTAAAATAGCTCATGATTACAACAGGCAAAACGAAACAAAGAGTTAAAACGTAAAAATACCCATAGTGCCATTTAAGTTCAGGTATGTATTCAAAGTTCATGCCATAAAGGCCTGCGATAAATGTAAGGGGAATGAAAACAGCACTAACGAGCGTCAACGTTTTCATGATTCTATTCATGTGATCGGACTTTAAAGACATTTGCAGATCTAAAATTCCTTTTAAATTTTCTTTAAAACTGTCAAAAGCATTTGTTACTCTTGAGAAGGAGGATAGCAGATCTTTAAAATAAAAACCTGATTCTTCATTTGCGTATTCAAAGTCATCATGACCCATTTTCTGTATGATGCCCTCTTCTGCTTCAACATATTGTCTTAGCTTGTGTAAGCGGGTCTTCCAACGATACACGTCCCGTCCGATCTCACGTTTTTGTGGATCAATAAACACACTCTTTTCGAGCTCTAAAAACTCATCTGAAAGCTGATCAACAACTTCTAGATAGGAATTAACGATATCCTTCATCAGATAGTACAGCATATAGCTAACATGTTTCATGTGTTCAGGATTGTTCGTGAAATCTTTTACTAGCTGTTCCCTAAAGGAAATTTCGTGTTCACTCATAACAATCAAATACTTATCACCGATTAGAAGGTTAATCCTAATCGGTTCATAATTTTCAGATCCCAAATAAAACGTTGAAACAACAGCATGATTGCTATAAACATTAAGTTGTGGATGTTCAGAAAAATTCATAAAAGCATTCTTAGCTAAAGGGTGAAGATCTAGCTGCTCTAATATATTGTCTTGATTCATTTCTTTAAGAGATTGATAAAACATCCAGATGGTTTCGTTCTCTTTTGGCATGTCAAAGTGTTCAATTCGTTCGGTTTGATTCGTAACCTCTTTATACATTAACATCTCATGAACTCCTGGCCGTTTTTTCTCTATCTTTCCCATAAGTTCAAGTTCACATGACAAAAAAATAACCCTTTATGTTTAAAGGGTCACTGTACTAATACTTTTTACTTTTTTCACAACTACTCTATCTCCTTGTGCAGGTGGATGAGAAGTTAAAAGAAACTCAACAGGCAAACTCGATTCGTTTCGAACTTGATGGGTTGTCCCTGCAGGAATATCTAATCCTTGATGGGCGCTAAGGATAATTTCTTCACCATCTTTTTCGATCAACAGTTCTCCGTTTAAAACAAAGAAAAATTGATGGGAAAACACGTGATAATGTCTTACCTCAGCTGTTTGTGGGGGCATTCTTTCTTGTATGATGCTTAGGTTCTCTTGCTTTAGAAGGTGCCAGCCATCACATGCATCTCCCCATTGATAATGTTCTGCATTTAATGTACTTTTCTTTGCCATACACCCTCCAATTATTTATTCAAAACGTCCTCCAGGTTTATCTTCATCCTTTGTGCACTAGGTGGACAAGTTAAGTTATACTGAAAGACTTTTTGGTTAATGGTCTCTACGGTCTTTTTAATGTTGAATTCTACGGTATACGTATTCAGCTCCTCTTTTAGTACGTCTATCTCTTGACCAAGTTTCACCCAACTCGGGAGAATGTTATTATCTTTCATTACTTTATGAAGACGCTTCTCGGGATTATAAGTAAGATCTTCATCTAGGTTAAGAGGCTTACCTAAGCCTTCTAAATCATCAAATGCACCTTCTTTACGGGCACGGTTAACGATGGCTGTAATGTGATCTTCGTAAAACCAAGCATTGGTTTGCTCGTCTTTCATTAAGATCTCACGTTGCTGCAGTTCCTTTTCAAGCGATGGTTTTTTGTTCATTACAAAAACCTCCAGGAATAAATTTATTTCTATACTTATACATTATGTTTATTATTCCTCTTCCCTTGGAAAACTTATGGCAGATTTATTGCAAAATTGTGTACAAATTAAGAACGCCTTTCCTACAGCTTAACTTCATCCAAGTACATTTATAGGTAAAAACTGGAGTCAGCTGAAGAAGAAAAAAGGAAGCGACTGCTCGCTCCCTCTCTGTTACACCCTTATTTTTTTAAGAAGTACTTCTCAAGATCATCTAACATCAAGTTTGCAGCTTTCACTCCACCTGCTGTATTCCAGATTGAATCACTTACCTTGTATGCTTTATCTGCTTTTACAACCTCAAGGTTCTTCCAAAGCGGATTGCCTGTCCATTCTTTTTCTGTATCAGTCGCTTTTCCGTCACCTTCTTCATAAGTGAAGTAGAACAAAATATCTCCATTCATATCAGGAATACGTTCTTGTGTAACTTCTTCCATAAAATCATCGTTGTTTTGATCACCAGGACGTGCAAATCCAATTTGATCAAGAATCACACCTGAGAAAGAATCTTTGTGATAGATACGAGATGTTCCTGGCAAGAAACGAACCACTGAAACTTCTGTTTGTAATTGATCTGCTGCCTCTTTCTTCATATCTTCAATACGCTTGTCGAATGCAGCTAGAACTTCTTTTCCTTTTTCTTCTTTATCTAAAGCTTTTGCGTATAGTTCAAAGTTGATCTTCCAATCACCACGAAGTTCTTCTGCAAAAACAGTCGGCGCAATTTTATTTAGTTCATCATATTGCTTTTCTTGACGCTGCTTGTTTCCAATGATTAGGTCAGGTTTTAAAGCTGCGATTTTCTCAACATTTACAGTACTCTCGTCACCTACGACTTCTACGCCTTTCATGTCATCCTTAATGTGATCATACCAAGGATCACCTAACCAAGATTTAACGGCTCCAACCGGTTTTACGCCAAGAGCGAGAACTGCTTCAGTACCTTCGTTTGTTAAGACAACTACTCGCTTGTTTTCCTTAACTTCTGTTGTACCCATCGCATGTTCAACTTTATAGGAAGAAGAGGATCCTTCTGACTTTTCTTCTTTTTCTTTATCTTTTCCTCCACATGCTGCTAGTGCAAGCATTAACGTTAACACAGCTGCGAAAGCAAGCCATTTGTATGTAATTTTTTTCATTCGATTTTCTCTCCCCTTTTTATAATGTAAATGATAATGAGAATCAATTACAATTCGTATCATAAACTGATATGAATACGTTGTCAATAACTAAATGATAATGATTTTCAAAGTCATTGACAGATACACACTTTACTTTTAAACTGATAAATGAGAATAACTTTCATTATTAAAAGAGGCTCTAATGAACGGAATATTATACGGAAATAAAATTAAAGCAGCTGGACTTATCCTAGGCGTAATGATTGCGCTCATCATTATGGTGCTGAGTGTGGTACTCGGTTACACCAATACTTCACTTAAACAAGCCATTGAAGCGTATACAGCCTTTAACGGTTCGAACGAACATTTGATCATTCAACTTTCTCGGGTTCCGCGTTCACTTGTAGGTATGGCTGTCGGAATCTCATTAGGGATTGCCGGGGTCCTCATGCAAGCGCTCACTCGAAATCCAATTGCATCTCCAGATATCTTTGGTGTGAATGCCGGAGCCGGATTCTTTATTGTTTTTGGTGTTACTTTCCTTGGGATCTCATCTATACAGCAGTTTATGTGGATCGGTTTTTTAGGAGCTGCAGTTGCTGCAGGATTGGCTTATGCATTAGGTTCCGCAGGACAAGGTGGACTAACACCCGTCAAACTAACACTTGCAGGAGCTGTTATGGCCGCACTTTTTGCATCCCTCACGCAAGGTATGCTCGTCACCAATGAAAAAGCACTAGATGAGGTTTTATTCTGGCTCGCTGGTTCAGTTGAAGGAAGAAAACTTTCTATGCTAGCAGCTGTCTTACCTGCACTTATTATCGCTTGGCTCATATCCATCTTATTATCAAGGCAGTTAAACGCCTTTGCGCTTGGTGAAGATGTTGCCATCAGTTTAGGTCAAAAAACAGTAGTGTTTAAACTAGCGGCGGCTCTCATGGTTATCATATTAGCAGGAGGATCAGTTGCGATAGCTGGACCTATCAGTTTCATAGGGATCGTCGTTCCTCACTTTGCTAGATATTTAGTAGGAAATGATCACCGCTGGATCGTGCCATACTCTGCCATCATCGGAGGTATAATGCTCGTCGTTGCAGATATAGGAGCACGTTATATTATCATGCCTGAAGAAGCACCTGTAGGGGTTGTAACAGCTCTGATTGGTACACCATTCTTCATATATATTGTTCGAAAAGGAATATTTCAAAAATGAGAAAGTACTGGGTTTTACAGCGTAAATCATTTTCTTTTTTAGTTGATAAAAAAACGACTGTTAGCATATTTGCTCTCATTCTTGCGGCAGTAGTTGCCATGTTAATTAGTATCGGTGTCGGTGATATGTATATCCCACCGTGGGATGTATTTCAAGCATTATTAGGAACAGGAATTGATATTAACCAGCTCATCATACTTGAGTTTAGACTTCCAAGGGTACTAGTCGCTTTTATAGCAGGAGCTTCGCTTGCTCTCTCTGGTGCCATCTTGCAAGGTATTATCCGCAACCCGCTAGCCTCTCCAGATATGATCGGAATAACTGGTGGAGCCGGTTTTGCAGCTGTCGCTTTTCTAACGATGTTCAGTGATGATTCTAACAACCTATTATTAAGCATCAATTATTTACCATTGTTTGCTTTCGGTGGCGCGACGATTGTTGCTTTCTTGATTTATGTATTAGCTTGGAAAGACGGCGTAACACCAATACGTCTCATATTGATCGGCATCGGACTCATGGCTTTATTACAAGCTTTAACTACGCTCATGATGCTCATCGGCCCGATTTACAGAGCGAGTCAAGCCACAATATGGCTTACCGGAACGGTGTACGGTACATCCTGGAACGAAGTAAAAGCATTGCTGCCTTGGTTTATAGGAATGTTACCTATCTTAGTCCTTCTCGTACGCCGATTGAACGTCCAAGGATTTGGTGATGATCTTACAAAAGGAGCAGGAATCTCCGTCCACCGTGAACGATTTTTACTTTTGATGGTCTGCACGGCTTTAGCCGGTTCAGCAGTCGCATTTGCAGGAGCGATGGGGTTTGTTGGACTTATCGGACCACATATCGCTAGAAGAATTTCAGGCTCGTCGTTCGGCGGCTTGCTCCCAGCTTCGGCTTTGATCGGTGGTATCATGGTCGTTTTGGCAGACCTTGCCGGACGTACCTTGTTCTCACCTTTAGAAGTACCTGCCGGTGTTTTTACAGCGGCGATCGGTGCTCCCTACTTTATCTATCTATTATTTAAAAACCAATAACAGGAGTGGATGACAGATGGCTGTACTAACAACCTCTAACCTAACTTTAGCTTATGGAAAAGAACCGATTATCGACGAGTTGAACCTGCAGATTCCAAAAGGTAAAATCACCGTCTTGATCGGAAGCAATGGTTGTGGAAAATCCACTCTGTTACGCTCTATGGCAAGACTATTAACTCCTAAAGGTGGCCATGTTTTGCTAAATGGTAAAGATGTAGCGAAACGGTCTACAAAACAAGTAGCAAAAGAACTGGCGATCCTGCCGCAAGGACCAATTGCTCCAGAAGGGTTAACTGTTCTACAACTGGTGAAGCAAGGACGCTTTCCATATCAATCTTGGCTGCAACAATGGTCACAAGAAGACGAACAAGCCGTAATGAACGCGCTTCGTGCGACAAATCTTATTCCTTATATGGAAACACCTGTTGATTCACTTTCAGGTGGTCAGCGTCAGCGTGCTTGGATCGCTATGACACTGGCTCAAGGAACAGAGACGATTCTATTGGATGAACCTACTACCTACTTAGACATGACACATCAAATTGAGATTCTCGATCTGCTATTTGAGTTAAATGAAAGTGAAAAGCGAACAATAGTTATGGTGCTTCATGATTTGAATCTTGCATGCCGTTATGCTCATCATATTGTTGCGATTCAAGACAAAACCGTCTACGCAGAGGGTGCACCTGAAGATATTATGAATGAACAATTAGTAGAAGATGTATTCCAGATGTCGAGTACCGTGATTCCTGATCCAGTTTTCGGCACACCAATGTGTATTCCATATGGAAAGGGGCGAGTCGTTCGACATGTCAATACTCCTCAGTACGCCTAAGTCAAACGGTTGGACAGCAGAAGAAAAAAATCATATCAGTTCAAACTATCGCTTCTCCTTTCAAGCACCATATGAGAATGAAGTTGTCGTTTCTGCCGAACAGCTGTTGAACGATGAGCACCTGCTTCAGTTTTTGGATCAAACAGGACCGCGTATCGGTTCGAATAAACGCCCTGTGACTGCATCTCTATTCTTTAAGCGCTATGCGTATTGCAGTTTAACTTCCTGTTTATATGGAATGACCATTCTTAATAAGTCATTCGATATGAACATAAAAAATGTATATCTTATCGATCACAACTCAGACAGCATGTGGCTTCCATCATTCACACTGAAAGATGCATCTGCTCACATCGCTGACGAAAACAGGGCAGATTGGCGCTCTTCTGTCATTGAATCACTTTTTAAAGAAAATATGTCTGTCATGTTGAATCATATTGCAAGCACTGCACGTATCTCAAAAGCAACTCTTTGGGAGAACGCTTGGATCTACATACGCTGGGTATATGAAACGTGGTTAACAGAAGAGCATCCAGCAGAAGTTAAGCAAAGGATCCAAGAAGATTATGCGTTCTTTATGGAAGCACCTGCTTTTCATTTTGGGTTAACAAAAAACCCGTTCCAACGTTTTACAGTCCCCGTCGGCTGTGGACCTACTAAGACTCGTAAGACTTGCTGCCTATATTACAAAACAGATAACGGGACTTGTTGTTCTACATGTCCAAAGCGATAAAATCGAGGCTATCTGACCTCGGTTTTTTGTTTTTTCTTGATTGATTTCGGGTAATTTAGTATAGATAGATTGATTGGAGGCGATTGTATTGATGTGGTTATGGATTTTCTTAGCTGTATGCGCAGCTGCAGCTCTATTTATTTTAATTCCAGGAATTAAGGCTATGAAGGAATCAATGGGTACTGTTCAACAAATGAAGAGCACTGGTGACAGCATTACCGCTCGGATGAATGATGTAAAAACACAGCAGCAACTTCTTCAAGAAAAGAAAGATTACTTAAGATATGACATTTACCAAAAGAAAAATAGTTTTTCAGCTGTTAAAGAAGGATTCACAGATTTAAAAGATACCTTTAAGAAAATAAAAAGCTAAAGGAATAGGATAACCATGCGTTTTACAACTTTTGTAATGGCGGCGATCGAACAGCCTGATGATGAAACATTGAGTGAATTGCACGAGGAAGAATTGCCCTCTTATGAAATCTCTAAAAAAGGGTTGTACACCGCATATTCCTTGGAGTCTGGCGAACGGTTAATTAAGGACGAAGATACGTGGTATGTGTGTGCTTCTTTTGAAAGAAAAACGCTTCATGAGATCAAATATGGTAGGCAGCTTTTTGCGCCACCTTATGCGGAAATTCCTATGGAACAACTACCTTTTGTAGAGTTGCTGCAGCGAAATAATTGGACTCCGTTACATGTTCATTATGATAAAGCATTGTGTCATGTCATAGCTGAAGTAGAGGACATGGATTCCGTTTCATTAGAATTTCAATCCAGACTGGCACATGCTGATGGTGATGACGATCCGCAAGTGGCACACTCTCTTCATTACATTGAATCTAAGCTGAACGGTAAGCGCACACGCTTCATATCAGGCTGGGAGTCTCACTCTTTTGCAACGATAACGGAAAGTAACGAATTTGCTCAAAATATTCTCCTTCCTACGTCTTCTTGGCTCTATCTTTTGTATTTTGAACATTTTCTACATCACAAAGGATCGGTTCCATCAGATCAGATGATGCCAAGATTGTTAGGTAATCTGTGGGCGTCTACAGGAAATGTAGTTCCTTATAATGTGGAGCTTGTACAGATTAAAAAGTTATAATTAAAGCCTCTAGCATTAGCTAGAGGCACATTATTTATTTTACAACAAGTTTTGATACCATATCTGCATGACCGTTTCCACAAGGAACGCTGCATCGAAGAGTATATTCACCAGGCTTTAAATTTACAACATCAGAAGAACCACCTGTTACGTTCACGTCTTCTCCCTCAATCATAACCGCGTGGTTGCCATCAACGTTTTCAAGTTTAAGAGCTACGTCTTTATTTGCTGGAATTTCATATTCTTTTTTATCGAACTTAAAATTGCTAGCTTCAATTGTGATCGTTTCTTCAGCATTCTTTGTACTTTTTTCCTTGTCTTTTCCTCCACCGCAAGCTGCCAGTATTCCAATTGCAAGAATTGCGATCGCTGCAAGCCATAAAGATTTTTTAAGCATGGAAAATCCCTCCTAGAGTCTTTCTTCCTTCATTATAACCCCATTTTACAACAACTAGTATGGAGAAACTGTGACAGATAACATATGCGAAAAAAATAGTCCGATAATTGCCGGACTATTTTTCTAACTTTTTATATTCTTCATGGATTTGTTTTGACGTTTGATCGATCTCTTCTCCCCAATGGTCGTTCACCTTAGTCACGATAACCTTTCCTTTCTTATCGATCAGTGCGTACCCACGCTTAGCTACACTGTCCCCTTTCATATCTAGATGATCAATAAGCTTAAATTCGGGATCTGATAAGAATGGAAATCCAGGTTTCATCTCTTGATGAAGGACAGACAAATGCTCAACCGTATCAGAGCTTACCGCATAAATATTTACATCCATATCTTTAAATTCACCAATATTTTCATTCAGCTGAACTAGCTGCTTTTGGCAGAGTCCTCAGCCAGCTGTTGTAAATAAAAAAATGAGTGATGGTTTGTCAGAAGGAAAAACAACCACTGGTTCACCGTTTTGGTTTACTAGCTTTGCTTCTTTTATTTTTGAATCATTTCCACATCCAGCAACCACAAGCATAAGAACGATAGCTACGCATATATTGAAATTTTTATGTATCTTTTTCATGCCAATCCCCTTTCGGAAAAACTCTAAAACAGTTAAGTATGGTAATCTATAACCTCTACGATCTATCTTTTATTATAATGGTAAATGGTAAAGCATATACAATAAAACTTAAAATGAAGGATGTTTACATGTTAAAAACTAAATGGCTAGTGTCTATATTTAGTGCCGTACTCTTTATATCTGGGTGTAGCTATCTAAACTCTGAAGATGGAAAAAGAATACCTGTAAAAGTTGCAAAGGTTGTTGATGGAGATACGATTAAAGTACGAGTTGATGGGAAACTTGAGACTGTTCGCTTCCTCCTCGTCGATACACCAGAAAGCGTTCACCCTTCCAAACCTGTTCAGCCATTTAGCAAAGAAGCTAGTACATACACACAAGGTATACTTAAAGATGCTAATGTTGAGTTAGAACTTGGGATAGGAGAAAGAGATAAATACGGTCGCCTTCTCGCTTATGTGTTTGCAGATGGGCAAAGCGTACAGGAAAATCTGTTAAAGCACGGATTAGCACGTGTCGCTTATGTATTTGAACCAAATACAAAATATGTCGATCAATACGACCGTATTCAAAAACAAGCCCAAAAAGAAGGTGTAGGTATTTGGAGCGTAGAGAACTATGTTCAAGAAGAAGGTTATATATTTGATGAAGAAGCACAACCTGAGATAGCGACAAACCAAGAATGCACGATAAAAGGAAATATTAACTCTTCTGGAGATAAGATTTATCACCTGGAAAGTGGACGATATTATAAAATTACAAAACCAGAAAAATGGTTTTGCACAGAAAGAGAAGCCGTTGATTCAGGTTTCAGAAAATCTAAACAATAACAATAATAAAACCGCAAGTGACTATCATTGAAGTCACTTGCGGTTTTATTTGTTAACAACAGTCGTCCTGTCCGAGCATTACAAGACCTGATCCATGTTTAGAATCTTCAAAGTCTAGTTTTAATGTGGAAGTCTGTTCTTTGATTCTTGGATCAAAAGCCACTCGAATTCCGTTGATTTCTTCAATAATGTCTGAGTTTTCAGGCTCATCCAGAGCCAGGCCAAGCTTAGGACCGCCTCAGCCCATACCTGAAAAGTAAACTCTTATTCCATTGGCGTTGTTCATTTCAAGCACTTCTTCTATATATTTCTTTGCGCTTAATGTTATATCCATAACCATCACCTCTTACAAGAAGTATAACGCAGATGTGTGGTCATCGTCTAAGAAAGGGCATAATTAATTCAGTATATAGGTAGAAATGTATATCAAAGGTGTCCACTGGAGAAGGACAAAGTTGATGAAAATGTAATTGTCTAGGGTCTGTCCCCTCCTCGCAGTTGTTTCAGCACTTGCTCGATATCTTTGGCTGTGAATCCGCAGATTTCCATCGCTTCAGACACTTTCGCAGCGATGTTTTCTTTCCCTTGGTGTTCTTTAATGCGCAGAAGCAACTCATTCACTTTTGCAGCATTATACGTTTCATGGTAACTCTTAATAAATGTATCCATCTCCATTTCACTCCTTTCGTTTTATTTGCGGTAGCCATATATATGTTTTGTACATCCCTCGTTAGAATTTGTCTATGCAATTAATTGTCTGAAGAATAATAAAAAAGCCTGATACATAATACCAGGCTTTCACAGATAGATTCGAATGAATAATAATGACTATTTCTTCTTCACTTTATAAAGAATGAACAAAAAGATGACAACTACTGCTATTATCATAATACCGCGTGTGTAAGGAGCTGCGATTGTTTTAATATCTTCCCAGTTGGAGCCAAGACGGCTACCCAATTCAATAAAGAAAATCGACCATGGAATAACAGCTAAGGTTGTAAACAATGTAAACTTAGCGAATGACATTTTTGCGATCCCTGCTGGAATGCTGATCGCATGTCTTACAACCGGAATAAATCGCGCAAAAAAGATGACACCTGTTCCGTATTTATTGAACCATCTCTCCGATAAATCGATCTGCTTTTTAGAGATTAGTACATACTTTCCATATTTCTCAAGAAACGGACGACCACCGTAATAGCCCATCCAATACAAGAAAAGCTGTGCTAGTGTTCCTCCGATCGTACCGGCAATCACACTCAACGTGAAGTTCAAGTGTCCCTGTGACACCATATATCCTCCATAAGATAACACCAGCTCACTCGGAATCACTTCAACCATCAAACCAAGCGCGATTCCTAAGTGTCCTAAACTCATAATCCATTCTAATAGAGAAATCACTAAATCTTTCATTATGTCTCCTTTTATGTTTTCATTGGCTGTTTACGTATTCAATGCTGCTTATGAAAGTAGTTGATTTCCGTTACAGATGCTCGCTTTCCGCGGGGCAGGCGGTGAGCCACATTCGTACGTTTCCGTATAAGTGTCTCACCTGGCTAGTTGCAGTGGCTAGCCCCTCGAGGTCAAAAGTTAAATAGCCCAGAAGGCATAGTGCGCCTTCATAGCCTATTTACTTTTGCTGGTCGGGGCTGAACGAGCCACTTCCACTTTTCGGACTCCCCGCCTGTCCTAGCCGAGAGTCTCACATCTTCCACTACAATCAAAAGTCAAAGAAGGAAATAATACTTAATGCAACAACCTTTTAGGAAACAGCCTTTTGAAAATCTTTTCATTTTATTCCGATAACAAAGCCAGTCCAAGCTGCTACTAATCCTAATATATATGTAAGAAACAAATACGTTAGACCTCTTTTAGCATGACTCTTTAATAGAGTAACAGCTTCGAATTGCAAGGTGGAGAACGTGGTAAGAGCTCCCAAGAACCCGGTCGCATAAAGTGAACTTAATAATTCGTCTCCCTCTTCTGCTACATACCACCCTAAAAGAAACGATCCCACAATGTTAACAGCTAACGTACCCCATGGAAAATCCCTGTTCAGGCTTTGACTAACTAAGAAACGTATAACTGCACCCAATGCTCCACCTGCGGCTACTGCTATCGTTTGTCCTATCATTGTTCTGCACCTGCTTTACTGCGTGTAATGGAACCCAATTTCATTCCAAGGTATATCGCGAGAACACCAGTAATTGCACTGGCTGCAAAATACAAGAATGCCGTCCTATAAAGCTGTTCCTCAATCAATAACACAATTTCTGTATTAAATGTCGAAAATGTTGTAAAAGAACCGATTACACCTGTTTGCAGGGCGAGTATGAGATAGTTGTTCTGAGTTTTTTTCACACCATATATAACAAACCAGCCTAAAAGAAAACTGCCGATTACGTTTACAAAAAAAGTAGGAAAGGGAAAAGATGCTTCTGGATTGTAAAGAAAGAGACCGCACCAAAAACGCAGCAATGCCCCTACAATTCCACCCAATGCCACTGCAAGTATCTTCATTTAGGAATAATCCTCCTGTATGTACAAAAAGATTAAGACATTCAGCCTTAATCTTTCGTAACTTCTTTATTCCAGATTAAATTTGCACAATACTTGATGATGTCTCGTCTTCTAATAATTCCAATAAAATGGCCGTCATCATCTGTAACAGGTATAAAATTTTGGTCGGTAGACAAAGTAATAAGATCTTCCATGTTAGAGTTGATGGAAACAGATATATTGTTTATACGCTGAGGTACATTCACTAACTTTGTCTTTAATACCTCATCATACCCTTTGTCAAAGGCTTCTCTAAGTTTCCATAGAAGATCGCCTTCTGTTAACGTTCCTATGTAACGGCCTTCTTCTGAGACAAGAGGCACAGAGGTGTACTTGTGGTAGGATAACTTTTCAAGTGCCTGTCTCATCGTTGCTTCTGGGTTCAAATACTTCACTTCATCTTTAGGCAACAAATAAAAAGCAATATTCATGTTAGTACGCGCTCTCCTTTTTAAGCCTGATTCACGCTTATTTAAACGCTTAGATAAAAAACACCTTCTTTATTATACCAAAAAGGACTTCTATCTGCTTTATAAATCACTACCCTTTAGAGATTCGTTTTAGACGATATATTTTATATCTACTGAAAAAACTTTAAATGTAACAAATAACATTTTACAAATCGTAATCATTACGTTTATAATAAGTAAGGATTGTTTGAAAGGAGAGAAAGATAAATGCGAATAATAAGCTTACTAAGCATAACGATATTGCTGATTCTATCAGCAGCATGCGGTAATAATAGCACATCTGATAAAAAAGACGGTACATTACAGATCTACACGACCATGTATCCTTTAGAATATTTCACTGACAGAATTGGAGGCAAACATGTAGACGTATCTTCTATTATACCTCCTGGTGCTGATGCACACACGTATGAACCTTCTACCAAAAAGATGGTTGAAATGACTGAAGGTGATGCTTTCGTTTACAACAAACTTGAGTCTGATGAATTCTCATCTTCTGTTGCCGATACATTAAAAGAAGAAAACATGCCGATTATCGACGGTGCTAAAGGAATATCCTACCATGAATCTGCAGAGCATGAAGGTGAAGATCATGCTGCTGAAGAAGAACATACTCATGAAGATGAACACGCTCATGAGGAAGAAGAACATCATGATCACGGTTCGCTAGATCCTCATATTTGGCTTGATCCTGTTCTCGCACAGCAGATTGCAGATAACATTTATAACGGACTTGTAAAATTAAACCCTGGTGCGAAAGATGACTTTAAAAAGAACCATGAAGCACTCATAGCCGATTTAAAAGAATTAGATTCTTCGTTTAAAACAAAAGTTGAAAACGCACCAAAGAATTCGTTCATCGTTTCTCATGCCGCATATGGCTATTGGGCAGAACGTTACGGACTAGAACAGATTGCGATCAGCGGTCTCTCACCATCACATGAGCCAAGTCAGCATCAGATCGAGAAGATTATTGAAAACGCAAAAAAAGAAAAGACTAGCTATATTTTATTTGAAGAGAACGTGAATAATAAAGTAGCTGCGATGATCAAAAAAGAAGTCGGTGCAGAAACTTTAACTCTTCATAACTTAGAGACATTAACGAAAGACGACATTAAAAAAGACCGAGATTACCTATCTATCATGAACCAGAACATTGATACACTTTCAAAAGCATTACAATAAAGCAAAAACGCCTAGGAAAAAATTTCCCAGGCGTTTTTTTAAATCGCGTCAAGCATCTTAAACTGAGAGACGACTAAGTGATAATAAATGCCTTCTGCACGCATAAGCTCTGCATGACTTCCTTGCTCCATAATCTCACCGTGATCGAGAACAACGATATTATCTGCTTCTCTGATCGTAGAAAGGCGATGTGCAATGATGATGGCTGTCCTTCCATTTAAAAGCGTCTTTAGGGCTTGTTGAATCTTTTGTTCAGATTCTGTATCGATACTTGCGGTCGCTTCATCAAGAATCAAAATATCTGGATCTGCAAGCAGTGCTCTTGCGAAAGAAAGAAGCTGTCTTTCACCGACCGATAAAACATTTCCTCTTTCCTCTACTTCTGTTTCATAGCCATTAGACAGTCTCTCAATGAACGCATGTGCTCCGACTGCTTTTGCTGCATTCTTAACATCTTCGTCAGAAGCATCAGGTCTTCCAAAGCGAATATTCTCTTTGATCGTTCCTGAAAAGATAAAAGTATCTTGAAGAACGACACTTACTTTTTCACGAAGACTAGCAAGATTGACGTCTTTTAAATCTTTTCCATCAATCTGTACCGTACCCCCTGTCGGATCATAAAAACGGCTGACTAAGTTCGCGATCGTCGTCTTTCCTGACCCTGTATGGCCGACCAGTGCGACTGTCTGACCACCTTGAATGGTTAGATCGATGCCATTTAACGCTTTTCGATCAGCATTATAGGAGAACTCAACGTCCTTGAACTGAATTTCGCCTTTAATTTTTGTAAACGAATAAGCATTTTCTTTTTCATGAACATTCGGTTTTTCATCTAAAAATTCAAATATCCTCTCAGATGATGCCATCCCTACTAGAAGCTGATTGTAAACTTGCCCCAGTCGAGAGATCGGCTCCCAAAACATACCAAGATAAAAAGCAAACGTAACAAACACCCCTATTTCAAGTGCTTCACCTTGTATCAAGTAAGAACCAAACCACAATAGAATCACTGTTCCAATCGCATTGGACATTTCAACAAACGGCCTGAACAATGCGTTCTGTTGAGTCGCGGTTTTCCAGCTATCATACGTTTCATTGTTTACACCATTAAAAAAGTCCATGTTTTCTTTTTCCTGCGTGTACGATTTAGTCACTCGTATCCCTTGAATGCTTTCATTCAGATGCGAGTTAAGCTTTGCTTGTTTAATACGTACCACTTGCCAAGAGCGTCTGATCTTTTTTCGAAGACTTGTAGAGATGAAGAACATCAGCGGCAAAATCACCATGATCGCTAGTGTTAGCTCTGGGCTGTAGATGAACATGATGACGATGATACCAAACAGGAGGATGATATCCATTAATACGTTGATAACACCGTTCGTGAACAAATCTTGTAACGAGTTTACGTCGTTAATGATGCGAACAAGAATGGAGCCCGCAGAACGCTGATCGAAAAAACGATGTGACAGACGCTGTATATGCTTGAATAGATGCTGACGTATGTCGTAGATCACATATTGTCCGAGATAATTCATCCATTTGATCCGTAATGTGTTAGCTCCCCAAGATAAGAGATAGAGGCCCGCAATCGCAACGATTAATGTTACGAGCAGGTTCGTATCTTTGTTCTTAATCGCATGATCAAACGTCAGAACACCTATAAAAATCGGAACTACAAGTCTTACTGCTGTCGATACCATCATGGCGATAATCGCTTTTGGCAACAAGTTCTTGCTATAAGGTTTCATGTATTGAAACAATCGAATAATCTGACCCCAGTTGAATGGCTTATCGATTACTTGCTCTGACGAATATTTAAACCGTGGTGTCTTCTTCGTCTGTGAATTCTTCTGCATCTTCCCTACACCCCCTGTCCGTTCATTTGAAACACTTTATCTTTGTCTTGATACTGAATATCATAAATTTTACGGTACGCTCCTGATTCTTTATCTATAAGTTTTTCATGTGTACCACGTTCGATCACTTTCCCATTTGAGAGAACAAGTATCTCATCAGCATGTTTTAAAGAAGAGATGCGGTGAGCAATAATAAATGTCGTTCGGTCACTCATCACTTCTTTTAAAGCCTTTTGTATCCTGAATTCTGTCTCCATATCTACAGCGCTCGTCGCATCATCAAGGATTAGGATTGTTGGATCGATAAGAATCGCTCTAGCAATTGAGACTCTCTGTTTTTGTCCTCCAGATAGCCCAAGTCCTCTTTCTCCTAATATCGTGTCGTAACCATCAGGAAGTTCCATGATAAAGTCATGAGCTTGAGCGCGTTTCGCTGCATCAATAATGTCATCCATTTCTGCATACGGATTTCCATATGAGATATTATCTTTTATCGTTGACGAAAACAAGAACGATTCCTGTAGAACAGTACCGATATTTTTCCGAATGGTTCGTAATGAGTAGTCTTCAATTGGTTTGCCATCTATTGCGATCGTTCCTGATTCTGGGTTGTAAAACCTCGATAGAAGTTGAGTAATGGATGTTTTTCCAGAACCCGTTGCACCGATCAATCCAATCGTCTGACCAGGTTTTGCTGTAAAGGAAATATCCTTGAGTGCTTCCTTTTTCTCGTTCTTATAACGATGTGTAACATTTTCAAACTTCACTTCTCCATGAAAGCGCACCGTTTCAAGTTCACGATCTTTTCCTTCCATCTCAAGTGGTTCGTCTAACACTTCCAACAGTCGTTCTCCTGATGCTTTAGATTGTGAGAACGTGTTCATGATAAACCCTAAGTTCATGATGGGTCCCATGATGTACCAGACAAGACTAAAGAACGCCACGAGCTCACCCGCTGACAGGTTCCCCTGAATAACAAGATAACCACCATATGCAAGCAGTAAAACGACCGAAAGATTTCCGATCAATTCCATAACAGGGAAGTACTTAGCCCAAATATGAGACGTGTTTAAGTACTGAGACTTATAATCTTCATTAGACGTATCAAACTTATTAATCTCAAAATCTTCACGTGATAGCGATTTAACCGTATTAATTCCGCTAATATTCTCTTGAACCTTCGTATTGAGATTCGCCATAGATTTACGAATTCCACGAAAAGCAGGATGAACTTCTTTATCAAACTTGTAAACGACAATTGCGAGGAAAGGCATCATACACAATGTGATGAGTGCTAACGGAACCGAGTAGAAGAACATGACGGAGAGACTGAAACCTATGATTAGTACAAAATTGATAAGCTGTGAAAATCCGAAAGAAAGAAAAAAACGAAAACCTTCAACATCTGCGGTTAATCTCGACATTAAATCTCCAGTCTTTGCATTGTCATAATAATCAAATGGCAGAAACTGCAGCTTTTCATATAGAGATTCACGAAGTTCATAAACAGACCGAATACCGAAAAGATCTCCATAAAACTGATGAGTGTATGTAGCTGCACCTTTTATTATCATAAGCAAAATAAAACCTATCGCAACATATGGTACTGTTGAATATTCTCCCTTTATAATGATTTCATCAATGGTATATTGTAAGACCATTGGATAAACGACTGTGATTCCAGACACTAGTATCAAAGTCAAGATCGACCAGTAAAAGTACTTTTTATACGGCCAATAAAAATCTTTTAATCTTTTAAATGTATCCAACCCCATCACCTTCCCCCTTCTAAAAATGAAAAGACAATATACATCATATAACAGAATAGTTAGAAAAAACTATCTATTTGCTCATAATCTTTACTAAAAACAAAATAAATAGTTCACTTTATTACCTTTCCTATAGTACGAAAAAAAGCCCCGATATATTCGAGGCTTTCCTTTAGCGCTTTCTTCTGAATGCGAAGAATGACACGATAGCAATCACAATCACTAAACCAATGGTTAATGGAGCAAAATAAGTTGGATTATTTGGCTTTTCTTTCTCTTCTTGATCAGTTAATGCCTTTTCATTGTTATCTTGTTTTTCTTGTTCATCATTATTTGGTGTACCCTCTTCTGTTGCTTCTTCTTGTTTAGGGCGCTCTACTGAGAACGAGTAGTTCCCTTCGATCACATGACTATCAGCACCAATGATTTTATATGCAACTGTATAATTTCCATTTTCAAGCGGATTGGTAATCGCTCCAGTCATTTGATCATCTTCTACACTAATCTGAAGAGGAATCTCTTTGTCCCCATTTTTTAACGTCATCGTACTTAACGACTCAATCTTTGTAGAAAACGTTAACACCACTGCTTCAAGATCTGTTGTAACCTTCTCGCCTTCAGCAGGGGTAGAACTTTCGAGTTTTGAATGAGCAGACGCCGATAAAGGCAGTTGGAATACAATCGTAACCAATAGTACTAAGGGTAAAAGTAATTTATTCATATGCTGACTCCCTGTCACGTATTTTCTTTCTACTTTCATTAAAACAAAGAATATATGTTCTTCACAAGTATCCAGTCTTTACAAATCGTTGACACTTTCATGGTCAAACATACATTTACAGCCTATTTTGATGGAATCTGGGCTCATGCCCACTTCAATTATGAAAACAGGCATAGGATATATGGAATTAACAATTGCAAGAATTAAAGGAGGAAAAATCGATGGGTTATTCTTATGGCAATTCTTTCGCATTGGTAGTAGTGTTATTTATTCTATTGATTATTGTTGGGGCAGCTTGCTTCTGCTAATAATGAATAGTGTGAAGGAAGAAAGCCGGCCATGTGCCGGCTTTTTTCTTTTTGTACATAAGTTTTTTAAAAGGGCTGTTTTCGTAAACTTTGTTGCTCTTGGAAGTGTTGATTTCCGTTACAGGCTGCTCGCTTTCCACGGGGCAGGCGGTGAGCCACATTCGAATGTTTCACATTTAAGTGTCTCACCTGCCCGCCTGTCCCGTAGGAGTCTCGCACCTTCCACTCCAATCAACAGTAAAAGAAAAACTCAGCATCATTCTGCTGAGTCTTCTTCGCTGTCTTTTTCTAAATTACCGGTTACTGCTGCTGCATTCTCACCGTATTCTTCTTTTAAGTTCCAATACGCTTCTAATGCACGTTGCCCGATGTATTTATTGATCTTCTGGTTTCCGTTCTGTGGTGTACCTTCTGGAACCACTACAGCAAACGCAATCTCAGGATTTTCAAATGGCGCGTAACCTACAAGCGTAAGATTATGCTTTTCCACAATGTTCCCCGTACGAGGATGTCTTATAATACGTTGAGCAGTCCCAGTTTTCCCTGCTGGATTATGGTATTTTGCCGGGTCATCAAAATAGCCTTTAGCAGTTCCTTTAGAACCATGCATAACTTGCCAGAATCCATCCTGAACGCGTTCAATGTATTTCTGTTCTACATCAATCTTGTTTAAAATTTCTGGTTCAAAACGTTTTAAGAGTTTACCATGACTCTTATCATCTGTTGCTGGTTCTCTAATCTCACGAACAAGATGTGGCTTAACGCGATATCCATCATTTGCAATGGTAGATACATATTGAACAAGCTGCATGGTTGTATACGTATCAAACTGACCGATACCTAAGTCATATAGAGTACCTGATTCTCCTTCAGGTGGTTTTCCCTCATATCCAATAGCTTCATTTGGAAAGTCAATTCCTGTTTTCACACCTAAACCATATTGATTAAAAGAATAACGTGCTTTAGCGTACGTTTGAGTCCAATGTTCAGGACCAATCATGCGGTCCATGATGTTAAACATATAAACGTTGGACGACATCATTAAAGCTTGTAAGTCTGTTATTGGGCCCATAGTTCTCCAAGAAGACTTATTCATCTGGTTTTTAGTAAAGGGCTTATCTACAATAACTTCTCCCATATGAATCAATCCTTGTTGAAGGCCAGTCAATACAGTAGCACCTTTTACTGTTGAACCCATCTCGTAGGCATCGAACAAAGCTCCATAAGAATCATTCGTAAATTCTCCGTCTTCGTACTTTTTCCCTGCGATTCCTTTTATTTCGCCAGTCTTAGGATTCATCATAACGATGTAAGCTGAGTCTAGAAGATCATTTCCTCCTAGTGGCTTAGCTCGTAATATTTCTTCTTCAAGAATCTTTTCTAAATGAAATTGCAGCTCCATATCCAAAGTTAAAACGATATCTTTCCCTCGCTGACCAGGAATCGTTTTAGGTTCACCGATCGTTGCACCTGTTTTTGGATTTGTCAGATAAACGGATTTTTCTTTTGTGCCTCTTAATACATTTTCGTATTGATCTTCAAGACCACTGATTCCCACTTGATCACTTCGATCATATCCCATGCTCATAAAGTAATCTGTTTTTGATTTTGGAATCTGTTTAACTTGTCCAAAAATGGTAGAACCACCGTATGGATAGATTCTTTTTGAATCCGCCATAATATCTACCCCTGGAAGGTCACCAAGATTCTCTGAGATCACGGAAACTTCCTCGTTGTTCAAGTTGGTTTTGATTCGCTGTGCTGAATAGGCATAACCTGTATCCATCGCACGTTTGTAAGCGAGAATCTTAATATCTTTATCAGTTAGACTATTGATTTCTTCTTCTGTAATCTTATTGACGAGTGCGACATATTGATCTTTATCGCTTAGTTTCTTTTCTTTCTTGCTAAGACGTTCTTCAATCATCTTGGTCACATCTTGTTTTGCGATAAAATAGTCTTTTTTATCGCGCTCTGTGATCTTTTTAATCTGATCTTCTGTAACACCAAGGCGATCAGCTAGCCATTCTGCAATCCGCATCGTGTCTTTTGCTTTTGTATCTACTGTTTTCGTATATGTTAAAGAAAAGAAAGGTTCATTCCCTACCACCTCACGGAAGTTGCTATCTAACAGCTTTCCTCGTGGCGCTTCTTTCCTTGCGATAACTTCTTCAACTGCTTCAGACTCTAGTCGTTTTTCCTCTCCATTTACAATTTGGAGAACACCTAGCCTCAAAATAAGGACTGAGAAAAGAAAAAAGACGACCAAAAACAAGACATTTAAACGAAAGGGCACTTGCGACTTTTTCCTCTTTTTTTCCGGATCCGCTTTCGTTACCATCATTCCGCTCCTTTTGGAAATATTCCCGTTAATTTTACAATTATATTACAAAAGCATCTACCTATAGATTACTAGAAGTTGACTATTATTCCAAGTCATTCGTAAAAAAAAACCTTATCTTTTTTCGATAAGGTTTTCGTAAATTTATTGGACTGCTGCAGCTAATGATTCTGTTGGAACTGGACGACCAAAATAGTAGCCTTGAGCAAGCTCAACTCCGCATCTTAAAGCGATGGCTGCTTCTTCTTTTCTTTCAATTCCCTCTGCAAGAACCACTGCACCTATTTCTCTTGCAACTTCAACGATCTGCTGGATCATATCTTCTTTAGAAGAATTTTCATCACAGAAAGAAATGATTTTACGGTCAATCTTCACATAGTCTGGTTTCAGCTCTTTTAATACAGAAAGTGTTGAATGGCCCGCACCCAAGTCATCTAATGCTACTTTCATTCCTTGCTCTTGATAAGCTGTTAATATGCTTTTTAAATGATTGATGTCTGCGATCTCTTCTGTCTCCACCACTTCGAAGACTAGATCGTTTGGATCTACTCCTGCCTCAGCAGCTGCTTTAAATGTTGTAGCTAGACAATGCTTTGGATCATAGATGGATGATGGAAGGAAATTGATGAATCGCTTCAATCCTGGCGCAACAGCCCCAGAGCTGTTACGAATGGAAGTCATCCTCGCATTTCCATCCAATAACGCCTGTAGACCCGATCGTTCAGCAAACTGAAAAAGTTCATACGGTTTAAATTCATTTTCCTCTGACAATGGACGAAGTAAGAATTCATATCCATAAATTTCTTCGCTCTGTAAAGAAACAATGGGCTGAGAATGTGTTGTGAAGAGCTGCTGTTGAATAATTTCATACAGATCGATATGCTTCATTCTTTCATAGAAATGCTGAAATGAAATCCAAGGTGTGAAAACACTCATTTCTTCCAATGTCGAAGTAACTGAACAATAATAGGATCCCACAGCAATGTCGTTAAAGGTTTCAAGTGACTTCTCCATGAAATCTTGCAGTTCTATAAGATTTCTATATTTTGCTGATGCAACATTTCCAGAATGAATACCTTCTAAACCATGCTCTTTAAATAAATTCATCAAACTTTCCACAAGAACAGGATGATCGGTACGGATATGAAAAAATCCACTTTCCGGAAAATCTCCTGCTGGACGACACTGTGAGCATGACATATAAATTACCTCCAAAAAAAGAATTGCAAACTTTTGTAAAATTTGCTATTTTATAATTCTGCGCTAAAAAATGAAAACTTCATAAAGGGGGACTTATGGTTTATTGGATTCTTTTACAAAAGAGCTTTTTGCGTAACATGCAATACAAGGTAGCGCATCTGATCAATAATGCAGCGAGCGCAATCTTCGGATTTGTTTTCATCGCCATTTGGGTCGGTGTACTGCAAGGAAAAGAGAATGAAAGTCCCTATAGTGCCCTAGATATGACCTACTACATAGCAGCTGTACAATGTATCCTCTGGTTATCTGGATTCTTAACGGCAGGACTTAATATTCAAAACGGAGTAAGAAATGGTGCCATTTCTTTAGAACTCGCTAGACCAACAAACTTTTTTCTATATGTTACCTCTCAAGAAGCCGGGAGACTATTGTATAACTTGTTCTTTCGCTCTCTTCCTATTGGGCTTGTTTTTTCTTTTACTGTAGGCTTTTATATACCTCAACACATACCGTCTTACTTTTTCTTATGTATATCTATTCTGTTTGCCATGATCATCTCAATAAACCTTCACTACTTAGTAGGAATAAGTGCTTGTTGGACAACAGAGATCAACTGGGCACATTTTGTGAATTTCACATTATTGGTGGGACTAGGCGGGCAACTCGTACCTATTGATCTACTTCCAGCTCCTCTATCTTATATCACACCTTATCTACCTTTTGCCGGAGCCATCTATTATCCTGTCATGATATTTCTTGAGAAAGTTTCAAGTGAAGTTATTCTTATCCAGCTAGTTTGGGTCGTGGTATTAACAAGTTTCAATCTCTGGCTAACTGAGAAAGCGCGCCATAAGTTAGAAATTCAAGGAGGATAATTCATGAACCTTTATCTGAAACTATTATCAGGAAGTTTGCGTTCGCGTATGCAGTATAAGATGAACTTTCTTGTATCCTCCTTATCATACGGTTTGATCATGGCGGTGGATTTTGTGCTGCTCGCAGCAATCCTGCAGCGTTTTGACGATATCAAAGGTTGGAACCTTTATGAAGTGGGCTTGCTCTATGGAATCTCTTCTGTTGCTATCACTCTGTACAGAGTATTTTGTGTAGAGGTACATAATTTTGAACGATACATGGTCGAAGGTGAATTCGATAGTCTTCTAATTCGACCTGTCTCTCCGTTATCACTGCTTTTAACTAAGAACATAGACCTATCCCGAATAGGAGGAACGATACAAGGTGTTTTGATCCTTGTTATTTCTATTATCGGTTTAAAACTTAATAACGTTGAATTATTTCTTTTGTTAATTTATTTACCTGTAACCATCTTTTCTGGATTAGTTATTTGTTTTTCACTTGGCCTGATCACGGCAACCATTGCCTTTTGGACACAAAGGATCAAAGATTTCCAAACCTTTACTCTGTATGCTCCTTTTAATGCAGCCAACTATCCCATGAACATCTATCCCGGTTGGTTAAAAATCATTTTTTTCACTGTTATACCAGTAGGATTCATGAACTACACACCTATTCTGTTTCTATTAAACAAAGGCGGTGACCTTTGGAATCTAGCATTACCACCACTCGTTTCTATTATTTTTCTTTTCATTTCGTTACGATTCTGGAAGTTTGGCATTCGTCATTACCATAGTACAGGAAGTTGAGGAGGGCTATATATGATTCAAGCTCAGCAATTAAATAAACACTTTAAGATTTATGAAACAAAGAAAGGCTTTATCGGGTCGTTCGCTTCTCTTCTTTCTACAAAGCATCATGTGGTAAGAGCTGTAGATGATATTTCTTTTTCTGTTGAAGAGGGTGAATTCGTAGGTTACATCGGGCCGAACGGAGCTGGAAAATCCACTACGATTAAAATGTTATCAGGCATTCTTCATCCAACTAGCGGTGAAATTAAAGTAGGCGGATTAAGCCCGCAGAAAAAAAGAAAAGAAGTTGCAAAAAAAATCGGCATTGTATTTGGACAACGTACACAACTATGGTGGGATCTCCCGTTACGAGATTCATTTGATATTTTAAAAGAGATGTATAAAGTACCTGATGAGAAGTACCGTCAGTTTTTGAAGTTGTATGATGATATGCTTCAGATTGGAAAGTTTATGGACACTCCTGTTAGAAAACTATCTCTAGGGCAACGGATGCGCGGGGATCTGGCAGCAGCCATGATTCATGATCCTGACATCCTATTCTTAGATGAACCTACGATTGGATTAGATGTGAATGCAAAAACCAGTATACGAGCCTTTTTAAAGGAACTGAACCAAAACGAAAAGAAAACCATCCTGTTAACCACACATGATATGGATGATATTGAACTGTTATGCAGCCGAGTAATCGTGATCAATCACGGACAAATTGTATTAGATGGAACGCTCGCAGATTTACGTAAGAATATTGGATTGCCAAGCGTTATGGAGATTCAGTATCGTGTAAAACCAAACACGGGTGACCTTCAATTAGAAGGAATTGAAAGAATGACATGGGAAGACGAAAAGTTAATTATAGATTATGATCGCTCTCTTCTCTCTTCACCTCTATTACTTCAAAAAGTCACACAATGGGGCGAACCGGTTGATATTCAGATGAAAGAACCAGATATTGAACAAGTTATTCAAAAGATATATTGAATGAAAAAAAGCTTGCGATAGAGGTCTGTTCCGTGACTTCTATCGCAAGCTTGCTTTTTTTAGTGGATTTTTTATTCTGCGAGCCAGCTTCTTAAGTTATCTAATTGGTTCTGGGCATCTACTCTTCCTTGTTCGTACAGAACTCCGAGGCGTTTAGGATCGCGTTCTATTCTTTTTACTATCATCTTCTCCATGGGACGTAGTACGAATAGATTTCCACTTTTCTCTTCTTTTTCTATAAAATCAAGCGTCTCATTATACTTGATGTAGCGTCCACGTAAACTTTCGTCAAGACCTGTGTATTCAGGATAGAATTTTTTCGTGACCCACGTCATTTTAGGCTTTTTCTTGCGATACCCCGCGTTTTGAGTCAGGACAACAACTCCTTTTTGGACGCCATCTTTTAAAGCTTTATGAACAGGTATAGGATCCGCAATCCCGCCATCCATCATCTGACCTCCTGCAAGCTCGACTACTGGTGCGATAAAAGGAATGGACGATGAAGCACGCAAAACATTTGAGATCTCCATCTCTTCGTAATCTTCTTTATTTAAATAAACGGGTTGGCCGGTTCTTACGTCTGTTACAACGACTACAAATCTTTCTTTCGATTGTTTAAATGCAGCGTAATCGAAGGGAACTAACCGATTTGGAAGTTCGTCAAATATAAAGTCCATGCCGAACAACCCTTTCTTCTTGAACAACCAGTTCTTATATGAAATATATTCAGGATGAGAGCTGTATTCTAGATTTACCGTGCGATTTCTTCCGTGCTGACGTGATAGGTATGATACAGCATTACAAGCACCAGCAGATGCCCCGATCACATACGGAAAATAAAGATCGTTCTCCATAAAAACATCGAGTACTCCTGCCGTATAAACACCGCGCATTCCGCCACCTTCAAGAATAAGTCCAGAGTTCTCCAAATTTGGCACCACCTATTGTTAACTACATTTATTATTTATGTTTTTAATTATATGAATAAACGACGTCTTAAATCCAGTAAAGTGATTGAAAAGATAGAAAAAAGCTTATGTGCATTTCGATGTTATGTCTTGACTATCATTCCAAAGAAATCCTAGTACTATAAAAAAGCAGCATCTCTCAGAATTTCTTCTCTTGAGATGCCGCTACTGTTTATTGAAAATATTGAGCCAAGCCTGTTGTAATACCCGTTGCGGCTTTTGTTTGAAAAGAGCTACTCTTTATCGTCATCTCATCGAACGGATTGGATAAAAAGCCAAGCTCTACTAGAATCGCTGGTTGCTTGTTCTCACGCAGAACGTGAAAGTTTCCATACCTTACATTACCACCTTTTAACCCTGTATTAGCTTGAATCAATCCCGCGTTTACGGAGTTTGCCAATTTCAAATCCTTCTGTCCGTAGTAAAAGGTTAAGAGTCCTGAAGCACTTTTATCGGAAGCTGAATTATAATGCAAACTTACGAACGCATCAGCAAAATGGTAATGACTGATCTCCACTCGTTTATTAAGAGAGAGATACGTATTATCACTTCGAGTTAAGATTACTTTTGCACCTGCATTACTAAGCTGTGTGGCTAATAATCTCGCACTCATCAACGTCATAGCTGCTTCTTGTGTACCCGATGATCTACCTGAAGCACCTGGATCATTTCCGCCATGCCCAGGATCCACTACGATTCTTTTTCCCTTTAATCCCCCTAAGGTTGGTTTAGATGTTGAAGGACTGTTAGAAGTAGGTGGCTGTTGTAAAGCAACGAGCCATCCAGCTACCCAAGCACTTTTACCGTTTGGCAGCTTAATTTGTACCCAGTCGTTCTTCGATTGAAGAAATGCGAATTCGTCCCCTTGATTTGCATGACCTACTATTAAGTAAGCAGTAGAAGGACCTTGCCTAATATTTACGCCATCTGACATGATGACAACTTTTTTGGCTATTGAAGAAGGGGGAGCAACAGGAGGTTTCGTTGTAGGCTTAGGATTTGTTACAACTGAAGACCCACCCGTTTGTATGGATATGTATTGACTAGATACCCAACCTTTTTTTCCATCCGAAGTTTGAATGTAAACCCAACTTCCTGACTCTGACAAAATTTGTACAGCCGTATCAAATTTCAGTGAACCAATGATCGGTGAAGATAAATTTCCAGCAGATCGAAAGTTCAAATAAGTTGCTGTTACTCTTCCCCACTTTCCGCTATTTACGGGTTTGGTTGCAGAAGGCTTAGGATTTGTCGGAGATGTACCTGTTTGGTTCAAAAGATAAGCACTGCTTACCCATCCTTTAATCGATCCACATGTTATTGAAGACCAATTACCTTCTTCTTTAACGATAGAAACGACGCTCCCATTCTTAAGTGAACCTACTGATTTATACTGTGTTCCTGCACCATTACGTACGTTTAGGGAAGTTGCTGTAACTTTTGCAGTTTTCTTCGTTTTGGTTTCTTTTTGAGATGGTGTAGAAGAACTGGTTGTACCATTCGATACTATGTAAGCTGAACTAACCCACGCTTTTCTATCATTAAAAGATATGTTAGCCCAACCTTTTTCGATCTTGAATACAGTAACGATTGATCCCTTTTTTAATGATCCGATCTGTTTAGATGATGAGGAAGGCTCAGTGCGTACATTTAAGCTTGTTGCGTTCACTGTAGCGGTCTGTGTTGCTGCCGAGACAGTACTAAGTGGAAAGCCCGCGATTAAAAGGACAACGATCAAAAAGAAGCACATCACCTTAACATTCGATCTCACACGTTTCAACTCCTATTAAAATTTTCTTTACTAGCTGTACGTGTTATATCGTCATTTAAGAGGCATCCTTAACCCCTTTCACTGCGTTTTAAGAACAAAAAAAACACCCTAGCTGTAATCACTAGAGTGTTACTTATTAAATCAATCCAAAATGCTTCAGTCCATGATAGATGCCGTCTTCATCAACAGATTTGGTTACAAAGTCAGCTGCGTCTTTTGCTTCTTGTAAACCATTGCCCATAGCGATTCCTGTTCCTGCTGATGTAAGCATCTCGATATCATTTAACGCATCACCAAACGCGTATACGTTTTCGGGCTTCATGTTCATCTCGTTCATGAACGCCTGAATTCCTTTTGCTTTTGAACCACCCGTTGGCAAAATGTCTAACGCATTTTCATGCCAACGTATAAAATCGAACGTGCCTTTGTATCCATCTCGATAAACATGTTCGTGCTGTTCTTGGCAGAATAATAAAACTTGATAAACTTCATTTTCCTTATAGAATCCTGGGTGGAACACGGGATAACTCGGCATGAGATTAAACGTACAGTTCTTAATGATCTCATGATTATCAGCATTACTTGTCGCTCTTTCATGATCAAGATAGACAAGAGGGTGACCTGCCTTCTCTGCTTCTTCTTCAATTTTAAGAATCGCTTCTCTAGATAAAGGCGTCTTGTGGATCACTTCATCTTTAAAAACAACATAAGATCCGTTAAAACTTACAAACGAATCAACCTCTAATTCCTCACGAATCGGTTCAAACATGAACGGGCCTCGCCCAGTAGCGATTGCTACATGTACGCCGTTCTTTTTCAACTGAATGATACTTTCTTTCGTGCTGTCAGGAATTTTTTTCTCATCATTTACTAGCGTTCCATCTATATCGAAAAATACTATTTTGTCATTCATATGCATCGTCTCCTGTTGAAAGTTCTTCCCTACAATAGTGGTACGATTCTGTATAAATGTCAAATCATGCGTTTGTATTACTTTCTTACGGATTGATTTACTCGAATCAATCCTTTTTCGGGCATTGATAGTAAGAATACTGTCAAAATAATTAGCATGCCACCAGCTGTTTGGTAACTTCCAAACGCCGTACCAAGCCAAATGACCGATACTAGCGTCGCCACTAAAGGTTCAGCGCTTCCAAGTAAACTCGTTTCTGTCGAGCTTATATACTTTAAAGAGTCTAAGTAAAGATAAAATGGCAATAGGGTACCGAATACCACTACAAATGAAAGCATCCCAACCAATGAGAATGACCAATCGATCTCATTTGCTTGCCACGGCTGAGTAAAGATGGAAACAGCAGAGCCACCGAGCAGCATAGCCCAACCTACGATCACAGCAGAAGGATATTGTTTCAGCAGCCTTACAGGATAAACAGTATAAACCGCAACAGATATTCCTGACAGAACTCCCCAAAAAACAGCTTTTTCAGAAACAGTTATCTCTTGTAAACTTCCGTTCGTTAATAACAAAAATGTTCCTGATAGAGCCATCAGAACTGCGATCCATTCTTTTCGTTTTGGCCATTTCAAGAATTTTAACGCAAAGTAAACCGTAATAAAGACCGGGCCTAAAAACTGAAGCAGTGTTGCTGTTGGTGCATTTCCCGCTTCAATACTCAAAAAGAAGGTGAGCTGTGCTCCAAGCATGCCCGTTAAAGAAAATACGATCAAATCCAATCTGTCTTTTTTATTTCTCCACACTTCAAATATGTTGTGATGAAAAGAAATAAGAAATAACAGCAGCGCTCCAGCCATCACCATGCGGACAGATACTAACCATGTGGCAGTCATTGCTGAATGTGAAAAGATCCATTCTGCCGCATTTCCTGAGAAACCCCATAGTGAAGCTCCTGTTAATGCAAGTCCTATACCTTTCCACCGTAAATTTTCATTTTGTTTCTCCATCGTACACCCTCTTCCCAATTACATTGTTCTTAAGAAAGATTCACAGATTTACTCCATACTTTTTCAATTCCTCATAAACGTGCATCCTTCATTCATTATAGAACGAATCAGTGAAAATCAAATACATTTTCTTTATTCTAATTAGTTGGCTATGTAGGAATGAGCTAGAGTTCAAAACTAGTCTAGTTTCAGCAAAAGTCCTAACAACAGAAAGCACTGAGCGATAGAAAATCGCTCAGTGCTTATCTAGAAAATAAAAATAGGGGGATGATGTATCATACGAAATTTACGGGTTTTGGTGTCGGTTAAGGCAAAAATATGCGAATACCTATTATATTCATCACCCTAGAAAAAACTTTTTCCATATGTGCATAAATTTGTTAAATATATACAAACTAGTAGTACAAGGAGGTGATACATATGGCACGTAACAATAACTCTAACGAATTAGTAGTAGCTGGAGCACAAGCAGCTTTGGATCAAATGAAGTATGAAATCGCTTCTGAGTTTGGTGTTCAACTAGGACCAGACACAACATCCCGTGCGAATGGATCTGTTGGTGGTGAAATCACTAAACGTCTTGTTCAAATGGCAGAACAACAACTAGGTGGCGGATACCGTCGCTAAACTGCAGTTAACATGAAGAAGTCATCCACAATATGCGGATGACTTTTATTTATTGGCTGTTTTCGTAAGCTTAGTTGCTTTTGGAAGCGTTGATTTCCGTTCCAGGCTGCTCGCTTTCCGCGGGGCAGGCGGTGAGCCACATTCGAACGTTTCACTTTTAAGTGTCTCACCTGCCCACCTGTCCCGCAGGAGTCTCTCACCTTCCACTCCAACCAACTATCAAAGAAGAAAATACAAAAGATTTAAAAGCAACAATCCCTTAGAATACAGGCTGTTTATTTATCTGACTTTATCTAGTTTGACTTGAATTAAGACTGGATCATGATCACTTGCTCGACCGTGTTCTTCCATAAACTGTGAATTGATATGAACGATGTCCACTTTTGTTTTCTTCGCCATATTATTCGTTACTAGAATGTGATCAAGAACTTGAGCGTTTCCTTGATAAGAATACGTGTATCGCTCTTTAAATGGAACCTCTTCAATCATGTTCGTTAACTCATTGCCTTTAACTTTCTTAAGAGTCTTCGTAAACTCAAAATCATTGAAATCTCCTAGCAAGACTACATTTGCATCCTTATCTTCACTCTTTACATTTTTAACAAACCCATTCACAATTCCCGCGATCTCTAAACGCTGCGCTTCACTTCCTAGGAAAGGAGGCTGATTTTTCCCAAACAGCGGTTGGTCTCCACCTTTTGAGTTAAAATGATTGGCAACTACAATTACGCTTTCACCTTTAAACATAAACTGTGCTGCGACAGGCTTACGGCTGTTTTGGAATGCCGGATTGGTAGGATCGATCCGTCCAGGGTTAGCAGTAAGCTTTCCATCTTGAAAACCAACTGCTTGTGTTGCTGTTCCTTTTGTTCCTTTTGCAAGGGAAACTCGTTCAGGATTGTAGATGAACCCGACTCGAATGTTACCACCAGGAATCCCGCCATCTTGTCCATCAACTGGAGCAATATCTGTATACACATATTGCGGACCACCTTGCGCTGTAATCTCAGCAATTAATCGGTCAGCACTTGCTTGTGCATCTGTGGTACCGTCATTCGTTGGGCCGTTTCCATCCTGCATCTCAACAAGACCTACGATATCAGGTGCATTTAAATTACGAACGATCGATTTTGCGATACGTGTTACTTTTTCATCGCTCGTACTGTCACGTCCTTCTTCTAGTGCAGAGAAGTTCTCGACGTTGAAACTCGCGATCGTTAACTCTTTTTGTTTTTCGTGAATTTTTGTAACTTCAGGTTTGGTTCTTCCTTCAACAAACGTTGGAAGCTCCTCACGATCAGCTAACACTTTATAGTTACCAAACCCGTAGCTCACAATACCTGTAATAGAGCCTAAGAAGAAATCTCCTGTTTTAGCAACAAACGATTCATCGTTAATATCGATAAATATTCGCTCAGGATTGTAATCGAACTCTGTGATGTTTAGACCACCTGATGAATTAAAGTCTTTTTGCTTCCAAAAATCAGGTACTACCACAAGTTCCCCGTAATTTTGAGGTGCAAGTACACCTGGATTTTTAACTTCTACAAGCATTCCTTCTAAACTTTCATAAAAATCAATGCCGTCTTCTTTTGGATCAAACACTCCAAAGTTATCATTGTCGATCACTTTTGTTGGCTGTTGCAGACCAAACAAACCGATGATCGTTGATTTTGGAAGTTTTTGTCCTTCTTGTAGTTTTGTAATGCGACTTCCATTAATTTCTGTAACAGCTAGATCTGTTTTTAATTTATCTGAATACCCTTCAAGTACCCATTCTTTTACTAACCCATCAACGGACACCAAATTTCCTTTGGCCTGTCCGTGATCTTTTTGGTAGACTAAGATTCCTTCAGATGTTCTATAGTCTCGGTCTGGCTTCACGTCTTGCATATAAAAATTATTGTTATCAACCACTTTTGTTACAATACCTTCAACGCCTTCTACTGCCTTGTTTGCAACAGGAGATTGATGTCCTGCTCCTTGAACATCATGGATACGAAGTCCAGATAGAGCAACTTGGTATTTAAATTCTGAAATGTTACTATTCTTTAATCCTTCCTTAACAGCAACAGCTTTAATCGTTACATCTTCATTTACTGTTATAGGAGCTGTGTAACGCGTGCTATCTGTAGTCGGATCTTGTCCGTCTAAAGTATAATAAATTTCCGCGTCTGTTGTTGCGGTAGAGAGTGCGACAGAAGTCCCTTTAGAAACAACTTGTCCCTCAACAGAAGACTGCACTTCTTCGACTTGTGGTTCAGAAGGAGTTCCATCAACAAATTGAAATTCGTTTACATTTTTAATTCCTGGTACACTAAAATACGCCTCAAGCGTTCCTTTAAGTTGAACTTTCTTCCCTAAGTTATCAGGATGTTCAACGAGATTCAATGCACTTCTAGCAGCATTATTAGGCAACTGAACAGTCAGTATTTTCGTTTTATCTGTCTCGTTAGGCGAATCCGCAAGAGCTAAATTTGTATTCGCTGTAAATGGCCCCTCATGCTTGAATGAGATAGAAGACCCACTGCCTCCATGCACAGTTCCTACGATATACCCTTCAACTACCTGTGTTGATTTATCCTGCTTAACTAATGCTTCGCTAACCGTTAGAACGTCAGCTGCAGAAGCTGTTTGTTGCAGTGGCAAAACCATGCTAAGCACCATTACTAGCATGATACTTATATTTGTAAGCCTTTTCGTCATTTTCATGAACATATCGTTCCACCTGCCTCACTAATAGTATGTAAAACATGTAAATCCATGAAAAATATAACACAATTCTGTCGATTCAATTGTTAGTTTTATATTAAAACAGTTAGAAAGACTTACAAAGAATTTACAATATAGGACTCTGGTATGATTTTCAGCAAAAGAAAAGACACTTTCATCTGATCAAATTTTGATCAAAAGAAACTGTCAGTTTGTTCTATGAACGTTTAAATCTAAGGTGACTTGCTCAGCAAATAATTCAGGATTGTTTTCTTGAAGTATTGAAAGAAGCTTGTCCTTTCCTGCTGAACTGTCCAGCCATCTTTCTCCAACATCTGGCTCTAGAATTACTGGCATACGGTGATGATATTTTTCCATAGAAGAGTTGGACGCTTTCGTTAGAATAGAACAGGTAATTCTTTCTTCTGGCTGACCGTTGATTTCACCTTTCCATCTTGACCAAATTCCAGCAAATGCAAACGGCTTTTTATCTTTTAATGTAAATTGCAAAGGTTGCTTTTTAGCAATACCCTCATCTAAAATCCATTCGTAGAAGCCGCTCGCAGGAATCAAACATCTTTTTTGAAGAAAAGAGTCTTTAAAGCTAGGCTTTACAGAAACGGTCTCACTTCTGGCATTCATTAATTTATTCCCTATTTTCGGATCCTTCGCCCAACTTGGAACAAGTCCCCATTTCATATATCCAGCTCTATTTCCTGTGCTAGCTTTTATTACAGAGAGAACTTTCTGACTAGGAGCAATGTTGAAGCGTTGGTCATAATCAAATTCATTTACTAAGTTAAATGCATCAATGATCACATCTTTTTCATAATAAAGCATATATCGTCCACACAAAATATATCACCTCGGGTTCAACTTACGGATAATGCCGTCAATCGTGCAAAAACTAAAACAGGAGGTGAACACCATGAAAAATCCTGTTACTATTTATATGATCCTGCTATTTTGCATGATCTCTTTACTCATTATCATCGATTGGTTCTTAGGAATAGCACCAGCAACGGTTATAAAAAAATCTTTTATGTCTTTCTTTCACTATGTTGATAAAGTCGAATATTTCTTAGTCATTACTTTGATCCTTTTACCTATCCTGACATTTATTCTGTCGATGTTGATGGAGAAGAAGCAAAAGACTTAAGTTTCTTTCTTCTCAATAAGAATACAATAATGAACAGACTCGGTAAAACAACTTGAAACGGAATATGGATAAAATGTGGGACAATACTTAAACCCTCTTTAATATGCTCCACGTAATTTGCTGCTATAACAATGGATGACAATATTAAGACAATACCAATCGGGCCTATTAGCTTTTTTTCTTCTTTTACGCCGAAGATGTCTTGTGTTGCTTTAACAGCCACATAAAATAATACAGAGATCTTGAAGAATCCTCCAATAATTAGGGTGAACACCACTAGTGCATCCAACCTTTGAATAAATTCTCCTAAGTTAATCTTCGCAACGGCAGCAAGCAATGGGAAGTAGACATGAGTAGCAACATGCCCACCTAAAATCGCGATGTCCATCGCGACCGTTACACTTAAGATCAGACCACTTAGCATTATGGCAAATAAACCAACTGTGAGTGCTTTACTTTTCTTTGATGTTTTCAAATAAGGAAACAGCATCGTAAAGACCACCATCTCTCCAAAAGGAAAAGTCGGAGTTACGGGGAACGCTGCTTTCAAGACTGGTAAAAATCCTTGACCTAAGACGGGGAGAAGATAATTGTATTTCAACAAGTCTGCTGATAAAACGAGTACAGCAAGAGTGATACCTAGTAAAACGACTAATGAAAATATGATCTCCCCTGTTCTCACCAGTACTTCAAATCCTAATTTTAATACATAAACAATCGTAGCAATCATTAGCGCATTTACGACAATAATAGGTGTTTGGACAAAAACTGCGGATAGCAGAAGGCTTCCAAAGTCACGTAAAACACGAGCAGCTAGGTACATGAAGTACATTAGATATAGAAAACCAAATAGCTTTCCTATAGATTTCCCGAACAAGATCTGTAGATATTGTGTTAAAGATTGTTCAGGAAACTGTTTATATAGATAAAAATACCCTAGAAAAAGAACCATGCCAGAAACCATCCCTAAAAGTATCGCGATCCATGCATCTCTGCCGGCATCCATTCCTAGACCAACAAGGATCGCACTTCCAAGTTCAAATAAAACGATGATAATAAAGTATTGTTGGATATCGATCTTGATGGTCTTCATTATGGAGCCTCTTTCTTTTTCTTTTCTTCAAACAAGAATGGTGAAGTTCGAATACCTGACCTTCTAATTCGAGAATCAACGTTCACTTCCACTTTTAGTTCCGGAAAGATTTCTTTGTAGTTCTCTTTATAATCATTGCGCCATTTTCTTGGATTCTCGCGATACAATAATTCTCCAAATCCAAGAACATCACTGTTAAAACCTTGTGAAGCTGTAATTGTCTCTTGAATTTCTTTTTCAATGACTAGGTTTAATCTACTTTCGATATTAACGATTTCAGAAGGGTTTTCTAAGTTCACAGCACAGTTTGCTTCTGCAATATTCGCTTCTGGAAACACATCAAGCGTTATAGTCGGTATATCCCGCTTTGTATCTGCTGACAGTTCAGTGTTTGAACGAACAATTTCGATAGAATATCCGTTATCCTTATTCATACAAGGTACTGTGATCGCTGAACTAACAAGCTTTCCCTTTATCCACAGAACACCTCTCGCCTCAGGACCATCCAACCAACCCTGCAGCTTGCCATCTCTGAATACTCCCATACCTGATAATTGAACTCTAGCAGGATCGCCTACTTCATAGTTTTGTGCTGTCATTGCCAACTTTTTGTCACCCGTTATCTTGATGCCGTTGATAATCGGTTCGCCGCCTTCATCAATAATAGATTGAAGCACTTCATTTATATCTTGCTGCATGTTTTCTCCCCAATTTTTCTCTGAAATCTTCAAAATTGTAGCCACTTCGTCAGAAGTAACTTTATCGATGGCCGTAAACGTTCTTAATAATTTGGATGGTGTCGTATCTCTCGCTACCACAACCTGAATGGTCGAACGGACTTCTGGGTCTCGTGAAATCATATCGACGGCTTGATAGATACTATCTTTTGCTATTTTTTCACTAAAGACAAGCATCCTCGCATGCGCAAAAAATAAACGCCTTGATGTTTGTTTACTTGCTTTTCTCGTCGCTTCCATCAAGTTTCTACCTGTTGTCTCATAAACGGTAAATACAGGTTGCTTTCCTCCTCCTGCTCCAGTTATGCCTGGTGCCACTTCGGTTGGATTGACTACTTGGTAGGTAACGATTAAATCCCCTTTTTTATCTAGGTTAATTCCAATTCCCATTACAATAGAAAGCTCATCCAACTCATTTTGATCCCAGCAGCCTGTTAAAAATAGAAGGCAAAGTGAGAGAGGAAGACAACTTTTTAACAGTTTCAACGTGTTGTTTCCTCCTCGCGTTTCTTCTTAACCGAATAAGGTTGAGTGCGTGTTTGGTTTTTTTTCGAAAGCTTCTTTGGTCTTTTAAACAATTTGGTAATAGGAAATCGAAACAAACTATCTTTTAAATCTTGTGTTTGTATAGGAGCAAAAGGACTCAAATATGGATAACCAAAAGATCTTAAGCTTGTTAAATGTGCGATGATCACAATCAATGCAAGTGTAAGACCATAGAAGCCAAAAACAGATGAGACCAACATTAATGGAAACCGTAATAATCGAGCTGATGTGGCAACAGCGAAAGATGGAATAGCAAAGCTGGCTACAGCTGTAATTCCTACAACGATAACCATGGCAGGAGAAACAAGTCCTGCTTGAACAGCCGCCTGTCCCAAAACAAGAGCGCCTACAATTGAGACAGCGACTCCTACAGCACGGGGCATCCTAATGCCCGCTTCTCGTAATATTTCAAAAGTAATCTCCATGACTAACGCTTCTGCAATCGCAGGAAACGGAACACCTTCTCGCTGAGCTGCTATACCAAACAATAAAGTTGTAGGAATCATGGCTTGATGAAAAGTGGTGAGTGCAATATAGATTGATGGTGCGATCAAAGAGATTATAAAAACTGAAAATCTTAATAAGCGCAGAAATGTACTGATGTCATATCTCATATAATAGTCTTCCGATGATTGAAAGAATTGTATGAATTGTGCAGGGGCGATTAGTACAAATGGTGTTCCGTTAATAATAATGCCCACACGACCTTCGAGAAGGTTTCCAATTACCACATCTGGTCGTTCTGTGTTCAAAAATTGGGGAAACACAGTAACAGTCTCATCTTGAATGAACTCTTCAAGTTGACCAGATTCTAGCAGGCCATCTGTCTTCACTTCTTCTATTCTTTCTTTTATTTCCTTAATCAATAACGGGTTTGCGATATTCTCTAGATAAACGATTGCAACATCGGTATGTGTGACCTCTCCTATTTTAAATTTTTCGATTCTAATATCTTTGGACCTTACCCGGCGTCTGATCAATGAGATATTCGTTTTAATCGACTCTGTAAAAGAATCTTTAGGACCACGAATCACAACTTCTGACGAAGGCTCTTCTATCCCTCTAACTTTTCCACCGGTCGTTCCCAGTTTTAGCCCTTTCGTATTCCCTTCAACTAAAAGAACACTGAACCCTGCCAGAAGAGCTTCCACTAGTTCGTCTTCTGTTTCGACATCCAAAACTCTTCCTAGTGCTAATGCATTTTGTTTGATGTAATGTAATACATGGTCCACGGGTACTGGAGAAGATTGTTTATGAGATGACAGTGACATCAAGGGTGATAGAATAAACTCATTTAAAATTTGAGGATCGTTCATTTCTTCTAAGAATAATAAGGTTGCCGTAACCTTTTGTTCTAACTCAAATTCAAATTCACGAACGATTAAATCCATGGGGTCACCTAAGAGTGTCTTTACCCGATCGACCATTACATGGAGAATGGGACTAAGTTCTCCGACAACCGTTTCTGCCGTTTCTTTCCTTTTAGAGGTTTCCATAGAAATGGTTTTGGACCGAAGAGAAGAAGGATCATCATGCTTTTTATCTGCTAACATATCCGTTAACTTTTTATGAGTTCTAATGATTGGACGTTTTCTTCTATTTCGCATAACCATCCACCTTTTTACCAAACTTTTCATAGCATTTGCACAACACGCTTTCGTTATGTACTAAAAAGGAACGATATCCATTTCAAGTGGTGTTTTACCAAAACTGCTTCTAACGGGCGGGCGGTCTCAGGCATACTTTATTGCACACAAAAAAGCCCCTGATCAAAAAACGATCAGGGGCTTTAACAATTAACAGTATAATGCCAGGGTTCTGTATCCCTGGCTGGAAAAAGGTAATTTAATTATAGCATCTTATTTTCAAAATGCGAATTTTATGAACTGCAAAATGCTAAAAATATATCTTTATGCTCACATGGGATCCCAAGGTTTTTTTACTCCGAACTCTTTGGCTAATTTTTTGCTTTCTTCTCTGCGTTTTTTCCTCGCGATCGCTCGTTCCGGTGCATGCTCATGCAACCATTTTTCTTCTTCTGTTTCAGGTATGACTTTTGGCACTGGGGTGGGTTTTCCATCTTCATCTAACGCTACGAATGTTAGAAAGGAAACAGCGCAAACTTTTCGTTCTCCAGATAATAAATTTTCGGAGATCACTTTTACGAAGACTTCCATTGATGTTGTTTTCGTCCATGTTACGAATGATTCTAAACACACAGAATGTCCTTCTTTAATCGGCTGTAAAAAATCAACAGAATCCGTTGATGCCGTAACTACATTCTTTCGCGCATGTCGAATTGCTGATATAGCAGCAACATCATCGATGTAAGCCATCAATTTTCCTCCAAATAACGTACCATGATTATTTGTATCAGGTGGTAGTACTACAGAGGATTTAACCGTCCGAGATTCACGAACAAACTTTTCTTCCATGATCAAAACTCCTATTCTTGTCTCTTCATCACTAGTATATGTTGAATGTCCAAATATTAATGAAAGACCTCTGCTTAAACGGATAAGCAATGAGGTCTTCATTAAGGTGTTTTATTATTTTTTCACGACTGCATGGCCACCAAATTCGTTACGAAGTGCTGCAACGACTTTACCGTGGAACGTGTCGTCTTCTAATGAACGGAAACGCATGAATTGTGATAATGCGATAACTGGAGCAGATGCTTGGTAGTCAAGAGCAGCTTCAACTGTCCAGATCCCTTCACCTGAAGAGTTCATCACGCCGCGGATGTCTTCAAGTTTTGGCTGTTTGCTGAATGCGTTCTCCATAAGTTCGATCAGCCAGCTACGGATAACTGATCCATTGTTCCATACTCTAGAAACCGCTTCATAGTCGTAATCGAAGTCACTTTTATCTAAGATCTCAAAACCTTCTCCGATCGCTTGCATCATACCGTACTCAATTCCGTTATGAACCATTTTCAAGAAATGACCAGAACCTGCACGGCCAGTGATCATGAATCCTTTTTCCACACAGATTTTTTCGTATAGAGGAGCAAGATAGTTAACTGCATCGTCATCTCCACCCATCATTGCACAAAGACCGTAACGAGCTCCGTCAGTTCCACCGCTCGTACCAACATCTACAAGATGGATGCCAGCTGCTTTTAGTTCCTCATAGCGGCGAAGAGTGTGCTTGTACATGGAGTTACCAGCGTCAACGATAATATCGCCTTCTGTTAAATGCGGCTTCAATTGTTCGATTACTTGGTCAACAATCTCTCCAGCTGGAACTAAAAGAATAACCGCTTTTCTTCCTGTGAAAGAATTAGCAAGTTCTTCGATCGAGTCAACACCTTTAACACCTTCTGCCGAAATCTCTTTAACAGTGTCTTTGTTAACATCTGTAGCGAAAACCGTATTTCCTTTATCATTCATGTTCAGTGCCATATTGAAGCCCATTTTTCCAAGGCCGATTAAACCGATTTCCATTGTACATATCACTCCAATTTATGTATTTATGTCTGTTTTGTATTATTCCACAAAATAAAGGCGATTAACCTCTACTTGCAACACTGTCTATTAGAGTATCTAAAAATGAGGAAAAAAACAATTATTTCAGTTCGTTTTGTTTGAAATTACAGAGAAAAATTTTAAAATCATAAACATTTGTCCTAAGCATTCTCATTTTGTCCTCATAATCTATAGAATCTCTATTGTTGGAGGACCTTCTATGAAAAAAATTGTAATGCTAGCTCTGATCGGCCTCATGGCTCAGCTCATTGACGGCTCTCTCGGCATGGCATATGGCGTTACTTCTACGACTCTTTTGTTAGTTGTTGGTTTCTCACCGGCATTAGCTTCGGCTTCTGTTCATCTATCTGAAGTTGTGACATCTGCTGTCTCAGGCTATTCACATCTTAAATTCGGAAACGTTGATATGAACACAGTGAAAAAGCTTGTCATTCCAGGAGCGATCGGAGCATTCTTAGGTGCTGCTTTTTTAAGTTATATTCCTTCGACTTTTATAAAACCGTACATCTCCTTATTTTTATTAGGACTTGGCTTTTATGTGTTGTTCCGCTTTTTACTGATAAAAGTGAACGTGAATATAGAAACTGATTCTACAGTAAGCACAGCTAAGAGAAGGATGTATCAACCATTAGGACTCCTCGCTGGGTTTATGGATGCGACAGGAGGCGGAGGATGGGGGCCCATTACGACTCCTATTCTGCTCACACAGAAAAACCTTACACCCAGTAAAGCGATCGGCTCTGTAAACTTCAGTGAATTTGCTGTTTCATTATCAGCTTCTATCGGTTTCTTTTTGTTTATCGGTTGGGAGACCATGCTTTGGCAGGTCGTAGTTGCGATGATGTTAGGTGGGATTATAGCAGCTCCTTTTGCAGCATGGCTCGTGCAAAAGCTTAAACCAGCACTATTAGGAGTCCTTGCAGGGGGCTTAATCATCATAACGAACTTAAGAACAATTCTGAACGAATTTATTTCAGTGGATTTGTTTACAGAAAAGTCAGCATTGTTGCCTCTTCTTATCCTATGGGGTATTTTGATCGTCTTTGCCGTTCGAAAGAAAGCGTAAGAAAAAGAAACGAGCATAGATGATTGAATGCAAAACAGCCAGAATGTGCATCCCGGATGGACATTCTGGCTGTTTGTAATTGTGTGGGGTCAGACCCCTATTCTTCGAACCAGAGGAGGCCGAGGGTGCCAGCGCCGACGTGAACACCGATCGCGGGGCTGAGCTGCCCTAGATTGAAAGTAATATGAGGATACTTCTCTTTTAAGAGATGAAGCCAATCCTCTGCTTTCTCTGAGGAGCCGCTGTATACGACACTTACACCGTATGCACCTTTATTCTGTGCAGATTCCTCAAATAAAGCAAGAACGCGGGATTCTGCTTTTTTTAATGTTCTGATCTTTTCGAATGGTACGAGTGAACCATCGTCAAAGGTAAGTATAGGTTTGATCTGAAGAAGATTTCCAACAAGAAAGCTTGCGCCAGATAATCTACCGCCTTTTCTTAGCTGTTCAAGACTTCCGATGCATACATATCCTTTTACATGATCTGCCGTTTCACGAAGCATCATAGCTATATCTTCGGCTTCTAGGCCCTCCTCTTCAAGCTTTTTCCCTTTTAATAAAAGTTGTTTCATGGATTCAGATAATATTTTTGAATCCACAATATGTACAGGAAAATCTGCCATCTCCGCGCCAAGTCTTGAACCGTTTATCGTGCCGCTGAATTTTTCAGAAACATGAATGGCAATTCCACAATCATAGTTATGTTTTAGAACTTCATAAAAGTCAGAGAACTCACCGACTGTTGGCTGGCTCGTTTTTGGGAGCTCAGAAACATTTTCAAGTTTTGCATAAAATTCATCCGGAGTAATATCTATACCGTCTTTATAAATTTTATCTTCCATTATGACAGATACAGGAATAATATGAATGCCAAGTTCCTTCGCTTCTTCCTGTGTGATGCAGCTTGTACTATCTGTAATCCAAGCAATACGTGCCATATTGCACATCCCCCTTTATCTCTCTATTTTTTATTAGATAATAATAAGAGAATTCCTCTATTATCAGAAAAATATATTTTTATTTCTAAATTAAACCTATATTTCAATAGTTTAAATACTAGCACAGAGATACACATTGAAAACTAGATACTTTATACTACTCTTTAATGGAACTTATCGGAAATTTATATTAAAATAGGAGTAATGTAAGCTAAGGAGGCAGTACTGTGAAAGTGGTGACAGATAGTAGAAATGTATTAATGGAAGTAGAGCGTATAGAGAAAGCGTTTAATGAGATCATGGACGTGATAAAGCCTGAGATTTGGGAAGAAGAAGAGATAACTTCTACTCAATTCCAAATATTAAAGACTTTATCATCACGTGAGAAATGGACGGTTTCTGAGATTGCTGACGCTATGAAAGTACGTGCAAGTGCTACTACCGTTATCATCGACCGACTTGTTAAAAGAGGACTAGTAGATCGTTATCGGTCTGACCTCGATCGAAGAATTGTATACGTGCAATTAAATGAAACCGGTTTAGTAGCGTTTCATGCAATTCAAGAAAAAAGAAACGGTGTACTGATTAAGTACATGTCACAGCTCACTGATAAACAGCTTGCGGATATGGTTCAATGTATTGAACACCTTTCTTCAATAGTAAAGAACTAATACTAAAAAACTGCTTATAACAATGACCGCAGATTAGTTTTCCTACCTTTCATACTACGAAATCAACACGTTATCCTATGGAATAACGTGTTTTTAAATTTATTCTTACTTTATTTGGATAAACCCTAACATTTTACCTTATTTGTACGATATAACATACGAAGACTAGTACAAAAGTTTTAATACATGAATATGTCAATTAGGGGTCTAACATGTCAAAGATAAAAAGACTGGAACGGCTACTGCTTTCCATAAACTCAAAAAAGCATTTTACCTTAAAGGAATTAGCCGATGAATTCGGAGTATCTACTAGAACGATTCAGCGAGATTTATTGAATCTTATTGAGATGGGTCTCCCCATCGTTTCTGAGTTCGGACCACACGGCGGATATCGAATCGAAAATGACCGGATCCTGCCTCCTATCGGATTTACCGAAATGGAAGCTTCCTCTATTCTTTTTAGTTTACAGACATTCACTGAAACGAGTTTTCCATTTCAAACGCAAAGTAGATCAATAGTAAATAAACTTCATCAATTCATGCCAGAAGATGCTAAGGATAATTGGGCGCAGATTCAAAAACGGCTATTTGTTCAGCTTCCGATGCCTACGAAGAATCAAATCGCACCAATCATCCTTGAAGCTTCAATCAAGCAAAAGATTGTTACGATTCTTTATACGATGAATGAACAAAAATTGTATAGCAACATTCAACTGATCGGCCTCTTTAGCGAAAATGGTGAATGGTATTGTCCCGCATACTGTTATTCACTTATGGATTATCATATTTTTAAACTATCAGATATTAAACACGCTGTGATTAACTATGAACCGATAGAAGTGAAAGACTTTACTGACGTGACCATTCAAAATTGGGCATCTCAGATCTCACCAAGAAACTACGTTAGACTAGAAGCAGAAATTTCACAAGAAGGTTTGAATTATTGTGAGTCTCATCCTTTTCTACGGCAATTTATAAGAACGAAAGAGAATGGTCTATATCGTTTGTCAGGAGATATTTTGGCAACTTATGTTGATAGAGCCGCTGAGTATTTATGGACATTAAAAACAAATATCTCGATACAATCTCCTAAAGAAATCAAAGAGATTCATGCACGTTGGGCAAGGGATATCTCTCTTCAATATGAACTTATTTTAAATATGTAATCAAATTGATACATATTTTTCCTCTTTTAGGCGTATACTATAAGTAGAACAGAAAAGGGGGATATCTATGGCTTTTTTTTCAAAACAACCTGCAGAGCCGATTCCAGACGTAGAAACGAAGGTTTGGGCATGTACGAGTGATGGATGCTCTTGCTGGATGCGCGCTGACTATTCTTTGCAAAAAGAACCGCAATGCCCCATTTGCAAATCTGCAATGAATGAAGAAGTTCGTATGCTTCCAGAATTAAAAAGTTAATGAAATAAATAGAAATCGGCCGGGTGCTCGTTGCCCGGCTTTTTCTATTTCTCCAAAATAGCTCCTATAAGTTGTCAAACTCTTTCCCCCCTTATTTCTCCTTCCAATATACTAGCTTAAATCCTACAGCTCACTTCACCTTTTTATACTTCATGTTTATCATTTATACGTTCCGGGTAGGGTTTTATACAGACTAAAAGGAGGATTTATACTATGCCTAACTATACAAATACACCAACGACTACTGCGGAACCGGTTTTTACACATTCCGATTTCCAAACACGAGAAAACGCTGATACTAACGTTAGCAAGAAAAGTAATACCTCTGGTTTTGCTACAGGATTAGTAGTGGGAGGTCTTGTAGGAGCTGCAGCAGCTCTGTTATATGCACCTAAAAACGGAAATGAATTTAGAAACGATCTTCGCGATTCATCTATTAAATTAAAAGAACGAACACAGCAAATGAAAGATGAAACCATGTTGAAAGCGAAACTTGGGACGATGGATGCTAAAGATACTGTCGCATCTTTAAAAGAAAAATCAGGAAACCTTTCTCTATCTGCTCGTCAAAAGCTACAAGAAGCAAAGAATACGGCGAGTGAGGTAAAAAGTGAAACAAAAGCTGCGATTGATGAAGCAAAACAAGAAAATGATAATTATCAATCCAACGCTAACACTCAAACTAAAGCGGTTGTTACGCCACGTACACTTTCTTCAACAGATACACAACAAAAAACAGGTACAGATTCTTCTTATGAGAAAAAACAAAGCGATGTAAACAATCGTTCAATTTAATCGTAAGAAAGATAAAAAGCCGAGACGTTGCGTCCGGCTTTTTTCCTTGGCTATTTTAATAAACGTAACCCATTTAAGATCACTAATATGGTACTTCCTTCATGCCCGATCACGCCCAATGGCAAAGTGAGAAACTGTAGGTAGTTCGCACATAATAAGAGAAGTATTACACTGATTGAAAAGAAGATATTTTGTTTAATGATCTTTGAAAGCCTTTCAGACAGCCTCATCGCATATAGCAGCTTACTCAGATCATTTTTTACGAGTACAACATCTGCGGTCTCGATGGCAGCATCGCTTCCCATACCCATCGCAACACCTACATCTGCTATAGCGAGTGCTGGCGCATCGTTCACTCCATCTCCAATCATCGCTACAACCGCATCTTTTTCTCTCCACTTCTTCACGGTGTTCACCTTATCTTCAGGCAAACATGAATAACCAATCTCATCGACCTTCGCGATTCTTCCGATTATCTCTGCTCCTCGCTCAGAGTCACCCGTTAGCATGATCGTTAAGATTTGTTTTGATTGTAATTCTTTTATCGCCTTAACGGTTTCTTCCCTCACTGTATCTCCTAAAAGAAAATAAGCTGCGAGTTGATCGTTAGCTGTTACATATACAACCGTATGTCCTGTGTCTTTTGCTTCATCGTCTAGATTCATCAGAAGCTCAAACTCTTGTTTTTCCGTTATGTCCGTCCACTTGCGACTCCCTATTTTCCAAATGGTACTTTGAATATCAGCTTTCACACCTTTTCCTGGCACATCTTCAAACGCCGTCAGTTCTATAGGCGTTTTTTCTGGACGAACTTTAAGGTATTCATTAATGGCGTTTGCGAGTGGATGTATGCTATTTTTTTCAATTTCATAGATGATCGAGATCAACTTTTCTTTGCACCAAGAGGTCTGGAGAAATTCAGCGTGTTTCACAGTTGGTCGGCCTTTTGTTAAAGTACCTGTTTTGTCAAAAGCGATAACGTTTACTAAACTCAGTTTCTCCAAAAAGACACCGCTTTTGAATAGGATTCCGTTCTTAGCTGCGTTAGATAACGAAGCTAGCAGTGCTGGCATGGTCGAGGCTACAAGTGCACAAGGAGAAGCCACGACTAGCAGAACACAAGCACGGTACAAAGATTCTGAATAACTCCAAACCCCTATCGAACTAGGCACTAAAAAGGTTAATGCCGCAGCCAGCAACACGAAAAGAACATATTTTGTTTCAAACTCCTCTATTTTTCTTTGAACAGGTGGTGCATCATTCTGTGCATTATTGACGAGGTCTATCATTCTTTGAAATACTGAGTCTTTCATATGTTTTGTAACAGAAATCTCTAACAATCCAGATTGGTTTAACGTTCCTGCTAATACTTCTGATGAGGTATGGACTTCGCGAGCAAGAGGCTCACCGGTTAATGCAGATTCATTAATAAAGGAGTTTCCTTTTACAATTACACCATCAGCAGGTACCCGCTCTCCTGGTTTAACTTTTATTAGGTTACCAGGTTCTAAAGATGAAGCCTCTACTCTCAGTTCCTTATCATCTAACAAAAGCCATGCTTCTTCCGGTTGTAAAGATAGTAATGCTTTAATCTCTTTATCGCTTTTTTGTAAGGTATACATTTCTAGAGCGCCAGAATAAGCAAAGATTAGGATCAATACAGCTCCCTCTCCCCAATAGCCGATCGCTGCAGATCCAATTGCGGCAAACATCATAAGAAGTTCAACGTTCAATTGTCGGTCTTTTATGCTTTCCTGAATGCCTTCGACTGCTTTTGCATAGCCTCCTACGATAAAAGCCAACAAATAAAAGAGAACATAGTAAGGAGAATCTGAATATTTTTCCATCATCCAAGCGGTTAATATGAAGATACCAGACGTTGTTGCCATTAACAGTTGTGTACGTGCAGAGAGTTCCAATGGACTTCCCCTCCTGCGTATTTGATAATAACTATCATCCTCAAGTACCCTTAAAAAGCAGAAATGCTGCCGTCTTTTACGACAGCAGCCTGAAAACTATCCAATATTCGGTTCCTAGCACTAACATTGTATGTGAAATTTGCATTTTGGTGACTTATTATTATTTATATTATACATGTTAACCTAACGATTTAGAATATTTATAACGGAAGATTTCTTTTCTTGAACGCAGCCACACTAAGCATGAATAAGAGAAATGTTAAAATGCCTAGTGCACATCCGATCCAGAGCGCCTCCGTCTCGTTATTAATCATCTTGATCGGATCATACCATTTAAAGATCGTAAAGTTTAACATCCATTCTGTTTTCTCGCTTAACTTTCCGGCCATGTTCAACATATAAAATAAAAGCGTAATTCCTGCAGAGATCCCGAGCGCTTTCTTCTCATCATTATTTACAGAGGAGATGAAGAAGCAATAACCAGCTATCGACGAGAAAACAAGGAAAGTGAGTAGATTCAATGTAATAAAAGAAGGAACGTCTAATTGATAGCCATCGATCAGCCACTCGCTTGCTGCAATACCACTAAGCGTTGTAAAACCTACGATTAATGCCAGCCCGGTAAGCAAGACTGCTGCTTGTGTAATGGCAACCTTTACTCTTGAATTAGGGGTAGCAAGCAAGTAAGCCATAGATCCTTGGTCGACCAGTCGTGCCATCACTCGAGTCGAAGTCAAAATTACATAAACCATCAATATGATCAGAAGCAACATCCCATAAAATTCACCTGCTATATAGTCTGACAAGGAATTTATGCCATTCTCCATACCGATCAGCTTCCGCATACCTTCTGGCAGTGCAGCGATCATTTCGTTAAATCCTTTCATATCAGCAATAGAGGGATATATCCAAATGATTAGTACAATATAAGCTGAAGCACCGTAAATGAATCCCCCTAACATCTTTCCGTGATTTTTCATCATCGCAAGATATAAAGGCAAGCTCATTTCTCCACTTCCCTTCTGTCATAATAATGCATGAATATATCTTCTAAATCCTGAGGCCGTGTATCGATATGTTGAACATCACAACGACTCAAAAGCTGTACAAATTCTTGATCGTTACCTTGTACCGTAACATGAATGGTTCTAGCACCTTTGACTTCAGTAACAAGCGGTGATTGAATGATCTGTTCCATGTCACCCTCAGACTTCACTTTCACTTCAAATACTCTGCGTTGTACTCTTCTTAACAAATGCATATCTTCTAACGCCACTAACTTTCCATCTTTTATGATTCCGGCCGAATCACATGTTCGTTCGATCTCTTGAAAACTGTGTGATGACATGAGTATCGTTTTGTTATTTTGTTTTTCTTCCAAGATTAGATCAATGAAGACGCGTTGCATGAGCGGGTCAAGCCCAGATGTAGGTTCATCTAAGATAAGGACTTGAGGGGAATGCATAAACGCTGCGATGATACCCACTTTCTGTTTCATTCCTTTAGACATCTTTCTTATCGGTGAGTTTACGTCTAACTGAAATCGTTCTATTAACTCGTCTCTGCGTTTTATGCACTCTTGCTTTCGCATCTTTTGAACGAGGGACAAAAAGCCAAGCCCTGTCATTCCTTCTAAAAAGACAATCTCGCCTGGCAAGTATCCTGTTTTTTCTTGAATACGCGCAGCGTTTTTCCAGCAGTCCATTCCATCGATTGAAGAATAGCCACTATCTGGTTTCACAAAGCCCATTAAATGACGAATGGTTGTTGATTTACCTGCTCCATTCGGACCAATATATCCAAACACCTCGCCTTTTTTTACTTCAAAATTCAGATCGAACAATCCTTTTTTATCCGTAAACCGCTTTGAGAGCCCCTTTACCTGAATCATCCTCACACCCACCTTTTTGAAATATTGAACAATGTATATTTCAAAATAATCATAAGTCTTTTCTTCCCACTAAGCAATACTTTTTGAAATATGTTATTTGTTATTTTTCAAAATGTGTTTTATCCTAGTAAAGAGGTGAAGAGTCTTGAACGGATATGAACGTCGAAAGGAACAAAAGAAAAAAGACATTAAGAAAGCTGCTTTCTCCCTGTTTCAAAAACAAGGCATCAAAGAAATTAAAATAGAAGATCTAGCAAGACATGCCGGGGTATCTCAAGTTACCATCTATAATCACTTTGGAAGCAAAGAAGCTTTGTTTCGGGAAGTGATTAAAGAGTTCGTTGCCGATGAATACGATTTTCATAAAGAGCTCTTTCACAAGGATCTTTCTTTCAAAGAAAAAATGACCTCAAGTATTCTTCATAAAACGGATAACATACAAAGTATTCATCCTGAAGTTATAGAAGAGATGATGTTAAACGATGAAGAATTAAAATTATTTTTAGCTGACTTTCAAACGAAGTATAGCATTCCGTTATTAGTTGACCTGATTAAGGATGCTCAAAACAATGGTGAGATCAACCCTGACCTTTCTATGGAATCCATCATGGTATACATCCAGCTTTTTAATAACAATATGCTCATCTCCATGATTACAGGCGAGAATGGAAAAAAACTTGCAACAGATATCTTTCAAATGTTTTTCTACGGGCTTTCACTGCCCATAGATTCTAAAGAGTTCCTTTAGGGAATGATGTAAGAAAAGAATGTAAAGTTTTTATTTCATTTCTAAACGTTTGTTAATTCCAAGTTTGTTGAACGTTAAAAGAAAGCTTAACTATGTAAAGCTTTTGTAAATTATTGATTACAATTCATTCTTTTTCGACAAAAACTCTTATTTTTTTGTATAATGTGCTGGGTGGTTAAAAAAGAAAAAAATGACTGCCACAAAAAACGTAAAAGAAAAAGGATAAAAGACATTTCTTTTGGAGGGTACTATGTTTACAAAGAAAAAGGATAAGTTCATGGTCATGCTAACGGATATTGCTAGCAACTTGAAAGATTCTGCTGGTTATTTCCACGATTTCAAAATTAATAACGAAAATGATCTTCGCGAATTCGCAGACCATTTAAAAGAACTTGAATCAAAAGGTGATTCTTATGTTCATACCGTTATCATGGAACTGAACAAAGTTTTTATTACACCTATTGAAAGAGAAGATATCTTATCACTTGCTATGAGCATGGATGATATTCTAGATGGTATCGAGCAATCTTCTGCTTTGTTTGACATTTACGCAATTACAAACCCAGATCAATACATGGTTAAATTTGTAGAATACATCAAGTTAAGTGCGGAAGAAATCCTGCTTACTGTTAATTTGTTATCTGAGAAGAAACTTCTTGATATGCGTGAACATGCAATCAAGATTAAAGATTACGAATCAAAATGTGACGATCTTTACCGTGAAGCTCAACGAGAATTGTTTGCCACTCAAACAGATCCGATCAAAGTTATCAAGTATAAAGAAATGTATGAAGTGCTTGAAGGCATTGCCGACAGCTGCCAGAACGTTGCAAACACATTAGAATCTATCATTATGAAAAACGCGTAACGGGTGGCTGGTATGGATACAGTATTACTCATTACCATTCTTGTTGTAATCGGTGCGCTAGCATTTGACTTTATTAATGGATTTCATGATACAGCGAACGCGATTGCAACATCTGTTTCAACAAAAGCTTTAACACCAAGAAGAGCTATTATTCTAGCTGCAGTCATGAACTTTGTCGGAGCCATGACATTCACTGGTGTTGCTAAAACGATCACAAAAGACATCGTTGACCCATTCACACTTCCTAACGGGTCAGTCGTTATTCTCGCTGCTCTTGTAGCGGCCATCGCTTGGAACTTGATCACTTGGTACTATGGTATCCCAAGTTCATCGTCACATGCGATCATCGGTTCTATCGCTGGTGCTGCCATTGCAGCTGCTGGTTTTGAAGCACTTCATTATTCTGGTTTTCTAAAAATTATTTATGGTTTGCTTCTTTCTCCAATTCTAGCATTTATCGTAGGTTTTATATTTTATAACGTTATTAAGATGGTATTTAAGAATACGAATTTAACGAAAACGAATAACGGTTTTCGTAAAGTACAGGTAGCTACTGCCGCTCTCCAAGCTTATTCACACGGTACGAATGATGCGCAAAAAGCGATGGGGATCATCACGATGGCATTAATCGCGAACGGCTACACAGATAGCACAGACATTCAGCTTTGGGTACAGGTATCCTGTGCGCTTGCTATGGGTCTTGGTACATCTGTAGGTGGTTGGAAAATCATCAAGACGGTTGGCGGAAAGATCATGAAAATCCGTCCTGTTAATGGGGTTTCAGCTGATTTAACGGGAGCATCTGTTATCTTTGGTGCATCTTTCTTAGGTATTCCTGTAAGTACAACGCACGTTATCACTTCTTCTATCTTAGGGGTTGGTGCGTCTCACCGATTAAAAGGAGTTAAATGGGGAACGGCTAAGACGATGATCATCACTTGGTTCATCACACTTCCAATTTCAGCAACATTAGCAGCACTCTCTTATCTCGTACTAAACTTAATCTTTTAGTCACAGTTAAGCCTTCCGTTATTCGTTAACGGAAGGCATTTTTGTTTTGTTTTACTTTTTGCCAGTGATTCGGATGAGTTAACCTAACAGGTAGTTTTGTTTCAGCATTTCCTTTAGCTGAATTTACTTGTGCTTGTGTTAAAAAGATACTCCCTCTTAAGTCTGCACCACTTATATCAGCATCACGTAAATCCGCCCCTATTAAATCTGATTTTCTTAAGTCCGCATATTTTAAATCTGCCGCTATGAAAAGAGCACCTCGTAAATTTGCGCCACGAAGATCTGCATTTTGAAGATTACTACCGATAAAATCACTGGTCTTGCCTGTTATTTGATACTTCTTATGCTTGTATTCTTCTCTTACTAAATGGCTCGTACGAATCAGCAACTCGTTCATCCTTATACGAATTTCTGCTACGTTCATCATTTTGATCTCTGAAGCTCGGCGTAGAGTAAGATTTTCTATTTCGCTTATAGCCACTTTTAATTCTTGATGGATAGGTTTTGTTACGCTAAGGTTCATCGCCTCAGTTAGGTAATAGATCATTTCTTGAAGTTGTTGCATGATTGGAAAAACATCAAACATCTCGTTCGCTAGCTCTGGATTAGTCTCCCAATCCATTCCTGAAAAAGTGTTTTGTGAGACTTTTTGTCCTGCTCCAAAACACTCATATACCGTACAACCTTTAAACCCTTGATCTCTTAGATGTTGGTGAATCCCACAGCGGAAATCGTCTTGTAAGTTTCTACAAGGCGTTCCACTGTCTTTATCAAAAGCAAAATCAGCAGATTTTGCGTAAGGTAGCGCCACACAGCAAAGGCCAAAGCAACGAGAACAGTCTGCTTGCAATGAAGAATTCATCTGTACACTTCCTTTATCAACGACACATTGTTCATTCTTGTTACGTTAAGAATAACATTTTCATAATGATTTGAGGATAGAGAACTTCCCTTTTTTCCCATAAAAAAATCTCTAACTCAAAATAAGATGAGTTAGAGATGAAAATAAATTATGCGCCTTTTTGTTCTGTTAAAGAACCTGTCTTTTTCAAGAACCAGTTCTTACCTTCAACTAAACGAGCCGTCATCATACTTGCGACATTATCACCTGTCGCGTTCAGTAATGTGGCTGGCGGATCAATAATGGCAGAGATCGCAGCGATAATCGGCAGTGCTTCTGGAGGAAAACCGAACAGTGATAGAATCAGCATCTCCGCGATCAGTCCACCTTGAGGGATTGCTCCCATTACCATACCCACTAAAAGGGCTACTCCACCAACTAAAAGATACGTGTTGATGCCTGAGAAATCCATATCAAATATTCCAAAAAGAAAAGTAATCTTTAATACCCCACCAATAACAGATCCGTCTTTATGCAGTGTTGCACCAAGAGGAATCGTCGTTTCACTAATATCGTCAGGTACGCCCATTTTCTTAGTAGCTTCTATGTTAACGGGAATACTCGCAGCAGAACTGCACGTTGCAAGACTCGTAACAGATGGCGAGAGCATGTTTTTCCAAAACACACGAATACCAAGCTTTCCATGAGCCATGAACGCGTAAAGCGTAAAGAAGCCGAAGAAATAAATAATAGAGAACGGATAATAGAATAAGACTGCTTTAAAGTAAGAACCAAGCAGCGTTGGACCGAATTCACCAACAAGTGCTGCAAAATAGGCTCCTAAACCGATCGGGGCATAATACATCACGTATTTTACCATCTGAAGTGTAACTTCACTTCCTGCTGAGAGGAAGTTAGCGAGCGGCTTAGCTTTTTCTCCCACTTTAGATGTTGCAAGACCTAACAACACAGAAAAAAGAATAAGTGCTAACATATTCGCACGACTTAATAAATCGACAAAATCAGGAACCGTAACTGTACTTACTAGCTGATCACCAATCGATACTTCTTCACCCGTTGTATCAGGTTTCACTAGATCAATCTTCACACCCTCTGAAGGCGGAAAGATTTTAATACCAGCCATACTAATAATAGCTGCTACCGTTCCAGTGAATAAAAAGACGATCATCATAGAGCTGATGATTTTACCGAAACGCTTTGAACCAGCCATGCTTGCAACACTCGATGAGATTGAAAAGAACACGAGTGGAACAACAATCATGAACATAACGTTTAAAAACAGATCGCCGAACGGTTTAAGGACAGCAGCGTCCTTTCCCATCGTAGAACCGATTATACTTCCCGCAATAATCGCGAGCAGTAATATGATCGGCGAGCGATATGCTTTCCAAGTATTTTTCATAAAACATTCTCCCCTTAAATAGATTCATAATCACTCTATCTATTTTATACGGAAAAAATATTTTTCATAGAGGTCAAATCAAAATAGTACTATTTTCTAGACAATGTCTCTACAGAAAGTTGCTTAGTTATATGAAATAGTTCTTTTTGAATAGCAAAACCGATTTTTTTATAAAGATGGATCGCTAGCTTATTTTCATTGTTGACGCACAGATCAATATGCTTCAAATGCGGATTGCTGAGCATCCAAGTGACAGCATACGTTAAAAGCTGCACACCGATTCCTTTTTCTCTATGCATTTCATCTACAGCGAAGAACTCAATAGAGCCTTCACCAAACTGTGGTTGTATCTCTACATAAATATAACCCACCACTTCATTCTCAATTTGATATACAAATACTTTATGAAACTCGTTTAATCGTTCAATGATCTGTTGTGAATTGTAATACGTCGAAGGAAAATAGGTATCATGCAAATTCTTGAAATTATTCTTATCCCTTTCTGTATATTCTTTAATGTTATTCACTGCAGCTGTGTTTGTTATTGCTTCCTTGGTGATTGATAGAATGGTGTGTTTGCTTTTTTGGTCTATTATATCGTTATGAGTTAGAAACTTTTTGAGGTCTGTATGATCTGTAGAGATAAAAAAATGAACCGTTTCAATCGTTTGAGGTATGAGCTGGAGTAGGAGATCCCAAAGCTCTTTTGTAATCTGCTGGTGCTCACTATGTGTAATAAAAGGACCCCATATTTCGGCGTTCCGGTTTTCAAGGTCGGCATCAAATCCAAGAACTCCCACTAGAAAGTCATTCTCATAGGCCAACACAAAAGATTCCTGATAAGGAACATCTGAGAGGTCTTCTTTCAGCGAATGAAGAATTTCGTGTTCCATTTCACCGCAATAGCCGCAATGTTTGGATGCCACTCTGTTTTGGACTGCGATGAACTTTGCAATTTCTTTAGCTTTTGAAGAATCTGCTTTTACGAGAGTAATCACGTTATTCCTCCTAAGTCATTTTCTATTCGTTTAAGTTTAACATATTGTTCCATTTTGAAAATAAAAAGACTTCATGATAGAAGTCTTTTTGCTTATCCGTTCTTCATCCATTGATCTATTAGGGTGTTTGATTTATTTGCTTTATTGAAACCAGAAATGATATCTATGATAGAAAAAACCGCTACGATTGTTGCAATTGTGGATATAAACCAAAATGCTGGTACATCAGGGAAGGTGTCATATAGTTTTTCAGTGAATGACTTATTATAAAGCGTTTCATCCGTTAGCATAAAACAAAGTAAGCCTACCGAAATAAAATGATAGATTAAGTTCAATGAAGCAAGTAGATTCGTCCATCTTCCAATAAAAAATTTATAGATAGCAAGACTCACTTCAATGAGAATAAGCAAAATGATAAAAGGAGCATATGAGAATAAAACTTCCTCGTTGAATAGTGGTGCTTTGAGCGTAAGTCCTTCTAATCCTTTTCCACTTTGTTCATACCAGCCGATCATTTCAGACGAGTTAAATAGAACTATGGCCCAAATTGCTGTCCAGAATAAACTAAAGAAAACTTCCGCCTTTGGAATCTGTCTTTTCGTCACTACTTTTTTAAGTTGATATAGATCAGATGGAGACCATGTTTTCTTTTTTCTCGTATAGATATCACCATTTGAAACTCCTGATCGTTCTAGCATGATAAATACAATCGTTACCCAGAAGAAAACTTGAAACAAAACCGTCAAGCTGGATAAGAACATCTTTAAACAAAGTTGACCGATAAAAGCCATTAGAGTGAATAGAGATTTATCACCTTCAAATGTAATCATACCGTTTACAAAGAGGGTAAGGCTACTGGCCACTACAGAAATGATAGCTGCCACGATCAACACATTAATATAACTTTCATAAAACATAGGACCTATTACATGCCTAGGTTTGTTGTTGTATTCGCTTGCGAGTTTTACAGGATCTCCGAGTTTCATAAGAACTTCTTCAACATCTTTTTCTGTATGTTGATCTGGAAGCATATCTTCAATCGTTGATCTTAGCTCCATCGCGATGTCATCCCTTATTTTTTCAGGAAGTCTTTGTGTCACTTCACTGATATACGTTTCAATCAAATTCATTTGGAATTCCTCCTTATAACATCGAATTTAATTGCATAGACGTGTTATGCCATTCTTCTTTCAGTTGCTTGAACACTTCTTGACCAAACTCGCTGAGAAGATAATATTTTCTAGGTCGGTTCTCTGTTGTATCCCATTCACTCGTAAGCAGCTCTTGCTTTTCAAGCCTACGAAGAAGCGGGTACAGGGTGCTTTGATCAATGGATACGTTGTTCTCTTCTAACCGCTGCGCGAGTGAATATCCGTATTGCGGTGTTTGGAGCTGGCTTAAGACTGCTAAAGTTAAGGTTCCTCTTCGCAGTTCTGTCTTTAGAGAGAAAATTAATTCGCTCATGCAATCACCTCGATTATAGTATAGTGTATGACATACAGTAATGTAAAGTTCCTAATATAGTGAGAAATAATATATTTTTAAAAAAGAAAAGGGGTCAGACCCCGGGTCTGACCCCTTCTATTTAATATGCTTTTGCCCAGTAGACGAGGTGTTTTGCTTGTTGATCACAGCAAACACATTTTTCTGAGAGCTTTTCTTGTTCAAACGGTATACACCTTGATGTTGCGCCTGTTTCGTCTTTTATAAAACTTTCACAAGCATCATCACCACACCACATCGCTTTCATGAAACCGCCTTTTTTACTTAATTCGATTTTGAATTCATCAAATGTAGTAACCGTTGTTGTTTTATCTTCCCGATGAGTCTTCGCCTTTTTAAACAAGTTATCCTGAATATCACTTAATGTATTTTGAATGTAGGATTCTAAGCCTTTGAGAGGTACGGTTTCTTTTTCCCCTGTATCTCTTCGCACTAATATCACTTGATCTTGTTCGATGTCTCGCGGCCCTACCTCTAGACGAAGAGGAATTCCCTTCATCTCATACTCATTAAATTTCCACCCTGGCTTTTTATCACTTGCATCAATTCCAATTCGAATGGTCTGTGATAGCTTATCTTTTAAATCGTATGCAAAATCGAGAACTCCCTCTTTGTGTTGAGCAATCGGTACGATCATGAGTTGAGTTGGTGCTATCTTTGGAGGAACGACGAGCCCGCGTTCATCACCATGAACCATGATCATCGCCCCAATAATACGCGTCGTAAAGCCCCATGATGTCTGCTGAACAGTCTGTAGTTTTCCTTCTCTGTTCGTAAACTCAATACCGAATGCTTTGGCGAATCCATCTCCTAAATGATGAGAAGTTCCAGACTGCAACGCTTTCCCATCATGCATTAGGCTTTCAATCGTATAAGTATATTTCGCTCCAGCAAATTTTTCTTTTTCTGTTTTCTGACCCTTCACTACCGGTATTGCAAGGAATTCTTCACAGAGATCAGCATACACATTAAGCATTCTTACCGTTTCATCATGAGCTTCTTCATCTGTTTCATGGCAAGTATGTCCTTCCTGCCAGAGGAACTCGAGAGTACGAAGAAAAGGTCTAGTGGTCTTTTCCCATCTCACAACGTTCGACCACTGGTTATAAAGCTTTGGAAGATCGCGATGTGAATGGATGATGTTTTTAAAATGCTCAGCAAAAAGAACTTCTGATGTCGGACGAACACAAAGGCGTTCTGTCAGCTTTTCTTCTCCTCCATGTGTGACCCATGCTACTTCAGGGGCGAATCCTTCAATATGGTCTTTTTCTTTTTGAAGCAGACTTGCTGGAATAAAAAGCGGCATATACACATTCTCATGACCTGTCGCTTTGATTTGCTTATCAAGTTCTTTTTGAATGTTTTCCCATATTGCGTAGCCGTAAGGTCTTAAGATCATAGATCCCCGAACACTTGAATAATCAATAAGTTCCGCTTTTGTCACCACATCGGTATACCATTGAGCAAAATCATCTTGCATACTCGTTACGCTCTTTACAAATTCTTTAGTCATTGGATGCACTCCTCGCTAAATGAAAATAAAAAAAGCTATACTTTTCATTAGGGACCAATTTCTTGGCGGTACCACCCTAATTCAAAGCATAGCTTTACACTCTTTCATGATAACGGTATTTAACCGCTGAATATCTTATAACTGTTATAACTGAAATAAGATACAGAACTCAGAGGCAGGTTCAATCGTTTGTCAGTAGGAGCCTTCCAGCGCTACAGCTCCCTCTCTAAAAAGACAGATTCAATCTACTAATCCTCTTCTTCGTTTTCTTCGTCATATGTTTTTGAAATTATATGTGATATTGGGATGAACTGTCAAATATTTTTTATTGATGAGGTTAAATAGGTTAACCTGGTAAACAGAAAACCTGTATCCCATTAAAAGGGGTACAGGTTTTCTCCATGCTGTGAGACTTGAATGTAATGCTAGGAGTGTCCACTCCACAAATACAAATTTAGTGAATTTGTATTTGTTTGGGGTCAGACCCCTAGACCCACCACATCTCCGCTGGCTGCTCGGCGATGAGGATCGACTGCAGGTTCTTCACCGCGCGGTTGAATCCTTCGTCGATCGACATGATCGGATCTTCATGCTCGATGCTTACTACATAGTCATAACCATACGTACGAAGTGCACTCATCATATCGGACCAATCTTGAACAGAGTGACCACAGCCTACTGAACGGAAGCTCCATGCGCGGTTTTGAACAGCGCCGTATGGCTGCATATCCGTTAATCCGTACATGTTAATATTATCTTGGTCTAAGTATGTGTCTTTTGCATGGAAGTGGTGGATTGCTCCAGCTTTTCCAAGAATCTTAATTGCTGCCACAGGATCGATGCCTTGCCACCAAAGATGGGATGGATCAAGGTTGGCACCAATTGCGTCACATGTTTCTTCACGCAGCTTCAGTAACGTATATGGAGTATGCACTAAGAAACCACCGTGAAGCTCTAAGCCGATCTTCACTCCATGTTCTTTTGCAAATTGACCCCACGTGCGCCAATATGGAATCAACTTCTCTTCCCATTGCCACTTCAACACATCGCTGTATTCATTCGGCCAAGGGGAAACTGGCCAGTTTGGATACTTTGCATTCTCAGAGTCACCCGGTACACCAGAGAAACAGTTTACCACTGGTACATTCATCAATTCAGCCAGTTCAACAGTTTTTACAAAAGTTTCATGTGACTCTTTTGCAAATGCCTCGTCTGGAGATAACGGATTCCCGTGACAACTGAAGGCTGAAATCGTCAAACCACGCTTCTCTACTTCATGAAGGTACTGTGATCGCTTCTCTTCACTCTGAAGTAGTTCATCAAGCGGACAGTGAGCGTTTCCTGGATAGTTACCCGTTCCAATTTCTACGGCTTGTACGCCTGCTTCTTTCACATAGTCAAGCATGTCTGTAAATGATTTCTGTGAAAACAGGACCGTAAACACACCTAATTTCATACTATTTCACTCCTTTTTCAATTCCTAGTTGAACGCCTTTTCCCATAAGACTGCTAGCATAGATCGCTTCGATCACCCGTGAAGTATTCATCGCTTCCTCAGCTTTCACAAGAGGTTCTGCTTTACCTAAACAGCTATCCACAAAATTCTCAGCTTGAGGAAGACCGGGATTGTCTTCTCCTAGGATCCAATCTGCTTTAGTTGTAGTCATCATACCGTTTACTGCTTTGTTCACCGCAAATGGGAATACATCCAGTCCGCCTTTATCACCAGAAATGCGCAGCAGTTCTGCATCGTCCGGAATATTTGCCGCCCACGATGTTTCAAACAGAATCGTACCACCGTTCGCGAGACGAATATACGCGGTGACATGATCATCGACTTCAAATGTTTCTGCATCAAACGAGCCCCATTGATTTACTTGTTCCGCTTCACGGCTGACGGTGTTATACGTTTGACCAGATACTTCACTCACAACCGGGTTATCTAAAAGCCAAAGTGTCAGATCCAGCAGATGGCAGCCATAGTCGATCAAGCTGCCGCCACCTTGAAGCTCTTTATTTGTAAATACTCCCCAACCCGGAACTTTTCTTCTTCTAAGCGCTTGTACACGAACGACTAGAGGATTACCAACTTCTCCAGACTCCATGATTCGTTTTGCAGCTTGAGACTCTTTCATGTATCGATAGTGATAAGCGATCGATAATACTTTTCCTGATCGCTTCTCTGCTTCTACCATTTCGGCACATTCTTCAACGGTCATTGCCATCGGTTTCTCACACAGAACATGTTTACCTGCATCCAATGCCGCAACTGTGATCTCTCTATGAAACTTGTTAGGCGTACAGATCACAACCGCATCTACATGCGGCCACATCTCTACGTAACTCGTAAAATAGTTCGGTACGTGAAATTTTTCAGCAACACTTTTCGCAACATCCACGTTTACATCACTAATGGCCGTCACTTCTGCTTTTTCACTTAAACTTTGAAAAGCGGGGATATGTCGGCCTTGAGCGATGCCGCCTGCCCCTATGATCCCAACTCTTAGTTTCATGCGTGAACTCCTGTTTTAACTTTTTCAATCGTCTTCTTCTCGTTTGATTCTAAAGCAGCTAGAATTACGGCCAATGAGCGTTTTCCTTCTTCGCCCGTGATCAGTGGAGCATGACCCGCTTCAATCGCCTCGATAAAGTGATCTACCACGTGAGAGTTAGACTGGTTATCATTCGTTTGGATCGCACCCATCTCATAGCGTACAACATTTCCATTCGTGTATTGTGCGACTAAAGAATATTTCGGATCATCTTCTAATCGAAGGATACCTTTTTCGCCATAGATGATCGTAGAGTTATCTTCTTTTGCCGTGTAAGACCAACTAGCCGCCAATGTTCCGATAATTCCACTCTCTGTTTTCAACACGCAAACAGCTGTATCATCAACTGAAGCAAACTCTTTTGCGCTCGTCTCAACAAAAGCACCAACTTCGGCGATCTCTTCTCCAAGAATGTATCGAATCAAGTCTGTTTTATGAACACCAAGGTCCCCCATTGCGCCGATAAATGCTTCATCCTTTTTAAAGAACCAGCTGTTCACACCATCTACGCTCCAGCCTTCAGGTCCTGGGTGCCCGAAAGCCGTTCGGAAGCTGTAAATTTTCCCGATATCACCAGAGGCAATTAGCTCACGCGCTTTTTGGTGTGCCGGAACAAAGCGCTGATTATGACCAATCATTAGCGTTTTTCCGCTCTTTTCTGCTGCAGCGATCATTTCCTCTGCTTCTTGAAGCGAGGTTGCCATCGGTTTTTCACATAAAACGTGTTTTCCAGCATTTAAAGCGGCAATTGAAATCGGCGCGTGAAGAAAATTAGGCGTACAAACACTCACTGCATCTACATCTTTAAGCGCAAGAAGTTCATTATAATCCGTAAAGATCTTTCCTCCATAAACCGCTTGTGTTGACTCAGCACGTTCTTTTACAATGTCACAAACCGCAACGATCTCTACGTCCTGATTCGCTGCATATTCTGGCAGATGGCGATGCTGTGCGATGCTACCGCAACCAATGATTCCAACTTTAATTGTCATGATTATTTCCTCCTTATAGTGGGTGTTTAATCGTTTTATTTACTTTGCACCGATCGCTTCAAGCGGCTTAGCATTTCCGTACTTTGGCGCTTCACTGCCTGAAGGAGCTAAGAAAGATACAGCATTCGTGATTACTTTTTGTACATCTTCGTTATAATACGTTGGATACGTCTCATGTCCCGGACGGAAATAGAACACTTTTCCTTTACCACGATTGTAAGCCGCTCCTGATCGGAACACTTCTCCTCCTTCAAACCAGCTAACAAATACTAGGTCATCTGGAGCAGGGATATCGAAATGCTCTCCATACATCTCTTCTTTTTCAAGCTCGATATATTCACCAAGTCCGTTTGCGATCGGGTGACTTGGATTAACGATCCAGATACGTTCTTTTTCGTCAGCTTCGCGCCACTTTAGATCACATGAAGTTCCCATCAATTTTTTAAAGATTTTAGAGAAATGACCAGAATGAAGGACGAGTAGACCCATGCCATCTAGTACTCGTTGATATACTTTATTTACGATCTCATCTTCTACTTCATCATGAGCTAAGTGCCCCCACCATACTAAAACATCCGTGTTATTTAACACATCTTCTGTAAGACCATGTTGAGCTTCATCAAGTGTTGCTGTATTCACATCATGTCCTGCTTTTTCAAGGAATTCTTGAATAGCACCATGAATTCCTTTTGGATAAATATCTTTAACTACCGGATTTTTCTGTTCATGACGGTTTTCATTCCAAACTGTAACTTTAATCATGTATAACGTCCTCCTATGTGTGTAAGCGTTTTACGTAAACGTTTACGTAAATCCCAAATAAAAATGAAGCTTTGAGTTAACCCGTTTTTTACTTGTCACGAAAATCACTGACTGATTGCCTTTCCACAATGGTAAAAGGCATATAACGGCTTTTTGCTTCTTGTTGTTCACCTTTAATCAAACTGACTAGCATTTCACCTGAGGTTTGTCCCATATCCTTTAACGGCTGAGATACAGTCGTTAGTGGCGGATAACACATCTCAGCAATCTTCAAGTTATCATAACCGATGATTGATAGTTCCTCTGGCACCCTTATTCCTAACTGATGTGCAGCAGACATTGCACCAATGGCCATCTCATCACTTGCTGCGAATAGTGCCGTCATGTCAGGAAGTTTTTTTAGCAGAAGCGGAAGCGATTCTTTTCCGTTTTGAAAACGATAGCCCTCATTTTTCGTTATGTGATTGTTAGTAAATGAAAGACCATTACTCTCAAGAGCTTTTTGAAATCCTTGCATTCTTGGTACTCCAGCAATCGGATCCTCATCGCTTCCACCGATCATGCCAATCACTTTATGACCTTTTCGAATTAAATACTCTGTAGCTTGAAAAGCTCCATCAAAATCATTTACCCGAACAAACGGAAGATCGTATTTGGATGACGCCGTAGAAACAAGGACAACCGGTACTTTCATCTCTTGAAAGATTTTATAGTACTCTTCTTTAACATCTTCTGAAGCAAAGATGATTCCATCTACTCGTTTTTCTTGCAGCAGCCTCAAATACTTCACGGTTCTCTTCCCACTCGAAGTGGTGTTGCAGACGATTACGCTGAATCCTCCGTCATGCGCCGCATTCTCTACACCTTCTAATACTTCTGACGAAAGCATTCCTGATACATCCGGAAAAAGAACCCCGATCGTCTGTGTCCGCTTGTTAATGAGCCCGCGTGCGATCGCGTTAGGCTGATAGCCGAGTGCTTCAATTGATTGCTGCACTTTTTTCTTTGTTTCCTCCGAATAGCCAGGCAATCCGTTCACAATTCGAGATACTGTAGCGATTGAAACGTTTGCATGCTTGGCAACATCTTTTATTGTCGGATTCAAAACATCTCCCTGCTTTCTTGTTACGTAAACGTTTACATTTACACTTACAATCTATCAGCGCTCTTAGAAAAAGTCAATTATTTTATTATCAAATTAAGATTACGAATTACTAAAAAGGGAAAAGACTACTAATATGAAATGGAGGTCAGATTTAATGTGGTATCAGCACTCATTCTTTAAGTACGCCGCAGGTTCAGTCTTACTGTTAACCATCCTTTATTTACTAGGAAAAATTGATTACCTGCTTGACTTCCTATATCTCGTAATATCTAGCGTTTTCTTCCCTCTATTTATCGCAGGGTTGCTTTATTATTTGCTTAGACCAGTCATACGCTTCTTCATTCAGAAAAAAGTTCCTAAGTTTGTAGCGATACTTGTAGTGATGGTCGGATTGATCTTAGCCGTAACAGGCATTGCCACGCTAGCCGTCCCCGTTGTAGCCGATCAGCTTTCTAATATCACCGACGATTTCCCAAAAAAGATTGGTGAAGCTACTGAAAAAACAGGTACGATGATTACCGGCAGTAAAAAATCGTTCATCGATAGCACACAGATAACAAAACTCGCCACACAACGATTAGAAAAGTTTACTAGTACCGTCTCAAAAGATGTTATTGCCCTTGTAGCCACATTGACGAATATTGCTCTTGTATTGTTAGTGGTCCCTTTTATTCTTTTTTATTTGTTGCTTGACGATAAGAAATTTTTTAATTATTTCTTAAGGTTTGCTCCTCATCACATGGAGTATGAAGTTGCTGCGATTTTACGAGATATTGATTCAACCTTATCTTCGTATATTAAAGGACAAGTTCTTGTGGCATGGTTTGTCGGCATCTTTATGTATGCCGGTTATTTATTGATCGGGTTAAAGTTCGCTTTAGTTCTTGCTCTTTTTGCTGTTCTAACGAATGTGATCCCCTTTTTAGGACCATTTATCGGTGTATTTCCAGCTCTTTTAGTAGGTTTGATCCAAGATCCTTTTATGGCAGTTAAAGTCGCTATCGTAACGCTCGTTGTACAACAAGTAGAGGGAAATATTTTGTCTCCTCAAATCATGGGAAAACAGCTTCGTATCCATCCGCTCACCATCATCCTAGTCGTACTCATGGCAGGTGCAGCATTTGGATTTATCGGTCTGCTTTTAGCCATCCCTACTTATGCGGTTTTGAAGACGATCATCAGTAACGTGTACCGAATCTACTTGTTATACAACCCACCAGAGACTAGAAGTAATCTACTCTGAAAGGAGATACGTGCTTATCGTGAAACAGCCTTTTGTAAAAGAACCAACATTCAAAGATAAAATGAAAACTCATTATGAATCGTATCGCCCTTGGGTACACCGCTCTGCTCGTATCGGGTATCTTTCAAAAGGTATCGTTTATATCATCATCGGCATTCTAGCGCTAATCATGTCTATAGGAAAACACCCGAATGAAGCGAGTTCAAACGGAGCACTATACACAATCGCTCAACAGCCATTCGGCCCCGCATTATTAATCGTGCTTTCCTTAGGTTTGAGTGCATTCGCTTTTTGGCAGATTGTTAAAGCTCTTTTCGATCCTGAGTGTGCAAAACACGATTGGAAAAGATGGTTTAACCGATTAAATTTTTTAATCATTGCAGGGATTTATATCACAATGTGTATCAGTTCATTACGCATCTTGTTTCGTGCAAGAGCAAAATCTTCTGATGAAACATACCAAACTCTTTCAGCACAAATGCTTTCACAGCCTTTTGGTCAGCTTTTGGTCGCTATAGGTGGTATTGTTTTTGCTATTACAGGTATAGTCTTTATGTTTCAAGCCTTCACACACCGATTTAAACGTGATTTAAAAAAGAATGAAATGAACAAAAAAGAGTGGAAGTGGAGCGGTTACATTGGAACACTCGGAATGGCAGCACGCGGAATCGTTTTTATGATTATTGCGTTCTTTCTCATACGAACAGCCGTTTTGGCTGATCCAGATGAAACGCGTGGTTTGGATGGTGCACTCCTAGAACTTGCCTCACAGCCGTTCGGCCCCGTTCTTCTCGCCATCGTAGCAATCGGCTTTATATCGTACGGTATATTCATGTTCGCAAGTGCTCGATATAGACGATTGAATAACTAGACAAAGGCCCCGGTCTCATATATGAGACCGGGGCCTTTGTCTTTGTGGGAAAGACATAATTGAGAAAATGTCTTTCTTGGGGGTCTGACCCGGGTCAGACCCCAGAAGACCATTTCTTAAGCGTTTTATCTGTTGGCAGCATGACAGTTAACAATCCTACTAACGGCAAGAAGCTGATCAAAAACATCGTGTTTGAGATGCTTGTAACGTCAGCGACCTTACCAAGCACTACCGATCCGAGCGCTCCCATACCAAACGCCAAGCCTACGATCAAACCTGATACCATGCCTATTCTGCCTGGTACTAGTTCTTGAGCATACACGACCGTCACCGAAAAACTCGTGTTCAAAATGAAACCGATTAAGAAGAACAAAGGAATAACGGCCCACAGTCCTACGTGTGGAAGAAGGAGAGCGAGTGGAGCAGTTCCGACCATCGACCAAAAGATCATGTTTCTCTTTCCTAGCCGGTCTGCGATCGGTCCTCCAAAGAATGTTCCGAGTACACCGGAGGCCATGAAAACAAATAAATAAACTTGAGCTTGTCTAATCGTCAATCCATAATCATCGATCAAATTAAATTGATAATAGTTTCCGATTCCAGAGAAATACCATGAACGAGCAAATACTAAAAACACGAGTAATGCCATCGCTCCTATTACTTGTTTTTTTCGCTTTCTATCAATCTTTTTCTTCTCGCCAGTTTGCTTTTGAACACGAGGAAAATGCACGAGCTGTTTAGCATACCAGCCTGAAACATAAAACAGTACAAAAATGGCGATAGCCGCCAGTGAAGTAAACCATACAGCTCCAAACTGTCCGAGTGGGACGAATACGAGTGCCGTCATCACAGGGGCGAGCGAACTGCCTGTATTGCCTCCTACTTGATAAATGGATTGAGCTAGACCTCGTCGGTTTCCTGCTGCCATATACGCGACTCTAGACCCCTCAGGGTGAAAGACAGCAGACCCTAAACCGATTCCAACAACCGAGAGTATGATCATATAAAAGGAATCTGCAAACGCGATGCCTAACATTCCTATTAAACTCGCCATCATACCAACAGGCAGTATATAAGGTGAAGTCGTTCTATCCGTATACCAACCAATCACTGGCTGCATGATAGAAGACGTGATGTTTAAAGTAAAAGCAATCCAACCAAGCTGAGTAAATGAAAGATTCATTGATTTCTCTAAAATTGGAAAGATGGCTGGAATAACTGCCTGCATAGAGTCATTTAATAAATGCACAAAACTTATCGCAAAAAGAATAGAATAGATCGTTTTTTGTTGGTTAGAAGTATCTGTTGACTTGCCTGTGGTAGCTGACATGCTTCATTCCTTCTTTCGTTTATCTTTACAAACTCATATACTGTTAAACAATGCAACTTACATTAGATTACCATATTCAGCTTGATCAAAACGAAATGGCATGCATCTGAAGTTCGATATGAAACAAACACCCGTAGAGAAAATCTTAAAACAAGACAGGAAATAAATTGTTTGGGGACTGACCCCATCAGTACATAAGAAAGCCAGTCGTTGATCACGACTGGCTACCATGCACTTATCTCTCTTCTATCTCCTAGATCTTCTCGATCACTTTATCAATGATCCCGTATTTCAATGCTTCTTCTGCAGACATGAAATAATCACGGTCAGTGTCTTTTTCTACCTTCTCGATCGGTTGACCCGAACGGTCAGAGATGATCTTATTCAACAACTCACGAGTCTGCAGGATGCGCTTCGCGTGAATTGCCATATCTGAGGCCTGCCCTTGTGTTCCGCCTAATGGCTGGTGGATCATCACTTCTGCGTTCGGAAGCGCGTAGCGTTTTCCTTTTGCACCAGCTACCATGAGTACAGCTCCCATTGACGCCGCCATCCCGATACAGATCGTTGAAACATCTGGTTTGATGAACTGCATCGTGTCGTAGATCGCTAGACCTGCTGTAACAGAACCTCCTGGTGAGTTGATGTAGATGGAGATATCTTTATCCGGATCTTCAGCAGCTAAGAAGAGCAATTGAGCAACGATAGAATTTGCCACGTTATCATCGATCGCACTTCCCAGCATAATAATTCTGTCTTTTAATAAACGCGAATAGATATCATAAGATCGCTCTCCACGGTTTGTCGACTCTACTACCATAGGGATTAGATTCATCTGTTTTCCTCCTAATTAGGCTGCAATTGCCATTGGGTTTGTATTTGTTTTTGGTGAAACATGTATTTTACCAAATCCTGACGTGATAAAAATGATCTTTGCCGGCTCCTGCACCGTTTCTGTTTCTTTCACCTGTACTTCCGTTTTCATAGGAAGGATGTTCGCATCCTCATTTGCCACTTCAGAATTGATCGGGAAAACAGTACCTTTGCTCTTCTTATTCACGTTGTGCCGCCTCCTTCAGGTTTTGGGTACACCGCCATTGAAACGTGATACACTTTTGCGTTCTCTTCGTTTGGTCTGTGGTGTTTTTGTATGAGAGTGGTGAGCATATCTGCATATTCCTGTAAAAATGCATTGCGGTGTTCCATGGTAGAAAGTGCTAGTTCCATTTCTACTACTGCGCTTGGTATCTCTTCTTCCTCCGATTGCTCCATTAAAGAAATGGCATCCCGCTTCATCTTCTCTGTAAGGGATAACACATGAGCAAGAGCGGTTTGATCTTGGAGTTTTTTTATCGTATCAGAAGAGAGACCTAATGAATCTGACAATAAAAAAGAACGGCCGGCACTTACATATAGAACTTCTACAAGGTTCCTAACATTCCTTGTGCCTGCGCGAACCACAAGGCCCACTTTTTCTAATGCTTTAAGATGATAATTAATCTTTTGAGCGGAATCGTTCATTCTTTTTGATAGCTCTGTCGCAGAACGCGGCTCTTTTAACAAACTTATGAGCTCAGATCTTACAGGATGCAATAGTGCAGCTGCTTGTTCCGGTTCTGTGACAATAAACGTCTCTGGCATTCTTTGATTCCTCTTCACTCTCATCACCTCACTTCACAATAATATATGTTCGTTACATAAAAATATTTCTTTACGTAAAATTATTTTATTACGTTCAGTATCATTTTGTCAAAGATTTGAAAAAAATATACGTTTGCCTAAAAATAAAGAAAACAGACTGATTTTCATTTCAGCCTGCTTTCTATACATTATCCTTTTTATACAAACGGTACGATTCCAAGAATGAAAAAGACCGTGGCCATTCCTGTGTTCAACCAAAACTCAGTTTTTCGATTAAAAATTTTTCGCTCAACTGCACGAAAGATAAAGATCACCATCAAGATTGAAAATAATACAGTGGGATTTTCCCAAGTCTTACCGTTATAAATAGCTAAAAGCAGTCCAAAAAACATAAGAACCATCTCTGTATACACCCAGGGTTTTGGACGTTTTTTCATCCGATCTTCCCCCTATTCAGGTTGATAGTACACATTGTACGTTATGTGAGCCTATCCGGTGCATAACTTCATAGAGCTTTTTCTTCGTTCGAACCTAGCCAATTCTTTGCCGCTGCATTTTTAAAAAGAAGACGGAGAATTAGCAACCCGATCACTCCACCAACGATGGAGCTAACCAAAAAAGGAGTGACAAAAAAGAATGCACCCGTTTTTGATCCTAAGAAAACAGTAGCAACTGGCACTGCTATAACAGCTCCTATAATTCCAGTTCCAACCCATTCCCCTATTACTGCGAACGTGTATTTTTTTCCATTTTTATAAAGGTAACCGGCCAAAAATGCACCGATCATTCCCCCCGGAAAAGCAAGCAGAGAGCCGATTCCAATTAAGTTACGAAGCAAACCGATACTGAATGCGACGATTACCGCCGGAATGGGTCCGAGCATCACACCAGCCATCACGTTGATCGCATGCTGAACGGGAAACGCTTTTGCTACTCCAGCAGGAATATATAACAAATGTGAACAGATCGTCCCGATCGCGACTAACATAGCCATTACAGTAAGTTTTTGAACAGATATCTTCACTTCACTTCTCTTTTCGCTGTTTGAATAGCAAAAAGCAGGTTGCTTGAAGCGGAAGAAGGATCAACTGCACCACTTATTTCTGAGATTAGAGCTACACCATCCGCACCTGCCTTAATGACTTCACTCGCGTTTTGCAGCGTAATCCCGCCGATACCAACAAGCGGAATGTTCACTTGATTGCTGCGAAGTTCTGCGATTAGATCAACGCCTACAGGTTTCTTCGCATCAGGTTTTGTACTCGTCTGATAGATCGGGCCAGCACCAATATAATCGGCTCCATGTACGATGGCATCCTTTGCCTCAGCAAGTGTGTGAGCTGACACACCTAAAAGTTTACCTTCTGTTTCTTTACGAATATACGCCAGATTACCATCTGTTTGACCAACATGAAGTCCATCCGCATCAACAGCTTTCATCAAATCTAGATCGTCATTCACGATAAATAGCACATCATGTTTGTGGCATATTTCCTTTGCACGCTTTGCCATTTCTAACTGTTTCTGACCACTCAAGCCGTTAACACCTTTTTCACGAAACTGAAACGTGGTAATTCCACCTTGAATCGCTTGCACAAGAATACGATAAAAATCTTCTGGTGAACAGCAGTTCATCGTCCCTGCTACATAATAGAGTGATAGATCTTGTTGTAAACGTATCTTTGCTTGAGTTTTCATCGGTTCGCTCCCTCCTTCAACACGTGATCTTGCCAGTGGATGGATCCGTGAAATATCTCATGAGTAGATTCTAAACTATAGAGCTGATCGAGAAGGTTTTGCTGAAAGCTTCCAGGGCCTTTGGCCGTTTTCACAGCCTCTTCAGCCGCCTTAGTGAGCATCAATAGTGCAAGTGCTGTTCGTTCTAGTATCGGAAGGTCAACTTTAGCTCTTGTAACTTCTTTTTTCCGATTTCCCTGATAGAGAGCTACCATTGATGTAGCAAAGCATCCTGTCCCGGTGACATAGGAAAGCATCGGATCTCCATGAGAAAGAACGATTGCTCTTTCACCATCTGAAATAACATCTTTAGTTCCAGTCATGGCGATAAGACAGCCTGTTTGCTTCGCAGCAGCTCTAGCAAGCTTGATGAGATCCTCTTCCGAGTTAGGTAGATCACCATCTACTCCTCTGCCTTCCCATGCGCCTTCAGCCAAAAACTGCATCTCCGCAGCATTACCGCAAATTGTCAGAATTGTTCGGGGTCTGACCCCCTTCAATTCTGAATATTCAAACAACAACTTCCTTACAAGCTCTTGCCTGAACGATGATAATCCTATCCCCACTGGATCGAGGACTACTGGCACTTCTGCATGCATTGCTCTTCGTAGAGCGAGTATCATAGATTTCGCTGATGCTTCATCTAAAGTACCGATGTTTAGTACTAAAGCATCGGCCACACTTACTGCTTCTTCGACTTCACATGCGTCATGCACCATCATTGGGCTTCCTCCTGCTGAGAGGACACCATTAGCTAGAAAGTTCATGGTTACGTTATTCGTTATATGATGAACGAGTGGCTTTTCTTCTCTGATCTGTGATACGAACGTTTTCCATTCTTGTATTCTAGTATTGTTCATGTGTAACCCTCCTATAAGCGAAATGATTGACCGGTCCATGACCTGAACCAACATCGATTCCATGTTCGATAGCAGTTTGTATATATTTTTTTGCACACACTATCGCATTCTCTGCTTTCTTACCAGAGGCAAGCTCAGCTGCTATAGCCGCTGAGAACGTACACCCTGTTCCGTGTGTATTTTTTGTTTGAATCCGCTTCTCTACAAGTTCGATCATTTCAATGCCATTAAAGACAAGATCTGATACAAATTCACCATCTCCAAAGTGTCCACCTTTAACAACAACATGATCCGCACCAGCGTCAAATAAAACTCTTGCCGCCTCAATTCTAGCTTCAATGCAGTCTATCTTTATCCCTGTTAATGCTTCTGCTTCTGGAATGTTAGGTGTGATGATTTTTGCGAGTGGAAGCATGCATGTTTTCATCGCATGAAGTGCTTCTTCACCTAACAGCGTTGCGCCTCCTTTTGCGATCATGACTGGGTCGACGACTACGTTTTCCCATTGAAATTCCCTTATCATATATGCTGTTCTCTCGATATACTCACCTGAAAAAAGCATTCCTGTCTTAATGGCATCCGGCGTCAGATCAGTCCCTATTGACTTCAACTGAGCTTCTAATCCCTCTATTGCGACTGGAAATATCCCTTGGACACCTGTTGTGTTCTGTGCAGTAACTGCAGTAAGAACCGACATACCGTACACACCTAATTCTTGAAACGTTTTTAAATCAGCCTGAATGCCTGCTCCCCCGCCACTGTCTGATCCTGCGATCGTGAGGGCTTTACTAACTTTTATCAAATGTCCCATAACTTCTACCTCCCAGTTGTCTATGCAAAAAAGCCACCCGCTTATTTAGCGGGTGGCTTAAATTTTCAAATCATAAAGGAAACGATAGTTTATCCACGCCGCTTCCCTACGCCAGTATGAACTGGATCAGGTTCAAAGGGTCGAAAGTCATAACCTTCTCTCAGCTTAGAATAAGCACCCCTAGCGAAATAACAATATTGAGTTAACACAATCCTACTCATACATAAACAATAATGTCAATATTTTTTAGGTTATCGGTTTCAAAAAGTTTAACCCTCTTGAAATACGGGGAAATAATAACTAACACAGAATTACAACATAAAAAACATAGAAATAAAACATTCGTAACAAATAGTTTTTACCAGAAATAAAAATTACAATTCATTAACATTTTTACCAGAAGGTGGTGAAAGTAAGGTACTTTAGAAGCAATAAAGAAATTTTTTCTGAATTTTCAAACAAAATGGTTGTCATTAGGCATCTTGCTCAGTATACTAGTAGAAACCTAGAAACATAAAAGGTTAATTGGATAGGGAGATAATTTAAGGAGGGAAACAGGATGAAAGACAAAAATGCTTCTTTTAACAAGAACCAAAATGAAATGGTGCAGTACAAACAACAAAAAAGAGACCCATTTGCCTTCAGCCTTATTGCCCAAATGGTACTGGATGAGGCCCTTCACAATTATTACAGAGAGTATTATGAAAGAGAAATTGACAATGCCTTGGATACAAAAGATAAAGAACGATTCATGAAATTGAGCGCAGAGTACAAAGCGTTTCTCAGTTAGTGCTTTTGGGCGGCACACTCTCTTAAAAGGTGCCGTAAAAGCCAAAACACCCTTTCAGCAAACGGTGGAATCATCCGTGCTGCAGAGGGTGTTTCTGACGTCCCCGTTACTGACAAGTTAAAACCTATTTTTTAAGTCAAAGTTGTCGGTGATTCCGGCTTTTTCTTTTGCTCTTTTTCCCGTTTCAACCACCACACATAAATCACAATGACTACGATCACCCAGATCGGCGCAAGACCCAATAAACTTACTACAACAAACGAAATAGCAGACATTAAAAAGTTAACTGTATCCATAAATAGGACCTTTGTTTTTGCCCACGTATTTAAACCTTCTGTTTCAAGTGCTTTCGCATTTAAATTTTTCACTTCAAATTGTATCGTAACAGTTGAATAATCACTTTGGTTTTGTAAAAAATTCAAACGCCCCTCTACCTGTTCGATCTCTTCTTGAACAGCAGCCAGATCACCCGATATCTTCAACAAATCTTCTGTTTTCTGAGCATTCTTCATGAATGCTTCAAGCCGCTCTCTTACTTGTTGTTTGGCTTTTAACCGTGAAGATAGATCAACGTATTCTTCCGTAACATCTTCTCCACGAATATTTTCGTTTGGAGTCCCCTTACTCAAACCTCGAACCTCGTCTAAGAAAGGACGAAAATTTTTCATCGGTACACGAACAACCATCACACCAGATTCATAATCTTTCTCTCCTGTACTCGTGTTCGACTCAACCATATATCCGTCCATTGTCTCTAACTTTTTCCGAACGGCTTCCATAGAGGTTTGTAATCTATCTACTGTAATCTCAAGATCAGCGTGATAGATCACTTTTCTTTGGTTCTTCATTTGTTGCTCAAATTCAGAACTCTGACTTTCTTCTGTAGAGGTATCCATGTTTGCTTCAGACTTGCTGCCACTATCTCGGTCTATTGCTTTATCACTTTTTGAACTGCTATCGCTGCTGCATGCACTCAACAAAAACACAGTTATGAATACCCACATTTTCCATCTCTTCCACATATCGTAATTCCCCCTTTCTCGCTTAGACGCTCTCTACAAGAAAAAGGTTTCAGTTCCCAAAAAAACCAACCTATTGAATGATTTTTTCCGAGACATTTTTGTGATAAAATAGTGTCTGATGATTTGTAGTTTGAAAAAAAACCGATTTATGCTAGTATGTACAGGATAAGTAAGTGGTTTACTGGAGGAATAGCATGTCAATGATAGGAAGAAATGATCCGTGCTATTGTGGCAGCGGAAAAAAATATAAAAAATGTTGCTTACATAAAGAAGAGCAAACACGTGAAGTATCCTTTCATCAAGAAGGACTCATCAAATATGCTCTAGAGAACTATCAGCAGGATTTAGCTGCACGTACTTCTAAGTATGTGAAAAAATACCCTGTTGCTAAAGAGCAAGAACAAACATACGCAAACATTGCCGTTTGTTGGGAGATCTTTTGCTCAGAGATTAAGGAAAACAAGACCCCTGTTCAACTTTATGTAGAAAAAGTGAAGAGTTCTGTTAAACCAGAAGTAGCTGAAATTCTAGCTGGCTGGACAACTGCTGCACCTTCACTATATAAAGTTTTAGAGCAAAAGACAGGATTCATCTTTACCGTTCAGGATATTTGGACAGAAGCGGTGTATGATGTCACGATCAATGCTGCTGAAAAGCCAAAAACAGAAAGTGCACTACTTGGAACACTCGTTTCAAACGGAATCAACCATGAGTTTTACGTTGGATATGTAGAAATGCCGATGACTGAACTTCCGCCGCTAAAAACAGCGATAGAAAAGATTCAGCCTCAACAAGATCCAAAAGTTACATTCAAGAACGAATTCCCTGCTGTTCTGCAACTAGCTTTGATCGATATTAGTGCTGGTGTACCTCAATCTCAAGTTGAGAAGAAGGAAACTGACGCTACTTCTACCAAAGTTGAAAAAGCAGAAGAAGCCGCGGATTTTAAAGATGAAAAATACAATGCTGTTACCGAGCTCGTTAAAGCGAATGCCGAAACAGAAGTTGTAGAAGAAGCAGAAAAGCTTTGGAGTGAGTACGTTACAGAAAGCAAACCTGCTATTCGTAAAGAAGAGATTTATGCGGCTGCCCTTGACTATCTCGTTTCAAAAGATATTCGAGGAATCGCTTCTACTCAAGCAGAAACAGCTAAAAAATATGGTGTCTCACCTGCTAGTCTATCCTCACGATATCGTGAGATGAAAGAACTATTAAGCGTATAAACGTTTTTTTCACTAACCCGCCTGATGCCTCAGGTGGGTTTTTTTCATAAAAAAACAAGACCCTTCCTAAAAAGAGTCCTGTTTGTTATTTCGCTCTAGCCAAAAATACACGGGAAGTCCCGCAACTGTAATAAAGATAGCTGTAAAACTATCTAAAGGATCGTTGAGTATCGTTGATACTACGATGTACAAAGAGCCTAAGATCGCAAAAATAGGAACGACAGGAAATAACGGAACACTGTAGGTTCTCTTTTTATCACGATTCCGATTGCGCAGTTTAAACACAGCATAAAACGCGAAAATATAAAAGATGTATATAGCAAATATCGCCATTTCTGATAAATAGTCTGGATCAGTTACGATCATCATGATGATCGCGATCACGACTTGTAAATACGTAGCAGCAATAGGTGTACCATATTTTTCACTAACCTGACTAAACGTTTTTGACATCGGAAGCTGGTTTCGTTCTGCCATTGCAAAAGGAACACGTGGAATGGTTAAGATCTTACCGTTTAAACAGCCAAAAATCGATACTGCGATTCCAACTGCTATTAACTTTCCGCCTAGTGGTCCAAATAGAATCGTTGCTGCTGATGCCGCCGAATTCTCTCCTAGTCTTACAATTTCTGATGCAGGCAAAATGTGCAGAAGTGCAACATTAACCAGCAGATAGGCTGCCATGACGACTAAGATTCCACCAATGATGGCTTTAGGTAACGTTTTTCCTGGATCCTTCATCTCACCCGCTACGAATCCAACCATCAACCATCCATCATAAGCAAAAAGTGTCGCAAGGATCGCTGCACCCATTGAAATCTCTACAACTGCTCCGCTTGAAGCATTCAAGATTTGTTCGTTTCCTTTAGTTATCCCAAAAATAATAATCAGACCGATCGGAACCAGTTTTCCGATCGTGAATAAATTTTGGATAAAACCTCCATACTTCGTTCCAAAGTTATTGATAATCGTAAGGAAAAGAACTGTACCTATTCCGATCCAAGGTCCAAATGATTCATCCCACGAAAACAAATTAACCATCAATGAACCGAAGTATAATCCTAAAGCCCCGATTACCGCTGGACCATAAATAACAGTCTGAACCCAACCGCTTAAGTATCCCCAAAGCTTACCGTATACTTCTTCCATATAGACATACAAGCCACCTGTCTTTGGAATTTGAGTTGCTACTTCAGCGATCGTTAACCCGCCTGCTAACGTGATCAACCCTCCAAGAGTCCAAGCTAATAGAGCAAGATTAGAATTTCCTGTATATTCGAGAACACTTCCAGGTTTCATGAAAATGCCTGATCCAATAACCGTTCCAATCACGATGGACATGGCTACAGAAAGCCCGATATCTTTTTTCAACGCTGTTTCTTGATTCATGTTGTGTTCACTCCTTAAAAAGACCTTTAAAAAACGAATTGTCCATCTGAAAAAGACTAGTGTCACTTTAACACATACAGTCATCAAATGTCACTACTTCTTAAAAAAGACAATGTATTCAGTTTTTTTAAAGTGTTTCTAGAGAGTGATATGGCTTAAAGTTCCTTTCTGCGCATTAACTGTTTTTTTATGAAAGCTTTCTCGATTAGATCATTGAGCTGTCGTTCTAGCTCCTTTTTTTCTTGAGCATCTGTTTCAAGCCTTATCTTCTTCTTCAGTTCACGAATCATAAGCTTTTCTTCTGATGAAAAATGAGAAGAATGCAGCATCATGTTCACCTCATTTCAGATTTGATCCACTGAACCTCCCTCTGTCTTAAGGATAAGATAATCTGAACACCAGAACATTTGATGTGTCATATAATCTGACACTTTTTTTATGGGAATTTACTCTTTTGAAAAAAACACCAAATTTGAGCTTGAGTTCAACTTACCAGGTTTGATGAATGGTTTAATAGAAAATGGCGGGCCTCTCATGATTTTATCTTCAGAAGTCGGAGATCTCGCCTTGATCTTGATGATGAACGAACAATAAAAAGACCTCCTCACCAGGGGTCTTTTTATTGTTTAAGAAAATTATTCTGTTTTTGAAGCTGGTTGCTCATGGCTTAAATCTGATTGAGCAATAACGACAGAAACTCCTTGTTGTTCAATGGCTGATAGATGGTCTCTCGGTGCATCATCATCTGTGATCACAACATCTACATTCGTAACAGGACCAACTTTTGCAAAAGCGTTAACTCCTATTTTGTAATGAGGGAATACACCAATTACTTTACGAGAGACCTTTCCAACAGCACTCATAAAAGCAGCTACTTCTGGAGTTGCCGTACTTATCCCTCTTTCGGAGATTCCGCCACCTGTAGCAAATGAAACATCAAAAGAATACTGACCGATGAGATTGGTTACTAAGGCATCCGTCATGTTGCCTGATTTCTTCACTTTTCCACCAACCATATAAAGATCAATGTTTTCATTCTTGCGAAGTGCATCAGCAGTTGCGAGTGAGTTGGTCACAACTGTTAATCGGTACTGAGGAAGATGCTTTACAATCTCATGGTGCATGCCTCCTCCACTTAGGAAAATGGTATCGTTCTCTTTGATGTACTTCACAGCTTCCTTCGCAATAGCTTTCTCATACTTTGATCCTTCTCCAAAACGAACTTCATTCGGCGAAGGCCCTTTTTTTACTTCTGTTACAGGAATAGCGCCACCATGTGTACGTTTAAGCAGCCCATTATCCTCAAGAGATGATAAGTCTCGGCGAATAGAATCAATCGAAACTTGGAGGGCATCTGATAATTCTTTTGCAAGCACTCTTCCTTCGTTCTTAAGCACTTCTAAAATCTTTTCTCTTCTTTCTTCAGAAAACATAATCTTTTCCTCCATTACCTCTTATTTCCACGTGGTACTGTAATCATATGCTGTTTCACGCTTGTTTGTCAAACATATTTTGCATGTTTTTTCCTGTTTTAATTTAAAACAAGCTAAAACAAGCATTCATGGTAGCTTGTTTTAGCCCGAATTGGTAGGTAAATAGAATAGAATATAATATGGAAGTTTTCCAGTTTGTACTTCTGACAAATACAAATTCATTACATTTGTATTTGTCTGGGGTCAGACCCCTAGTCCTCTACTTTGATCAGGAAAAGACGTTCGTGAAATCGGCCATGTTTTCTAGCCTTTTCCTGCCTGATCTCATCCAGTTCTCTTAAAGTAAGTTCATGCACTTTCGTTAACGCGATTAAGATCTCAAACAATTCTGCTAGCTCTTCCGCTGCATCTATCTCACTTTTAGCTTCACCATACTCTTTTACCCCTTCAGTAAGCTTTTTCTTAAGCTCACTTTCAAACTCCTGATTTCCAAGGATCCGAAAAGTTCCCTTCTTCCCAGCCTGTTCGAGCAGTTCTGGTATTTTATCTCTCACTAATTTATTGTAATACGCCATTGGCTCTTTTCCTTTCCAGCAATTTCACAGCATCTCAAAAAAAACTTTCCTATATAAACGATATGCATCAAGTTAGTTTTTTAGCAGAAACAACAGCTAAAAAAATGATGGCGCTCAAACCGAATACTGGATACAAATAATGCAGAAGTTCAGAATATCCTACTTGACTTAACAAGTAACTCCCTGTCATTAAAGCGATTAAGATGACTTGATTGGATAACCTGACATTTCTTTGCAACGCTCCTGCTAGCCCGAAGATGTTTCCGATCAGTGTCGAGAAGATCTCACCGTAGATCACGAAGACAAAAATATAATGAACTACTACACCAAGACCGCCTACTATTTCAGCAATCGGTATCTCATAGCTCATGACACGCGGAACAGAATAGAGCACATACTGACTATTTAATAGAATAAACGTTAATCCTAGGCCGCCTAAAAAACCGCCCCACTTAATAACAGATTCATCTTTAGCTTCTCGTGAGAGTGGAACGAGAACGGCTTGTGCCAAGGTTAAGTTAAATGCTGCATAGGCAAACGGACTTACAATCCATCTCCAATCACCAACAAAGTCTTGTTCAACAAATAACTGCCTTCCTGAAGAAAGATCAAACATGGATACTGACAATACGATAGAAAAGAATATCATGATGGGGACGATCAATGAGTTTGTCCAAAGAATACCCTCTATCCCTTTTTTCATAACGAAGTAGGTTACAAGTAACGTTAATAGTATTCCCATTTGAAAAGGAAGATGAAGCTGTTCCCAAAACAAGGCTCCTGCACCTGATAACATGACTCCCGTTACTCCAAAGAGCATGATCAACATTAATACGTTTACGATTCGTGAGGCGACCGCTCCAAACAAATATTGATTCATCTCATCAAAAGAGGTTGCACCTAGCCGCTTTGCCATAATCATAAGTTTTGTACCAATCACGATAAAAAGAAAACCACTGATCAGAATTCCCACAAAACCGGCTGAGCCGTATCTTGTAAAAAATTCGACGATTTCTCTTCCTGTAGCAAAACCAGCACCTACAACAGTGCCGATGTAAGTGGCGGCTATCTGCAATATTTGTTTTATTCGACTACTCATGCCCTCACCTCCATGGCCATATCTTTTACAAACATATGCATGGACAAGGATTTTAGAAGAAAAAGAAAAAACAGCAAGATTTCTCTTGCTGCCATAGATCACTTATTAAATATGTATTGCTTCACTGTATCCTTCAGTTATTACCCTGTTCTTTCCCTGTCTCTTTGCAACGTACAAGCTATTGTCGGCACCTTCAAAGAATGCTTGTTTATGCATACCTCTTCTGTACGTTTGTAATCCAGTACTGATTGTTATGTTCTCTTGCTTCACTTCGGGGTGCTCTAGCCCTTGTATGACCAATCGAACCTTTTCTAATAATGTAAAGGCTTGTTCTTCACTTATATCATTTAAGATAACCACAAACTCTTCCCCGCCGTACCGTGCGACAAAATCATCTGTGGTCACATTATCTTTTATAGCCTTCGCAATTCGTTTCAACACGATATCTCCAATGCCATGACCATATGTATCGTTGATTTTTTTAAAATTATCTATGTCCATAACCGCTAAATGAACCGGGTAATGATACGTTTCCGCTTGAAGCAACAGCACGTCCATATATTCATAAAAGGCCATGTGATTGTACAAACCTGTTAGAGCATCTGTCTTCACTTGCTTTTCCATAATTGTCGATTTCACCATTAGATCTTGATGATCTGCCTGCGCTTTGTTTAGTTCTTTCGCCATCTCATATCCTCGACTCATGATCCCAACACAGATAGCAGTTGAGGTTAAGAGAATACATATCATTGAGATCTGATCCATCACATCATTCATGTTTTTTAAGACCGGATGGAAAGTCGAAAGCAGCAGATAGGTAATTGAGCTGAGAGCAAAAGATAACCATACTTTTTTCTTTTTAAAATATATCGTCGAAATCAACATAGGAAAGAACAGACTCGTATACATAACATACATTTCATAATGAACGCTGATTAAGATCGCAGAGAACATACTTGCTGTCCAAATTATTATGTAATCAATGTATATTGTTTTCTTTTTAAAACTCCATTCAGCCAAACAAACCATAAAAATTAAAAGTGTTGTTGGTAGAACAATGTACATCCCAATAAACTCTTCTAATGGTTTAGATGTAAAAAAACTGTTAATGACCTCTACACACACTGACACAAAGATTACAACCCAAAATACATTTATTATTTTTCGATTCCAGGCGATGTGATTTAAGTGTGCAGGCAGGTGTTTTTTTTCCAATACATTCACCTCATCTACACGTATCCAACATCATTATAACATTTTTTTCCTTCTTTCATTTTGTTTTCTAAATTATTTCTTTTCCAACACATAGCTCTTTTTCAATAATTTTCTACACATATAAAATGAAAAACGCACAGCAAAATGAATCTGCTGTGCGGCTTTTTTCTTCATTATTTATTTAATTTTCACACGTTTCTTTTTAGGTAGTTTATCAAGGAGCCAGCCTCTGCCTACTTCACAAAAACGAATCGGCATCTCAAGTGTCGCGAGTATCTTATCCTTTCCATGAATGGTAAGTAATCCTGTCTCATCGTTCACTTGATCAACAACTGCATTTTCGGTACCCGAGAGCGGAAACGCCCATTTGTTGTTACCAGAGTCCTTGATCTTAATCATTCTTCCGTCACAAGTTACTTTGTGGCAATGTGGAGGCAAGCCTAACGTAATTTTATTCATTGCATTTCTTTCCTCCCTTTCCGGATTTGTTTCATTGTAACAGATATAGTGCGTGTCTGACTCCATATTTTTTAAATTTTTTGACTATTTAACACATTTGAAATAATGCTTCAAAAAATTAGGGGACAAGTAGTAGGTAATCGCCAAAACGTATCGTTTCGTACAAACATATACTATACAAATTGGAGTTCAAAGGGGGAAGGAACGAGTGGAAAAATGGTCCATGCTATACAATATGACTGTAGTATCATTAGGAGCAGTTGCAAGCTTCCTGTTTGGTACACCCGGCATGTTATTCAAGACACTTATCTTATTCATTGTATTAGACTATTTAACCGGCATGGCTGCTTCAGCTTACGAAGGTAGATTGAACAGCAAAGAGGGCTTTAGAGGTATACTAAAAAAAATGATCATTTTCGCGATCGTGGCAGCGGCCCATTCTCTCGACCAATTGCTAGGTGGAAACTATATCCACAGTGCCACCATCTTTTTTTATCTATCTAATGAATTGTTATCAATTATTGAGAATGCAGGAAGAATGAATGTTCCAATTCCTACTTTCATAAAAAATGCCGTTTCTCTGTTAAGACAGAAAAACGACAATCAAAATAAGTAATTGTTAATTGGAATAAAATTGTGAGATTTTTTTTGCGATCGCTTGCGCATCGATCTGGTATTCACCAGCATCAATGCGTTTTTTAATATCTAATAGTTTCTTCTCTCTTATGTTCAATTGAGCATTTTCATGCAGCACTTTTGCTTCATTAGATATGTATAATTCATCTTTAGCAAATGATGGCGGCTTTACAGAAGGCTGCTGATATACTTTATTCACATCATATTTTCGCTGAACGGGTTGTTGTCCGTCAATTCTCATGATTTCACCTCTTCTGAATATTGAAATGTGCCAAGCCATTTCCATTTGTCATCATAATCTAAGTTGTCCAACAGTCTGAAGAACAATTCTTGTCCTGATGGATCCCATTTTACTTCAAACTCATTTCCATTTTCTTTATCCTTACAAAAAGAATGAATCCACTGTGAAGTAAACAAGTAAGGCGTAAACTGTTCAAAGTCTAATAGATGTTTCTCTAACAATTGAATGACATCATCATGTGTAAGTTTATGCATCATTAGAATCGTCCTTTGTTTGTGGTCGTCTTAACCTGTGACTATATAATTCGGCCACAATCTATTTTTTGAGGGTATACGAAAAAATATTTCACATTTTTTTCTATTATTCGTTGTTGGTACCTGCTTGCTTTAAGGAATTCTACCCGCTAACACAGTATGTATAAACCTATTTCCTTTCTACGATTCAAATGAAAGGTCTATAATGAGAAGTAAAGAAATACATAACAGAAGGTGTTTACATGAAATTAACGTTCTCTTCTCTTCAATGGATGGTGTTTATCCTTGCGGGTAGTTTAGTTGCTCCCATCGCTATTGGTGATGCGTTTGGAATGACACAAGCGGAAACCGCAGAACTATTACAGCGGTCATTCTTAATTATTGGTGCGTCTGCGATTCTACAAGCACTATTTGGTCATAAGCTGCCGATCAATGAAGGTCCAGCTGGATTATGGTGGGGTGTTTTTACAGTTTATGCGGGCATTGTAGCTTCTGGGGCATTAACGGTGGCTGATGGCCTGCAGCAACTGACAGCTGGCATGCTGATCAGCGGAATCCTTTTTTTACTGCTAGGCATGTTTCGTATTATCAGTTCGGTCAGAGCTCTTTTTACTCCTTTAGTAACGGGTACTTACTTAATCCTACTCGTCTCACAATTGAGTGGCTCTTTTATTAAGGGTATGCTAGGAATTGGATATCTACAGGAAGGCGCAGATACCAAAGTAGCTCTTACTTCACTCTTCATCTTAGTTTTATCTATCGTACTTGGAAAATCCCGTGTGAAATGGTTAAGAAGTTATTCCATCTTGATTTCTTTATTACTCGGTTGGGGACTTTTTAAACTCTTGAATTTAACAAAAGAAACGATGCATAGTAATACGACTTTTGCTTTTCCAGAATTATTCGCTTGGGGTATGCCAGAGCTATCTTCCGGAACAATCATCACTTCCCTATTCGTCGGGATGCTTTTACTTACAAACATGGTAGCTAGTATTAACGTGGTCGAAAAAGCCTATGAAACAGAAAACAAAGATTATGAACCTATCAATTACAATCGCTCATCCATCATGATGGGGATAAACACATGGATAGCAGGTCTATTTTCAGCTGTTGCAAGTGTACCGATCTCAGGTGCTGCTGGATTCATCTTAACGACAAAAATGTTTAGCAAATTAGCATTCATCATGGGTAATGCACTTATTATCTTGATTAGTTTTTTTCCGCCACTTACCTTTTTCTTTGCCGGTATTCCTGCACCGGTAGGATATGCAACGATCTTCCTTCCTTTTTCGAGTATGATCGGTCTAGCTTTCAAAGAATATAAAAATGAATTAAAATCGGAAAACAATCTTTTTATTATCAGTACTTCCCTTATGGTTGGAATCGGAAGTCTCTTTATTCCTGCTGCCGCATTAAAAGATTGGCCCAATATTATCGTAACTTTACTAAGCAATGGCCTGATCATGGGGATGCTCACTTGCATGATTCTTGAACAGTTTTATAAACGCAGAAGTTCACATCAGCATGTCCAAAAAGAAGAATGAAAATAGAAAATAAAGAAGGGCTCCCTTAATACTGGGAGCCTTTTTTCTTAAAGTTTTTCTGAAACCGGAATTTCCGAGTGAAATTTAAATACAGCCTCTGCTAATTCTTTTCCATGATCAAACATCATTAAATGTGTCGTGTTTGGAATAACAACAGTCTCACTGTAAGGCAAATCTTTTTTTGCCAAATCAATAAACTTTAAAGATTTTTGAAAGTGATCTTCTTTTTCAGCAGGCAGAAATAGAACAGGAGACTGAACCTTCTTATACCAAGTTAAGAAATCTATATAATAGATTTCAGATATGATCTTTTCCATCGTTTGGCCGGTAGTAATATTGCCTACTTTTCCGTTCTCTTTCAGACGAGGTTCATACGCAGCAATATAATCAGCTCGTTCCTTGTTCCATGGTAACCATTGTTCTTGATAAACTTGTTGATATTCTTCTACCGATTCGTAATCTGGATCCAATTGTCCTTCAAACTTAGCAAGATGCTCATCTAAGGTCTCATCGTAAAGACCATGCTCACCAGAATCATTTATGATCGCACCGTCTATGTTGGAAAGTGACAACACGCGATCTTGGCGCATCGCTGTGAAGTATAGCCCAATCATACATCCGTACGAGCTTCCTAAGAGATGAGCCTTATTAATATCGAAATGATTCATTACACTCTCTAAATCGTTTGCCGTGTCTTCGAATGAATACCCCTGATCGGGTTGATCAGATTTTCCATGTCCACGAAGGTCATAGCTTATTATTCTATAATGACTCTTAAAAAAAGGGATCACTGGATGCCATCCTTTAGCTGTTCCACCAAGGTAGTGAATTAAAATCAACGTATCCCCCGAACCGCCATAATCATAACCTGAAAGCATTGTGCCATCATGAGATCGTATCTTATGTTCTTCAATTAGAATATCCATTTATCTTACCTCCTCTTTCATACGCTTTTGCAGATTTGGTTTTGTGCGAGAATGGATCTCGTTCAATTTATTTTTTATATCTTGTTCAATATCTCTTTGGAAGAACGTTGCAAATTTGCAAAGATAAGCGATGCTATCTGCAATTTCTTTTCCAATGTCTTCAGCAACTTCTTCCTTTGCGAGTTGAAAAGCTTTTTCCCCTTCAACACCTTCTTCTTTCATGTCATACGCCCTATTTAACATTCTTCTTAATTCTTCAGCAATTTCCGCTATTTCTGTTGTTAATAGTAAATGATTAAGCAAAAGAGATTCCGTGCTCTTATCAGCACCTTCTTGACTAATCTCCCATCCTCTTTCCAATTGAAAATCCTCTAACTCTTTATGTATCTTTCTCATATTTAAAATTCCTCCGTTCTTCATCTTACCCACTACATAATTCTCCACAATTTTACAAAAACCTTTTTATATACTTAAATAATAGGGTATAATATCACCAGAATATGGAGGTTGTACAATGGAACGCAAAATGGCAAACCGACCTGATTGGAAAAGAGTAACAGACAGACATTTTGAAGTAACGCATAAGGAAAATTCTTGTTTTAATGGGAAAGTAACAGCAATCCATCTAAAGCAAGTGTCTGAACCATTAATTGTTAACTATAAAGATCATGAAGTATGTATTGCTGACTCTGGATATACATGGATGCAGCATTTTCCAAAGGGAGAAAAATATACGATCACAACCGTATTAGATGGTAACGGGAAGGTTGTGCAGTTCTATATAGATATGTGTATCGATCATGGAGTGGATGAAAACGGAATTCCTTGGTTTGATGACCTCTATTTAGATATCGTTATCCTTCCTGATAAGGAACTCTTTCTTTTAGATGACAATGAGTTGATGGATGCATTCAACAAAGGGATTATTGATGAACATCAAATGAAACTAGCTCATGAGACAGCTCAAAAAATTATCGCCATGCATAAAGAAGGAAAGTTTGAACAACTCGAAACATGCATTGAGCATGCTGAAGAATGGATAAAAGAAAAAAAGTTCATCAATAAGTAAAAAAAGACAAAAAACCAGAGGGCTGTTACCCTCTGGTTTTTATCTATTTATTTACATTCTTACTTTTCTCTAAAAAACGCAAAGCATCTTCTACTTCATCTAAAACTTGTGATCCGATGATCCCTTCTTCCTCATCTAAAAAAGTAACTTGGAAATAACCACTCTCACCCTGAGGAACATATCTCATTCTGACAAGTTCCAGCTGTTGATCTTCTTCTCTCCAAAACTCTAATTCTTGTTCAGGATTGTTCATCAATTGTTCGATTTGATCACTATTCATCTGTAAGACACCTCTAGATTACTCTGATTAATTTAGTATATACATTTTTACCCTAAATAAAATCCTCTAAACCATTAGCAACATCCGACATTTCCTGGGGAATATTGTCTATGTCTGTTATTGCACGTATGGAGAAATCCTCACCCACCGTGCTAATGCTTCTTCTGTGCTAATTATTTCTGCAAATTCTTTATGAAGATGAGCAAGAGCAGACTCATGGACATCTTGAGCCGAAAAAACTGTTCCATCATAAGAATTTATTTTGAATGCAGCAGTCGCATCATGGATGAGAGACACGCTAAACCCATAATTAGCTGCCATTCTTGTAGTAGTAGAAACACAATGGTTCGTCGTTAAACCAATGATCAAGATGTGTTCGATTTCGTGTGTTTCTAATGTTTCTTTAAGCTTCGTTCCGATAAAAGCACTATTAACGCTCTTAATGAACAAAGGTTCATCTTCTTTAGGTTCAAAGCCTGTTTTCAACTGATAACCTAATTTTAAAGGGTGCAATGGTGAGTGTTCATTTTCTGATTGGTGCTGCACATGAAAGATCGGCAACCCTACCTCTCGAGAGGCACCAAGCAATGTAAGCATATTCACTTCAGCATTCGCATTATTTCGTTCTCCCCAGAAATTTGTATCATCAAATCCTTTTTGAACATCAACAATAAGCAAACATGCTTTTTTCACAATTCGTTCTCCTTTTATTCAGATTGTAACCTTATGACATACCTTTTTCGATACAACTTTAATTTTTCCTGCCGTACTATTTTGGATGAGGTTCTCATATTTTGGGAGTACTTAGACAAGCTACTTGAATAGGAGGATCACTTTTGAACGAGATCATGATATTGAGTATGCATTTTGTTATGCTTGGTATCAGTTTAGCTATTCCTATCGGGCCAATTAAACTTGAGATGATTAAATACGGACTATTTGGTGGTTTTTGGCCATCTTGGTTCGTTGGGATTGGTGCAGTATGTGCGGATCTATTGTTTATGTCTTTGATATTTCTAGGACTTACTTCTTTTCTGCATCATGAATGGATTACAATTCTCATGCTTATCATCGGAATTATTATGCTTAGTTATTTAGGAATTTCGACCATTAGAAATTCAGACTCAACCTTATCCTTACTAATAGACGACAAGATAAACCTCAAGAAACCTTTCTGGACAGGTTTTGTCATCGCTCTTATGAATCCTTATAATTTTATCTTCTGGTTTGGCATATATGGCGGTTCACTTCAAAGCATACCTTCTACCACAAATGAAATGACCAGAATTGCTTTAAGTCTTTGCATAATTGCAGGGATTGTCCTGTGGAATTTAAACGTTGCATTTACCGTCCATTTTTTTCGTTTTTTGATTAATGAGATTACGATAAGGTGGCTAGCAAGATTTGCTGGAATCGGTCTAATTGGTTTCTCTAGCTTTCTTGCATACAAATTGTTTTCAATCCTTTCATAAACAAAAGGCGCTGCTATGAAATAGCCAGCGCCTCAAGTCTTTTACTTATCATACTTGTCTCTATCTGATTGTTTCTCTTCTTCTCTGTCTAACTCTTTTTCATACTCCTCGTGATTTCTGTTCTGAACAACATTTCTTTCTTTTCCTGTGATGTCAGTAGCAACAAAACTTTCATATTCTTCTACAAATCCGTCATCATCATCAGAGTCTTCGTACATCTCGTTATAGTCTCTTTTATCAGGATCGGTAAAGTCTGAAGGCGTTTCACTCGTACCATATTTAGCAACGGACTGCCATGCATCTTCTCCATCAAAAAAAGTAGCATCCTTATTGTCATTGCTTCTTGTTTTATAATCTGGACCAATAACCTCTTCTTCAATAGGACGATCATCTGATGAACTTTGTGCAGGACTATGCTCTTTACAATAAAGCGTAAAAGGGACTACCTCTAAACGTTCCTTCAGAATGTCATTGCCACACGTTTTACAAATTCCGTATTCACCTTTATCGATACTTTTTAAAGCTGTGTCGATATCTTCCAGCTCTTTTTCATGTAGATCATTTAGAGCAATATCTTTTTCTTTTTCAAATAATTCTGTGCCGAGATCACCAGGATGATTATCATAATTAGACAGTTCGCCTGTTGATTCTTTCGGAAATTCTGAATCATTACCAAAAGACTCGTTTCTTTCTCTCATACCTTTTATCTCTTCTTTTCGTGATAATAAGATTTGTTTAAAATGGTCCATTTCTTGTGTAGATAATGCCATGATTCAATCTCCCTTCTTACTTCGATATACCATTTCATACCCTTTATTCCGAATAATTATCCATCCTGTGTATTTTGCACCTTAATCATGCATGCTATACTAATCAACAACTTATTACCTTTGTTATATAGAACAACACCGTTTGTTTTTCCGTTTCTTAATCATCAAATAGTCGCTTGTAAATCGAAATACCTATTTTTTAGCAAAAAATGTTCTAAAGTGTTGAAAAATTGCTTTTTTTCCAACTTTTTGTAAGGTATGCTAATAATATCTTTTTAAAGTAATAGTAAGAAAGGCGGTGGATCATGAAGATCTATGAGAGTTTTGAAAAGCGTTTATTAAAAAATTATGTGATTGGTTCGACCGCTGCCGTTTTAGGAGTGGGAGGAGTATTTGTTTTTACTACCCTCCGTTTATCCATGTTTGAATTTATGATCTTGTGTGGCATTCTTCTTACTTCTTGTGTGATTATGTTTTCACTCGAATATGTTTTCTTTCGTATGCATACAGCTATTTTTAAAAATTACTTTTCAAAACAAAAACCTGCTTTACAGCTCGCTGAAAAAACATATTTTCATGCACATCATTTCCCGATCAGAACTGTAAAGAGAATTCTCGGTCCGCATCTGTTAGGATTATCTATACCAGCGCTATCCTTAACTGCTATAGCCATCTCACTAGAATATTTATCACTTCCCTATTATTACATGTATCTTGCATCACTCGGAGCGATATTAGTAGCAGGTATGCATGCGATAATTGAATTCTTTTTAACCACCAAGGCCGTTCAGCCTGTGCTTCGCACCATTCAAGAAAGAACGCTTAAGGACCATGGGAAAATACTGTCTCTAGCAACGTCTAAACACATATCTATTCAACGAAAAATTCAGTGGAGCACTTTATTTATTGGTACGTTCCCACTTCTTTTATTCGCACTTGCGAATCAAGTTCGACTATACCATCTATCAGCGCCTGTGAATGGATCGTATTGGAGCTGGGCTTTCTTTATCTTATTGATTGGTATTTCTTTTGCTATCTATGGAGCCTACTTATTGTTTAAAGATATTCAGCAGCCTATGGACGAACTTCAAGCAGGAATGTATGAAGTCCGCACCGGAAATTCTAATGCAAAAGTTCATGATCTGTATTCAGATGAATTTTCTAAACTCATAAAGGGTTTTAACCATATGGCTCATGCGATACAATCTCGTGAGCATGAAAATAAGCAGCTGCTCGAAAGTTTTTTTGCGACGATGGCCGCAACCTTGGATGCACGTGATCCATATACAGCAGGACATAGTTTACGAGTTGCTGATTATGCGATGAAGATCGGTCAGATGGCTGGATTGCCGTTTCAACAATTGGTCCAGCTTCGGAAAGCTGCACTTTTGCATGACATTGGAAAAATTGGAATACCCGATGTAGTTCTACTAAAAGAATCTAAATTAACATCAGAAGAATTTGAACAAATAAAAAAGCACCCGGTAATAGGTGCTGATATCCTTGCTCAAGTACAGCCTTATGATGCTATGCAACCGTTGCTACCTGGGGTTCGTTATCATCATGAACGTTATGATGGAAAAGGTTATCCTGAACAGCTGGCTGGAGAAAACATTCCTATTTTCGGAAGGATTATTGCTGTTGCCGATGCTTATGACGCAATGACGTCTGATCGGCCATATCGTAAAGGGATGACTCATGAAAAGGCATTGGCCATTTTGGAAGATGGAAAAGGCACACAATGGGATCCATACTTAGCCCAACTTTTTATTGAAGAGATGTCATTAAAATCTATTTCTTAAAACAGGAGGTTATTTTTGAATACATACGATCATTTTCCAGTTATTGAAACAGATAGACTTAGACTAAGACCAGTCATTGAGTCAGATTTAAAGGAGATTTATGCAGTCTTCTCAGATAGTGACGCTTTACGTTATTATGGAATGGCACCCTTACAAACGGAAGAAGAAGCCTATGAGCTTATTCAAGCGTTTGAAAAAGGATTCGCTACAGGAAGTTCAATACGTTGGGGAATCATTTTAAAAGAACAGGATAAACTTATCGGAACCTGCGGATTTCACAATTGGAGCAAATCAGATCGAAGAACAGAGCTTGGTTATGAACTAAATCGTGACTATTGGAATAACGGTTTCATGATCGAATCGTTACGAGCCATCCTTCACTACGGTTTCAACGGGATGGAATTTAATCGGATAGCTGCTGTGATCAGACCCGAAAACAAAGTTTCCCGTGCGTTAGTATCTAAACTTGGTTTTCATGAAGAAGCATTACTACAGGAACATCAAAGAGTGGGCGACCACTATTATGATATGTACATCTATTCCCTACTAAAAAAGAACGCAGATTTGTATGAACAAGAAGCTACTAGTCTTTAGCTTCTTGTTTTTTTTCTTTTTTAAAGGGTTGTTGCTATTAAAACTTTTTGCTTTTGAAGTGACCATGAAGGCAAAGAGCGCCTTCCTTATCTATTCACCTATTTACGAAGATAGCCTTACATTAGTCCGAAATAGGTTTCAAAGTAACTTACTAGAGGTATGAAAAGGAAAAAGGAGGTAATCAGGTATGGAACAAAAAGGTACATTTTATGTAACGGCGAAAGGTGATTTACAGCCCCTTCCTACTGACGACCATGTTCATTATTTTGAGATTCTAGCTTCTTATGATGAGAAGCAACAGCTAGAGCATCTTTTTGCTAAAATGCATGCGAACAATAAACAAGAAGGTTTAGATATTTTCTCACCAAAAAGACACTTTTCCGAATCACATGCAAAATACCATCGAGGAAAAGACAGTAAGCTTGTATACGAGTTATTTAGATATCTCTACTTATTAGGAACAGAAAAAACAAAACGGGAAATTGAAGAGATGGAAGTTTTGCCAGAATTATATGAAGCAAGCCATGATACAATTGAAAAAGTAAAATAGCACCGGAATCTTTTCCGGTGCCTTTTCTTTAAGCTATTGTTATTCCCACTCTATCGTTCCATCTTCTTTAATCCAAAATCTTACCATACCTAAATCATCCAACGCATGCTTGATCGTATTCGCTTTTTCACGATAACTTGGAGTGTCAGGATGAGCCAGTACTAAGGTTTTAGCAGGATTTTTTTCATGACTTTTTAGTAGATTTACAAATTTAAGGCAAAATTCATTCTGGTTTTGATAGCCAGGTAGTTCAGACATATTTCCTTGCGCTGCGATGAGAAGTGTATGATATTCATTCGTCGCTGTCATATCTACCCCATCAATCTCATGGCAAGTTCCCGTTTCATAACCTTCACGTAATAAATAAGTTTCAACTGCTTTTACCACTTCTGCTTTGTTCATTACAAATGCATCACTAATGTATGGATGGTCATGTAAAGCCAAACTCATCACTCCTTCTTATCTATAACAGCATTCGCAACACTTTCCTACCAATAAAGGGGTACTTAAATGTCGTATACCCCTATTTTTCTACCAAAAAACCGTCTATAAAGGATTTTTCTAAAAGAGAAACTTCTTTCCCCTTTCAACGTATTTCCTATAAGATAGAAATAAGAAACTATAGTTGGGGGATTCGTACATGGCTCAAAAAGCTGAAAAACAAAACCAATCCCGTATATGGACCATCATAGCGGGAATAGGTTTGTTTCTGTTAAGTAAATTAAAGTGGGTGTTCAGCCTGCTTAAATTAGGGAAATTTGCAACACTCATCTCCATGTTTATATCACTTGGTGCATATGCGGCGTTTTATGGCTGGAAATTCGCAGTAGCCATCGTTTATCTTATTTTTGTGCATGAGATGGGCCATTTAGTCGCAGCTAAACAAAAAGGAATTAAAACATCTCCAGCGATTTTCATCCCCTTTATGGGGGCGGCGATTGGTATGAAAGAGATGCCTAAAAATGCTAAAGACGAAGCTTATATCGCGTATGCAGGACCATTGTTCGGGTTATTATCTTTCTTACCAGCTGTGTTTCTGTATGAAGCGACTGCAGAACCATTCTGGGGCTTGGTCATCTTTTTAGGGGCTCTGATCAACTTATTTAATTTGTTCCCTGTCTCACCACTCGATGGCGGAAGAATCGTTGGGGTTCTATCTACTAAGATCTGGTTCATCGGCTTATTACTTGTTCTACCTTATTTGTTCATATCACCAGATCCAATCATTTTCTTAATCTTCATTTTCGGTATCTTAACTTGGTGGAAACGAGTTCGTGAAGATTTCGAACAAAACAAGTTAAAAGAAACGCTTACTTTGTTTCAATCCGAACAAGAGAAACTTACTGTGATCAATCAAGAGATGGATGAGTACAAAGACATGCCGAACTTTGGTTATATCATCGGAACTTACTTAGAAGATGTGAGAGTTGCCAAAGATAGACTAAAACGAAATATGCCCTCTGGTTCTTCATTTCCTGTTCTACAGGATAAGAAAAAGATTCGTAAGCATCGTACATTAGTAGAAATTGAAATATTAAACAATCGTGAACGTTTCTTACAAACACTTTTAAAAGAATATGAGAGCAATCAACGTCAGAGAGAATATATTCAAAACATGTATCAAGAAGCTGATCCTGAAGAAATCGCATCTTTACCAGAGCTTCAGAACTTTAGCCATAGCAGCTTGTTTGAAGCATATGAACAAAGCCTGTTATCAGAAAAAGCGAAAACAGAGAAACAATTTGAACAAACAAAGAACTATTACGTCTCAAACACAAAAACAAAAGTGATCGTGTTGATCATGTATCTATTGTTAGCAGGTGTCTTATCTGCTTTTGTTGTATACGGCAATCAACTTATGGATGCAAATCGTTTCTTAATCAGCTAGACCTAAAAAGCACCTCTTAATAGAGGTGTTTTTTTATACCCTTCTTTATACCTGCATGAACTTGTTTTTAGTACATTGGCAACAGAAATTCATAAACGTACAAAGGGCTTTTTGACTTATCTTTTGGATAGATAAAAGGTATGCCTCATCAATAACACGAATGGTGTAGAAAAATAGAAAAAAAGGAGCGAATATCACGATGCAAAAATTTCTTAAAGTTTTATTTTCACTCGCTGTCATACTTGGTATATTCTCAAACACAGCTTCAGCTGAAAAAGGAACACCTAACAAAGACGTGGTTGGAAAAGACATGTATGTGAATGTTGCTGCAGCGACTCTTTGGGTAGGACCAAATGCAGCAAGACCTGTAGATTCCCCATCCGTTTCCCACCCTGTTGACTTACGAAGGTGGTCAACAAGTATGACTTATGACGAGAAGCTTTGGTTAGTTGGAGAACTTGAAACACAAGCGCTATACGGTCAAAAGGTACATATTTTAGAACAACAAGAAGATTGGGTAAAAGTAGCGGTCTACGGCCAACCTACTCCTAGAAACGAGCTCGGCTATCCGGGATGGATGCCTCTTTCACAATTAACTTATTCTAAACATTTCAGTGAAGCTGAAGGAAAGCACTTTGCATTAGTCACGAGCCCAACAGCGTGGCTTTCTAAAGGACCATTCGGACATAAAAAAGAACTTGAAATAAGTTATAACACGAAGTTACCCGTTATTAAGAAAGTCTCAAAAACGATCGCTGTTTTAACACCACAAGGAAAAGTTCGTTGGCTTGATGCGAAAGATGCAAAAGTATACAAAAGTGAAAGTGATATCCCTGTTCCAACTGGAGAAGCTCTTGTAGAAGAAGCTAAGAAATTTCTCGGTCTTCCTTATTTATGGGCAGGTGCATCAGGATTTGGATTCGACTGTTCCGGATTTACACACACCATCCATAAAGCAAACGGCATTACTATTCCACGAGACTCTGGCCCACAGTCTAAAGAAGGGCTGATCGTTAATAAAGATCAACTGCAGCCAGGGGATCTAATGTTCTTTTCTTATGAAAAAGGAAAAGGACGCGTTCACCATGTTGCAATGTACGCAGGAAACGGTATGATGATCCACTCTCCAAATACAGCTTCTACTGTAAGACTTGATCCCATCTCAACACCTGCTTATGCAGAAGAGTTCTCAGGTGCACGTCGTTACATTCCACAACCATAACAAAAAGCAGAGCACGGTGAAATGTGCTCTGCTTTTTTATTACCTTCTATTATTCTAAACCTTCTATTTTCATCTCCGTTACCGGTAAGAATGCTTCTCCTGTATTTTGAAAAGTTACATTAACCTTATCTTGTTCTTTTAAATAGATGGCTAGCGGATTACTTTCTGAAGATACGATGTAGCTTTTACGGTTATCCAACAAGAACGATACGGTCGTATAATCTCCAACTTTTTCTTTATATACACGAAGAACGGTTCCTGAAGTCTGTTTTTCTTCAGCATCTGATGTTCCGTCCACTGTTCCTCCACCTCGTTGCAATGCTGTTTTATATTGTTTTATTGCAGCATTCGGTGTATTGGCATATACAGAGATCTCTGGATTTGCAGCAGAAACGATAAAATAGTTTTGTAAAAATCCATTCGAATCTAGAACAGGAGTCAGCCAGCTTGCTTCTCCATAGAAGTTATAGAGTACAGGCATCTCGCCGTCCCATTTTTTCTCGATAAATTTCTTTTCTATGATCTCTAAAGCTCCTTCAGAATCCATATAAGATTCTTCGAGATTACCAGTATAATAGGTTGCCTTCCCCGTTCTAGCATCTGTTAATGAATAACCGAGCATAGAGTCGACTCCCTCTTTCGGACTTGTGAAGTCGGTAAAGTAAAACATATCCCCATTCTCATCAAAGATCGGGCTCACATTCGCTTCCGTTCCTTCATCAGAAGGCAGTTTTACATCTTTTTTACCGAATTTGCTGTTCCAAAAACCATGAACATAGTTACCAAAATAGCTGTTTTGAAGGCTCACTGTTTCTGGAGATACAGCGCCATCAATAAAGGCTGGAATATCCTTGATCAGATATTTCTTTGTATTCCCATTCTCCGGATCTGTAACAACAATACCTTCTACTTTAAAGCCGTTACGAGCTGAGATGAACTCTCCATAGGAGCGAATGTAAAACGGCTTCCCATTATCATCGATCTCTAGCTGTGGTTTGCCATAGAAAATGTATTCTGGAAAACTTGAACGCATATGACGTTCAACGTTCTTATTAAAATACGAAGATGGTGTATAACTCATCTCAGATTTAACAAACTTCGGATTTGCTGATGAATCAGTAGCACTTAATGTAAAATAACCAGGTGTTACATCACCGTTCCACCACTTAAAAAGTCCAGAGAACTCTACGGGTGCGATATATACGTATTTACCATCCACTTTTTGGATCTGCAGATTTCCTAGTTCATAAAAGCTTGTATTTGGTACTTGGCCAAACGACTTTCTCATTTTATTTCTTGCAAATTTAGGCGGCACACTTGCCGGAGTTTCTTTCTCATCAAAAGACTCGATCTCTGTCTTTTCTGCCATTTTGGATGACTGATATTTTTCACCCGAATTAAATAGTCCAGCAGTAAGAAAAAAGATACCAATCATCAAACTGATAAGAAATAAGACTAGCTTGATCAATCTCTCTTTACCAGTTGCAAAAAACGCACCAATAGCCGTAACAATAATCGCTAATATCCAAATGGAAGAAATATTGCGATCGAGATTTGTTATATAGTAGAAAGCAAATACAACAGGAACGGTACAAATGATAATACCGATCATTGCCCCAGTCAGATTGTTTTTCTTCTCTTTTTTAACCGGCTTTTTGCTGCTAGAAATCGGAAAGATCACTAATGCTGCAGCAAGCCCTACAATGATGGAAAATAACAAGATGTTCATAAACTATCCCCTTTTTTAACATTCATTTACTTCTTAACCCTATTAAGCAATACGATTGAATATGTAAAAAGTTCCATAACATATTTTGAATAAGAAAAAAGCTAACTTATTTAGAAACAACTGAACTGCAGCTCTAATCCTTTTTACTATATAATGGAATATAAAGGATGTGCGGTTAGGGTTATTGTTTATGCGGAAATTACTACTTACAAAGGCAACAAGAAATAAACTAAATAGTCGTTTGTGCTCCACTAATTACTGATTCTTAAAAGGAGTTGTTACACGATGAAATACTCATCAAAAAAAGATTGGTGGCTTGGATTGATCCTCTGGGGCGCTGTTGCTTATGGCGCTTATATCAGTACATATGCCTTAATAACAGAAAAGGCAAACCTTCTAGGAATATTGATTACGGTCATTATTAATCTTGCCTTAATTGGCTTTATCAGTTGGCTGTGGTTTACAACCTATTATGTCTTAGATGAAGATGAACTAATTATTAGAAGTGGTCCGATCAACAAAAGAATTCCATATCGTGAAATCTCATATGCACATAAGACACTGAATCCCATATCAAGTCCCGCACTCTCATTAAAACGAATCAATATTACGTACCAGTTTGGAATGGCTCTTATCTCTCCAAAAAATCGAGATGAATTTTTACAAGAATTAAGTGAAAGATGTCCGAATGCAACTATCAAATATGATTAGGAGCTGCTATTGATGAATGAAACCTATCAAGCTGTATTTTTAGATCGTGATGGAACGATCGGCGGTTCGGATCATATTGAATATCCAGGGGATTTTAAACTTTTTCATTATACAGAAGAAGTGATTCAAAATCTCAAATCCAAAAACATTCCCGTTTTTTCATTCACGAATCAACCTGGAATCAGTCGTGGTGCTGCAGCCGAAACAGACTTTTTCACTGAATTAACGGCGTTTGGATTTGATGATGTGTATCTATGTCCACACCACCATTCAGAAGGTTGCGAATGCAGAAAACCTTCTACTGGTATGTTAAAAAAGGCGGCAAGTGATCATCAGCTGGATCTGTCAAAGTGTGTCGTGTTTGGTGACCGATGGACAGACATTGTAGCTGCCAAAACGGCTGGATGCAAGGCCATATTAGTTCTGACTGGTTCTGGCAAAGCATCATGGAATCAAAATCATACCTCTTCTATTATTCAACCTGATCATGTTGCAGCAACTTTAAAAGAAGGAATGACATGGTTGTTTGAGCATACGAATACAATCCAACATGTGAAATAAATAAAAAACGCCTCGAAAAAATCAAGGCGTTTTTACTATTAAATAAGTAAGGATTGTACAAAGACATAAAAGTTGAATGCAAATGCAAAAAAACAGAAATAGCTGATCCATTTTTTCTTTTTTTGCCGTTCTTCAAATCCCATAACAAGTAATAATAAAGCTAGTACTAGAGTAGTAAAAGGAGTAATATCAAGATTTCCTGTAGTTATGCTATAGATCGCAAGTAATAAGACGACTGCAGAAAAAGCAATTTTCACCTTACGAAACATAGAAACCTCTCCTCTACTTTAATGAATTCCTTTTTTCTTAAACCTTCCGCCTTTTACTTCAGCAATATCAGCAATCGCTAAAAAGGCACTCGTATCAAATTCATCGACAATATCTTTGAGTTTTGCCTCTTCTAAACGTGTGATGACACAGAATACTACACCTTTTTCGTCACCCGTATACGCGCCTTCACCTTTAAGGTATGTAACTCCACGTCCTAAGCGATGAAGAATAGCATCTCCGATTTCTTTATGGTTATCACTGATGATCCAAGCCGACTTGGATTCCTCAAGACCTGTAATCGTTAAGTCAATCGTTTTAAAAGCGATAAAGTATGCGATCAAAGAATACATCGCTCTATCCCATGTGAAAACAAAACCTGCCGCTCCGAGAATAAAGATATTAAAGAACATTATAATTTCACCAACAGAAAAAGGCAGTTTGTTATTTGAGAGTATAGCTAAGATCTCTGTACCATCTAATGATCCACCACTTCGGATTACCATTCCGATCCCGACTCCGATAAAGATACCGCCAAAAACAGTTGCTAATAATAAATCGTCTGTAAACGGTGGAACTGGATGCAATAGAGTGGTTGCGATTGAAAGAACGATGATTCCGTATAATGTTGAGAAAGCAAACGTTTTTCCGATCTGCTTATAACCAACAAAAATAAATGGTAAGTTCAATGCGAATAGAAAGAGTCCTAATTTTAATCCTGTTATATGTGATAGCATGATTGAGATACCCGCTATCCCACCATCAATAACATTGTTCGGTACTAGGAATATTTCTAGTCCGACTGCCATCAGTATGGCTCCGAAAGTTATGAGGATCGCTCTAGTAGCAAGTTTTCCTTTGGTTAGCTTTCGGTGTTGTTTTTTAATCTGTTCCATGGCTTGCGTATTTGTAATCGCTTCTCCTGTCATAAGTGTACCTCCACGCTTTCCCTTATAATCTTACGTCAATCTGTGTTTTAAGAGGATCTTCCCTAGAGATCCCTAAATATTTAAGTGTTTCAGAAGGACTTGAATGGTTGAAATGTCTTTGTAATAGAGATATGGCTACTCCTCTTTTATAGGCATGGTAGCCGAATGTTTTTCGCATCGAGTTTGTACCAATCTTACCTTTGATCCCTGCATGTTCTGCAGCTTGATGAATGACTCGATATGCTTGCTGTCGAGTAATCGGCAACTTAGTTTTCTTGGATAGAAATAAAAAATCCTCTCGCTTTAGTTCTGCACATTCAACATACTGAGCAATGATCTTCTTCACGGTTTCGTTTAAGAAAACTTCTCTATTTCCCTCTTTATTGGGAACAGAATAAAAATCATAGACGATTAAATCTTCCGATAGTAAATCTTTTACTTGCATGCAAAGCAATTCAGTAATTTTCAAACCCGTGTTGATTCCTAAAACAAATAGAACATAATCACGTACGGAGCTTTTCTTTAAATAACGTTTAATCGCATTGATCTCTTTAATATCTCTTAAAGCTTCAACATATTCCATCTGAATATCCACCTTATATGATGTTACTTAATACTATTATACCAAAGGGTTATGTAACATTAGAAAAGATATGCTCACTTTTTGCTTTTATTAATCTTTACTTTTCCTAAAAGAAAAAACCCTCTAAAAATTAGAAGGTTTAACTCAATACGATTCTATATGTTCTTCCTGTATTCTAACCATTTTTACATTTGGATAGATTTCCTTCATTCGAACCACCAAGTTCTCTACTCCAAAAATTTCAGTAAATGTATGACTTCCCACAAACAAGTGAATGCCTGCAAATTTTGCATACTGAACGGAATACAATGATTGTTCTCCCGTAATATATGCATCGCAATCTTGTTTCTTAGCGTATTGAATAAGTGCTGTATGATTTCCTGCACCTGTAAGAATTCCTACTTTGTTGATTGGACGATCATGATTTTCCCATGCTTTTACCGGTTCTCCCAACACCTGTTCAAGTCTCTCTTTAAGTTCCATAAATGAAAGTGGCTTATGATAGAGGCCGATACCTGGAAACTCTTGATTATCCTTAAATGTGGAAAAGGTCGTAATTTCATCGATTTTAATTTGTTCGAATAAAGCTGTACTCGTGCCAAATTCCACAAAATCTAGAGGGTAATGAGTGAAATAATGTGAGATATCATGCTTCCTTAATTCATCCTCGCAAGCCTCTTTCATTCCATACACAAAATCCCAAGCATCATGATGGGTGATCAAGAGATCTGCTCGACTATTATGAGCTTTCTCTACAGTCTCTGGCGTTAAGTTTGTAGCATAAGCGACCACCTTGATCTCTTTCTCAACTTTATGCGTAAAACCATATTCCCCCTCGTTTTCAAACTCTTTAAGCCATACTCCAAATAGTTGGGTGATCAAATTTTCAAAATCATTCATTTTCATACTGATATCTCCCATTTCTTGTTTCACCCATTATTACATGTTTTTCCATATTGAGCTAGAAGAAAGACCAAGTACTTAATACTTGGTCGATAGTTGGTATTTATTCTGTTTCATCCTCTAATGAATTCTCGAGGTGCTTCATTAAATCATAATAATCATCTGGCCTTTGGAACTGATCAACAGACCAATGCTGTTTAATCCATTGAGCAACTTCACTCGCACTGTTGAACACTTCACCTGTTGTATCACTGTCACGCACTGTAAAGACCATATTGTCATAATCAACGGTAACATCACATGGAAACTTTCCGTCCTTTTTATAGAGTGAATATTCCACTTCTCTTAGCCTCCTTGTTCATTTCGTTCTTACAGAAGTAATACCCACTCTCGTGATGTTTTATGACACTTTCATTCAGAAGTTTCTAAAATAGGTATAAAACAACGCTACAACGTTCATTCTGATAAAGGATTGTTATTAAAATTTTTGTATAAGATTGAGCTGTTAGAAAATAAAAGCTGATTAAATCACTCTTTAAACATATTTAGGACAGGAGTAAAGAAACATGCAAAGTTTGATGATAAAAATTTTAGGTATTCCACTCGCACTTGTTTTAGCCAACTTTTTATTTAGAAGCGTGGATTTCGAGTTCGTTCAACCTTTTATATGGATTACTGTCATACTAGCTCCTCTAGGTGTATTGCTGGAGTATATCATGGTTCCTCGGATCTCCTATGGCAAACAACTGGCAGTTGATTTTGCTACAAGCTTTGTACTCGTATATCTCTTAGGGCTTGTATTGCCTGGAGTAACTATCTCATTGTGGGGTTCGCTTCTTGTAGCTATCTTGATAACCTGTATGGAAGCAATGGTTCATAAGCATTTGATCTCAGACCACATGGATCACTCATATCGCTAAAAAAAAGTGATTCGTTCTTATTGAAACGAATCACTTTTATTGTTTTCATCTATTTTTCACAAGTATATACGAATGCAGGAGGGAAATTTTTCGGTACAAATGCAATTTCGACAGTTCGAAAAAATTCCTGAAATGTTTTTTTCATCTGAGTAGAATATTGAAAAGCTACGAATACTCCACCTGGTCGAAGCGACCGATATACTTCCTCAACAATCTCTCTTTGCAAGTCACGAGTAAAATTTGCAAAAGGTAGCCCTGAGAAAATTGCATCTAACGTTTCTTCCTCTTTTTCTATGCTACTTAGGATGTAACGAGCATCTTCACAGACCGTATTTCTAGAAAACTGAAGTTTAAGTTTTTTTCTCATCTCTTCATCTTTTTCAAAGATATAAAGCTCTGAACCAGGCTTTAAATTGCGAATGATCTCTTTTGTGATTACACCTGTACCTGCCCCTAATTCAGCAGCGATGTCTATATGATCCCAGCAAAGAGGGTTTGTCATCTTCTTAGCTAAGCTGTTAGAGCTTGGAAAAAGACTTCCGACTTGTTTTGGAGATTGAAAAAACTTTTGTATAAATAAAGGGGTTCCGCCATCCACCCTTAACACCTACTTTAATTCCGATTATTACAATCAATTTTATCTAGTATATTCAGATGCCAAAAGTTGGTGAGAAAATAGATAACCTTGAAATCTTTTTCCCATTTTTTTCTGTTTGTATCTTCATCGTTCAGGGAATATTTATGTGGAGGAAATTATTCGAAGACTAAAAAGGCATTCATCAACTAACTATCATGAAAAAGGGTAGTGGAAAAAATTATAATTGATTAATATGTAAGGTTTTGTTACATTAAAAAATAGTGTACAGCTGAGATAGACAAAAGATTAAATGAGGTGTATGTATGGATTGGATTAACAATTTCATAGGAAGTGTTAACACATATTTATGGTCGTTTATCCTAATTGTTATGTTGATTGGGTTAGGACTTTATTTTACGGTACGAACAAAGTTTGTTCAGTTCCGCATGTTTGGCGAGATGATCCGGCTTTTGGGTGAAGGTGCTAGAGCTGATAAGAAAGGCGTCTCTTCGTTTCAAGCTTTCTGTATCAGTACCGCTTCTCGTGTAGGTACTGGTAATTTGGCGGGTGTAGCACTTGCCATTACAGCTGGGGGACCTGGTGCTGTATTCTGGATGTGGCTGATCGCATTAATCGGTTCTGCATCTGCATTCGTAGAAAGTACGTTAGCTCAGATCTACAAAGTTCGAGATGGGGTCGCATTCCGCGGAGGACCTGCTTATTACATGGAAAAAGCATTGAATGCTCGCTGGATGGGTGTTATTTTTGCCATTTTAATTTCAATCACGTTCGGACTTGCCTTTAACTCTGTTCAATCGAATACGATTGCAAGTGCGTTTGGACAATCTTTTGATATAAAACCTGTTTATGTAAGTATTTTCTTAGCCGTTGTAACTGCAATTATCATTTTTGGTGGCATCAAACGGATCGCCAAAGTATCAGAAATCATCGTTCCAATTATGGCTGGACTTTATATCCTTGTAGCTCTGTTTGTAATGGTTACAAATCTTACAGAACTTCCTGCCGTTTTCAGCATGATCTTCGAAGGTGCTTTTGGTGTAGAAGAAGTAGCTGGTGGAGCATTGGGCGCAGCGATGATGAACGGTATTAAACGTGGTCTATTCTCTAACGAAGCCGGTATGGGTAGTGCACCGAATGCAGCTGCTACAGCAGATGTGAGCCACCCTGTTAAGCAAGGATTGATTCAATCTTTAGGTGTTTTTGTTGATACCCTTTTGATCTGTTCTTCTACCGCCTTTATTATTCTATTATCAGGCATGTATGATTCTAAAGAAGCGGATGGAATTATTTTAACGCAGGAAGCTTTAAACACATTGCTTGGATCATGGGGTGGCCCATTCCTAGCGATCATCGTAATGTTGTTCGCATTTAGTTCCGTAGTAGGGAACTATTATTATGGTGAGTCTAACATTGAGTTTATTAGTACGAACAAAACGTGGTTGTTTATCTACCGATTAGCTGTTGTCGCAATGGTTGGATACGGTGCAATAGCATCTCTTGATTTTGTTTGGAGTTTAGCAGACATGTTCATGGGACTTATGGCGATCATCAACTTAATCGCTATTTCATTGCTTGGAAAAATTGCTTTTGACGCTCTCGGGGACTATCTGAAACAAAAGAAAGAAGGAAAGGATCCCGTTTTCCGACCATCTAGTATCGGACTAAAAAACACAGAAGCTTGGGATGAAGATCTTTCAACAGAGAAATAAATAAAACGAAAGAAAGAAGACTTCCTGAGTGAAGTCTTCTTTCTTTTATGTTAGTTTAAAATGGACGGAACAAATTAAAAAACTGGCATAGAGAGCCAGTTTTATATTACCATTTATCACTCAACCTATTTTAAGTTGCTTTTTCCTCTGCAGGCGGGGAAAGTAAATTCTTTAATTGTTGTTCAAGATCCTGCAAAGAAAGCTCGTATAAATGACGTCCATCTGCTGTCTTATAGATATTATGTAACAATAGATCAGCAATTAAATTTTCTCTTTTTTGATGGTCCGCTGACACGTTCAATCCCTCCTGTAAATCTCTTCAACATTTTACTTACCCTGAAATGATGGAGAAAAAACTTCCATTAATAGTTTATGTAAAAAAATGACGAAGGTGATGTAATTTTATAACCATTATCTTCCGTCAAGGTTACCCGCTTTTGGTTAAATTGTCAATTGTTTCAAGACAATAATTGTCGTCGATACTGTAAAAGATTCGGTAGAAATTGTATGCTAAACAATCTCATATACATAGATAGATAAAGGAGAGGTGTTATGTTTGAAGGTGGTTTAAACGTAGATTATTTTATACTATTACTTGCCATTCTACTCTTACTAGGCGTCGTTACTACGAAGTTCTCTTCACGCTTTGGTGTACCTGCCCTTGTACTTTTTATTGGAATCGGAATGCTCCTAGGAAGTGATGGACTCAATTTTATTTATTTTGATGATCCGCACGTAAGTCAACTAGTGGGCGTAATTGCTCTTATTATCATTTTATTTGAAGGTGGACTTCAGACAAAATGGACTAGCGTAAAACCCGTTCTATCCACTTCACTGTCACTCGCGACGTTTGGAGTATTCCTTACAACAGCCGTTGTCGCGGTATCTGTTAAATTGTTATTGGATGTTAATTGGCTAGAAGCATTTCTGTTCGGTTCGATCGTTGGATCTACGGATGCTGCTGCAGTATTCTCTGTTTTGGCCGGAAAAAATGTGAAAGAGAAGCTTTCTTCGACGCTTGAAGCAGAATCTGGTTCCAATGATCCGATGGCTGTATTTTTAACGATCACATTTATTGAGTTGCTCACAAAAGACTCCACTTCCATTACAGGACTTGTTCTATCATTCTTTTGGCAGATGGGAATGGGAGCTGTTTTTGGCTATTTCTTTGGAAAGCTTGCCGTTTATGCCATTAACCGTATACGACTTGAATCAAGTGGACTCTATCCCGTATTCGCTCTTTCTTTTGCTATCTTAACCTATGGGATTACGATGCTTGCTGGAGCAAGTGGACTGCTTGCTGTATATGTTGCAGCTGTGTTTATGGGGAATAGTCACCTTACATACAGAAACTCAATCGTGCGATTTAACGAAGGTTTCGCTTGGATGATGCAGATTTTAATGTTTGCGATCTTAGGTTTACTTGTTTTTCCGAGTGAGCTGTTTCATATCGATATTATGCTGAAAGGCTTGATGATCTCTTTCGTACTCATTGTTATCGCACGTCCAATAGGTGTTTTCCTAAGTATGCCAACTTCTGCTTTCTCAATTAACGAAAAATTATTTATCTCGTGGTCTGGTCTTCGTGGCGCTGTTCCTATTGTTCTCGCTACATTCCCACTCATTGAAGGGGTTGAGAACAGCCAGTTGCTCTTTAATCTCGTTTTCTTCGTTGTGCTTACATCTGCTCTCATACAAGGATCAACCATTCCTTGGGTAGCTCAGAAATTAAAGTTAACGGAAAAAGAAAAACCTACATCTCCACATGTTTTAGAACTTGTTTCAATCGGTAAAGCCAATGCCGAAATCGTTGAATTTTTTGTACCCGAACATGCAAAAATTATCGGACAGACACTTGAGGAAATTTCCTTACCAAAAGAATCTACTGTAAGTGCAATGATTCGAGGCGATGAATTGATCACACCAACAGGGAGAACAGAGATTCACGCTCACGATATTCTTTACATCATGGCACATAAAACAAAACTGAAGAGTGTAACGGATTATTTATCCAAACAAAATATTGAAAAGAATTAAAGAAAAAGCCGGGAAGCTCTTCCCCGGCTTTTCTTATGCACCTTTTTCTACATGTACTTGATGAGGGTATGGAATCTCGATGCCATTAGCATCCAAAGCTTCTTTTAAAGCTTTACGTAACTCTCTTTCGACCGCCCATTGTTCTCCATTAATCGTCTTAGAAATAATACGAATTACCACATCAGACGAACCTAACATTTGAACTCCTAACACATTCGGCCCTTCCATTATGCTCGGATTCTTTTCTTTTACTTTGTCACAAGCATCTTGTAGTATGACGAGAGCCTTGTCTATATTTTCTTCATAGGCAATACCTATATCAACAAGTGCACGCATATTACCCCGTGTATGGTTCGCAATCGTACTGATCTCACGGTTCGGCATATAGTTCAATGTGCCATCAAATGCTCGTATGTGAGTCGTTCTCAGACCCACTTCTTCTACAATTCCATCGACCCCGCCAATCGTAACATAGTCTCCGACCTCCATCTGCTTTTCAAGAAGAATGAAGAAACCTGTTACAACATCACTTACGAGTCCCTGCGCTCCAAAGCCTATAGCTAGTCCAACTACCCCTGCCCCTGCTATAAGAGTACCGATTTCAAGTCCGAACTGCTTAAATATGATACCAGCAAAAACAAAGATCAATACGTATGAAAACAGGTTGACTACAAGTTTTTGCAGCGTAATAATTCTTCCAGAAGACATCTTTCTATGTGTTGCTGCCTTATCAAACATTCGATTGATCACACGTCTACCGATCGAACGAATCACCAAGAACATGACGATGATCAATAGAAACTTCACTGCCCATAAACCAGCCGCAAGCATAATCTCAGCCCAGTTTATTTTTTCCAGCCACTTTTGCCATTTTTCCAAAAAAACCACTCCCACGATGTACAATAGAATACTCCTTATTGTACAAAGCTTCGAGTGGCTTTTCAATCATTTACAAAAAACTATGGTGCCATAACAGGCGTACGATCAATCTTGAAGCCCATATCTTCTAACATCTTATGATCTGCCGTTGACTCTTGTCCTCTCGTCGTAAGATAGTCACCTACGAATATGGAGTTCGCGGCATACAGACCGAGTGGCTGAAGACTTCTTAAATTCACCTCACGCCCACCTGATATTCTAATCTCCTTCGTAGGATTAATATAACGAAATAATGCAAGTACTTTCAAACAGTAGCGTGGATCTAGCTCATCTGTACCTTCTAACGGTGTACCATCGATCGCATGCAAGAAGTTCACTGGAATAGAATCTGCGTCAAGTATATTAAGACTTCTTGCCATATCTATGACATCTTGTTTCGTCTCTCGCATACCTACAATAACTCCTGAACAAGGAGAGATCCCGCTTTCCTTAACGATGTTTACCGTATTCACTCGATCATCGTATGAATGAGATGTTGTAATATTTTCGTGATTTTGAGCGGAAGTGTTGAGATTATGATTATATCGGTCGACACCCGCTTCTTTTAAACGCTCTGCTTGTTCTGGCTTTAATATACCTAGACAGGCACAAACTTTTAAGCCATATGTATCTTTGATCTCTTTTACAGCTTCAACAACTTTATCCACATCACGGTTAGTAGGTCCACGCCCACTTGCAACGATGCAATACGTTCCAACGTTTAAGTTATACGCTGCCTCTGCTCCTTTTACCATCTCTTTACTATCCATCATTCGATAAGTCTCGATGGGTGCAGTCGACACGATAGACTGTGAGCAATATCCACAGTTCTCTGGGCATGCGCCTGACTTTGTATTAATAATCATGTTGAGTTTTACGAGATTACCATAATAATGCTTTCTGATCTGATAAGCCCCATGCAGCAATAATAGCAGATCTTCATCAGGACAATTTAAGATATCAAGAGCTTCTTCGTTCGTAATTTGTTCTCCACTCAATACTTTGTTTGCAAGAGCATTCCAGATCATCACAACAACACTCCTTTATGATGCATGTTTTGTTCGTTGAGTAATTGATTTTTTACGCGCAAAATTAATTCTTGGAGCTAACATACCTGCACAAATCGCTAAAATAATATCTTTAGGTAGCGGGACCATCATCCATGCCCAAGCCATAGAGTACGTGAAACCTTCTGGTGCATCTGCCCACATTTTATATGCCATGAACATTAGGTTTGTCCCTACAATATAGTTAACCGCTGTTCCAACAAGGGTTGCTACAATGTATGAAGCTTTTCCACCATTCTTTTCAATGATTAATCCCGTAAGATATGCAACCAGAATATACGATAACAAAAACCCAAAGGTAGGACTGATCACTGTTGCAAAGCCACCTTTAAATTGAGCGAACACTGGTGCTCCGACTAATCCGACTAGTACGTATACACTCATCGAGATTGCTCCTAATCTGCTTCCTAACAATGCTCCTGCTAGAATACAGAAAAAGGTTTGCAACGTAATTGGCACCCCACCAACCACCATGAACGGAAACATGGTTGTGATATTTGCACCAATCGCCATTAGCGCTACAAACATACCAACTAGCGTAATATCAATCGTTTTCAAACCGTTTCTTTGTGCTGTCATCTTCATAAACCTCCACATATTAGTTCTGTATACGCTTTAGAATAGCGAAGGTTCATAATTACGTCAACTTAAAATATATTTTAGTTAACATATAAATATTGACTAAACCATTCTAAAAGCTAGAATGGTTTAGTCTGTTTTTATTTAATTCAAGATAATTATTTATCCCCCGTAAACTTGATTCCTTTTACAAAGTATCGGTTAAAGAATGCGTACAGAACGATAATCGGTAATGTAAAGACCATCGATGCGGCCATAATATAGTTCCAAAAAGAGATAAACTGGCCTTTAAATGAGTTCAATCCTAGTGGCAGAGTGAACATGTCTTGATCAGATAAGATGATGAGAGGTCTCATGAAATCGTTCCAAAACGCCATGAATACGAATATTGTCTGAGCTGCAAGTGCCGGCTTAGCAAGTGGCAAAACGATACGGAAAAATGTACCGAAGCGCCCAAGCCCATCGATTGCAGCTGCTTCTTCCACTTCTTTTGGAAAGTTGATGAAAAACTGTCTCATCATAAAAATAAACGTCGCGTTCACCGCTCCTGGAATGATCATCCCTTGATACGAGTTCAACCATCCAAGTTCTTTCAGTATTAAGAAGTTAGGAATGAGCGTTACTTGGAAAGGAATCATCAATACAGCCAAAATCATTAAGAAAATACTCTTCTTTCCTGGAAAGCTTAGTCTTGCGAGCGCATATCCAGCCATAGAGTTGAACAATAAGTTTAATAGCGTTCCGACTGTTGCAATGAACAAACTATTAAACAACCATCTTCCGAATAAGGGCTCTCTCGTAAAGATCTGTTTATAGTTATCAAGTGTAAATTCTTTCGGGATAAAATTAATCGACCCACTTACGATCTCACCAAGTGTTTTAAAGGAAGAAGACAGTGCCCATAAAAACGGAATGACGGTGATGATCGCGTAAACGACAAGGATTACATACAAAGCTTTTCTTCCAGCCGTACGTTTTTTCATGGTATCTCCTCCTTAGTATAGTGATTCTTCTTTTGAAAATTTGCGTTGTAAAAGTGTTGCCACTAAGATGATGATGGCAAGCATGAAAGCAATCGCTGTAGCGTAACCCATCGTTCCAAGTGTCTTAAATGCATATTGATAGATTAAGAGAACGACAGTTAGAGTGGAGTTGTTCGGTCCGCCCGAGCCTCCAGAGAAAATATAAGATTGATCGAAAAGCTGGAATGTACCAATCAGACCCATAATCACCACAAAAGATGTTACCGGTCTTAAGTTTGGAACCGTAATGTGCCAAAACTTTTGAATCGGACCTGCTCCGTCGAGTTCAGCTGCTTCATAATGACTGTCTGGAATATCTTGAAGAGCTGCTAGATAAATAACCATGAAAAACGGTGCCGTCGCCCAAATATTCATGATCATGATGGCGATAAGAGCAACGTCTGGATCACCAATCCAGTTATACGTTGGCAGATTTAAGAACTTTAGTACATAGTTAATCAATCCGTTCTGGTTATACATCCACATAAAAATAAGTGTTAACACAGCGGATGAAGTTAAAGTAGGCAAGAAGTAAACGATGCGAAAGAACTTCTGCCCTTTGAGTCCTGCATTCAATGATGCTGCTAATACTAGAGCTAGGAACGTCTGAGTCGGCACTACGATCGCAACATAGATCGCTGTGTTCTTCAGTGCAATAATTGCTCTATCGTCAAATGTGACCTTCATAAAGTTATCGAGCCCTCTAAACTCATAAGTCGCACCGCCGATCAGTTCTACTTTGTGAAAAGAAAGAAATACAGCGTAAAGTATCGGTGCGATTACAAACACGCCTAATACGAGGAGCGCAGGCAACAAGAATAGATACCCTTGTCCCGCTTCTCTTCTATCTTTTTTTGATAACATCTTCACATGGTTCACCTCGATTCAAAAGTCTTTATTCTGTTACTTTTATCTCTCTGTTCGCCTGTCTCTCTGCATCTTTTAACGCTTCTTTTAAAGGACGGTCACCTAAATAAGCACTCAGAAATTGGTTATTGAAATTGTTCATCACGATTGGCAGTGTTGGACCATCCTGCCATACCGTTGCATATTCTGCTCCACTTACAAGTGGACCGCGAAGTTCATCTTGATCAAAACCTAGTTCAGTAGCTACAGACTTTCTTGTTGGAAGTGCAAAGCCTTTGCTCGTCCATTTCTTCATTCCTTCTTTACCCGTGAGATATTCGATCAGTTCCCATGACTCTTTCTTATGCTCTGATTCTGCATTCATAGCGTATCCGACTGCAAAGGACATCGTCCCTTTTTTACCGTTTACTGTTGGCAGTTCTGCCGTTCCATAATCAAGCTCTGGAAACGTGTCTTCTAAAAAAGGAATGTTCCAGTTCCCTTCCATTACCATGGCTGCGTTGCCACGTCCGAACATCTCACCAGCGGATTGCCCTGCCCCTACTTCTGAAGGTGTTGCTGCAGTCTTATCTTTTATGTGCATATCAACCACTGGCTGGATCGCATCCACGACTTTATCATCAGCAAAAGTGGCTCGACCATCTGTGATGACCTGTCCATCCTGAGATTCTGCCATATAATACATCCGTTCAATCTGTGGAAGCATTCCAAGTCCGTATACTTGTTTCTTTTGATCGGTCAGTTTTTTTGCGACAGCCTCCATCTCTTCCCATGTCTTTGGAGGTTCTTTTATTCCAGCTTCTTTAAACATTTTCTTGTTATAAAAAAGAGCGAGTGTTGAGTAATCCTTTGGCAGACCGTAAAGCTTCTCACCTTCTTTAAAAGCATCAAGCATCGGTTTTTCAAAATCTGCAAGGTCAAATTCTTTTGTCACATACTTATTTAGCGGTTCAACAGCGCCTGTCTCAATGAGAGCAGGAGCTTCAAAAGCATCAAGATAGAATACATCTGCTGCGGTTCCACCGATCAATCGTGTTTTCAAAACATCCATGTATTGATCACTAATTGTATTCAGTTTCACATCAATGTGGGGATGTTCTTTTTCAAAATCTGATAGAACTTCGTTTAACAATTTCTTCTCAGTCGGATTTCCACCCCAACCACTCAGAACAATCTCGGTTTTCCCTGATTGAGTTTCTTCTTTTCCATTGTCATTTCCACAGCCAGATAACACCGTTGCTAAAACCAGCGAAGGTACACCTATTGCAGACAGCCACTTTGTATGTCTCATCTTCTAAAACTCCCTTCTCTACATAAGGTGAACGAACCATTCTATTTTTGAATCACTTCATATCCAGTCGTATTTTCTTTTATCTCTACGGTCGTTTCTTCTTCCTCACGTTGAACATGAACGGAAAGATGTCCTTCTCCAATTTTAATTCGGTCAACTTTTAGTTCTTTCATCTCTTTCAACAGTTCTGGAGAGAGATAGATGACTTTGTTTAAACTATCAGGAAATAATCCAAGAATGGTTTGGATGAAGACTAGTGGTGTCCCTGCAGCCCAAGCTTGAGGTGAACATGCTACGGGGTATTTCACTGCTCTTCCTGTTTTAGAATCATATCCACAGAAAAGCTCAGGCAGTCTGTCATATTCAAAGTGGCTCGCGGCAGCTATCAATCCAGAGATCACCGTATTTGCATCACTCTGGTGTTCTACTTTACTCATGCCAAGCAGGATCATACTGTTGTCATGCGGCCATATGCTACCATCGTGATAACTCATCGGGTTATACCCCGCTTCTCCTTCTGCCATCGTGCGAATACCGTAACCTGAGAAAAATTGTGGAGAAACAAGTTTTTCTATCACCTTACTTGCCTTATGATCATCCAGCATCTCTGCAAAAAGAACATGTCCAGGATTGGTCGTTAAAGTCCCTACCTGCTGTTTATCTTTATCTAATGCAATGGCATGAAACTCCTGATCTTCCATCCAAAACTTTTCGTCATACCGTTTCTTCAGCTTTTCTGCATCAAGACGAAGTTTAGTAGCTTCATCTACTCTACCAAGTACATCCAAAATAGCTGCAATACCGATCTTGGCTTGATAAACATATCCTTGAACCTCAGATAGAGCTATCGGTGTATCTGCATAATTTCCGTTTCGATGTACGATCGAATCACCAGAATCCTTCCAGCCCTGGTTCGCGATCCCTTTACTTGATTCTTGATGATATTCTACGAATCCATCACCATCACGATCACCATATTCATCGATCCAGTTTAGTGCTGCATCTACATTCGACTTCAGCTGCTCTGCCAACGATAAATCACCTGTCCATTTTGTATATTCAGATAAAAGGACCAAAAACAGAGGTGTTGCATCGATCGTTCCGTAATAAGGTGTAAAAGGTACTTGGTTTGTAGAAGCTAGTTCTCCGTATCGAATCTCGTGCATGATCTTGCCAGGTTGTTCATCACGCCAAGGATCTACTTTCGTACCTTGTTGAGAAGCCATGGTTAATAAAGTACCTTTTGCTATTTCAGGATTAAAAGCAAGCATCTGAAGCGCTGCGATCAAACTGTCTCTTCCAAAAGGAACACCAAACCAAGGTAATCCTGCTACTGGGAACGCTCCATGTCCAATGTCCGTTAACAATACGCGAAGATCCATAATGCCTCTGTCGACAAGTCTTTGAAGTGGTTGGTAGTCTGTTTGTACTTTTGTTGTATCTCTTTCCCAATCTGTATAAGAAGTCTTTAAAAGTTGAAGTGCTTTCTCAGGATCCATGACTGTTCCTGACTTTCCGTTAATTTCAGGTGTCACAGAGAATGTTACACTCTTTGCCTCACCGTGATTCAATTGAAAATCAAACGCGATCGTACCATCTTTATTTACCGTCTTTGCCTCTCGATCCCATTGTACTTTTGTAGCCCGTTCAACATCGTCAGCTCCTTTATAGAAGTATGTTAACGAGTTTTCTGTAACTTCTTCGCCGGACCTTTTTCCAATCTCACCATATTGAAAACCTCGAATAATGAACATATCTGTAAAATCAGCGTCAACATGAACACTTATTTCAAAATTGACTGGTTTCGGATAATAGCTTTTTAGCTGTAGTGTCTCATATAATACGCCATCATAAATTAAGCGCTTTCTTTCAATCTCAATAGATTCCCTCCACAGAATGAGTTCTCCGTCTTCTTCCATGTGAGGGTTAGTCAGCAAGATCTTTGCTTCATAATTCTCATCTGCAGATGAAGATAGAAGAATAGGATCTTGACCGTTTATTTTGATATCGAACTTGCTAAGAAACCGGGTATCTTTTGTATACAATCCGAGTCCATAATCGTTCTCTTTAGGAATATTCCCTTTGTCATCTGTTAAAAAAAATAGATCGTTTTCTTTTATTACACGATAGTTCATACCACAAATCCTCCTGATAATATTAGTATAAAACGCATCCGAAACGTTTTCGGTCTTAGTCTAAGTAAAAACCACTATTTGTGGTTTTCAATTGATGATTCTCTTTTTATAAATGTCGTTTGCAGTACTTTATTCTTTTCTACTTCTTTTCCTTCCAACAGATTTGTAAGAAGTTTTGTCGCTTCAAACCCTAATTTATACCGATCTTGTGCAATCGTAGATAATGATGGCGTTGAATAAGCAGATAAGATAATGTTGTCAAATCCAACAACAGATAGATCTTTTGGAAGTGTTTTACCCATCTTTTTCGCTGCTCTTATTGCCCCCATCGCCATAAGGTCACTTGCACAAAACAATGCAGAAATCTCAGGATGTGCTTTTAATAGTTTGGTGGTTTCCCGTTCTGCTGTATCCTCCAAAAAAGCTCCGTTTACAACATAACTTTTGTTGAAAGGAATACCATTCTTCATCAAAGCCGCTTCGTAGCCAGCTAACCGTTCCCTGCTGACAAAAGCTTGACTATGCCCATTAATCATCGCAATATGTTTATGACCTAAATTCAGGAGATGTTCTACCGCTGTTTGTGCACCGTCTTTATTGTTGGTTGTTACATAGCCAACCGAATCACTTTCAATCGGAATATCAATAAGAATACAAGGAATATCACTTTTTAATACTTCGTCTAAGTACGGATCATCCGTTTTAATACCTTGTAAGATCACACCTTCTACTTTTCTTTCCTTGCATAACTGGTTATACGTTTTTTCCTGCTGTTTTTTAGAATCTGTACTGATCAAGACTAGTTCATATCCTAGTTCACCAGCACAGTCATTTACGCCGCAAAGTACTTCAAAGGTAAAATTATCCTTACTTCCTTCAATTCGAAGTCCAGATACGAGCAATCCAATGGTTTTTGTTTTTTTCATTACGAGACTTCGTGCTAGTAAACTAGGACTATAATTAAGTTCTTGAGCGATCACTTTTATTTTCTCTCTTGTTTTTTCATTTACATCAGAGTAGCCGTTCAGCGCTCTGGAAACGGTTGTTACAGATACTCCTGCTTTTTTTGCAACATCTCTTATGGTAGCCATATTTTATCCTCCAAAACGTTTTGGAACTGATTAGTAGTTATCTTAACGCTTTTTGATATCGCTTTCAAGTATTAGTTTTATAACATGCAAAAAACCCTGAGAGTAATCTTTCAAGACTACTTTCAGGGTTTCTTTTGCATCTACTTGTTTTCTTCTTCTTTTTCATGAGGAACTTCTTCTGTTGGAGTTACAGGTTCAGAAGTATGTTCAGCAACCCTTTCTTCTTTCCAAGATTCTTTTTCATTATGAATCTGGTGCAGCTTTTTCACTTGTCGCTGCAGCTGAATTACTTTAATCAGACCAAATAGTCCGACTGATAGGCCACCGATTACGGCTGATCCTAAAATGACGAGTACTAATGGCCAGTTGGCAGTTCCAAAGAGGTAGTTGATTTCTACATCACCAACGTTTATGACCGCGAACGTTGCTATGATTAGTGCGAAGATAAAACCAAATAACAGATACAATTGCATTTTCATTTTTATCACCTCATTGTTATCTATTCCCTCAATGAAAGGGAAATTCACCTAAATTTTTACGAAATTTTTTATGAAAGTTAAGCTGCTTTGATTTCGGGTATCCTTGTATTATAAGGAGGTGTTTCATTGACGATTAAAGCTTTTGTTTATGACGCATACGGAACACTTTTTGATGTACATTCCGTTACTGAAAAAGCCGAGTTTCATTTTAAAGGACATGGTAAATCGATCAGTGAAGAATGGCGAAAAAAACAAGTAGAGTACTTCATGCTTCACCAGCTAACTGGAACATACATTCCATTTTCCGAAATCACTCGCAATGCTCTTTTATATACTTTAAAAAAATTCTCTCTACAATGCAACGAAGAAGCACTTGTTTCTTTAACGGAGGCTTATCTAGAACTCCAAGTCTATGAAGAGGTACCCGGCTCTCTTCATAGCATTCAACAAAATAATATGAAGCAAGTTATTTTTTCTAATGGAACTTATAAAATGCTAAAGCCATTAGTTAAAAAAAGAGAACTAACTGATGTTATAGACCTATTATCGATTGAGGATGTTCAACAATATAAACCTGCACCTGCTGCCTATCAGTATGCTCAGGAGACGTTAGCTGTAAACCGTGAAGAAATTTTATTCATGAGTTCTAACTATTGGGACATAACGGGCGCAGCAGCATATGGATTTAAGACCGCATGGATCAATCGAGGAAATCTACCATTAGATGTTTTAGGTATTAAACCTCATTATATTTTTTCCTCTCTTAAAGATCTTGAGAACGAAAAAGAGCTGCACTCCTTATGAGTGCAGCTCTCATCTATTTTTCGTTTGGTTCCTAGAATTAACAATATAATCTGGTATCAAAAGAGTACCGATGAAGAATAAACTACCCCCACCTATCCGAATGATCCTCTCATGTTCAGAATCTATCGTTAAAGAGATTATCATGATTAGTGTTCCAATAATTACAAATGTAATCCCAAGATATCGATATTTCATTGTAATCTCCCTCAGATTGATTTTTTTAGTTAGTTTAAAAACTTCATAATGAATGACTTTTTGTCTTGCAATTCTTTTTCTTGTTTTTCAGTGGTAGGTATTTGCTCTCTTTCCACATTACGAATTTTTGGTTCTGCTTTGGATTCAGAATAGTTAATGTGAGTTACAAACCATCCTTTATCCTCTTTCTTTATACGAACCCATACATCTTTTTGACAATCTGCACAGGATTCCATTTTGTAGTAGTGAAGTCTGTAAATATATTCCTTACTGTTTATACGATATTCAAACTGATCTAACTCTTTAAATGAGTATGTAGGTTGTTCTTCTTTATTAGTTTCTGAAATAATATCCACGTATTTCATTTTTTCTGAATCGGAGAGTAATGTATATTGCATTGATTCATTATTTATTAACTTTGCCTCTCCCCACTGTCTAGCAATTCCTTGTGTCTCAACACTTTGATCATCTAGATCTACAACAAGAACGACCAGAAGACAAACGATCAAGAAAGTAAATATCATACGAAATGCATAGGTTGATTCCTTATCTTCTTTTAATTCCAATTTAAATTTAATTTTGTCTTCATTCATTTCGTACTCCAGGCTTCCTTTTATTAATCTCCACACTCACAACCGTTTTCCATGTTTCAGGTTTATGACACATCATAGCAGGAGTTAAATAGATTTCTTTATAACTACTTTTTAGCGAAAGGCTCTCTTCTTCGGCGAAATTCATTATCTCTTCCAGGGTTTCAATTGAGTTTCGATAGTGACCTCTATGTAACTTTTGAACACAAGTGAGCGACTCATTATAAATGAGTTGTAGTGTTGGAAGCTTCTTTCCTAATCTCTTTTCAACGTGAAAACATGCTTCTTCAAATAATTCTTTAGTTATACAATCAGGGACTTGCATCATTTGAGTTGTAATTGACCTACTGACATTTTTCTCATGCCAAAGAATCTCATGCGGCATTAAAGTAAATTTGTAACTTAACTTATTTTTCGTTAAATGTTTCAGCTGATTTACGACTTTCCAGACGATCCATTGCTCATCTTTCGGTTCTGGCCTACCTGCCCAATCCATGCGATAGGATGTGTTCATCTCTTGTGTAACATACTTCATGGGTGGAATTTCACGAACAGTAGCAGGTCCTTGATTCATCTTATAAATCTCAGGATGGATGTTTCGATGGTCATGAGTCATTAATTTCGTAGTCAGAGAAGACACCTCTCCTTCAATAATAATTGGAAAATAATGATAATAAAAGAATATCATAAATCAAACTGAATTTCTTTACAAAGGAGAGATAATTTTGAAGAAAAAAGGGTTTGTAGGTATTAGTATGTTTTTTCTTTCCTATGTGATTATCTTTATAATTTTGAACGCATACTCCTTAGCTACTACCCCGGAGAAACACACTGAATGGTTAGAAGAATACGGTTGGAAAAGAGACTTTTATTTTTCTCGAAAGCAAGCATTTACGATTCCTAGTCACTCTGAATCGCTAAATACCTATCAATCAGCTGATGTTCGTTTTAAAGGTTATGAGGATAATAATCTTGTTCAACATGTCTATCGGTTAAAAGAGAAATGTGGTAACCGTTATCTGGAGGCTGTCTTATTAACTAGTGATGACAAAATAGTTAATAGTTACATTAAAATGTCTCAAACGGATCCTGGCATTGTTAAGATGATGTATCGACCTCAGTTCATGGATAAAATTTGCAAATAAAAAAACACTCGTAACTCAAGAGCCACAAGTGTACTTTTTTTCTATTTACTTGCTTTTTCAACTTCATTTAGTCCGTTCTTTAACTGATTTGTATCAAGGTCTTCTCCAATAAAAACAAGTCTTAGCGGCATCTTCATCAATTCTTTTTCGTAAGTAGGCAAGCCATAAGAGTACTGAAAAAGATAAATTTGATTTTCTAACTGAATATACCCTTTGATTCTGTAGATCGATGAGGGTACATTTCTCAGCCAGTTTTCAAACAACTCTTTATTAACAGGTCCTTTAAACGAATAAATAAAAGTTTTGACATTCAATTTATCTGCGGAAATAGACTGGTGATCTGATCGCTTTTTTACGGAAAGTGAAAAAAGTTGAGACAGTTCTACCTTCGCAAAATCTGTTAACACAAATGGAGTGCCTTCATTCAACCTTGATGCGTCACTCGTAAGCATCATCTTCTCTTTCTCCGTCAAACCGCTTGTTTTGTTCCACACGATATAATCTGCGTGCTTAACCTGCTCAAGCATGAGCATTCTAGCCTGAACATTCATACTCTCTCGTTCCAGCCATCGAGGTGCGTCCATGATTGAAATGATACCTGCTATCTGTAAGTCGTCGATTAGAAAAGGTGACAAACAGGCATCAAGTACATCAATCGGATGAGCGACACCTGTTGCTTCAATAATTAACGTATCAAGCTCATTCTCTTTACATAGTCCCCAAAGCTGTTTTTCAAGTTGATCCGATAAAGAACAGCATATACAGCCGTTGAGAAGCTCTTTAAGCGGAACATCTTCTGGAACAGAATCAGAATCGATCGAAACTTTCCCAATCTCATTCATTAATACAGCTGTTTTATGCTTTTGTTCTTTTTCATATGACAGCAGCTGTTTGAGCAATGTCGTTTTTCCGCTTCCTAAAAATCCAGCTAGAATAATAACATTCGCTTTCTTTTTCATCTTACACCTCGAACTTCTTTTTTATAGATCTCATCAATTTCTCTATTTTAACACAAACAAAAAAACAGCCGTTTTACAGGCTGTTAACATTTAGTTTAGCTAATAATTTTTTTATAATATCAAGGCTTACTTCTTCCCAAAGGGCATGGTCAGTCGTAAACAAACTAGAGATTCGATCAGCAAAAAGCTTGAAGGCTTTTTCGTAACGTGGATCCTCTTTTGAAGGTATCTTCTTTTTGCGCTCTTCAACAATTTGCTGCAATTTCGGAGCACGTGGGCCCCACTTTACAACTTCTTTTCCCTTCTCATCAATAAAGATAATGATAGGAATTGATTTTGCTTTTGCTGTTAAGTATCGATCCATTAATTCCGGATGCTGGTCGCGTAAGATAAAGCGGATATCAATAAGTGCTTCATCTGCCATGCGCATAAAAACAGGAAGATTCAACATCGCATCACCACACCAATCTTCGGTAATCACGATCGCTCTCAACCGGTTTTTTTGGATGCCTTGCAACGCATCTTTCATAGGTTCAGGTAGCACGAATGAATTATATATCGTCAGCAAGTTTTCCTTGTGTGTTTTCATTGAATGGATATATGCATAGCGCGTCATGCCTTTATCAAACCATGTATTGAGGTCAGTCATCATCCTGTGTTCCTCCCTGTTTATCTTGTATTCTTATTTTAACCAAACAAGGGGGAGTTGTGGCAACGAAAATGCCTTACATTTATTTTTTTAGTTCTTTTAACCTGCTCTGAGCTTTTTCTGGAGTTGGGAAACAGCGAATAAAAGCAGGTATCTCTCATTCGGCGTTAACCGGAGCCAGTCCTTCGCTTTGTACTTCATACTGATTTCCACCTTTCACTAACATTTATCATGCCGTAACTATCTAATACCTCTTTTCACATAAAAGAAAACTTTTTTTCACACATAAGTTTTCGTCATTTAATGAGGAATTTCGCATTATTACTCGTAATTTCTTTTTTCTCCTATACTATTTCTCGAAAGAAGAAGGGTTTCTTTTCATAAAAATAAGGGAATGGATACGAAAACAGGGGAGGGGTTAAGTGGTTATGAAAATGCTGAGTGAAGATGTTAAAACTTTGTTTTTTACAGACGATGGGACGATTCCGAATCATCCTTCCTGGCCCGTTTTGTTATACGTAGGAAAATTAAAAGAACCTCAGGATGCATTAGACGTTTTTGAGCAAAACGGCTGGAGTAATGGTTGGAAGAATGGTGTCTTTGATTATCATCATTATCATAGCAATACTCATGAAGTTCTAGGTGTTATGAGCGGTGAGGCGGTTCTCCTTCTTGGAGGAGAAGATGGCGTTTCTGTTACTGTTTCAAAAGGGGATGTTATCGTGCTCCCTGCCGGTACCGGACATAAATGTATCGGATCCAGCACTGATTTTAAAGTAGCTGGAGCATACCCGAATGGAATGGACCACAACCTTAAAAAAGGTGAACCTGATGATCGACCAGCTGTATTAGATGATATTATGCTCGTTCCATTACCTGATAGAGATCCTCTCTTTGGAAGTGATGGCCCACTGTTGGAGTTGTGGAAAAGTTAAAGAATACATGTAGAGAGTGCCCTCCACAGTGAAGAGCACTCTTTTTTATCTATTCTTATTCTCTCTCCACCACGTCGAGCTAGATAAAAACTCTGAGCCAAGAGTAACTGTCTCACCAATCTGAGGCGTACATATTTGAACATTGGATAATATTGCAGCATTTACCGCCCGTTCTACAGGATCTGTCCAATCATGCAGTGATAGCGTAAAAGCACCCCAATGAATAGGAAGCATGACTTTGCCACTTACATCAAGGTGAGCTTGTACTGTTTCTTCAGGCATCATATGTATCGCAGCCCACTTCTCATGATATTGTCCACATTCCATTAAAGTGAGGTCAAAAGGTCCATACCGTTTCCCAATCTCTTTAAAGTGTGGTCCATATCCACTGTCCCCACTAAAATAAATGTTCGAATCCTTTCCTTGTATAATCCAAGAACACCAAAGGGTAGAATTACGATCCGATATGCTTCTTCCTGAAAAATGTCGTGCGGGGGAGCAGACTAATGAAATTCCTGAAAACTGTATCTCATCCCACCAGTTACATTCTTTTATGCGGTCTGGTTCCACTCCCCACCGCTTTAAATGTCCAGCAACGCCAAGCGGGACTGCAAAATTTTTCACTTTATGTTTAAGTTGTTTGATGGTTCCATAATCCAGATGGTCATAATGATCATGTGACAAAACCACTAGATCCACTTGGGGAAGTTCTTCAATTTTAAAAGGCAGTTCTTTGCTATAACGCTTGTTTCCAAACCAAGGAACAGGCGACGGTGCGGAGCCGAACATAGGATCGATTAGTATGCGTTTTCCGTCCATCTCTATCAATAATGCTGAATGTCCAAACCAAGTTACTCTTGTTTCTTGATTTGCTTCTTCAGGTAACTGAAACGAGTTTATAGGAATTGCTTTCTTAGGCTGACGATTAGGGTTTCCACTTAAAAATTCTTTTAATACAGGGAGCATAGAACGTAGATCCGTTGTCATCACGGTTTCTATCTGATTAGTAAAAACACCATCTTTATAGTTTTTTATTGTTTCATACGTGTTCACCTCTTGTTTTGAGGGCTTCTTACCAAAAACAGGATGAATCATCATAAATAAAAAAACAGCTGTTACGATTACAAGTAGAAAGCCTAATAAAACCATAGTTACGTTCCTCTCTATTTTACAGTAGTGCTCATATATTACTCCTTTTCAAATCATAGAAGCAACTTTCTAGTTGGTTACTTACGACAAAAAAGCTGATTCATGTGAATATACTAGATCTCACAAAATCAGCTTTTAATCAATCTATTCATTTAAGCACTTTCCTTTTCCTTTTTCTTCACTGCTTTCTTTCGCTTTCTTTTCTTTTTCTTTTGAAGCTCTTCTTCTTTTGCTCTGTTCTTTGCACGTCTTCTCATCTCTTCATAAATTCTAATACAAAGAGTTGCAAAGCTGATCAACAACGCAATAATTTTATACGCCATCCCCATACACGCCCTTTCTTCCTAAGAAACGGGGCAAATATTTATGATTCTGACTCTTTCGCTGCAGCCGTTTCAATAGGAGTTCTCATCGCTCTTAAATTCTCCTGATCGCAAACTGCTTTTTCTTGTGCATTTAATACTAACAAACCATTTCCTTCTGCTTTCTTTGTTAGTCCGATACTTAGCGTATTTTTTACCAATTGAGCATAGACCTCTGCTTCTGAAAGTTCACGACCAAACAATTTTTCTTCTCGTTCAATCAGTAATGCTGCTGCTCCCGATACATGAGGCGTCGCCATAGAAGTTCCAGATAACTTTGCATATTTATTTCCTGGATAAGTAGAAACAACATCAACGCCCGGAGCAACCAGGTCAATCTCATCATTGGTGTTTGAAAACGGAGCAAGTTTCATTTTAGCATCCACTGCACCTACTTGAACGACTTCTTTATACGCGCCGGGATAAGCATGCTCATTCGTATTTTCCTTATTATCCCCTTCGTTACCTGCTGCACAGACTACAAGCACATCTTCCAATACGGCTCTTTGAATCGCTTCATGTAGCTCAGGTACATCTGTCGGTCCACCAAGTGACATAGAGATCACACGCACTCTCTCACCATTTTCCCCTCTCCATTTAACGGAGTAGTCAATAGCATCGATGATTCCTTGATACGATCCGCCTCCATCTTTTCCAAGAACTCTACAGATTAAGAGTTTCACATCTGGTGCTACACCCGCTACACCGGCATTGTTTAAAGTAGCTGCGATCGTACCTGCCACATGTGTCCCATGATAATGCGCATCTTGATAATCATCTTCATCCCCATCTACAAAATTCCGACCACCAACGATTCGTTCAGCAAGCTCCGGATGGCTTGCATCACATCCGGTATCTAGTACGGCAACAACTACGCTCTGCCCCTTTTCACCATCACGCCAAAACGCAGGTGCATTGATCATCTCGACTCCGTATGGAATCTCTTCTTTTGATTCTTCTATTACTTCTTCTAACACAAACGGGATCAAACAGACTTCACTCATCATCTTTACCTCCTTTTATTTTTAAAAGAATTTTTTGTAAAGTATGTGACTGTTGAAGAGACAAATGGAAGCGTGAACCTCCTTTCTTATAGGATGTAAGACTTGTAAGAAATGAAGATTCTAGTTGTAGAACTTAATACTATTCTACCAAACTGTTAAAACTTACCACAAGTCCCGTCTTTAAAATGAGCTATTAAGTCTACATCGACATTTTACGCAATGCGAACATATGTCCTTATCCTTAAATTCCAACACCTTTCGACAAAGTTTGTTAGTTCAATTAAACTATTGCAAACAAAAACTCCCAAGACTAGAACAGATCTAGTCTCGGGAGCTTGTAAATATAAAGAATAGATTAGTAGCGAACTGCGTCTGCCGCGTTTACACGACCTTTAGAGTAATAAGATCCTGTTCCTGAGATAGGATCTGCTGTGTTCTCGATTGCAGCACGGATATTAGAAGCACTTCTTCCTTGTGAAGCAAGTAAGCCTGCAATACCTGCTACTAGAGGACAAGCCATTGATGTACCAGACATGTAAGCATATCCACCATTACGTACAGTAGAAGCGATGTCTACACCAGGAGCAGCAACATCAACCCAAGATCCATAGTTAGAGAATGAAGCACGAAGGTCATTACGGTCAGTTGCAGCTACTGCAATGGCACCTGAATAATAAGCTGGATAGCTCGGTGCAGAAGTGTTCTCGTTACCAGCTGCGGCAACTACAACTACTCCTTTAGAAACGGCATAGTTTACAGCGTTTTGTAATGAAGTAGCAGATCCAGGTCCGCCAAGGCTAAGTGAAACTACTTTTGCTCCGTTATCTACAGCATGATAGATTCCGTTAGCTACATCATCAAGAGATCCGCTTCCGTTCGCATCTAGTACACGAACAGCATAGATGGATACGTTTGGTGCCATTCCCGCGATACCTCTCGCGTTATTCGTTGCAGCTGCTGCAATACCTGCAGCATGTGTTCCATGATCATTTTGATCCATTGGATCCCAATCATCACTTACATAGTCATATCCTTTAATTACTTTACCTGCTAGATCAGGGTGATTATAATCAACCCCTGTATCGATGATTGCAATTTTTGTAGTAGATGAACCGCGTGTGATGTCCCAAGCTGATTGAGCACTTACTTTTTGAGGTGCATATTGCACTCCATTTGAGAAATACGTGTCATTTGGAGTCCAGCTCGCATGGTATGTATAGTTTGGCTCTGCATACTCTACATCTCCACTCGCTTCATATTCTGCAATGGCTGCATCTACGTTTCCATCTTTAACTTTAATGACATGAAACTTAGATCCTTTTTCTTTTACTTCATCTTTCCCTTTTACTGCTAATGATTTTACTTTTGACTCTGACACGTTGTCTTTAAATTTTACGATAATTTCTTGAGGTGTAACATTTGCTTTCACCTCTGTACTTTTCGCTGCTGCCGCTGGTGTTGCAAGAGAAACAACTAAAGGTAAAACCGCTGCCATTGTGGCAATCTTCTTAATCATTTACTTCACTCCTCTAATTTGGTGTTGAACTACAATTTCTAATATAGAGCCCAATTTACAGAAAATAAAGAAGAATTTTACTATTCTAACAAAAACAAATATAAACTACTAATTTTTAAAAGTTTTAACTTAAAATAGGAATAAAGTCATTAATCCAGCTATCATTTTATTACTTCTTTCCTCATCTAGACGTAGATATGACCTAGTATTGGGACTGGTTTTTTGAGAATCAAATAACTAAAGAGTTTAAAATTTTCAGCAAGAGGAATAGCTAAAGAAGAAACATATAATGGAGGGATGTTCATGCTACAAACAGGAGACACGGCACCTGACTTTACGATTAAATCTGAAAATGGAGAATCTTTCTCACTTCATAACCACCTTGAAAACGATAATCGATTTCACTTACTTGTTTTTTTCAGAGGAGAATGGTGCCCCGTATGTAACGATCAATTGAAAGAGTTAGAGCAAAATATTGAAACATTTAATGAATTGAATACTCACATCTTAGCGATTTCTACTGATGAGGAACAAAATTTGAAGAAAATGAAAGAAAAACACGCTCTTTCTTTTCCGGTCTTTAGTGATATAGAAAGAGTTGCTGGAGAACCTTATGGCGTTCAATACCATAACGGAAAACTATATGACGATCATGGTGAACATGGAGAACCAGCATTATTTTTAGTAGATAATCAAAAAAGAGTTGTCTATTTTGATATTCAAACAGGACCATTTGGAAGACCTACTGCTGAAGATCTAAGAAAGACAATCAAATATATTAAAAAAACATTAAGATAAAACAAGACGACGAAATCAGGTGTTTCCCTGACTTCGTCGTCTTTTACCTTAAGACTGATGAAACAGCCAACTTAATCTTCTTCTATTCCTACAAAATATTCGTTCTTCCGATAAGATAGAGCACTTACATGAGCAAGGAGCTCTTTATCATTTTCCACGCTCACTTCATACCAAGAGGTCCGATGATTACGTTTAATCTCTGTTGCTCTTGCCGTCACCTTATCCCCTCTTTGGCATGCAGCAAGATACCCAATAGTAACAGAAAGTCCCACTGATGTTTTTCCATAGGAATTACATGCTACAGCAAAGACAAAATCAGCGATAGCAAATAATGCAGCTCCATGTGCTGTTCCATGAGCATTTAGCATATTTTCAGTGATTGTCATCTGTGCTTCTGCTGTACCTGGACCCACTTCTAATAATTCGATACCTAACCATTTTGCAAAAGTGTCATTTTGGAGCTTTTCCTTTATCTCCTCTCTATACTGAATATGCACATCATGATCGTCTCTTATTGTTTTCATATTTCTCACCTCACTATAAGACATTCTGGGTTCAACAAATATTCACCTTCTTGCATATATAAGGATTGATACTTCACATTCTATACGAATACATTTAAAATAAAGTAACTAAACATATAAGAAAGGTCGGATTAATATGTCTCACTCTTCTGTTTCTATTCCAAGACCTTTAGTTCGAACAAATCAGTGGTTCATTTTTTTATCTACACTAGCTACTTGGCTAACTGGTCAACCATGGTTCTTATTACTTCCTTTAGTTGCCGGTCTTCTAGGAATGTTTTTTGATTACAATCCCATAATGAAAGCTGCTGCATTCTTTTTAAAAAAGAAACCTTCTGCGTACATTCCAGAGGATAAGGACCAGCAGAAGTTTAATCAGTTGATTGCGATCTCGCTTCTTGCAGTAGGTTTTCTGAGTTATATATTAGGTTGGAGTACTGTAGCATGGATTGCTACAATCATGGTTGCAACAGCTTCTTTTGTAGCGATACTCGGCTTTTGTATCGGATGTTTTATTAGGTTCAGATGGCAGCAATATCGTTACAAGAGAACTCAAGACTCAAACTAAAAAACACAAAAAACCATTGGCATTTAAAGGCGAATGGTTTTTCTTAATTTTATTGCTTCAAATACTAAGTATTGCCTTGCATGAGTAGTTTCCTTACCACCTTCAAAATCAGCTATAACCTTAACCTCTGAAAGCCCAACATCCTTTAATATCATTTTCATTTCTTCAATGCACACCATCGAGTTGCAAAGCGTTTGAGCTCAGTTTGAATCAGACTTCCTTATTTTATTTTTTATTTTACTTAAAAATGAGTGAGTACTCACTTGACCGTTATCATCTCACTAACATATGATAGTGATAATGAGTGAGTACTCACTAAATTTTCGAAGGAGGCTTAATATGGGATCTGTTATTAAAGTAGCTAATGTTTCTAAGAATTATCGGTCTCATCAAGTATTGAAGAACATCGGCCTAACCGTAAACAAAAATGAGATCTATGGATTGTTGGGTCCTTCAGGAGCTGGAAAAACAACATTAGTTAAAATGATCGCGGGGATCGAGATTCCCACTTCTGGCAGTATAAGTGTTCTTGATTCATCCATGCCTAATCTTAAAATCATGACCCAAATTGGGTTTATGGCTCAATCTGACGCTCTTTACGGAGAATTAAGCGGAAGGGAAAACCTAGAATTCTTCTCATCCATTTATGGTCTAAAAGGACAAAAACAAAAAGAAAGGATTCATCAGGTTACTGAGCTCGTGAACCTTTCAAGCTTTCTACAAAAACCAGTCAATCAATATTCCGGCGGCATGAAACGAAGATTATCTTTAGCTGCTGCACTCTTACATGAACCACAGATCCTCATTCTTGATGAACCTACTGTAGGAATTGATCCCGTGCTCCGGCAATCGATATGGGATGAACTTTATAAGTTAAGTAAGAGCGGAACTACGATTCTAGTTACGACACATGTAATGGATGAAGCTGAGAAATGCGGTCAGCTGGGAATGCTTCGTGATGGAAAGCTAATTGCCTCTGGAACACCACAAGAATTAAAGAATTTTACATCAAGTACTTCAATTGAAGACGCATTTCTCTATTTTGGAGGTGTCCATCGTGAGAATTAAAGCATTAGTCATTAGGATTATCAGACAATTCATAAGGGACAAACGCACACTTGCCATGATGTTTATTGCCCCTCTTCTCATATTAACGCTTGTGAATCTCGTTTTCTCAAGCAATGATTATGAACCTAAAATCGGGGTTGTAAGTGATCAAAAAATTGTAGACCTACTGAGATCGTCAGATAATGCTTTCTTCGCTTATCAAAATGCGTCAATAGCTCACCAAGATTTAGCAGATGAAAAACTTGATGCTGTTCTTGAAGTTACATTACCTTCTACTTCCATTACACTAGAAGGAAGTAATCCTACAGCAAACAAGTCTTCGATTACAACGATTGAAAAAGCCTTGAGATCACTTCCGAATCAAGACACTGAAAAAACAAAAAACGCCCCCGAAATCAATTATTTGCATGGTTCTGCTGATATGGAAACTTTTGACTATATCGGCCCGTTCTTGATCGGATTTTTCATTTTCTTTTTCGTATTCTTAATCTCTGGGGTATCATTTTTACGCGAAAGAACGACTGGAACACTTGAGCGGCTGCTCGCTACGCCGATGCGTAGATGGGAGATGGTAGTTGGATATGTAATAGGCTTTGGCATTTTCACCATTTTACAATCGGCTATCATCGTTTCCTTTGCGATCTATATTCTTGATATCATGATGGCTGGGTCTATTTGGTTAGTTATTTTAATTACACTCATGCTTGCGATAACCGCACTTTCACTTGGAACTTTGCTTTCTGCTTTTGCCACCAATGAACTACAGATGATTCAGTTCATCCCGCTTGTCGTTGTGCCTCAAGTATTTTTCTCAGGTTTGTTTTCTATTGAAACGATGGCAGAATGGCTTAAGCCTTTAAGCATTATTATGCCCTTAACATACGGAGGAGAAGCGATTCGGGATGTTATGATTCAAGGTGACGGGTGGAATGATATATACGGAAACGTTCTTGTCCTTATTGGTTTCTCCCTTTTATTTATGATACTAAATGTACTCGCGTTGAAAAAACACCGCAAACTCTAAGGTATAGCGTTTGTACTACCTATCAATAGTGTCTATAATGAAGAAAATGTACGATTATAAAAGGAGTAGCTGTAATGTCCAATTCCGAGTGGATTCATGACCTAATTAACGAACACGATGCTCCCACAATGAGCGATAAACAGCGAAAGATTCTTGAAGCTGCCATCGATACTTTCTCAGAAAAAGGATATGCCGCTTCTTCTACGAGTGAGATCGCAAAAAAAGCAGGGGTTGCTGAAGGTACAATTTTTCGTCATTTCAAAACGAAAAAAGAGCTATTGCTTGCCATCGTGACACCAACTGTCGCTAAATTCGTTGCGCCTTTCTTCATAAAGTCTTTTGCAAAAGAAGTATTCGAGAACGAATATGAACACTATGAAGATTTTATAAGAGTCGTTGCTAAAAACAGACTGGAATTCGTTCGAAAACAGTTTCCTGTCTTAAAAATATTCATTCAAGAGATCGCTTTTCATGATGAATTACGTGAACCGTTCCAAAAACTTTTCACTGAACATGTGTATCAAAAGTTCAAGAAGGTCATCGAGCATTTCCAAGAAAAAGGAGAGATTGTTTCTCTTCCTCCGGAAACGATTATGCGCATGACAGCATCTAGTATCATAGGGTATATCTTGCCACGTTTTCTTCTTTTTTCGGATAAAGAGTGGGATGACGAAAAAGAAATTGATCAGATCGTAGCGTTTATCATGTATGGTCTTACAGGAAAACAATAACGAAAAAACAGAACCCGCTTTTTAAAAAGCGGGTTCTGTTTTTATTCGACTAGGATTTGGGGTTCAGGGGTAAAGTGAGAAAGTTGAACCTTCGTATCAGTAGTTGTCGGTGACATCACTTTAGCTGCAGGACTAAAAGCAATGAATAAACAAATGATGACAAATATATTCACTTTCTTCATATACTCACCTCCCTACTATTTCCTTTATGTTCACATTATTTCTGGATTCACCATATACATTACCCGAGAACCTCTCATCCTCAAGCCTGTTTTTTTGGCGTGATCGGCTTTAATGTGCTTTTTTCACTTAATAGGATGATGAACAAGCAAACAGCAAGTATTAAAAATATCACGCCAGATCCCATAAACCCATTAGCATAGGATAGTATATCTTCAGTAGGAACACTCTCATTGATCTCTATCCCTAAAAAATATACACCGATTCCATCACCGTCCACGGAGTGTTTTGCAATCTCTCTTAAGTTCAGTCCTTGCGTTAACAATAAAATGCCTATTATAGAAAACAGGATTCCTATTACCCATCTCATCTTTCAATCTCTGAAAAAGCTTCTTTTTGTAAAGCTTTAAATCTCGGACTCAGAACACTCCAAACATCAAAAAGATTCCCTTCTAGATCAGAAAAAACAAAATTCTTACCAGTATGTCCTCGATCTTCAATATCACCTGTTTGAATGCCCTGTTCTTTAAATTCAGTATGCAACGTATACAAATCTTCCAACCCGTCTACTTCAAACGTTAAAGAAAACCTTTTGTTTCCGTTATAGTCAGTAAAGTTTGAAGTCTCACCTTCTAATGATCGCACAAGAAAAAAACTTTGGTCTGCTAGATTAAGAATGGCTTTTTCATCATCACCATAACTTATCCTTGCCCCAAGCTTTTCTGCGTACCATTTAGCAGAATGTTCTACATCCTTAACAGGCACATAAGTCGTACCAACACGAATTAACTTTTCACTCAAGGACATTCCCTCCTCATGACATTGAATTAATTATATAAAAATTTCTTCTAATAAAAGAAAAATCCTCCATAAAAACAAGGGAACTTAGTTAAATAAAGAGAAATAGTACAGGAATAAAGTAGCGGGAGAGTGAATACTTCATGAATGAATATCAATTTAAGAATACAATCCCTGTCCTTCGAATATTTGATGAAAATAAGGCAAGGGAATTCTACATAGATTTCCTTGGATTCTCGATAGATTGGGAACATCGTTACGAAGAAGATTTTCCAATTTATATGCAGGTTTCACTTGGGGATTGCTCCCTACATCTGTCTGAGCATCATGGTGATTCAAGTCCTGGAATTAAACTAAGGGTACACGTTGAAGGTATCCAAGCCTACCATCAATTCTTGGCTGAAAAAAATTATAAATTTGCTAGACCAGGACTAGAAGAGGCACATGGCTTTAAAGAAGTTAGAGTTGGTGATCCGTTCGGAAACGAATTTTGTTTTGTTGAAAAGATTGAATCTCTAAAGTCTTTGTAAGCAAACGAATAAAAGACACCTGTAGTTATCCAGGTGTCTTTTATACTTTATTCTAGCGCTCTTTTTGCTAACGTATTAATAACCATATCATCCATCGGAGGGTTATGAAGTCCTGCTCGAACATCACGATAATGTCTTTGTAAGGGGTTAGACATAGCTAAACTTCTTGCTCCAACAATCCGCATAGCTAGATCGACCACTCTTGCTGCTGCATTTGTTACGATGTGTTTTACTGCCATTAATTCTGGACCCATTTGCATTCTAAAATGAGGTTCATTTACCCATCTATGTGCAACACTGTACAATACTTCTCTTGCATGTAAGAGCTCTAGCTCCATCTCTCCAACTTTTCGTTGCACTTCTGGCACCTCTCCAATCGGTCCTGGCAAACTATTTGGTTGATACGTTTTCGCAAATTGAACGGCTTCATTGCGAGCTGCAACCGCAACACCGATGTAACATGCTGGTATGTGAAGCAGCCATGCTTTTGGGAGTTCGCTCTTGCCTCGATCTTGTTCGACTAGTGCATTGTTACTCACTTTTACATCCTTCAAGATAAGATCATCACTTCGGGTTCCGCGCATCGCTACTGTGTCCCACGTTTCTTCAATCGACACACCTTCAGATTTCATAGAGATCATGAAATTCCCTTTTTTACCTGTATCTCCAATCTGTGCTGAAACAATCACATAATCGAGCGCAGGTGCCATGGAAGTGAAGGTTTTCCTACCATTGATAATCCACTCATTCCCTTTTTGAACGGCAGTTGTTTGCGGCATTCCTCCGCGAGTAGGACTTCCTGTTGCCGGCTCCGTTGCTGCCCTGTTAACTAAAATTTGTTCATACACTACTTTTTCACACAACGTCTTAAAAGTTTCTTCATCCCAAGTCCGCTCTTCAGCAAGTTCTAAAAAACAGCCGAGGTGCCATCCGAGACACAACGCAGTAGCAGCGTCACCCGTCGCGATCCTTTCTTGTAAAAGAACAAATTCATACAAACTTAACCCTTCTCCTCCAAATTCAGTTGGAACAGTTAGAGATAAGTACCCCGCTTGTTTTAATTCATCAACATTTTCAAATGGAAATTCACCTTTTTGATCATATGTGTCCGCTCTCTTAGCAAATCCACCTGCGAGCGTATCAATCTTATCAAACCATTCTCGTTGTTTCTCTGTTTTTATATACGTTTCATATAGATAATCCACCTGACGACAATCCCTTCTTAACAAATCAGAACAGTATGGTTTTAAGATATAGTGTATGCCTTTTTCATAAAAAACGGCAAGGTAAAAGCCCTATCAATGTAATTAACAAAAACTGCTCTCTTAAAAGGTACTATATAGGAGGAAAAAAATATTGATTACACATTTACAAGAACACATGTTCGTGTTATGATAAATTCAGGTTAGATATTCCAACGACTAACCTCCCCACCAGTTAGAGACCGGCTTACCAGCCGGTCGTATTTTTTCTATCTATTACGTTGACTTTTTTCTTAAGTATTGAATAATATCCATTCTACGAATAATGCCGATAAATACCTCGTTGTCATCAACTACAGGCACAAAGTTTTGTACTTCAACTAGTATCATTAAATCTTCCATCTCTGCATCTATATGCACAGGCTGATAATCTCTATTCACCTTCATATCTTTGATATAATGGTGATTGCACGTTTGAAAAGTAAGACCTTCTGTATTCTTAATTTTCCATAACAAATCACCTTCTGTGATTGTTTTAATATATCGTCCGTTTTCATCGACTACAGGGACTGCTGTATATCGATGGTGTTCCATCTTTTCAAGAGTCTGCCTGACTGTTGATGCCGCTTGTATACAAACCACTTCACTTTTTGGTAAAAGAAAAAATGCTATATTCATTTTCTTCCCTTTCTAATTCTCGTTTTGATCTGCAACAATATGTATGTCAATACCTGTTGCAATCCTCATAATATTATTTACAATCGATCCTTTTGTAATCTCTTCCCATCGACTTCTTGCAGATTGACCTAATATGATTTGAGTTATTCCGTTTTCAACGGCAATATCTCGAATGGTCTCTGAAATCGTTCGTTTATCCGTTTGTTCCACAATAAATGTAGCACTGAATTGAGTAGCTAGCTTCTTCCAATTTTGAATCTTCTTTCGATCTTCTTGTGAGCGGTTCATAGATGCTTCGTTTGTAACGTGAAGGATTAATAGATCAGTTTTTAGCCTACTGGCAATCCTCCAGCCTCTTCGAATTAATTTTTCGGCATTTCCACCATATTGAACGCAGACCATGATTTTTTCATGTACGCCGGTAGGACTCTGAAGGCCGTTTTGCATCCTTGTTTTTCCGATTCTTTCATCAATATCATCAGCGACCTCTCGCAACGATAATTCTCTTAATGCGCCAAGATTGCTATCTGTAAAAAAGTTTGTAAGTGCCTGCTCAATTTTACTTTTGTCATAAATTTTACCTTCGGATAATCTTTTACGAAGAATCTCTGGGGTGACGTCTACTAGTATTACTTCATTTGCCATTTTGTGAAGAACGTGATCAGGAATTCGTTCTCTTACTTTTATACCCGTGATCTGCTCAACAATATCATGCAAGCTTTCTAAGTGTTGAATGTTTACAGCGGAAATAACATTGATACCCGCTTGTAAAATTTCCTCCACATCCATGAATCTTTTTTCGTTCGGTGAAGTTGGAACATTCGTATGTGCTAGTTCGTCCACGATTACTACATCTGGGTTTCGTTCAATAATCGCTTGTGTATCCATCTCTTCTAGTAATCTTCCTTTATATCGAACTTCCTTTTTCGGAACAATCTCTAGATCTCGAATTAGATCACTTGTTTCTTTTCTATTATGTGTTTCAACAAGTCCAACGAGTACATCAATCCCCTCAGCTTTCAGTTCATGAGCTTCTTGAAGCAAACGATATGTTTTCCCGACTCCCGGAGCAGAACCAATGTAGACTTTTAATTTACCTCTTTTTAATTGTTCTAATTCTCGTAAAATCTCTTCAGGTGTTTTTCGTTTATATTCTGGAAACAATCTTAATACCTCCTTACATGAGTAAATACCCCGGCCAATTATAGACCGAGGTTCATCAACCTATTCCATTACATCTTGAACTTTCATATTTAATTCCAAGACGTTTACATGCGGTTCACCGAAGATTCCTAAACTTCTATTTGTTGTTGAATCTTTAATCATGGCTAGCAATTCTTCTTTTTTAATGCCGGTTTTCTCACTCACACGCTCTGCTTGAAACTCAGCAGCACGAACAGAAATGTGTGGATCAAGACCAGAACCTGAATTTGTGATCAGGTCTAATGGAATATCTTTTTTATCTAGTTCTGGATTTTCTTTTTGTAATACCTTAATAGAGTCCTCTGTTCTTTTCAGCATATCTTCATTAGACGGAGCATAATTATTTGATCCTGTAGAAGCTCCGTTATTTTCTATTGAAGAAACTCGACCTTGGAAATATTGCGGACTCTTATAGTTTTGACCGATTAATTCTGAACCAACAACCTTCCCATCGCTATTTTTCACAAGACTTCCATCAGCTTGTGACGGAAAGATCGTCTGTGCTAGCCCTGTCATAGCAACCGGGTAGACGATACCGCATAATACGATCAATAATAGTGACAATCTAATTATTTTTAACACACTCATAATCCTCCCGTTCATTCTTACATGAATACTTTTACAATCATGTCGATCAACTTAATCCCTATAAACGGGACTACAATTCCTCCCACTCCATAGATAACAATGTTTTTATACAACAATTTGTTTGCACTCATCGGCACGTATTTAACGCCCTTCATGGCAAGTGGAATCAAGAGCGGTATGATGATCGCGTTAAAGATCAGTGCTGAAATAATGGCACTCGTTGGGGAATGTAACCCCATTACATTGAGAGCCTGCATCTCTGGTATAGCAGCTGTAAACATTGCTGGTATAATGGCGAAATACTTCGCAATATCATTTGCAATACTAAACGTGGTCAAAGATCCTCTAGTCATGAGCAACTGTTTGCCAATCGCTACCACTTCAATGATCTTCGTTGGGTCTGAATCAAGATCAACCATGTTTGCCGCTTCTTTTGCTGCAATGGTTCCCGAGTTCATCGCGAGTCCTACATCTGCTTGAGCAAGTGCTGGGGCGTCGTTCGTTCCATCTCCAGTCATAGCAACTAGTTTTCCTTTTTCCTGTTCTTCACGGATCACACGTATCTTATCTTCAGGCTTTGATTCGGCAATAAAATCATCCACCCCTGCTTCTTTTGCGATGGTTGCAGCAGTTAAGGGGTTATCTCCTGTACACATGATTGTTTTGATTCCCATTTTTCTTAGTTCATCAAAACGTTCACGCATTCCCGGCTTAACGGTGTCTTTTAAATAAATCAATCCATAGATTTTTTCATTCTTACAAACGGCAAGCGGAGTACCACCTTTTTTCGCTATCTCATCACTTTTCTTTTTCAGATCTTCTGGAATCTCTCCAGCTTGCTTCTCTACAAACTTGATGATTGAGTCAACAGCACCTTTTCGATAATGAAAACCATTCAAATTAATTCCACTCATACGTTCTTCTGCTGTAAAAGGTACGATTTCAGCTGCATCGTAAGCTGAAGCATCCCAAGAAACACCTTGGTTTTTGGCTAATTCTAAAACTGATCTTCCCTCCGGTGTTTCATCAAATAAGGATGTTACGACTGCCATTTCAGTTAATTCTTTCTTTGCAGACCATCCTACCGGAATAAATTCTGCAGCTAGACGGTTACCAAAGGTAATCGTCCCTGTCTTATCTAAGATGATGGTATTAATATCACCTGCTGCTTCAACTGCTTTTCCTGACATCGCTAATACGTTAAAGCGTGTTACACGGTCCATACCAGCGATTCCAATCGCTGATAATAACGCACCAATTGTTGTTGGAATGAGACAGACGAGTAGAGCTATTAGTGTTGACACTTCTAGATTTACTCCTACATAATCAGCTATTGGAACAATCGTTACGACTACTAACAAAAAGATGATCGTCAACGTTACAAGCAAAATGTTAAGTGCGATCTCGTTCGGTGTCTTTTGACGTTTAGCCCCTTCTACTAGGGAGATCATTTTATCTAAAAATGACTCACCTGGATCTGCGGTAATCCTAACTTTGATGAAGTCACTGACCACTTTTGTGCCGCCCGTTACAGAACTAAAATCTCCTCCTGCTTCTTTAATGACTGGTGCTGATTCTCCTGTTATAGCAGATTCATCAATGGACGCAAGCCCTTCGATAATCTCACCGTCACCCGGAACCATGTCACCTGTCTCGATTAAAACGATATCTCCTTTACGAAGATCTTCTGAAGATACTTCTTTGATCGTTCCTGATTTGACCACTTTTTTTGCGATTGTGCCTTTTTTCGTTTTCTTTAAACTATCGGCTTGCGCTTTTCCTCTACCTTCTGCTAAGGCTTCTACAAAGTTTGCAAAAAGAATGGTGAATAAAAGGATTAAGAAAACCGATAAGTTATAACCAAATCTACCTTCAGCATCAAACTGCTTAGGCATGATCATCATGAGCAAGACAAGGAATGTACCGATCTCTACTACAAACATAACCGGATTCTTCATCATCGTTATTGGATTTAACTTCACTATACTTTCCACCATCGCTCGGCTGATGAGGCCAGAACGAACACTCTGTTTGGATTGATTCATTTTTATCTGCACCTCTCTAAATTAACGGATCGACAAGTATTCAGCTATTGGTCCAAGCGCCATTACGGGTAAGAAGGTTAACGCACCAATAATAAGCACTGCCCCAACAAGAATACCTACAAAAAGGATGTTGTCTGTTCTAAACGTACCAATCGTTTCAGGAACAGGTTGTTTTTTTACAAGAGACCCTGCTACAGCGAGCAAAGCGATGATGGAAACGTACCTGCCAAGTAGCATGACAAGTCCTGTTGAGATATTCCAAAACGGCGTATTGTCTCCAAGACCCTCAAAGCCTGAGCCGTTATTTGCTGCAGCAGAAGTATACTCATAGAGAACTTGTGAAATACCATGGAATCCCGGGTTGCTTATCGCCCCTTTTCCAAGCTCTGTCATAAAAGCTAAGGCAGTCGGACCCAATATGATCAACGGGTGTGCAAGAAGCGCTATCGTTATAAGTTTCATTTCTCTTGGCTCTATTTTACGGCCTAAAAATTCTGGTGTACGCCCAACCATCAGACCGCAGATGAACACTCCGATGATCGCATACATGAGCATGTTCACTAAACCTACTCCATCTCCACCAAACACTGTATTTAACATCATAAGTGACAATGGTGTAATTCCACCAAGGGGAGTCAAGGTATCATGCATGTTATTAACCGTTCCTGTTGTAGCAGCTGTCGTTACTGTGCTAAACAGTGCAGATTGAGCCATTCCAAAACGAACTTCTTTTCCTTCCATGCTTCCTTGTTCTGAACTAAGACCGATAGCATTCATTGCTGGATTTCCGTTACTTTCGGAAATATAGATTAAAGATAAGAACGCAATAAAGAGAATAGCCATCGCACCGAAAATAACCCAGCCTTGTTTTTGATTTTTAGCAAATCGTCCATACGTGTATGTTAATGCAGCAGGTATACACCACATTGATAGTATTTCGATAACATTAGTTAACGGACTAGGATTCTCAAAAGGATGTGCTGAGTTCACTCCAAAGAACCCCCCACCGTTCGTACCTAAGTGTTTAATAGAAACGAGCGAAGCCACTGGCCCTGTTGCGATTTCCTGCTTCTCTCCTTCTAAAGTTGTAATCTGAATCGTACCATCTAACGTTTGTGGAACTTTTAATCCAACTAAAACGAGGGTGACGACAACAGCCATTGGAATAAGTAAACGGGTATGGCCTTTTACAAAGTCTTCAAAAAAGTTACCAATCGTTGCACCTTTGCTTGTAATACCACGAATAAATGCAATTGCTACAATGATTCCAGTCACTGCAGAAGTAAACATCATCATCATGATGACAGACATTTGAGAAAAGTAAGATAGTCCTGTTTCTCCACTATAATGCTGCAGGTTTGTATTCGTCATAAAACTGACAATCGTATTAAAGGACAGCGTCGATTCCATGTTGTCAATTTGGCTAGGGTTTAATGGAAGCCACTTTTGAAGTCTTAAAATGACATAGCCGACTGCGACCAGGACAATGTTCGTTAATAATAATGACATCGTATACTTTTTCCATGTCATGCCTGGTCTTTCTTTTATTCCAGATATTGAATAAATAATCTTTTCAATTCCAGCAAACACTTTATCTGTTTTGTTAGATTTGTTGGAAAATACGTGATAGATATAGCTTCCTAGTGGTTTCACGATCAGAAGCAGTAAAAGAATCACGATTACCATTTGCAAAACGCCCATTACCTTGTTCCTCCTAAGTAAATCTTCAAATGTATGTTAATTAGTTACCTTAAAATTTTTCAGGATTAATCAATGCGTATACTAAGTACAAAAACACGCCACCTGTCGCAATCATCGTTATTATCATTTTTTCTCGTCTCCTCCAACAACTCGATCACACCAGTAAATAAAATTAAAATAACCAAAAATGAAACGATTAGAGTTAAAACCATATAAAGATCTAACAATGCAACTTCCTCCTAACTAACTAGTACACTACTCATAAAAACTTGATAGCATATGTGACAAATCTTTAATCGCATCTTGTGCGTCAGAACCTTCCACTCTAAGTGTGATCGGTTCATCCAGATTTTTAGAATAATGCGACAAAAAGAATAGATTAACAGAGAGCAATCCTTTCGCATTAATCTGTATGCCTTGATAAAAGAAAAGGATCTCACTTTCAAAAGAACCAGCAGCATTGACAAATTCATTGATCTGTCCGATCGATAACCGTTTTGGCAATAAAACAACTGACTCTGTCCCCATGTTTTTCCCTGCCTATCATTGGTTTGAAATACAGAGGGAACTTTTATGATTTAGTCCCCTCTTAAATTGTTTAACCTTTACTTCTAAGCGCGTTTTGTATGACCCATTTTGAGAGACTATGTTGAATCACACTTGCATAATAAGCATTCAATTGATCTCTTTTCGCTTTTAACAAAATCTGTTCAATTTCGTTTGGACTCAATCTCATAAATGAATTCCTCCGCTCATTTTTTATGAAGAAAGTAAGAATTGAATATTTCCGGTTTTGTTATAGATCACGTAATCAGCACCTAATTCCTTATAAACTCTGGAAACATACCGTGTGTCTGATTTGATGACATAAACAGGTATGTTATAGATGCTGCGAATGAGTTCAATCGTTTGACAGCATTCTAAAAATCCTGATTCAACAACAATAATCTTTTGAACAAAAGGACCTACCATTTCGATGAATATACGCTTGTCACCATAATTCATGACATATACATGTTGAAAACCAACTTGTGAGAGTCTATCTGCTTCATTTCGGTTAGGAACACAGAGAACAAGAGATTGATAGTCGTCACATAATCTTAGTTTTGAAATAAATACATCTGAAACTTGATCTGGAAACATAATGAGCACGTTCCCGGATGATTTCTCCATCGTTACATCCTCCATTTCGAAAAAAAAGGCAACAAAAAAGAAGCCTGCGGAAGAGGAACTCTTCTCGCGGCTTCTACACATACTTGAATAAGCGTGTGAATACACGAAATTTGTTGCCTCTCTCTGAACGCTTACGGAGTTAGCTGACGGATTCGGGCTTGAGAGTAGCCCTACTCGATCTCTCGAGATTCACCCCATGCAGACAAGATAGCCTGCGATTGGTTCCCCCGCTTCCTAAAAGTTTTAGGAATTAAGCGATAAAGACGCATGATATAAATATCATATTTTAAGTTGTCATTACTCTTTGTTAATGTTCACCTTCCCTCTCCTACCACGCTTACGAAGTTAGCTGACGGGTTCGGACGGCAGAAGTCGCCCGACTTAATAAGTTTCACCCCAGGCAATAAAAAACTGCCGATGGTTCCTCCGTTCCAAAAATGGATTCAGCGGTCATGGAAAAATTTTAAAGTTTTACGATAAGAAATATATTACTCCTGCTTTAGTTCGTTGTAAACGAAATAAAAACTCCAAAATATTTATATTTCACTTGAAAATAATAAAAATACAACCTTTTATTTCATAAATAGCAAACAAATCATCTAATTTCTTTTATTATCTTTTATTTACGGTGTTTTTTAAATAAATTAATAGTTGTAATATTCTAATAAATCAAATTAATAAATACAAAGTTTTAATGCAAAATCATAATAACTCATAAAAAAAACTAAGCAAATTGAACTTTGCTTAGTTTTGTTAAAAAGATCTGAAATCCAATCTCTGTCTTTTCGTCCAGAGCCATACTCCTGTGAACAAATGGATTGCAATTACAACGAAGACAGCTCCATAACTTTCTGTAACCCAGCTCACAAACCAAATGATCGGCAGAGCTAAGAACAGGTTTACGAGCATTAAAACCCATGAAGTTCTTGCAATCGCTACAAAGAAAAGAATGATCGGTAAGATTAAAAAGATCCAGAATAGTACGTTTTGAAATGTTGCCATGACTTCCCCTCCGCTTTTCATTATAAAAGGGGTTCGCCATAATCTCCACCTTTAACCTGGTACTTTTTCTAATTGCAGCTCTTTTTTGTTTTCTTCTTCATCCATATCATACTTAGGTAGAGTTAACATATAGAAGAGTCCAACCACAATCAGACATCCTCCAATTACCCAAAACAGCATTTCCACAGTTAAAACTTTCGGAAAGAGCACTGCGATTAAACCGAGAGTCATCGTATGAGACAACATATTGATCGGTGAGATCCATCCTTGGACACGTCCCATCATTTTAGTTTTCTGAAGTTTTTATTCTGAAACACTTTCAGAAATTCCTTCACATCAAGACCTCCATTTTACATAATTAACCACTTAATCATTTTCCACCTAATTCCATTCATTGTAAATGTATTTTTATAGCTTTTCATATGAGGGATTATGCATATTCTCTCTATTGATAACGGTGAAATATGATCATACTTTGAATAAAAGCGATGCTACGATATAGTAAATTTTTTTAAAGGTTGAACTTTATGCTTTATGACGATACTCTAGACAGAGAGCATAATAGAGAGGATACTGACATGATTCATTTATTTTCACACAATGATTTAGACGGAAAATCGTGCGGTTATTTAGCACAACTAGCATTTGGAGACAATTGTAAAATTTCGTATTGTTCACACGGAACGATTAACGATCGTGTAGAGATGCTGCTCGATAATCCGAAAGAGAGAAAAACAGAAATTATCATTACCGATATTGCGGTCAATGAAGAATTAATGATGAGGCTTGATGAACGCTCGAATGCTGGCGGAAAAGTGAAGCTGATCGATCATCATGCAACAGCGCTTCATTTCAATGGCTTTGACTGGGGGCATGTTCAAGTTCGTTATGACGATGACCGTTTAACATGTGCCACTTCCCTTTTCTACGAATACTTGATCGAGAACAATAAGCTAAAACCAACAGGTGCACTCGATGAATATGTAGAGCTTGTCCGTTTATATGATACGTGGGAATGGTTTGACCAGAAGGTTGAAGCTAAGCGTTTGAACGACTTATTCTTTATCCTACCTCCTGATAAATTTGAAGATCAGATCATGGATCGTTTAAAAGGTGATACCTTTCAATTCTCAGAAACAGAAACAACGATTCTCGATCTAGAAGAAGAAAACATCGCAGATTACATCAAAAAGAAACAACGTCAGATGGTCGAGATCTGGGATACTTGGTCTTTAGGGGAGGGATCTGAAGAGAAAACGTATAAGATTGGGATTCTACATGCTGAACGCTATCACTCTGAGCTTGGAAACGAGATCAATCGTGAAAATCCTCATTTAGACTTGATCGTGATTCTAAATATCGCAAACAAACGAATCGGTCTTCGTACCATTCATGATGAAGTGGATTGCTCCATTTATGCGAAGCAGTATGGTGGCGGCGGGCACCCTAAAGCTTCTGGTGGAAACATGACTTCTGAAGCATTTGAAAAGTTTGTTGTTGCTGCATTCCATGAACAGCCTAGACGAATCGATGCACCAAAGAACGAGCACAACGTGAAGGAAAATCCTGATGGCAGCTTATATGTGAACAATCACCGTGAAGTATCTAAGATTTATTCTGAAGATAACCAAACATGGGTGATCACTCATAAGACTCATCCAGTTGAAGAAACATTTGAAAGCTATCAAGATGCGGAAAATTACGTCAAGCGCCACTTTGAGGGTTGGCTGATGCGTGATGATGAAGCAAATAACAATAACTAACCTTTATACCTTGGCTTTTACAGCCAAGGTATTTTTATTTACATACCGCGTTCACATTGACACCGAAAACCTAGAGTACTGCCCTCCTGTAAAAGAGATCTGGTTAAGAAAAGACGCTTAGAATAATTCTAAGCGTCTTTTCTTCTATCATTTGGAATGATTCTGCAACTGCTCTAACATACTTGTCAACGTTTCATTCAATGTTGAGAGTTCCTCTTTTCCCATCGGAATATTATCAACAAGCTGACTTGGAATACACTCTGCTTTTTCTTTTAAAGCATTTCCTTTTTCCGTTACAGACACGATCACACTGCGCTCATCTTGTTCTGATCTTTTTCTTTCAACGAGACCATTCATCTCCATGCGCTTTAACATGGGAGTAAGGGTCCCTGAATCTAAAAATAATCTTTGCCCTAATTCTTTTACAGATAATGAATGTTTTTCCCATAAAAGAAGCAAAACTAAGTATTGTGGATATGTGACGTTGAGTTCTTTTAACAACTCTCGATAAAGCTTTGTGATCTCACGTTCCGCTGTATAAATTTTAAAACATATTTGATTTTCTAATTTTAAGGTTTCACTTTTCATGATGTTTCCTTTCTTTTTGTAAAGGGTACTTGCATTATAGCACAATTTAGTTTTACCCAATTAAATTGTTTGACTCTACAAAAAGGATACGTTATGATGATTACGAGTTATTTAGTTGTACACAATTTAATTTTACACAAACAAAGGAGTGTTTTGAATGGAAGCATTATACACAGCAAAAGCAACAGCTGAAGGTGGAAGAGCAGGTACGGTTAAGAGTGATAATGGTGTATTAAATCATGAATTAGCTATGCCAAAAGCGCTTGGTGGATCAGGAAGCGAGAACGCAACAAACCCTGAGCAACTATTTGCAGCAGGATATGCAGCTTGCTTTGATTCAGCACTAAACTTAGTTGCACGTCAAAGCAAAAAACGAATTGAATCAAAAGTGACGGCTGAAGTTTCTATAGGGAAAGATACCGATGGCGGGTTTAAGCTTGCTGTAGTTCTAAACGTTGGGGTTAATGGAGTATCACAAGAAGAAGCTGAGGAATTAGTAAAGACTGCTCACGGTGTTTGTCCTTATTCTAAAGCAACAAGCGGTAACATTGACGTTGAATTAAAAACTGAACTTTTATAATGAAAGACTAAAAGGGCCAATCGAATGGCCCTTTTTTTATTTGTATCTTCCCTTCTTACCCCTTTTCACTTCTTAGGGCCGTATTACCTCCTAATTTCTTTTTTAAAAAAATTCTTTGTTCCTATATCTAATCAAAATAAGTAGTCGTATAATTATTCATAAATAAATAATTATTCAGAATTGAATAGCTTATTCTGTTGCCAAAGGACTGATTAACTTGAGTCAATCAAAAGATTGGAATGAAAATGAACAGATTCTTCATTCTTTAAAAGACGACATCTTAGTAACTAATGTAGAAGGTATTATTCTTAAGGTGAGTGAGGCTACAGGAAAGATTTACGGAGTTGAATCAGACAGCTTGATTGGAAAATCTGTTTATGATTTAGAAGCTCAAGGGTTATTCACACCGATTCTCACACCAATGGTTGTAAAAGAAAATAAAAAAATCACGTTTGTACAAACAACAAATAAAGGAAAAAAACTGCTTGTTACAGGGATTCCTGTATATAACGAACAAGGCGAACTATATAGAATTGTGAGCTATTCACACGACATTACAGAACTCGCTCAATATAAAGAGTTTTTGTTTGCTATGGAAGAAGAGATGCAGCGCGTAAAAACAGAGCTAGGTCTATTAAGAAGCAAACAACTTCATGATGCTGGAATCATCGCTAAAAGTGAAGATATGAAAAAAGCAGTTTCAACAGCACTTCAGTTGTCTGAAGTAGATGTGAATGCACTCATCTTAGGAGAATCTGGTGTCGGGAAATCATTGTTAGCTAAATTTATCCACAATCGAAGTCATCGTTCAAAAGGGCCATTTATTGAGGTTAACTGTGGTGCTATTCCAGATTCATTATTTGAAGCAGAATTATTCGGTTATGAACCTGGGGCTTTTACAGGTGCGCATCAAAAAGGCAAAGTCGGCCTTATTGAACTATCGAACGGAGGCACACTTTTCTTAGATGAGATCGGTGAACTTCCCCTTCAGCACCAAGTTAAGGTTTTAAAAGTCATACAAGAAAAACAGTTTTATCGTGTTGGAGGAACGAAACCAATCAAAGTAGATTTCCGTTTGATCTCAGCTACAAACAAAGATCTGCAGAAGGCGATCCATGAGAAACAGTTTCGCGAAGATCTCTATTTTCGTTTAAACGTAGTACCTGTAACGATTCCCCCACTCAGGAAGAGAACCGAAGATATCGTACCACTTATACATATGCTCTTACAGCAATTCGAAGAAAAATATAACAAGAATAAAAGATTAGATGAAGCTGTCATTCATCATCTTCTGCATTATGAATGGAGAGGAAATGTACGGGAACTGATCAACATCATGGAACGATTAGTGGTACTCTCTCCTACCACTCTTATTACGGACGAGCACCTTCCGGATCATGTAAAAGAAGGTGCATCAATTCCCTCTCCGTCTATTCATACCGAACAAACACTTAAACAGATGTTGGATGATAGAGAGAAACAGATTTTATTAGCAGCTAGAAAGAAATATAGAACGACCATACGGATGGCAGAAGCACTCGGCACTAGTCAGCCTTCAATCGTAAGAAAAATGAAAAAATATCAGATAATTTAGTTTTTTGGCATGATCCTTGCATGGATATTCTATATAGAAATTATTTATACAACATGAGTATGGAATATCTAGGAGGTAATACACGTGTCAATGAACAACTGGAGCAACCTTGTTAGTGAAATGCCAAACCTATTAGCGCCAAGTATGGCAAAAGATCATCCGAACCTACCCGTCGTAAAAGCAGAGGGCTGCTACTATTATGGATTGGATGGAAAGCAATATCTTGATTTTACTTCTGGTATCGCAACGGCAAATACCGGACATCGTCATCCAAAAGTGGTCCAAGCTATCAAAGATGCAGCAGATCACCTCATGCATGGACCATCTGGAGTCATCATGTATGAGTCAATCTTGAAGCTGTCAAAGGAACTAGCTCTTGTTCTGCCAGGTGATTTGGATTGTTTCTTTTTCGCCAACAGCGGAACAGAAGCAATTGAAGGGGCTCTGAAACTCGCCAAGCATGTCACAAAAAGACCGTATGTGATTTCTTTTACCGGATGCTTTCATGGTCGATCTCTAGGTGCGTTGAGCGTGACAACATCCAAAAGTAAATATCGTAAGTTTCTTCAGCCGAACGGCCTTGCCTATCAAGTTCCCTATGCAGATGTAAAGAGCGCACCTAGTGGAGTAGATCCAGAAACGTATGTCATCGAGAAGCTTGAGAAAGATTTTGAAACACTGTTTAATCATCAAGTAACACCTGAAGAAGTCGCCTGTATGATTGTAGAACCTGTTCTAGGTGAAGGAGGCTATATCGTTCCACCGAGTGGCTGGCTGAAGAAGATCAGAGAAGTTTGTGACAGACATGGCATCTTGCTGATTTTCGATGAAGTTCAGACGGGATTCGGAAGAACAGGTGAATGGTTCGCTGCTCAAACGTTCGGAGTTACGCCAGACATCATGGCTATCGCAAAAGGTATTGCTTCTGGATTGCCACTAAGTGCCACAGTTGCTTCTAAAGAACTCATGCAGCAATGGCCTCTCGGCAGTCACGGGACAACATTTGGTGGAAATCCGATCGCTTGCGAAGCGGCGCTCGCTACAATTGAAGTCCTAACTAAAGAAAAACTAATCGAAAACTCAAAAAACATGGGAAATTATGCATGTGCAAAATTGAAAGAACTTCAAGAGCGTACTCCGTTAATCGGGAGCATTCGTTCAGTAGGACTTATGATTGGAATTGAAATTATCGATCCTTTTACAGGCAAACCAGATGGTCAAGCACTCATAAATATTCTAGACAAGTGTTTAGAAAAAGGCGTTCTTTTTTATCTTTGCGGAAATCATGGTGAGGTTATCAGAATGATTCCTCCTCTTACGATCAACCAAGATCAAATCGATCAAGGTCTTGCTGTCCTTGAAGAGTCACTTACAGAGTATTTGGTTGAGGTTCATGCTCAATTATCAAAGAATTACCAAAACGCGTAAACGCTTAGTTAAAGAATTACACTAAAAAGGAGGTTTTTTATTATGCAAACTTTTGATACAGTTATTATTCTTTTGTATTTTGCCGTATTGATTGGAGCAGGAATCATTGGCTCTACTAAAGCGAAGACTTCTGAAGATTTCACATTAGCAGGACGCAACCTTGGCATGTTTATGTATCTTGGTTGTTTGTCTGCCGTCATCTTAGGCGGTGCAGCTACGATCGGAACGACAAAGCTAGGTTATCAATTCGGAATTTCCGGTATTTGGTTTGTATCTATGATTGGTTTAGGCATTATTCTTTTAGGTACTATATTTATTAAAAAGATTGATTCACTAAAAGTCACAACGATCAGTGAATTATTAGGAAAACGGTACAAATCTGAAACACGTCTGTTAAGTGCCATCGTGGCTTCTATATATACTTTGATGATCGCAGTTACCCAAGTGATCGGGATGGGGACGATTATTAATGTACTGTTAGGCTGGAGCTTAACGACTTCCATGTTAGTTGGAGGAGGAATCGTACTCTTCTACACAATCCTTGGTGGAATGTGGAGTGTTACAGTCACGGATATTATTCAATTCATCGTAATGACGGTTGGTATCTTCTTCATTATGGTTCCTATGAGTCTTTCAAAGGTAGATGGTATAGGAAATCTATTAACAAAACTTCCCCAATCTCACTTAGATTTCACAGGGATCGGTTATCAGCAAATCTTCCAATACTTTTTGTTGTTTGCGCTCGGTATGGTTGTATCACAAGACATCTGGCAACGTGTCTTCACAGCAAAATCTAGTAAGATAGCTAGAAATGGATCGATTTTTGCAGGAGTTTATAGTTTTGCATACGCGATTGCTGGAAGCATTATCGGAATGTGTGCATTCATAGTGCTACCTGCCTTGGATAATCCACAGAACACGTTTGCAGAGATGGCACTTACCATTTTACCTACAGGAATATTAGGTCTTGTACTTGCAAGTGTGTGTTCAGCACTTATGTCAACGGCATCAGGTTCGTTACTTGCCTCTTCTACTCTGATTACGAACGACATCTTAAAACAATATTTCTTGAAATCTCCTAGCGACAAACAAATGATTAAAGCATCAAGACTCACAACACTTGTTATTGGTTTAATCGCGATTACTTTTTCCATATGGATTCAAGATGTACTCGTTGCACTTGATGTAGCTTATGCGATTCTATCGGGAGCCATCTTCATCCCACTCGTTATGACGTTCTTTTGGAAACGAGCGACTCCTAATTCAGGATTCTATGCCATTTTAATTTCTACGGTTGTTGTACTAGCAGGGCTATTTATCGAAGGACTCACAGCAACAAACCCTATTCTTTATGGAATGTCTGCTGGACTGGTTAGTATAATAGGAATTTCCTTATTCACTGCACCAATCTCTACTGAATTTGATACACCGTTTGATGAAGAGGTTGTACTTGAAGAAGTAGAAGAAGGAAGAAAACAAGCTTAAATATAGAAAAGCCTTTCCCGAGGGAGAGGCTTTTCTCATTATTATTCAACAACTTCAATAGCAAATGCATAAAGTGCATCTCCATCAGAAACATTTTCTTTTTCCTCAGACATCCACCAAACGCTATATCCGTAAACGTAAGTACCCAGTGTATCCGGTGCTATAAACGTATTTGTTCTTACATCTATTTTCCGTTCATTCTCCTCATGAAATTGTGATAGATGATATTCGTTTGGCTTGGAACCTTTCATCGCAAATGAAATTTCGGCTCCTGATCTTACTTGAATCGGTTTTTCGTTAGAAACAAGTTCAATGGGACCTGCTGAATCTACACATATACTCGAAAAGTTTGATTTCCAGCAATAAGAACCAAGCTTCATTACGTGTTTTTCATTTCCAATGACAGCAAAAGCAGTTGGTGGCTTTTTTCCACGCATTTCACCATTAGAGTCTTTTGAACAACCAACAAGTACTAGTAGAGCTATAGTTAAAGTTAAGATGATTTTTCTCATAACTGCTCCCTTTTTTAATACTTGACGTAACAAAGGGTACCAAAGTTACATTCTCTCTTATTTTCCACCGATTCCAAACGATAACAACAGCAGACCGAATATAGAGATCAAAGCCATGAACAAGATAAAAAACAACCCAAAAAACTTAGCTTTTCCAGCTTCTTTCTTCACAATTGCTATAACGCTAAAGATGACACCGATAAAATACAACATGATTCCACTAAAAAGAAAGATAGCAACTTGTTGAGCTACATCATCTCGAACGATGAACGGCCAGCCAGCAAGTAGAATTCCCGCTATACAAAACCATAATGATAAACGACCAAAACGCAGATTCAATGTATGGACACACTCCTGTTTAAATTCTTCAAAAGAAGTTCAATATCCATTGTTGCCATTTTCCCTTCAAAAATCAACTATCTACTAAATAAAATAATCTTTGTAATAAACTAATATGGAGATGAAAGAAACGAGGGTATAAATAACAGCCGTATAATAAGGATAACTCGGTTTGAACGTTGCTTTTTCTTCTTCAATCTTGATTCCTGTCATAGCTTGCGCCTGCATGCGAACCATGTTTGATGAAAGTCCACCTTTTGAAGTGAAAAATCGAATCGTGAGAGCAAAAATCAAACCAACAAATAATGAAGTATCAATAAACGCCACTCCTAATAGATTTGCAACCACATAGTTAATAACAAACAATAAGAAAACGGTAACGATACAGCTAATAAAATGTTTCATGATATCTCCTCCTCAAAATGTTATACGAATAATTAGGAAGAAAGTTCCAAATTTTCAAGGGGCATTTAACCAATCAAAACACGCCCGTACAAGTTTGCATCGGGCGTGTTCGTATCTATTATTCTACTTTATTCAATATCTCATCATTCGTTCATTTACTCGTTCGCTAAGGATATATCTGTATTGTGCAGTTCGGAACAATTTCGCCTCTAATGCATATTTAGATTGGGGTAAAATTAAATTTGCGGTATTTTTAAAGTGGACACTGCACGTGTCAGAATCTATGGAATCTATTCGTTGAACATGCGATTGGGATAACCAGATGCACGTTTCATTCTTAGGAGATTCTACAGGAAAAAAGAAAATGCCTAGTTCGAGGTTGATCATGATCGGGGATAAACTCACATAGCCCATAGACCGACGAACTGCTTCACGCCTGCCTTCATAGCTAGATCCAAAAAACAAACAGCTCTCGTTAATAATTTTTATGGGGCTGAGTGCAACTCTTTCGTTTTTTTCGCTTTCTAAAATTTCGGTTTGAACCTCTCCATATTCGTTATAAAACGGTAAGAGTGCCATAGTACTCGTATTAATTTCGTAGGATCGAAGAAGTAATGTTTTTTCCATTTATACATCCTCCCTTTATATTGTTAAATGACCCTTAACTCCTCCCCTTGGAAAAATAGAAAGTAAAATACTCCCAATAGGTAAATTATACTAATTGTTTTGACAAGAATCTATATAATTTTACAAAAATTTTAACTATTTAAATAAACAGTAAAATAATTCCTCAAATAGGTTTGAATACTAGCGAATCGTGGAATACATAACAGGGCGAAATGGACGATTATTTCGACCTGTTTTTCCTACTACTTAATGAATAAGAGGCTGATGAAAGATGGCAAAAGGTGATCTGCTGATCATTGGTGGCAATGAGGACAAGAGCGAAAAGAAAATAATCTTATCCAGATTCTCTGCACTATGTAAAAATCGTCAAGGTCCGATAGGAATCCTGACAACAGCATCCGGCTATCCGGAAGAAGTAGGCAGTGAATATTATCAACTGTTTCAAACCTTACATGGTACTAAGCCACTGCTTTTCCATTTAGATTCCCGTGAAAAAGCGGAAGACCCTGAATTACCCGAACAACTTTCTTCTCTGTCTGGTCTTTTCATGACAGGGGGCGACCAATTAAGACTAACAAGTATTTTAGGTGGCACATCCTTTTATAAACACCTCTTTCGAGAATGGCAAGACGGTTTGATCATCGGTGGAACGAGTGCCGGTGCTGCTGTTATGAGCAGATTGATGATTATCTCATCAAAGCTGTTTGAAAAAGAAGATGTTTCTATACTTGAGTTAGGTTCAGGCTTTGGATTTTTAGAAGACGTAATTATTGATCAGCACTTTTCTCAGCGTGATCGGTTTAGTCGTCTCATGCGTGCTATCGCGTTAAACCCTCAGATCATTGGCATCGGTATCGATGAAAACACTGCAATCTGGGTTCATAACGACGGCAAGCAGTTTGAGGTGATTGGTGAATACAACGTGAGCATATTTGATGGCAAAACATCGACGTATGTAGATATTGCTGAGAATAAAGGAAATATGACGATTTCCGATATCCGTTTCCATACACTTGGAGCGGGTGCTGTATTTGACTTATACAAACGAGAATTAATCATCACTTAAGGAGAGAACGTCTTAATGAAAATCAACCGCGTCAATTACTTAACGGGACCGAACCTTTACAGCTTTAAACCTACTATATGGATTGAGCTTGATATAGAAGAATTCGAAGAAAAACCCTCTAACACAATACCCGGGTTTATAGATACATTATTAAAAGTCATCCCTTCCCTTCACACACATACTTGTTCAAGGGGTTATGCAGGTGGATTCGTAGAACGCCTTCATGAAGGAACATGGATTGGACATATTTTAGAGCATATTGCACTTGAGATCCAACATCTTGCTGGCATCTCAGTCAAACGTGGCAAAACGATTACAAGTGAACGAAAAGGAATTTACTTTGTAACGTATGATTATAGGGAACCAAAATCAGGATTTTACGCATTTGAAGCTGCTCTTGAAATTGTAACCGCTATCTTAGATGGGAGACAAATTAGTGCTGATTCTTACATCACCCATACCTCTGACCTGTATCATCTACATAAACTAGGTCCGAGTACGGAAGCCATCTATGAAGCTGCACGAAAAAGAAAGATTCCAGTAGAACGTATCGGAACAAACAGCTATTTAAGAATTGGAACGGGTAAAAAGCAAAAATCGGTCCAGGCGACCATATCCTCCCAAACGTCTTATTTAGCAGTAGAAAATTCTTGTGATAAAGATATGACCAAAACATTAGTAAGAGGTGCTGGTCTCCCAGTTCCTAAAGGTGATGTTGTTTCCAATGAATATGAGCTGCTTCAGTCAGCTGAAAATATTGGTTACCCGCTTGTCATTAAACCGCTTAATGGCAGACAGGGACAGAACATCATAACAAATATTCAAAATGACACTGACTTAATTGCTGCTTTCCGCTGTGTGTTCAGCGAAGGTACTTCATATATTCTAGAACGATATTATGCAGGCAATGATTACCGTTTTTTCGTCGTAAATAAAGAGTTAGTTGCAGCAAGTCTTCGTCTTCCGCCATTTGTAATCGGTGACGGCTATAAGACGATAGCTGAACTCATTGATGAAGAAAACTTAAATCCATTACGTGGTGATGGTCATGAAAAAGCGATGAGCAAGATTCCTTTAGATGAACGTACGGTCGTTCATCTTGAGAAAAGTGGCTATTCCCTTCAATCCGTATTAAACAAAGGAGAATCTTTAGAAGTATTAGGTAACGCAAACCTGTCTACAGGCGGTTCGGCAATCGATGTGACAGATGATGTTCATCCTGATTATCGTAACATGGCTATTGAAGCGGCAGAAGCAGTTGGTCTTGATATTGCAGGAATTGATATTCTGTCGCCAGATGTTACGGTTCCTTTTGTTGAAGGTGAAGCTGCCATTCTTGAAGTGAATGCAGCTCCTGGCATCCGTATGCATCTTCATCCATCGCAAGGGAAAAAGAGAGATGCAGGTGGAGCCATCGTCGACTATCTGTTTGCTTCTCGTGAGGAAGCTGCGGTACCTGTTGTTGCGGTAACAGGCACAAACGGTAAAACGACAACCACTCGTCTTGTTTCACATCTTTTACAGAAAGAAAACATAACGGTTGGATATACGTGTTCTGATGGTGTTTGGGTAGGTGATCAGCAACTGGACGCAGGAGATTGCAGCGGACCAAGAAGTGCGCGCAAAGTTCTGGCTCATCCTTCTGTAGATATCGCTGTGTTAGAGACTGCTCGCGGTGGGATGTTGCGTGAAGGCCTTGCGTTTCGCTATTGTGACGTTGGAATCGTAACCAACGTTAGTGAAGATCATCTTGGGTTGAATGGCGTAGAAACATTAGAAGATTTAAAAAAACTGAAGCAGACGGTTGCTGAAGTTGTTCTTCCAGAAGGTACATGTGTATTGAACGCTGACGATTCACGGTGTGTGGATATGGCGAATCATACGAATGGCGAAGTAATCTTCTTCTCCCTTTCGGTAATGAATCCAGTTATTCAAGATCAGTTAAAGCAAGGATTAAAAGTTTGGTATCTAGAAGATGACTGGGTTGTATTCAACGAGAATGGTAAATCAGAAAGATTTCTTCCAGTATCACACATTCCGATTACGATTAATGGTGCTGCCCGACATAATATCGCGAATGTCCTTGGCGCTCTCGCTGCCGCTCATTCATTAGGAAGACCTTTGTCAGAATTAAGAAGTAAAGTGATCACTTTTCTCTCTTCGGAAAATCAAAACAGAGGACGCTTCAACGTTTTAAACATACATGATCGTACGATTGTGGTGGATTATGCGCATAACCCTGCTGGTTTGAAGGCACTCTTTGAAACGGTGGATCATCTAAAGAGTGGTCGCGTGATAACAGTGGGTTCAGCAGCTGGAGACAGACAAGACCAAACGATACAAGAGATGGGTCGAATATTTGGTACTCACTCAGATATTTTTATTATAAAAGAAGATGTAAACCTAAGGGGACGAATTCCAGGTGAAACGGTTCATCACCTTTATATGGGGGTAAAAGAAGCTGAAGGCATTACATCCGTTTCTGTATATCCTAAGGAAGCCGAAGCATTGATCCAAGCTTGGGAGTGCTCCGAGCCTGGTGACACACTTGTCTTCCTCTATGACGAATACACGTCTATTCAAGGTATCCTGCAGAAAATTAGAAATTCAAAAGCTGTTGGCGTACTGCAGAAAGCAGAATAAGAAAAAGCAGTTCCCCTTTTGGGAGCTGCTTTTTCCCTTTTATGCTTTAAGCGTTTTAACAACAATCGCTTGTGAAGCACTCTTAATCAAGCATCCTTCCAAATCACCTTCACTTAATAACCCTAGCATAATGGCAGACTTTACTTTTTCTTCATCCGGTTTTGGTACATGAAGAATGAGATCTGTCATATTTAATTCAGTAAGGCGACTCACTGTCTTTTCTTCATGAAGCTTTTCAGATTTTCGGATCTGGCGCTGGAGCTTGAAGTTGTTTACTGTAACTTCGCCTTTCTCATTTTGACCAACTAAGTGATCAAAATAAATATGAAAGACTTTTTTTAGTTCATCTAATTCTTTCTCAACCTCTTTTTTCTTCTCGTTAAGCTTGTTGTATTTTATGATCAAATCTTCTGAAATGGTGTAATTCGTATTTTGTGTAGCCAAAGCTTGTCCCTCCCATTTACCAATGAATAGTTCATCTTATGGTAGATTTGAGTGATTTATTCCAAAATAAAAACCACCTAACTTTAGTAGTAGATGGCTCATTCACAGCTTTTGGCTGTTCTATTTTTATTAATTGTTTTCTGTTCCACTTTGGTTCTCTGGTTTATTCTTACCTTTACTCACATAAGGCTTTGGACCTTTTTTCTTACTGCTGGATTTCCAACGGTTCCATCCCTTTTTCCCCGTTCCTTGCCCAACGCCGCTTTTCTTGCCTTTTGCTTTACTCATTCTTATCACTCCATGACCGTTCTTGTGCTTATTTCAAGCAGTAATTTGAATTATACTACATTACCGGCGGTGGGGATAGTTCCTTAGAAAGTAGTAGGAGCTCTGAATAATAAAATTATGTGATGTATGCCATTTTTTATGTGATAATCCCTATTTTTTATGTGATGAGTGTCAATTTTTATGTGATTCTCCTAAGAAATTATTTGATTCTTGATATTTTGTGCTTCGGTTATTCAGAAAATGCTTTTTTGCAGCACCAGATCATGCATCCTATATTAAGTCCATAAGTTGAAAGGAGGTCTTTCCATAAAAAAACAACCGCTTACCCCCTACGTCATACAAAAACTCGGTGCAGTCATTAACAGATTGCAAAGCTGTCATCCAGAACGTTCGAAATTGGAAGGAAATCTGGCAAAATATATTGCTGGGCATAACGGTGAAAAGTCCCTACAGTATTTTTATCGATATCTGCCAAAACAAGAGGCCGATATTATCCATAACATTCGAATTAAGCACATGGAATTCTTCTTTCAGGTTGATACACTTATTATAACTTCAAAATTTATAATTCTGTTAGAGATAAAAAACTATATAGGAGATTTGTTCTTTGATGATAAATATGGACAACTCATTCGGATTTCTAGTAAAGGAAGAGAAATATTTGAAGACCCTATTCAACAAGTAAAAAGACAATCTTTCCATTTAACTCAGGTGCTAGAACAGCACAAGATCCCCAGGATCCCCATTGAAACGTTAGTTGTTATTACTAATCCACGAACTTTTGTAGATAGTTCAGAGACATATAAAAATGCATTAAAGTTAGTAATTAAAAGCCCGATGTTACTTAGTAAGTATGAAGAATTCAATGCTCATTATAAAAAGGATGTGCTTTTGATGAAAGAAAGGAAAAAGATCAAAAGATTATTGATGAAGTTAAACGAACCATATAATCCCGATATCCTAAGCTATTATGGAATTGATAAAAGTGAGTTGATAACAGGGGTGCTTTGCTCCAAATGTAACACACAAATGAATCGGATAAATGCAAACTGGGAGTGCGCAGTCTGTTTTCATACCTCTAAGACTGCACATGTTGGAGCACTGAGGGATTACGCTCTTATCATTTCAACGGATATAACAAATAAAGAATGTAAAGATTTTTTACATTTATCAACAAGTATGCAAGCATACTACCTGCTCAACTCACTAAATCTTCCATACACTGGTACATCCCGCAGGACTAGAACCTATCAGCTAGACTCCCTCATCACTTAGTCTGCTTCTTTAACTTTTCAGCATCTTCCCTACTCAGTTTCCCGTACTTATGCTCATTTAAATCCACGATTACCGCATCCATATCGTTATGAAACCAAATTTTATATTCTTCCAATCTCTCAGGCATGTTCGGATCATACAGATAGAAAAGGGTTAACGTCAAATCTTCTTTTCTTGCTATCTCCACTTTTGCATTTTCCCAATTCACTCTTTCTAATTGTGCACCAATTGATTTCACTTGATCCTCATCTGTTATGATTCCATCATCACCCGTTCGCATCTCACTTAGTTGATAATCAACACGGATCAGCTTTTCATTCTCGTTAGAGCCAGCTAAACTCATCATAAGTAAAAGCACAACCAGCCTTCTCTTCATCAATCAGCAGGATTGATGATAGCCATTTGTTGATGGTCTTCCCACTTTCCATTAATCTTCACGTTTTTACGAGCTAGCCCTTCTTTCTCAAAACCAGCTTTTTCTAACACTCGAATAGAACCAACGTTGTGCGGCATCACACCCGCTTCTACTCGATGAAGTTTAAGTTCATCAAATGCGTATTTTACGATCAAACGTACAGCTTCTGTCGTATAGCCTTTTCCATTGTGCTTTTCATCTAAAAAGTAACCGACAAAGGCACTTTGAATCGAACCGCGCATCACTGCGAACAGATTGATTGTTCCGATCAAAACCTCTTCATCTTTTGTAAAAATACCAAAATAGTAATCTAAATCTTGTTTAGCATTCTCTACTAACATCTGAATTCGTTTCTGCTGATTTTCAAGGGAGTAAAAATCATCGCTGCGTTCCATTGCAAACTGACTAAAGAATTTTCTGTTCTCTAATTGAAGATTCACCATATCCTCTGCATCCTCAACGGTCAATAACCTAATATAGATATTGTCTCCTGTTAATTTAACATTTGTTTCCACAATTTGATTCATCATACATTCTCTCCGTTTCTTATTTAAGAACCTTTTTGGCAAGGAAACCCTATAACATGTTCCTGGCTTTTTTCCTTACTTAGCATCCTTTTCATCGCGCCAGCCGAAGATTCTCCAAACATTATATGAACGTTCATTACTACAGCCCCTTAACTTAACCTTACCTTACAATCCATCAAGACCACCCTACACATTCTCTAGTCTACCTGTAATACCCTTTTTATTTCCAGAATTTATTACAGAATTAAAAAAGAGCTGAGTATGTTCAGCTCCTCAAACCCAATTATTTTAAGTCTGTTTCTTCTAATGTAAAGTTGTTGTCTTCCGCAAACTTCTCTAATTCACTCTGACTTTTTTCGCTCATTTTTTCTGCTTCCTCAAGCATTGTATACGACTTTTCATCTAATTCTACATCTTGTTCTTCTATTGCAGTTAAACTTAATTTCATTGCTTCTGCTCTAGTCTTTATATTTTTCACAAAAAGATCTTGTGATTTCTTTAAATCGTCTAATTCATTCAAGCTTATTCCTTCAGCTTCTTTTGCCAATGCTTCATAATCGGCAATTGTGTTCTCTAGTTCTTCTTTCGCAGTAGGGTCTTGTAACATTTTTTCAAAGTCAGTTTCCACTTTTTTAGATAATTCCATATCTTTCTTTATAAGTTTATTGCGATCATCCAAATACGTATTAAAATCATCTTCGATCAACATGTTACAACCACCTAAAACGATTACACTTAGCGCTACTACCATCACCAATAACTTTTTCATATTTTCTTTCACCTCATGGATAATTTTGGAGTCTATTTCTTGATACCCTTTACCCACAGGTTATCAAACCAAAGTTTTACATTTTTATAAAACTTTGGTCATAGGTTAATCGTTTGATAACTGATAATAGCTCTATCCAAAAACTCTAAGACTTCGCTGCTAACAGGATATAAATTCAATGATTGTGATGAAGTTTCTGATTTTCTAGCGGTCCAGAATTTTTCCTCTAACTCGGTGTCTCCCTGAAACATTTCATGCGATAAGAGTAATACATCTGAAGCGATCAAATGACCATCGTCGGACGATGGTTCTCTTTTGTTTTGCAAACAGATCTCTATTCGTTTTATGATGTTCACCCATTTTGCTGTACTTGCATCCTCAAGTTTTGGGAGGGAGGTTTGAAGCATCTGTCTCTCATTATCAGAGAAGAACTTTTCCCAGGTTTGAATTCTCTCAGCCATCTTTGTATCTTCATTTGCTTGAACGAGGGAAAGGATATGCTCCCAATCCAACTCTCCCTGAAGCTCTAGGATATGTAGGAGTGTATTTATTTTTTCAGACGCTGATTGAAGCTGATTCAGCTGAGTCTGAACATCTTTTTTCTGAGCTACAAGAATATCTTTTATCGTTACTTCACCTATTATTTTTTTAATTTCTGTTAAAGGTAGAGACAAAGATTTCAAGAGTGTAATCTTTTCTAATAGTTGAAGATCTTCCTTCGTATACATTCTTGTGCCGCTATCACTCTTTATACTCGGTAAAAGTAGACCAATTTGGTCATAATACCGCAGAGTCCTTACGGAAACGCCATATTGCTTTGAAACCTCTCCTGTTGAAAATAGGTTCATTATTTTTTCTCCTTTTTCTCTTGCAGGTTACGTTACGTCACCGCTTACAATTAACATATTATAACAAGTTAATCAGGAGGAACAATAAGATGAACGTTACAACAGAGAGAAAATGGAACATTCGTGAACTTATACTATTATTAAGTCTTTGTTTAGTTGGTGTACCCATTCTTTTGGAGAACATCCTATACGATCAGTTGATACATTTGTTAGATAACACTTTATACGCGGGGACGTTAACTGGTTTTTTCATGGCGATCGTTTTTACAACAGGTGTGTATTGGATCGCATTAAAACCAAATCAGTTAGGTTGGCATGCAGTTGGTCTTAATCCACTTAGAAAAAATATGTGGAAAACGATAATGCTATGGACGATCCTTCTCATTTTCATAAGTATTGCCCTTGTCGTAGTAATGGATGTGCTTTCAATAGGAACAAATAATGCTAAAACAGACAGTCTAAAATCTGGCCTTACACCCTTTACATTTCTGATAGGCTTTTTATCAGCAGCAGTTGTTTCCCCTATTTATGAAGAGATTTTTTACCGGGGTTTTTTGTATACGTGGTTCAGAAGATGGGGTATTAGAAAAGCAATGATTTTCAGCTCGTTCATTTTCATGATCGTTCATATCCCTACGTATAATACGCTGCCTGTAAACTTTGCTTCTGGCCTGGTTTTTTGCTGGGTGTATGAGAAGACAGGCTCTATTATTCCAGCGATTATCATTCATGGTATTGTAAATGGAATTGGAATCTCATTGTCTGTTTTAGCGTGATATTTTAAAATCAAACAAAAAAAGCGAAGATTCCCTAAGATCTTCGCTTTTTTCATGTATGGCTTCTTTTATTTTGGATTCAACGACGTTAATTCAAATTCAGGCTTGCGTTTCTCTTGATCTGCTACTGATTGTTCTTTAAGCACGTATCGTGATACTGGCATATCTAAAGGCTTTATCGTTTGCTGGTTATGATTGGTCATAGTAAGCATAACTCATCCCTCCTTACCAGGTTTTAACTTCTATTTACCCTGGATGTTATATCAAGAAACCTTTTTCTACAAAAATAGTGCGACAGTCCTCATTATTTGTCTAAAACATGACTATAGGAGTAGAATACATACTATGAAAAGCATCGGGCTATGCTACCGATTGTGAAAGGATGAATCATCTTGAAATTTGGAGTTATTGGAACAAATTGGATCACAGAGAGCTTTATTGCTGCTGCAAGAGAAGTAAATGGTTTTACACTGAATGCTGTCTATTCACGTACAGAAGAAAAAGCAAAAGAATTTGCTGAGAAGCATGGTGCAATCCATACGTTTACTGATTTAGAAAAGATGGCTGCTAGTAATGAAATTGACGCGGTGTATATTGCTAGCCCAAACTCATTTCACGCAGAGTATGCGATAACACTCATGAACCATGGCAAACATGTAATCTGTGAAAAGCCTATTGCATCGAATGCAAAAGAAGTAGAAAAAATGATAGCTGTTGCTAAGGAAAACAATGTGTTGCTCATGGAAGCTATGCGTTCAACCGTGATGCCGAACTTTAGAAGCATTCAAGAGAACCTTCATAAGATCGGTAAAGTTCGCCGTTATTTTGCAAACTCCTGTCAGTACTCATCTCGTTATGATAAGTATAAGGAAGGCACGATCCTTAACGCTTTTAAACCGGAGTTCTCAAATGGTTCATTGATGGATATCGGAATTTATTGTTTATACCCGATGGTCGTTCTTTTTGGAGAGCCTCGCGAGGTTAAAGCAAACGCCTACCTGCTCGAATCTGGCGTAGATGGTGAAGGAAGTATTCTTTTAAACTATGGAGAGAGTGAAGCAGTTGTGATGTACTCTAAGATCTCTAACTCTTACGTCCCGTCAGAAATCCAAGGTGAAAACGGAAGTATTCTGATCGATCATATACAGGATATGACAAACATCCAGATTCGATATCGAGATGGTCGTACAGAGAACATCACAGTTGAACAAGATAAACCGAAGATGTATTACGAAGCGAAAGAGTTTATCGATCTGATCGAACGTGGTGAACTTGAGTCTAAAGTGAATTCACATGCAAATTCACTAACTGTGATGAAGATTATGGACGAAGCCCGCAAGCAAGTGGGGTTGATTTATCCAGCAGATAATAAAAACGATTAATAGGCGAGAACTATAATAACTAACGAATAGATTATAATCTGGTCGTTTTTATACAACCTTATTTAATTTAAGAAACCTTTATAATGGTCGTAGCATTTGTATGCCTAAGTATTCTTTAAAATTTTCACCTTCACACGCTAAGTTATTTTTGTATCAAGGGTGCTTAGATGTAAGCAGGATGAATGAATGGAACACCTTTTGGATATGCTTTACGCAACTGCTTACAGTTTTGATCGAATTTTGCTTTAGAAGGTAGTGCGTGTAATGGGGCAAGGTTTCGGCTAACTAGAAGAAGTTGAACTTGAGCCAGACAAACTTGGTGGCTTAATCACAATAGCTGTAGATTTCTGTTCTTCCGGATATGAATCCCTTTTGTTGTTCCGTTCACGCCAAATGCCCACAAATCCGAATTAAGCCCGGATCAAATAGATCCGAGCTTTTTTTGATTCAGTTCTTCTTCTCCAACAAACGATATTTGTAATACTTCATAAACCCAACAAAAATTAAAATGGAGCCAACGATATTCGTGATAACGCGAATACTGTGAATCAAGACAAACTCTTTCGCTGTTTCTTTTAAGAACGCTACTGAATGAACGTCTGTTCCTTCGATAAACATAATTTCGTTACGTGGCCATTCAAATACAATTGAAATAGCACCTTCAATCACGATCATCATCATGCTCCAAAAAATCCATTTTCTTGCCGGTTTTACTTTCCATCCTAAAAATAAAGCCAGGATTCCTGTTGAGATACTTGCCATGCCGATCGGAGGAAAATACGTGTGCGGGCTTGCTACTTCCATAAATTCCATAGCCGTTTCAAGTGATTTTGGTACATTATAAAAGATATTAGGATATAACAAAAACGTATTTACGAGCATACTTCCTAACATGATCCACTGCACCCAAAGATGAGATAATATCGATACAAACGTAATGTTTTTCTTCATGAATGATAACCCCTTTGGTAAATGTTTTGTGTTCAACCTTCTTACTGGAGTTATCATAAACAGGAAAACTAAAGTTTTTATTAGCTAATTCTTAAGAATTTCTTAAATCCATCCATAAAGAAATGCAGCCTTAGCTGCACAAATACTATCATCTTGAACTTGTTTCTACGTCGAAAATCATCGCGCAAACAAGTTATCGATGAAGGGTCAAGAATACCTTCATTTCTACATGCCATTTCTGAATCGGTATCCCACTCCCCAAACGGTCTCGATATATTGTGGCTTGGCTGGATTTTCTTCGATTTTCTCTCTTAGCTTTCTTATGTGAACCGTTACCGTCGACGTATCTCCCATCGATTCAAGTCCCCATATTTGGTCAAATAGGTGCTCTTTACTAAAGACGATGTTTGGGTTGGTCACAAGGAATTTTAGCAGGTCGAATTCTTTTACAGCTAATTTTTTCTCAATCCCATAAATAAGAACCTGTCGGGAATTCAAATGGATTTCTAGACCTTTTATTATAATAATGTCCTGTTTCTCATCAAGTTTGGTGAGACGCTTGTAACGTGAGATGTGGGCTTTCACCCTGGCTACCAATTCATTGGTGTTAAAGGGCTTAACGATATAGTCATCTGCTCCACGGTCAAAGCCACGCATTTTATCAATATCGTTTTTTCTTGCGGTTACCATTAAGATCGGAATCTCCAATTTTTCACGTAACTGGGTGCAAAGTTCGAAACCATCTACACCTGGCAGCATGAGATCAAGTAAGATCAGATCATAAGATCCTTCAAGAGCCATTCTTAATCCTTCATCACCTGTTTCGGCAATGTCGCTCTCGATTCCGTTGAATTTCAGGTAATCCTGTTCCAGCTTCGCGATGCTCGTTTCGTCTTCAATGATTAATACGTTTGGCATTGCTGTTCCCTTCTTTTCGTTTTTTTAAAGTAAAATAGATAGAAGTACCTTTTCCTTCTTCGCTTTCAGCCCAAATATCTCCACCATGTCCTTCAACAAGTTTCTTCACAATAGCCAGTCCTAAACCACTTCCACCCGTTGCTTTGTTCCGAGATGGATCTGCGCGGTAAAAGCTTTCAAAAATGCGAGGCAAAGATTCTTTAGGTATCCCTTTACCATTATCCTCAATTTTCACAAGTACAGTATCGGATTCATACTGAAGGTAAACTGAAATCTTTCTCTCTTTTTTGTCACTATACTTCAAGCTATTTTGTAAAATATTATCAATGATTCTACCTAAACTTAGCCGATCAGCCATGACCGAATTGTTCTCACTCGTCTCTGATTGAAACGTGAACTCTACATCTTTAAAGTAAGGGTCGTATTGAAGTTCCTGAAGATAATCTGCTAAAAAGTTATCTAATGAAACCGGTTCAAATTGAAATGAAAATTGTTCAAAATCTAATTTTGAATATAGAAAAAGCTCATTTATGAGGTGATCCATATCCTCCGCTTTTTGATAAGCGGTCTTTAAGTACATTTGTTTCGTCTTTGGGTTATCTGGGATTCCATCTAATACACCATTTATGTAACCTTTTATTGATGTGAGCGGAGTTTTCAAATCATGTGAGATACTCGCAACAAATTCTTTTCGGTTATTCTCGTAAAGGTCTCTTTCCTCTCTTGCTTTTTTCAGCTGAAGTCTCATACTCTCAAACGTTTCAGATAGTTTTCCCAGCTCATCTTTATTTACGGATACAATCTCATGATCTAAATTTCCATTGCTTATTTCTTCTGCCGCTTTTGTAAGAATACGAATCGGCTTAAGTATCGTTTTTGAAACCATATAGGTAAGGATTCCGTTCGTTAGGATCAGAATAAAAAGAAGTCCAATGAACCTTAAGCTCATAAACCATTGTGAGTCCTTTTTAACAGGTGTGCCATTCATCCCCGAAAAGATAAGGGTTGCGATTACAAGTTCAAGCAATAGAAATAACACGATCGGAAAAACGATCATAGCAACATTTGAGGCGATAAGGCGTTTCTTTATAGACATGACTTCCTCCTGTTGAACACTAAACGTACAGTCCAAATAATTTGAAGAATCACTCCTATTATATAACCAAAATATACAAAATCATGAGTGATTCAAAAAACATTAGAGTTTTTGAATAGAAATATTGTCAATCCGAAATCAAACCACGTGTAAAATATACAGTTTCCTTTTATACTATGATAGACATGAACCAAATGGAGGGATTTACGATGTTGCACATTGAAATGTGGACAGACTTTGCTTGACCATTCTGCTATATTGGCAAAAAGCGTCTGGAGGACGCTATTAAAAAGCTTAATCATCCTGTTGAAGTAACGTATCGCTGCTTTGAACTGGATCCAACGATGGAACGTGACGTTAACGAAAACATCTATGAAAAACTATCTAAAAAATATGGCATGAGTATAGATGCTGCTAAAGCAAACACGCAAAACGTGATACAAATGGCGAAGGAATCTGGACTAGAGTATCACATGGATACGATGATTTTAACCAATACCTTTGACGCTCACCGTTTGACGATGTACGCTAAAAAAGAAGGTAAGATGCAGGAGATGACAGAACGCATTTTATACGCCTTTTTTACAGAATCCAAACATATTGGGAATCATGAAACATTAGCAGATCTTGCCGAAGATGTTGGTTTAAATAGAGAAGCTGTATTACAGATGCTTTCAAGTGATGAGATGGCAGATGAGGTTAGAGATGATGAAGAAACAGCTAAAGCTTATGGAGTAACAGGCGTACCCTTCTATCTCATCGACAAAAAATATGCGCTTACTGGTGCACAGCCTACTGATGTTTTTGTACAAGCACTAAATAAGATCATATCTGAAAACAAAATCACTTTTCTAAACAATGAAGATGGAATGAGCTGTGACGATGATGGCTGTGAAATTCCTGAGAAATAGCAGACATATATTAAGGCAAATCGCATAAAGAAAAACGCAGAGGTATTAGCATCCTCTGCGTTTTTTTTAACTATAGCCATAATTCCAAAATTTATTTATATAAATCTCTTTAAATAGTCGCCAAATATTTTGTTCATAACTTTGGGCGTGTTTTCTAAATAAACACTAATCTGTTCCTTGTTTGATTTGAATTTATCAGAGTTTCTCTCATCTGTTGGAAAATCAGATATTCCTTTGATTATTATACATTCAACATCATTCTTTTTGCATTGAACGGCTTTATGGGGTACGAAGATATCTAAATTAGTGAAAGTATCATCTATTCCTGCACATGTTCCAGCTACGATTACCTTCGTTAAGTTAAATTTTGAAATCATATACTGATTACCACCAACACCGTTTACTTTTCTTACACCTGTACTATAAAAAACAAGTTCAGAATCATTAATTGTTCTCATGAAATACTCGCCATAAGGATAATTGAAACATTCATCCTTTTTTATGCGGAAATATTCTAAGGTCGCTTCATATTCCCACTTTGTTGCTATACTTATTCCTATCATCAAACTTATCCCCTAAAACGCTTAATATTGTTAATTCCTTTACATCTGAACCACAATAAAGATTTACACGCTTCTCTCGACCTTCAATTCAAAATTAGGTTTTGTCACATATTCCTTATAGATTACTTTTCCTGCATTGTTTAAATAATCACTATAGCGAGTCAGATAAGCTTCACCCGTTAACATACCTAATACATCGTCTTTTGGCACCCAACGGCTATCTGTCGTTTCATCTGACACCGTTAGTTCCCCGCCAATCGGCTTACATACAAAATCAAACATAACCTTCGTTGGCACGTTCGTGACTCCATCATGCCACTTATATTGAGCTGTGTTCGAGTATACTCCAGATAAATGTGAAACGGTAATATCAATACCGCTCTCTTCCTTTGTTTCACGAACCAAAGCGTCAATTAAGTTTTCTCCTGCTTCCACCTGACCGCCAGGAAAAACCCAGCCATTATGTATGGTTTTAACTAACAACACATTCCCTTTACCATCTTCCACATAACCTGCCACTGCTACAATATGAGTTGGCATTATCATTTTTGAAAACCTCCAATAGAATAGGTTAATATATCCTACTCCATCATAAGGAGAATTAGAAGATATTCCCATGATCGATTGGTGATAGGTTGATGATAGATTCACTACTTTCTAAGGCTTATTTATACTTTCTCAAAGCTTCATATAAAAATTCTTTTTGGTAGCCGCTTTTCTCATGGATCATGTTCACCCAATGTTCGATTGAATCTGTTTGATCACCATCATGTAAGCCTTCACTCGTACTTAAAAAGCTTTCCCAATTAAAGAACTCCCAGTGCGCAGTCTCATTCTTATAAGGCACTCTGCATTCAAAGAGAGGTTTTGGATAAACGTGATTCTGCGAGTACTCTGCTCCTTGTAAGAAGACATTCCTCTCAATCGGAGTTAAATCAAATAATTGGTTTGAGATCTTGCCATTCGGTCTATGATAAAGGATCTCGATATGATTCTGACCTCTTGATTGAACTTGGATTTCAGCCGCAGGAAAGAATCCCTTTAACTTTTCATTCGAATAATCTTCATTATTGGTTTCAACGAGGATGGGTTGCAGCCACTGATCGCCTAAATCACACAGATACCGATTACCCTTTTCATCTAACGCCACAACCGCAACATGTGCTTCATCTGAATGAAACATAGAGCCGATTGGAAAGGCTGTTATTCCATCATTTTTGAATTCGTCCAACAACCAGAGTGCAAGATCAAAACAATTGCCCGTATTTCCGTATTGCATTCTATGTTCTTTCATCAACGAGACGTCTCTTTGTTTCTTCGTCGTACCTTTATGGAAGTACCAAGCCTTCGTTAAGGTTTCCATAGGAAAAGAATCGAACTTCTTCCACGTTTTAAGAATAGGATGTGATGAATACACCTAAAATCCCCCCTAACACTCATACTATATATTTACAGTTAAGTATATCATCGTCTAACTTTTTAAGGAGGATATGAGATGGAAAGCGTAATTATTGTCAGTGAACTTTTCTTATTAACCTCATTTGGACTTATTCTCTTTCTTAGAAAACGCACTTCTAAAAATGTAATTTCTACTATACTTCTCTATTTAATTAGTGCATTACCACTTATTATTGCAGGTTTGAATACTCCTCAAAGCAACCTTAGCACACCTTTAGCGCTCGGACTTTCGTTGATTTACACATGGCTTGTCGTAGGGATCTCTATGCTTTTCTGCATCGTACTATTGTTGAAAACCAAATGAGAGACATAATAAAAAGAGCTCCGACTTTTTTCGAAGCTCTTATCATTTATAGCCTTGTTGTTCTATAGCTTCCCAACACACGTACATCATGTCCGAATGCTTCTAATATCGTAATAGCTTTGTTCATTTTCTCTTCATGAAGACCATTTTGAGCTTCTACAAAAAAATGATACGTCCCAAGCTGCTTTTTCGTAGGTCTTGATTCAATCCACGTTAAGTTGATAGATAACGCTGTAAATACGTTCAAGATGGATGAAAGGACACCAGAATAATCTGATGTTGGCGAAATCAACAACATCGTTTTTGAGTTCTTGGGGTGAATTTCCGCATTCTCTTTGCTGATCACAACAAAACGAGTATGATTATTGCTGTTGTCTTGAATTCCACTTTTGACGATTTCGAGATCAAAGACCTCTGCAGCATATTTGGATGCAATGGCAGCAACATCTTTTCTTTCTTGATTGTTAACAGCTTGTGCAGCTGCAGAAGTGCTATCGTAATGCTTACTTTTCACTTTTGCTTCTCGAATAAAATCTCGACACTGAGCGAGAGCAGGAACGATTGACCATACTTCCCGTATCTCTTCTAAATGAGCTCCCTTTAATGCAAGAAGGTGCAAAGAGACTGGGAAAATAATTTCCGCTTCCACAAAGAGATCATGTCTCAACAATCCGTCAGCCGTAATATTGATCGTACCTTCAATTGAATTTTCGATCGGTACAATTCCTTTATCTGCTATACCCTCTTCTACGGCTTCAAGTACATCAACAATAGAATCACATTTATGCCATTCATTTTCGTAATCTGCAAAATAACGAAAGGCAGCTTCTTCTGAGAAACTTCCCTGTGGACCTAGATATGCTACTTTCATGACTGTGATAACGCCTGCCTTTAGTTTTTCATATCAGTATACAACGATTAAGGACGTACACCAACCTTTTTTCACTAAAAGTATTGGCTTATTTGACTTCAACGACGATACTGTCGAACCTTTCCCCACCAAAATATGTGTCTAGTCGATAAATCCCAGAGTTACTGAATTTCATATTTACCGGAATAGAATGAATGGATCCCACTTTTTCTATAGGACTCAAAGGACTGTCTTTTTGAAATTTGTATGACCAAACCATTCCCGAATTTTGAACAAGAACTCTTTCATGTTCCCCACTGTCCTTGTTCGTAGCCATTATCTTAAAGTCACCTCTTGTTAATATTTCTATTTCATTATGACTTCCAAAGAAATGCCATAGAAACTTATCTGTTTTCCCAGCTATGAATGGCGGACCAGCTATTCCGATTTTATCTTTTTTTCCTACTAAGACTTCAAAGGTAGGTGTTGCAAATTCGGTTGAAAGTTTCCAATTTTCATCACTTCCCTGAAGGAGTTTACCGTCATTATAGATCTTAAATGAATAAGCTAACTCAGCTGCCGTATCTCCATTAAAAAAAGGTGTGTAAAAGTAAACATGATAATTCAACTTACTATGTGGTGACTTAAAGTAATAATGGTGAATTTGTACAACATCCATCGTTTTTTGATGATCTAGATTATATGTTCCTGAGTACCGAAACCCTTCTAAATCTTGACTAACAAATGGATTTTGAGTTTGAATACTTTTCATTTTTTCATCTTCTGTTAACGGCTCAATCCCACCAACTTTTTTTCCGTCAGCCATAAAGAACATAGACCCATCTTTGTTTCTTTTCATAATAAAATCATCACTGTTCTTCATTTTAAAAGATTCATCCCCATGCAAGAATATCCCGGACCCTGTGGTATATTTCCCAGTATTTTCGTTAGTTTGATTCATTGCAAAGTAACTTCCACTTACCAGAAATAGAAGCAGAACGATCATGCTTAAGAGTGGTTTATAAAAACGAAAAATAAAAGTTGATGATGTATTTTCAGAAGACAACTGGTTTAACTCGTTTTCTATAGATTGTAGCTGATTGCTATTCATCTTATATGATTTAAAATTTTTAAGTTCCATGATAACTTCTTCATCGGTTAATCGCGTCAATATAATCACTCCACTTTTCAGACGTAAGCTTTTTCTTTAAAGATTGAACTGAGCGATAATAAGTAAGATTCACTTTGTCTATTTTCCATTTCAAAATGTGAGACGTTTCTTCAGGGGTAAAATCTAAAATACCCCTTAAAATGACGACATCTCTATAGGAAGCCTTCAACTCAGTAATCGCTTCATATAACTCCTTTTTTCGTTCGTCCTCCAACACCCAGTCGTGAGGAAGTTTACTTTTTTCAGAAAAAATACTTTTTAGTTGATTCACAAGAGCATATTGTCGTTTTGTTTTCCGAATGTGATCAATCGCAATATTCCTTGCAATAGAAATAAGCCATGTTTTCGGATCAGCACGTTGTTCAAATTGATCGATATATTTAAAACCTTTAACAAATGCTTCTTGAACCATATCTTCAACATCTTTTGTGCCTAAATAATAAATGAGAAAGTTATAAATATCATTGTGATACAAAGTAAACCACTGTTTAATTCGTTCTTCCTTTTTCATCGCTTCACTCCCTCTTCTAGAGCCTCTCATGTATTAGACGTTTAAATAGGAAACTCCTTTCACTAGGACAGAACATTTTCAACCCAACGTTCAAATTTTTATTTTTTTGTACTGTTGTACAAGCCATTTTCACCAAGAACCATATATTGAAACAGAGGGGAGGTGATTACTTGGCTAAATTTCTTGATTTAAGAACAAGTCAAAATGCAAGTTATTCTAACTCAATTGCCCAACCTATTACTGTAGCAGGTGCTCCACAATTATTTGGAAGAATTGGTCTAGGTACTGTTGGTGCTGGCCCCAATATCAGAGTTCTCTTACAAGGTGCCGTTTCATTACAGCTTCCTCTACTTCCCGCTGTTACAACCATTACGATTCAAGTCGTAAGAGGTACAAGCCCTAACTCTCCTCTAGTTTATTCCGCGAGTGAAAATATGGACCTAAACATCTTAGGGCCACAAACTTTTGCATTTAACGCTCTTGACTTTAACCCTCCTGCAGATATTCAACAAACATATTCAGCTTATATTTCAGTAAGTTTAGTGGGCGTTGTCCGTGTAGGACCTGAAAGCTTCTCAGGGGTTGCGGTAAGCGATTAATAAAAGAAAACAACCTTCTTGATGGAGGTTGTTTTTTTAAAGAGTGATATGTATTGAAACAAGAGGTGCACATATGAAGTTACAGGATATAAAAAAAACAATCAGTGCAGTCATTAGTCTTGGAAGTGAATGCGGTCCTGGTATTCATCATAGAAGACATTCTTTAAGAAAGACTGCTTTTCCTTTTGATTGGGTTTGCTCTCACTCTTTAGCTAGGATCAATGAGCTTATGAGAACCAAATTTAAAAGATACATGAAGTTTAGAAATATGCAAAAGATTCATTCTTATAAACCTGGTTTTGTGTTGGCTGATCAAGGAGTTACAACAGGTTCTCATTCCCACTTCATCAAGGACCTTAAATATAACGTTATATCCGTCCATGATTTCCCTATCGTTACAGGACAGCATTGGATGTTAAACTATCTAAGCTTTAAACGTACCATCAAGCAGCGGGTGCAGAGGATGTACGAGTGGTTTAGAAAGAGCTCTTCCCTATTATTTATTAGATGGTCTGTTATTGATATCGATGAAGATCAACTGAAAAAAGAAACCGCTGAATTAGAGATGGTATTATCTAATTGTGTAAAAGGTAATTTCAATATTCTAATGATATATCCTACAGATAAGGTTGAGGAACATACAGAAGTAGATTGGGGTATGAAACATGTATGTGTTATTTATGTACCTGTAAGAACAGACCCTATTACAGATAATGATACTTGGGATTACTTATTACATGGTATCTCAATAGAAGATTAATCAAACATTACCGGGGTGCCAATTAAATTTCAGACATCTGCCAGCACTTATTAGATGTTTTTCTTATTATATTTATAAAATGTAATAAAAAGTTTACAGCAGAAGGTTTCCTAGTGAATCATCCTGTGCTACGCTCTTATATAGGATAATATAACTAGATTAGGATGTTTTAAAAGATGTGTGATGAACAAATCGCGATAAAAATTATAAAAAAATTAGGCCTCTTATTTGAAGAATATAAATGCTGCAAATGTGAAAAGCACAAGAAAAAGTTGGTACGTGACATTCAGCTTTTGGGTGAAAAACTAGAAGAAATTTAAGACTGATCAACAAGCGAAGCTCAACATTTATACAAGTTGAGTTTTTTTGTCTTTTTAAACTAAAAAAGCCGTCCAGATCATCTGGACGGCTTTTTTGTGTTACTCGTTTGTTTCACTTTTAGGTTTTTCTTCTTCTTTAATGTTGTAATCGTACTTAGAAGGATCAACTGGCTTGAACCCTTTTACTTTATGGAATCGTAATAAGTCTCCATAAACGGTTCGGTCAGATAGGTCCAACTTCGTCTCTGCTTCTTTTTCGAGGGCTTTAATTTCTTTTGTTTCCTTTACAGGCTCCCCGGTTTTAGAGTCGTAATATTTACCATCAATTCCTGTTACAGTAGGCGAAACAAAATCACCATTACGCAACGGTAGTACTTGGTCATGATTTTTAGATAACAGATCAGTACCGAATTGAATGTACTCTTTTGTATCCATTCCTAACAAATGCATAAGCGTTGGACGAATATCGATCTGACCTCCAACTTTATCAATGGTTCCACCCTTTAATCCTGGTGCATGAATGAACAATGGTACCTTTTGAAGTTGTGTGTTCTCAAAAGGTGTGATTTCTTTTCCGAGTACTTTTGCCATTGATTTATTACGCGTTTCAGCGATTCCATAATGGTCACCATACATAACGACCATCGTATTATCGTATAGTCCAGCCTCTTTTAAGTCAGTAAAGAACTGTTGAAGAGCTTCGTCCATATATCTTGCCGTTTGGAAATAACGGTCTACCGTTCCATCTCCTGTTGTGTGAGGCTCGATTGTAGCTTCCTCTTCTGTAATCGGATATGGGAAATGGTTTGATAGTGTAATGAATTTAGAGTAGAACGGCTGTTTTAACGATTTCAGCATCGGCATAGATTCTTCAAAGAACGGTTTATCTTTTAGACCATAGTTTTCTACGTCTTCTTCGTTCATATCATAATGTTCTGCATCAAAGAACTTTTGATAACCAAAGCGCTTATAGATCACATCTCGATTCCAGAACGACTTGTAGTTACCATGGAACACAGCTGTCGAATAGCCTTGTTGTTCCATAATGGCTGGTGCAGCTTGATAAGTGTTCTCACCTTTTGTAGTAAACGCTGTTCCTTGCGGTAATCCATATAACGAGTTCTCGATCATAAACTCAGCATCAGCTGTTTTACCTTGTGATGTTTGATGATAAAAATTGTTAAAATACAACGTGTTTTTATCTTGTGTTAACGAGTTTAAGAAAGGTGTTACTTCTTGTCCGTTCAATTTGTAATTAATCGCAAAATTTTGCAGCGACTCTAAGTGAAGATAGATAACGTTCATGCCTTTTGCTTTTCCGAAATATTCCGGATTCGGTTCAGCATAATTAGCCTTCACATAGTTCTCCACTTCTGTAACATCATCTGTATCTGCAAGTGCACGCTGAGCAGATGATTTCGAGCTTAATACCGCGTCATAGAGCGTGTAGTTATACATTCCTAAATATTTTACAATATAGTTTCGGTCAAACGTTCTAGTCAACAGTTGCGGACGATCCATTTCAGCTAACAACAAGTTTGCAGATAATGCAATAACTGCAGCTAGACCAACCGTTAAGATACTTTTTCGTTTTACTCTGATTGGTTCTGGATTAATTTTCTTTGTTAAAACTAATACTAACAGTACAACGATATCTAGAAAGAACAGTATGTCATACGGATTGAAAAGTGCTCCAATACTGTTTCCGATCGTTCCAGCATTTTTTGTCTGCGTTAAAGTTGGCAGCGTGATAAAATCTGTGAAAAAACGGTAATAAAGCATATTTGCAAATAACATTAAGGTCATTGCCGTATTGATGATAATCATCCAAACGTATGATTTTCTACCTTTTGCAAACAAGGCAAATCCTACAAATAAGAGTGCTGAGCCAATTGGGTTGATAAACAGGATGAATTCTTGAAATCCACCTTCGACTCCCAGATTAAATTCCGTTTTATAAGCGGCATAAGATTTAATCCAAACTAAAACAACTGTAAGCAGGAAAAATCCCATATGTTTGTTCAATATTTGTTTTTGGTTAATCATTCTCTCACCTCTAAAGTTTCGGTAACCAATCTATCATTCTAGTTTAATTTCAGTTCTTTTTCAATACGATCGTGGAAAACAATATAAAAAATAGTACATCTTATTAACTAAAAAGTCAACGAAACATACCTTCCTCTTTTTCCATGGGATATTATGGATATCAGAAAAAGCTACTCTTCTGAGCAGCTTTTTATCTATATGTTCTTCATTTATTTTTATGTGATCATGTCCCACAAAATGTTCGGTACGGTCCTTCTGTTTCAGGTGGTAGTTGCGTGTATTCTTCTTGATCTGGTAAATAATCGTAAGGCATAGATAAGACATGATGAAGTCTTTCCAGTACGCTGTAATCACCATTTTCAGCTGCTTGAATAGCCTCTTCAACTCTATGATTTCTTGGAATGATGGATGGATTATTGTTTCGCATCAACTGCAATGTTTCTTCCTTGGACTTTGGTTGTCTCGTTTTTCTTTCTTCCCACTTTTGATGCCAAGTCTTAAAATCTTCCGCTTCAAAAAGATCCGAACAATCTTTGTTGCCAAGCGTTAAGGAACGGAATGTATTCGTATAGTCTGCTTTATGATGAGCCATGAGTGAAAGTAATTCTTCTATAAGAGATTGATCTTCTTTCTCTTCATTATATAGTCCAAGCTTTGATCGCATTCCTCTAAAATAGTTAGCATGATACAGATCAGAAAATCCATATAAAACTTCTTGTGCCAATTCAACTGCCTTTTCTTGTTCATCGTGTAAGAATGGCAATAATGTTTCAGCAAATCGGGCTAGATTCCAACCGGCAATTCGGGGCTGGTTAGCGTATGCATAACGGCCCTCTCTATCAATTGAACTGAAAACAGTCAGTGGATCATATTTGTCCATGAATGCACATGGGCCATAATCGATCGTTTCTCCGCTGATGGTCATGTTGTCGGTGTTCATAACGCCGTGGATGAAACCAACGAGCTGCCACTTCGAAATTAAGTACGCTTGTTGTTCGATCACTTTTTTGAGGAGATTCAAATATTGATTTTCATCACTTTCCACTTCAGGATAATGACGCTTTATACTATAATCTGCTAACTCTTTCAATTCATCGAGTGTTCCCCATTTTGAAGCAAACTCAAACGTACCTACTCGTAGATGGCTTGCCGCTACCCGCGTCATGATAGCCCCTGGAAGAGTGTTTTCACGCATGATCGATTCACCTGTCGTTACAACTGCCAGACTTCGAGTCGTTGGAATTCCTAGAGCGTGCATCGCTTCACTCACAATATATTCACGAAGCATTGGACCAAGAGCTGCCCGTCCGTCTCCTCCTCTAGAATAGGGAGTTCTTCCCGAACCTTTTAGTTGAATGTCATAACGTTTTCCATCAGGAGTGATCTGCTCTCCCACCATTAATGCTCGTCCATCACCTAACATATTAAAATAACCAAACTGATGTCCTGCATATGCTTGTGCTAAGGAAGAACCGCCTTCTGGAAGCATGTTGCCTGCAAATACGTTTACAGCATCTTCATCTCGAAGAAATTCTACGTTCAATCCAAGAGACGAAGCCACCGATTCATTGAGCACAACTAATTTTGGTGAAACTACTGGGTTTGGGTCAATGATTGAGAAAAATTTATCTGGTAGTTCAGCATAACTGTTATCTAAATTCCAGCCTGTTACTTTCGTCATGAGAAGCACACCTTCTTTTATATGATTAAATCCTTGATTTCTAGTTCCACCTTAACATACTAGACCTGTCCTTGTTTGTTATCTGTATATTAATCACATTAAAAAGTAATTAATCATAAGAAAACTCGGAAAAATTCAATCCGAGTTCTGTCTAAACTATTTTCATTTCTTAGGCACTTAGTTTTTTCATAATAGCTGATGGATTAGAAGTAAACAAAATATAGTTTTGTTTTTCTGTCTCAATAAAGACCCGATCTGTCATACCATACGGGAAACCGATACGGATAGCCTCTTTATCGTCTCCACCATATGTATCGTCTAAACCTACATTAAGAATATCATCGGCAGGAATCTCCACCCTCAATAGCTGCCATCGAATAATAAAGTTGTTATCTATCTTTTTTACACTAACCTCAATCATTGCTCTCCACCCCTATTTTTTGTCTTACTAATATTACGGATTAGTAGATGGAAAGTTTCGGTAATCAGAGTTTAAGCTACAGACCCGGTTTAATTTCCAAATCCACCGTTACGCCATGCTAATCCGACCATCTCCATCAGCAAAAGAGGAACCGCAAGAATGATTGATACAGTTATGGCCAAACCCCGAAAACCGAGGTTCTTGGGAGATCGAAATGCAAAATACATAGCAGTGAGCACTCCTCCCCACACGATCAACCGCCAGTATCCAAAAGCAATGGCATAGGTTTGTATCAGTAAAAAGAACGCGACTGTAGAACCACTTACAAGTAATGAAATCGAACTAAATTTTCCTTTCAAACCAATCCACTCCTAGTAGTCCATCGAATTTGCTGATTTCAACAGATCCTCCATCTTAAAATCAGAACCCATTAACATCATCCCATAATATACATCATCTTTACTCCAACGAATGGATTTAACGTCAGATGATTCAGCTTCAATAATAACCTCAGTTCCATCTTTCAATTTTGTTGTCTTCTTCTCACCTTCATCATTAAAATTTGCGTTTTTATGTTGAAACGTGGTTACATGAAGGACGGAACCTTTTTCATTGCCATAAATAAATTCGGTATGTAAGATATCCCCTTTTGGATCTCCCGCCGGTTCTGCAGCATATGTTAATTGGACGTCTTTTGGCTGAAAAGGAAGTTTTTCTGGAGCTGCCATCTTTTGTTGCACATCTTTTGACAACCGCTCCATCTCTTTCTTCACATTCGGATAATTCATCTTAAGCTTCTCGACAGCTCCTTGATCGCTGCAAGCTGCCAAGATAATTAAAAGTAACAAGCTCAGTATTTTCTTCATACGATCACCTCTTACTTTTCTATATTCTCTTTTTGGAATATAATTCCTGTTTCGGAGTAAGCTGTCCTTTCGAAATATACAAAAAAGCTTAGAGATTATCTCACCCTAAGCCACTTCCTAATTTATCTTAATAATGTTCTATAGAACAAATTCCATCGATATTCTCGTGTTTTTATAACCTAGCCTCTTATACAATTGATAAGCAGCTTCATTCTTTCCAAAGACACTTAATCCAATAGACTCTATTCCTGATTGCTTTAACATACTTTGAAGTATTTCTAACGTTTTCTTCCCGTATCCTTTTCTTCTATGAAGGTCGTCTATGAAAATATGGTACAAATAGGCTTGATTAATCTCCGGCATCAATCCATACCAGAGAATTCCTACTTTTTCATAGGTTTTGGAATCTTGAATGTTGTACAAATACTGACCTTCAGTTAACAAGCCATCTTTCCAAAGATCAGACATCATCATTTCTGATTCTTCTAATGCTGACTGTAACGTTAGGTTGAAGTTCTTAGTGATTTCACAAGCGTAATCTGAAATCATAAATGCCAGATAATCCTGAAATTCTTGTTCGGTTAATGGTTTTAAATGTATCATGTTATCTCTCCATTCTAGTAATGATCAATTAGAAGGAAGTAAACAAAGATTCATTCATAGAAAATTGATTAAATAAAATAAAGAGTTACCTCATGAATAAACACCTTTGTTTACTCGTGAGACCATGTTACACAATTTGTTTGAGACATTCTTATATGCTCCTTTAACTTTCATCATTTTATAAAGTTTATTTTAACATAAAGTTCCAATAAATGATTTAATCCATTATCGAACCGCACGTTACATTGATAATCGCACCTGTTATAGCACTCGCTCGATCAGAAGCAATAAACACCGCTATATCAGCGACTTCTTTTAACTTTGGAAGGCGTCCTAGCACTGTTCCTCCCTCCATATATTCTCTCACCTCAGGAAAGTCTGGTTTCCAAGTATCTGGTATAGCATCTAATCTTAAAGATACGACACGAATGCCTTTTGAACCGAGCTCACCGGCTAAGCTACGTGTGTATCCTTCAATTGCTGCACATGCTGTGGCGAAACCTCCCGTGAAATGATAAGTACGGTCTCTGCCTGATAATGATGAAGATGATGCAGAAAGAGTTAAGATCACTCCCGAATTCTGCTTTATCATATGCTTAGCTGCTGCAGTACTTGTGAGAAAATGAGTTTGGACACCGGTCAAAATGGGAGTCATAAAATCTTCTTGTGCCATTTTGGTGAGTGCCGTTCCTTGAAGATCTCCTCGAATTCCTATTGCGTTAAAGGAAATATCTATCTTTCCAGCATGCTTTACGATTCGATTTAGATGCCCTTCTATTTCATTTTGATTAAGAGCATCTACTTTCGTTACTTTCGCCGTGCCTCCAGCATTTGTTATCTCATTTGCTACAATTTGCAGAGAATCAAGCGATCTTCCGGCTAAAAATACAAAGGCCCCCTCTTCAGCAAAAGCACGTGCAACAGCACCACCTATCGCACCACCCGCTCCATAAACGACTGCGATTTTGTCTTTCAACAACATCTTCAGTCCTCCTTTTTTCATTCTTTCAATCAGTATTGCACTTAAACCAAAGCTTTCATTCTTTTTATCCCTATTTCTTTCGTTCCATAAAAAAGTACATTCTCCTGATTGAAGAATGTACGGTCTGTTTTATATTCGTTTAGAGACTTAACTTTTCTTTCACTTCTTTAATTTGAAGAATATGTCTTTGTTCATGATAGGCCACAAACGGAATCCATTGTTTTAAACTAATATCACCGAAAATAGGATGTGGAAAGCCTTTTGCTTCTAAGTCCTTTTCATCAGCAGTATTCTCGATATCTAGTAAAAGTTGATGAGTTGCAGCCAATTTCATTTTAAGCTCTTCAATAGTTGCAAATTCTGAAGTTGGCACTGCAAATTCTGGAGCATCGACTTTAATATCTCTGTTAATTGTTGCTTCAATCGGCTTCTTGTCTGCGTTTACCACTTTACCATTTTGAAGTTGATGTTTAATGTTTTTAGCAATACCGCCTTCCATTAAATATAAATGTTCTACAATTTGTTTAATAGACCACTCATTCTCTGAAGGTTTTCGATTTAGATTCTCGTCATTTAATCCTTCAACTTCTGTAAACAGATCTTGGCGTATCTTATCATTAATCAGCATTTCTTCATCACCTTTAATGTATATGACTTGTCCTCGTAGTGTAGCATAATCAGCTTTCAAAATTCTCGTTTGAGAACTTTGTCCCATCGTTTATTTCATTGATTCCTAATCATTTCTATAATTGTTTCCGATATAACAATTGGTTCTTTTTGAAATAAATTTTATTATTATAGGAGTCATTTCAATGTCTATCAAAATTCAAACGTATCTGTCCGTGAGCATCTCATTGATCATACTAACCACATCATTATTTCTTAGTATCTTTATCAGTGATAAATCCAGCGAATTATTAGAAAAAGAAATAGGTAATTCCCTAGCTTCTTCAGCTTTTCAACTATCCCACAACCTTGATTCTTTCATGTGGTCCAGATACCAGGAACTTCAAGTTTTAAGTGAACAGGAAGTTCTGAAAGACCCGAGAAGAATAAATGAAGCACAATTTCTGATCGATCAGCTTCAAAATAAAATCCCTTCCTTCTCTTGGGTTGGAATAACGAATCAAAATGGAGTCATTCAAGCTTCAACGAAGAAACTTCTTATCAACCAAGATATATCTGCTCGTCCCGTTTTTCAAAAAGCAACTGAACAGCCTTTTATCGGTGATGTACATGATGCCCTTTTGTTATCCAAACTGATTCCAACTAAGGATGGTTCACCTTTACAATTAGTTGATATCAGTACACCATTAACAGATAAAAACGGCGTTTTCCAAGGTGTGTTAGCCGCCCATCTCAGCTGGGAGTGGTCTAAAGAAGTGGAAGCCGCGATTCTAAAGCCCATAAAAGAGCAAAAAAAAGATGTGGAAGTATACATAATCAGTAAAGAAAACACAGTACTCCTAGGTCATAAAAATGATTTAGGAAAAAAAATCAAGATAAGTGATCTCGATAATAAAGGAAAGAATAACGAGTGGAATTTTGTGCGTTGGCCAGATGGAAAAGAGTATGTAACAGGCTATGCATTTGGCGACGGATATCTGAATTATCCCGGACTAGGCTGGACGGTTGTCATTCGTCAATCAGAACAAGCGGCTTATGCATCCGTCCAATATCTTCAAAAATTTATTTTAGTCTGCGGTATTGTGATTTCTCTACTTATGGCTGTTATTGGATGGTTTATCACAAAGAGAGTTTCTCGTCCTCTTTTTGATTTGGCTATCTCTGCTGACAAGTTGAAAGATGGTGAGATTGTAGAGATTCCTTTGTTACGCGGAATCAAAGATATAGAAGTTCTAAGTTCTTCTTTTAGAAGCTTAATCTCATCATTAAAGCAAACAGAAAAACAGTTAGACAAGATGGAGAACATGGCACATACGGACTTTCTGACAAGTATGCCGAATCGGTTAGCTCTTTTAGAGTACATGAATTCAGTTCGCTTTGATTCTTCTAATGGCAGCTATGGGGTGCTCTATATAGATTTGGATGGTTTTAAATCAATCAATGATACACACGGACATCATGCGGGAGATCTGCTATTAATAGAGGTAGGTAAGCGGATCATTGATTCATTAATAAAGAAGGAACATTTCGCAGCACGTTTAGGTAGTTGTACTACCTATTCAGGAGAATTATTTAAATGAAATAACCGAGATCTCACACTTCCTCATAGACACTCTTAACCGACCATTTCTTATTCAGGAACATTCTATAAAAATTGGGTGCAGCATGGGATCAGCTGAATGGGTAGCTCAGGACGTTTCACCACAAACAATACTTGAATATGCAGATGAGGCACTATACGTTTCAAAGAACACGGGTAAAAATAAGTTGAGTTTCTACCCATTTCGAAAAACATCATAAAATTGCTTCAAATAAAGAAAGCATCCGAATGAAGACATCCGGATGCTTTTTGTACTTATTTACTTTAATTGGCTAATGAAAGGTCCATAATTTCTTGGAGTACGTTGCACAGATAACCATTTTAGAGTAGTGAATTCTTCTAACACCCACTCACCATTAAATCGACCAAGTCCTGAGTCTTTTTCTCCACCAAATGGCATGTGAGGTTCATCGTTAACAGATTGGTCATTGATGTGAATCATACCTGTATGAATGTCATGAGCTATGTCTGTTGCATGTTCAATGTTTTTAGAGTGAACGGCTCCGCTCAGTCCGTACGGATAAGCATTTGCCATCTGAACAACGTCTTCATCCTTTTCAAACGGAATAAGAATAGCTACTGGTCCAAAAATTTCATTCTTCGCTAAAGGCATTTCATTATTAACATCTGTTATCACTGTAGGTTCTAAAACATTTCCGTCGGCATCTCCACCAATACGAATCTTCGCACCCTGTGAAACACTCGCTTCAATATCTTTTAAGATTCGATCAACTTGGTCTCTATTGATTAATGGACCAACGTTCGTATCTTTTTTGGACGGGTCACCAAATTTTAGATTTTTTGCACGTTGAACAAAGGTTTCTGCAAATTCTTCATAAATATCTTGATGAACAAAGATACGATTGATTGCCATACATATTTGCCCTTGGTGATAGAACTTTCCAAACAAGGCTGAATCTACGGCTTGATCAATGTCTGCTTCTTTTAACGCGATAAATACGTTATTACCGCCTAATTCAAGAGCAGATTTCTTTAAGTTCTTACCAGCAAGTTCACCGATGTGTCTGCCGACTTCCGTAGAACCTGTAAACGAGATCAGACGCGGGGTTGGATGTGTGACGATCTCATCTCCAATTTCTGAGCCACGTCCTACGATAACATTAATCAGACCTTTTGGAAGTCCAGCCGCTTCAAAAATACTCGCAAAGATTAATCCACCAGTTACCGGTGTGTCAGTAGCTGGTTTAATAACAACAGCATTTCCAGTCGCGATGGCAGGTGCGATGGATCGAATAGCCAGATGGAACGGGAAATTCCAAGGACTAATAATTCCAATTACACCTAACGGATTACGGTACACTCTATTTTCCTTGCCAGCTGTTTGAGAAGGAAGAATTTTTCCTTCCATTCGATAAGGGTATGTTGTAGATTCTTTTAAGATATTGATAGAAGCTCGAAATTCTGAGTTAGCTTTCATATATGTGCTTCCTGATTCTTTGATAATCCAATCAATAATAAGCTCTTCATTCTCTTGCATTACGTCAGCTACTTTTTCTAAAACAGCTCGCTTGTTTTGTGGGAGTTCATTTGCCCATTCAGCTTGAGCAATTCTTGCCGCTTCATAAGCTTCGTCCAAGTCTTCTTTCGTCGCAGCTTGAATCGTAACAAGCTCTTCATCTGTGAATGGATTTGTGTTTTTCATGAAGCTATCACTGCTTCCCTTTCTCCATTCGCCGTTAATAAATATATTTGAAAAATCGGTGTTCATTTTATTCATCTTCAATTCCACTCCTTTTACTTACAAAAGATTAGTTAAGACCTTACTCCTATTTTCAAACGATGTAAATCAATCTGCTTATTACTTTACCCAACTACTCATAGATACTACACATGATTTGTGATTCTTAAGTGTTTTACGGTACGTGTTTTTTATATTTACACGTTCACCGATAAATGGAGTGTAATCACCTACGAATTAATTGTGAGCACCGGTAAACACTTCACTTTCACCGATAAAGTGGAACTTTTCACCTGAGATCAAGACACCTCCACCTGAACATATACTGATCAATGGCGCTGTTGTATTCAGCGACTACATTCTGAACCTAATTCTTAAAGAAAAAGAAAAACCGACACTAGATTGGGTATTATTCGTACCCAAAGTGTCGGTTTCATAAAAATATTTTAAGCTGTAACTGATTTAGTTGATGTTTTGTTTTCTTTTTCAATCTTATTTACTGCTTCAGCACTTGTATCGACGCGTTTGACGAAAAAGGCTAGCACTAAAGCAACGATATTAATTCCGAATGCAACTAAGAATGAGTATTGAATTCCTGACAGAAGAGCCTGCTGTGTTAAAGCAGCGGTTGAGGCTTCGGTAATCGTCGCTGGATCTACTCCGCTCATTAAGCTTTCTGCTTCTGTTTTTGTAACAGTGTTCATAATCGTAACTAGTATCGCTGTACCGATCGAACCGGATACTTGCTGTGCTGTATTATTAACGGCTGTACCGTGCGGATTTAGGCTCGTTGGAAGCTGATTAAGACCATTCGTCATAATCGGCATCATGACCATCGACAATCCAAACATACGCATAGAATAGATCATGATGATATAAGAATAAGACGAATCAGCTTGCAGATGAGCGAGCATATAAGTCGAGACTGCTGTGATAGAAAGTCCGACTACCGCTAAAGCACGCGGTCCAAATTTATCAAAAAGTTTACCAGTAATAGGTGACATGATTCCCATAATGATTGCTCCCGGCAGCATCATCAGTCCAGAATCAAGTGGTGAAATTCCTCGAACGCTTTGCACGTAAGCTGGTGTAAGAATCATGCCAGAGAACATGGCAACCGCATTAACGATCGCAATAACGGATGCAAGTGCAAACATTGGATACTTATACACTCGAATGTTCAACAATGGTTCATCTAACTTTAATTGTCGCATGATGAAGATAACCAATGCAATTCCACCGATAATCAATGTTGATAGAACAACGGTATCTGTCCATCCGTCTGAACTTGCTGTACTACAGCCGTATAGGATTCCTCCAAAACCGATGCTAGACAACACAAGAGAAAGGTAATCCAACGATACATTTTTGTTCTGCTTCATCACGTTCTCAAGCTTCCATACAGCAAATAGTAAGCTTAGGATAGCTAGAGGCAGAATCATTTCAAAAAGAAGACGCCAGTCATAGTATTCTACGATATACCCTGACAATGTTGGTCCGATCGCAGGAGCTGTAATCATGACCAACCCGAAAATCCCCATCGCAATGCCTCGTTTTTCACGTGGAAAACTAACGAGCATGACGTTCATTAAGATTGGTCCCATTACAGATGAACCGACAGCTTGCACCATACGTCCTGTTAATAACACACCAAAGTTAGGTGCAAAGGCTGATAGCGCTGTACCGATTGTAAAGATGACCATTGCTGTAATAAATAACATTCGATTAGAAAATCGAGTGATTAAAAACGCTGAAGCTGGTATTAAAACACCGCTCACAAGCATGAAGCCGGTGACCAGCCATTGAACGGTCGAATAGTCTTTTACATTTAAATCCACCATGATGGTAGGCAATGCTACGTTCAGCAATGAGTTGTTTAAAAAAGCTACGAACGCTCCAACGAACAAGATCGCAAGCATCAAATAGGGCGGTTTTTTATGTTGTAAAGTGGAATCTGTATTCCCCATGTCATTTCTCCTCTTTATAAAATAATTACTTAACTTTATTAAGTTTATACCCTGAGTATAAAAATATCAATACTTTTGTACCTTAAGTCTAAAAACGTTGTGTTTCCAACTGAAGAAATTTATACTAGTCGTAAGGGTTGGACTTAGGAGGAACGCATGAATAACAGAAAAAGAAAAGTCGCTGACACCGCATTAAAGCTTTTTATAGAAAAAGGCATCCAGCAGACATCTATACAGGAAATCATAGATAAAGCAAATATTTCAAAAGGTACGTTCTATAACTATTTCTCATCAAAGAGTGACTGTATCGCAGACATATTAGAATTTCTACGGTATGATGCCAGTCAGCAGCGAATTGCCGTTCAGATCGGTAGGGACACAGGTGATCGGGACGTTTTCATCGAACAAATTGTGATCATTATGCGTTTGAATCAGGAAAGAAACCTTCAGCCACTTTTTGAAGCGATTCTTTCATCCAATGAAGCCGACTTAAAAAAACTCGTTATGCAGCATCGGTTATATGAGATGGAATGGCTTTCTAATCGTTTTATCGAGATCTTAGGGGATGAAGTGCGGGAGCATGTGTTTGAAGCCACTATCCTATTCTTTGGAATGATGCATCATATGTTATTTACGATGCGAATAACGAATACAACTTACTCATTAGAGCATGTCGTTGATACACTTCTCTCTTATATTGAGTTGATCGTACCGAAGATGATGATGAACGAATCTGTTCTCATTCCTCTTTCAGCTATTGATTTACTTCGTACAAATGCAAATAAAAAACAAGTTAAAATAGAGGACATTCTTTCACTTGCTGATCAGCTGCAGCAGGATTATACGTTTAACGAAGAACAGCAAGACCTTTTTGATGCGATCATGAGTGAACTTCAACGTGAGCGTATTCGTAAAATAGTTCTTCAACCATTATTGAAGCCATTTCAAAAAAGTTTTGAAGAATCACCAATTTCTTCTCAAGCGCAAACTTTTACTAACTTGGTATGGTACTTTTTAAGAAACATGAATTGAAGAAAAGGCTGTCCGATGTCTAGAATCGGGTCAGCCTTTTTATGTTTGCACAAATGACGTACTCTTCTTATAATATTGGTGAATGGAGGTCGGTAAAAATGGCAAATCATTTTGCCGGAATCATAAGCAGCTCATGCAAAGCCTACAATTAGGGGCGATTCTTTGTATGGGCAGACATCGGTAACGTCAGTCGCCCGAGCGTATGACTTCGTTTCTAATGATGGCTTTGCACCTTGTTTTCTTTTTTCACAAAAAATAAGGAGCTGAACAAAATGAGTAAACCATTCATTAGAAATCATCAGTACAACCTCATAAAAAAACAGGTTTTACAACTACAGCGTGCATGTAATAACGGTGCTGATCCAAAAGTAATTGAAGCTGTTCAACACAGCGCTCAATCAAAAATTCTTGAATCCTTTTCTGAGCTGGATGAATCACAAAAAGATTTAATAGCGGGGTTAGAACCTTTACGCAAATCAGAAGAGTTTCAGAAATACTTGCAATCCTTAGAACCATTTCTTGAGGAATTTTCAACCACTACTAATAAGCAGATCATTAAATTGTTTCCGAAAGTGAAGAAGCTGAAAGTACCTGATTTAAATACGATTGATTTTCAAAAGATCAGTTATCTTGGCTGGGTTGATATTGGTACGAATAAAATGTTTATCGTGTATCACTTAGACGGTAAGCTAGTTGGTGTGCAAGGTAGATATACACCTTCAAACAAAGGTATCTGTTTTTTGTGTAACGGAATTACAGATGTTGCATTATTCTCAGCGATAACAAAATCTAAACCAGCAAACGCTTCTTCCGACTATTATAAAGCGATCGGAAATTACATTTGTACGGACAGTCATGAGTGCAATAAAAGAATTTCAAATGTTGACTCTTTAGAAAAGTTTCTTCAAGACGTTCTATACTAAAGAAAAGCCAAGCTTCTGCGTCTAGCAGCTAGCTTGGCTTTTTTGTTACCTTTTTAAAGTTTTAAAGTTTTAAAGCTGGAAAATGCGGTATCACTTCTTCACCTAGTTCTTGTATAACTTCTTTAGCTATCGAAGAGTGCAAAGAACAAGTGGTTTACTCCAGATTCTTTATACACTTGCAACAGCTCGATCAATGGATTGCGGCCGATTCTAAATCCTAAACGAATCGGTTGTGGAGCTTCGTTAGGATCTTCTGCTAGATCAAGGTGCATGGGCTGAGTGAATGGTTTGAACGTATTAGGTTGATAGCGCTCAACTAACTCTCTCCACCTTTTTATTGTTACTTCTTGATACTTAGGGCTGCGAGGATAGTACATCCACCCATCTCCATGCTCTGCAAACCACTCCATTTCCTGTTGTGCATAGCCTGTAATAAATGTCGGAATTCGTTTTGTTGGCTTAGGTACAAGATTAGCTCCCTGCAAGGCTCCCCGGGATGAATGGATTTCTGGGTATTCGTTATAAAGGACCTGGTTAAGATATTGAAAAGCCTCCACAAACGCTTGCCCTCGTGTTTCGTGCGAGACACCTAAAGCAGAGAAATCTGCACGTCTATCACCTGATGATACGCCAAGCAACACACGTTCTGGGAACAATTGATCCAGAGTTGCGATTTCTTTAGCAACACGCAACGGATGCCTTAATGGTAGTACAGCAGCTGCTGTTCCTAGTGCAATTTCCTTCGTCTGACTTGCTAAATATGTCATATAGATCATCATATCGTAAATCTGACCTACCGCTGGATCTCCAAAATTCGGATCTTCCAACAGAACATCACGAAACCATAAACTTGTGAAACCTAATTTTTCAGCTAACTGCGACAATTCAACTTGCTGTTCCATCGTCGGAGTAGCAAATCTATAATTTTCAAGAGGGATGTGTAGTCCAAGTGTTAATTCACCCTCACTATACATTCGATTGTAAGAACGATGATATTTGAATGGATTCATTGTTGGTCGTGCCCTCCTATGAGAAAAGATTCCTTTATGATTTAAAATCATACGCTCTTTACCAAAAAATAAAAGTACGCACTTTGAAGTACGATAGGCACTTTCAAGTAACAATTACGTAATATCAAAAAAAGCCGACAGCAAAAAGGTCTGTAAAACCTTTTCCTGTCAGCTTACCTAAACATCCTAGTTATTTTGTTTCCATTCTTCAGCTAATAGACCATATATCACATGATCAACATAATGATCATAAAGCCATTCTGCTTGGCGAATCTTGCCTTCTTCCTGAAATCCTAGCTTCTCAGGAATCGCACGGCTTTTTTTATTTTCTTCAGCTACTCGTATTTCAATTCGATTAAGATCGAGTTCATTAAAGCCATATGCAATATATGCTTTACACGCTCTCATCATAATTCCTTTTCCTTGAAACTGTTGACCGAGCCAATATCCCATAACACCGATCTTATGTAACCTATTTATTTCGTTAAACCCGATAATTCCAGCAATGTTTCCTTTATAGATAATTGCTGTTGTCTTTGGATAACCCCCTGTTTCAATTACCCCTTTTAAGGTCGCTTTTATGAAAGCAAGGGAATCTTCTTCTTCATTCGTATAGTCTAACCAGCCTAGCCATTCCTTTAGATACTCTTTAGATTGAATCGTTAGTTGGAAGAACTCTGTAGCATCTTTTTCATTAAACATACGAAGAGATAGCTCCTCGTCAATTTTATAAACAAACATGACCTTTGACCCCTTTTTTTCCTAATTTTAGCACATAGGTACGGAAAATAGAGGTTATTATTGATTTTTAAAAAATTCAATTCATTTCGAATTATAAATTCTAAATATGTTGAATTTTATTTTTTATTGAATTAGAATAAAAAATAGAATTCATTACTTTTTGGAGGTAGAAATGAAAAATATCCATTCTCCTCATTCTCATGAAACTGTATCCCTATCGATTGAGAGTTCAATGGTATGGGAACTAACTCTAGGAATTGCAGGTTATACATACGAAAAATTGCGTCACACGTTTGAACAGGATGAGCAGTGGACACAGCAAGAGTCTCTAATGTCAGCGTCTTTAAGAAAGAATTTAGAAACCATACAACAAACAAACTTGTGGTATGGCATGATTATGCTGCAGAACAAAATTTCAGCTTCTACGATTACAGAATTTTCATTAAAAGTTTCTGAGTTACCATCTGACATTTTTTATGAAACGCTTTTACCTTACAAAAATCGTTCATGTGAGTCGCACAGAAATGAGGCCGCAAAAAGTTATGAACAATCTAATGCCTTTGATCAATACGCATCTCTATTTAAAGAACACGACTTTTTGGAGGGATATGTACGAACACTTGAGCATATGAACCGTGATGAACTGCACTCCTTACTAACTGAAACACTTTCGGAATGGTATAACTGGCAAAGTAAAAATACGGATTGGGAAAAATGGATGCAAGCTCTCTCATTTGAAAAGAAACAGCATGGTCTTCTTGATCACCAAAAACCATCAGAAGAAATTGAACGTATTACAAGAGGAGCAAAATATGTTCCAGAACCTTCTGTTTGGAACATAAAACTAATTCCACATGTCTCTTATAGACCATGGATACTTGAACAAAAAACATCAGATACAAAGCTCATCTTTTATCCATTGAGTGATGAAGCGTTATTAGAGCCAGGTTCTCCTACAAATGAGCTTGTACGGGGTCATAAGGCACTAGGTGACGATCTTCGATTAAAATTATTGTATCAACTAATGAGAGGACCACTCTCTCTTCAAGAATTAACCACACAGTTTAACGTATCAAAAACCACCCTGCACCACCAGCTATCACTTTTAAAAGCTGCTAAATTTGTTAAGGTTGAAAAGGGTATATATTCCGCTAATACACACTATATTCGTTCGTTCTCCAACCAACTTCAACACTATTTGGGAGAAGACACAAATGAAGAATAACTATTTATCTAGACCATTTAAAGCCCTCTGGATAGGCGAGATCATTTCCGAATTTGGAGGCGCTGCCGGTGGAATCATAAATGGCCTTCTTCTGTATGAGATAACAGGGTCTAAAGAGTGGATGGGAGCACTTTGGCTTCTTTATTTTATTCCATCCTTAATTCTGCAAGGTATCAGCGCTCCATTCCTAAACCACGTTATTAAAGAAAAAATGCTTTTAAATATTCAACGATTCCGTTCTGTTGCTTATATTCTGCCTTTGATCGGATACATAAGCGGTTCAGAAATAGGTACGATCGCTGGATTAGTGATTCTGCAATGTGTATTGGGTCTATTGCAACCGATATACGCTAGTCTTTCTTTTGCTTTATTACCAGATCTTTGTGAAGAAAAAGAATTAGTTTCTGCCAACAGCTTACTCGATGGAACCATACGCCTCATGAGTTTTATCGCACCAGGTGTTACATCGTTACTTCTTTTAGTCAGTCCTCTGTATACCATTTACGGGTTATCTAGCCTTATGTTTTTACTGAGCTCCATATCGCTTTCTCAAATTCCTCATGTAAGCAAAAAAAGAGTAGCGACATGGTCAAAAAAGTTCTGGTGGGAAGAAACAAAAATTGGGTATCGTACTTTCCTTCAATTTCCACAGCTACTTAGACTAACTCTGTTATCATCATCTGTACAATTTGCAGTAGGAGCCACTTTGGTAATAAACGTGCCTTTTATTAGAGAAGATTTGACCGGGGAAGCTTGGGAATATGCGATTTTTGCGGGAATGTTTCCGATTTGGATATGCGCTTGGCATGCTGCTTCTTACAAAGCTACCTAAGAACAACAAAACCATGTATGTTGGCCTTGTTGGAGGTGGGTTGTCTTTTATCGCATTGTACTTCGCTCCTTCTGTTTATATCGCTTGGGGATGCGAATTCTTAGGAGGACTCTTATTTCCGATGTTCAATGCCCAAAGCTCTGCTCTTTTTCAACGAAATGCTCCTCGAGATCGATTATCACAATTAAGCGCAGTGAGGTTACTTTTTCTTCGGATCACCATGCCACTCGGAATCTTATTCGCTTCTAACAGTTACTTAGGCATAAGTACTCGTATGACATACTTTTTTATCGGTGTGATAATTGCAGTGCCAGGAATGTATTACTTAATCTGTACCTTGATTCAAAATAAAGATCATGATTTGAAAGATCGAGTTAAAATCTCAAGTTAAATGAAAAAATGGCGACCAAAACTAGAGAGTCCTAATTTGGTAGCCATTTCTTTTATTTTAAACTAAATATTTACTAAGGAATTAATACAATTTTCCCTAACTTTCCTGCTTTCTTGAAATATGTTTGAGCTTCTCTTGCTTCATGAAGAGGAAACGTTCGATCTATAACGGGTTTAATTTTACCTTGAGAAATTGCATCTAACATTCGAGCAAATTCTGCCTTTGTTCCTAAAACAGAACCGTATAGTGTTATGTGTTTTAAATATAAAGTTCTAAAATCAAGCTCTGTTTTTTGTCCGCCGGCAGATCCTGAAGTACAGAACTTGCCTCCGTTTTTTAATACTTGGAGAGAAGTAGAAAACAACGCGTCTCCAACCACATCTAAAACAGAGTCAATCGGACCCCCGTTGATTTGTTGGATTTCATGCGCAAGGTCCTTCGATTTATATGAGACAACATGTGTTGCCCCGAGTTCTTTTAGTTTTTCCTCTAACGTAAGGTCGCCTACCACTGCAATTACTTTAGCTCCAAAAACATTTGCAGCAATCTGTACATTCAGTGAGCCTACACCACCGTTGGCACCCGTTACTAGGACGGTTTCATTCGGTTGAACCTGAATCTGTTCGACCATGTGCCACGCAGTTAAACCACTTACGGAGAAAACGGCACTTTCTGTGAAACTCTGTAAAGGCATATCAAAGCAAAGATGTGCTGGCCATACTACATATTCAGCATACCCTCCGTCATACTCAGACCCTATAAATGACATATCATCAGAGATATGTTCGTATCCTTCTTCTCCACTTGATGTAAAAGGAAACAAAACAACGTCCTTTCCTATCATAGAAGATGCAACTTGTTTCCCTGTTTTCACAACTGTACCTGTAATATCTGAGCCTGGTATTCTCGGAAATTGAACCCCTTCTGGTCGCCAACCTGATTTAGAACCTGTACCGTATGCTCCTTCTCTCATCCAAATTTCCGTATTATTGATACCACATGCCTTCACCTGAATTAAAACTTCATTTTCTCCTGGCTCCGGTATGTTGATATCAACAACTTCTAATTTATTTATATCACCATAACCTGTCACTTGAACGGCTTTCATAGAATCAATCCCTTATAAATCCATATTTTGTCTTTGAGCTACATACTGCATTCATTATAATTAGTTAATGTCTTATCGCTACATCTCTTATAGTAGCCCAAAAATAAAGTGATAAAACCGTCACCTCAACTTCTTAATTTAAATAACTTTAGCTTTTACAATACTTCCCTTAGCTTTTATCCTGTAAAACTAGTAAACTAATAGAAATACATACCCGAGAGTTGTGATAATTTGAAAATGAGTATGAACGAGTTATTTAAACAAAAAAGAAGTGTTCATGTTCTTTATTCTTACAATGAAATGAAAAATTATATAGAACAAATTGTTAGTTATATACAAGAAGGTACCTCTTTAGGAGAGTACGTTGTAGTTATTGAAAACGAACGAATTTATCGAATGGTTCATAAAGAGCTCACCACTCGCTTAACTCCAGAACACATGAAGCTTGTTCATCATGTAAATAACTTCGATTTTTACTATTCAAGCGGCAGTTATCATCCGCCTGCAATTATTGATTACTTCTTCAAAACAGTTCAGCCTTATGTAGATAATAACCACTCTTTTCGCTCATGGGCACATGTGGAATGGGGCACGATGGAAGATCCGTTCCATCTGATTGAGAATCTTGAGAAAATCGTAGATGGTGCCGTAAATGAACTCGCATTCCCGCTCATTTGTGCATATGAAGGTGAAAGGATGCCAGAACATCTTCAGACAAGCTTATTGAAAACACATCCTTATATTCTTATCGACGAGGAATTCAATATATCAGATCAATATATTTTGAATGATAACATTAAATAAAACACTGCATATGCAGTGTTTTCAACTTATAATTTGCCATCACTCTTTTCCAGCACATACTCTTTATTTGAATTCTTCACAACATAATCAAAGTGCTAATGTGTGGAATGCATGAACATTTCATATTGAATTCTTCGTTCATCATGTGAATGTGTGTACCTCGCTCCGAAACCTCACGACTCCTTTTAAAATCTTTTCATAGCTTTTTTGTACTCCTAAAATTTGTTCTACATGATCAATGTACCTTTTTTGATAAATAAACCTTTTGAATACTATATAGTTGTATGCATATTGCAATCAACACACCGAGAATTGCACCTAGTAGTATACAAATGCCCTCTTGATTATAATAACTTCCGACAATTAGACCGAACAGTAATCCAAATAGAATAGTTGAAATGAGGACTTTCATTTTTTCAGACTCCTTATTTGTATACTTTCCTTTTACTTAACGAGCAGCTATTGAGTGAAGCTCGTTTATCTCGTTTCCACTAGCTATGCGTCTTGTCTTTCTTTTGTCGCGTAACATATCGCTCTATTCCAGAAACCACACTCCCTATAATATAGAGAGCACCGTTTCCAATAAGGACTAGAGCTATAATTGCTCCTGCAAGTCCTGCTCCGAACCCATCACTTCCTTCGCGATGAGCCTCCTCTCCTAAATATGAGCCTACCCACATTGCAACCAACGGTCCTAAAAAACAAATGATGATACCTGAAACCCAATAAGGTATTCTGTACTTTTCCCTCAAAGTATAAGGAAAATAGTTAAACACAAAAAGACTTAGAGTCAATACGATCCCGAACACGGCACCTGCATTCATAAGCTCCTCCTAAATGGAATATAATGGTATATTAATATATATGTTACTCGTTAACAATCATGTGAATGGGGGTCGATCCTTGTATGAATAAAACATTGCTCTCACTAATTCTTGGAGTAATTATCGGAAGTGTTTTTTCTTATTTTCTATTAGACTATGAGAACCAAACAATGGAATTTCTAAACTATTATGGTGAAGAATCTAAAATAGTTCATGAATTAGATTTTAATTATTTTTCTAACACTGCAGCCTTCATTATAGTAGCTTCTCTTATCGTATACTTAACGATTTCATGGATTGAAAGAAAAAATAAAAGATGAATATACACATCATTATGTAAGATAGTCTAAAGAATTTACAACACTAAACAAGTTACTCTCCTTTAAAAATCGAGTAACTAAATGTACATGAGCCGCACCAATTATTAATAGGGTACGATCTGATATGGATGTAATCTTAGCTAAATTGTAATAAAGGATTAGATTTCGTTGATATCACCATCTCATCCAATCGATGCCAATATATTCTTCGGATGAACCAATTCTTGCTATTACCATATACATCTCGTGTTCCTTCTCAATAAAGGAAGTTTGGTTTTGTGATCTGATTATTTCATAGATGCTCTCGCTACCTATTGAAAGCTGCTGATTAGAACGATAGGTATCATTTATGTAACGAAAAAACTCAGGTTGATTCTTTTCAGCCCACTCAAAAACCTGACCCAACCCTCTATTTCCTACCGTATCCATCCAGTCCACAGCATGTACTTTTTCATGTTGTAGATCTGAAGCGATACGGAACCGTCAATTGCTAGTTTTAGTTCACCCTCTTTGTATTGAATAAACTCTTCATTCAATTTATTTTCTTCACTCTTTACTACCTCTAATGCAACCTTTGTTGGCTTAAATTTCTTTAATTGTTCCACCACTTTCAATATTTCTTGTTGTCTTGAATCAGCTAACAGATCATCAAACTCCATTCGTTGAAGGTCCGGTGTATACCTCATGTGAAAAGTACCTACTACCATTATTTGTGGTTTTTCTTGTTTGATGTTCATCACAACAGCTCCATACTATTCTTATTTAATCCAGTTCTTTGAGTTAACCACACCTCAGCATTCCTTATGAAATTATCATCTTTCCAAGCCGTTATCGCATCTCGCTCGCCCAGTTTTATAACTTGGTCTTGAAAGAACAGATCCGCTAGATAATAGCCAAGTCTGCTGTGACTAAATTTCTTACCACCATTAATGGAGAACCACTCTGAAAAAATAGATTGGGCAGACAATGCGGTGTAATCTTTTGCAAACGCCAGCAAGAATTCATCTTCGTTTTTTTGAGCAAACTTAAACCACTCATATCCATGATTATCAAAGGAAAAGTAAACAGAGGGATGGAGACTGCCTACGATTTTCCTGGAAAAGTGAGTTGCTGCGCCTTCTTGATTTAACCAAGTCATGGGACTGTTCCAATTCACTCTCTCCCATTTCATTCCTTCTTTATCAGTCAAAATATTATGTGTGGCGTGCCCAAATTCATGAGCAACAATGGTTCTTAAATGCTCTGGTTCTGGTGACAGTTTTTCTAATGCGAACGTAACATTCGGTATAATCTGTCTGTGAGTGTATGCATTTGAGCCATAACCACCAACGATCAGGTTCACTTCAACAGGAAATTGAACACCATAATCTTCTTCATATTTTTGAACAATTTCCTGAATAAGCGGTTTTATTAACTCGTGAACGCGTTGTATAGACGACCATGAGTCCTGATATTTTCTAATTGATAAATCATGTCTCTCCTCTGTATCTTTGCAATGGTAAGAAAAATATTCATGAAAGATAGACGGGTACCTTTTATAATATTCTTTCAAAAACGAGATCGTTGGCTGATAGTTTTGCAGAAAAAATGAAACAGTATCAATAATTTTCATGTTAATCCTCTTTTCCTATCTCTTTTGCTATCTCAATTCAATAAAAATCCAAAAAATCCCTTTAAATCAAAAAACTGCCCGAATGGACAGTTATGAGTAATTATTATTTGATTAATTTCTCCATTCGAATGTCCGCCCACATTCGATCTTGATAATACGTGAATGCCTCGACCCTACCAATTTCTGAGTATCCCAGTTTTTGATAAAGCTTTTGTGCGGTGGTGTTGAATTCAAATACACCAAGCTCGATGCGTTTCAAACCATTTCTTTTCATTTCATTCTCTAAGTACGACAACGCTTGGTAACCAATTCCTTTACCTCTTCCAACCGATTCACCTATCGTAATACCTAACCATGCCGTTCCTTCCGTTCTCTTAAAAAGGTGAGGAGGATCGACCATATAGTTCATCTCACCTACTAATTGATCATCTACAAAGATCAAATAAATCTCGTGAAACTCTAAACGTTGATACAAGTCTTCCATTGTGATGATTCGTTTATTTTCGAGCTCTACTCTATCCTTATTCGGTCGTGTTAACGGAACCAGCTTTGTGTCGTTCTCCCAACGATTTAAAGCTTCTACTACGTTTTCTTCAGGTTTTAACATCTTTCTAAAGTGAATGTTCATTCCATAACAGCCTCCGTATCCTTATCTATGAACCTGCATGAATGTATGTCGAGCGACCATAATCCTGAATTTAAGATAACATCTGAGTGAACAATCTCAAGCCTTTTTCCGAAGATTGGTCCGTCTACAACAAATGTATGATATTCTCCATGTTCACCCATTGGGCAGCTCTTTGTTGCTTTAATATCCTTACAAAAACTTTCATTCAACTCGCGACCTGTCCAAGTCGAGTCCAATATATCTGCTGAAGCTCGACATACAATCGAATGAAAACCTAATGAGATAAATTCTTCTAATAGTTCAGAGGCTTGTTCTTTTAAGATCCATACGGGAAAAAGAGCATCCAGACCTGCTTTATCCGCAACCTGTTCATTCCATTTCCGATCTTCTTCCATATACAAACTGCCGAATGCGATCGCATCTATCCCAAACTGTTTCTTTATAGAAGTTAATGACTTTACCAAAGAAGCTTCATACCCCCCAGCTGAATCCACCATAATTAAAGGAAGATCGATCGCACCTGCTTGTAATTGTAAGATTTCTAATGGAATACCATGGGCATGATTTCGTGCATCCTCTTCAGAAACCATGGATATCAAGCATACAACTTCATGTTTTTCTTGAAGCAATCGATATAGAGCTAAGCAGCTGTCTTTCCCGCCGCTCCAGCTAACAGCTACTTTTTTCATGTACCAAACCATCTCCCTTTTTCTACTAGTCTTCGATATATTCGATGAGATCGCCTGGCTGACATTCTAGTACTTTACACAAGGCATCAAGTGTTGAAAAACGAATCGCTTTACCTTTTTCATTTTTTAGTACAGAAAGATTAGCAGGGGTGATATCAACCAGTTCAGACAATCGATTCAATGACATTTTTCGCTGTGCCATCATAACATCTAATTTTATTCTAATCATTGCAATCCCTACTCCACCTTTAGATTGTGTGTTTATTTTCTTCTACTGCCTCTACGGCAACCTTTAGTGCAGAGGCTAGAATCATTACGAAAATCCCTGTGAAAAACGTATCAACATAAGCTAGTCCTGTATATGTTACAGAAGCGTTCGTTACATGGATTTCCTTAAGTGCTTTTGTCATTAAAAGCTCGTCCATAAAGGTAAAAGCTGACCCAAGTACAAGAATGGTGATACCCATCTTGAATAAAACCTTAACGTTCTCCATCATAAATAAACTCTCTTGGTGTAAATTCTGTAACAATTTTCTCATGAGTCTTAAGAAAATTAATGCAAAAACAAACATAATGATTGAGGTCACCAATGAAAGGACGATGAATTCTTCATCCTTATACAGTAAAGGTTGCTGATCAAAAACTAACGTTAAGTTGCTATACACAGGATCAAATGCACCGAAAGACTTTGCCAATTCCCCTGTTGGACTCATTAAATAAGACAAATGATATACCAAGGTAAAAATACCAATAAGACCAATAACATAAAAAAGAACTGAGCATAATTTCGCTCCATATTTATAAAAAATTTTCCACTTCATCTTTCTGCTCCTCTTCTTTAATTTCATAAATTTAACATACCATAAAAGAAGGATAAAATCTCAATAATCATTATTTTTTTATCGTAAAACAATAAATAATTGTTGAATTTTATAAAATGCGCTGTTATAGTTATGTCGTCGACGCATTTGTTAGGTATTGGTAATTATGTAGATAAAGGGGATTATTAACATGTCATTGGTCAAACAGAGAATTAACATCATCGATGGTATTAGGGGATTTAGTTTATTAGGGATTCTTTTAGCAAACCTACTCATTTTCCAGTTCGGAATCTTTGGAAAGGACGAAATTCATTATTATCAATTATCAACCATTGATACATATGCTTACTACTTCACAAAAGTGGTGATTGAAGGCGCATTCCTTCCCATCTTCATGTTCATCTTTGGGTACTCTCTCATTCTTATGCGTAACAAGTTAAAGGAAAATAACAAACGCGTAAAGTGGCATCTGTTCAGAAGATTTGCTTTACTGATGACTCTTGGGATCTTGCATAGTACGTATTTATGGGAAGGAGATATTCTTTTTGTATATGGGCTTATGGGTGTTCTGCTTTTGGTTATGGTAAATCGCAAACCAAAGACACTATTGATTTGGGCTGTTCTACTATTCTCTCTTCTCTTCATTGGCTCTCTGTTTGAGGCAGAAGAAATCAAAATGATTCGTGCTGATAAGATAGATTTATACATGAAACAAACACAAGAGATCTATGGATCAGGAACGTACTCAGAAATAAGAGCACACAGTCTTGATGACGAAATGCTTGATATGAGTGGTGGTGAAGCCGCCTTCATGTTATTCTTAACACCTTTTGTTCTTAGTCCAATGTTTCTGATTGGTATGTATGCAGCACATCGAAAATGGCTGCAAAACACGTCTTCTAAGATCAAACAGTTCACAATCCTAAGTGGTTTATTTATACCAATCGGTCTCTTACTAAAAGCTACTCCTCTACTCAGCAAGCAATGGGATTATCGTTTAGATATGAGTATGATCGGAGGAAGTATGCTTGCGATCGGTTATATCAGTCTGTTCGTTTACATGTACAACCATCAGAAGTTCAGACGCTTTTTAAGTGGTTTTGAAAGTATGGGAAAACTATCATTAACAAATTATTTAATGCAATCGATGATTTGTACATTTCTTTTTTACGGCTATGGTTTAGGTTGGTTTGGTGATCTTGGTGTAATACTGGCCACTGTAGTAGGTGTTATAATCTTCGGAACTCAAGCACTCCTTAGTTCCATTTATTTGAAATACCTGCCCATCGGTCCGATAGAATACCTTGTACGCTTGGTCGTCTACTTAAAGATACCTAAATTCAAAAAACATACTTCTTTAGAGTATAATCATAAAAAAGCGATATAAATAAAGATAGCTGTCCACACAGGGACAGCTATCTTTTGTTTCATGATTATTTCTCATCTAGTCGATCCGCTATTCTTTTTAGAGATCGGTTCATTTGATAGAGCATGACCAACACAAAGATTCCTACTCCTATTGGTACTAAAAATGTAAATAACCCCATTAATGCTAACCCTGACGACCCATATTCCATACACTCACCACCTCATGCCAGTTAATAATCAACGAGAACTTTCTTTAAAATCTCTTCTTCCCATTTCTGTTCATACGTAATTTCGACGATTTCACATAACTTTTTATGTAACTTTTGGAATTCAGGTAAGATATTCTTAAAAACTCTTAACATGTCTTCTTCGTTTGAAGTGTAGCGCCAATTAGTAAGGTGCATTCGCTGCCAGTCAGCTAACGGACTGCTCTTTCTTTCAACCTTCGACCAATCACCAAATGTATTCGGTTGCAGACCTGCGTTCATATACCATCCAGACACCATAGAATAGATCATGTTCTCTAAGCATTGTTTTGCGTATGAAAGTTCACTTCGCATGATTCGCCTATAGAACTCATGAACGTATGCAAAGAATTTAGTACGCCAGATCTCTACTTCTTCTATTGTTGGTGAGTAGGATAGCTGAAGTGATTGTTGCCTTATGGAGTTTACATGACCTTCAGGATCGTAAACTATTTTTAAATGCTGCATCCATATAGAAGGGTGAAGATCATTTTTCTTGTAATAGAAAGAATCTACTTTGATAAACGAGTCATAATGAGCGATAGAATAGTTTGTCCAAGGAAAATCTTCATAGAAAAGAACTTTCCCCCAATTGGCCGCTCTTTTCTTTTTATTCTCTCGAAACTTCTCAAAAACAGCGTCTTGCACGACAACACGAAGATCAATATCTGAATAGAGATCTGTGTTTCCTTTTCCGATCGACCCACCATAAAAAACTGCTAAAACATTGTTATCTGCCACTAGATCTTGTTCTATAGTTCTCATTAATTTTTTCCGTAGTAACGGCAGTTCTTCATCCCTCTTTTTATAAAAATTTCTTAAAGCTTCAAATCCCACTCATCGAAAACCAGCTCCCTATTATCATCTTCTTTTCATATTCCTCTTAAAGGAGGATTGTACCTTCTAATTGGATAAAAAAGGTTTTTCAAATAAATATTAGAAAAGGTTATGGGTTAGGAAAAAATCCAACCTTTATTAAAATGAATCGTCTATAGTTAAATGACTTTTTCTATGAGGGATGCAGATGAAACCAAATCCATTACAGAATCAAACATATGATCACCGTGAAGAACAATTAAAACGCATTATAAAACAGTATGGAGAAAGCATCTTACGACTTTGTTATTCCTATGTTAAAGATCAAGCAAAGTCTGAGGACATTCTTCAAGATACGATGTTAACGGTTTACTTACAGATGGATAATCTACGTGAGAAACAAGCGATTAAAAGCTGGATCTATCGAATTGCAATAAACAAGTGCAAAGATTATTTAAAGAGCTGGCATTACAAGCAATCGAGGCTTTCTCAGATGCTATCTTTCACAGCCTCTAATGAAAAATCGATAGAGTTAAAGTTAATTATCCAAGATGAAACAGAGCAACTTATTCAAGAGATTCTGAAACTAAAGCCTAAGTATAGAGAAGTTATTCTCTTATTTTATTACGAGGAGTTATCGCTGCAAGAAATTGAACAAGTTCTGAAACTAAAGTCTACAACGGTCAAGTCAAGACTCTATCAAGCCCGACAACTTCTTAAAAGTAGATTAGAGAAAACGGGGGGATCTACATTTGGAAGATAAACTACAACAACTAAAAAAACATATGGATCAACGATTATATAGACATATTAAACTCACATCGCAAATGGAAAGAGGGATTTTACTAAGTATTAAAGAGAAAAAAACCGTTATTAAACCTTCGTTCTATTTTGTGAAAGACCTTATGATTACGGCGCTAGTCTTACTTATCGTGACAACTAGTATTCCACTTCTCGTTTCAAAAACAGGAAATAATTCGTCAACAAGTTATATGTCTATACCGTTTTTAACAAAAGCTGAAAATTTGGCTAAACAAAAAGGATTGACCGATGAAATTTATCGCCTTCAACAAAGTGAAGATTCCTTCTCCATGGAAGTGATGATTTCAGACAAGCGTGAATTAAGTGATTATAAAAAGGATGTAGAAGAATTGTTAACAACATACTCAAGACTCTATCAAAAGCTTTACCCACATCGAAAAAACGTGTGGGACATGAAAGATGTGACTGTATACCTTTCGATTTATAGAGAACACCCAGCTGCTTATGATAACGGTAATGCAAATAACTATATACTTATCGGACACAAACCTGCAGGATCAATAGGTATTGAATGGAGCATGCCAAGATGAATAAAGTAATGAGCGGGGTCAAACATTCATTATTTACGTGTATTCACCTAGTCCTATCATTAGTAGGAATTATTACGTTAGGTGCTACACCGGCCCTTTTTAATGGACTTTCGTTGAATATCACACAATATTTTCAAGCAATCGGAAACCTAGTTGCAAGTTTACTAGAACCTTCTTCTTTAACGTATTCCTATTATAAAGTTGTACGTCCGTTATTCCCTGAAATTTTAATCAGATACAAAGAATCTATCACTATATTCGCTAGCTCATTTATCATTTCATTAATACTAGCGATAGTTATCGTTTATTGTCTTACCTGCCTTGATCCTAGAATTGTTAACAAAGTTAAGCAGAGCTTTGGATACCTTGAATCTTTACCAGATATTTTAATCATTATGATCTTACAGTTGTTTATCGTTTGGTTGTTTAAAAAGACCGGAATACTCGTTGTGGAAGTTGCAGCAGCTGGTGATCAAAAGATAAGAGCGCTTCCGATTATCTGTTTAAGTATTCCTACAACCATTATGTTTACGAAAATTTTACTTTTTCGTACAGAAGAAGAGTATGAAAAGCCTTATGTATCACTTGCAAGTGGTAAAGGTTTAAGTCATTTCACTGTATTTTTCAAACATGTGTTAAGAAATGTCTTACTTCGCTTCTTCTTTTTTACAAAAACCAACATTTGGCTTATGTTATCCAACCTTTATATTATTGAATATTTTTTTAACTCTATTGGGATATTCATTTTTGTAAAAGACTATAACAGTATCGAAACTTTTACAGTAGCATTATTACTCATCTACATACCTATTTTTATTTATTTCCAGCTGTTCAGACTATTCACTTCACATCTGTTAAAAGAGGTTGTCTAATATGTGGTATTATTTCATACGCCAAAAAAAAGCTGTAACTGCTCTTCTGTTTCTAGTAACTCTTGTCGTATTAAGTATTGGAAATTCAGTTATCTATGATGGCGAGATCAGAAGAGTATCCTTACTTTTTGATGAAAATGGCACAGTGAGTGCTGCACCGTTTGCACCGTCAGCTAAATTCTTATTAGGAACGGACCGTAAAGGATATGATTTGCTTCATCTCATCATTGAAGGCGCAAAGTGGACTATAGGGGCTGGACTACTTATCACTTTCATGCGTATTCTTATTGGCTTATTACTAGGGATAACCCTTGCTAAATTTAAAAAACCACTCTTCCAAAGCTTTGAATCTTTTTTTGATAGTTTCTCAGTTATTCCAATGACCATGATTTCCTATTTCGTCTTGCAACACGCCCTAACGTTTAGTAACGGTACTACACCAGAACCCTTTTATCTAAGGGTTGGCTTTCAGATGATGATCTTAATCATATTCGCCGTTCCAACGATTACTTTTTATTTAGGAAATGAAATAAAATTATTACTCCATGAAGAATTTGTGCGTTCTGCAAAAATATTAGGTGGCCGTTATCCTCATCTTCTAAGAAAACATATTGCCCCCCACCTCAATCCCATACTTATCATCTTGTTTCTGCAGCAATTCATTCAAGTTCTTGTCATCTTAATACACTTAGGAGTACTACAAGTATTTTTTGGGGGAACTATTGTCTTTCATGGGGGAGATATTGATTCTGTTACTCATGAATGGACGGGTTTACTAGGGATGTATTATCCATCGTTTATGTCGCATCCTTGGATTCCACTTGTCCCCATTCTTTTTTTCACATTAACCATAATCGCATGTACATTTATACTTTCAGGACTAGAGAGGGCTTACCTTTTTTCTAAACAAAAAAGCTTTAGAGATCAAACAACGCCTATTGAAGTAATACCTGCTGCTCCATCTTTTTCATTTGTTAAATAGTATAAAATGAAAAAAACTCATTTCCCTTTAGATGGGTAATGAGCTTTTATTTTGTACAGAAATTTTCTTCTTAATTTCTGTTTAGATTCGTGCGTTTTTGTGCCTGCCACACGTGGATCATACTAGGAATCCCAACGCTCATGCTCACGATGAAACTCCACATCACGAAACGCCATTCACCAGTATAAATAGCGATGATTATAAAAAACAACAACTGTCCTACAAGAGCAAATAAAGCAGCAATCCAAGCTAGTGTAAGGTTCTCCTTCATTTCATCTCTCCTAAGGGAAAATGATCTAAATCTATGAAGTCATGCAATAGTGCCTACACTAACATTAACATAATTATCCAATTTGTAGTTAAGTAATTAATCTTCTTTTACTTGTAATCCTAACAATGTAGAAAACACGATTGCTTGCTCTCGTGATACGGTACATCCTTTTAAACTTGTGAGGTCTACGTGAATAGTATTGAATTTACATGTACTAATATCGATCCCGTTTAAGGATGTTTCTGTAAAGTCAATTTCCTCAATATTACACGATTCAAATTTTACTGCATTTAGCTTTGTTTCATAAAAGTTTGCCTGCTTGAGCGATGATTGATCGAACAAAACGGGCTTAAGATCTGTTTCTACAAACTCACTCATGTCTAACATACAATTTTCAAACGTCACATTTCTAAGATTCGCTTTTTCAAAATCAACACCCATCAGCTTACAATCTTTAAAATGAACGCGGTACAGAATACCCTCTTTAAAATTTGTATTAGAGAGGTCACAGTTTTCAAATACAACATCTGTCATGTCTATTTTATAAAAACTCGAATGAATCAGTGTTACATTATTGAATTTCACTTTAGACAAAATCAGCTTGTCGATTTCTTCATTCTCTAAAAATGCTCCCGTGATCGAGCAATCGTGAAGATATAGATCTTCCTCTAAATACAGATCCCGAAAACGTGCTTCTTCTAAATCCCCTTGAATTTTAGGCAAATCTATTTTAAATTTCTTTGTCATTTTCTTCACTCCATTTACGTGATTATGTTAAATCAAGCTTACAGAAGTAAAAATGCAAATAGTAGTCTTTTCTTTTCTTCTGAAATCTGTGCAAAAAAAAAACCGCTGAACAAAATCGTCAGCGGTTCTTATGTTTATTAGTAAGCTCCCTGAGAATAGGTAAGCTCATAACTATGTGTATAGATTTCAAAGATATTGCCGAATGGATCTTCTACATATACCATTTTATAAGGTTTTTCGTTCGGATAATACTCACGAATCGGCATGCGCTGCTTGCCGCCATACGCTTTAATTTTCTCAACGATCCCTTCGATGTCAGGGTCTTGGATACAAAAGTGGAACAAACCTGTCTTCCAGTACTCAAAATTGTTTTCCGGCTTTTCGTTATGAGGAAACTCGAACAGTTCAACTCCGATCTTGTCACCTGTAGCTAGATGAGCAATTCGGAAAGTTTCCCAGTCATCACCGAATACATCACGGCACATTTGTCCGATCGGTGTATCATCATTCTCTACATCGGAAGGCTCCATGATAACGTACCACCCGAATACCTCTGTATAAAATTTTATGGCTTCTTCTAAATTTGGCACGGATAAACCAATATGAGAGAATGTTCTTGGATAGATTGGCATAATCGTATTCCTCCTTTTATTTTTGATTACAGGAATCATTATACCCAGACATACTTCGCGTATGTAAGAACGCACTTTTAAGTGACATACTATCCTTAAGGTAAGAAAGGACTGTTATGCTCATGAAGATATCAACACATGACGATGGTAAATTAAAATGCTCGATCGAATATACATTGCAAAAAATAGGCGGTAAATGGAAAACAGTTATTCTATGGCACTTAGCTGTGGATGGTACATTGCGTTACAACGAATTAAGAAGTCTGTTGCCGGGTGTGACACATAAAGTACTATCGCAGCAATTAAAGGAATTAGAAGAAGAAGGCTTTGTTGATCGTAAATCATACAATACGGTTCCACCAAAAGTAGAGTATACATTGACTGCATTTGGCGCAACTCTACTGCCCATCTTAAAACAGATGCATGAATGGGGAACAGAGCACGGAGATTTGGCATAAAAAAAGGAGGCTCAGTGCTCTTGACCATAAGCCGCCTCCTTTAGCTTCTTTAAATTTGTGATAAGCTTTTTCGAATAGTTTGTTTTAGTGAAACACATAGCGGATCATCACTAACCCCTATGAAGAGGCTTTTTAACAAGGATACACAGTTAGCCATAACAAACCAATACTTTTCAGATGATAATTCTTCTTTTTGAGATTTTAAAAGGGCGGGAATATCTTCTATAAATTGTTTTAATTCTTCTAATCCTACCTCTTTTTTGAGCATTGCAAGAACAGCTGTAACAACGCGATCATCTTCTCCATGCAAAAAACCAGTCGGTGTTGTACAATATTTTTTCAAAAGAATTTCAACGATAGAAAAGTATTCATCTTCATCAATTTTTTCACTCTTAATCAGTTCTTCGCACGTGTCTGCCACATGAGCAATACTGTGTGCCCAACCTTTTACTGGTACATAACCTCTAACATCTCGTTCCAACTCGATATACTTTTTGATATTATTTTTCACTTCAGTAAGTTTTTCTTTCGGAAGAAAGTCCACTTCGATATCTTTATGGATGATCACAGCAATTAATATCGTTGTGAAAGCACGTGTGAAAACAGAATCTGTCCCACTTTCGCCTATTCCTTTAAATAAAAGGTGCTTCACACTATAATCCAGGAGTTTTTTTATAGTCTGTGAGTTGAGCTGATCGTGAATAATTGACATATAAAACGATCGGTAAACCATCTCTCTCAGATCACTATTTGGTGACCCAATGTGAAGGATCATAGCATCCAAAACAACTTCCTGATCTACATCTTCCCATGTCTTTTCTTTGTTATTTATAGAAGTTAAGAGTGCTAACAATTCGGTTCCTTCTACGATTGTGTTGCTTTGGAACAATGTCGCCATTATCTTTATCCCCCATTTTCTGATCTATCTTTTTCATTATACAAAAAGAAGGAATAATTAAGGTTATATTTTGGAAAAATTTGTTTAACTCGTTACAATTCTGTGGAAAGGTTATTAGTTGTTATTGGAATTTTGGATACAATGATACAATAAAGAAAATGAATTGAAAGAGTGAATGCAATTGAAAAAATATATAATGTTTGCGATATCTATAATGTTTTTAGCAGGATGTAGCTTTAATAAACAAGAGACTACAAACAATATCTTTTTAATTCCAGAAGGTTTTGAGGGCTCCATCTTTACGTTCTATAACATGCCTGACGAACCCGCATTAAAAAAAGAAGATGATTATACGGTTATTCCTGTTAAAGAAAAGACGTTGGATGTCTTAAAAGATACAGAGATCAGTCAGTATGGCGTTTCATTCACGTCAACCAAAGATATGATTTATGGAGTTGTGAATGATAAATATTATTACGTGGATAAAAACGGAAAACGAAAAGAAATTAACGACCAATGTATCAGTCTTGGATCGAACGGTGGTTTTACAGGAAGAAACGGTGAAGACATTAAGTATTCTGTTATTCAAGTAACTTCTTCTAGTTGTGGTCCTTCTTTTAAAGAAAACGGACGCAATGACTTTAATGCACAAGTGAACCATGTAGGAAAATATTACTTTCAAAAGCTAGCTATAAAGAAATAAAGTGCGGTGCTGGGGAGATTTCATAACCTCCAGCACCTTTTTTATTTTGTCTTATACATGTTTATAACAGTTTGTAATCATTTGAAAATTGATTTAATGATACCGTTTCCATCAGACCTATCATCGTTCTTAAAAAATTTTTGTGTTGACAAGCCCAAGATACAGCCTTTATAGTAATCCATATTATTCTGAATAATCATTTTGATAAAAGCAACGAACGGGAGTAGTAAAAGTCTTTTTGTAGTCTAGAGAGCTGCGGGTTGGTGGAACGCAGTCTACGAAAACTTTGAACTCGCCCTGGAGCAGCAAGACAAAAAGAACGCGTTCTCTATGTTTTGACGACTAACCTTCGTTAACAGGTTCTACAAGCAGGATTCTATGACGAATCAACAAGAGTGGTACCGCGGTCAGCCAAAGGCTTATCGTCTCTTTTCTCACAACCGAGATCAGAGATGGTAAGCCTTTTTTTGTTATTTGTTTTATAGATTCTAACATCACTTTAGGAGAGGTTATGAAGATGAAAAAAAGCACAGAGCATTTACAACGAACGATGACTTCTCGTCACATCATGATGATGGCTCTTGGTGGTAGTATCGGAGCTGGACTTTTTAAAGGAAGCAGTGCCGCTATTGATACAGCAGGCCCTTCCGTTGTTCTAGCCTATTTGATCGGCGGAATCATCTTATTATTTGTAATGCAAGGGTTAGCAGAGATGGCTGTTCAAAACAGTGGTGCCAGAACGTTTCGGGATCTTGTTCAATCTGCTTTAGGCATGTTTCCCGCTTATTTTCTAGATTGGATCTATTGGAAGATGTGGGTTTTAAACATTGCGGCCGAAGCTGTAGTGGCAGCGATTTTTCTTCAATATTGGTTCCCTGATACTCCGATTTGGATGCTAGCCTTGTTAGTTTCAATCGCAGTCACGATCGTAAATCTATTATCCGTTAAAATATTTGCTGAGACGGAATACTGGTTAGCCCTTATTAAGATCAGTGTAATCGTCATTTTTATTCTTTCCGGACTTTTGCTTTTATTCGTATCGTTTGGTGACCATATTGCACCGAACTTCACGAACTTAACGGATCAAGGAGGTTTCTTCCCAAACGGTTCAGCCGGTCTTATGACAGCTATGTTAGTCGTGATCTATTCGTATGGTGGAACAGAGATTATCGGTGTAACCTTAGCTGAAACGAAGAATCCAGAAAAAGTAGTACCAAAAGCTGTTCGCAGTACATTAACTCGAATCATAGCCTTTTACTTGTTTCCGTTCTTTATCATTGTTGGTTTAATTCCTTGGGACCAAGTAAACGGTGTGAATGAAAGTCCTTTTGTTATGGTGTTTCAGATGATCGGAATTCCTGGTGCTGATCATGTGATGAATGGTGTGATTCTGCTTGCGATCATCTCATCGATGAACTCAGGGTTATACGGTTCATCACGTGTGTTATATACGCAAGCCGTTGACGGTCGAGTTCCTGGGATTTTCGCACGACTTTCATCTAAGAAAGTTCCATTTATCGCTATATTGATGTGTACAGCTTCTCTGTATGCGGGTGTACTCATCTCTATTTTTGCAGGAGACAAAACCTTTAACTATCTTATGGGCTCACTCGGCTATACGGTATTATTCATTTGGTTGATCATTTCCTTCGCTCATTTGAAATCAAGAAAAAACAATGAACAGTTATCGGGTTATTATGTAAAATGGTTTCCTTATACAACTTGGATTGCGATTCTATCTTTATTTGCAATACTAATCGGAATCGTGCTCACAACTTCTGTTATTATCACTGGCGTAACATTAGGAATTTATTTGCTGATAAGCGCAACTTATATGTTTAAAAGAAAATCACTCAATACAAATCAAGAAAAGGTTGCAAGTTAACAAAAGAAAACGCTCTTAACCGAGCGTTTTCTCCTTACCTTTTTGCATGTGTATTCATCGCTACTTTATTCAATCTTAAATTATTTACCTTTGCTTCTAGTGCTCGCCTACGTGATAGGAAGATGCATGAAGCAATAATTAACATGCCTCCTAGAATCGTTTGACCATCTGGAATCTCTGACCAGAATAAAAAGCCCCAAAAAGCGTTAAAGACGATTCCAATGTAACGGGTAACCTCGACAACGATAACATTTTCATGCGTAAATGCACTTGTTAAGAATAATTGTCCTACTAAAGATACAACTCCGATACAGATCAGATAAAACAGTTCTAATGGTGAAGGTATTACAAATTGGTTCCACATTAAAGGTATACTAACTATCGTTGCTGTAGCGAGAAAATAAAATACGATTTCATAAGCATGATGTCTGCTGCTTAAATAGCGTATAGAAGTGGCTGCACAAGCTGCGAAAAAAGCACTTCCTACACCAATTAGGGCATACATGGAATAGGACGAGAACTCTTGTGGTTTAATCAGCAAGAAAGCCCCTGCTAACACGACAGGAAGAATATAGAGAAGCGTTTTTGTTAGCTTTTCTTTTAAAAACAAACCTGCTAATACTACGGCAAAGATGGGAGACAAATGAGCTAGAATACTCGCATCTGCTAACGGTATTTTCGCGATTGTATAAAAATAAGCTAATAGATACAACGCGCCAAAGACTCCTCGAACCATAAGCATTGGTACACCCGTTTTTGAAAAGGCTACCTTTTTCTTTTTCATAATAATAAAGATGATGATTGTGCCTATCAAACTTCTAAAGAATACACTTTCTGAATAAGGGATGTTTAAACTTACTGCCTTAACGAGAGCGTTCATTATACTGAAAATAAAGGAAGATAGAATGGCGAGCCAAACACCGTTCTTCATAGTAATCGCCTCTTTCTTTCCTTCATGATGTTTGTTACTTCTCGCAAGGAAGATTCTCTTCTTGCTTCGATTAATGACTCTTTTATTCCTAACAGAGATTCAATCTGCTCACACTCTGATTCGAAACTTTTGATGAGTCTTTTCATCTCAGGCATTGGAATTCCTGAATTCTCTGCAAGTCCATAGATCACGATCAATTTTTGATAATCTTCGAACGGTATCCTAGGGATAGACCACACTCCCTTATTTTCTTCTTCTGCTTTTTTAAAGGGAACTGCTGAGAATTCAAAATATCTTCCTTCATGATCAGGCTTTGAAAATGGGTCGATTAGAATAGAAGCATAGCGTATATACATCAGATACTCCTGTTTGACCTCCTCGTATTCTGAAAAATCATCAATGTCCTCTCTTTGGATGCACTCTGTTGGAACTGGATAATTATCGTCATTTAAAAACTGCAATAAATTGATCGGTTTTGCTCCTAATTCATTCATTAAAGTAGAAATTTCTTTCCAGAGCCTCACCATTATTCTTATTCTTTGTGGTGTGATGGGACCTTCAGGAAATAACTTATACATATACTTCTTACCATTCGTATGATGGCCGAATATTTCATTTAAAGTAAATCTATTTAAGAAAAAAGCAGGATGCACATATGTTGTTATATTTCTGCATTCTGCATCGAGAGGGTGGTCGACGATCTCCCCATCGATATTCATTGATTTTAAAAATTCTTGCAATGTATTTACCATACGGCTTTTACGATTCGATGAACCTAGGTAAATACGTTTTTTATATGCTTTCGTATGAGCCTTTATAGCAGAATTAAGAGATTTAGTAGCAGCAAAATATGTTGACATGCTGATCACTTCAACTGTTTCTTTTAACAGCAAATTTTTCACGAGATCGTTTGAACCGATGTTGGGAGCTAGCAAAACTATGGTTCTTACCCGCTTTAAATCAGCAGTTTGAAGTAACTCAATTACGTTTGCATAGCTCGTACAGGGAGTTGCAAGAATAACCGTATCCCATTCATCAGATAGTTGAGATACGTCATCCAAAAAACAATCCACCTTTGTTGTCAATTCTTCCTCTTTATCCTGAATAGTAAGATTGACTTCAAAATGATTTTGATTCAGTTCTCTTTTAATCCGTTCTGCACGAGCTCCTCGCCGATTATACAATCCTATTCTTTCACTAAAACCAGCAGCGCAAAGCTGGACAGCTGTTTGAATGGCAGCTGGTCCAACGCCTGCTATTAGGATATTCCCAAGATCTTTTGAACGTTTCGTACCCACGTTTCCCTCACTTCCTTTACTTCCATTCATGCATTTACCTTCGCTAAGACCATCGTGTCATAGATACCATCTGTTCGTTTAACGCTCTGCAGTTCCCAGTCTTTCGTTAAGTTCATTTCTAACGGATAGTTAAAGATTGATTTTAAACCGTTTCCGTATCTGAGAATCACTTTTGTATGAGGCTGTAATATATCCTTTAGTTCATTCAGTACTTCCCGTTTATTTCTGACTAGAGAAGCGATTAAGACATGAGTAGTATTATGGGCAAAGTGTAAGTCGTTTCGAACAGAATTAGAAAATCTAACGTTGTCTTGTAGGCCTGTAATCAGAGAGACTTTTCTTCCCATCTCGACCGCTTCTTCATCAATGTCTATACAATGAACTTCAGCATTCTTCTCACTGGCGATAGTGAGGGCAGAAATGGGAAACGCTCCAGAACCTATAAATAATACCTTAGAGTTCTCATTGATATGTAATTCATCCAATTCATGTTTCACAGTTTGAGAGAGTGTAGTTATGTATTCACTTGCATTCAATTGGTGGTTACATGTACGCACACTTTGGTATTTTTCCATCTCACAAAGAGCTTGTACGGAAGCTTCCCGGAGCTTTTCAGACAGTGACAGAATATCCTTGTCCTTCCCCCATTCCTGCCATCGGTGCAGGTTTATAGGATCTGTCATAAAATGGTGAAGACTATCCAGCTTTACTTTTAATAACTCGTAACACTCATCACATTCTTTGGCAAACTTTGAAAGTTCATTGATCTCATACTCGGTGACTTTCAAAGATAGTAATAATTGAAATCTCTCTTTCACTCGTACCTCCATACAATATTTTGTAAATCGTAATTATTACGATTTGATTTTTATATACTATCATCACTTTATAAAACGAGTCAATGATAATTGTCCTATGAATTTGTTATATTTAATTACTGTTCAAGCCAAGTACGATAAAAAAAAACACTGCATATTTTGCAGTGCTTACAGATATACTGAATGTTTTGCTTTTAACAAATTGGATGAAAGTGGATATTAATTTTTCTTTATTTTACTTCCTCAATTACGGACTCTCCAGAACTGCCTTCCGCCCATCTCCATTTTTCATACAATCTTATCCTTCCGTCACTTAATACCTCAGGTTGAGATATACAGGCTCCACCTCTTATTTCATCAGACGTATTCACATGATTGTACCTGAAGTTCAAGCTGCCGTCTTCGTTTGCAATTCCGATTAACGTGCCTTTTAAGATTTCTCCACCTGCATATGAGGCAGTGACAATGTTACCGTCTTGTTTGTAATGAAACGTTGTTTGTGAGGATACCTCACCGTTTGAAGAATTTTGAACAGACACGAATACTTTTCCATCATAATTAAGCATCTTTCAACCACCTTTTTAGAATATTCACATAACTTAACATATAAGTTTAATTTTTCCCAGTAACAAGTGATTCATTTCAATGGTACTTAGCGTACTGACAATGATGGGTTACATCATCGGAGGGAGTTTTCTTCATGTATGATCACTTGAAAAAACTACAAAAAAAACACCTCAAAAAAGCAAGTGAAGTGTTAACGAATTCATTTATTGATAATCCAATGTTTGTGTATTTCTTTCCTATCCTGAATAAAAGAAGAAAGATTTTACGTTCCGTCTTTCCTATGGTCCTTCGAATCCTACAAACCAACGGCTCATTATATGTAACGTCTGATAAAGTGGAGGGGCTTTTTTGTGTATCTCAGCACGGCGAAAAAACCAAGATAGGAAAGTTAATGCTCGCTGCTCTATCATGTACTTTTCGCCTGCCCATTGTTTTCATTCAATTATCTTTAATCGATTTTTTGAGAAAAGCTAGTCAATTACAAACCACTAATAGCAAACTTAACCATTATAAGACATACTATGAAAACTTTCTGTTGGTCGATTCAGTATGCGTAGACCCGCAATACCGACATCAAGGACATATGACCACCATGTTGAGTGCCGTAATCGCAGAAACAAAAAAGAAAAGAACCTTTTGTTTGCTTCAAACAGAAACCCTGCAAAATGTGAAGATCTATACGCACTTAGGCTTTTCACTCGTTGAGGAGATTACAAGTGATCAGATTCCCTTCTCAACTTTTGTAATGATTTATGATCCTCTTGGCTTAACGACTAATAGAGAACTAGATACATAATGCTAGTTCTCCTTGCTTCATTGCTATCTTTTTTAAAACTTAATTAATCATTAATCGTCATCTTTAAGAAGCTCTTCCATAAACTTCTCTCTATTATTTAAAAAGTACTTGGTTACTTGAAAATGATCTGTGGATTCATAATCTACTTTGGATATCTTTCCATCATCAAAGCTTATGATGTCGGCATTCGGATAGCCCAATAAGATGGGAGAATGAGTAGCGATAATAAACTGCGTATCGCCTTGAGCTGTTAGATCATGAATAATCTTCAAGAAAGTGAGTTGTCTTGAAGGTGAAAGAGCCGCCTCAGGTTCATCTAGCAGATAGATCGCTTTGCCTTTAAAGCGATGCAAAAACAAAGACAGAAAGGATTCACCATGAGATTGTTTGTGAAGGGACCGGCCTCCATAATCTCTAAAACCTGTATTGTCTACTTCTTCAAGATGAGTGGCAAAGCTGTAGAACGATTCTGCACGTAAAAAGAACCCGTTCGATACTTTTGGCAGCCACGAAAGCCGAATATAATTTCCGAGCTCAGATTCTGAAGCATACACTTCGTACATATTGTTGCGACCACCGCCAGCTGTATTAAAGTCACATTTATCCGCAATCGCTTCTAACAGTGTAGATTTCCCTGTTCCATTCTCCCCCACAAAAAAGGTCACGTTCTTTTCCAAGTATATTTCCTCAAGTCCGTTGATTGCAGGAATGGAGAACGGATAATCTTTAAACGATTTAATATCATCACGCAACAGCTTGATTCTTTTTAAAAACACTAGCATCACCTATGAAAAGTATAACAAATTCGATCAGCCGTTCACTGCTTTCAGTCATATTTTCTCTAATTTAAAGCGTTATCTGTCCGATCTAAAGAGGGTCTGTTCAAACTGGTGCATAATCTGTCCAATTACAGCTCCGTACACACTCCATCCCCTCCCATCAATACCTCAAGATAGCAAATCCTATAATGACGTGATAAACTAATTTCTTGGTTATACTCTTTTATTTACTATTCATTTAACTAAGTGAACTACTTATGATTTGGCATGCTTTTAAATGCCAAGGAGGACATATATGAGAAAACAAATTATGACTGCTTTATTGCTCGTTACTGTTCTGGCTGCGATGGAAGGTACAATTGTAAGTACTGCCATTCCGCGTATCACGAGCGATCTTTCCGGCATTGAACTTGTAAGTTGGGTATATGCGGTTTATATGCTGGCCACAGCTGTATCGACACCCATCTACGGAAAGCTTGCTGATTTATTCGGCCGAAAAAAAGTTATTCTCGCAGGTATTATTCTCTTTTTGATTGGATCTGCTCTTTGTGGAATTGCCATGTCCATGGAACAACTCATCTTTTATCGGGCTATTCAAGGTCTAGGTGCTGGTGCAGTTATGCCAATTACGATGACGATAATTGGAGATCTGTATGCTGAGGCAAAAGAGAGAGCAAAAGCACAAGGCTGGATTTCAGCAGTGTGGGGAGTTGCTGGTGTGTTAGGACCTCTAGCTGGTGGTTTTCTTGTTGACACGCTGTCCTGGCGATATATTTTTTTCTTAAATATTCCGTTCGGACTTCTTGCTTTCTTCATGCTCGCAGCGAACTACAAAGAAAATCTTACAAAAGGAAAACCATACATTGATTATTGGGGTGCTGTCACGTTTTCACTTGGTACGATCGCATTTCTTTATGCACTTTTAACAGGAAGCCAAACTCAAGATTGGAGCAATCCTATCATTATCGGATTATTCCTAACTGCAATCCTGCTTTATGTGCTATTTGCTTATATTGAAAAAAAATCACCTGAACCACTCATTCCTCTTAATCTTTTTACCAATAAAAGTGTGTTGATCGTAAACTCACTCACATTGATTTCAGGTGCTGTCGTTATCTGTATCACGATTTATTTACCGATCTGGAGCCAAGGAGTTATGGGGAAAACGGCTACACAAGCTGGTTTTGTATTGATGCCACTTCCAGTTATGTGGACACTAGGATCACTAGTTGCTGGGAACTTAGTAGGACGGTTAAAGGATAATTGGATTATTACTCTTGGAATTAGCGTAGTAAGTGCTGCTTCATTACTTTTCTATCTGTTAGATGCTCATTCTCCGACATACTTAATCTATGTCGCCTCAGGTGTTCTAGGTCTTGGAATGGGGCTCATTACACCAATTTACATGCTAATCATTCAGGCTTCTGTACCATCAAATAAACGAGGGGTAGCTGTAGCTTCCAATACGTTTACGAACACATTCAGCCAAACACTCGGATCTGCTGTGTTCGGTACAATATTTAACTTAATCACGATTTCTAAGGCTGAAAAAGCTGGACAAGATCTTGATCTGAATGCTTCTTTTGAACATGGGAGTGAACTACCTACTAGCCAATTAGGTCAACTTCAAGAAATTATAGCTTCAGGGATACATGCTATTTATGGAGTGACTCTCCTATTAACCTTGATCGGTATTGGTATCTCATTTCTCCTTTTAAAATATAAAAATAAAGAATTTATATCTTCAAATGTTCGCTAGTTATAGGCTTCCTAAAGGTAAAATCCATTTATTTCAAATTGAACAACGCATACAGCTATGTTACAGTAGGCACATAAGTTAACAATGTGAAGAATTAAAGATAGATCAAACATTTATTATGAGACGGCACTTAAATAAGAAGTGTCGTCTTTTCATTTACTTTAATACTTAGGAGAATGATAATGACTACTAATGACAACTATGAGATAGATGAACTGGTCAAATATGTGAAAAACTTTAAAGACTCATTTCTTCATGACGAAAAACTAAATTATCTTCAAATCGAAACGATGATCTATCTGCTTGAAAACAATACGCAAACCATTACACAACTAGCTGAAAAAATAGATACTACCCCAGCTTCAACATCTATCATTATTGATCGGCTAGCTAAAAAAGAAATGGTGAATCGGCAATATACAGAATCAGATCGAAGAAAAGTATATGTATCATTAACCGAGACCGGATCCCAAGAAATTAACAGGTTGTTGATTAAGAAAAACGAAATCATTTCCACATCCCTGTCACCTTTAACATCAACAGAAAAACTAATCTTTGCAAAATTAAACGAGCTCTTTCAAAAAATAAACGACTAAAATTTCTAGACCAACATCATCAGTACCGAAAAACCTGTTAACCCTGTGATAAACGATACAAAACTGCTTTCCTGATCCTCTGGCAGTTCTTCTTTTAGAACGTTTAAAATAATGCCTCCTGCTAGAAGAGCAACTAGTATAGATACGATTAGTTCATGAACTACCGTGATAGCCCCGATACCCCAACCAATTAAAATCGCGACTGTAAGCAGTACTCGTCCATACTTGTCATATTTTTGTTTGTGATCCTTCCTAAGGCCATGATCATTAGCGACAAAGTGAATGCTCAATGCCAAAAAGAAGAAGAACATTCCCCATTTCGTCTCGTACTCTTCTCTTATGAGCAAGTATCCAATTACCGCATTATACAGAAAGAATGATGCTATATGTACCCAGAAGACACCTGAAGAAACTGCAACTTCTTCAGAGTTTGACTGTGCGCCTTGTTTCTTTTTAGAATTCTTGACTAATCGCTCTAGTCCATAAAAAAGTGCAAGACCAAGCAACGCTATTAAATAGATATGATCCTCCAAATAGTGACCGATTCCATGATTAAGCGTTTTCCCAACCTTTTGTTGATAGTGATTCAAATCAGGGAGTAAATGTAGAAACACATAAGAAACAGCTACTCCTCCTGCAAAAGATAAAAACTTATTTCGCGGAGAATCTTTTATAAAACTCAAGTATTTTGAGCTTAAATGAACGAGAGCAAATCCCATTACAAAAATGAAACTAAGCACAGTTTTTGTCATTTTCAAACTCCTCTCTCTATTGATTAAGTACACCCAATTAGTATGTATCCATCTCCTTGTACAATAAACAACAACTTCTACTTTCAAGAAAAATAGTTATTTCTCTCAGTGTACGTGTCTATACTTGTCCACCACTTCCTTCATATACTATTAAATCGGATGAGTGAAGGATGTGATTTGTATGAAAAATATAAAAGAGTTATTTGAGTTCGATGGAAAAATGGCTCTGTTCCTGGCAGTGATGTCTTACAAAGCCTATATCGTTCACGAACTTTGTACGATTGAATTACCAAAGCATTACGAGATGAAACAAGAGATCATCACAGATTCAGGTGAAACATTCGGATTTATTGCTGAGTCAGAGGATTCTTTAGTGGTCGCTTTTCGGGGAACTAAGACTATGGATAATGTAAGTTCATATCTAGATATTTCTCAGATTCCTTATACCTATGTATCGAATAGCGGTTTAACACACCGTGGAATCACTAAAATTTACAGCACATTTCGAAATGCCCTTCTGGCAGATATCAACCATCTCTATTCAGACGATAAAAAACTACTTGTTACAGGTCATAGCCTTGGCGGCAGTCTAGCTGCTTTGTTTACGTTAGATGCAGCTGTGAACACAAATTTCAAAAATCCTATTCTCTATAGTTTTGCGAGTCTACCAATCGCTGATGAAGGTTTTACTAAAAAGTTTTATGAAGAAGTAAAAAACAGCATTCGTGTTGTAAATGTACACGATGCCATCTCAAATTGTATGACTCCACTTTTTTTTAAGAACAAGCCTCTTCTAAATCTCCCAGTTGGACAGGAATATCAACTGAATTTTAAAAATAGGCGATATATCCAAAATCATAGGATTCTATGTTATATCCATTTTTTAAGTAAGCAATATCCAAATGAATACAAAGAACTTCGCAATAAGTATCCAGGTTTTTTTCCTGTTTCAACTCTATGTGAATGATTGATGCTATCCGTTTAACACTGTGTTAAATGGTTTTATTTTTATGTATGTAAGGATGGTTTCTTATCCAATCCATTTGTATACCCCATACTACTACAATAAAACGTATTAATACCGAGTTAGTAGTTTTGTAACATGAATTGTCATAACCCCCTACTTTTGAGGTGGATGCACAACTGCTAAAAATAGAGAATGCGCTTCATGTCTAAATCATCCTTTATTGATAATATATAGAAATCACGAAGGAAAGGGAGTTTTACAATGATAAACCTACTAAGCAAGTTTGTACTCTTTTTTGTGGCACTGACGTTTCTATTCGTTCCGACTAAAGTTCAAGCGCATGGACTATTAACTGAAGGAAGTCAGGGCAATGAGGTCGCCATCCTACAAGAAAAACTAAAAACACTTGGATTATTCTATGGACCTGTTACTGGATATTATGGCCCTATTACAGAAAGAGCTGTTGCTAGCTTTCAGTATGAGACAAATCTTTCATCAGATGGTGTTGCTGGTCCCGCTACCTTTTTAATGTTACACGATGTAGAACAGATGGCTCGTGTTGTTCATGGTGAGGCACGCGGTGAATCCTACATAGGCAAAGTTTCTGTGGCAGCTGTTATATTAAACCGTCTAGAAGACCCTGCATTCCCCAAAAATGTGAGTGATGTCATTCATCAGACGAACGCATTTACTGCCGTTCATGATGGGCAATATCATTTAAAGCCTTCCAACAATGCCTATCGTGCAGTGCTTGACGCGATGAAAGGTTGGGACCCCACTTACGGATCTGTTTATTATTACAACCCTGAACTTGCAACAGACACGTGGATTTTCTCACGATCTTCCGTTACGAAAATCGGTAACCACCTTTTCGCGAAATAAATTTGTTTGAAATATGGTTGATGTGGTGCAGATAAAATTTTGTCGTCAATCGTTTAAATTATTCTAGTTATCCGTTTGAACGGACAATTTTATATTTTATTCGTCTCAGCTTTAAACGAATACAAAAAGGTGCGCCTCCAAAGGCACACCTTTTTTCTATCATTAATTATTGAAATGTTTTACTTACATGAATGAATTCTCGATAGCCTGAGCGTGTCAGGTGATAGGTGTCATCTAATAACCCATCTCTTATTAAGGAATTAAGTGTTTCTTCCGGAATAACGTCAATCACTTGATCCATACGTTGATTCAAGTCTTCAAGAGTTGCGTTTTTAAGTGTGACCGGGTTCATCATACGAACGATTCCTTCAATTCGAGAATCTCTTTTTTGGAAAAATTGAGGTGTTTTCTTGAACACATTTTGAATGCGATCTTTAAACTGATTCAATTCTTGTTTTGTGTTAAAGCTTTCTGTTTCTTTTTCTCTGATTTTCTCGTTAAAGTATGTCATTTCTTCCTTGCTTAACTGTGCTCGCGAGAACAGTTCGTTATAGATCTGAGTTTTATCCATCTCGATCTTGGCTAGCTCTTCTTCTTTTATACGCTGCGTTTCCCAAATTTCTTCTTCATCTATTACTTCTTCTTTTACTTCTTGTTCTTTTTCATCTTCTTCTGTTGCGTCTACTTCTTCTACTTCAGAAACAGGTACTTTGTGCTGTTCTTCCTTTTCCTCAAAGAGCTCTAGTTGCTCTTGTTCAGGCTCTTCCACGACAACAGCAACTGCTGGGGTTGTCTCAAACGACTGAGCAGCTCTCTCTTTAAAGGTAAAAGACTCAATCATCTTCTCTAATTTGCTGACCTTGTTAAAATAAATGAGTGAGATGGTTATAGCGAACAACGAACTAAATACCGAAATAAAGTCTGAAAAGCGGAATACGAATGGTGCTGTTGCTATCTTATAAAAGATCAATAGAGCGAAAGCACCGATAATAATAATCTTTAACCAGCTTTCACGATTCTTAAATTCTGCTGATTGTTCATTGTTTTTATTATTTTTATTGGATAGATTCTTTAGACGTTTCATATTCTTACCTCTTTCATAGAGATTGTCGTGCAGCTTTTTATTTTATACGAAATATGTAAAAGTGGAAAGGAAAAGGAACATTTCATCATGTAATTATCATGTGTGTAACATACATTTTAAAGTTTTAGGACATATGTCCTTCCCAATGGATCCACTTCTATTCTTTAATAGTTATAGAATTTTTAATTGGGAAGTGATGACATGAAAGGAATAGTGTTTGCTTTTTTAGCCGGCGCCTTTATTACTCTGCAAGGTGTAGCGAACGCACGGATCAGCCAGGATATTGGCTCATGGCAGGCAGCAACGATTACTCAATTGACTGGTTTTGTCGCAGCCGTTCTAATTGTTTTGATCGTAAAAGATCAAAAATGGAAAGAATTTAAGAAAGTACGACCCATCTATTTAACTGGCGGATCATTTGCTGCAGTCGTCATCTATGGAAATATTTACGGCATTCACTCTATAGGCGTGACGTTGACGATCGCCGTAATCTTAATCTCGCAGCTAGCGATTACATTTGTGATCGATGGCAAAGGCTGGTTTGGTGTATTAAAAAAAGAAATGAAAGTTCCGCAATTTATTGGAATTGCCATGATGATTGCAGGAGTTGTCATTTTAAAATTTTAAGAAGAATGAAGTGAGGTGATTGTAAAATGCGAGAAATTCACGACCCTGAGCTGCTTCAGTACTATTTGAAGACTTTCGAAATCAAACCTATTTTAAACGAGGATCTTCTACCCTATCTAACTCTATACAGCTATAATCATGGTGAATTGATCTGTACACAAGGTGATCCTTATAACCATTTATATTTGTTAGTAAAAGGAAAACTGAAGATTTTCAACACTTCACCTGAAGGTAAGACGCTCATTCTTTCATTTAAAACACCTCTTGATGTTGTTGGGGATATTGAATACGTCCAAGGAACTGACTTTATCAATACAGTTGAAGCCGTCTCTGAAGTTCACATGATTGCGATTCATCACCGGTGGTTGAATAAATACGCAAGCGATCATACGCCGCTCTTAAAGTTTCTGCTGAACGTAATCACCAAGAAGTTTTTTGTTAAATCAAGCTCTTTAAGCTTTAATCTTCTGTATCCGGTTGAAGTGCGTTTTGCGAGCTACCTTTTGTCGGTTTGTTTTGACGAACGAGATGCGTTATATAGCGGCAAACTTAGCACGAGTCATCTTATAGATGCTGCAAACTTAATCGGAACAAGCTATCGTCATCTGAACCGTGTCATCCAACACCTTTCTAAAGAAGGGCTCGTTGAACGACATAAAGGTTTTATCGAAGTGAAGAATCGTGAAGGCTTAAGTGAACTAGCCAACCATCGAAATATTTACGAAAAATAAAAGGAGCGTTCAAAATGCTTATCGGTATACTCTTTGCAATTTTGGCAGGCGTACTTGTCGGTCTGCAAAATATTTTTAACACACGAGTCAATGACCATGCCGGAACATGGTCGACTACAGCCCTTGTGCTAGGTTTGGGCTTTCTAGCCTCAATGGCACTAGGTGTTGTTTTTGAAGGAAAAGAATTATTTGTTCTCAAAAATATGGAAACTTGGTTTTGGTTCAGCGGATTGATCGGGGTCGGTGTTGTTGTTTGTTTAGTTCAAGGTACAAAACTGCTCGGTCCAACATTCGCTATCTCTATCGTTCTGACGTCACAGCTCGGCTCTGCTCTCATGTGGGATTCACTCGGGTTGTTCGGTCTAGAGAAAATTCCGTTTACCTCTCAGCAGCTTTTAGGAGTCCTCGTCATTATCGGTGGCGTTATCGTGTTTAAATTGGGAGGAAGAAGTCAAGAAAAACAAAAAGTTAAACCCATCCAGAGACATATGAAAGAACAAGTTACGGGGAGATAATAGATCTCTCCTTTTTTTATAATCATTTACTACATCCTACTTATTACCTTGTTTGCCTCTAAATTTCCACAACTATATTCTCATCCTTATTCTTTAAGATAGGTAGTACCCTCTATTAAATTTGAATCCAGCATACTGTAAACTTAAATGTATAAAACTTTTTAAAAATTCGAACTATGGAGGTATTACTTTGAAAGTAAAAAGAAAAGTTCTTTCAGTTACGTTGACTGGCTTAATGGCTTTTAGTGCTCTAAATGCTGTCGCTTCACCTGCACAAGCTGTTGGAAACGGCCCAGGTACAGGAAATGGTTCTATACAAACGTCTATTCTACATACTTACGAAGAACTTGTTGATACGCTAAAAACACTTGATGCTAAACAAGATGCAATGAAACTTGAAGTGATCGGTCAAACTGTAAAAGGTCGAGATATCTTCATGGCAAAGTACATATCTAATCCAAATAATCCCACCATTCTTTTTTTAACTCAACAGCATGGTAACGAGCAACTTACAACAGAAGGTGCGTTAGAGTTCATGAAACATCTCGGTACTAATAAAACAAAAGGTTTGTTGAATAATGTAAATGTTTTAGTCATACCGATGCTTAATGCTGATGGTGCAATGGGCGATGTAAACTTTTCGCTTGAAGATTACTTAGCTGATGGTGACCGCCACCTTACCCGTTATAATGCAAATGAAGTTGACTTGAACCGTGAACATGATAAGCCAACAAATGAAATGGAGCCTGAAGCTCGTGTACTGCATGAAAATGTGTTTGCTAAATATAACATTGATTACATGATAGATTTACATCACCAAGGAACGCTAAGCGAAACGGATGGCCAACTTGTTTCGGGATCTATGCTTTATCCTACTAATGCAAAGGTGAAGCCAGAAGTCGTTGAAAAATCTAAACGATTAGGGGCTGTTGTATTTAACGCCATTCATCATACTGGATGGGGACATATCGGAAAGTACGATGGTGGTTCTGGGGAAAACATCGGACGTAACGGTGCTGCTGTTCGTTATGATATTTCTACTCTACTTTTTGAAATGCGTGGAATGTCTGACCATTATAGAGAAGATTATGCTCTTGGACAAAAGAGCAATGGTTATTTGATCAAACAGACAGTCGTAACATTAGATGCTGCTGTTCGTGCCATTTCAGATGGTTCAATCAACACAACGGATGCAAGTTTCTGGGATACACTTCCTCAACAAACAAATCGTTCTGGTGAGGTTGATGAAGACGAGTAAACAGAAGGAAATAGAACACAACAAAAAACACCTCAAAAGATTGAGGTGTTTTTGTTGTGTCGTTTTATTCGTAGCTTTTTGCTCCAATATAGTTTTCTGACCAGTAAGAGCCGTTAAGCTCCGCTGTTGTTACCCCTTTTGAAGATGAAGCATGTACAAATTGGTCGTTTCCGATATACACTCCAGCATGGCTCGGACCGTCTCCCTCTAGATCAAAGAATACGATGTCGCCTACTTCTGGTGAATCAACCTTTGTTCCTTCTGCGTATATATCATCCACTGTACGAGGTAACTCAACATTTTCTGCTTCGTCAAAGATATATTTTAAGTATCCGCTGCAATCAAAACCATCAGGTGACTCTCCACCCCATTGATAAGGTGTTCCTTCGTATTTTTTAGCCACTTCGACGATTGAAGAATTACTTTCTGTAGCATCAATTCCTAGCGATTTAAATGTTTCATCACCAGCGATACCATCCACTGTGATTCCTTTTTCAGCTTGGAATTTCTTTACGGCATCTGTTGTATAATTACCATAATAATCGGTTGTTTTGCTATATGAAAAATATCCTTTTTTGTCTAATGTTTGTTGGAGGTCTTGTACATCTGAATGCTGCGTCCCAGGTTTCAGCGTTTGATCACCTAGAGCTGCTTCACCCACAATCGGATTAAACGCCACGACACCTGCTATTGCTAATCCTGCTGCTGCTTTTTTCAAAGTAACATCCCCTTTTCTTATTTAATCTGACCTGTCCCATACTAACAGGCTGAGATGACAAAGACATTGTAAGGGGATTACAGCGGTTTAACAATTTTCGGCAGAGTGTATGAGAAATTACATATTGTAATATTTAAAAAAGTGACGAAATCCTTTCATTGTGTACAGGTAAGAATCAAATCTATGAACAAAAGAGAAAACCAAATAAATTTTTGCACAATGTGGACAAATAGAAGGAAAGATTAGCTGTATTCTGTATAGAGTATATAAAGGGCAAAAAAGGGTAAGGAGGCATCTATTTGGAGTTCCCGTTCATTCTTACTAACTTTTGGGATGCATTGATTGCTATACCCGCCATCATCATCATGATTGAAATCCTCAAGATCTTCTTTCCTTACATCTCTGCTTGGATACCAACGATCGCCTGTTTGCTGGGCTTAATCATATCTGTTTTAATTGCACATCCGCATAGTCTTTGGACTGGTATCGTAATGGGAATCGTCTATGGAGTTGCTGCAGTCGGATCATACTCAAGCTTTGTTTATGTTATTTATAACTATCGAGATAAGAAGCCCCACAATCCTTATAAATAGTTGAATGCTCGGAAAAGTTCGTTTACGTTTAGTACATAACTTAACGAACTTTTTTATGAGGAGAATGAAATGAACAGAAAAACAGCCATTGTGACTGGCACATCTAGCGGGTTTGGTATGCATTGTGCAATTGAACTTGCGAAGGCCGGTTTCTACGTAATAAGTACGATGCGAAATATCGGTCGTGCAGAATCTCTATTAAAGTTGGCAGACGAAAACAAGGTAAGTGACCAAATTCATCTTTATGCTCTGGACGTGACATCAACAGAATCTATTCTTACTTTTAAAGACTTCATCAAAGAGTTTCCTAGCATTGATGTTTTAGTCAATAATGCAGGATTTGCACTTGGCGGTTTTTCGGAAGAACTTTCAATCGATGAATATCGTCTTCAGTTTGAAACAAATGTGTTTGGTGTTATCGCGATTACGCAAACCGTTCTTCCCTTCATGCGTAAAAACAAGCGTGGACGCATCATTAATATGAGCAGCATATCTGGAAAGTTCGGCTTTCCTGGTCTATCACCTTATACGGCATCTAAGCATGCGTTGGAAGGATACAGCGAAAGTTTGCGTTTAGAGCTTCGTCCGTTCGGTATAGATGTTGTTCTTATTGAACCTGGATCTTATCAAACAAACATCTGGTCTTCGGTTGACAACATGACCATTAGTTCTAAGTCTCCTTATTATTTTTATATGGAGGCATTGATGAAAAACATGGAGAGCAGCAAAGGAAATCATGGAGATCCCGTTGATGTCGCACAGCTAGTAACTAAACTAGCTACCGCCACAAAAACACCTAAACTGCGGTATCCGATTGGTAGAGGTGTGAGATTAACGATATGGCTAAAAGCAATCGTTCCATGGAAGACGTTAGAAAGAATAATAACAATGAAACTAGTAGGAAACAAAAAGAGGTAGTCATGGGACTGCCTTTTTATGATGTTTGATCATGGTTGTTCTTAAAGTGAGCATTGAATTGTCCACGGAGCATTTCTTTTAGCACACTCTTCTCTGCAGGTTTTTCTTTCTCCTTTTTCATCTCTGTTCTAATTTCATGTGTTTGTACTCCGTCTTCTCGTTTGTTTGCAATCTCAACGAGCTTTTCAATATCAGAAAATGAATATTTCCGTGTCCCTTTTTCAGTACGTTCCGGGAAGATCAACTTTCTTTCTTCGTAATAACGAATCTGCCTGAATGTTAATCCCGTTAACTCACTTACAATACCTATTGAAATAACCTTCTTATCTTTATATGGTGTATTTTCAAAAGACATATAGAAGCCACTCCTTCTCCCTACCCCCTGCTTTTACTATATCTTAATGAACCTTTCATTCAACAAAGCTGTTAGATTATCTCACCTACGTTTTTATATATTTATGAATCCCTTGATATATTTTCTAACAGGTTTGACCAAAGAATTACGAGTTTGATTGCAGGAGATTTCCACCATCTTAATTGTTAAATCATCGGCACAGAGTATCTGATGATAAATTCTTTAAAAATATTTTCACTTTTGAAACCAAAAGGCTGCAGGTGCGTAATATCTAATGCATTCTATCGAGTAAAGTTCGTTAATGAGTCAATAGACGAAGAAGATTGTTGTGCTAATAGGATATTCAATATTTTTAATGGCTGTATGGTTGATTTTAACTAAGCACAAATCTTATTTCACCTCAGAAACGGATAAAGAGGTTTGAATGGGTCTCAGCATGAAACACAGATTAAACATTATTGGGGGAATAGAACATGAATAACCACGAGATTGATTATAAAATTTATGGCGATGATATGCAGTTCGTTGAAGTAGAGTTAGATCCAAAAGAAACGGTAATCGCTGAAGCTGGTGCACTAATGATGATGGAAGACGGCATAGAGATGGAGACGATCTTTGGAGACGGGTCAGGTTCATCAGGCGGCACTGGTTTAATGGGCAAACTATTCAATGCCGGCAAACGCGTACTGACAGGTGAGAGTCTATTCATGACAACATTTACGAATGAAGAACGCGAAAAGAAACATGTTTCATTTGCTTCTCCTTATCCTGGAAAAATCATTCCGATGGATTTAAGTGAACTTGGCGGTAAAGTGATCTGCCAAAAAGATGCGTTTCTAGCCGCTGCGAAAGGTGTAGCAGTCGGCATAGAATTTCAACGTAAGATTGGAGCAGGCTTCTTCGGTGGTGAAGGTTTTATTATGCAGAAGCTTGAAGGCGATGGGATGGCATTCGTTCATGCTGGTGGAACCATTCACAAAAGAGAATTGGCACCTGGCGAAGTACTGCGTGTAGATACGGGATGCTTGGTTGCTATGACAAGCGGAGTTGATTATAATATTGAAATGGTTAAAGGCGTGAAAACAGCACTATTTGGCGGTGAGGGCTTGTTCTTTGCCACATTAAGAGGACCGGGAACCGTTTGGATCCAGTCTCTTCCGTTCAGCCGCTTGGCAAGTCGTGTGTTTGCTGCAGCTCCGCATAGAGGTGGATCAAGTGATGAAGGCAGCATTGCTAAAGGCGTGTTCGGAATGCTAAATGGAGATTGATTAAGAAATGGTAGTTAAACAGATGTTATAGTTAAAATAAAGAGCAGAATCATCTTCAGTAGATGGTCTCTGCTCTTTTTATAGTTTGATCCGTTTTGCATAAACGACCAACCGTTTCTCATGTTCATTGTTTTTCCTATTATATACACCTGTACATGTTATGAGGTTTAACCTAGGCTGCTGACCAGGTCCAAATATCACACGTAAAGGTGCTTCGTCTTTTTTATAGGCAACGACCTTTTCCACTTGAAAAGAAACTTTTTCATTTCCTTTCCCATAAACATGAATGAGATCACCTGCTTTCAAGTTCTTTAAATAAAAAAATACAGCAGGGCCTTTATAATCATCAACGTGACCAGCTATAACTGCATTTCCATTTGCCCCGGGCTTAGTACCCAGCTCATACCAACCAACATCTTCTCCGTTATTTGGCACTTCCATCTGTCCGTCTTTGTTTAGTCCTTGTCCATTTACAGAAGCGCTCACTTTTAAAGCTGGAATCTCGATTTTTGTTGGAAGAATACCAATGGATTCAGTCTCATTTGACTCATCTTTTTTTGCATCATCGTTATTCATTTTCATCATAGAATCGGTTTGTTGAGCTGATTTTGTATCTGTTTCTTCTTGTGATGAAACTAGAATCTTGTTCTCACTATACTCTTGTTTTTTATCACTTTCATAGTTATTTCCTGCTGAGCAACTGCTCAGCAGGAATAAAATTGGTATTAAAATAATTTGATTTCTCATTTTTATTGAACAGTACGTTTTCGATAAAGGACAAACGCAAGCGCACCCAATCCAGCTACAGCGATAATTTCTGCTGTATAGCTTGCCGTTGAATCATCAGATGCTCCACCCATTCCTGTTTTTGGCATTTCTGACGGCATTACCATTGAGTCTTGAAGAACGAGTACTTCAAGTTTATCTGCTGTATTGATTGCATAAACGCTGTAAACCATATTTGCTTCAAGCTTTGTTCCAGAGAGGTCAAGCACTTGCTTACCATCTGGAGTTCGAATCTCTAAATCATACGTATTTGGATCTAACTCTTTATAATCTGTAAATGCTTTGAAAGTAGCTCCACTAAACAAAGCGTCCCCTCCGATTAAACCTACATCCACTGTCGGTGCATCAGGAGAAAGATGGCCGATGCGTACTTTTGCTTTTCCTTCAGTTGCTTCCATGGAATCTTCTGCAACTGCCAGCTCAATCATTTCTAGCATGTTTGCTGCAGCTACTGTATAAGCTTTACCTGCTTCAACGGACAAATTTTGTGAGATTACAGCATTATCTTTAGTACCCGCTGCAAAGATTTCCACTTTATGTTCGCCAGCTGGCAATGGCATGTAATCTGTTGCCGCCTTAAACTCCGCACCCTCGACTACTGGTTTTCCATCGACATACACATCAACTGCAGGGGCATCTGGTGAAGCATGTACAATACGAACCATTGCATCATTAGACTCAGCAAAAACCCCCGTTGCCATCATAGCAAACATCATAACCGCGGCAAGTGCAGACCCAAAAAACTTTTTCATTTCATCTCTCCTCACAAATGGTATACAAACCACCGTACAATAAATGTAATGTGTTTGTGTAAGTTATGTACCACTTAAACTATTAACTTAAACCATATTTTTAAAATATTTACAATTTATTATTTTATCCGTTGTTCGTTTAGTGAACAAAAAAAAAGAAATTGCCCTTAAAATAAGAGACAACTTCTCAAGAATTTGTAATATTGTGTTGCGTTAATTATTTCTTATCGGTTAGCCGTTCATTTACGAAAATGTTGTAAAACCGTTCCTCTACCACCTTTTACCTCGACTTCGGCAAAAGCCCCGTTTACAAATGTAATTTGAGGCGGTACATGTCCACAATCCACATCGTATATAACAGGGATCTGCAACTCATCTGCCAATTCTCTATACACATCTTCAGCAGTATAGTCATTAACAGGATCATTAGCAGGGCTTCGGCCGAATAGAAAACCTGAACAGTTATCAAACCAGCCGGCTAGCTTCATCTGAACCAATGATCTTCTTAAATCAGCCGTGTTCATCTCACAATTTTCTAAATACCATAGGATCGGTTCACCATTGATTTTCTGTTTATTAAAATCAGCGAGGTTACCATAAGGTGTCCCTACCAGATGCCGAATCACATCAATACAACCGCCCAGCAGACGCCCAGAAATCTTTTCATCCTCACCTGAAACCGTCTTCCATTCTGTATCTTCAGTCAAATGAAACACGTATGGTGTTGGCGCCTGGTGTTGCCATTCTTTTTGATATTTTTCAGAGGACTTCTGAAGAACAGTTTTACCTTCTTCTGTTGAAAGTACTTTTTCCCACATAGCTGTTGTTTCATCAGAGTACTCACCTCTTAAATCGACGAAATTTGTTCCATGAGCGGTTGCGATCCCTGTTTTTAACGTGATGGAAAGCAACAGAGCACTCGTATCTGAATAACCTAGAATCCACTTTTTTGGCAAATTCGTGAAATCAACATATTCTAAGATTTCGATTAATAGCTCACCACCCCAAGGAGGGATGATTAAATCTATATTTGGTTCTCTTAACATCTCATTAAACTCAGCAGCACGTGTTTTTGCTGGTGCTGACTTCGCTTTTTTCTGTGTCCAAACCGTTTCACCACAAGTTACCTCATATCCTTTCTTCTCCATCCGAATACAGGCCTGCTTGAACATATCATGAAGAGTTGATTGTACACCTGAGGAAGGAGCAGTTACTCCGATCGATGCATTATCGTTTAATACTGGATATCTAATCATCTGAACTCATCCTACTTTTTGTATTTTTTCTGTTGTTAATTAAACTTCCACAAATTTAGTTAGAGTTCCTTCAATCTTTCGCAATTAGAGGTGATTCCACTTTAATGATTACTTTTCCTTTTGCTCTTCCCGTTTCTACATACTCAATTGCTTTTTGTGCATCTTTAAATGGAAAGACTTTATCGATCACAGGTACGATCACTTCTTTTTCTACTAAATCAGCAATCTTGCTTAACTGTTCCCCACTCGGTTTCATGAATAGGAAATGGTAATGAACGTTATGTTTTCTTTCAAGCTTTGCTATCTTACTACTCACAATAGAAAAAATCACCTTTTTGAAGAACCCCAAATTGTTTTCTGCTGCAAATGCCTTATTCGGGACAGCTGAAACAGAAACAATCTTTCCACCGGGTCTCAACACTTTAAATGATTTTTCTAAAGAAGTTCCACCTAACGTGTCAAAAACGGCATCATACCCTTTAAGAACCTTCTCAAAATCTTGTTCTTTGTAATTGATAATCTCGTCAGCACCCAATGACTTAACAAGATCGTATCCTCTATTACTCGCTGTGGTGGCTACATAGGCTCCCATAGTTTTTGCAAGCTGAATCGCAAATGTACCAACTCCGCCCGCACCAGCATGGATTAAGATTTTTTGTCCCTCTTTCAATTGAAGAACGTCATGAAAGGCTTGCCAAGTAGTCAAGCCAACTAGCGGCAGTGAAGCACTTTCAATCAAGGAAATGTTACTTGGTGCGATTGCCACATCTTCTTCATGAATTGAAATATATTCGGCGAATGTTCCAATGCGGCTCTTTCTTGGTCTACCAAACACTTTATCTCCAGGTTGAAACTTAGTCACTTTACTTCCTACCTGTTCAACGGTACCTGAAAAATCATTCCCAAGAATTAATGGCATTTGAAAGGATAACAACATTTTTACTTTTCCATCTCTTATTTTAAAATCTATCGGATTTATACTTGCAGCATGTATTCGGATTAAAAGATCTTGCTCCCCTATTTCGGGTATATCTATTTTTGTTTCTTGAAGTGCTACGTCCTCTCCGTAGCGATCGATTATCATTGCTTTCATTTGATTGTTTATACCTCCAGCATTTCGCCCATTTCTTACTAATTTTACTATTATGTACAACGAACAAGATACTCATAAGAAGCAGCTATCATATTCATATATCGAACAAACTGTTTTGTGGAAGGAGGAAAAGCCTTTATGAACAATTATCCCATGAACAATCATCCATATAATCATCAACATCAACACTCCATTGACGAATCAAATTATGTAGAGCGCCAAATGGAAGAAGATGAAGCAGGTCCATTTTCACCACCGCCCCAACAATTTGCACAAAGCCAGATTCCACAACCTTTTTTCACTCAAAACTTCCAGCCCCCACAAATTCGTGCACGGTTATGCAGTTGTTTAGGAAATTGGGGGCTATTAGGTCTACGTCGTCCAGGTCAGTTTGGGCGTGACTTTTGGTTCTTTCCTGTAGCAATACGCCAAAACAGCGTAACCGGCTATATTTGGATTGGCGGTCGGCGTCAGCGCGTACGATACGGATTTTCTCAGATCCGAAACTTCGTATGTTTTGGTTGATTTAAAAAATGGGCTGAAACCAAGCCTTTCATGTCAGCCTTAGTTGCATTTATACTCTCGTTTTAACTTGTTACTACGTTGAAATTCATCTACAAACAAGTTAACCTTTCTTATGATGTAAGAAAAAGCCGCTCCCACGGGGAACGGCTTTCTTTAATCTCGTTTCTTATAAAAAACACCAAGGATATTATCAAGAATTCCCTCGTCATCATTTCCCTCTTCTTCCCACTGGTCGTGGTCATTGCCATCTAGAATATTTCCCCGATCAAGGCTAGAATCTAAGTTCAAATCTAGATGGGCACTGTCCTCCCTCACTCCATGTGTTTAATGATTTGATAAAATGTTTTTCACACAAAAGAATTAAACCGAACTTTTTTCTTGTTTATTACGTTTCTTTTGGATAATCAAAGCAATTATTCCTATGATTACCGAGATTCCAATACTAACATAAAGCCCCGGTCGTATGGTTTCTTCAAACCATGTACCTGTTACGGCTAAAGAGATTAATCCGATTGCAACGATCGAAATCAGCTTCACCCCTATAGATTGCTTTAGTATCTTCATGGAAGACAAAATGATAAACAACCAGTTGAATAGAAGTAATATCCCAGCTGCCGTTGTAATGTACTCATAAATACGTCCTGGGAGGAGAAGTGCTGTTATGATACTTGCTAAAAGGCCTCCTGCTCCTAAACCCATCGCAGGAAGCGGCAGTTTTTTAAATTTTATCGTTTTCGCAAATAATTTAGGAGCATCTCCGTCTTCTGCAAGCGTTCTTAAAAGATTAGTCACTCCAAAAAGAGCTGCCGCCATAGCTGAAAACCCAGCTATAATGATCGCTCCGTTAAATACATGCGGGAAAAAACCTAGATGATACCTTTCCATCGCCGTAACAAATGGACTTTCTTTATGATCAAATGTTTCTAAAGCAACCGTAGACACAGCAAGTCCAATCGATAAGACATAAATAATTGTAAGGATAAATAGCATGATCGAACCCGCTTTTGAAGCATCTTCTGTCTTTTTCAATTGCATCGCCATCATACCGATTACTTCTATTCCGCCAAATGCATAAAACGCATAGATTAGAGACGACCAGAAGCCTTTAAGTCCTCCTGTAAAATAACCGTTGAACGTATTTGGTATGACTAGATCATAGTTTTTTCCATCAACAAAACCAATTAGTCCTGCGATCGCCAAAATAATGAACATAACGATTGCTGCTACTTTTATGACAGCCAGCAAATTTTCAACTTGATCAAATTTCTTCGTTCCCGCTAACACAACAATAATGGCTAAAACTGCATAAAAAGCTGCAAAGATCCAAAGCGGAACATGTGGCAACCAAAATTGAGAGAGGATTGAAAGTGCAGTGAGCTGGCTTCCCATGATCAATATATTAGAGACCCAATAATTCCAGCCACAACTAAAACCCGCCCATCTTCCATAGGCATGTGTGGCATAATAACAAAAAGAACCCTTTTGAGGATCTGCTGCTGTCATTTTGGCTAATAACTGAAACACGATGTAAGTTCCTATTGCTGCCAATATAAAGGAAAATACAATAGAAGGGCCGGTAAGCTGGATTCCAATCGTGGATCCTAAAAAATAACCTGTTCCTATTGTACACCCTACTCCAACAAGAGAGAGCTGCCACCAAGCCATGTTTTTTGCTTCTGATTTATCAAGATTTGGTTGAACCGGTCCACTACAATTGTTTTTTTTCACAATAATACCCTCCTGCTTTACAGGTATTATTGTTTATCTTAAGCGATTGAATATTCATTGGCGTAAGAAAAAACAATTTTTACGATAATAAAAACGAGATACCTTTATAACCAAAGTAAAAACCAAATCCGATTAATGATAAACCTGATAGTTTCGAAATTCCATCTAGAATGCGGTCAGCCAGCATCTTTCGAAAACTACTTGATACGACTGCCATCGCGAAATCCCACATTAGTATGCCTGTAAATATAGCTGCACTATAAAGAAGTAGACTTTCTAATGAATATTTCGTTGCAGTTTCTGCAAGTATAGAACCATATATTCCTAACCAAAATAAGATAGTAAGTGGATTGGTAAGAGACATGAGAAAACCAGCCATAAAACTCCTGCTATTATGTACCGTGTAATCTTGTTGACTGCTCTTTCTTTCAGCAGAAGCTTTTTTTAATGTCTCGATTCCCGTATAAAGAAGAACAAAACTGCCAAATAGCCAGAGGAAAGTTTTAATGAATGGTGTATTAATATAGCTTACAAGCCCCATGTAGACCATAAGCATATAGAGAGCATCTGCAAGAGTTGCACCTAATCCGACCATCCAAGCTTGCCAAAATCCGTATTTAATACCGCGGTCCATCTGTGCAGCATTTACAGGACCGATTGGTGCAGCAAGAGATAAACCTAGCAGTACATATTTAAAAAATAATATCATTGATTACCTCCACATATAAGATGGACACCTTATGCTTGTCTTCATCTTATTCGGAAGTAATTCTAATCAGACCTAAAAAATCATATTGTGAATGGGAGTTCATACAAATGGATCATCAGTTAAGCCCTAAGATTCAAGAAGCTCTTGACCATGTTAAGCGTGCGGATGAAGCTATGATAGAAGCACAAGCAAATCAAACGCCATCTTGTTTTCAAACCGCAAAAATATGGCTAGAAACCGCTCAGCAATCAGTACATGACGTAGGTGAAGGAATGTCTGAAGAAGAAAAGAAACACATTCATCACGCCAAAGAATACTTGAGACATCTTCACGAAACACAAGCTGCACTGCAAGATACTAGGTACGATTAACGTATAAATCCCTCATGAGAGCTCATGAGGGATCTTTATGTTTAGGTAAATAAATTTCGGATAAAACCGGCTTGGTTGACGGTTTCAGTTTTCACATCAACATTAAGTTTACGAATGTTATCACAATAAATATGAAGTCGTTTTGCTTTCTCTGCGTTTAGATAAGAGGCGTAGTTGTCCAGCTTATCTACTTCACGAAGTACGTCTTCCTTTGTGTCTGCTTTCTCGATCCTGCTGCAACAAGAGCTGATCTGGTCATAAACAGACATGCTAGCCACCTCCTTTATGTTTTATTTAATAATTCCCTCTCCAAAATTTTTAAAACTGCGACCTATGAACTGTTGAGTCGTTTAACAATAATTCCTATAATTTGTTTGCTAGACTTTGCTTACACCATTTTAAAAGGAGCACAACAAAGTGGAAGAATTTCGTGCTACGTTCTGATGACCGTTATATCGCAGCGCTTAAAGGTTAATGGTACATACATAAAAAAAGGAAGAATCACTCTCCCTTTTATAAAAAGTATTCAAGAAATTACTGGTGGCAACGTTCGTCCTGTTTCCAGCATTGTTTTCAAGTTGCTCAAGATCGCTGGCCAGCCATTGTTAAATCCTACGAACGTATCTTCATCCTCTACGAGATCTGCATCCTTCAAATTCTCGTGACGCAATGTCAACCTCACTGTACCGTTCAACTCCTTAAGCAGAAATGTCGCAATAGTAGGCTTTTTCCGAACTTCATCATCCCACTTGTTGAACCATGTAAAGGAGAGTTTCTTTTGTGGCTCATATGTTAAGATTTCTCCCCAATCAGTCACCTTACTGCCGCGTGAATATGTAATCTGTGAACCTTCTTTCCATTCCGAATCCACTCGGCTGCCGAAAAAGTATTGCTCTGTTAAATCTCCGTTTGTTAGGGCATCCCACAATTTTTCAGATGAGGTCTCTATATATGTAACATATACAAACTTTAGATTCTCCACATTCTAGCCCTCCTTTTAATGAACACCTTTATTAGAATCCCAGTTTCCTTTAGATTTTCTTATCTCAACGATTTGGCCGATGTGATAGGCATTATGAATGTTTATATGAGCAAGTACAGAATACCAAGGGTCGTGACGGTCTTCATGAGCAGAAATTTCAAAGATACTACCCTCTGCATCTTTTAATACAGTCGCCCAATCCGTTAGGATAGCAAATAATTGATCTTTAGCTGCTTCCCAATCCTGACCGTTTTTGTTTTCGAACGTCTCATCATTGCTTTCAACCTTTTGATGGGGCGAATTTCCTTTAAACCTCTGTAAATAACGTTCGTTCCAGAAAATCAAGTGGTTGACGATCTCCCATATAGAGTTGCTTTCACCAGACTTTTCCCTCGCTTGTTCAATTGTAAGTCCTTGAAGTGCTCGATCAATAGGCACAAACCAGTTTGGTTCATTATGGTTTGCCGCCATTTGATTTAAAAGAATTGTTTTTTTATTCATACAAAAACCTCCTTGTTCAGAACTGTTTACGAACATACATTCTGCACAAGGAGGTTGGATTCCTTTTTATAAACTTTAAATATTCTGCTTTGATATTAGTTCTGATAGTTGCACACGACGACCTTCTTTACTCGAGATAGCTGCTGCTTCATTTATTGCCGTTAGGTTCACAATATCATCTCTTTCTATCGTCGTCTTCACCCCATTTTCAATCGCCTCAACCCATTGCTCCATATTAGAAGAGATTGGATTCGGCAGTTCCGGCTTTACCCAATCCTCTGTGCCAAGGTGCTTACTTTTAATTCTTACATCTTGCCATTCAACCATAAGTGTACCTTCTGTGCCGTAAAGCTCGAGTTGCTGAGGGCTTCCATAAGATAAGAAGCCCGTTTCGATCATTCCCATAGCACCTGATTCATATTCCACCATAACGACAGCGTTATCATCTACACCTAATTCGTATAATTCATTCAATCTACTGCTTACTGCTTTTACTTTTCCACCTAAACGGTTCGTTAAATAAATTGGATGTGCCCCAAGATCGATCAAAGCTCCTCCTCCACACTCTTCTTTATTATAAAAGTGCTGTGGCAGCCATCCTTTTGGATTCTCTTCCGAAGGTACTGATCCGTTATGAGCTACGCGACATCTAATATATGTAAGATCTCCAAGAAGTCCAATGTCTACTGCTTGTTGGGCATAGAGGTAAAAGCTTTCTGTAAGTCTTGGAAGGTTGACCATAAGTTGTACCTTATTTTTGTCTACAGCATCTAAAATTTCTTCACACTCTTTCACTGTGAAAGCTAGGACTTTTTCAGTAAAAATATGTTTCCCATGGTTCGCAGCAGCGATAATTACCTCTTTATGACGGTTTGTTGCTGTAGTAACGATTACACCATCAATGCTTGAATCAGCTAGCACGTTCTGGAGATCCGCTTCATACGAAACACCTAACTCTTCCGCCCATCGGATTCCTCGCTCTTCGTTTTCGTCCCAAACCGTTTTGATCGTGATGGCTTCATTTTCCATTGCTTCTCGTGCATAATCGACTGCATGCACGTGCCATTTACTGAGTAGAGCTACATTCATTACCTTTACCACTCCTCAAGCTAGAATTATTACCATTATACATAAGAGAGGCGTGCAATACATAACAAGCTTTACTGTGTTTACTAGGAGTTTAGAAGTTTATCAAAGTTAATAAAATAACTAAAATTTGCTTCTTGATTCTATACGCTGCTCTCACTTGCGCCTTCTATTACCATTCTATTTTGAAGTGACTCTACAAAATCTCCCGCATGATCAAAATAAAGATGCACTTTATTAATCTCTTGTTTTTGTCCAAAGTAACCTCTTGCTTGCACTGGATCCTTAAACACTATTTCATATTTTAGCTCATCGCTAATCCCAAAAATAATCGTAAGTATTCTTGGGAAAGCCGTAGCATGGAATACTCTCTTCTCATTTATGATACTTCCACTTTTGTTGTATTTGATTGAGGCAGGCTGTATATAGTCAATCTAGCTTAAATTAAAATATAGAGATCGTCTAGCACCAATTTTCATCCTTACTTTATCTTTGGTAATACGAAAAGGGGTATTTCTCATTAAGTTATAGTCACCTAGCATGTAGATAACACTGTAAATATGTAAAACTAGCATAATAAGAGCTATGTTAGGTTCTTCTTTTTTAAGGTAAATATGAAACACAATCGTCTCAATGATTTGTTCGTGGATTAAAGCTAGAAATAGATAAAAATAATTGGAGTTTTTATGAAAGAGGTAACTATCATTCTGAATCACCATACGTTTTTTAATTCTCCACTTAAAGAAGGCATGGTATAAGATGTTCCATTCCTTTTTGAAGAGTAAGAATATAGGGTTCTGATCTATGTTTCCTTTCTTATACATAAGAAATAAGTAAATAAACAAACTCTCAAATAAAATGATGACTATGACAATTGAGATTAATAGTTGGCGATCCATAAATACATTTCCCTTCCTTCACCATATTCTTCAAGTTAATTGTAAAGGAATGGGAATTAATGAGTAGTAAAAATAATGATTTCCATAATTTTGTAACAACTTTAAGGCAAATTGGTTAAACCACCTCTTATTGGAAGGAATTTAGACTGGACTCGATGGTATTGGAAAGTTCTATTTTAAATTACACTTTATTCAACATAAAAAAAGCCGTACTCGAAGTACAAAATCTTCCTCAAGTGACGGCAAAAAGTTATGAGTCATATCGTTTTATAGTACAAAACGGTTGTATCTAATCCACCTTTTTCGTTCTTAGCGAAAAAGGGTATTCGCCCCGCTTCTTGAAAACCAAACGACTGATAAAGTAGATTTGATGGATCACCTTCCCTTGTATCTAAAACAAGCAGTGACCGCCCTATTTCTTTTGCCCTTTGTTCTGCATGAAGCAGCAGCTTTCGCCCAATTCCTTTTTGTCTAAATGCTGGGTGTGTCATCAGCTTAGCTACCTCTGCACGATGAGTTCCATTTGGTTTCGTACACAAGTGAAGCTGAATGGTACCCGCGATATGCTCATCAACTTTAGCGATCCAAAACAAAATATCAGGTTCCACACAGCTTTCCCAAAAGGCATCAGCTTCTTGTTTTTTTAGCGGAGACAAAAAGCCGATTGAAGCTCCTTCATCTACTACTTTAATTAAAAGATCAGACAGCTCGTCGGTACATTCGTCAACATTCCGTATCTCAACAATTTCCATTCCCGTTATCCCCTTCATCACCATTTGTTTATTATCCATTTTAATACTCCTTTTCAGTGAAAAGAAGAGGGTTTGTTGAAAATCGAATTATCATACATTAACTCATCTCAATTCCTTAAATTTGTCACTCCGCTTCAGCCTATGCATACACTATGTTCGAGAATAACTTAGGGGAGGCTTATATATGATGAAACATTCAAGAAACAGTTTATTCTCAAAACAACATCTATTTCAAAACGAGAAGAAGCAACATCCTCAAACAAGCTGCGAGGGTTGTATCTGTGGAATTTTTCGTCGTTTAAATGAGGAATGTACAGAGGGTTGTACAACTAACAATCAGTTCTTTTATATTCTGCCAAAAGGGGAAAGTCGTCCAGTCGGTGATACCCCTATTCTCTTTCGATTCCTACGCTTTGAAGCTGAGAGTTGCTGCGCTTTTTTGAGATTATGATTGAGCAAAATACGGTCACTTTGCAAGTTGCTGTAGACTGTCACGAAATTAGTGGTATCGTACCGATCCAGTAAAAGAGGTGATCTTTAAGATGTTAGCAAATTGTGGTTGCTCCAACCTTTCAAAATGCGGTGGTTGTGCATGCTGTATTTTAAAAAATTTAGCTCAGCAAATATCTAGTCAATGTAACAGCAGTTTAAATCCCTCTCTATTTCTTCTGAATAAAGGAACAAGAGAACCGATTCGCCTGATAAGTGGTGAAGGGGATAATTCGACTGTTTTTCAACTCTTGAAATTTGATCCTGACTCTTGTTGTGCTTACTTCACATATGTTGACAATCTAGGTGTTACACGAACATTTATTATTGATTGTAGAGATATTAGCTTTATTGCAATGGGTCCGCCTGGAATGAACGGAAACATGGCTTAGTTCTAGCAAAAAAAAGGAACGATTACTTCGTTCCTTTTCTTACATTTCATTGATTGGCTGTACATACTTTATTTCTTCCAGTTCTCTTCGCTTCATACAATGCTTTATCTGCGTCTTTAATCATTAAGTTTCCATTAGGAGTTGTTTCTGGAAAGTTAGATAATCCGATAGAAACTGTGATGTTCACTTCTGTACCACTGTTTAAGAGGAATGCATGCTCTTCCACCGTTGATCTAATTCTTTCTGCGATTTTTTTTGCTTGATCCAGCGAACAATCTACGAGTAAGACCGTAAATTCTTCTCCGCCGTTCCTACTCACAATGTCTGTTGGCCGTGCGCATGATCTAAGGATCAACCCTAAATCTTTTAAAACAACATCCCCTTCTGAGTGACCATAAGTATCATTAATTTTCTTAAAAAAATCAATATCGATATACAACAAAGAAAGCTTTTTCTTCTTTTCAAGATCTGCCATACAACTGTTGAATACTTCATCAAATTTCCTTACATTGTTCAACCCCGTCAACGGGTCGATCGTAGACTCTGCTTTGTACTTATCAAACATCATCTGACTCTTAAATAAAATATGTAATACCTGAAACGCTACATAACCTGAGAGAAAGGAAACGAACCAATATCCAGGAATTAAGTAAAGCAGCAACTGTTGGTCCTCAATCAGATAGAAGAATAAGAGGGTTGTTAATAGATTTGCAAAAGTAAGCATGGACCATTTTTTTGTCTGTTGGCTCAAGTTCGTTCTTGAGATTCCGATTGCAAACAAGGTAACAGTTAACATTAACAGACTAGACGTATAAGAAGAAATATTAATCCCTATTAAAAACCGCCCTGCGATAACTAAGAACATTCCTATGAATGCCGGCACTGCTCCACCAAAATAGGCTAGTAGAATGACTGGGATATGTCTCAAATCGATCAGAGTTGTACCGATCGGAATGCTGTACTGCATGAGGATGTTACTGAACAATCCCCCTGCCACTCCTGTAGTTATCTTTTTCTTAATAGTAGAATTCATACGGAGTGGTGGATCTTTCTTAATCTGGGTATACAGAAACAATAGTGCGACTAAGATTGCAAGATTAGCAAAAAGCTGTTTAACAATTATCATTTTTATCACCATCTAGTAAAATACCATACATTACATCCAAAAACTAACAAAAATACCAAAACATTTGTAAGAATTTTCTTTTTTACCTTTAAACAAACAAATCATTCGCACGAATCAATTTCTACTTATATGATTAAAGGTATATTCTCATCAATAAAACTGGAGTGTTCATTTTGACAAAGCTCTTATTAATCGGTGGTGGTCATGCTCACCTTTCCATCCTGCGCAGCCTATTAAATGAAAATGTTAACAATTTAGAAGTTACACTTATTACATCGTCAAAATTTCAATATTATTCAGGCATGTTTTCAGGATTTACAGAAGGTCTTTATGACGAAGACGAAATTCGTATCGATTTAGAGTCGTTATGCAGTCGAGCCTCTGTCTCGTTTATAGAAGACACTATCATCTCTTTTGATCCCATGCAGAAAGTGTTGTTAGGATTTTCTGGCGGAATCTATTCATTTGATGTGATTTCTTTTGATATTGGTTCTGGGATCTCTTCGGATTTAACCAGAACTGTTGGTTTAAACATTAAACCAAACTACCGCTTTCCTGAACAGATCAAAAAATTCCGATCAAGTGAAAGTCCTGTCATAATCGGAGGTGGTTCTGCTGGAGTAGAGCTCGCCCTTGCTACATCGGCTTGGCGCCAAAAGCAAAGTTTGAAGAATCACGTAACCTTGATCAGCTCATCTCCACTCCTTCATTCTTATGGAAACAAAGCAACAAAGAAAATAAGAGAAATCGCTAAATCCCATAATCTTGTCTATTACGAAAATGAAAAGATAGATAAATTGGAAAACAACATCGTTGTTACTGATAAAGGTACAAAGATCGAGTACTCTGCAATCATGCCCGTAACCGGACCAAAAGCAAGCTCACTATTTAAACAAGCATTGCTTTCCACTGATATAAAAGGGTACTTACTCGTCGATGACACACTACAGAGCGCTGATTATCCGTACGTATTTGGAGCTGGTGATTGTGTGTCTTTATCGATCTATCCTGACCTTCCGAAGAACGGTGTCTACGCGGTTAGACAAGGACCCATTCTCTGGAATAATATTAAGCGATTGATAACAGGTAGAACACTAGTTTCGTTCAAGCCTCAAAAGTATTACGTATCTATCTTATCCACAGGCCATAAACATGGATTATTTACTTATGGCGACTACGTTATTTATGGAAAATGGGCTTGGAGCTTAAAGAATCTAATTGATCAAAAATTCATGAACAAACATCTATAATTCTAGTCGCTAAATTTTAAGAGATTATAGAGGTTAAGCTCAAAAAAACGAGCAGATCATTTTCTGCTCCTAACACTCTATCTAAACCAACTGATGTACTTTTTTGTTAGTTTTGGCAATGTTCCGCTAAACAACTTGCTCCTCCAGTACAGATCAGCTGTACGCTGAATAGCAGCGGCATGATTAGGATATGGATAGATCATCTGTGAAAGGTCTCCAATTTTGCTTCCCTTTTTCAATGCAAAAATAACAGTCTGCATCCAATCACCACTACCATTCCCTATTGCATGCCCACCCAGGATCTTACCATTCTGATCCGTAATAAATTTTATCAAACCGTCCGCTTCGTGATCCGAGATAAACCGATCAACATCAGTTAAAGGAATTTCATAAACCGAAAACTTAATTCCTATCTTTCTCGCTTCTTGTTCCGTCATACCTACATGAAAAATCTCTGGTTGGGTATAGATGTTCCAGGGAATGTGATTGTAGCTCATTTTCTTTGGTACACCAAGGATTGCATTCTGAACGACAACTTTTCCTTCTTCCCCAGCTACATGTGTAAAAGCGAATTTGCCGTTAATGTCACCGATTGCATAGATATGGGGTACATTCGTCTGCAACTTTTCATTTGTAGGAATGAACCCTCGCTTATCTTGAGATACCCCTGCAACATTCAGATTCAAACTGTCACTATTCGGTTTTCTGCCGACAGCCAAAAGAATCTGATCAAATTCCTCTGTATATTGCTCATGACCTTTGTTAATCACAACTCTTTTTCTTCCGTTTGATGCTACCTGTACTTTTTCTACTTCTGAATTTAATTGAATCGTTAACTCCTTCTCCAATATGGAAACCGCTGCTTTTCGGATACTTTCATCTTCTGTTGCTAGGAGTTTCTTTCCCTTTTCAACGATAGTAACTTTTGAGCCTAAACGTGATAGAGCTTGTGATAATTCCAGCCCTATGGGGCCACCGCCAATTACAAGAATCTTATCTGGCAATTCTTTTTGCTTAAATAAGTTTTCGTTCGACCAAAACCCCGCATCCTGCAAACCATCAATCGGTGGTACGAGAGGTCGTGAGCCGGCAGCAATAACGATCCTTTTCCCGTATATCTCTTGCTCATCAACTCTCACAGTGTTTGCCGAGGTAAATGTTCCCGATCCCTTATAAAGGTCGACACCTAGTGATGTAAATCGTTCATCACTATCATGCTTTTGGATCGCTTGTATGGATTGCTGTACACGTTCATTGACTTTTTCTAAGTCAACAGATCCAGAAACATCTAGACCAAGTTCCTTCCCTTTGGTTCTAGCAGTAAAAATATCCTTTGAAGCTTGTATAAAAGCTTTTGAAGGAACGCAGCCAACGTGAAGACAATCACCACCTAGATGCCGTTCTTTTTCAATTAGAGCTACTTTCGCTCCAAGAGAGCTAGCTCCAGAAGCTACCGTAAGCCCTCCAGCACCTCCACCGATAATAATAACATCATAATTCTTCACATCTCTCCCTCCTTGTGTTGCAAGATTTCCTTAGCTTCAAGCAATCTTTGCAAAGCTGTATAAAGTTCAATTACAAAAAATAGTAATGTTATAACCGTCAAATAATTTGAGAATACAATCATAAGACTGAACAAAATAAACCCTTCTGTACGTTCGGCTAAACCTGCTTGATAATAGAAAGACTTCATACCTTGCTTCTCACTCACTGCTCCTACTGTTAGAAAGATTGTCATCGATACAATAATTGACACGGATAAGAGCAAAAGTGGAAGCTGCGAATCAGGAAAAGCTATCGCTAACCCAATGATCACACTAATCTCAACAATCCGATCAAAGGTAATATCTAATACAGTTCCCCATGGAGAAGGTTTTGTAAGTCGTGCCATCGTACCATCAACTGCATCGAGAAATCCAGAAAACCATAGCGCACATACAGCTAGGATTGGCTGATCAAAATAGATCGACACACCTGATGTACTTCCAATGATAAAGGCGATCCAAGTAACTTGATTCGCACTCAATCCCGCTTTTATTAATAATCTCGCCGTACTCAAAATAGTCGGCTGTACATACTTTCTTGCATGAGTATCTAGCATCAACTTCTCCCTCACTTTTAATTTCCAGCTGATAAGTATCGTTAAATCTGTTTTTTCAGTACAAGAAAAACGGTTATTGAAACACATAAAACAAATGTGATGTACAGCATGTATGCATGTTCAGTTGCCGTGCTTGATCCTAGAAACGTGTATGCCAAATAACGAAAAGAATATTAGAGAAAATCGTTTTCTGCTCTCTTATCTCTCCACTTCGAAAACCTTTACATGTTCTCCAACATTCACCTTTTCACGAGTTGTTAACGTAATGATGGCTTCTGAATGTTCAATAGACAAAACACAATGAAACTTCCCGTCTTGATAATATGTTTCTATCACTTCAGCTTTTCTTCCATTTTGATTATCATGTCTTCCTAACTTAAGACTGCTTACGGGGATGAAGCGCTCTTCCGTCCAAATACCACCTTGAAGAAACGAAGCTACAAATGGATTAAATGGAGATTCATATAAAACATGTGGGCTATCAAGCTGTTGGAGCTTACCTTTATTTAAAACGGCTACACGATCTCCAAGAGCCATCGCTTCCTCCAAATCATGTGTGACGAACAATACGGTTATGTTTTCCGATTTTAATAGATGTTTGATCCATCTCCTCGTCTCTTTTCGAAGTTCCGTATCTAGACTTGAGAACGGTTCATCCAATAAAAGAACTTTTGGATGTACGATCAAAGACCGTGCCAAAGCTGCACGTTGTTTCTGACCGCCAGAAATCTCATGAGGAAAATCGGATTCTAAACCTTCTAAGCCCACTCTTTTCATCATTTCTTTACTTTTCTCATATCTCTTTTTTTTACTGACTTTTGCCATCTTTAGTCCGAAAGCAACATTTTCTAAGACATTCATATGTGGAAATAGAAGTGATTCTTGAAACATATATACCACTGGCCTTTGTTGTGGAGGTACATTTGTTATTTGTTCACCATCAATCATGATCTCTCCAGTGTCTGCTTTCTCTAATCCAGCAATCAGTCGAAGTAAAGTAGATTTCCCAGTTCCAGAAGGACCGACTACGGAAATAATCTCTCCTTTTCTTACACGCAGTTGATTCAAGTTCAGTACTTCTTTATCTTTGTACACTTTTCTGATATCACTTAACTCTATAAAATGAGATTCCATTCTTCACCTCGGTTGTTTTGGAATAACAAGTCTTAAGGTACCTTCTATTAACAGCCACACAACTATAGGGATCATGGCAAATAGAATCGAAAAACTTGCGATCACTGCGTCATTTGTTGTTTGAAAATAAGGAAAGAATAAGATTGCCATCGTGTTAACTTCTCCCCCACCAATTAGTGCTGTTAAAAAATACTGTCCGAGTGAAATTACAGTAACAAGAAAAACAACACTTCTGATACTCGGAATAAGCTGTGGAAGATAAACATTTCGGAACACTCCCCATGCACCTGCACCAAGTGATACTGCAATTTCTTCCTGTCTTTTGCCAATTCGCTCATAACCTGCGCGCAATACTTTGATCGTGTAAGGAAGAGTTGGTAATAGGTGGACAATCACTACTCCTGTCCAATGATTAGCAATTCCGATTTTAATAAAGGTTAGATGTACGCCAAGCGCGATTACGATTGAGGGTATTAAGATAGGAGACAATAATAAAGTCTCTACCAAACTTTTACCTTGAAAAATATGGAACGCGAGACCCTTAGCAGCTGGAAGTCCAATCAAGAGATTAAGCAATAATACTAGCAAGCTGATTCCTAACGAAGTATATACAGCCTCTATAAATTTTGGTCCATGCCATAACATCTCGTGCCAGCCACGGATCGTTAATGAGCTTGGAAGGAGTTCTCCATATGTCCATCTTTGAACAAAGCTGGTCAACACCAAAATGAATATTGGCAGCAACGTCATACCTAACATCACAAAAAATAAGACTCTTGAATACTTGCGATTTTCTGCTTGTAAGTCGTGAAATGCACCAGAGCTTTGAGCTAAATGAATCCTTCCTTTCCTAGTGAACAAGTATGTCAAAAACACAATAAGCACAATAAATAGGGTCAAAATAACCATAGCTGCAAAAGCGTACGGTTGTTTTGTCCAGTCTGATCCAAAGAACCAGTCATAGCTGATGACAGGAATCATCTTAGGATAGGTTGCTCCTAGGAGTGCAGGAACTTCATAAGCGGAAACAACAAAAGCGAAAACGATAAAAAACGTTTCTAACATAACGGGAAAAACGTATGGTCTCTCAACATGCCAGAATACATCCCATCTTCTTCCTCCAAGGGTATACACCAGCTCTTTCTGCGGGCTCGATAATTGTTCATATACTGGAAGAAGCATCAGGATTACAAAAGGTACCTCTTTCCACACATAAGTGATGATGATACCTATTCCAAAAGAATCTTTGAACAGGTTAGGAAACTCATTTGGCTGGTCATGTAGTCCCATTCCATTTAATAACGAAGAAATATACCCCGTTTGAGAAAAGAGAAGAAATAACATATATCCCCAAATAAAATGCGGAAAGACCATCGGCATCCAGGCAATTAACTTTGGAAACTTACTTCTTAAAACCGGATAGAGTGATCTCACAAGGATAAGCCCTATTAGAAGGGAAATAATCGTTGATATAAAAGCAATTCGAAGACTGTATAGAATAGATGTAATAAAGATTTCATCACTTAACAGCTCTCGATAAATACTTAAGGTTGGTTGATTGTAATACTTAATACTCTCTAGAAACGCCATTACTATTCCATAGCCGAGGAGAAGAATGGTTATTAGAACAGCTGGAGCCATAAGTACATAAGGATTACTTGTTCTGAACCACTTCATTAACCCAATTCTCCTTCAGCCATGCAACATACTCTGAATCTACTTCTGGCTGCAAATATTTTTTTAAAGTTTCAGCGGGTAAAACCGATTCTCCACGTTTAATGGTTTGAAGTTTCTTTTGATCTGCCGCTGAAAGTCGCGCTGGATCAAGGGACATATTCTCACCCCAAAATTCCGAGTCTAACTTTGTTAACTGAGCTTCAGGAGAAAGCATAAAATTAATAGCAATCATCGCACCCTCTTTGTTGGGACTATTAAAAGGAATCGCTAAAAAGTGAGCATTTCCTAAAGAACCTGATTTCATAACGAACGATCTGGTGGATGCGGGAAACACACTTTGTTTTATTAATTTCTCTGCTCGTGCCTCGTTATAACCCATCGTGATATATACTTCGCCTTTGCTATACAAACGATCAAGTTCTGTTAAATTATTTGGATAGGTCTTCCCTTCTCTCCATAAATAAGGTTTGATCTCGTTCAAATAATCCCACATCTTCACACTATTTTTCTGGGCAAAATCCTCATCATAGCCACTGTCCAAAATGTTTTTTACGTTCCCACTAGACTCATAAAATAGTTGACGTACAAAAGCATTACCTGTAAAGTCCGCAGGATCAGGGTATGTAAATTTCCCTGGATTTTCTTTTACCCACTGAGCTAATTCTTCAAATGTTTGAGGTGGATTTGGCACCTTTTCTTCATCATATTGATAAACGAACTGCACTTTCCCCCAAGGTGCTTCTAAGCCCTCTGTTTTTGTTCCAAAGTCATATTGAATATCTAATGACTTAGCATCCACATATTTTTTGTAGTTTGGCATCTTATCGACAAAGGGACCATACAACAGCCCATTGTCTTTTGCATTTTTAAAATTCTCACCATTGATCCAGATGATATCCATATTTCCAGCATCTTTCCCTGCTCTTTTTTCATTCGCTAGCTTTTTTAAGAACTCTGGAGCATCCATCGGTACTCGTTTCAGTGTAATGTTATAATCTTTCTTTAAACGTGGAGCAACCCATTCATCCATATAACGATTGATCCCTGTGTCTCCACCCCACATGTACATTCTGACTGTCTTGTTCTTAGTGGTCTCTTCAATTTCTCGCCAATCTTTTTTTAATATGTCTTTAGATTCTTTTGCTGCATCCGTTGATGGGGAACATGCTGACACGAATAATAGCAGCATTACCCAAACCAACATTCTCATTTTTTTCATCGTATACTCACCCTCCACTAAGCTAACGTTACTTCTCTTCATTTGGTTCATTCTTTTTATTGGTAATTTATTGTTTCCCTTTTTTTGTCCAACTCACGTACAAAAAATGGAGAAATTTTGTATATTTTTTTATATATGTATTGAAAGCTATGAATCTCAAGAAAAATGATAAAAAAAGGCTGTTTTCGCAAACTTTGTTGCATTTGAAAGTGTTGATTTCCGTTCCAGGCTGCTCGCTTTCCACGGGGCAGGCGCTGAGCCACATTCGTACGTTTCACTCTTAAGTGTCTCAGCTGCCCGCCTGTCCCGTAGGAGTCTCGCACCTTCCACTACAATCAATTAGCAAGGGTGACAAGGAGTTTAAAGCAACAATCTTTTAGAAAAGAGCGTAAAAAAAGAGGCCTTTGACAAAGAACCTCTTTTTTCAAAACCTATTAAGCTTTTACCGCATGAACACCTTGAGTAGCCATAAACTCTTCAATTTCCTCTACCTCACGGAAAATATCTTTAGACAAGTTCTCGAATCCATCTTCTGTTACTAAGATGTCATCCTCAATTCGAATACCGATCGCTTCCTCCTCAATATAAAGTCCAGGCTCAATCGTTATGACCATTCCAGGCTCTAAAATACGATCTTTGTACGAACCGACATCATGGGTATCAAGTCCAAGGAAATGGCTCACACCATGATAGTAATACTTGGAGATTTCATCGTCATTTTGTATCAAACCGATACGTCTGCACTCTTCTGCTAACACTTTTTTCGTATGATTATTAAGTTCGGCAAAGGCAAGACCTGGCTTAATGATAGCCGTCGTTTCTTTTAGCGCTTTAAGTACGATATTGTAGAGAACCTTTTGACGATCTGTAAACTTCCCATCTACAGGAAACGTATAACTGATATCCGCGTTATAATAATCCTTTTGTGCTCCTAGATCGAGAAGAACGAGCTCACCGGGATTCGTTTGTGCGCTATTATGCTCATAATGAAGAATCGTAGCATTTTTTCCGCTTGCCGTAATCGTCTTAAACGCGAAATCACGAACTCCGTTGGATTTTAAAGTAAAATCAAAATGTGCTTCAAGTTGATTCTCCTTCATTCCAGCTTTCGCGTGTTTCAGCACATTATAGATGCCTTCTTTCGTAATGGAGATCGCTTCTTTAATCTTTTGAATCTCTTCTGTCGTTTTGAACACACGCAGTTCAGTAACTTCATGATATACGTTGTGAATCGTCACATGCGGATAATGTTCTCGAATATGCTTTGCGAATTGTGATGTTTCAGATGGGGCACCTGTCCACCCACGGCGTTCTAGATCTAAACAAACATACTGAGCTTGATTTGTAAAGAATTGACTGGCAACAAACGACTCAAAGCTATCCACATATTTGATATCTTTTATCCCTGATTGATGCTCTGCTTCCTCTTTAGAAACGGTTTTCCCGACCCACTTTTCCATGACCGGATCAGCTTTTTCGATAAAAAGTGTTTCTTCAAATTTTTCGCCGCTCTTTTTTAGTACGAGGATCACGTTCTGTTCTGAAATCCCAGATAGATAGTAAAAGTTTCGGTTTGGTGTGAATGGGTATTGTTCATCAGCTGATTTTTGCGGAGCTTTTCCTGCAAAAAGAATAGTTAAAGATTCCTCTGGAAGCACTTCTTTTAATCTGCTTCGATTACGTTCAAAAAAATAAGATTCCATGTGGATCCTCCTTAAATCGTTTTAAAAACGACTGATTAGTTTATTTATATATGTATATAGTATAAAGATTTTTTGATAGTAATAACAGCTTTTTTCAGAATTTTATAAATGTGGTAATTATACCTTTTCGTAATTCTCCAGAGTATGTTCTTCAATAAAAGCGTTGTACCGTTTCTGATCTATAAACGCTTTTATATGTCTTTGTACTTTGGGGTACAGAGTGATTTGTTCTAAATCCTTAAGGGGAATCCATTTTACGCCAGTCTGATTCAGATCTGGCTTATCCGGTAATTTCGGTTCGGAGTCTCCTATACGAGTGCACTCAAACATGAGTCCTAGTGAATGTGTTGTTCCATATCTATTATCAATAAGATGTGGTGCATATTCATACGTGAACGCGAGTGGACCAACATTTACTTCTATTGCTGCCTCTTCTCTCGCTTCGCGTTTTGCTGCTTCTTTAACAGATTCATTTGGTTCAACCCCACCTGCCGGTAAATTGTAATGAAGGCCATTCTCATCATCAAACTCTATTAACAGGATAGCATCGTTTTCAATAATCAAAGCACCTGCTCTAACACGAATGGGATAGCTCATTTACACTACCTCCATATTCTTTAACACCATTTCAACTACAGGTCTTGAAACATCATCAAAATAACGATCACCTTTTAGATCAATCCATCGTACGTCAAGTATGTCTTCATCATCTTCAATAGAGAGGGTCCCTGAGATCAGTTCACAAAGGAATGTTTGTTTCTCTTTACTCTGAAACAGGGATCTTATTATTTTTACGGTATAGCCTGTTTCCTCCAGCACTTCTCTTAGGCATGCTTGTTCAAAGTTTTCTCCTTCCTCTACTCCACCGCCTGGAAAATTCCATACAATATCCCCACGTTTTACTTTTTGATGTACTAACAAAACCTTGCCTTCATGAACCACAACACCTTGCGCTAACATCTTTACTCCCCCTAGTGACAGAATAAAGCTAACCAAAAGGTATTGGTTAGCTTAGTAGTTAATCTTTCTGCTCAAACAACTGCACAAGTTCAATAATGACTTGAGTCGCTTTGATCATATTATCAACAGAGATATATTCGTGACGACCGTGGTAGTTTTCTCCGCCCGTAAAGATGTTCGGAGTCGGAAGGCCCATAAATGATAGTTGAGATCCGTCTGTCCCCCCTCTAATTGGTTTGATGTTCGGTTCGATATCGAGCTTTTTCATCGCTTCAGAAGCGAGATCAACAATCTCTTTAACCGGTTCAATCTTTTCTTTCATATTATAATATGTGTCGTTCATTTCTAACTGAACCTTATCTTGGCCATATTTTTCACGCATTTCATCTACGATCTCTAGCATTCTATCTTTTCTCTTTTGAAAAAGTTCCTTGTCATGGTCGCGAATGATGTAATACATGTCTGTTTGTTCTACATCACCTTTCAGACCGATTAAGTGATAGAATCCTTCATAGCCTTCTGTGTGCTCAGGCGCCTCTTCAACAGGAAGCTTCCCGTTCAATTCCATCGCAATTTTTGCCGCATTCACCATCTTGTTTTTTGCAGAACCAGGATGAATGTTCTTTCCTAAGATACGAATTCTAGCATCAGCCGCGTTAAAGCTCTCATACTCTAATTCTCCTAAAGGTCCGCCATCCATCGTATAGGCATACTTTGCTCCAAATGCAGCCACATCAAATTTATGAGGACCGCGCCCGATCTCTTCATCCGGAGTGAATGCTACTCTTATTTTTCCGTGCTTAATCTCTGGGTGTTCGATCAAGTACTTCATCGCTGTCATGATTTCAGCGATGCCTGCTTTATTATCTGCACCGAGCAATGTTGTGCCGTCTGTTGTGATCAATGTGTGTCCCTTATAGTCTTGTAAACTAGGAAAGTCATTTGGAGACAATTCGATATGTAAGTCTTTGTTTAAGATAATCGTTTCTCCGTCATAGTTTTCGACGATCTGCGGTTTAACGTTCGTTCCTGTAAAATCAGTAGCTGTATCCACGTGTGCAAGAAAACCTATGACCGGGATGTCTTTATCAGAATTGGATGGTAATGTTGCCATAACATAGCCGTTATCGTCGACAGTTACTTCCTCCATACCAATTGCTTTTAACTCTTCAACAAGCATGTTAGCCAGGGTCCACTGACCCTCTGTTGATGGAGTCGAGTCACTACTTCCATCAGATTGTGTATCTACTTTTACGTATGTAATAAAACGATCCATTATTTCTTGTTTCAATTTTCAATCAACTCCTATTGTTTTGCTTTATGATAGCATGTTTTACAAAACATTACATATTGCTAGATTATTAAAAAATGTACGCTTTCACATGTCTTGATGTCTAATCAACTTGTCCTCATCCTGCATAAAATATATTACCAGCACCAAACAAAGGTGTTGTGAAAATAATGGGGTGATTTAAATGGGTTCTTGGAAAAAAGATAAATGTGAGTCTTCTTCAAGCTATATCTATCTAAAATGTAAGAAGTGTAAGAAGAAAAAGAAGAAAAGCTGCGGCTGTCATAAAAAACATTAATTAAAAGAAGGAGTCCAATGTTGGGCTCCTTTTCAACTATTCTTCTATTTAGAACCTAAACCAAAGGCAATTTCGATCATCATTTCACTTTCCTTAAACTTGCTACGTTTTTTCGTAATCGGCTCATCTCCTTTAAAAATACGGAACCCGAGAGCACGCAAAAAACTTGAACATAGTTCTTCAGATTATAGAACTATTATTGTGGATACGTTTTTAATAGAAACTCAATTGACTTGTTAATCAGTTTTTTTAAGATCTCCTCATCCACATCAGCTAGTTTATTAATGTATACACAAGCGGCACCCGTTGTATGTTTGCCGAAGTGTTCAAGCAGCTCAGTGCGATCCGGGTCTCCTGAGGCAAAATACAGACTGATCTTTGCTTTTCTTGGTGAGAAGCCAACAAGTGGTGCATCCCCTTCATGCCCTGTCTTGTATTTGTAATGATACGAGCCGAATCCGATAATACTCGGTCCCCACATCTTCGCTTCAAAACCAGTCGTTTCCGAAAAGATATCTAACAACTTATAAGCATCTTCTCTCTTTTTTGGACTATCCACATTCTCGATAAACTCAACAACACTCTGTTCGGTTTCTTTTGTCTTTTGCTCGTACATAATTAGCTCCTTTTTTTATATGAAATTTTGAAGTGAAAGCTTCTATATCTTAACCTTCTACATACTTAGCAAATCCCCTTTCTTACTTCCCCTTTCAATTTCCTGATTGTAAAGTGTTTTATTAGATTGTATACTACTAATTGAGAATGATAATCAATATTAAATGTTCCAAAAAGGAGCGAACATTATGGATCAACATAACGTTTTCGATGTGACCATTATCGGCGGAGGTCCAGCAGGCCTTTATTCAGCTTTTTACAGTGGTCTTCGAGAAATGAAGACTAAAATTATAGAGTTTCAACCGCAGTTAGGCGGTAAGATACATGTCTATCCAGAAAAGATGATTTGGGATGTTGGAGGACATACACCTCTTCCAGGTGCAAAACTTATTGAAAAACTTGTTGAGCAAGGACTTACGTTTAATCCTGAAGTAGTACTGAATGAAAAAGTAGAAGCAATTTCACAAGATGAGAATGGTAATTTTATTTTGCAGGGATCTTCCGGTGAGCAGCATTTTTCTAAAACTGTTATCGTTGCCGTTGGAAGCGGTATCTTAAACCCTCAGCGATTAGATATTGAAGGAGCTGAACGGTTTGAAGTGTCAAACTTAAACTATACCGTTAAATCCCTTCAGCATTTTAAAGATAAGACTGTAGTCATATCAGGTGGCGGAAATACGGCGATCGATTGGGCGAACGAATTAGTACCCATTGCAAAAAAAGTGTACCTGACTTATCGAAAAGGAAATCTCGCTGGACATGAAGCGCAAGTTACACAATTAATGAACAGCTGTGCCGATTGCATTTTCAACACTTCGATCTCAAAATTATTCGCGTGTCCCAACCATGAAGTTATTGAACAGATTGAGTTAACAAATCACGAAACAGGTGAAATTTCTTACCTCCCTATCGATGAAGTCATCATCAACCATGGCTATGAACAAGATACATCTCTTTTAGGAAACAGTGGGTTAAATATTGAACTCGCAGACAACTTTTATATTGCAGGAAACGCTAACAGTGAATCTTCTATTCCTGGATTGTATGCCGCTGGCGATATCCTTAAACATGATGGAAAATTAAATTTAATCTCTGGTGCTTTTCAAGACGCCGCAAATGCAGTGAATAAAGCAAAGCAGTTCATCCAACCTGATGCACAAAAAGTTGCGATGGTGTCCTCACATAATGAGGTGTTTAAAGAACGCAATCGTGAGCTTGTTAAACAGATGGTGAGATGAACCAAGTAATATTAGGTGATATATCAATATGAAATGATAGGAGTTTTCTGGGGATGATGAGAATTGTAGTATTAGATGATTGGGAGCATACCTTTGCAACAAACCCTGAAATAGACCGTTTACGAAAATACTTCATTGTAGATATTTATTCCGATAAGCCAACAGAACACGAATTAATCTGTAGAATTGAACAAGCAGATGTCATCTTAACGATTAGAGAACGCACAAAATTTCCGAAAAAGCTTCTTAATCAACTAAAGAATATTAAACTCATTGCACAAACCGGATCAGGCGTTTCACACATCGATATGGAAGAGGCAAGTAAGCTTAACATTCCAGTTGCCACTACTCCAGGAGGATCTGCTGCCGTCGTAGAATTAATCTTTGGTATGATGCTCGTTCACGCTCGAAATATATTGCATTTAGATCAACAACTAAAACAAGGTGTATGGAAAGAGTCAGTTGGTCTTGGTCTGGAAAACAAAACAGTAGGCATCATCGGACTAGGTAAGATTGGTTCAGGTGTAGCAAGGATAGCAAAAGCTTTCAAAATGAAAACTGTCGCATGGGGCCCCCGCTTAACCATTGAGCGCGCGAAGGCCGAAGAGGTTGAATACAAAGAATTACAAGAACTTCTTCAGACCTCTCACTTTGTCATCATCTCAGTAAGACTCGTGCCCGAAACTCGGCACCTCCTTAGAGAAGAGCATTTTAGGCTTATGCGTAACGACGCTTTTCTTATAAACACATCAAGAGGTGAAGTGCTAGACGAGGATTCACTTGTATACGCATTAAAACATAAGTGGTTTGCAGCTGCGGGGTTAGATGTCTTTTCAGAAGAGCCAATCCGACAAGACCACCCAATCCTGAAGCTTAATAACGTGCTATTAACGCCTCACATTGGTTGGAAGACGGACAACATGTTTCACAATTTTTTAGCAACAAGTGTAGATAACATTATCTCTTACATAATAGAAGATAACCCTAAACGTATCGCTAATATAGAAGCTATAAAAAGTTAAAAGCCCACCGTTGAGTGGGCTTTGGATTGTATAGCGTTAATTAAAACAGCTTTTGCAGCTCATTTATTCCTAAGAATGCAAACATGAGTAGACACCCGATCAAGACTGCGTTGGTTAACCACTTGTTACGATATTCCGCATCCACTTTTTTAGAATTCAACAAGATAATGAGTGAGATCGCAAGAAACGGCATGAACAATGCACCTAACACACCATATATAATGATCAGCTGAACCGGCTTTCCAAAAAAGAAGATAAGCATCGGTGGGAATGTCAGCCATGCTAAATAAGCACGATACGACTTATCTTTTTCTGTAACCGGCTTAACTGAATGTAAGTCTTCTTTCTTTGTCTTAATGGTTCTTAAAAAGTCCGCAAACAGATACGGCACTCCGTTCCAAACGCCAAGAAGTGAAGTAAAAGCAGCGGACCAGAACGCGATCAAGAATAACCAGCGCAACGGTGTTCCGAATTCTTGGCCTAAAAGTTCAGCAAGATTTAGAAGACCTTGATCTCCTTCTAACTTCACATCTGTTCCAAATAAGAACTTCGCTCCGATTACAAGGGCCGCCATCGTAAAAAGTCCCGTAATAACATACGCTGCTTTCGTATCAAGCCTCATAATGGGAACAAAGTCTTTTCCTTTCCAATTCTTTTCTCTTAGCCAATATCCATAAGAAGCCATCGTGATCGTACCGCCTACTCCTCCAATTAATCCAAGAGCTAACATGAGCGATCCGTCTGGCATTTTGGGTACAAATCCACCAGCAAATTCTCCGATCGTAGGTAAGAAAAGCAAAGATGTACCAATAATTGTGATAAACATAACACCGATCAATACAGTCATTATTCTTTCAAAAAGCAAATAACGCCCCGTCCAAACAAGTGCAAAACCTAATAAAGAATGAATGATTGCCCAAGCCCATATCGGCATGATAGGAAGCATCGCATGCATACCTAATCCACAAGTCATAGCCGCAGTAGCACCGTAAATGTAACCCCAGATGACCGAATAAACACCAAAATATCCAGTCGCCCATTTTCCGAGTGAATGCCAACCTTGCAGAATGGTCTGTCCTGTCGCAAGGTACCAGCGGCCCACTCCTTCATTTAAGAAATACTTTAAAATAGAACCGATTACGATGGCCCATACAAAAGTCATTCCGAATGAGGTACCGATTACAATGGCAGTTACTAAATCCGCTGTACCTACTCCAGTTGCTGCAACTACAAAACCTGGACCGATCATTTTTAATTTTTGACCCATCGTTTGAGGCGGTAAAGGATTGTTACCAGCAACTGAATTAAGTTCATTGTTTAATTCCAATTCATTGTTCAATTTCAGCTCCTCCTTCTCTCTGTAATAAAACGCTTTCAGTAGAACATCTGCTAATTATGTCATATATCTGAATATTTTATCAACTTCTTATATACCTATCTATACATAGGTCCCTTTCTACTATCAACTTTGATAAAAGAAATCTAAACTCTTATCAGAAATAGTGTTCACAAACAAAAATAAATTGGAATAACATATATGTAAGAAAACCTAACACCAATATGATATAATAAATAACAATATTTTGAATTGTCGGCTAATACTTCATCAGAGAGGGGGAAAATCATGTCAGTTGATAAATCTTATAAAGATAAAAAAGTTATGTCCATAGGTATCATCAGTGAACTAACAGGGCTATCAGAACGTAAGATTCGTTACTATGAAGAGAGAAAACTCATTTTCCCTGAACGAACGGGCAAAGGAACGCGCAAATACTCTTTCTCGGATGTAGAACGTCTAATGGAAATTGCTGATCAAATTGAAGATGGTGTTCAAACATATGAAATCAAAAAAGAACTTACGAAAAAGCAGCAGCGTGACGAACGTAATAAAATGATCCGAGGACAGATTAACGCGCAATTTAATATGAGAAATTGAAAACAGCTGGCTCCCCGGTAAAATGGTGCCAGCTGTTTTATCTCGAGAGCCGCTCATACACCTCTCGTAAATTTTTTATTCCTAATTTTTGAACACGCTCTATATAAACACTCCAAAGCTCTGCGGTCATCTTAGCATCTCCTAATGCATGATGCCGGTTTGCTACCGGTATATTGCAATGTTCACAACAATCTTCTAACCGGACAAGAGTAGTCTCTGGTTCAGCAATCTTTAGTAAGAATGATGTATCTACTATTCGATGTTTGAACTGAGTTCGAAATAATTTCCAATTATAGTGTTGAAGAAACTTCTTCTCATGACTTGCATGGTGAGCCACGAGAACGTGTCCTCCTGCAAATTCATAAAAATCTACTAGCACTTTCGATAATTGAGGAGCATGTTGAAGATCACTTTCTTCTATTCCTGTAAGTTCTTTAATCTCTGGAGAAAGTTCACCCGTACATTGCGCGAGAGAATAAAAGGTTTCTTCATGTTGCACTTCTCCCCCTTTTACTTTCACTGCACCGACCGATAAAATCTGGTTACCTTGTTCAGGAAAAAAACCAGTAGTTTCAAGATCGAACACTACAACATTCAAATCACTAAAAGGAATAGTTAAACTTTCCTCCACTTTTAATTCCTTTTGAAGCTGCCTTAAAAATGCGACATGCTGAGGACTTGATTGCCCTTGTAATGACGCATAAACACTTGAGTTTATTTTCCCTTGGACTTGCTTCATAAATTGAATAAGCGGATTCATCCTCATGTATCAATCATTCCCTTAATGACCGATTGCGTGTAATTTTGTAGCTTTTGACCGTTTAATAGAATATGCTTCATATCTTTTCTTTCATCTTTGCTAAGTTCTTTTATGTTTAAGTAGTGAATGTCATCGTAGTTTTCTGTAGTTTTGTTATGATATTGCAACCTATATTGAAGGAGTTTTTCAAATTCTTCTCTGCACCATTTAAGATCTTCTGTATATTTCGACATGCTATACAGTTCCTTCAGTCTTGTAAGTGTAGAGGTAGCCTCTAAACTCTCTTTCATAGCAAGTAAGCGGACATTATTAACATAAGGAAAGAATCCAGATTGCTTTAAATCGATACTTCCTGCATGTGAGCCATGTGATTCTGTTATAAATTGATGAAAGAAGCCTACTGCTTTTTTTACATGCTGTGTATTTTCTAACAGCCGTTCTAAAAGATGCGGATTCCTCTTCACATAATCATGTATGAGTTTCCTAAGTTTTTTACAATAAGTTTCTTCACCCACAAGTACTCGTGCATCATAAAAAATCAAAAGAAAACGTATGCTCTCGAAGCTTTCTTCAGTAAGCCACTTTGAAAGTTGCTCTTCCCACTCTACTATGGATTTACTCCAAACAGGATTAGAACTCATCACATTTCCATCGCAATACGGATAACCTACTTCATTCAAACCATCTGCTAACTCTTTTCCTAAGGAAAGAAAATATCGTTTCGTTTCATCACTTTTTTCCTCATAGATCAGCCCATGATCTTGATCTGAGATGATTGCTTGTTCGAACCTACCCCCACTCCCCATCACAAACCATTCGTATCGGCATGGAACAGGGCCAAATGTTTCAATATGTTTTTGTAGAGCAACATGAAAGACTTTTTTCATCATTTTATCATGAAATTCATTTAAAGCTTGTGACGAATCTTGATGCTCCATCCATTTTTCATCACGCCATTTTTTCAAACTTGAGTAAGGCATATTCACACATCCTATGTGATAAAAGCATTGAGGAATAGCCCCCAATGCTTTCTATCACTATTAATTTGCGATTCTATTTTTTTCTTCGTTTGCGATGAACGCCTCTGGATAACCATAGTTTCCGTGTTCACTCACATCCAAGCCGATAATTTCTTCTTCCTCTGAAACACGAAGACCCTTCATTACTTTTTTCATTGCATATAAAAGAACGAATGAAACAACAAAAGCGTACAACGCTGACACAGATACACCCATCGCCTGAACGCCAAGCTGTGAGAATCCACCGCCATAGAACAAGCCAGGCTTCCCGACTGTAGCAAGTTCTGGTGTCGCGAACAACCCCGTAGATAACGTCCCCCAAATTCCGGCCGCTCCGTGAACGCTCAACGCATAGATCGGGTCATCTATTTTTAATCTATCGAAAAATTTAACTGAATAGAATACTAAGATTCCTGCAACAAACCCAATTAGAACAGCTGCCCACGTTTCAACGAATGCACAAGAAGCTGTAATCGCAACAAGTCCTGCTAACGCACCATTTAAGATCGTTGGAATATCGGATTTACCCAAAACCATCCATGAGATAATAAGTGCAGCAACCGCACCTGCTCCAGCCGCGAGATTTGTATTTAACGCAACAAATCCGAAAAATCCATCATCAACCACAAAGGTACTTCCTCCATTAAAACCAAACCATCCCACCCAAAGGACGATGACTCCTAATGCAGTATACACTTGGTTATGTCCGAAAATGTTATTGGACGTACCATTCTTATTAAATTTTCCAATACGCGGTTTTAAGAGTAATGTCGCAGCAAATGCCGCCATCGCACCTGTTAAATGAACGACTGTACTTCCGGCAAAATCTTGCTTGCCATGTTCCGCTAACCAACCTCCGCCCCAGATCCAATGAGCAACAACAGGATAGACTGCAACTGAGAAAAGAATAGCAAACACGAGATAAGCAGACAATTTCGCTCGTTCAGCAAATCCTCCGAACGCAATCGTTAAAGAGATGCCTGCAAACGCAAGCTGAAACATGAAAAATGCAGCTGTCGAATAGGCCATTCCTTCTGCTTGATCACCTGAATAGAAAAAATCAGACAGCCCGATAAAAAAGTTCGAGTTACCACCAAAAATAAATCCATATCCGACTGCCCAAAATACGATTGATGCTAATCCAAACGTAAAGACTGTCTTTCCTGCAATATGTCCTGCATTTTTCATTCGAGTCGATCCCGCTTCAAGTAAGATGAACCCGCCTTGCATTAAAATGACAAGAAGTGCACCTAAAATAAGCCAAACACTGTTTAATGAAAACACGATATCTTCCATCTGAACGCCCCCTACTGAACTGTTTCTTTCATTCTATACAGTTCTGGCGCAGATTCTACACCCATGTAAGATTATCTGACATGGTTTTTTAAATCGCTAATTAAAAGAGAAAAAGCAAACCCTTCAATGTATAAAGGTTTGCTTCTCTATCTGTTAGACCACTTTAGATGATGTAGTGTTAGTCCTCTTTTGTGCGTCAACATGTTCCGCTCTCTTCCCCCACCATGTTGCAAGCAATGGTCCTGATATGTTGTGCCACACACTAAAGATAGCACTTGGCACAGCAGACAACGGCGAAAAGTGAGCCACTGCAAGCGCCGCACCTAGACCGGAATTCTGCATCCCGACTTCAATGGAAATAGCCTTTTGATCTGCAAAGTCCAGCTTCAAACCTTTCGCGATCAGAAAACCGATTAAAAGTCCCAGCACATTGTGAAGAACCACAATGGATAAGATTAATAATCCTGTCTCAGCAATTTGTTTTGCGTTTGCTGCAACAACAGCTGATGCTACAGCTACGATTCCAACTACAGATACTAGCGGCAGGACAGCAACGCTTTTTTCAACGTGTTTACGAAATAATAACTTAACGACCAGTCCTAAAAAAATAGGAACGAGTACAATCTGCACGATCGACAGCAGCAAGCTGCCCGCTGATACTGAGAGCCATTTGCTCGCAAACAGCAGTGTTAGAGCTGGTGTTAAGATTGGGGCAAGTAACGTTGCCACAGATGTTACCGCAACCGATAAGGCGGTGTTACCTTTAGCTAGGAAAGTCATCACGTTTGATGCCGTTCCACCGGGACAGCAACCTACTAAAATCACCCCTACTGCTACTTCAGGCGGTAATTGAAATACCGTAGCTAATCCAAAAGCAAGGAGCGGCATGATCGTATACTGTGCTGCCACACCAATAAATACACTCTTTGGAGCTTGAAACACTGCCTTAAAATCATCCAAAGACAGAGTTAGCCCCATCCCGAACATGATAATTCCTAATAAGAGAGGAATATAGGGAGCGATCCATGTGAAGCCTTCTGGAATCAAAAATGCTACAATGGCAAAAAGAATCACCCAAATCGCAAAGGTGTTGCCCGCTGTCTTACTTACTTTCTCTAGAAATCTCATGGTTGTCACTCTCCTTTTTAAGAGAGTATATACGAGTTATCTAAAATTTCAATGGTTATTTATTAAAATTTCAGAATTATGTGATTATATTTGTTTTTTATATGATGAGGTCGTACTTTTATGTGATCAACTCCATTTTTTATGTGATTCCTTCAAAAATTTATGTGATTATCAATTTTCAGGCTCATCTATCCAGTTGTATCGCGGTACTTTCGCCATGTGTTCGCGTCTCCTCTCGACTATGAACATCCCTTTTAGCGTTCCATAAAAATATTGCATAAATGTCGCCTTGATTTTTCTGTTTTTGTAGTGAAAAACGGTTGTTTTGAATGCAGCGATTACAACTGAAACCATAAATTCTAGCGGACGGTCGAAATTAAACTTGTTATATGCCAGTTTCGCTTTCTCCCAAAACGTATAGATCTCAATGGCCGAATTAAAGAATGGTTTTACCGTACGTATGAAGTCTTTCGGAACAGAATCTGGCGTGAAGGATTCATCGAGGTCTCCTAAAGAAAGATAAGGTAAATTGTCCGTCATGACGTTCTCCTTACGTATCTTTAGATCTTTATCTTTTAGATTTATAAAGAGATTTATAGATTCACGCGCTTTTTTTGTATCCTCGTCCTTACTCTCACAAGGGGTTTCCCTTCCTTTAAGCTGGATCACTTTCGTTTCCATCGCTGGATCAAAGCGCTGAAAGACAAATACATTATGAGCAAATCCTCCGCTTGTACGATATGTTTTATGTACGACTATAATTCCTGCATTTTTCGCTTTTCTCATCATTCGTAAAAAAGAAGCGCGCGAAATACTGCCTCCTTTTTCTACACTTCGATCAACAAGCGTATCGATCTTTGCGTTTGCTACTCCTGGAACGACTACACTATATTGGCTAAGCAACTCAAACGCCAAAAACTCTGACTTCGTAAACAAACCGGCGTGATGTTCCAAAAAATAACGTTTGTGTTCATTAAACTCTTTTACATTTTCAAACTGGCTAAGTGAAGCAAATTGACGTATGTTCCCTGCTCTCAACTTTCCCTTCCCCCCTTATACGATTGATACAACCTATAAGTGTTTAAAAAAAGCGGAAAAGAGGCATGGAGTCTAAAAAAAATTTTGCAATATAAAAATGTGATGATAAACGAGGCTGTAAAACTAGAACAAAGCCAGGCGGATACTTCCACCTGACTTTGTTTTACAAAGATTTTTTTTGTATGAGCTGCCGCTTTTTACTCATTAATAGTTGTAACTCTTCATCAACCGCTCTGTACTCATCCGTCCCCGTTTTACAAAAACTTATTTTTCCAAGCATTTCTGTAATCTTGTTTTCTACTAAAACTAATTCTTCAGTCCACTGCTGAACGCCCTCATTTGTTGATCGTTTAGCCTGTTCTTCATGTTCACTAAGGCCAATCTCTATCCTCTTGAGCTGCTGATTCTCAATCACTAGCAGTTTATCACACAGCTTTTCAACGAAGAATCTGTCGTGCGAGACGATGATAAGTGTGCCTGAAAACTGTAACAATGTTTCCTCCAACTGCTCCCGGCTCGGCAGATCCAAATGGTTTGTGGGTTCATCCAGAATGAGTACATCATATTCCTGCAAAATCATCAGGACCAGCTTAACGCGTGTTCGCTCTCCTAAACTCAAGTGACGAATTGGCTTCGAAAGTTTTCGGTCCTCGATCCCCATGTTGGCAAAGATTGTTCTTGCCTGCGTCACTTGATGCTTCTCCTCTAAATCAAAATATTCATACACCGTTTTTTCTTCTGGCAGATCACTCACATCTTGGGAAAGATAAGCAATTTTCATCGATTCACTTTTCCAGATGGATCCTTTCGTTACAAACTCCTCGCCAAGCAACATTTTAATAAATGTTGTCTTCCCCGATCCGTTCGGACCCTGCAACGCTATTCTTTCACCGTGTTTAATGTAAAAGTGACTTTCTTTAAAGAGGGTTCGATCTCCATATTGTTTCGTTAGACCACGGGCTTCGATGAGTCTTTTTCCTCTCTTTCCAGTGGAATCAAATTGAAAGAAAACGTCACTTTCTTCTTTGGGCTTATCGATCCCTGTTTTCGAGAGTTCTAGATTCAAGCGCTTTAATTTTGATTTAATTTGATTATCTTTTTTCTTTGCTTTCATCCGTTCATATTCTTTCAGCCCCATCTGTCTGTTCTCAGCTGCCGTTCCACCCTTACCTGCTTCCCGGTGAGCTTTATCAGACCACGTTTTTAACGTGTTCACTTGCTGCTGAATCATGTGTATTTTTCTTTGTTGTTTCTCATAATCTCTTTGTTGTTGTTCAAAACGACGTTGTTTCTCTTTTCTATACGATGAATAGTTCCCTTCGTAAATGGTGAGAATGCCGTCTTCCAGTTCAAATATCTTCTCTACCGATTGATCAAGAAAATGACGGTCATGGGAGATGATAATGGCTGCACCTCTATAGTTATTAACTTCTTCTGTAAGCCAATTTATCCCTTGAAGGTCTAAATGATTTGTCGGTTCATCTAAAATCAAGAACTCAGGATGATTCGCCCAAATCTTAGCGATGGATACCTTAAGACGCTCTCCACCGCTTAAATGATGCAATTCATCATTTTGCAGCAAATGTTTCTGAAGTCCTAACTTCTTGCTAGTTCGCAGCAAATCTTCACCTGTTTCCATCAACTCCCGTTCAACATCTAACACATAATCTGTTGATTGTGGTAAATACCCCATGTGCAGATTTGCCGGCCAGGTCGTAATTGATCCATGATCGTGGTTAATACATTTCATAAGGATGTTAACGAGCGTTGTTTTCCCACTGCCATTCCAACCTACTAAACCAATTTTTTCACCTTGCCTGATATCAAATGAGATATCTTTTAATATTTCTTTATCCCCAAATTTTTTCTGCACTCGTTTAACTTGTAATACAGTCGTCATGCAGCTCACCTCTTTCTTGTTCGTTAAGGAGGCTCGCAAAAAAACCTCCCTGGAGACCCAGAGAGGTTGGTGAGTTCGCACAAATATGGTAATAACACGTATCCAAAGAAACACAAGAACATCATGTTCTTTGTGTGAAATCATAAGGGATATTTACGTGTATACGCAAAATGGGCAGACTTATCCTATTCTCCAGGTCTCAATATTGAGTTAGCCTAAGAAAATAAGAGTTTTCCACATCAGCGTAGTACCGTTCCTTTCCAAAATGACTTCTACTTACAATTGTTAGTATATGGTCGTAAACATTAAATGTCAACGCATGCATCAAACTGTTCTAAAAGACAAAAGGAAGAAGCCTTCTGCCTCTTCCTTTCATACATTATTTGATAAAGAAAGTTTTCGTGTTGTACTTCTTGTTGTTTCCAGGTTCGTATTGATTCTCTACGTTTTTACTCGCATCGACCGAGAACCAATTTAACGTTGTTGTCTTTTCAAACGTTAACGTTTCTGGTCCTTCACGTGTACCACTCAATGCTAACTTTTGAGAATTAAACGTTGGACGGCTGCCATCTAACGTGTAGTAGATTGTAGCAGGTTCACTCGTTTTAAAGCTGACTTCAACTTTATCTTCGTGTCTTCCGCCATTTGGTGTGACACTCGATTTTGGCGCTTTTTTATCTTTAGAATATTGATACGCCACATCAATAAGTCCTAGTAATCCATTTGAGAACTCCATTGCTTCTTCATGTCCTTCTTCAAACGGAGGCTGAAAACCAACCAGTTCCCAACGTTTTGTTTCTTTGTTCCAAAGATCGGCCCCTACTTCAAAGTTCCAAGCGTAGATTCCTTTTTCATACCAGAGGTGATCAGCAGAGTTTCCTGCAGCAGAATAAAGAACGTCTGGAATCGGCCCTGTTCGACTCGGTAAAATAACCGTTCCACGATGCTTTTTGATCTCTTTTAATATATGGTCAGATGCTTGCCAATAATAAGCTTCTTCCCCAGCAGACGGGCGAGGCAATGTTTCACGTTCTGGCGTATAAGCACCTGGTGACCACATGAAGTAACCACCATAGCTATGGATGTTCATGGCAAATTTAATGTTCGGGTTCTCATCTGTTAACCAAACTAAATTCCGGCTTTCTGGTTCAGAATGCTCGCTTGGCCCCGCATATGTGCCACTCAAACAATTCGTTGTGGATGCTCCAACATACCCATCAAAAGCTGATCCCACATCATGGTTACGATTCAAATCAACGCCCCACGAATTTCGGTAGCCATTATCAGATTGACTTGGGGAGCAGTGATTCGTCATGTTCTTCCGCTGTGAATTAAAGTCATAAAAACTATAGTGCCCTCCATCAGGATTCATGGATGGAATAATAAAGATATCAAGATTATCAACCAGTTTCTTAGTATCTTTATCATGCGAATAATTTCGTAAAAGTCGTTCAGCGGTTTCAACGGAAACTAGCGGCGTTACCCATTCACGCGCATGTTCTTGTGAGTAACCAAGTACCCCAGGCTTTGAGCCATCTCTATGCTTTCCGATTCGGATGGCTTTAACAGTAAATGGTTCACGTGAAACGGTAGCAGGTGCTCTTAAGTTATCTGACAAGTTGGAAGTTGCAGGTTCTACAATCCCATTACCTGCATTTCCACGATAGGTCGTAGCAGATACAAGATCACTTACTTCTGCATTCAGCAGATCTACGACTTCTTTTGCCGTACTTTTTGCGTTACCTGCAGCATCCGTTGCCAGTGTAACGATGATTTTGTTTCCGCTTGTTCCAACAGAAAGAGGAGCACCTGCAGCTGATGCCTTTTTCAATTCTAAGCTGATCGCATTTCCGCCCTCATGTCCCCACTCTCGAGATGTCACAACAACGGCTGTGTTCTGCAACGTTCCTAGAGTCGCTTGAGCTTGTCTGCGATATCCGTTCGTCTTGTTCGGCATCTCCACGATTTCAGCAAGCTCTGGGTATTCTTTTACTAAATTCTCGATCCTCGCGTTCGTTTCTGTTGGATCCATATAATGGTCAACAAAATTCTTCACATAATGCTTACCCGGCTTGTCCGGTTTTCCTTCCCCGAGCCATTCGGTAACTGTAGATACAGCTGAACCTCCGAGTGAGCTTTCAATGGTTATATCTTTTGGTATTGCTGAAACTGGTAACATAAAGGAATGGTAGAGGTACTCTCCGGCATCCTGAATCTGTTGGAGTGTTGCCGTCTTCTCTTCTCCATTCTCTGTCCATCTAGCGGTTAGAATCGTGCTTGATACAGCACCAGATGTGGATTTTGCTTCTACGTAAAGGAAAGTGTCGGATTGATTCGTGAAGTGGTTTGCTCTGAGGATTGTTACTGTTTCTTCAACAGCTGTTAGCTTTTGTTCTTGCTTAACTGCCATTCTTCTTTCTGTTGCACGCTGGTTGAGTTGGTTCTCTGTAATGAGCGTTTCTTTTACGTTAATTCCATAGAGCTTCAGCATCGCAACTTCAGTTGGTGTTACAACCGCATCTACTTCAATTTGTCCATTATGAACGTGCATCCTGTGGGTTAGATCGATACCAAGTTCTTCGATTTTTTTCATCGCATCCTTCGTGTTTGGAACAGCCAACTGAACGAGAGAAACGGACTCTACTGGTTGTATCTTGAGAGATGAAGCTTCAGCAACTTGCGGCGTCACACCTGATTCCATGGTTGAAAAAGCTATCCCTGCAACAGTTGAAAGCACGAGTGCAGAAGATAGCCACCTCTTACTGTTTTTCATAACAAGCACACCTCCTATATATGTATAAGGTAAGTGTAACTTTATTGTCAGAAAATTCAATCATACTTAAGGACTTACATAGGCAGTTAGAAAGCCGTTCGTTCTAACTAGACAATTTGTAAAAATAATTAATAAAAGGTAAATATAGTAATTTAGGAGTGGGTAGAAGACCTTATCTACCTTGCAGTTTTAATACTATAATTCAAACTCTTCTTTCAAAATAGAATACACGTTTAAATCTTGATGCTCACCTTTAGCAAACATCGCTTTTCTTAACGTACCTTCATAGCTCATCCCCAATTTTTTCATAACTCTTTCAGATCCACCGTTCTCTACAAAGCATCTTGCCTGAATCCGTTCTAAATGCATGTTTTGAAAACCGTATCTCAGAATTTCCTTACCCGCTTCAGTCGTGATGCCTTGACCCCAGTATTTTTGTGCGATTACATAACCAATCTCAGCTGTTTTATGATTGATCTGCCATGAGACAAAGTCAATCGTACCAATCAATTCGTTGGTTTCTTTTAGTACAATTCCCCAAGGTGCTAATTCACCTTTTTCATATTTTTTTAATACAAACTGGATAAATTCCTTTGTATCCTCTAATGTTCGGTGCGCTTCCCAAGTCACATAGCGTGAAACCTCAGCATCGGATCCATATTGAAACATATCTTGTGCATCCTCTACTGTTAATTTTCTTAAAAGAAGACGCTCTGTTTCTAATGTTGGTAAGTTTAATTTCCAAGATGAACTCCTCCCTACTTTTACTATTGTATACTTAATTTAAAAAAGGAAAAATATGGACTTTAGTCGAATTTTGGAATAAGGGGGAAATAAAATGAGAAAAATGAAGCCTTTTGTTATTCCACTTCTATTCTTCTTGGTAGTTTGTGTTGCGTTCACTTTAGAGAACTTAAAGACTGAACTGAAACTACCCAATGAAGGTTGGAGCCGTTCTCTGCCATTACAAACAGAAAAGATTGGTGAAGTTAAGCCGGTATTTCAAGAACAAAACGGAATGCACCATGTATATGTTCCGAAAGAAAATGAAGTATTGAGTTTTCAAGTTACTGACAAATTAGAGGTAAAAGATAAACAAACTATTCCTCTTTCTATTCCAAGTCCCCAAGACTTCTGGGTTCAAGGTGATCAGTTTGTATTCGTGAGGGACAAGCAGCTGATTCATTATGACGGTGAGAAAGAAAACGTCATTGATCAATATGTTTAGAGGTATGGATTCTAATCCAAACACTGTCATCTATTTTAAAGACAACGAGATATTAACTGTAGATATGAATTTATTGAAAGCTAAGTCTTTGAAAAAGGTGCCAGATCAAATTTATTCAGTCGTTCTAAACGACAAATCGGATTCGTTTATTAGTGTTAGAAAATCTTCTAAGGAAACGACTAAACATATTAAGGTTACTTTTCACCAACCTGATCATCATTTTGGCTATCAGGAACACGTAATCTTGGATAAAGATGAACAAATTAAAGAAAATCATTTCGGCTTTTACTTTATTGAGAATGGCAGAGATGTAACGATTTACTATACTTTGTTTACTAATAATTCAGGTGGGAAGTCATATAAAATTTATCAAGGAACTAATCCATTGAACACAAATAAAGAGTGGGATTTTAACTTAATGACATTCATTGATAATAATGGAGTGAAGTTAGAAAACCCTAAGTTCATTCAATATGGTGTTGATGAGAATGGTCAGGCAAAAGTAATGTTCACTACTCGTGCATTAAAGTCTAACGAAAAAGAAGCTGTTAATGTTTATGAAACGAGAGCTGATGGAGATGTTTGGAAAACTGAGCTTCGAAGTACTACAAATCATCAGTCCGTTCACCCTTACTGGATTGGTGAAGATTCAGTTATGTGGCTTAACTTAGTGGGATATAAAGAGTACACATTTAGTGGAGCTTCCAAGCATCCTGATGTTATTAAAAAGAGCCTAAAAATAACAAAAGTAGATCTTAAGGAAGCCGTTTCTGCAACGGTATTGTCTCTTTTTCAAGGATTAATCTTTGCGATGAGTTCAGTATATTGGATCACACCTGCCGTTCTTTTTGCATTAGTCATCTACATAGTAAAAATTAAATTGATGGAAGATGAAGATAAGCGCATTTTGTACACGATCTTAGCCCTGTTTCTCGGTGTCCAATTTATATTTATTCAGAAGTTGTTTAATACTCACTATTACATGTATGCTCCCGATTACTTAGCTTTTTCAGGGAGTTCATTTGTTCTCCCTATCGCGCTCGCTCTTGCAAGTGGTGCAGCCGTTTGGTATGGAAGAAGGCAAGACTGGAGTAAACTTACGGCTATTAGTTATTTTGCTGTATTAAACACTTTCTTTTTATCGCTTGTTGTTGGGCCTTATATGTTTTAAAGGATGGAGAGAAAATACAAGAAAAATAAGGAAATAAAACCATTTATTGATTATAATAAATATAGCTTTTGGCATATTTTTATTTATCTATATAAAAGAGAATGAAGGAGGTTTACATATGCAACGTCATAGAAGAAGAAACACACCCGCTTTTACGGTTTTAGCTTATTTCACGTTCATCGCCGGAGTGTCCATGTTTTGTATCGGACTCTATAATGCAGACAATCTGCAACTGAACGAAAAAGGCTATTATATTGCCGTGATGATTCTTGTGGCTGTAGGTGCGATTCTTACTCAAAAAGTTACTCGAGATAATGCAGAGGATGACGAGCTAATCGCTGAGCAAGAGCGCAAGTACACGAAAGCCGAATAGAAGCACAAAAAAGGAAGGCACATTTTTAAATGCCTTCCTTTCGTGATTATTTAACTTGTTCACCTGCGTACACTTTTACATCAGTTGGAGCAGCCATAAAACTCGCCGCTTTTTTACCGAATGCCACAAAGTGCTCACTTGTGTTATGGTTTTGAACCGCTTCTTGGTTCTCCCAAACTTCTACCATCATATACGTTGCTTCTTTTTCTGTATCTTTCTTTAGATCGTATTGAATGTTACCACTTTCAGCACGTGAAGCTTCTACTAATGTTTTTACCTCTGCTAAAAATGCTTCTTCTTTATTTTTTTGTACCGTTAAACCTGCGTGAATAATAATCATCTTTTTCTATTCCCCTTCCTTATCTCCACTCTGTTGTTTCTTCTACTGATAGACGAACAGATTGATATCCTGCATCTGCTGCTTTACCGATTGAAAGCAACATAACAGGGAAATAACGCTCTTTATCAAGACCAAACGCTTCAGCAATCTCAGCTTTTTCATATCCACCAATCGGATTCGTGTCATATCCGTGTGCACGAGCAACGAGCATTAATTGCATAGAAACTAGTCCTGCATCGATTAAGTTCATATCTTTGAATTGCTCTGGTGTCATTTGTTCTAAAAGTCCGCGGATTGCTGGTACTTGCTGATTTCTTACATCAGCTGGCATATGCCCTTCGTCTACGGCTTTGTCATAGATTTTTTCAAGGTAATCTAAGCTGTTGTTGTCTGCGAATACAGCAATTACAGCAGATGATGTTTCTACTTGACGTTGGTTAAACTTAGCTAGAGGCGCTAACGTTTCTTTGCCTTCTGGTGTATCGATCACGACAAAACGCCATGGTTGTAAATTAACAGATGATGGAGCAAGTGAAGCTTCTGTTAGGATTTCTTTCATCTCATCTCTAGAAATTTTTACTGATGGATCGTAGTTACGAATGGAACGGCGTCCTGTGATAATTTCGTTGAAGTCATTTATTTTTGTTTGTTGCATTGTGCATTCTCCTTTGTGTTTAAAATTCTTAGTTGTTTAAGTTAGTGACTACTCAAAAATTTCAATGTTGCGCTGAATACGAGTTAACATCTTCAGCAACGTTTTTCTTTCTTCTTCAGAAAAATCATGCAATACACCAGAAATAAAACGTTCTTTCTCTTCCCGGTAATGAATGATTTTCAAACGACCTTCCTCTGATAGAGAAACATACGTAAATCGTTGATCTTTAGGGTCTTTTCTTCTAATAACCATTCCCTTATCTTCAAGCTGCTTAAGGTGCCTTGTAACCGCAGCATGGTCAATGTTCACTTTCTTTTGAAGAGCTCTTTGGCTAATTTTTTCTACTTCATACAATTCATGCAAAAGTTCCAATCGCGTTTGACTAATGCCGGTACAGCTTTCAAACTTCGGTGCTGTCCTGCGATGGATCTCGTACAATCGGTTGATGATTTTCTCGTCTTCTATATTTGAGTTGGACAATAACATCCCCCTCCTTTTATTAATTGATAGCTCAATCATTGATACGTCAACTAATTTAAAACACTTCATTCTTTATGTCAACCGTTTAACCTTTTCTATGTAAAAACAAAGAGGCTATCTGCGATGAACAGATAGCCAAGCCATGATATTTAATTAATTAGCGCTTTCCGCCAAGAGCTTGAGCTACTAGACGTTTTGTAATTTCTCCACCTACAGATCCGTTAGCACGAGAAGTGCTGTCTGGTCCAAGGTTTACACCGAACTCAGAAGCGATTTCATACTTCATTTGGTCGATAGCTTGTTGTGCACCAGGTACTACTAATTGGTTTGTGTTAGCCATGTTGTTTTCACCTCCTAGTTGAATTAAGATTATAATTCCACCAGGATTTTTTCTTATACACGAGGCGAAAAGGTAGTATTTGTTAATAAAAAAATAGGACGACTCTGTAAAATCGTCCTTGTGTGAAACAAGTGGCAAACCTATATTTTGTATGCTTTTAGAATTCCCGTTAAATGAGTAATTATTCCATTTTTCTTTAAAAATTTAACAGGTATTAATTTTTATAAAAGATTGAAGTACTCTTCTTTTAAAATACTCATTCGCAACCGGTCAACATAAATGCCTTTTCTACCATTTCATCTAGACACCACAGATAACGGTCTTCTGCATCTTCTATAGTAAGATCTCTAAGCTCAACTTTTGGTAATTGTTTTTGCATGATAATCCCCTTTATGTTCTACGTTCCTTTTTCTTTTGAAAAGATTGAATCGATTTTGTAAAACCTGCCTTTTCAAAGAATGCTTCTTTTCCTGGCTGTGCCCCTATAAAAAGTGAGGTTGGACTAGCCTCCCAAGCAAGATCAATTAGTTGTTTTCCAATGGCTTTACCTTGGTAGTCAGGGTGGACAAGAATTTCAGTGATTGTGCCAAAGAAATAGCCATCTGTTAATAAACGTGCGCATCCAACCAACTTTTCATTGCCCCATGCGGTGATGTTTATTGTTTTTTGAAGTGCTTCTTTTGAATATTGTTCGTTGTACACACCTGGCCAGACGGCATTTACTAATGATAAAAATTTGGTGACACACAATTTATGATCATCTACTACATATGTAATTTGTTTCTCTTCATCATGCATTCACGTGACTCCTCAAATTAATTTCCACCCTGCCGATCTCCATTCTTTAAGAAATTCAAAGCCTTCTTTACAAACAACTCCCCCTCTTCCAAGTCAGGAAAGTGAGCACTCTTTTGAAAAAGCTCCAACCTGCTGTTGGGAAGTTTTTGCTTCATGATGTTGGATATACTTAGTCCCGTATTTCGATCGTGAACCCCTGTAAGTATCAAGGTATCATTAGTAATTTTGGTCAACCGATCTCGAAGTGGTGATACAGGTGGAATCTTTTCTAGCGCCTTCATCATTAGACCTGTATTAATTAACCCACTTTCTTGCCATAGCTTTCTATTTCGTTTAGCAATGAGCTTGTCTTCAAACAAAAAACTGTCCACAGTATCGGAATCCACGAGACTCCAAACCTTATTCCATTTCTCTTTAAGTGATTTATTGTTTAACATTTCGTGTTCTATTTTTTCTATTAATTCTTTGTCTGCGACAGTTTTGAACCCCTTTATCTGTGTTTCATAAACAGTGTCAGAAAAGATTAAACTTGGCGCAGAAAGAATTATTTTATTGATAATATCCGGATAGGTATAGGCAATTTCTAAGGCTAATTCTCCTCCAAATGAATATCCCAATACATCAACTTTCTCCACACCAATTTGATTCATTAACTTGATATAATCGTCAACCAAAGTTTCAATGGAATAATCATTGTCATTTTGTGGCTTTGAACTTCTCCCACAACCTCTTTGTTCGTAGTAAATTACCGTTCTTTCTTCTGCCAGTTTCGGTCCCACTGTTCGTTCAAAAACATAATGATTTCCGCCAGGTCCCCCATGAATGATAACTAAAGGTACCGTTCTATTTTGACTTCCTTCAATCTTCACCCAATGGCTTATTCCATTAACGAGTAACTGATATTCATCGTCTTTATATTTCACAAAAGCCACCCCCTATTAAGACCTAACAGGTGAGATTAGATGGAGATAAGATGATTTTTCATGGATTGATTCAATAACTATAGGTCTCATCGTACCGTTAAATTTTATTTTGATTTCTTCGTCTTTTATTGTCTTTAAGGCGTCCATAAGAAAATAACCATCGATTGATATTTTAAGTTCTGCTTCCCCATCCAAGTCTTTAATTTCTTGTAACTCCTGAATGGTTCCCATTTCAGATGAACCTGATGAAATACAAAGTTTATGCTCTTGAATACTTAACGTGATATTGTTGTTTTTCCATTCACCTGCAAACAAGCACGCTCGATCTACGCCTTTAACGAGAGATTCTTTATTCAGAAACAATGTTGTTTTTTGCTCGGTTGGGATTAGTTTAGATGTATTTGGATAGTTTCCAGAAATTAATCTCGAGTAAAGTGAAACCTGATCTGTTTTAAACAGAATATACCCATCTGCTGAGTGAATTTCTACTGTTCCTGAATAATCACTAATTTGTTTAACAAGTTCGCTTACGCTAGAACTTGGAACGATAAATGAAGCATCTCCCAATGTGTAAACATCTTTCACTTTAGAAGCTAAACGCTGTGAATCTGTTGCAACTGCCGTAAACTTGTAGCCTGAAAGAGAGAAATAAATACCTGTCAGTACTGGTCTAGTTTCATTTTTGGCTGTAGCAAATACTGTCTGTTTAATTGCCTCTATTAGATCTTCAGCATCGATATGTATGGTGTTACTTTGATTGATCATGGGCAAAGTCGGATATTCTTCAGCACGAAAGCCATTAAACTGTGTGAATATATCCCCTGATTTAACTTTAATCGTTTGATGATTGTTTACTTCTACTTGTATGGGTTCAGGGAGCTTTCGAATTAACTCTATAAAGGATCTTGCTGAAACAACGGCGCTTCCGGTTTGATCTATGTTAATTTCATTATTATTCGTTTCAGAAATAGGAATGAATCTCTCTATAATAATATCTGCGTTTGTTCCTATTAGCCTAATTCCATCTTCCTCAGCTATAACTTTTATTCCTGAAAGAATAGGAATGAGTGATTTAGGGGTCACTGCTTTTCCAACATCAGAAAGAGCTTTACTAAAAACATGTTGATTGATAGTGAACTTCATTTGCTGCATCCATCCTCTTTTTACAATCATTAATTTCAATAATTTTCCGACTATTATTTTAACACATTTTTACAAAGGATTAGATACTATGGGATATCGAAAGTGTTTGATTTGTACAACCTAAATGGCTTAGCCAACGTTCTAAATGAGGTTGAAGCACTATATCTTTACTAATAACACCAGGGGGAGGGATTAGCGTGAAGAAGAGGAACAAGCGTTACATCGTAAAAAGGCTCTCCCCTCCTAAATCTTTGATTGGCAACCAACCGCCTTCCATTCCGAATTATAAAAAGATTGATGCAAAAAAGGATCCCAAGCACCTTCAACCTCCTTCTATTCTAAGTAGCAATAACTTAATGAAACGACCTGTTGATCACCATCGAGTACGGTGCAGCCTATTTTGCGATCACGACTGTCATAAATGCAAACCAAATAAAAGCCTAACGTATGTATTAGGTGGAAATCTAAATTCCGTTGAAAGTGTGCTTGGCGCTACTATAACTGGTGGGACCATCAACGCCATTCTTGGGACCGTTACCGCTGAGATTCCTTCTGTAACCATTACTGGAGGAACGATTAATACTGTGCAAAACCTTCTCGGGGCTACAATTTCGGCTGGGACAATTAATACGATTGAAAGCGTGCTTGGAGCTACCATTACTGGCGGGACCATCAACGCCATTCTTGGGACCGTTACAGCTGAGATTCCTTCTTTAACCATTACTGGAGGAACGATTGATACTGTTCAAAGTTTGCTTGGGGCTACGGTTACTGCTGGAACCATTAATTCCGTTGAAAGCGTCCTCGGAGCTACCATTACTGGCGGAACGATCAACGCCATTCTTGGGACTGTTACCGCTGAAATTTCTTCTGCAACAATTACGGGAGGTACGATTAATACTGTTCAAAGTCTTCTAGGCGCTACGATTTCGGCTGGGACAATTAATGCAGTTGAGAGTATCCTTAGTGCTACGGTTACATCTGGAACAATTAATACGGTTGAAAGCGTGCTTGGAGCTACCATAACCGGCGGGACGATCAACGCCATTCTTGGAACCGTTACCGCTGAGATTCCATCTGTCACGATTATTGGCGGAACGATTAATACTGTTCAGAGTTTACTTGGAGCTACGATTACGGCTGGAACAATTAATACCGTGGAAAGCGTCCTCGGAGCTACCATTACTGGCGGGACCATTAATACGGTTGAAAGCATCCTCGGAGCTACAATTAGTGGAGGGACGATTAACGCCATTCTTGGGACTGTTACTGTTGAGATTCCTTCTGTAACGATAACTGGTGGAACGATTAATACTGTTCAGAGTTTAATTGGAGCTACGATTACAGCAGGTACACTTAATACGATAGAGAGTGTCCTTGGGGCTACGATTACCGGGGGCACAATTAATGCCATTCTTGGGACTGTTACTACAGAAATTGCTTCAGTGACGATCTCAGGTGGAACGATAAATACTGTTCAAAGCCTTCTCGGGGCTACGATTACGGCTGGGACGCTTAACACGCTAGAGAGTGTTCTTGGAGCTACAATTACTGGTGGTACCCTTAATGCCATACTTGGGACTGTCACTGCTGAAATTGCTTCTGTAACCGTAACAGGTGGAACTATAAATGTTGTAGAGAATGTGCTCGGAGCTACCATTTTAGGAGGAACATTAAACGCTATTTTAGGTACTGTTACGGCTGAAATTCCTTCTGTGACCGTAACGGGCGGCACTATAAATGTTGTAGAGAATGTCCTTGGCGCTACTATTTTAGGTGGAACGTTAAACGCTATTTTAGGGACTGTTACGGCTGAAATTCCTTCTGTGACCGTAACCGGCGGCACTATAAATGTTGTAGAGAATGTCCTTGGCGCTACTATTTTAGGTGGAACGTTAAACGCTATTTTAGGTACTGTTACGGCTGAAATTCCTTCTGTGACCGTAACGGGCGGGACAATCAATATTGTTGAGAATGTGTTGGGAGCTACCATCACTGGAGGAACTATAACCACGGTTGAGAATGTTCTCGCTGCCACTCTTGTCGGCGGAACAATCAACTCTATTACTGGTACTGTCACAGCTGATGTCACTGGAAATGTCACTCTTTCGGGCGGTACAGTAAACAACCTTTTAAATGGAACCATCACCAGCGTTTTAGGCGCAACAATCACGGCCGGAACGATAAACACGGTCGAGAATGTCTTGGCAGCTACTATTGTCGGGGGTACGATTAATTCAATTACTGGTACTATCACAGCTGATGTTACAGGGAATGTCACTTTGCTCGGCGGGACAGTTAACAATCTTTTAAACGGAACGATCACTAGCGTTTTAGGTGCGACCATTACTGCTGGGACGATAAACACGGTCGAGAATGTTTCGGCAGCTACTATTGTCGGGGGTACAATTAATTCAATTACTGGTACTATCACAGCTGATGTTACGGGGAATGTTACTCTGCTCGGAGGAACTCTTAATAATATTCTGAACGGAACGATTACCAGTGTTTTAGGGGCTACGATCACGGCTGGTACAATAAACACGGTTGAAAATGTATTAGCCGCCACGATTGTCGGGGGTACCATCAATTCCATCACAGGAACTGTCACAGCTGATGTAACCGGGAATGTCACACTGCTTGGTGGCACTCTTAATAATATTTTGAACGGAACGATTACCAGTGTTTTAGGCGCTACGATTACAGCTGGGACGATAAATACTGTTGAAAATGTTTTGGGCGCTACGATTGTCGGAGGAACCATTAACTCCATTACCGGGACTGTCACAGCTGATGTTACAGGCAACGTCACTTTGCTTGGTGGGACAGTTAACAACCTTTTAAATGGAACCATCACTAGCGTTTTAGGCGCAACGATAACGGCGGGTACGATAAATACTGTTGAAAATGTTTTGGCCGCCACGATTGTCGGCGGCACCATCAACGCCATTACAGGGACTGTCACAGCTGATGTAACGGGGAATGTCACTCTGCTTGGTGGGACAGTTAACAACCTTTTAAACGGCACCATTACAAGTGTTTTAGGTGCGACAATCACAGCTGGTACGATAAACACGGTAGAAAATGTGCTGGCTGCCACCATCGTCGGAGGCACCATTAGCGCTATCACTGGTACGCTAAATGCCAATGTCACTGGAAATGTTACCCTGCTTGGCGGCACACTTAACAATCTTTTAAATGGAACCATCACCAGCGTTTTAGGGGCAACAATTACGGCGGGTACGATAAATACAGTCGAAAATGTTTTGGCGGCTACTATTGTCGGGGGGACTATTAACTCCATTACAGGGACTGTAACAGCAGATGTTACGGGGAATGTTACTCTGCTCGGCGGAACGCTTAACAATCTTTTAAACGGAACCATTACAAGTGTTCTTGGCGCAACCATCACGGCTGGAACGATAAACACAGTTGAAAATGTTTTGGCGGCCACGATTGTCGGCGGTACCCTCAATGCAATTACAGGAACTGTCACTGCTGATGTCTCTGGAAATGTTACTCTTCTAGGTGGGACAGTTAATAATATTTTGAACGGCACGATCACAAGTGTTCTCGGAGCTACCATCACTGCTGGAACGATTAATACCGTTGAAAATGTTCTAGCCGCCACGATTGTCGGCGGCACCATCAACTCTATTACTGGCACTGTCACTGCTGATGTTACGGGGAATGTCACACTCCTTGGTGGAACGCTTAACAATATTCTAAACGGGACGATCACAAGTGTTCTAGGGGCTACTATCACCGCCGGAACGATAAATACAGTTGAAAATGTGTTGGCTGCCACCATTGTCGGCGGCACTCTCAACGCCATTCTTGGGACGGTCAATGCAAACGTCACAGGCAATGTCACTCTGCTCGGCGGCACACTTAATAACATTCTAAACGGAACCATCACGAGCGTGCTCGGAGCTACTATTACGGCCGGAACCATTACCACTGTCGAAAATGTCTTGGCCGCCACCATCGTTGGAGGCACCATTAGCGCCATCACTGGTACGGTTAATGCAAACGTTACTGGCAACGTTACCCTACTTGGTGGAACGCTTAACAATATTCTAAACGGGACGATCACAAGTGTTCTAGGGGCTACTATTACGGCCGGAACGATAAATACAGTTGAAAATGTGCTGGCCGCCACTATCGTCGGCGGCACTCTCAACGCCATTCTTGGGACGGTCAATGCAAACGTCACAGGCAATGTCACTCTGCTCGGCGGCACACTTAATAACATTCTAAACGGAACCATCACGAGCGTGCTCGGAGCTACTATTACGGCCGGAACCATTACCACTGTCGAAAATGTCTTGGCCGCCACCATCGTTGGAGGCACCATTAGCGCCATCACTGGTACGGTTAATGCAAACGTTACTGGCAACGTTACCCTACTTGGTGGAACGCTTAACAATATTCTAAACGGGACGATCACAAGTGTTCTAGGGGCTACTATTACGGCCGGAACGATAAATACAGTTGAAAATGTGCTGGCCGCCACTATCGTCGGCGGCACTCTCAACGCCATTCTTGGGACGGTCAATGCAAACGTCACAGGCAATGTTACTCTGCTCGGCGGCACACTTAATAACATTCTAAACGGAACCATCACGAGTGTTCTCGGGGCTACGATTACGGCGGGAACCATTACTACCGTGCAAAATGTATTGGCCGCTACCATTGTTGGCGGCACTCTCAACGCTATTCTTGGGACGGTCAATGCAAACGTCACGGGCAATGTCACTCTGCTCGGCGGAACGCTTAACAATATTTTAAACGGAACCATCACGAGCGTTCTCGGGGCTACAATTACGGCTGGAACGATTACCACTGTGCAAAATGTGCTGGCTGCCACCATTGTCGGCGGCACGCTGAACAACCTTTTGAACGGAACCATCACGAGTGTACTTGGAGCTACCATTACTGCGGGTACACTGACGGCGGTATCACAAAATACATTTGTTGAGCAAAGCTTTTTAAATATTCCCGTTGGCACAGCGGCATCTTTTAGCCCTCTTCCAACCATCACAACATCCGTGTTAGAAACGTATTCATTTTTTATCTACAACACGAACAATGTTGGGACGGTCGACACGATTGTTGAGATCAGCGCAAACGGAACAAATTGGTTTACAGATGTAACCGGCTTGAATATAAATCCTGGATCAGTTGATGTTTTAGTGCCTCAGCGCTTTTTAAAATATACACGGTTGTCATATCGGACTTCGACGACGCTTGCTACAGCTACAATCAGTGTCATATTTAATGCCCAAGGATCATAAAATAAACACAAATCAATCCCTCTGTCATTAGATAGAGGGATTTTTTACGGACAGGAGGTTACGGAATGCTTCTTGGACTTCATATGATTGTGAAAAATGAGGCTGAATGGCTGGCTAATTGTCTCGACAGCATTCAAGAGTTTGTAGATGAAATCATTATTGTCGATACAGGCTCAACGGATCAAACGAGAGACATTGCCAAGACGTATGGTGCTAAAGTGATCAGCACTGAATGGAAAGATGATTTTTCAATGGCGCGAAACTCATCTCTTGCACACGCCAATACCGACTGGATTCTGTACATGGATGCGGATGAAGTGTTTACAGGGAACGGCAATGAGCTTAGAGATACATTACAAAACTCAACGCGCCATGCTTATTTTGTTGAGATTGAAAGCTTGATTGGATCATCTTTACATGAGAAAACGATTCATCCTTCTATCCGTTTTTTTCGCGCGAAAGAAAATTACTTATTTTCCGGTCCCATTCACGAGGATATTCTTCCTTCGATACAAGAGAAAACGGCAAATAAAACAGAGATTGGAAAACTGGCTTGTAAACTTGTTCATTATGGATACTTGCCTGTCATTTCTCAAGCAAAAAACAAAGCCGCTCGAAATGTTTTCATTTTAGAAAAAGCCCTTAGAACTCATCAAAATCATCCGTATTATCTCTATCATTTAGGAATGGCTTATGAGAACTTAGGTGAGTTTGAAAAAGCTAAGCTGGCAATAGAAAAATCTTTGCAGGTATGTGAGGAAAAGTTGTCTTATCGTCCTACGATCGTAAAAGACTTATGCAAGTTATACCGAAAGCTGAATCAGACTTATCTGACTAGAGCTCTCTTAGAACGTGAACTAGAAAACTATTCAGATTACCCTGATTTGTATTATCAATTCGGTCATGCCTATCTTTGTGAGAAGGATGATGAAAAAGCACTTAGGATGTTTAAGAAAGCGACTGAGGTTCAGCATTGTTCTCAATATGTAACTGAAGCTGGATGCAATCATTTTTTATCGTTTACAGAAATGGGAAAGGTCGCTGTACAATGGTCTGCGCATTCAGATGCACTGAACTATTTTATACAGGCTCTTAACTTCTGTCCGTATTATGAGGAGGCGCTTTATGGGATTACAGACATCCTTATTGCCGCTCAGCTTTCTGATGATGAAATCGTAAAAGAATTAAACCAGCTCCTCACCCCTTCCCTTAATAATCCCGCTTTAAAGGAAGCAGTTGAGGTTGCGCTTTGTCATGCTCTTTATTACGGAGGGTGCTATAAGGCATTTATTGCGAGAGTTGATGGGTTAAAAGGAAGACCTCCTGAACTTCAAGATCAATACGTGTTAAGTCTTTTGTTATCCAGCGATGAGTTAAGGGCCATACATGAAGTAGAAAGAATGCAGCAAGCCAACGCAGCTGTTCCTGACCACCTTTTTAACGCGCTATTCTTAAACGCTTTGGAACGGGACAGCGACATCCCCTCTGTCTGTTTAAAATGGATGGAACAGCAAAGTAATCATGCGTACTACAGTCAGCTGATCGAAGGTGTGAAAAACGAATTTTCTGCAGAAAAACAAATGAATTTTCTATTGTTTCTTAAACCGCTTATTCACTTATGCATAACAAACCGTTATTACTCCCTATTAACCAAAGTGTTGATGAGCTGTCCGGAGCTGCGCCTTTATGCTGCAAAAATGATGTTTTATGAAGGCTATTCCCAACTTGCTCGTCCACTTTTTGAGACGTTGAATCACGATAACAAACTAGACGGAGAAGGCACCTTCCTGCTCGGACAAATGTTATATGCCGAAGAGGATTGGGCGCAGGCTTCTTATTGTTTTGAGGCCGCTCTTAAACTTCAACCTGCTATCACTGAAGCACATACAGGCGCAGGGCTCTGCTATCTTCAGCAAGCCAAAACAGAACTTACTCAGTCTGTAGAAAATTTCCCTGAGTATCCTCTTTTTGCTGCGCACCTTCAAAAAGTAAATCTTTCTATTGAACTAGCATCTAAATCTCGTTGGAGTGCGGTATGGAGAGGAAAGCAAAGGAGGAATACGTTATGCCAAATACCATCTCCCTCTGTATGATCGTTAAAGATGAGGAGCATGTATTGGCAGATTGCTTAGAGAGCGTTAAAAATCTTGTTTCTGAAATGATTATAGTGGATACGGGTTCAACCGATCGCACGGTTCAAATTGCGAAGAACTATGGTGCAAGAGTTATAGAGACAGATTGGAGAAATGATTTTTCGTGGGCCCGTAATTTAGGGGTTGAGCAAGCAACATGTGACTGGATTTTGTTTTTAGATGCAGATGAGTCACTCGATCCTGCAAGTCTTGATGATGTGCGAGCGTGGGCAAATTATGAAGAGGCTGAAGCGTATTTCTTTAAAATATACAACTTCTTTTCTGATACAGAAGCAAGTATTAACCCTACCATTCGTATGTTTCGGAACCTTCCTGCTTACCGGTTTACAGGCAGCATTCATGAACAGATCAGTGAAACCATCCAGCAACATAAACCTGATGCGCGCTTTGTTATGACGAACGTGAAGATTAATCATTGCGGCTATCAACCTAGTATTTATTCTGCAAAAAACAAATCTCAGCGCAATATCTCTTTGCTTTTAAAAGAGCTTGAGCGCAATCCGAATCACGCTTTTCATCAATACAACATTGGTGTAGAGTACCTGCAAACAGGAGAAATCGAAAAATCATTAGCCGCTTTTCAAAAATCTATAGAACTTGTTGATCCTCTCTCCAATTATGCACACCTTCTTTATAAGTTCGAATCCAGGTGCTATGGTGCACTCAACCGGCTGGAAGAGGCCATCGAAAGCTGTAATAGAGGTTTAGCGAAATACCCTGACTATACAGATCTTTTTCATTACAAAGGAACGTATTATTTAGCGATGGGCAAGAATTCAGAAGCGGAAGAATCCCTTGATCGGGCATACTCTTTATCTGAACCGCTTAAATATCATACAGAAAGCGGAATCGGAACGTTCACTACCGCTTACTTGTTAGGACTTGCAAACGAAGCACTTGGTGATGATGAAAGAGCTCTGCACTTCTATTTTGCTTCGTACAAGCAAAATCCGGCTCACCTTCGCCCAATCTTTCGTGCTTTTCAACTGATTCGCAACAATGGAAAAGAACACGAACTTTATGAACTCATTCATCAGAAATTCAAGGTGTCTACCTTTAAAGACCGAAGTGTCATTCAAGATATACTCGTCCGCTGTCATTGCTACAAAACCGTTTTGCGTTTTATAGAAAATTGGCTGGAAGAAGACTGGATTGGCACACACGAAAAAGTGCATTTGCGAGAACTTCAGCTTGAATGCCGCTTGCTTTCTGGTGAGCCTGTATTAGAAAATGAGTGGAACAGCCATTCGAAATTAAAAAACCTGACTGGTGAAACCTTGCCGCCTGCTTTTCATCCTAACTTTGCAGAAAATAAATTACATTCGTTAGTGGATACAGAAAGAATGGCTCACCTATTGTTTGCGACGGGCTGTTTTCATCACTTCCACACCTATATGAAAGAGTGGAAAACAAAAGAAAAACACACACAGAAAACTTTTGAGATTTCTTCCCGGTACCAGCGGGCACAAACTTTGTCTTCTATCGCTGAACAGCATTTTTCGGCGTTTTTGCAAAATCAAAAAATTGAGCTGGTTCGATCAGCTAAAACCGTTCTTCCTTTTGATGAAGGGCTGATACCATATGAACCGCGATTATACTAAGAAAACAGTCTCTTTATGCATGATAGTAAAAAATGAAGAAACCCATCTATCCCGTTGTCTGGATTCAGTATGTGACATCGTGGATGAAATCATTATTGTGGATACTGGTTCTAGTGATGGTACTCTTTCAATCGCTGAACAATATGGTGCTGTGGTTGTACCATATGTGTGGAATCATCATTTTGCTGAAGCCAGGAATGTAGGCCTAAAGCTTGCGACAAGTGATTTTGTTCTAGTTTTGGATGCGGACGAGGAACTGGATCGAGGCAGTGTCGCCCCTCTACAAGAAATCATACAATCTGGCAATGGTTCAGCTTATTATGTAGAGCTGAAGAATTTTATCGGCTCGTATCATCCTCATCAATATTACAAAGATACTTCCTGCAGACTGTTTCGAAATGTTAAAGGCTACAGTTTCAGCGGCAGAATTCATGAAGACATCGCTCCGTCTATATTAAAGTCAGGTGATGTGATTCAAACGATACCGATTGTGCTGAATCATTACGGATATTTGAATCAAACCCTGCAGGATAAAAATAAGAGCGAGCGGAACTTACAGCTTGTTGAATTGGCTTTAAAAGAGAACCCTTCTGACGTTCGCTGCCTTTATGCGTATGGAGCAGAACAGCTTCAGCAAGGCCGAAATGTGGAAGCTCTGCAAACCTTTATTTCCATTCTAGAGACCTTACCTGTTTCCTCTGACATTTTTCCGGATGTCTTGTTGAAGACCATTTCTATATATAAATTAAAAAACGATATTGCAATGGTCCTGCAGCTTACCGAAAAGGGATTGAACTACTTTCCGCATTTCACGGATTTACTTGATCTAAAAGCAGAGGTCCTTTCTGCACAAAAAGACTATTCTTCTGCAATAAAGTCACTACAACAATCTCTGCAAGCCGGTAATGAAAAAGGTAAACTATCTGTTATGGGTGGATCGGGAAGCTACAGAACGGCTTATGCATTAGGCGGTGTATACGAACGTTTACAAGACTATGAAACGGCTTGTTATTATTATCAGATCGGATTAACCATGCTTCCCGCTTTTGAAGCTGCTTGGTCACGCTGGTGCATGCTCAAACTATGTATGGATCAAGAAGAGGAAGTTTTCCAGTTTGTTAGGCAATACCATCGTTTTTTTGTACCTTCTCAGTGGGAGATATTACGAAAATGGGTTGCTTTTTTTAATAAAGAAAACAGTCTGCGAGATTTAGAGGATTGCGTTCAATCCCATTTCATAGGACAATCCGAGTCAAACATAACGCGTTTAGAGACGGATGAAGCATATCATATTTGTTTTTGTTTGCTTGGGATTCATACGTTACAATCCCTTCATCGTACCTTAGTGATTTCATCATACCTTACGAATGAACTTCCATTGCGGTGTGTCATTCGGTCACAAACCTTCATTCAATTAGCAATGCATCATATTCCTGAAGTTGACTCATCCTGTCTTTCACTTCAGCAGGCGGTGAATGGGGTTTGAATTTATAAATATTAGATCCATTAAGATGCGGTTTATCTTTATGGGTCTTTTTTCATGATAATCAGTGCTGCCTTTGGAAGCAGAAGTAGTTGATTTCCGCTCCAGGCTGCGCTCTTTCCGCGGGGCAGGCCGTGAGCCACCTTGCGCTTCAATCAACTTATCAAAGAAGTAAATAAAACAAAATGACTCAAAAAAACGATCTTTTAGAAAGGAGCCTTTAGAAAGCAACATTTCATTGAAAATCATGCCGTATTTTAAATGAAGTGGAGGAATGCAATGCTGATTTTCATGTGTTGGGGCGAAACAGTGGTCAGTTGGAGCGAAAGGAGAGGGTCATTGAGCGAAACAAGGCAGCCTTTGAGCGAAACGAGAGAGTCATTGAGCGAAACAAAGCCTTGTTTGAGCGAACGTGTAAAAAATAAAAGAACACGTACCGTAAAACTCAAAAGCGTGAATCACTCTCCCCTCCAACCAGCCTGTCCACAAGTAAATAAAAAAAGAGGACTTCTCCTCCATTTTTTTATGAAACGGGGCTCACTTCTGCCCATCCAATTGTTATGGCAAGTGTATTTGTTCCACCCGCTAAGCTTTGCAGGTTTACGATAAGACGTGTGTTTGGAGGAACGATGATTTTTCCAATCTCATCATTATCAATCGGCCCTGTTGCTTGAATAATTGTGCTGAACGTGGTACTGCCTACCGCTGGATTTGACCCTGCGCCACCCGTTGTATTCGTAAACGTAGGGATTAATTGGCTGGCATTCGTAAAACCGAAGTTGGTATTTACAGGCTGCAACGTTATTCCCCCTGCTATTGTCCCCCCTCGCATCAAATAGACTGCCGTGTTTGAGAGAGCGCCGCCAAATATTCGGCCGATTCGTGCTGTATAACGTGAACTTGATGGATTATCCAATTGAATCGCGAGGTAGCTGTTAGCCGCAACAGCTACAATTCCTGTTGTGATTCGATAGTTTACACCATTTTGCGCACTTGCTGCAGATATATCTTGATAGACAACAGGTTCTCGGAGGTTACCAAAGACATTATAATTCGGCATGATGTATCACCCTGTTTTCATGTTAAGTAATCGTTCAACACCGCAATCCATTGCTTTTGCCATCGCTTCATATCAAAAGCCATCGCTGTACCTCTGCTATTGGCAGCAAGTTCTTTCCGTTGATCGGGGTTCTGAATCAGCTCTGAAATCACACTTTCCAGCCTTGCAACTGTTGGCGTTACGAGTCTCCCATTAAATCCGTCGATAATGATATCGTTAAGTCCGCCAACATTTGAGCTGACGACTGGCAGCCCCGAGCTTAGCGCTTCTAAACAAGATAATGACGTACCTTCAGAGTAAATCGTTGGGATAATCACTAAGTCCGCGTCACGATAGGCATTTTTCATCTCATGAAAGGTATACACATTGTGAATTATACGCTCTCCATGAGGATGATGATTTCTCCAGAAGTGAAAAGCTGTTGTAACCTCTGCTCCGTCTATCGTTTCACCCGCAAATTCGATTTCAATATCACCATGTTTTTCTAACAGAATATCCGCTACCGCCATCATTTGCAGAATGCCTCTTTCAGGACTGATTCTTCGCGGATACAATAGTCTGAATCGCCCTTTGTTTGGACTTGATCGCGGCACAAATTGTGTGGTATCTACAAAATTTGGTATGAGTTCTACTTTTTCACAATCTGTATAAAAACTCGTTGAACGGCAATAGGTGAGAAAATGTGAATCAACTGATACAAGTTTTGATAAAGACGACAGTGCATTTTGTACGTTATCCCGGACAGCGTTCTTTGTATCTAACACTAATTCTATGCGATCCCAGTTAATTCCGTGACAAATGCCTAGACTTCCTTTTTTATAGGGAATTGCATGCCAGATGCAGCTCGCATATATTAACTGGCCCGATGCCTCACACGCCATTTTGTTAAATAGTTCGGGTATATGCTCTAAATTGCTACATTGGTGACCTACTATTCTCACATTTTCCAACTTGTTGTCTTCATAATGAGTTTCAAAGGCTTCTGAAAAACTGAGCTGATGAATTTCTACCGAATATCCTAACTGTGTGATAAGCAGGCTAAGTTCATAAATATAGCGTTCTAAACCGCCCGCAAAGATCTTTGTAATCTGGTGATTGTATCCATCTAAAAAGCTGTGCGTTAAGATTGAAATCGTATGATCAGTACCCACTATTCTCTATTCCTCCATTCCACAAGGTTTGGATTAGGGTCTAAGATTGATTCATATTGTACGAGACTTCCCCACTTTCCTTCAGGATCTATTTGTTTGTATCTTTCATATTTTTTTCTTCGCTCATCCATCGATCCCGCCCACCCAAAGTGTTTCACTCGCACATCGGATAATGAACCCCATAAAGCATTGTATGAAAACGGAATACGGTGGACGTGGTGCTCTTGCTGTAGATAATAATAAGGAAATCCCGGCAAATGCCGAACCAGCATTTTGCTGTGCCGCTTATGAAGATTCCAATGTTCATCTTCTCTGTAATGCGTTGTACTTCCCCAGAAATCGTACATGCGGAATGCTACCCAATCAAATTGATCTTGATTAATAAGCGAACGGATTTCCTCTTGTACGTTCTCTTCAAACATTTCATCTGCATCAATAGACAAAATCCAATCCGGTTCATATTTGCAGACTTCTTTCCAAAGACGACTTCTGAGCACCCACTCCTCGTGAAAGGATGATTCTTTAAGTTCCACTACTTCTTTGACTTTAGAAAACGATTTACATAGTTCAACTGTTCGATCTGTGCTGTTATCATCCACTATGACCATATCATCAACTACATCTGTTAAGGATTGTAAGACTTTCTCCAAAAACCGATTTTCTTCATTTCGAACCTGCATGATTGCTGTAAGCCGGTTACCTTCTTTTTTTCGGACAGGTCTCAACGTAACCTCTCTCCTCTTTATGTGCTTGACTTTAAGTAACTCTCCGCCGTCTGCATTCTTACAACCGCATCCAGCTGCAGTTCATCTATGCATGCTGTCTGTAAGTAATAATGAATGGCACGGTGTTTCTCTCCTTGCAGTTCTTCTATTTCTCCCTTTAGCTTTATTTGATCCAGATGATTTAATTGATAAAAAACAGAAAGCGAAGAATCTGTCGCTGGTTTTAAATAATGTTTCATTTTTAAATAAATATTCCGGATCAGATCCATTGACTGAATTGTGCTGTCTTCCCTCACTAATTGATCGGCATACAGCCAGTCACCTAGCGCAAACATCAACATTGCTATTGCCGTTCCAAATCGTCCTGCGTTATATTCATTTAATAAACACTCATAAATTTGCTTATTTTCATCTGTCACAGCTAGAATGCCAAAGCTGTTAATCGCTTCTACCAATTTGTATTGTCGGCATTGTGAAAGTGAAATCCAAGGATAGTATTTTAAGAGACCATCATCTCGCTGAAAGGCTACGTTTCTTGCAAATGCTTCAAAAAAATATTTCTCAGCTTCTTGAAAATCACCATTTAGATAAAGATACTTCGCAAGAGTACCGATAATGTGTTCATTATGAACATCCCATTTCAACTGTCTTTTTAAAACGGTAATTTTCCGATGTATTTGCTGCTGCCGTATATGCTGGATACATTCTTTGTGTTTGTAGCATGAAAACAATTCATTTAGCAGCTCTTCTTTTTCTGAAAATGGATAAAGCGATGTGTTTTGAACTGGATTTCTTGTACTCTGTATAAAAAAAACGGAGTCATAGCGCAGGGATTGGAGAAAAAAATCTTCTTCGTTATTTACGATTATTACATTGGAAAGGGCATACAAACATTCTTTATAAAATTGAAAGTATCTTGGGATCTGATCATTTGCATCATTTAACATAGAGATTAAAAACGATGGCTTTAATTCGCTATGTTTTGTCACCCAAAAAGGATGCGTCACGATTGTTATTTCGGGTTTTGATAGCGTGTGGAGATCACGCTTTTGAAAACCTTGATGCTTTAACGGCTCTTCTCCTGTTTCAATAATAACGGCAACAGCGTGCTGGCCAAATTCACATGTCTCATCCGTATTCTCACCTAAAACAACAACCTTTTTTGCAGGTTTGCTTCTAATAAGTTCTGTTTGATGAATGCGATTCAATTCATCCACTGCTTGTTTTCCAAAACGTTGTATTAGGCCGGTGAGGTTAACGTTCGCTTCATGCTCGATGTCAGTAAAATGCATACGCTGTGCCATCGTCTTGTGATACACCATAGACTGCAGGTTCACTTTCGGCTTCCAATTATATGGAAGATCTAACTCTCTAAAATAAGACAACAGCAAGTAATCATCTTCATACCCTTGCTTACCTTTTAAGTGATTTAGATCATACCCGCCAACTTGCTGCAAAAGGTCCGCTCTATGCATAACCGGATGAACAAAGCCTTCTGTAATCTTTGGGAGCTGTAACCATTTTAAAAGAGAGATGATCTCATTCGGCACGCTTGGCATATCAACAACAGATGTACCTTTTTGATGAGGATGCCACTCTCCGGATGCAGTTAATATGCCTGGTGAAACACACGGCTCTTTGCTATTCTGCTCTAAGAATTTACATAATGGCTCTGTCCAGTTGCTTGGAAACAGCATATCCGGATGGATTTCTGTTATGAAGGTACAATCTGATCGATGCTCCCAAATGTATTCAAAGCATTTTTGACGAGCAAACGGAATGCCTTTGTTTTCGCCATCACCTAAAATCACGTACGATAGATCAAATTTCTGCAGTTCTTGATGGAGGGCATCCTTTGAAAGACCACCTTGATTAAAAAACACGCAAAATGAATTTTTCGTTTTTGTTAAACTTGCCAGACATTGTTGAAGCATAAGAAGATCGTGATGATCTTGGATTAACACCAGCATCGTATGAACGACTTTTGACATCTAGGTTATTAACACTCCCTTCCCCGCTTGGTTAATCGCCCTACATGGATTTGATTTTTTTACGTTTTACAGACTTAGCAATATCGGATGATGTGATAAAGTCATGTATTCGCTCACTTGCTTTTCCATCACCGAATGGGTTCACGCTCATTGTCATTTTTTTATAACGCTGCTCATCTCCTAACAGCTGTTGAACTTCCTCAAAAATGACTGCAGGACTTACACCAATGACTTTTAGAATTCCAGAAGATACTCCTTCTTTTCTTTCTGTTTCCTCCCTCATCACTAAAACAGGTTTTATCAGAGCTGCCGCTTCTTCCTGAATGCCCCCTGAATCGGTCAAAATCAGATACGCCTGTTTTAATACGTGTACGAAAACGTTATAGGAAAGATGATCAACAATATGCATCCTGCCCTCTAACTGAAATGCTTTGTTTACTTTGCGTCTGATTTGCGGATTTTTATGAACAGGAAAGATCACTTCGACATCTGGATGTTTTCTCAATATTTTTTTAATCGCTTCAAATATCCCCTGTAAATGCCTTATGTTTTCTCTGCGGTGAGCGGTCACTACAATTAACTTTTTCTTGCTCTTTAACAGCTGTTCAATATCATCCGGTATTTGTTTTCTATTCATCAGCACTTGATATAGCGCATCAATGACTGTATTGCCCACCACTTGAATGGTTGATGCAGCGATGTTTTCCCTCAATAAGTTATTTCTGTTTAATTCTGTTGCTGCAAAATGATATGTCGCCAGTTGTGCGATCAGCCGCCTGTTTCCCTCTTCCGGAAATGGTGCAAATAAATTTGATGTACGAAGACCTGCTTCTACGTGCGCGATGGGTATTTGTTTTAAAAATGCTGCATACGCACTCATGTAAGCTGTTGTCGTATCACCGTGTACCAAAACAAGGTCTGGTTTTTCGAGTTCCAAAATGACGGATAGTTTATTTAAGATCTCAGAACTGATACTCTCAAGCGTCTGCTCACTCTTCATAATGTTCAAATCGTAATCAACTCTCAGCTCAAACAATTCTAGAATTTGATCGAGCATTTCTCTGTGCTGAGCTGTATTGACGAGTATACTTTCGAGTCGCTCATCTTTTTGTAAACGATGAAGGACCGGTGCCATCTTTATGCCTTCAGGTCTCGTTCCAATCACAGTTACAATTTTCATAGACTCTCCTTCTTCCTTATTCTCCCTTTTAACAAAATATGTACAACACACAGGTTTCATTCGTTTTCCCCACAAAAAACACCCTTTTTGCTAACGTGAGCAAAAGGGTGTTTTTTGTGTTATCTAACTTTTACAGCTTTTTTCACAACAGGAATATAAATATCAATTTGCTTATTTTCCTGACCATAGCAGCGCTGGTCATACAGCTCGAATTCTACTTTCCCGTCATGCTCATACCCTGAGTCTGGGAACCACTTTGAGAAGATCTCAACCCATGTTTGCTGAATGGATGGCACGAAGTTCTCCTCTGATGCTTTTGGGGTTGTGAAAACAGCGTACTCCATTTCAGGGAAGGTTCGATAGGACATATCTTCTGGAGCTGGTGTTCCTTCAGCCACTTCCATACCAATCATGTAAACAAACTCTCCCGTTGTTGTGTTGTATTCTGTGCACAGTCCAAGTTCTTGGTTTTTGTAAAGTGGATTTGGAATCTTAGCACCGAGGTTGTTTTGTATATAGTGCTGCCAAAACTTCGGAATTTCTCTATTGTTTTCACCGTCTGTGTTACGTGTGTTTAAGTCATACCCGATGATGTGGAGTGCTGGTTTTTTAATGAGTTTCATTTCCATATTCATTCCTCCAATATAGCGACTCATATTCAGGTAAGCTTTCTGATGAAGAGAGGCAGGATGAACAGTTGCACTGCGATACTCTCGCGGTGATTGGCCATAATATTTCTTAAACGCACGATTGAACGACTCATGATACTGAAACCCTAGATCAAATGCGATATCAATCACTTTTTCGTCAGATTGCAATAATCGTTGTGCCGCGTGTGAAAGCCGTCGCTTCCGCACATATTCCATGACCGACTCACCAACAAGAAACTGAAACACCCGATGATAATGAAAAGGCGAGAAGCAAGCGAGCTCTGCAAGCTCCTCTAGTGTAATGCGTTCCTGCAAATTCTCTTCAATATAGTCAAGTGTCCGCTGAATGCAAACTTCATAATCCATCTCCATCACCTACCCTTCTTCCATCATATACACGAACATTCATTCGTTCTTAACCTTTTTTGCTAAGTTATCGATTTACTTATTCTATATCGACAGGAGCAGCCCTCCTAATGAGGGTTAATTTCATGAGGTTGAGCTTTCAATCCAGGAATTTTGACAGTCATCCCACGAGTTTCGGCTGCCAATCCACGAGTGCTAGCTTCTAATCCAAAAGTTCTGCCAACCAATCCACAACTCTGTAATGCTCCACTTTCACTACTACACCATAGAAAAAGCTAGAACCACCAAACATGGTTCTAGCTATATCAATATTTATTGAATGCCTACTGCATTAAATGCTTGGTTTACTGACGTTACCGCTTGAGAGGAGGCACCATATAGATCTGTTGCAGACTGGACTGCCGCTGCTCTCGCCTGACTGAAGTTTGAAGATGACGTTAAATATACCGTGTTCATACGATAGAAGATTGCGCCTAGCTTGTCCCTTCCGATTCCCGTAACGGAAACGCCATAATGACTGCCCCCTTCGCTTAAGAGGTAGGCTGCTTTATTGATGATTCCGCTGTTGATATGAACTCCTCCGTTATCACCAGTTCCTGTATAGCGAACAGAATAGTGATCAGGATCTTGGTATTTCGCTGGATCTGACATTGAGCGAAGGGCATCTCCCGCTACGGCAGGCGTATACACGTCTTCACCAATCTCAAAGTCAGGATTTTTACCGTTATAATACTCTACTAGTGTTCCAAAAATATCAGACATCGCTTCGTTCAATGCACCTGACTCGTTTTGATAGACAAGATCTGAACTCGTATCTGTTACCGCATGCGTCAATTCATGAGCAACTACATCAATTCCTCCAGAGAAGGCGATAAAGTTCGTACCATCACCGTCTCCGTATACCATTTGTGAACCGTTCCAAAAAGCATTATTGTAGTTTTTATTAAAGTGAACAGATGATTTAATCTGTGCTCCTCTATTATCATAAGAATTACGTCCATGTGTATTTTTATAATAGTCGTAGGTTAAACCAGCAAAGTAATGAGCATCAACAACTGCTTGATCGTATGAGCTGTCAAATACATTGTCTGTTCCACTGTATAGTGTTCCCGGCAAGAAGAATTCAGGCAGGAACGTACGGTTCTTCATATCATAAGTAAAGATCCCGTTTCCACGCGTATTATCTTGCATATAATACTTTCCGCTGGATAATGTGAGGTTCAGTGTTTTTGAATCCCCTAATACACCTTTTCCTGTTCCATTCGTGTTCGTTCCTGTTACTTCGTGCATGTCATTATAACGATTTAGGATCTCACCTGACTGTGCATCAATAAAATAGTTCCAGTTCCCCGGCTCAGGTGTTAAATAGTTTAAGTTTACAAAATAAGCAAAATGCGCTTTACCATCTTTCATCAGCACGATTTTTTCTGCTTTTGGCTTTTTCTCAAATTCAGGTTTTAGACCCAGTGCTGCTGTTGCGATGCCTACTGCTTTTTTCCCACTGATCTGCTTTGCGCTCGTTAATTTCGATTGCTTGTCCATCTCTGGAGCAACTTCACCTGAGATCACGGTAAGTTCACCGCTTTTATTAATGTGTGCTACTTGGGTATAGCCCCAAATAGGAACACCGTTGTATTCTTGCTGAAGTCTTAGAACCGTATTCCCGTTTGCTTCTTTTGTACTCTCTACAATAGAGAATGAGTCTTCTGCTGTTGTATTTCCTAATTTAAAGATTGATTTATGACTGTCCACATAATCAAACAGTACCTTTTGTGCAGAAGCATTTGATTTTGAAGATAACTTACCTGCTAGAAATGCTGGAGTTCCAGAATCACTGCTTACTTTCACTTTTACTTGTTCTGTCGCAGCCATTGCTGATGGTCCGAACGCACCAGTTATTAATGTTGCCGCAATCCCCATTGCAACCCACTTTTTCTTTGTCATTGTCACGCCTCCAATTTCCTTTTATTTACTTTGTATGCAACATCATATCACCTCTTAAACTCGATTTATATGAATTTTCAGAAAGTTAATTAGTTGTTACTAGCGTAAAAAATAGGAAATCAAATCATAGTGTCTGATGGCATATTTTCTTTGTAGTTCTTTTTTACCTGAAAATTGTAAATGATTAAATTTGCACTTACACTTAATGTGTTGATGTACTTTTACCATAATATAAAAGAAATCTATCATAAAAAAAACAAAACAAAGAGAACTAGCACAATAATTAGTGCTAGTTCTAGATTAATAGACTGTATTGGACTTTATGCTCTCATGAAGCAGTAAGTCATGTGGTTTTTTTAGCTTTGGATAGCCTGTAATTCTCTCACTGATCACAGATGGTAAAAACCAGGTCGCTTGAAGTGCTGTCATTCCTGCTTCAGTTGCTCCCTCTAACTCGTCAGATCCGCCGTCACCAATAAATATAGATTCTTCTGGAGTTACACCAACCTTTTTACAAGCTAATTGATAGATTTCTTTTTGCGGTTTGGCAACTCGAGCCTCATAGGAGAAAATTACTTCATCAAAATAGTCAGGCAGTTCAGATGTTTCCCATGCATCCACTTCTTCAGGAGCAGCATTTGAGATCAGACAGAGCTTCAGACCATTAGATTTTAAAGTTTGAAGCAGTTCTATCACTTGAGAATCGATCTCTTGAAAAGGAATGCTCTTAGCTGACAATCTTTCTAGGTGAACGTACTCAATAGCTTCTACGTTTGGTGTAATCCCTTGTGAATCTAAAATATCTCTTAACACACTCTGGTGATCTGGAAACGTTCCATTCATTCTAAGCTCTCTTCTTAGATCCCACTCTGCTTTAAAAATACCTTTATCTAATCCTAAAGGTTCGATAGAATACTTGGCTTTCTTACGTCCATCTTTCCATTCCGTAATCAACGTTTCATACAGATCAAAGAAAACTGCTTTAACCAAGGTTTCTCCCCCTATTAAAAAATCTTTGCATATACACTAGTATCTCGAAGGCTTGTTGTTGAACCAATCTCCAATGAATCATTGCGTAGAATACCTTCCAATGTAAATCCTAACTGTTCAGGGATGGCTGCACTTTTCGTATTACGTGTGTCACAACGGATCTCAACCCTTCGTGCTTTAAGCTCCTTAACAGCAAAATCAGTAATTCCATTAACAGCTTCTGTCATATATCCTTTTCCTGCATAGCGAGTATCAATCCAATATCCAATCTCGAACTTTGGAATTTCCCAATTAATACGGTGTAATCCTGATGAAGCAATCAAGTTCCCGCTGTCCTTTAAAAATACGAGCAATCTTAAATCTTCCCTGCTTAAAAACTTCAAATGCGCTTCCCGAATATTAACTTCTACATCTTCCTCTGTTTGATCAAAATGGGCAAAAGGTAGCCAAGGCTTTAATTCATCTAGTGAAGCATGAATAGCTTCAAACATCGCTTTGCCATCTCCAGGCTTTGGCATACGAATTAGCAGTCGATCTGTTGTAAATTCAGTTGGAAAATTTATTAAAATTGGTTTCAAAGTGTACCTCCGAGTATCTGTTAGGTAATGTGAGTAAGTTTGTCAGGGTTTACTACCCAATATATCGTTTGTATTAAGTCATTCTTAATCTGTAAGGACAGAACACCAAATACTTGTTGTTCCACATACAGTACAATGCCTGGTTCGCCGTTAACATTCGTATATTTGAATGAAAAGTCTTCCGTTGTTTTTGCCATGATTCCCATATAGAAGCGTGAGATCCGCTCTGCTCCAAGGATTGGAACGAGAGCAGCTTTTATTTTCCCTCCACCATCTGAAATGAGCTTTGCATCTACGGCAAGCAGATTTAATAGATTACTTACATTTCCTGAAACTACTGCTGCTACGAACTGTTCAGTTAGTGCGGAAGCTTTTGGAGGTGACATCGTAGAAGTAGTATGATTGCCTATCGCCTTTTTTGCACGGTGAAAAATTTGTCTGCAGTTTGAACTACTTTTTCCGACCATTTCTGAGATAAAACGATAATCATACTCTAGAACTTCACGAAGTAAAAATACAGCACGTTCCGTTTCTGATAGCTGCTCTAATAAAAGTAAATATGCGGTAGAAAGAGATTCTTTCATTACATATTGTAACGCTGGGTCTTCTTTATTCTCTGCTAATAAAGGCTCCGGAAGCCAGGGTCCTACATATGTTTCTCGTTGTTTACGAGCAGACCTAAGCAGATCCAAACAGCGATTCGTGACGATTTTACAAAGATAAGCTTTTGGGTTCTGAACAAGATCCATTTCTTGTTCACTCCAAGTAATATACGCATCTTGCACGATATCTTCCGCATCTTGCACACTTCCTAGCATTCTATATGCTAATGAAAACAAGAGGGGTTTATATGTTGTAAAAAGAAGCTCAGTTTGAACATCATTCATCCATTAAGCCTCCTTTCGCAAACGATTTAATCCTATATTCTGTTCAATAGCTTTTGCTGCTCTTTTAGCACTAGCAAATGCTGCGTCCACCAACATTTCTCCATGTCCTGCACCGTCTCCTGCAATGTAGAGTCCTGGTATTTCAGGTATACTCGGACCAAAATATTGAGTGTCTTTGATGCTAATCATATCTTGCACCACTATCATTCTTGGTAAAAACTGTTGAGCTACAAGTTCTTTTCTCCACTCCGGCTGCATGAGATCAAGAATACTTTCAAGCTCTTTTCTATGACAATCTGCACTGCGCTCTTTATTAGTTCCTAAATATTTAATTAATTGAATAACATTCTTCCCATCCTCGCTTAATGAGCACGCTCGAGAGTGATTAGAGAACAGAATATGCTGATCAATTCCTATCGCAAAATGATGATTTGATTTAGGGAGTCTTTTCAAAGCTACGTCTAGGCATGCAGCATATACGGGAGAAGCTTGCTGACTCCACTTTTCTAGCAATGTCCCTTCTGCATTCTTCACCAATTTCATTGATTGCTCAGATCCTATTGTTAATAGTACATTTGAAACTTCGAAGGTATCTCCATCTGAACAGAAGAGTTGATGTGTAATTCCATAATCAATAGAAGAAATCTTCTTGTTTGTATAAATGGTTACTCCAGCAGTCAAAGCCTTATTGCGAAGACTTTCAACGATGGATTGCCAACCATTGTTTACATAGAGGACTCCTTTCAGACCTTGTTGAACTTGTTGGATAGCTGTATTCGCTAATAGTTGATCGTAATCTATGCAATATGTTGATGTTCTGGTCAATGCGTAAAAGATGTTACGGACCATAGGATTTTTAATTTCTTTCTCAGCCCATTCTCGTAAACTCATATGAGGGATCGATGCAGCGTCAATCGTTTTAAGCTTTAACATCACTCTTACCAATTCCGTCTTGTTAGACCATGTTAAAAGTTTTGTTTTGAACATTGCACCTAATGATCCTGGCAGTTCAAAAAGTTTATCATTCCAGATCGCGTATCCATTGGTATCAGGAACTGCCCCAGATACATTTACTTCTAACTCATTTAAAATCTCTTCAGCCGCTCCCCCTCTATATAATGCATGCCCACCTAAGTTAAATAGTGCTCCGTTTTTTGAGATGGTTTGTGCACGACCTCCTAATTGGCTAGCTTTCTCTAGTACTAAGACAGACTTTCCTGCTTGTGCTAAATATACGGCAGAAGTTAAACCGGCTATTCCGCCACCAACAATCGCCACATCAAATGTATTCATGTATAATCACCACTTTCTGATTTTACAAACATGACGATACTGGCGTTTGTTTTGTGACAGAAATCTGTATTTTGTTTACATAGAATATCAGGGGGTAATGGTTTTATAAGGTGACATTTTCATTCAAGTTGCCAAATCTGCAAGAAAGGAGATCAACGTGATGTTATATACCAAGATTCTGGTTGCTTTTGATGGCTCTGAAGGAAGTTACACCGCTCTACACAATGGTAATGAGATTGCACGGCATACAGGGGCTGAGTTAACGTTACTTTATGTGACCAATGAAATAGTTCTGCCATTGTATGGTGGCGTACATCCAGGCCGAGTAGCGAGTTCAGCAGTAGAAGTAAGAGAAGCAGAAATTTTGGAGCAAAGTCATGGTGAAGAAATCCTAAACAGAGCGTTAGGACGTGTGGATCATCAAATAAAGACAACGACAGCCATTTTGCATGGTGACCCGACTACTACCATTTGTGGTTATGCGGATAGCCATAACATCGATCTCATCGTCATTGGTAATCGTGGCCATAGCGGATTTAAAAAACTATTCTTAGGAAGCGTTAGTCAAAAAGTTGTTTCTAACGCACATCAACCTGTACTTGTTTCTAAATAACAATTAATTCGTTTCAGGAGCCCCCTCTTTAAAAGATGGGCTCCTCTATTTTATTGAATCATTTCAGACACTGTTTTGAACGTATAGCCCTTTGCCTTCAAATCCGTAATGATACCTTTAACAGATTTCATCGATTCTGTGCGGCTGTCATACATCACGTGCAGCAGGATGATTGAGCCAGGCTGAATATTTCGACTCACATGCTTCACTATTTTTGTAGAATCAGATGCTATTTCTGGGTATGTTTCCGGCTCAATGTTCCAAAGGATTGTCTTTCGATCATGTTTATCTAAGTAGTACGGCAGTCCGATCAATTTTTTCCCATATGGTGGGCGAAAGTGAATCTTCCCCTCGTATCCTGCTTTTCGAATCAGCTTATCTGTTGACTCAATCTCATTACGAATATAAGACGGTGTTTTCAAAACCATTCGTTCATGAGAATAAGAATGGTTTCCAAGCTCATGTCCTTCTGCCACTATTTCTTTTGCTTCTTTCAGGTTCTCTTCAATCTCCCTGCCAGTTACAAAAAAAGTAGCTTTAACGCCCTCTTCTTTTAAAATCGACAAAATTTCATCGGTGTTATCTGTTGGGCCATCATCAAATGTTAAGGCAACTACTTTTTCAGCAGTATCTGCACTTGTTACTAAACCTCCAAAAAATTGAAAGTTTCTCGAACTGCTTAACTTTAAACCGCTGTACCCCAATCCGATCAATAGGAAGATCGCCACGCTTACGTATATGACTATTTTCTTCATTCATTTCTCCTCATTTATGTATAGAACTATTTGTAGGTATGATTAATAAGAATACCAAAAACTCGTTAAATCTGTAGTAACTGAGCTGTAACCATTCTGACGCAGCATAGCTGTAATATTACCCCGATGATAGGCACCATGAGTCGTGATATGCAGCAACATCTCAGAGATACTCGTCTCTCTTCTTCCCGCCCATGGCGTATCAAGAATTAGCTCTTTGTCCAAATCGACTCCATTGTTAAGAAATTCACTATATTGATTGGTTAATTCGTTATACATCGTAATGATCTCCTCAATACTCTTTGTATCTGACTCTACTTTTTCAATCTCGAGTGCATCTGCCATACTAGTCCCTGAAATGATATGAAACCAAAGCTGATCAACAATGTACATATGTGAAACTACTTTCGAGATGGATGGGAAAACACTCTGCACTGTCTGATGATACACATCATTTCCAAGTTCTGATAACCGATGGAATAACTCCTTGTTCGCCCAAACGTGATAATCGTACATTTTCATAGCATGATGTGTCATAATGCCCTCCCTTATTCTCACTCTTACTTCTTTGCCTATTTTCGACAACTCGACAAGATTCCCTCTAATTTTCAGAATCAGGAAGGAACTGGGATTGTTTTGAAGAATTTTTTAATAAGACATTATGCTGGTATGAGGAGAACACATGATGAATCATTTCGAGCACGAGATATAAAACGGCTATTCCGCTAGGGGCCCTCCAACAAAATGGGTAGACTCATCATTTAAGTATAAACTTTTGGAGGTGCACGTATGAAACGTGATGTAGATTTTGAAATGTATATTAAGGAAGTTAACAAACCATTCTCAGGGTGGGATTTTTCATATATAACTGAATCTGGTCGGATGGCAAGTGGAATGCTTTCTTGGTCATATGGCAGTATGGTGACCCCTCTCATTGGAAAAGTGTCATCGATGCTTGACATGGGCACTGGAGGTGGAGAGCTTTTGTCCAAACTTCAACCGTTTCCAGCAGTAGTTTGTGCAACAGAAGGGTATCTGCCAAACGTTCCAATCGCAAGAGAACGTCTTGAACCTCTTGGAGTAAAAGTCTTTCAGATCGGTGACGACGATCTTCTTCCTTTTGAAGATCAGACGTTTGACCTTATCATTAATAAACACGAATCCTATTCTCCACTTGAAGTAAAGCGCACATTAACTGATGGTGGAATCTTTCTCACACAACAAGTCGGCGGTTCAGATTGTGCTGAGATTAATACTATGCTTGGCTATCCTATTAATGAAGAATTTTCACATTGGAATTTACGTTTTGCTGAAAATGAACTCCTGGAAAATGGATTTGAGATCTTAGAAGCGAAAGAAGAATTCCCTGTTCAGCGCTTTTATGATATTGGTGCCTTGCTCTATTATTTAGATGCAATACCTTGGCAGGTACCAGAGTTCCAACTCGAAGATTCTGTAGAAAAGCTGCATCACATTCATGAACTGATCCAAATGAATGGATACTTTGAAGTGAAACAGCATCGTTTTCTAATAAAAGCGAGGAAAAAATAAGGAAAGTTAAAAAGCTGGCACAGCAATCGTTCGCTTTGAACGCGCTGAGCCAGCTTTTCTTGACAATGTTCTGTTGGATTGTTTGGAAGATAGAGCTTTACTGTCCAGTTCATTCAAAATACTGTCCAGTTTTCTATTTTTACTGTCCACTTTTGAGGTTTTACTGTCCACTTGTCTTCATTTACTGTCCATTTTCAACATTTTACTGTCCACTTATTCAGAAACTACTTCTGAACACTGGTTACCATCCAGCCTTTTTCATCGACCCACTCAAGGTTAACCGTGTATTTTTCATTTGGCTGTTTATTCGGACTGACTTCTGCAACTGATTTCTGTGGGCCACCACCATTTGCGATTTTCCACACCGTCATGTTTTCATCAAGACCTGTAGCCAGACGAATCGCTTTTAGTTTTTCATTCCAGTCTACACTGCCTTCATCATAACTTGATGTATGAGGTCCTGTTTGAGAAGTACCAATTGGTTCGTTTAGAACTGGTTTGTCACCTGAAGCTTGTTGTTTTTTCTTTTCCGCTTCAGCTTTTTCTGCTTTTTCCTTTTTATCTGCTTCTTTTTCAGGATCTATGCCAATTTCTTCAGATGGTTCTTGTTTCTTGGTTTTCTCCTTGTTGTTTGGTTCTTTTTCTTCACGTTCTTCTTCATAAGCACTTTCGTTATCAGGCTGAAGTTTTACCACTTTATGTTTTGGTTCTTTATTTGCTTCCTCTTTCTTTGGCTCTTCTTCACTGCCCATCAGCAGCGCATCTTTTGGCAAGAATAATAACGCTAAAAGAACAGCTCCTAACGCACTGTATAATACAATATTTCTCTTGTTTGACTTCTTGCGTTCTGATCTTCTCATCTATTACAACCACTCCTTCATATCAAACGTTCCCTCTCGTGATGAAACAAAACAAAAAGAACTCTAATAAAGATTAGAGTTCTAACATTTAAAACTTTTATATACTCAACATTAATTATTCGAAGGGATTCACTAAAAATTTGAGGGTGACCAAAGATTTCAGAAGTTTTTGCCAACACAAGTTATGTATTATACCTCTAATACAACAGCCATTTCTTTTCCAAATCTATCACCCTTATCAACAAACCCTAAGCTCTCATACAATTGATGAGCACCCTTATTCTCAGGATGATAACCCACTACAATTACATTAGCATCTAATAAAGTCTTCATTTCTTCAATCATCAACTGTGTTGCGATCTTACCAATACCTTTTTTCTGGTAATTTTTATCGATCATAATTCGATAGATCCAATACCCATCCAATTCTTCTTTCATGGAGTTGAACATAAGAAATCCAACTGTGTTACCTTCCAATAGAATAGCGTAAGGCTTTAAGGTTGGTTCAAATTTTGATTGAGCGATAGAAACGGCGTTAGGTTCAATATGGCTCACTTGATCATCTGCTACTTCTAAAAAGCAGCATTCGTACCAATTTTCTGCGTTCAGTTCTGCGATCGTCACTTGTTTTTGTGTCATAAGTTCTCCTTTGATTGTAAGTTACATTTCCAATTATACCATAATATCTCATTTAATGAAGATATAGAATCTAATGATAGCTCAAACGTGATAAAAAACAGTGTCTTCCCATTACTGAAGACACTGCATTTCGTTTAAAGTTAGGCTACGGACTTTTCTTGTTTTGCGGCGAGCTTTTTCATATCAAAACGGACTAGTATGGATACGATGAGCGCAACTATAAACAATCCAGAAAAGAATGTTAAACTGTTCGCGTAAGAACCTGTTGTGTCCTTAATCCACGCAGCGAATAATGGACCTGCAAGACCAGCTGCTGCCCAAGCCGTTAGAATATAACCATGAATCGCTCCAACCTGTTTCGTTCCAAATAGGTCACCAATGTAGGCTGGAATCGATGCGAAACCTCCACCGTAACACGTATAGATAACAGCGAGCATCACCTGAAAAAGAATGGATGATGACGTTTGTGGCAACATGAAAAAGAGAGCGATCTGCAAAACGAAAAATGTCGTATAAGTATTAGGTCGCCCGATGTAGTCTGAAATGGATGCCCATCCAATTCGACCAAAACCGTTGAACAATCCTAAAACGCCCACTAGTGCCGCAGCTTCAGCAGTTGTTAATCCAATACTCTCTTCAGCTAGAGGTTTTGCTGCAGAAAGAATGGCGATACCACATGTAACATTAATGAATAGCATGATCCACAAATAATAAAAACGGCGTGTTTTTACAGCTTCGTTTGCTGTTAGTTGTGAGAGGTCTTGTTTAATTTTCACTTTTCCGCTCTCTACATTCTCTTTAAACCCAGCAGGAAGCCATCCTTCTTCTGGTTTTTCCAAATAAAGAGAGGACAATGTCATTACAGCAAAGTAAGCAATTCCTAAAATGTAGAATGTGTTTGCAATACCAACAGATTTAATAAGTACGTCCATAATAGGCGAACTGACCGCTGCTGCGAAACCAAATCCCATGATAGCAAGTCCTGTTGCTAGCCCACGACGATCGGGAAACCATTTGATCAGTGTAGAAACAGGTGCAATATAACCTACTCCAAGCCCGATTCCACCAAGTACACCATAAAAGATATAAAGCATCGTTAACGAGCCGATATTGACTGCAAGACCAGATCCAGCAATTCCTAATCCAAAGAAAATGGCTGCAAGCAAACCTGCTTTCTTTGGACCATGTTTTTCAACAAAATGTCCTAAAAAAGCTGCAGACAAACCTAAGAATAGGATAGCGATACTGAACGTCATCTGCACTTGTGAAGCTGTCCACCCAAATTTCTCGATCAGTGGATTCGTGAAGTTGCTCCAAGCATATACCGATCCAATGGAAATATGTATTCCTACCGCTGATAAAGCAATGAGCCACCGATTTTTAGACTTTTTCATCCTTATTTCCCCCCTATAAAGTTAATAAAGTTAAACATTCATGAAACTTACCCTAATGTAAGGCACAAAAAAAGACAACATTCAAAAGTACTTATTTTTTCAAATAAGTCCATTGTAGAATGTTGCCTAAAAGCTCTACATACTCGTGCAGAGCGTCCATTCATCATCAAAAGTAGAATAGAAAAAGTACAGATCGTGTATTTTCTCCATTACTTCTCACATTAGTTGTAAGCGTTTTTATAATATCAAATCGTTGCGTTATTCGCAACATAATTTTTTGACTTTTTAGATAATAGCCGGGTGATATGAATTTCTTCGCGATCGACACATTTTAATTTACATAGTTTAATCAGATAACTGGAAAGAAATTTGTCTTTTATTTTTGTGTATTGGTTTGGGTTTTCCCATAGATCGCGAAATACTTCGCACAATACTTGTTCAGCCACACGCTTATCACCAGTAATTCGGAGGGCAACTTGATATAAAAGTGTGCTATATGAATCGACCATTTGTTTTAAGGCACTAGAATCCTTATGTAGCAATCTGGTCAATATTTTGCTATCAAGGTCATGTCGTAAGTTCATTTCAGCAACACCCTCCTGTTACTTCCTTTGTTAATTTCCAATTCCCATAAATTAAAGGTGTTAAACATTGAACACAACACTTGTTGAATATTCATATATATTTTGTACAACAAAAAAACAGCACTTGAATTTCAAGCACTGTTTTAATTAACACTTATTTTTTTAGATTTTTCTCTACTGAATATTTTATACCTGCAACTGTTCCTATCCCAAGAAGTGCGTATTTTAATCCGACTAATGTAGCTTCTGGTGTAGCAGCCCCCGCTTCCCAAAAGGCATAAAGAACGCCTAGGACAACTGCAACAATGGGGATATACTTGTTCGAAAAACGATCCGTATGACGAATGGCATATAAAACCACAGCTAAACCAATGTACGGTGCAAAATCGGTCATAAAATCCATGATTTCCACCCCAATCGATAAAATTTGTATAGCTAATACAAATTTTATTAAAACTTGGATGAAAATAGACCGTTACGTAAAAATATTATCTCCATGTAGCTTTTTCGAGTGCAGTGTCACATTGATTGATTAAACTTCTCACTAAATCACCAGCAGACCTTACTTGCGCTAGAGCAGATGCTTGACCAGCCCACATGGACATCATTTCTTTATTTCCTTGATTAGCTGCTTCTCTTCTAATATCAGACGTTAACATATGCTGCAGTGGATAAGGAGGCAAATCACGAATATGACTCTCTAAGTCTATCATCATCTTATTCTTAAGACCTCTCGCACTTTTTCCAGAGAAAACTTTTTTTATTTTCGTGTCAGTATCACGACTAGATAGGATGGTCTGTTTGTGAATGGTATTTGCTCCGCTCTCTTTAACTGTCAAAAATGCTGTGCCCAGCTGAACAGCTGAGGCACCTAAAGTTAGTGCTGCTGCCATTCCCCTACCATCCATGATGCCCCCCGCTGCCACAACCGGACATGAAACAGCGTCTACTACTTGTGGAACAAGAGCCATCGTGCCGATCATAGATTCACTTTCACCATTTAAGAATGTACCTCTATGCCCGCCTGCCTCAGCACCCTGTGCAACGATAAGATCTACACCATTGGATTCAAGGTGAATCGCTTCTTTAACAGAAGTTGCCGTTGCGATAACAACCATTTCTAATGCATGTAAGTCTTCTACTAATCTTTTAGACGGCGCATTAAATGTAAAACTAACTATTTTAACGCCCGCTTCGATCACGGTGGCGAGCTGTTTCTTAAATAAATTCTCCACATCTGGAATGTCATGAACTTCAGGTATTCCAAGTTTTGAACGGTATGTATTCAAGTGTTGCTGCATCGCTTGAATAGCTTCCTCGTCCATTTTATGTGTCTCGGGCTCGGGGAGAAACAGATTCACAGCAATGGGAGATCGTGTGAGTTGCTGAATTTTTTTTAAAGCCGTTTTAATTTGTTGAGGACTCATATATCCTGCACCAAGTGTTCCTAATGCTCCTGCTTCACTTACTTCTGCTACTAATTTAGGTATTGTTGGGCCACCCGCCATACCCGCTTGTATGATTGGATATTTAATATTGAGCATGCTGCAGATCATACGTATCTTCCTCCATTTCCTGCTTTTTAAATAGCATAACAAAAAGATAGAGCTCTAGTCTGTTTCGACTAAAGCTCTTCCCTCCATTAAACTGCAATTTTTCTATTTTCGTACATCTCCTGAATGGCTTCTTCACTTTTACCTTCGTCAAACTCATTTTCACTTTTAGATACCACGATCGTTGCAATTCCGTTTCCGATTAAGTTTACAATGGCACGCGCTTCACTCATGAAACGGTCAACTCCTAATAGAAGTGCCAACCCTTCAACAGGAATGACTTGCATAGCCGTTAGCGTAGATGCAAGGACGATGAACCCACCACCTGTAACTGCGGCTGCACCTTTAGACGTTAGCATCAATACAGCGATAATGGTTAATTGCTGGGTTAGACTGAGATCGATGCCAAATACTTGAGCTAAAAATACGACTGCCATCGAGAGGTAGATGCTTGTTCCGTCTAAGTTGAAAGAATAACCGGTTGGTATAACAAGACCTACAACAGATTTCGAGCATCCGAACTTCTCCATCTTGTTCATCATTCGTGGCAGAACCGATTCTGAAGAACTTGTTCCGAGTACGATCAAGAGCTCTTCTTTTATAAATTTCAAATACTTCCACAAACTGAATCCATACATCTTACAAATCAGGTTCAACACGATAAAAACAAAGAAGAACATCGTCGTATACACCGCGATCATTAACTTACCGAGCGGTACGAGTGACTCTAGTCCATAGTTTCCTATTGTAAACGCCATCGCACCGAACGCTCCAAGTGGCGCAGCTTTCATGATATAACCGACGATCTTGAAAAAGACGTTCAGCAACTTTTCAAAGAATTCGATAATGATCTTTCCGCTGTTTCCGAGTGCCGTAAGTCCAACACCAAACAGAATGGAAAAGAATAGTACTTGCAGAATATCACCTTTAGCAAATGCATCAACCATGTTGCTCGGAACGATATGTGTAACGAATTCGATCCAATCGATCTTACCGCCTTCTTCAGACGTGTATTGTGACACATCACCTTTCTCAAGCTTATCAAAGTCTAAGCCCGCACCTGGTTTTAACACGTTAACAACGATCAATCCAATAACAAGTGCGAGCGTCGTAACAATTTCAAAGTAGATGAAAGCTTTCCCTCCAACTTTACCTACCTTTTTCATGTCACCCATTTTAGCGATGCCTAGTACGATCGTTAAGAAGATAATCGGTGCGATCACCATCTTCACAGCATTAATAAATGTATCTCCTACAGGTTTCATCTGTTTCCCAAAATCTGGCCAGAAGAGTCCCACTAGTACACCTACGGCGATAGCCGTTAAAACCTGAAACGTTAAGTTCTTAAATAACCTTTTCATTGTTCTTCTCCTTTCGAGTTTGAAAATGAATTTTTAGAAAGTTAAATTGTCTGGGGTCTGACCCGGGGTCAGACCCCAGACAATTTCCATACAATTTAACAAGCCAAAGAAAAACGCTACCATTTGTAAAAACAATGATAACGCTTTCAGTATTTTGTTAGAATATTAAGAACTTATTGGACGTTTTGGTCTTTTTGGTCTCCACCTATTTTTTAAGAAGGTACCGATTTACAGGTCGTCCTACAGTCCCGTACTGAATGTCCATTTGTATCGAGCCGTTCTTCACTAAAAAATCGAGATACCTTCGAGCTGTAACTCGTGCGATGCCAATTCCTTCCGCTACCTCTTCTGCGGACTTCGCTTCGGTTTGCGCTTTTATAAAGCTGCCGATCTGTTTTAACGTAAGCTCGTTCAATCCTTTAGGAAGTTCCATTGAGACAGGAACATCACGTATTTCAGAATAGAAGAGGTTATCCAGATCTTTCTGTGTAGCGGTTCCTAATGGAGACATAGTAGAATGATACGTTCTGTATTTCTTTAGTGCTTTTTCAATGCGCTCAAAATTAAACGGTTTGATAATATAATCGAACGCACCGTTCTGCATCATAGAACGAATGGTCTCTAAGTCATTTGCGGCAGTAATCATGATTACGTCTACCTGAATTTTTTCCGCTCGAATCTGCTGCAGCGTCTCAACACCATCCTGTTCTGGCATGTAGATATCAAGAACAACGAGGTCTGGCCTATGTTTTTTTATTAGCTTCAGCCCTTCTGATCCGTTTGATGCCGTTTCAATTACCTTAAATCGCTTTACCTTTTCTATAAACGCTTTGTTTATTTCTAAGACCATAGGATCATCTTCTATCAATAGAACCTTTATCTCACTCATCCTCTTCACCTCTACCATTCATCGGAAATACTATTACAATACTTGTTCCCTGGTTTTCTTCAGATGTTACTTCTATGTCTCCGTTACCTTTTTCTACAATCTGACGAATCAGGTACAACCCGATTCCAGACCCACTATTTCCTTTTGTCGTATATCCTCTTTCAAACATATGCTGCTGGACTTCCTGACTCATTCCGCATCCGTTGTCCTCGACCAAAATCGCACAAGCCTCGGAATCCTGGGCGATGGAAACATCAATCCTGCCCTCATGAACTCCTTTTAGAGCGTCATACGCGTTCTCTATCAGATTACCAATGATCGTTACAAAATCATGCTGATCGAGTTGATCTGGGAACGTTTTAAGTGAGCTCTCATTATCAATATCCACTTTTATTCCGAGTTCTTTTCCGCGTCCAACTTTGCTTAACAATAGACCTGCAAGACTCTCGTTCTTGATCCTTTGATTTAAAAACCGAGTGAGTGAACCTTTTTCTTCTGATATCTGAAAAACATACTGCATCGCTTTTTTCAAATTGCCTAACTGAAGAAGCCCTGCGATCGTATGAAGCTTGTTCATGTGCTCGTGGTTCTGAACTCGTAGTGCCTCTACAAATGCCTTAACACCTGTCAGTTCTTCCGCCATCTTTGCAACTTCTGTTCTATCCTGGAAAATGGCGACAGCTCCAACGATCTTGTTATTTACTTTTATCGGCACTCGGTTACTCATGATCACTTTTCCACTTACTCGAATTTCTTGATTATAAACAGGACGACTCAGTTCTATGATCTCTGGAAGACGCGTATCTGGTATTACTTCACGAATCTGTTTTCCAACAACGTCACCCCTGACTGAGAATATACTTTTTGCTTTTTCATTAAAGATCGTGATGAGTTCCTCTTTATCAATTGCGATTACACCTTCATGCATAGAGTGGAACGTTGCTGTTCTCTCTTCGAACATTCGGACGATCTCGTGTGGTTCTAAATAAAACATCTGCTGTTTAAGATGACGAGCTAATAGATAGGAACCGATCACACCGAACGAGAGAACCAATAATAGAATAAGAGTCATCTCATCTGTCAGGTCATGAAACACTTCGTAGTAACCTGGTATCACATGACCGACCACAACAACCCCGATCTGCTCTAGCTCATCATTTTTGATGGGAACAAATGCCCTTACAGCTGTACCCATCTCTCCCTTTGCTTTCGAGATAAACGTGTGGTCAGCAAAGGCTGCTCCTTCATCACTCCCTTTAGACACCGTACCAATCATGTCTTTAACAGGATGAGAATATCGGATATGATCCATGTCCATGACCACGACATAATCTGCTTCATTAATGACTCGTATCTTTTCAACGACTGGTTCTATCTCGTTCCAGCCTCTATTTATCTGAATGTATTTCTTCACTTCGGGAAGCTGTGCCACGGTGCGTGAAGTAATCATTGCCCGCTTACCAAGCTCTTCTTCCTGAATATCGAGGATCTTACCAATAATGACGACACCTCCGATTAGGATGGCATAGAGCACGATTCCAAACGTTAGGATCATGATTTTTGTTCGAATGGGTAATCGTTTCATCGTCATTTACTAGCAACCTCCTTTTCATTGTCACTATTGTATCATTTCAATTTCAATATGTTAGACTATTTAAAAAAGTAACGGATTTGGGGTAATTCATGGATGAAATCTTTCATTGGGATCGCACTGATACTGATAGCGGGTTTAGGAGTATCAATCTGGATTGGTTTTCATACAAAAATGGCCGAAGGAACACTTCCCTATGATGATGATCAAAAAGGCATACAGGACCAAGTTGTCATCAAGTTTAGTCACGTGGTTGCAGAGAATACTCCTAAAGGACTTGCTGCACAGCGTTTTGCAAAACGGATAAACGAGAAATCTAATGGTCAGATTAAAATTGAAGTGATTCCAAACGGTGGACTCTACTCCGATCAAGAAGAACTTGAAGCGCTGCAGCGTGGTGATGTGCAGATGATCGCACCTGCTACGACAAAGCTAAGCACATTTTCACCTAAATGGCAGGTTCTTGATCTTCCTTATACCATGCCTACTCGTGAAAGTATTATAAAGGCGTTAAACGGAGACATTGGGAACACGTTGCTTCAATCACTAGAAGAGAAAAACATGAAAGGCCTTACGTTATGGATCAATGGATTTAAACAGATTACAACAAACGACGGGCCAGTCGTTCACCCTGATGATCTAAAAGGGCAAAACCTGCGAATCATGCCTAGTTCTGTGCTTGAGAATCAATTTGATCAAGTTGGAGCTAAAGCAGTTGGATTGGATTTTAACGATACGTACCGATTATTGGAATCTGGAGAATTAAACGGTGAGGAGAACACGATCTCTAACATCTATTCTAAAAAATTCTTTGATGTGCAAAGTCACCTTACGATAAGCAATCATGGATTTTTAGGGTATGCTGTAATCATGAATGATGAGTTTTGGAGCAATCTTACGAAGAAGCAGCAAAGAATCATAACTGAAGCTTTGGATGAAGCTACTAGCTGGAACCAAACTCAATCCTTCGCGATGAACGAGGAACAGCTTGCATTAATCGAGAAAAATTCTTCAATCGATATTCATTATCTGACAGAGGAAGAAAAAAGAGAGTGGGCAAAGGGTTGGGAGCCCGTGTACCGAGCGTTTAAAAGTGAGATTGGAGACGACCTTCTTTCCAAGATGATTCAATTAAGAAATTCCTATAAAGATTTTTAGAGAACAAATTCAGGTGCTGATTCTTTAAAAATCAGCACCCCTTTTTATTCCATTCATCCACACACGTTTGGCAAATACACGTTTCACGATCGGAAGCTGCACATTCAAGAAGTTGAGCTGGAATCTGAACGTTCATACACCAACACGATTCTGGGTTCTTTCCGTTTGAAATTGCACAGACATTATCTCCCTTACATAAAGGGCATTCAGACATGGTCTTTCACCTTTACCTGCATCTCTTTTCCCCATTCTGCCAAGGATTTTAACGATGGGATTAAAGCCTCTCCTGCCTCCGTTAGTGAATATTCCACCCTAGGAGGTATCTCCATGAATTGCGTTCGCACCACTAGTCCTTGTTTTTCCATCTCTTTTAAAGACTGAGATAAAACCATGTTTGTGATTCCATCCACCTGACGCTTCAGTTCGTTATACCGTATCGTCTCATTCTTCCACAATGCCCATATGATCGGAAGTCTCCATTTACTCCCGATTAGTGTTAGAGCAAATGTTAACGGGCAATCCTCTTTTCTCTTATAACCTTCATCACTCATGTTAAGGCTCCTTTAATCAGTTTTTACTGACTTAGTAAGAAATTACTGCATACTTGTTTTCGTCTTTCTTTGTAATAAAATTATAGCGTAAGTACTACGTTTGGGAGTGATTAAAATGGAGTTACACTACGAGATTGTTCCTGATTATAAAATGGAGGTTTGCCGGAATCTCTGCAATGAACTTATGACGTATCAAAAAGCAAAAGCCACCATAAGCCCTGAATTATTTGACACTATGAACTTTGAAACACGCTTGTTTCCATCTGTACATAAAGCCATGCATAACTATATCGTTGTAGTTAAAGATAAAAATAAACTCGTGGGATACGTGTATGCAAACATCTCTCCTAAAAAAGTGTACCGCAATGATTTCGCCACCTTCTTTGATATGAATTCTGTTCAGAGAAAAGCAGTCGGATGCCTTTCTCAGTTTTACATTAAGGATGAGTACAGACAATATGGGATTGGTTCTAAACTATTTAATATGTCTATGAACTGGCTCACTTCTTTTGATGAAGTGGATGATTATTTTATCTTTGTATCCAATGGGAATGATGGCGCACTTTCCTTTTATAAACGTAAAGGTTTCGCAATCAGTCATGAGATATTAGACGGTTTCATTACGGTGCTACACAGTAAGAAAGTAAGTGAAAATGAACATCTCACTAATTTTTAGGTCCATTTAACTGTTTTTCTACGTCTATTTAGTTCCTCCCTTTGTAGCTAGTTTTCTCGTTTTACAAATCTGTAAAATGAAATTAATAAAAGTATTGTAGAATAAAACCTGTTTCACCAACATTTTGAAATATGTGAAACAACTAGAAATTCAAGCTACAAGGGGTAAAAACTAAATGGATGGAGGCGTTGATGATGAAAAGGCATGAAAACAAAAAGTTTCTTTCACTTTTCTCAGTTGTAATTGCTTTAGTAGTAAGCACGTTAGCATTTATACCAGCTCTTCAAGCAGCTGGCGATGGATCGTGGACTAGTCCTTATTCAGTTTCTCAAAGTATCTCGAATCAGAACAATTCTGCAAAGACTGTTCAAGGTTATGTAGTAGGACAACCTACCGCAACAACTACCGTGGTAACAAGCAATTATCCAAACGATTATGCACTCGCTCTAGCAGACAGTCCTACTGAAACAAACACAGCTAACATGGTGTATGTTCAGATTCCAACTTCTTACCGATCACAGTTTGGTCTAAAAACAAACCCTACTTTAAAAGGTCAATCCATTAAAGTAACGGGAAGTCTAGCAGCTTACTTCTCACATGCCGGCTTAAAAGATCCAACAGCTATGGAAAAAGCATCTGGTACAACACCAACAGATCCGCCGACAGATCCTACTGACCCACCAACATTTGATGAATCGTATTATGATCCTGCTCAAGGAAAAACGGGAGCAGCATTAAAAACAGCTCTTCACAATATTATTGATGATCATACTGAGCTCTCTTATGATGCCGTATGGAACGCACTTAAAGTAACCGATCAAGATCCAAACAACAGCAACAATGTTATCCTTTTATACACGGGCCGTTCACAGAGCAAATCAACGAACGGTGGGAATGTAAACGATTGGAACCGTGAGCACGTTTGGGCAAAATCACACGGTGATTTCGGAACAGCGATGGGTCCAGGAACGGATATCCACCACTTGCGCCCAACAGATGTGAGTGTAAACAGCTCTCGTGGAAACCTTGATTTTGATAACGGTGGCACACAGCATTCTGAAGCACTTGGAAACTATTATGACAGCGACTCATGGGAACCGCGCGATGCAGTAAAAGGTGATGTTGCCCGCATGCTGTTTTACATGGCTGTTCGTTATGAAGGTGACAGCGGTGAACCACAACTAGAATTGAACAACAACGTCAATAACGGAACGGCTCCATATCACGGTAAAATGTCTGTGTTGCTTCAGTGGCACTTAGAGGATCCGGTCGATAACTGGGAACGGAACCGAAACAACATCATTTATGAACAATTCCAGCATAACCGCAATCCATTCATCGACCACCCAGAATGGGCTGAGGAAATCTGGTAGGAAATTAGCTATGACGCCAATCCCTATATCGAAGGGCAGACTCCATTTTTAGAGTCTGCTCTTTGTTTAGTTATGTGATGGATGATGATGCATTGTTTACGTAGTTTTACGGTACGTGTTTTTATTTTAGTTACACGTTCACCGGTAAATGACGTGTTATCACCTAAGATTCATATGGATTAACCTCTAATGTCTTTACTTTCACCTGTAATGAACCTCGTTCCACCTGAAAATGCTTCGGTTTCACCTCATCGGCCGTTTTCCACATCAAAATCCTTCAATAAAAAATAAAACCAGCTTAAAGGGCAGAGTGTAACCCCTATAAACTAGTTTTACATGAATAATTCGTAATAGATGAGACAAATGCCGCACGCCGCCCACGAAACCATCGCAAACACGGTTACGATTATATTTTCTGACCAACCATATTTAATTCCGTAGTGATAATGAATTGGAGTGAATCGGAACAGCTTCTTTTTTGTTCGTTTAAAATAAGCGACTTGAATGATGACTGAAAGCTGTTCTGCAAGATAGATAATAAACAGAATTGGAATTAAGATCTCCACGTTCTCAATGATGGCAAGGAACGATAAGGTTCCTCCAATAGCGAGGGATCCCGTATCACCCATGAACGCTTTTGCCGGATACAGATTATAGATTAAGAATCCTAGAATTGTAGCGATCATGACTAAACAAAAGACTTTCACTTCCGTATACTCACTGATTACAAAGAAGAAGAAGTATGTAGGAATCGCAACCATACCTAGAAGTCCGTCCATTCCATCGGTAAAATTAATAGCATTCGCCGTCCCGACAATAAACAGTGTGATGATGATTAGGTAAATGATGTAAGGAAGTACAATGTTCAATGATTCCGTTACCCGGATGCTTGTATCAATGTCGAAAAGATCAATGCCGACATATAAGAGAACAATAGTGAACGCGAACTGAAATTTCAGTTTTGTTTTTCCTGATACCCCGCCAGGATCCTGTTTTGAAGCTTTCCAAAAATCATCTAGAAAACCAATAAAACTAAACAGTATAAACGTTGCTATTAGAAAGAGCATAATGGGACTTGTCGTGTAATAATAAAGCGCGACGAAAATCCCTACAAAAAATACACTTCCTAACATTAAGGGTGTCCCCTTTTTTTCCTGATGATCTTGAGGAAGTTCCACTCGAATGGGCTGTGTGAGCTTTAGTTTTTTAAATGTCAGTATCAACAGAGGGGCAAATATTACAGTTAACAAAAATGTGATAAAAGCAGGTGCTAGCTGTAACAACACAATTGTAATCTCCTCTCTTATTTCTCCTCTGTATCTATTCGAGAAAAGATGAAAAGTTCCTTTAAATTGTAGGGGGTCTGACCCGGGTCAGACCCCCTACAATTTCTCTACAATTTAACTAGTACAAAATGCTGTGGGACTTCCGAGTGATAGACACCTCAGCTAGGGATTGCTACTGTAAGTAAGTGTAAGAATATTCAGAATAAGGAGAATGACTTATGAGAGGAAAACGTGTTTTAGTATGTACCATGCTAAGTACAGCCATGTTGTTATCCAGTTTCACTCCTGCTATTTTTGCAGAAGGTTCCTCCAATCATAATAATCGAACACATCACGGTGACTGGAACCAGCCCTCTAAAGCATCACCTGTTCTACATCCTGGAACACCTGAAAGTGCCTCACTAAAGAGAGAACCACTAGAGCAAATCGGTCCGTTTATTGAAAGTGAGATTGAGAAACGAACCATGCCAGGCGGTGTCGTTCTCATCGCTAGAAGTGGAAGCATCGCAAAACATGATGCCTATGGCTATTCCGCTCGCTACATTGACGATCAGTTCACAGAAATGGATCAGCCTGTTGAGATGAAAAAAGACACGATTTTTGATATCGCCTCAATCTCCAAGCTCTTCACAACAACAGCTGCAATGAAGCTTTATGAACAAGGAAAATTCAATCTAGATGATCCTGTCGGAAAATATATTCCAGAGTTTAACGAAAACGGAAAAGAGAGCGTAACCATCCGGCAGATTATGACACATACTTCCGGATTTACTGCATGGATTCCTCTATACAGCATGGGAGCAAATCGCGAGGAACGGTTGCAGATTGCTTTAAAGTACGGGTTAAAAAATAAGCCTGGTACAACGTATACATACAGTGACCTAAATCTAATTACACTAGGTGTTTTAGTTGAAAGATTGTCAGGTCAACGTCTTGATGACTATGTAAAAAAGAACATCACTGAACCTCTCGGAATGAAAGATACGATGTACAACCCTTCTCCAGATCTTCGTAACCGCATCGCAGCAACAGAATATCAGCCAGCAATCGGACGCGGCATGGTTTGGGGCAGTGTGCATGACGAGAACGCATGGAGTTTAGATGGCGTAGCAGGACATGCCGGTGTCTTTTCAACCGCTAAAGACCTCGCCATCTTTGGACACATGATTTTACAGGACGGAAAGTATGGTAAAACACAGATTCTAAAGCCAGAAACGGTTAGCTTATTAACAGAAAATCAGCTCCCACAGTTTCCAACCAACTCTCACGGACTAGGCTGGGAATTAAATCAAGGTTGGTACATGGATGCTCTCAGTAATGAAGAAACACTCGGACACACTGGATATACCGGTACATCTATGGTTGTCTCGCCAAAGAATAAAACGATTGTACTTACCTTAACGAATCGTGTCCATCCTTCACGAGCGACGGTCTCAATGAATCCGATACGACGTAAGGTCGCACAACTAACAGCCGATGCAATTTCAGTTCCTTTTCATCACAGAGATAAAGGTTGGTTTTCAGGATATGGCGATAACCTGAAAAAAGGATTAACATTCGAAGTCGGTAAAAATCAGGATACTCTTCATTATAACAATTGGTTCAGTATTGAAGATGGAAGTGACAAAGGTTCGGTTCAAGTTTCAAGTGATAATAAAACGTGGACAACACTACCGAACACATATACCGGAAAAGAAGAAACATGGGATCGTGAAAAGGTAAAGCTCCCTGAAGGAACAAAGTTTGTTCGTTTCCTCTATGAAACTGATGCATCTGTTAACGGCAGAGGATGGTATGTAGATGATGTATACGGAAGTGATCAGAGAGGAAAGAAAAAACGATTAGCCGTTGTTCAAAACGATTGGATAGAACGTGGTTGGTAAAACACAGAAAGCAGATCCGCTGTAATTGGCGGAACTGCTTTTTTCTAAATTATTGTCGTTGCTCTTCTTGCAGTTGATATACACTATGAATGAATTCTTGAGTGAGTTTAAATTGTTCTTGATATTCAACAGGTAATTTTTCTATCTCGACGGGTCCTTTACTCGTATCAATTTCTGCCTTTGCTAGAATGGTTTCGTATGTCATGAGCGCATCAATAAATAATTTGTATTCATAGGATGAAAGCAATTCCTTGCTCGGAACATCACCGTTCAATTTATCAAAATAAGGTTGAAGTACAAAAGAATTTACTCTTATCTTTTCTTTTTCTTCTTTAGGCATCAGGTCATAATTAATATTACCAAATGGATCACCATACTTAAGTTTTGCATCAGTTAGTACACTTAATGATCCTCGAAACTTCTCATACTCTTCCTTATCCATTTCTCCTTTTGCTTCTGATAGCTTTGCATCAAAAGTCATGTAACCCTCTAACGTAGCTGAAGTCACATGTTTTTTTACGTTAGCAAAAGAACCGTATAGACCGTCTGCTAACAACGATTGATACGCAAATGCACTCGTTGGAATGATAATCAACGCAATAAGGAAAGCAGCAACATATCTTTTCATGCCCCTATTTCTTTTTTGTGTAAACTGACTCATAACCTTACTTTTTAACTCAGGTGGTGGACAAACATTCCTAGCCTCTTCATTCAGTGCCGTTTTCAACTCATTCACATGTGCCATTATATATTCTCCACCTTTCCAAAAAAAATATTTCCTAATTCTTCTTGTTTACGTAGTTTCTTGAGTGCTGTATGAACTCTAGATTTAACTGTTCCAACTGGAATTTTCAAAATGGCCGCTACCTCTTCTTGTGAATGTTCATTAAGATAGCGCAAGATAATGACTTGTCTCAATTTAAAAGGAAGTTGCTCTACTAGTTGAACGAGTTGTTTGTTTAAGAGGCCCTCAACGACTTGCGGAGAAAAATCTCCCTCAATCTCAGAAGGTTGTTGAGACATCTTTTGGTAGTTTCTAAAACTGATCCACCGCCTTCTTCTATAAGCAGAAATTTGTTTGATCGCAATCCCTTTCAACCATGGCTGAAATGGTTTATCATTGTTGAAACGGTGTAAATTTCTTAGTACTTCCACATAAATTTCTTGAACGACATCATCAACATCTGATTTATCGTCTAGTAAAAAATGAACCGTTTGATATACATCTTTCACTGTTTCTTCATATAATTCTCCATAAGCATGTTTACTTCCAGATCGCGTACGTCGTATAAGTTCTTCAAACTCTGTTTTTGTATCCACTCTCACCTCTCCTTTACCTTTCACTATCTATTGGTAAGAACATTCCATTTCGTTCATTTTTTCTCAAAATAAAAAGTAGTTCTGCAATATGTCAGAACTACTTGGACAGTTATTCTTAAATTTATATGTTTATAAAAGGGCTGTCACACTAGGATTTCTTAAAAGATCTCGTAAATCCTTTGGAAAAAGAAGCTTACGATTTTCCATAATATCATCTAAGTCTATCCATTTCGCAACCGTCTTTTGCTGTCCCTCTGTTACAACAAAATCTTTTGCCAGATATAAATCTGAATCTACGAATTCCAATAAGTAAATCTGTGAAATCTCGTGCCCCATCTTTTTATCGACAACAAAAATATTTTCTAAACATGCCAGGTAACGCTTCACCTTAATGGCTGCGCCTAACTCTTCGTAAAATTCACGAACGATCGTTTGCTCTGATTTCTCTCCAAATTCTATCGTACCACCAATAGGTCGGTAATAAGTCCCCGTTCCTTCCGAATGGTTCCCTTCCCGTTCTTCTAACAAAATTCGGCCATCACTTAAAAGAATACCTAGTGTATTAACTCTTAGACTCATACAACAATCCGCTCAGGGCGTGTATACACATTCATAGAATCTCCTCTTACAAAACCAACCGTCGTGATTCCGAGTTCTTCGGCTGATTGCAGAGCAAATTCTGTTGGTGCTGATTTTGAGAGGACGATCTCACAGCCGATCTTGGCCACTTTTAACAAGATCTCAGAAGAAATCCGACCACTGAACACAAGAATCTTATTTCCTATGAAAATATCATTCTTCAAGCAGTATCCGTAGATTTTATCCAGTGCATTGTGACGTCCGATGTCCATTCGGCTCAGCACAATTCCATTCACATCACAAAGTGCTGCGTTATGCACACCGCCTGTTTCTTGGAAAACCCCTGCCCCCTTCTGCATCTCTCGCATCAATCGAAAGCAGTCTTCAGGCTTAATTTTCACTCTAACTTCATTCATCGTTTTCGCTGTTCGTGCGTCATTAGCAAAAACAAAGCCTTGCCTGCTCATGCCACAGCATGATGTTATGTATCTTTTATTCTGCAGATTTTGATACACAGGGTTCAAGCCATCTGTTGTCACGTGTACAAAGCCACCGTCTTCCTGCACCCATAGGTCTTTAATATCTTTATAGTTTCTGATAATTCCTTCAGAGGCGAGATAGCCTACGACCATATCTTCAATGTACTCAGGGCTGCATACCATCGTAACAAATTCTTCCCCATTGATCTTGATCGTTACAGGAAGCTCGGTTACGATAGTGTCTTCTAAGTTCACTGCATGTCCGTTCTTAATCTGCAGAATGCTGCGCTTAGTCACAATCGGTTTCATAAGACAATCACCCCTTCGCTACGCGATCGGTTTATCAAAAACAAATACAGACACCGCCATATCTTCATCCACTTTAAAATCTGAGAACAGATGAACGAATTTTGCACCGGTCACATCTTCTAATCCATCGGGTGGAGCTGTTGCGTAAACGTCCTGAATCAACCGAGTCCTTGCAGCATGCACCATCTCCTTGCCTTCAGCCGTTCGAGCAATGAATTTTTCAGTTGGTGTTAAATTTCCGTACATAGTTGAGATCGCCATGTTTTCCACAAAGACCGTATGAATTTTCTCAGGTCCTTTTCCTAATAAGTTCTTACGGAGTTTACGAATAATATCATTAAAGTCATGTACTTTCTTCGTCATTCGAACATCACCACTATTTCTCCATTTTTTACTAATCATACATGATGTACTTACTTTTCGCACGTGATAAAAATGAAAAGCTAGAATACAAGTCTTGTTGTTTCTTGATCATGTAAACGCTATAATAAAGGAGAAAAGTTGGTAGAGAAAATCGTTCACACTGTTTTTTCTTCCATCTCTAAATTACATAATGCTCCCTCTTTTATTCCAAATAAAAGAGATCCAATGCTGGATTGGCCTAATGGTATGACCTGCTATTACACTATTCCACCATGAACTCACATTTTCTGTACGTCTATAGAATTTGTGCTTTCGTGGTGGATTTTTTTGTACGATCAGTAAGTTTACGATGCTTAAGTATCAAAAGAAAGGAAGAATACAAATGGATAAGTTGATTCAACTCTCAATTGACGGAAACAAATACGAAGCTCCTTCTGGCACTTCCATTCTCGATATTATAAATAAAAACGAACTATCTCACCCTCAAATTTGTTATACCCCACAAGTTGATCCGATCGAAACGTGTGATACTTGTATCGTGGAGGTTGATGGCAAGCTGATGCGTTCATGCTCAACGATGGCACTCGACGGTATGACGATCGAGCGCTCTTCTAAACGAGCAAAGGATGCTCAGAACGAGGCGATGGATCGCTTACTCGAAAACCATCTTCTCTATTGCACGGTTTGTGATAACAACAACGGCAACTGTAAGCTGCATAACACCGCTGAACTGATGGAGATCGAACACCAATCGGTTCCATATTCGCCAAAAGAAGAAATGGTGGATCTTGATATGTCTCACCCGTTTTATCGATATGATGCCAACCAGTGCATCACATGTGGTCAGTGTGTAGAGGTGTGTCAAAACCTGCAGGTGAACGAGACGCTTTCGATCGACTGGGAACGAGAACGTCCACGCGTGATTTGGGATGCCGGATCAAGTATCGACGATTCCTCATGTGTCAGCTGTGGACAATGTGTGACCGTCTGTCCGTGTAACGCTCTCATGGAAAAATCAATGCTTGGTGAAGCGGGCTTCATGACAGGATTGAAAGAAGATCTACTTGAGCCGATGGTCGAACTTGTAAAAGAAGTTGAGCCTGGCTATAGTGGTATTTTTGCCATTTCTGAAGTGGAAGCCGCTATGCGTGAAACACGTACGAAAAAGACAAAAACGGTTTGCACGTTCTGTGGTGTTGGCTGTTCGTTCGAAGTTTGGACGAAAGACAGAAAGATTTTAAAAGTAGAACCGAGTGAAGGTCCTGTGAACGCGATCTCCACATGTGTCAAAGGAAAGTTCGGCTGGGATTTTGTAAATAGCGAAGAACGCCTTACTACACCACTCATTCGTAAAGACGGCGCTTTTGTAGAATCCACTTGGGACGAAGCACTTACACTGATTGCTGATAAGATGAGTGCGATAAAAGAAAAACACGGCAGCAACGCACTTGGCTTTGTTTCGTCATCCAAAATTACAAATGAAGAGAACTACTTGATGCAAAAGTTCGCGCGTCAGATCATCGGAACGAACAACGTTGACAACTGCTCTCGTTATTGTCAGTCCCCTGCAACCGACGGATTGTTCCGTACAGTCGGTATGGGTGGTGACGCAGGTACGATTCAAGATATTGCGCAAGCTGGCCTTGTCATTGTTGTTGGTGCGAATCCGACAGAAGGACATCCCGTTCTTGCCACACGTGTAAAGCGTGCGCATAAACTGCACGGACAAAAATTAATCGTAGCGGACCTTCGTAAACATGAACTCGCTGAACGCTCAGATATTTTCATGAGTCCGAAGCAAGGCACAGACCAAGTTTGGCTCATGGCCGTCACGAAGTACATGATCGATCAAGGCTGGCACGATCAGACATTTATTGATGAGAACGTGCATTATTTTGAAGACTTTAAAGAAGTACTTGAAAAGTATACGCTTGAATATGCAGAAGAAATTACGGGTCTTACACAAGAAACAATCATTGATGTGGCGAAAATGATTCGTGACGCTGACGGCACATGCATTCTTTGGGGAATGGGTGTAACGCAAAACACAGGTGGAAGTGACACTTCTGCTGCAATCTCAAACTTGCTGTTGGCAACCGGCAATTATCGTCGTCCTGGTGCTGGTGCTTACCCGCTTCGTGGCCATAACAACGTTCAAGGTGCTTGCGATATGGGTACGTTACCAGCTTGGCTTCCAGGGTATCAGCATATTACAGATGACCTCGCCCGAGCGAAGTTTGAAAAAGCATACGGCGTAACGATTGATAGCAAACCTGGTAAAGACAACATCCAGATGGTCGAAGGCATCGGAACGGGCGAGATCAAATCCATGTATTTAGTTGGTGAAGACATGGCGCTCGTTGATTCAAACTCCAACCATGTTCATGAGATGCTCAGTCAGCTTGAATTCTTTGTTGTCCAAGATATCTTTTTAACGAAAACCGCACAATACGCAGATGTCGTTCTACCTGCAGCTCCTTCTCTAGAAAAAGAAGGAACCTTTACGAATACCGAACGCCGTGTGCAGCGTTTGTATCAAGCATTGCCAACAACAGGAGGGTCGCGACCGGACTGGGAGATCATCCAAGCCATCGCCATTCGAATGGGTGCTGATTGGAACTACAGTCATCCGAGTGAAATTTTTGAAGAGATGGCGGGACTTGCTCCCCTGTTTGGAGAAGCAAACTATGATGTGCTAAAAGGGTGGGGCAGTTTCCTTTGGGGTGACTTTAGCGGGAAGAATACACCACTTCTTTACACAGATGGCTTTAATTTTCCTGATAAAAAAGCACGCTTTGCATTATCTGACTGGATGCATCCAGCTGAGTTTCCTGAAGAGTTCGACCTTCATATCAACAACGGGCGCATGCTCGAACATTTCCATGAAGGCAATCTGACGAATAAATCAAAAGGCATTCAGCATAAAGTTCCAGATGTTTTCGTTGAAGTATCACCTAGTCTTGCAGAAGAACGTGGTGTGATCGATGGATCTGTTGTACGGTTGATCTCGCCGTTTGGAGCCGTGAAGTTGAATGCACTCGTTACAGACCGTGTGAAAAACAATGAGCTTTATCTTCCGATGAACTCCGTGAACAACGAGACGGCGATCAACTTTTTAACCGGTCCAGCTGTTGATCATCGTACACATACACCAGCTTATAAACAGACGAAAGTACGAATGGAGATCATCAGCCGTGAAGGTGAAGTTAAGCTTCCGGGCAACAATCCAAGAAATAAAAAACGCTATCCGCAAAACGGTGTTGAAGTTCAGCGTAAATGGAACCGTCCGGGCTATGTTCACTTGACGGATGAAGTGTAAGGGGGCGGAATTAATATGGCACAGCCAACTACGGTTATCAAAAAGAACATAAAAACCGAAGAGCAGATTCAGCAAGAGAAGCTCACTGAACTTCAAAAAGCATTAGCTGAAAAAGAAGTAGCCTTGTCGAGAGCACTCGATGTGATTGGTGAGCTCGATAAGATTGGGGCTCTGGAAGCTGCAAACTCCATGCTTGTCGCAAAAGATAAAATCGCAAGCATCGCACTCGGTCAAGCAACGCGGGAACCTGTTACGAACATGATCAACAACTTGATGGGTGCAGCAGGTTTACTGACCAAGATGGATCCAGAGGTTACGGCTAAGTTGCTCGATAGTGTTGTTTCTGGCTTGAAGCAAGGGGAAGAGTTTGTGGAGAGCGATAAGAAGGTCGGCGCGTTCGATCTTGTAAAGTCTCTGAAGGACCCTGACATTAATCGAGCGATCGGATTTGGTCTTCACTTTTTGAAGGGTATGGGTCAGGAATTGAAGAAATGATGATAAGGTGAGGTGACGCTTTGGTGGCGTCACCTTTTTGTGTTTCATCGGTAAGTGGATTTGTCGAATGGACAGTATTATTGTGAAAGTGGACAGTAAATGTTCAAAAGTAGACAGTAAACCTTAAAAACTGGACAGTATTTTTTATAAAGTGGACAGTATTTCATGAAAACCCGACAGTAACCTTCGTATCAGAATGTCAGCAACCTTATCAACCGCTCTTTACCAACAGAATGGATCAATAATGGAATTCGGGGTCCGCTGTTGCTGTTTAATATCAGTTGATATATGATGCTAAATAATCTTTTTTGGTTACTTTTCTTTAGTTTGGGATCATCTACATGACATATATCGTAAACGCTTCTCATCAGCTCTTCATCACCCTGAAAATCGGCCTCAGACCTTAATAACTGCACAAAACCCTCAATCCATTTTTTCTCCAGATCCTGAAGTATCCCGAAATGTTCTCGATTTTTTTCTTCATTAACCTTAAGCACTTTCTCTGAACACCAATTTTTCAACCAATATTCAGCTCTCTCGCACACTCCAGCTACCTCTTTCAGCGTATACGCCTCCCCTGTTCTCTCCAATACTTCTTGAACGAGTGAGACCTCAAAATTCACAAGCGGCAATATACTCGCCACATGGCTGAATTTAGGTACACGCCTTATACCAGATGTTACTGAAGAAAGTTCCAAAGCTGCTGAAATCTCTTCTTTCAAATGACCTTGCTCTGCATGGCTAAACCTTTCATACTCTGTGTAGTTCCTAATAACGTCATCATCGAACCCAATATGAAAAGGAGCATTCGGCAGATATTTTGCAAACATGAAAAGGATAACTTCTGGTGTATAGATCTTCAACAACTCTCCGGGTGTAATATTGTTTCCTGAAGAACTCGACATCTTCTCACCAGATCCTTTAATACTAATAAAATCATACGGTTCATACTCTGGTGCTTGAAAGTTATAGATGTTTGATGCGATCTCCTTGGAAACATTAAAACTTCCAGTCACAGAAGAATGGTCTCTTCCACCTGGTTCGAACACCACATCTTCTGCCTTCCATCTCATCGGCCAATCCACTTTCCAATTCAATTTAATGTTTGTCGCTAGTGCTACCTCGATAGAGTTTGAATGACCACATGAACAAGTGTAGCTTAATCTTTCAGCTTGAAATTTGTGAATGTGTACTGTATCTTTCCTGCAAACTTCACAATACACATTAACTGGATAAAATCGCTCTCGCTCTTCCATACTGTGTTCACTAGTTTTGAAATTCATTAGGATATCATAAATCTGTTTGCGATTTTTAAGAGCATGAACGATCTGAGTTTGATACCTTCTTGCCCCATACTCCTTGCTTTGATAGATGAAATCAGGAACAATCCCAAACTCTCTCAATGACTGTTCAAACTCTTTTTCAAAATGCTCAGCGTAGGATCTGTGGCACCCAAAAGGACATGGAATCTCTGAGTATGGCATTCCAATATATTGCTCAAATGTAGGATCAATGTTTTTAGGTACCTTACGAAAACGATCAAAATCATCCCATGAAAAGATAAAACGCGTTTTCTTCCCTAGCTGTTGCAATGCCCTTACAACAAAGTATGTGGTAACCACCTCTCGGAAATTTCCGATATGAACCGAGCCCGATGGACTGATGCCTGACGCACAAACATACGTCTCACGATCTGGGTGCTTTCTTATTAATTCTTCTGCTATACGAAATGCCCAATGCATGTTTAAATCACTCCTCAATATTTATGAAAGAAAAACAAAAAAGCCCTCACCCCCAAGATTATTCATCTTGAGGACGAGAGCTTATTAGCAATCGCGGTACCACCTCAGTTTGTTCATATGTCACCATATCAACCTCTTCAGGTACGGCAATGAAAAAGAATCACTTGCGTATACCCTATCTCTGTAACGGGAGATCCCGTTGTAGTATCAGCAAAGATATCTTTGCATCCGTACAAAGCTCAGAGTCTTTTTTTCGTTAAGGTATTATTGCTCTTTCCCACCACTCAAGAGCTCTCTGGAAATAATGTTACTTAACTACTTTTCTCTTCATAGCCATAAATTGTTAAATTCTTATTAGTATAATCAGTTTTGTGGAAGTTGTCAAAACTTTTTTATAGCAAACAATAACCTCCAATCTTGTTGATTGGAGGTTACCATAAAACACATTCTTAATGGTTCTCAATGAACCTTAAAAAATAGTCACATAATTCATAAAAGAGAATTCCTGCAATTGTATAGAGAAATGCATATCCTAAAAGATAAATTCTTTTTACAAACCAATTATGATGATCTACCCTTTTCCCAGCCCAGTAGGCAATACCAATAAAACTTGCTGTGAAACCATTAATAACGCTGACAAAAATATTCTTGTTTGGGTTTGGTATTATGCTCCATTCATACCATTCAATCATTGTATGACCAGCTAAGAAGATGGCTAGAAAATACCCACCCTGTGTAGTAAGTACAAATATCATCGCTAATCTAATTAATTCAGTCATTATATCAAAAGCTCATTTCAATATATTTAAGAATTGCATTTAATATATTATAAATAATAACAGCAAGAATAATGTAAACAAAAACGTAACCTAACAGATATACTCGTTTCATAAACCAATTTTTAATTTTAACTCTTAAACCTGCCCAATAAGCGACACCAAATATGAGTGCCGTTAAGAAATTTACGGTTTTCTCAAATATATTACTAGGCTTAGGAAAAGTACTCCACTCATACCAATCCATCATAACTTTGTACAGAAAAAATATTGCAAAAAAATATGCAGCTTGTGATGCTAAAATTGCTAGAATAACGTACCTAATTAGTTCTGTCATCATTACTCCTAATTACTAAATCTAACTTTCATAACTCTCATTTCAAATATTAAACTCAAACTCCTCCCTCAAAATCCCCATAACAATCGTGTCATAGTACTTGCCATCAATATAAGCATCATTTCTGAGTCGTCCCTCAACTACAAAACCACACTTCTCATAGGCGCGTATCGCGCGTGCGTTACCACTCCATGTATCCAGTTGAACACGTTTTAAGTTCATCGTATAAAATAGGTAGTGAAGCAACGCTTTTAATGCATCCGTTCCATATCCTTTACCCCAAAGTTCCTTCTCACCAATCCCGATTCCTACTACACATCGCCGCGCGATAATATCTAGGCTTCGGTATCCGATCGAACCAATATGACGAGCGTCTTTCCCTCTTGTATAGATCGAGAACTCTCCTACTTCACGTTTATCAATGGTACGAATATCTTTTTCGTAGCTTGCCTCGATCTGTTCTAGTGGCACATGACTATATCGATAATAACCAGAACCTGCATCAAATGTAGCGGTTTCTTTATCATTTCGCCAATGGTAGGTTCGCTTATGGTCTTCAAGTGAAACGGGTCGTAACTCTACTTTTTTTCCGGATATCATAGTGGTGATCCCTTCTTTCGGCTTGTAATCTATTAAATTGTTCACTATAAAAACCGCAGATTCGTACCATTGGCATCACCCCTCTCACAACTGTATATTATTTTAAGAACGCCTTAATCTTCGGGAATATCTTTACCGCTGTGTTGTAAAAAACATCTTCATGATGCTCTTCAGGAATGATTTCTTTTATAAAGTCAATATACGGCTGTACGGGCACAAGTGGCCAGTCTGTTCCGAACAAAAACTTTTCGTAGTTATCCGTGAACGTTAAGGCATGGCGCAAGTGATTGAAGAATCGTGGTGAATCTTTGTATCTTGTAATATCTTCTCTTGTACCAACAACTAGTCCTGACAGATCGGCATACATATTACGATTCTTGTAAACAACTTCTGCTCCGTCTAACGTCCATGGATCACCGAAATGCGCCATCATGAAGTTTACATCACGGTGCATAACCGCTACTTCATCTAGCGTAAGGGGATGAGAGTACTTCAACAAACCTCGCTCTGAATAGGTATCACCTGTGTGAAATACGACTGGCAAACTGTATTTAGCCGCTAGCTTATAGACTGGCTGATACACCTCATCATACGCATAGTACGGATAATAACCGAGGTAGATCTTAATACCAACAACTTCAGGCCGCTGAACCGTTTCTTCAAGCTGTATCAATTCACTCTCACCTAAGTGATACGGATTGATGCCTGCACAATACACGACGTTCTCAGGGATTTGCTTATCCAGATCGATCCCCATCGGAGTTGGGGCTAGAGGGTCTGGAAAACCCTCTACCTCTTTTTCTGTTAACCCCATCGCGATGCCAAGCACTACGCCAGATTCTCGATACTCTTTGATGATCCCTTCATACGAATAGTCAAGTTTAGAAAGATTCGTTGCCGTATGTTTAAAGCTTTCAATGTTTGAAAAATGCATGTGTGCATCGATAATTTTCATGAGTTCGCCCTTTCTAGTTGAATTTAATTTTCTTCAGATCTTCTAATGCTGTATCTGGAATAACTCTATCATTAAATACATAAAACACCGGTGAAGTGAATTGCTTAGCACCGTGCTCAAGGCTCACCTTTTCTGAGTACCCCAGTTCAATGACTTCTAAATTGATGTAAGAATCAACTTGTGTAGCGTTTTGGCCGGCTACAATTTGAAGCAGGTTCTCATGATCATCAGATCCGTAAATCACGCTCCGCTCTACTGTCATTTCCTGCTCACCTTTCGCACCAGAAACCATTGTCCACTCTCCATTTTCAGACTGAAAGCTTCCCCAGCTCCTAGCAGGCTCTGGCCCTGGATTTAGGAAACATCCTGTGTAAAAGTTCTTACCATCCAAATAGCTCTCCATGTACTGGACGATTTCCGTTGTATGACAGAGTACTGGAACTCCTGGCAGCATCAAGAAATATTTATAAATGTGAACGCCTTTAAACATCTCATGTTTCTTGTAAATAGTAGATATCTTAAGCCCTTTCCACATGTTCCCTTTGTTGTCTTCCTTTTCTACAAATTCAACAGTGCTTTCTTCTTTTAATAAGGAATGAAGACTCGTGCCTTCAAGAAGACCTGCGATACCGCCGAACCAAGGGTTCCACCACGATTTTGGTGTTGGTTTTGGAAACGGTGAATCCATCCACTCTTGGTCTCTGTATTGAAGAGAGAACAACGTTGGTGCGAACTGTGCTGAAGCAAAAATCTTCAGTTCTCCATTATCTACGGAGTACACTTCGAGACCATCTTTTATCGACTTTTCCAACTGAACGGGTTGATCCTTCTTCATAAAAGCGGCTGATTGTCGTGTAACATGAACAGCACCTAAATTCATTTTGGAAGTTAATACATGTATCCCTCTATCGTCTGGTAATTCAATATCAAACTCGGCCTGTGTTAACTCTTCATCTGAAGCGAATAGGTGACTCTGCAGAATCTCATCGTCTAACTTCATTTCAATAAACCCGTTAAAAAACGAAGACTTATAATCTCTCACAACAGCTTTGCAGTCACCTTTATCAACAAAAGGATTTCCACCGTTAACCGATACGTTCATGTGATTGGTCAAACTGGCTGGCTTATCATTCTTTTGAGTCGCAAATTCTCTGAATGATTGCCAATCACGGAAAGCACCAATTGTCATGGTGATTGGTTCTGTAGCAACTGTTTCTTGAGGAGATAATTTGCCTAACTTATTTTCAAAATACATGAACCAACTGGAGAAATTCACCTTTCCCTCTCTTGGCCATGAAATACCTCTAGGGTTGTCATTTCCACGAAGAAAAAGCCAGTTTTCCGTAAGTTTACTAGGATTCCAATAAGATAAGCCAGATCCCATCGAATCATTTAGTTCAACGTATTTTCCCTCGTAAGGCAATACACCTTTATCTAACATAGGACACATAATTGGCGTATTCAGCCATACTTCAGCGGCCGTTTCTACACCGCTAATATTTGTTACTTCATCGTACCTTTCTACTAGACCTTCACCGTACAACTTCACAACAGTTGCAAGCTGCAATTCTGGAAAAGCCTGTGATTGAAAAATTGCTCTTAATCCTGCGTAACCATCTTCTTGCAATGGTTCAATTTTCTCAGGACGAAGTCGCGTTATCTCTTCTGAGAAAGGTTTGCCGAGCTGAGGCACCATGAATGCCAATTTGTAATCCACATCACCTTTACCAGGTGCGATCCAGTTGTTGAACTTATCTAATTTTATTGTATATTGTCCGTTGCATACGTGATAAAAATCGTCACACTCTCCAGCGAATTTAGCTCCAATTCCCTGTAAGGCTACACCTAGCTTTTTCGTAAAAGTAATGATATCTCCATTGGATTTCGTTGCGGAGATTTGGACTTCGGCAGAGTAAAATCCATTCTTTTTTATCACGAAAGGAACAGTTACCGATTGCTTTCCTTTCGGTGCCAAAGCAACACTCACATTTCGATTCTGAATGGTAACCAATTCTGATGATGGAAGTTCAAAGCTAAATGTGACTTGTTCATCAAAGTTATTTTCAAAGTTAAAATAAAGCTGAGAAGAACGACCAACAAAACTAAGGTTACCTGGCGTGTTACAGCTTAATTTAACGGGATACTTAGGACGAATTCCTACTGTAAATTGCGCCTTTTTCCCATTGATTAATAATTGAGAAGTAACAGCTGGGTGCGTTCTCCAAACACTTTGATCTTCAGTAATCGGATTTACCACGAAAGGAATCTCAATCTCTTCTTCCTTTTGAACCGTGATTTTTTTTGAAGTCGCAAACTGAATGTTCTTATCGTCCACACCTTGGATCTCTACGGTTAACGGCTTACCTGTTTTATTAATCATGTGGTATCGAATCTTGTATTCAGAGCCAAAAACAAGATTAAAGTGTTCAACATCCGCTAAGATTTTATAATCGTCTGTTTCGATGGAGCGAAGCCCTCTTCCAAAACGCTCAAATTCCATCTTCAAGTTACCGAGAGTCTTATGATTCCAAGAATACTCATAATAATGAAATTCATTTTCGTTGTTTCCATCAGGTGTCGTTTCAATCGTACGTGTACTGTTTTCGTACCATTTACCATCCGTAAAATAATCTAAAACCGCTTCTGTTTGCATCACAGAAGGCATAAAGTTCATAAGATGTGTCGTGTCATCCCGATCTTCCCAGAAAAAGCCGCATTTTTTATACAGTGGAACTGCCTTTGTGTTCCCTGGCCATGTATATAGATCCAAACGCGGCCACTTCATTTCAATCGCTTTTTGAAGCGCTTTTAGTACAAGCTTCTTACCGATCTTCTTACCATGATAATCTCCTCTTACATTCAATAACGGGATGTAGAGCGCTCCCTCATCTTCTCGATATTCTCCTAAACTGCAATAGCCTACGACTTTATCTCCATCGAGAGCAAGATATAAATGGAGGTTTGATGAGTTCGATTCTTTCTTTAATACTTGTTCTTCAGTCATGATTGAGTTTCCGCCACCCCAGCCATCTTGGCTTTTATTCCACATTTCAGCGACTGCTGCTGCATAGCTCGGATCATATTCTACTATCGTGATCTGATCAGTGATCTGCGTGTTCAATACTTCCATTTTTCTAACCTCCGCTTTTTAATTATCGTACCGTTGTTTCGTTTCCAAGTTTTTTGAATCATCTTCTATATAGCTTCTTCAAAATAAAAAGCCACCCAGAAATAGAAGGGTGACTTTTCGTACAAAAATACATAAAAAGGCCCCAGGATGTATACACATCCTGAGGCTCTGATTCACGTTTCATTAACAGATTGAGTTCTCATTAAGAAGGTTGTGTATTGGACAATATAATGTTGTTTTTGTAGTGTCGAAAAATTTAATCATGTCCAACGCCTCCTCATCTTGAAATTTTTTCCTTACCTCTTGTATTGTAAAACAAATGGATATAAAAGTAAATATAATTTTCGGAATATTTATTTTTTTGCCGTTACGCTAGAATATTCGCTAAAGCTAAGCCTATGATTAATAAACCTGCTCCTTTGTTGATGGTACCTAAGTGCGGCTGAATACTTTTTGTTAACAGGCTTACCACCATGCTTAAGAACATCCACCAACAGGTAGCACCGATAAACACACCGCTTATTAAGAGCAATGCAATTTGTAATGTCATCTCACTCTCACCAAACCCGAGACCTGCAAACATTGCTGTAAAATTCAAAATTGTAACAGGGTTTGTAATCATTAAGAAGAACGTCGAGAAAAACATCATCAACTTGCTTTCCCCTGCTAACTGAGCGGCTTGATTTGGTACTTTCTTTAAGAATGTTTTCACCCCTAGGTAGAGTAAAAAGATGGTACCGAATATTTTAAGTAACATTTCGTATTGTATCAATAATGATGACACAGCTGAAAAGCCTAGTACTGCAATGCTTGCATAAACAATGTTAGCTGTAACTGCTCCAAATCCAGTTAAAAATCCCGCCGACTTCCCTTGTGAGAGTGTTCTTTGTATACAAAGCAGACCGATCGGCCCAACTGGAGCGGATATAGAAAAACCTAGAATGATACTCTTTAGTAATAACATTAAAAACTCACTATCCAATCATTAAACGTATAAGTGAAAACATACCGAACAAACATATGATAATTCCTGAGATAACATTAATCATAACCATGTGCTGCTGATTCATTCTTCTACTCATCATACTCACTGTAGTTGTTAAAAAGATCCACCAAGCAGCCGATCCGCAAAAAATTCCAACTATCAAAGTGATGGAAGAAATAGAACTTGTGTGAGTGTTAACGATACCTAACCCAGCGAATATGGCTGCAAAAGATAATATGGTCATGGGGTTCGTTAATGTTTGTAGAAAGGTTGTAAAAAAGGCGGAGGAAAGATTACCCTTTTGAGGTGTCCCATTAATAGGTGTTGCTTTAGCACTTAAAATCTTCAGACCTAAATAGAATAGGAACACTCCTCCAATAAGTTGAATCCAGGATTGTTGGCTCAATATGAATTGAGAAACCATCGTAAGACCAAGTCCAGCAATCAAACCGTAAATTAAATCTGCACACGCTGCACCCAATCCCGAAACGATTCCCACCACACGACCTTGCGCTAATGTGCGCTGCATGCATAATACACCGATTGGTCCAACTGGAGCCGCTATTGAAAATCCCATGATTAAGCCTTTTAAATAAAGTTCGTAAAGCACCTTTTATTCACCTGAAAAGACATGCGGTTGCAAAGGAACTTCAATCGATTCTTTTATCGTATCCATCACAATTGTTGTTTTAGTACGAACAACCCCTGTTAGTCCTTTTACTTCATAGCTGATGATTCGATCTAAATCCTTCGTATTTCGTGATCGAATTTTTAATAAATAATCATCTTCTCCCGCAATATGATGACATTCCATCACTTCTATTAACTCTTCAATACGTGCTAAAAATGGAGCGCGATGCTCTGGACGCTCTAGTGAAACGGCAACATAAGCTGTTAGTTCACTTCCCACTTTCTCAGCATCAATTCTTGCAGCAAATTCTTTGATCACACCATTTTCCATCAAGCGGTTTACGCGTTCAGCGGTAGCTGGGGCGGATAGACCTACCTGAGCGGCTAAGTCTGCCCATTTCATTCTCCCGTTTTTCTGAAGAAGATATATCAATTTTCTATCAAATGCATCCATAACTAAAAACCTTCATTTCGTAGTATTTTTAATTATATTACCTTCTAAAACAAACTAAATCAATAATTTTTATTAATAAAAAAGAACCTCTTATGTAAGTGAGGTTCTTTTGCAATCGATCATTTTCAAAGGTAGGAACAATAATTACTCAAATACTTGCCTTAATTCAATCTGACCTTCCCCGTTTCCTTGTGGATCAGGCATCTTCATCGCCCATTCAACGGCTTCTTCCCTAGAGTTCACATCAATCAGAATAAACCCAGCAATCAATTCCTTTGTTTCCGTGAATGGCCCGTCCGTAACCACTGGTTTTTCTCCTGGATGCAGAAAAGAGATTCTCATACCATTTCTACTTGGGTGTAATCCTTTAGCAAGAACCCGAACACCAGCTTTAACTAATTCTTCATTGTACTTTCGCATCGCTTCATTAAGCTCTTCATTCGGGCGGTTACCACCTTCTGAATTTTTTGAAGCTTTAACAATCAGCATGAATAGCATAGCCGTTTCCTCCTTGTATACAAAAACTATTTTTTCTTTTAAGTATACAACGAACGGAAACCCTCAAAATCGACAACGCCACTAAAGAAATTTATTAAAGAGCTGACCTGCTTAAATCCTTCCTTCGATAAACACTTAGCACTACTCCAATCAAGATAGCGTTTAATAGAATGGGAACCAACCCGTAACTAATAAACGGCAGTGACATGCTAGTAAGAGGGAAAAATCCGAACGCCATTCCGATATTACTTACCATTTGAAAAAGTAATAAAGATAAGCTGCCAATGATCAGAAGTTTTCCAAAGTAATCTCTTACTTGCTGTGTCGCGATAACCACTCTTGCAAGTATTAATAAAAGGATGAGTATAAGAAAAATCGCTGCTATCCAGCCATAGTGATACGTGATGCTTACAAATGCAAAATCAGTGTGTGCTTCAGGTATGAACTGTTTAATACTCTTATTTTCCCCGAACCATCCTGCACCAGATATTAACTTCTGAATTTGAAGCACCTGATACCCTGCTCCATCAGCTACTTTTCCAGGATTCAGAAAACCTATCATTCTATCTTTTATAAAATACGGTTGATACTGCCAAGAGAAAATACCAATTAATAGTAACGAACCTACCGTAATGCCTGAAACAACACCTTTTTGCCGATTGGAAAATTTGCTCCACCATAACATGGACAGTACCATGGCAAAATACAAGTAAGTCGTTGCGATACTTGGTATCATGAAGAATAATAATAGCGAAACCAAGAATAAGAGTATAAATTGATAGACTTTAAAGGTATCTCGATTAAAGAAAGAAGCCCAGGCAATCATAAAGAATGGCAGTGCAACAATGCTTTCAATTGTTAGCTCTCCGATTAAGAAGAATGGCTTCCCATTAATCGTACCACTAGAAAAGAAGAGCAAAGATAGCAGCAACACAGTACCTACCCCATAAAACACCCATCCCCACCTTACTAACTTCCGATAATCAACAAACATCAGACCTAAAGCCACAATCATGCCAAGGACAACCAATATTATCTTTCTCATTAAAAAGTAATGATTGCTATCATACCCCAAAGAGAGTATAGGTAAAAATCCTAGTAAGAGTACAGAAGTCAATAACGCGACCAAGACCCAATCAATTCTTGGACGATGAATCTTGTTTAACTGAATACCTAGCGTGATTGGACTTCCCATTTGCTCAATCGCTTTTTGTTCAGCATCCACTTCAGAGTATCCTTTATTTACCCATCGCATTTTTGCTTCTTTCATATGATAATTCAACTCAGCAGAAACTTGTGCTTTTGCTTCCTTTGAACGAATCTGATTTGTAACTTCGTTTAGAAACGACTTTCTGCGATTTTCCATTCCGCTCCTCCTATCAACTGCTGCAGAATGACTGATGACCGTTTTTCCTTATGATCTGCTTGCTTCAATAATCTTTTCCCTTTACTTGTTAACTGATAATACTTGGTTTTCTCTTTCGATAGCCATTCAGATTGAACGACTCCTTTACACTCTAAACGGTGCAACAATACATAGAGAGATCCTTCATTGTCATCAAATTGTTTTACCCCGCGTGCAATAAGTAAGTTCGCTAACTGATAACCTGTCTTTTCTTGGTTCAACAACTGCAAAATATTTAATACAATCTGTTCCTTATCTTCTTGATTACTCCATTTATTCTGTATGATTTCGCGATGCTTTTCGGTGAACCTTACTTGTGAAAAGGTTTTTTCGTCCATGATTTTCTTTAAGTTTTTTAAACGGTTCTCCATCCCTAACCCTCCAAACATATTTTCAATAGTTCTTTAGCTCGGCGCATTCTTGTTTTGACTGTATTGTCACTCACTTCAGTCACTAAAGCGATCTCTTTAATAGACAGCTCTTGGTAATAAAAAAGATAAATAACCTCTCTATATTTGATTTCCAACTGCATAATTGCATGGATTAAGTTCTCATCATCTTCTTTTTGAATGACTTCATGCTCAACTACATCCACCTCAGTTCGATGAAAAGAAGGCTCTTCTTCTGTGGGGATAACTCTATTGTTGTACCAACTTTTCAAAAAGTCCTTACAATGGTTAATGGCAATTCGCCATAGCCATGTTTTAAATTTTGATTTTCCGTTATATGTATGCAATGCGTTATAACACTTAACAAAGATATCTTGTGTTAAATCTTCAGCAACACTTGTATGGTTCACATAGGAATAAACTAGCTGCAGCAAGTCTTGTCCGTGCTCATTCATAGCTTCATTTAAAATGTGCTCTTTATCTTCAGCCGAGATCACTTCAACTAACATATTTTCCATACCAATCCCCCCTCTCTTATTATTAGACGACGAACGATGATTGCAAGTTTTTGTTAATCAAAAAAAACAGCGTTTAATAACGCTGTCCTGCTTTTACCCTTTGAAAGAATATGATGGCATTCCTTTCACACCTGGTCTTACTTTAAACAACCCGCCCGCTTCTGGAAATCTTTCTAGGTTCTCTGCACTTGTATTTTTCCTAGCTGTTGTTACATACAACTCGTCCATATTTTCTCCGCCAAACGTGCATGATGTAACATTTAATGATGGGATGGGAATAGAATATAGCTGTTCGCCTGTTTCTGGGTTCCACCGGGAGACTTGCGCACCGCCCCAATGAGCGATCCAAAGCATGCCCTCTTCGTCAATCGTCATTCCATCTGGAGCACCTACTCCTTCTGGAAAGGAAATCACTTCTGTTGCATTTTGGATATGGCCCGTTTGAAGATCATATTGGAATCTCGTTACTTTTTTCGTTGGTGTATCAATTAGATACATATAAGATTGATCAGGCGACCACGCCAAACCATTCGAAATCGTTAAATTTTCTCGCTTCTTTTCCACATGAAGATCGTGATCTAAACAATAAAGAGAGCCTTTTTCAGCTTCTTCACTTAAACTCATCGTTCCTGCCCAAAACCTACCGAACGGGTCACACTTCCCATCGTTAAAGCGATTCTCAGAAAGCTCTTGTTCAGGGTCAACAATAGGTGTAAGTTTTTCCGAGTTAAGATCTAGAAAAAAGAATCCGTTCTGAAGAGCTACGACTACACCATCTGACTCCCTCGGTACAACCGTTCCTACCATCTGATCTAGTTGAATCTCTCGATTTTGGTGGGAGCGTGGATCGTAGATGTTTACCTTTTTATCTAAAATGCTAACCCAATACAAGACGCCTTGTTCCGAGTCCCAGCACGGTCCTTCACCTAAAGATGCTTTTGCAGGTAGAACTAATTCAGCTTCACTATTAAACATGATTTATTCCTCCCTTATCTATGATATATGTAAATGTATCTTCATTTAGATAACTTTGTGCATTAAGTATATCACGAAGTATTTATCACTTTATTAAAGAATCTAGGAAGACAGTATAATAATATTTTCTTCTATAAGTCTACTTTTCTACCTTAAACCTATCAAAAAAGTGACGGATTCCCCCGTCACTTTCCTCATTTATGCTGTTTCTTTGCCTTCACATACACGCTTATACTGACTTTCTTGAGTTAATTGATGCGACAGGCTCGATAACGTCGCTCCAACGAGATAAGCCTGTTTAATCTTTTCATTCTGTTTTGTGGAAGTTACAGACATCTCTTCTGAACTTGCTAAAGTTTCTTGAGAAATGCTTGAAAATTGAATAGCTGCCGCTTCGATTTCAGGCAATGCCACTTTTAACTGTTGCAGAGCGACACTCATCTCACCCATTTTTTCATTGTTCTCTACTACTGAATTCATTAGATATTGAATGAATTCAGTCGTATCCTTCACCTTTTGCACATGTGATAGATTCGCTTCCCCAAGAAGGCGTGACTCACGAATCGCTTGTAAAGCAGTTTGGTTCATTTGATTTACTGTTGCAATAATATCTGCCGCCGCTTTACTCGATTGGTCTGCTAATTTTCCTACCTCATCAGCAACTACGGCAAAACCTCTTCCTGCATCTCCTGCTCTAGCCGCTTCGATTCGAGCGTTTAATGCTAGCAGTTTTGTTTGTTCAGAAATCTCTTTAATTGTAGAGATGACATTTTGGGAGTGGCTTGAGTATGTGCCCATCTCATCAATGATTTTGTTTAATTGCACAAAACGGTCATGATTATCGTGAATCTCACCAACTAACTTCCCCACTTTTTCTTGACCTGAAACGGCATTATGATTCATAGATAAAAACTCATCCATTACAGTCATCACCGTTTTGTTCAAATCACTCACTTTTTCCTGCATATCTGTGAATAGTCGCACACTATGCTCTGAACTTATTGCCGTTTCTTTCGCACCTATCATCACATTCTCTATCTTTTTTACAAGTTGTTCATTATATTGGTTGGCCTCACTGTATGTATGTTCAAGTTTATCGCCTTGAACAGTTAGTTCTCCAGATATTTGCTGAATCTGATCATGTATATTTCTAATAAACATCATCATCTGGTTAAAGCTATCAATGAGTCTTTGAATTTCAATATGTCTTGAATGATAATCCACATTATATTGAAAATCACCTTTTTGAACACGTTTCATAACTTGGTTGAGCGCTGATAACGGTGAAGTAATGCTTCTGATAACGAAGATAATTACTAATGCAGTTACAAGAATACTAATGATTACAGCAACAGTTATAAAATTTCGGAGTTCATATACAGATTGCAAATAGCTTTCTGTTTCAACAGCTATCACGTAGATACCATTGAGCTCTTGAATCTGCTTAATGGCTAGTGTATACGGCTTATCTTGAATATGCGTGTGAAGAACACCATTTTCTAGTTCACTTATTTTCTTCATACTGCCTGAGGATAAAGCAACTGTCTCTTTACCGCTCGTCTTATAAGGAACCATCGTACCATTTTGTAATAAGAAAATAGTTGCTTTCATATCATCTTGCTGAAGGCCTACATATTGTGAATTGATACTTTCAGCCACACGCTTATTAAACATTTCTTCATCTCTTATAAAACTAAATTTAAGATTTTTTGCAATGTCATATGTAGTTTCTGTTTCACGTTCTAAACGATTTTCAATAATCGTCTTCGTAGTTTCAGATGCCTTGTAATAACTAAAAAGACCTACGATTGAAATGGTTAAGATAAATAACGAGAGCATCATCAATAATAGCTTTGTCTGTAGATGAAGCTTTAATTTCTGTGATGTAATTCGTTTCAGTTGTTCAGAAATCTTTTCACTCTTAATCTGCGAACGCATTTGTTGAAAAAACTTATTCAAACTTGCCACCCCTTTTGTCTATGTATAGAAATTATTACAATTTTTACTAAGGAGTGGTGTTAAGGTTTGGTTAAGACTTTGTAAAGGTCTAAAGACTCATATGAAAAATCATCTCTATGCCATATTCCCCATGATAGTTTTCACCTTTATGGATGAATCCCGCTTTTCTATAAAGAGATATCGCTGCATGGTTTGTTTCATGAACGGTCAATATGATCTCACTCTTATCCTTGTAATGCTCCTTCACGAGTTTCGGTAGTAATTGTAGGGAGTCTAGCGCAAATTTTCTCTTTTGAAACCTAGCATCGATCGAAAATGATTTTAATAGAATGGCCTGCTTATTGTTCGTATACATATTGCCAGAACCATCTGTATATAAAGCAAACCAACCTACAAGTTGTTGGTCAGCGTAAACGACAAAAGGCTGATTGAAGATATCACATTGAAACGTTTTAAGGACCTCAACAGGCATGGACGTATATAATGCTTGTTGTGGTGGTAAACAGTACTCAAGAGCAGCCTGAAAATCTTCACTTTCGTACTTTCTGATTTTCACGCATCCACCTCCATTCTTAGAGTTAATTGAAACAAGGAATTCACCATTAAACAAAGAATAAACTGTTATGTAGTGGATGAGAGGAACGGTGGAGGATGAAAAAGAAGCTTATTTTAGCTGCTGTTTTATTAATAGGTTTTGTTTCTGTTTTAACGATCTTCTTTAAAGATTCAGCTCCAACTTCAAGTACCAAAGGACCAACATCCAAAAATGGCGGAATCATTTATTCTGGAGAAAATGATTACTGGCAAGCGTTGTTTTCTATTGATAAAACAAATCAACTAAAGCTAACACATATCGAAGGTAAAAACAGTCTACCGAAAGAACTAACATTCACACTTAGTACAGCTTATGGTCAAGAAAAAAAGCAAACAGAGATTGGTGAGTATACCTTTTCGATGAATCAGTTTCCAAACCAAATAACCGTAACTTTTGGTGGGGAGATTAACAGGCTAAAAGAAAACAAAAAACTCGTATTAAAGATTACGGGCAAAGATCATTATCAATTTTTTAACCTTTATAAAGAAGAGTAATTCATTTATTCTTTATCTCTTCTAGTAGTGCGATCATTTTTTCATTCTGCAAAATAACCGTCTCATTTTGTTTTCGGATTTTTGCAGCGTCGAACAAAAATACGACTAAAATAATGAATATAAAGAACTCCATCGTTTCACATCAGCGATTTGTTTTTAATAAATGTTAACATAAATAACCATTTAAAGGATGAAAACATGAAGAAACCAATACTATTTAAATCTCCTCCGACATTAGAAAACGATGTCATTCAGTTAGTTCCTATGGAAAATGCACACTCCGTATCCCTTTATCAGATTAATCATTCAGATCACTGGAACTATATGTTATCAACTATACAAACTCAGCAGGAAATGGATACATGGGTTAATAATGCGATACAACTTCGTGAAGCAGGATTAGCCCTTCCTTTTACTATTGTTAACAAGAAAAACCATCACATCGCTGGTACTACTCGTCTTTACGAAATAGATTTTACTCAACGAACCTGTGAGTTAGGCTCAACCTGGTATGGGAAGGATTATCAGCGTACATTTGTTAATTCAGCTTGTAAGCAACTACTTCTCACGTATTGCTTTGAAACCTTAAACTTTATTCGTGTACAATTTAAAACAGATGAGCGAAACGAACGCTCGCAAAAAGCAATTGAACGATTAGGTGCAATAAAAGAAGGTGTAATAAGGAATGAACGCATACTTACTAATGGATATATTCGAAATGCCGTTTTGTATTCTATTACAAAAGAAGAATGGATAGATGTTAAACAGGGTTTTATTGAAAGAGAAGCAAAATATAAATCACGTTCAATATAAAAGCCTGCAAACGTTTTGCAGGCTTTTACTTCAATTTAGATTCATATTATTTTCTTCTGGCACCAAAATATGTCCGTTCTTCTCTTTGTTCAGCAAAACTTGAAGAATAGACGAAGTTAACTGGCTTGGTTGATATGGTTTGATCAAGTACCCTGCAGCACCTAGGTTAAGTCCTCGCTGCTTCTCATCAAGTGCTGTTGAAATGAATATTGGGATATCTTTCGTGTTGTCATTCGCTTTAAGTGTTTGAATCACTTGCCAGCCATCCATCTCCCCTTCAAGAAGAATGTCTAATATAATCGCTTCCGGCTTTAATTTCTCGATCATGATCAAAGCTTCTTCACCTTTGTTAAACTGTGCGATCTGAAAGCCTCGTTCGATCAACTCTTCGGTAATGAGTCCTGCAAGATGCCTATCATCTTCAATAATGATAATATCAGCTTTCTGCCCTTTATCCATCGTTATCGAGGCATTCACGTATACATCTTCTATGACAGGAAACTTTACTGTAAACGTACTTCCCTGACCTAATGTTGACGCGACCGAAATTTGACCTCCATGCACTTTTACAATTTCTTTAACGATAGCAAGACCAAGACCAGTACCACCAATTTTCCTCCGATCAGAGTTATCCACTCTATAGAACTTCGTAAACAGATCGCCTATTGCCGACTGCGGAATGCCAAGCCCCTCATCCTTAACATCTATGATGAGATGTTTATCGGTATGGTAGAGTCTTACCAAAACTTTGCCACCTTCAGGTGAATATTTTATCGCATTCGATATTAAGTTCATAAACACTTGTGATAACTTATCTCGATCTCCGAACACAGATAACTTTTCGGTTTGGATATCCATATCAAACATGTGTTTATCACTACTTACTTTTTGAACGTCTATAACATCTTGAATGATCGGCAAGATTGAGTGATACTTTTTATCAAATTCCTGGTTTCCACTCTCCATCTTTTGCACATCCAAAAAATCGTTTATGAGTGAAGTCAGCCTGAACGCCTCTTGGTGGATCGTTGTTAAATACTTCTTTTGACGCTCTGGTTTTAACTCTCGTGTGAGCATCAACTCCGTAAACCCTAGAACGCTAGATAACGGGGTTCGAAGCTCGTGACTTACCGTTGTAACAAACTCCGACTTCATCTGATCCACTTCGTATTCTTTTGTAATGTCACGATATACGATAACGGTACCTAATTTTGTATCGTTTTGGATGAGACTTTCGGAATATATCTGAATGACACGCTTTACTTCACCATCTAACTCAAACACATGTGAAATGCCAACATCGTTCTTTTCATGAACAGCATTCTGAATAAATGCCAGAAGTTTACGAGCTTCTTGAACTCTTCCTTTTAACCGGCGAGTCCATTCCTCAAATTTCATGTTAGTCAATTGGTCCGGTTGGTTACAGCTCATAAACTCACAGAATTTTTGATTGGCAGAGACGATGTTTCCTTCGTTATCGATTAGCTGTATGCCTTCGTGAATGCTGTTCATTACATTTTTCATCGTTACTCGCTGTTTCTCACTATCTTCATACAACATGATCTTTTCAAGCGAAAGAGCGACCTGGCGTGCGAGACCTTGGTACTCTGTTACTTCATCACACGAATAAGTTGATCCTATTCGAGTTACTACCAAAACGGCCATAATCTCACGTTTTCCTGAAAATATAGGAATATACAGATCTCCTGATTTATACAGTTCTTCCACGTACCCTTTTTCTGATGTTGAAGTATCTCTCATCACTTGATGTGATAAGCTACTCTCTTTTAATTTCACAAACATCCCAGAGTCAGGAAAATGTTGTTTAAATTGAATTTGTTCACTTTCTGTTAGACCTACAGATGCGGTTTGATTCCCATCAATCACCCAGATTAATCCTTTACTTGAATAGGTGATTTCAACCATATTAGAAATGATGCTCTTTAATAGATGATCCTTATCAAGTGTATTAGAGATTGAATGAATAAAAGAATTCATTCGGAGAAGCATTTTTTCATTCTGCTCTGTGGTCGATAAAGCTTCACGAAGCTTTTCTTGTTGCTCGTTTAATTCATCCTGCTGAGCTGCAAGTTCTTCATTCTGAGCAATTAATTCTTGTTCATTATCCTGAGTGCTACGAATCATCTTCTCAAAGGCTTGTGAGAGTAAACCGATCTCATCCAGTCTTTTCGTATGTGGAACATCGGTAACATAGAGGCCATTCGTAATTTGGGATGATACATTTGCAATATCCCTAAGAGGTCCTCCAAATTGTTTCATCATCAATCTAATAAGAAAGATGAACACGAGCACCATAAACGTTAAAAAAGAAAAGTAGATCCACTGACTCGTACTTGTCTTCTCATCTTTTTCTTCATAAATAGAATCAATCTCTTTTTGGACATCTGCCTCAAAGCTATTTAATGATTGAAGCACATCGTTTACCTGTTTTGTTCCTCCTTCCTTTGACATATTCACAAGTTCGTCGAGTTGTCCTTCTCTTTTGTATTGAATGGCACGAGGCAGCATTTTATTAAAATAACTTTCGGTAAACTTTTTGATCTCGCTCGATAAGGCTTTATCTTGATCGGATTTATATACTTTGTTGAACGTTGTTAGGTCTTTATTGATCAGCATTTCTTTCTTTTCAATATTTTCTAAGAATGTATCTGTTCCAAAAGCAAAATAACCCCTTGAATCAAACATTACTGAGTTTAAATTCTCTCGCATATTCTCAACAAAGTTCAATTTGCTCTGTTTTGCTGAGATCTGTTTATCAAGTGATTCGGTCAGATTTACATGATAGAGTCTCAGGGAGACCATTCCTGCTAGGAGCAGGAAAACAAAAACAAGATTAATCAGGATTACTTTCCTACCCAAGCTCCTTTTAAAATAGTTACGCACCCAAGATCTCCCCTATCGTTTCAAGAAGCTGCTGAGGGCTAAAAGGCTTTGACATAAAGAAATCAGCACCTGCTTCCTTCATCCTTTCACGATCTGCTTGTTGATTTTTTGCTGAAAGAATCATCATTTTCATGTTCTTTTTGTTTAGATCATTTCTCGTTTTTTCAACAACTTCAAGTCCTGTCATACGCGGCATCATATAGTCTAAAATGACAAGGTCATAGTCATTCATCGATAACCTCTCATATGCTTCTTGTCCGTCCGTCGCCTCATCGATCTCATAACCTTCATCTTCAAGTGTATCTAGAACAAGCATGCGCAGAATTTCTTCATCCTCTGCTAAAAGAATTCTTGCCATGAATCATTCCCCCGCTTCTTTTACATTTCCAAACGTTTTCTGGAGTTCATAATAAGATTGTTTTAGTCGTTCCTGATAGACAGGTTCATCCCATTCATTCCACATATACTTTCTTACATTTTGAAGTGAAATCATACCCTCTTTTGATTGTGGAAGGGAGTCACTAACAACTCCGTTTGCTTTATACGTGTAAGCACCAATAGCAAAACCTTCTGTTTTTTCACTTGCAGATAACGTACCTTTCCACATATCTCCCATCACTTCATGCAAACTAGGATCTTTCACATTAAGAAGTAGCCAAGGAATTCTTATCTCTATAACCCCTTCTTTCTCGTTCACGCTGACATCTGTAAGAGAATCATATTCTTTATCTTCAGGATTTCCATTGCCAAAACGCAGTTTACCTGTTTCAAACGACTGAAACGGAATAACTTCTTTCGTACTTGGTATGGTTAGTTCTTTGTTTAAAGCCATTTCTATTGGATGATAGATTCCATTATTTTTTTGATTGGCATAACTTTTTTTCTCAATCATCTTTAGTTCATGTCCGTACATGTAATAATTGCTGTCGTAATAACTATCAACTAGTATTCTAGAATTTTTCACATTCGTAAGATTTATTGCAAACTCGGCACCAGCATCTAATTTAACTCCTCCGTCCGGTGATGACAGCTGACCTTGATTACGAATGGTATCTATTAATATCGTTGTGTTCAAACTCTCTGAATCTACCTTGCTGTTATAATCCAGCCGCATATATACATATCGGTTGTCACTCGTGACAAATAAAGTTTTTAAATCGTCGCCTGTAGAACTGCTTTTTTGATAAGGTGCTAGATCTACCCAGTCCTCCACTTCACCATCTACTTGTATAGGAGATTCCGGATCAAAAGATAACAATCCAAACTGTTGTTCATTCGTCTGAGCATTAGACCAAAACGGCCGTCTGTCCGGGTTGTCAAAGTCCGTCGTGTTCCACGTACGTTTGAACCATTCATCCTGCCATGTAAATACCATACCTCCAGCCATCTGTTCTTCAACGATATCTTCAAACAGCCTCGTGTTATAATTTCCTTGATCCTCTTCGGAATGGTGGCCTTGGTTCCAGCCAAATGCGTTCTCATGCGTGATTCCTCTTGAACTTGGCACACCAAATTCAGCAACGACGACTGGCATATCATGAACTTTCCTTAAATCGTGTAAATAACCTGCATAATTGTTCTTCTTTCCACGATGGTCCACATACTCTAAATACTTTTTCTCATAGTTTAAGAAATCGGGATAGTATGGATATACATGATAGGATGCAAAATAACCTGACTTAAACGCACTTTGTGGTTTCAGGCTATTTGGATCTACAGCTACTTTATCCTCTTTCTCAAAAGGTTCCGCAGGGTGTTTCAATGTATCTGTCGTTACCCAGTTCACATGACTCATTGCATGCTGCCACTGGTACGTTTTTGTTTCATAATCTGTTGCATAGTTCAACATAGATGCAAGCCAATTCTCAAAAGGAGAGGCATTCGAGCTAGAAAAGTATTGGCCATCGATGCGGTTTTTCGATTGATGCTTCTCGTTCGTCGAAACCACGACTTCCGGGTCCCATTCTACACCTAGAATAAAGCCTAAAACGTAAGGAGAAATATCGTTCTTATACTCTCCGCCCGCATGTCCTGGCAGTTTTGGGATAACAGCTTGACCGTGAACAATATCCACGACATGTTTGATTTCTTTCTTAAATGATTCGGTTACTTCTGGCGCATAAACATCTTGTTTTACCTTCAGCTGATCCTCATTCACCCATACACCATGAAAAAGGTACAACGGCTTTTTAGCGATCTTATTATATTCATAAAACGCTTCATAAAAACCTGGCGGATGAATCGTATAAACACGAATAGCATTTGCGTTCATCTCTCCGATTCGTTTAAACCACCGGAAATATTCATTTTTAGAGATGGCTGTCTCGCCTGGGAAGCTTCCTGGTTTTGCAATTCCCATGTTCACTCCTTTTATTAAGAAGTTTCTCCATTTTCCGTTCTCAAGAATTTGTAAATAATCACCTGATGCCTTTGCGTTAATCTTAATGCCGTTACTTTCTTGGACTTGAACGGTTGAAACTGGTTTCTTAACACTCTGCTCGTTGTGCAAAAGAGATTTCATTAAGGGCAGATACACCTTCCAATAAAACGTACTTCCTTGACCATCATCTAGAGCAAATTTCTGTTTAACAAAACTGATGCCCCATGTTTGGTACAACTCAGGAAGTTCTGCTTGATCGGCATAATCTCCAGCGAAGTAAGTAGCTTTATACGTTCCATTCTGATGCTGTATAATGGCTGGGAACATCAGAGGAATATGGTGTTTCTGAATCTTCCTTTTCCCCGCATCCGTTAGACTCAATTCGTAATTTGCCATAACTTCCTGGCTATTGATCGGCTTAATAATATCGAACCAATAATGATAAGGAACAGATGCATCAAGCCCAAAAGTTTTCTTTCCTTCTTTAGTGAAAGAAAACTGTGCTCCTTTTTTCTTCATGTCTTTATTCTCTAAAATAACCATCTCGCCTTTTTCATGCACGAACAACATGCCGCCACTCTTAAACGTCCACTTTCCGTAACGATCTTTATAGTTTCTCTTCACCCAGCTAGGAACTTCTTTGCCGTTAAGATCTGAAAAGTACCTGCCGATCCATCCGGACCATTCTACATTTAACAGTTCTGATATTCCTTCTCGTGCTTCTTTACCGGTTGGACTCGCAAACGTATTAAATTCCGCGATGAGGTCCGTTTTTCCAGACATCACAGTACGTCTGATTTTCTCAACTTCACTAGGTGTCAGACCACCTTTGACACTTTGTTTGTTTTCTTGGTTCAGCACTTCAACACCATAGCTATCAGCCACATAAAGGATATCTGGCTCTTTACCTTTATTAAACGTTGGCACAGACCTGCTAAAATGCTTATCCTCTTGGTAGGCTTCTTCTTTATTATTTACGATCTTTAAATGGTTTAACGTCCAAACTAAACCACTATGTTCTCTAAAGGAATCTTCTTTTATCGTTTTATCTACGATTGCCACGTCCAGGATGTTGTCTTGTTTAATCCACCACATCCAAAACGGTGAAGTGATCAATCCGATGATGAGCAGAATAAAAAGAAAAAAGAAACGTTTCCTTGATTTTTGTTGTGAATTCATTGTGAGATTCCCCCGGATACACCTTTTCTTTTCATTTCTCCCCATGACTTTTTACCACGAATCGCTTGAACCAATCCTTGACAACGCCAGATTACAGTTAATGGACGATACCAAAGCGTTTCTGTTAGTGAATAAACAAATAGTTTTACGATGTCCGATACTTTCGGGTATTTACGAAGACTCCATTCCTCCAAGATCACTGCTCCCATAGAAGAAAGGGAACCGATTAGGACTGACAATAGAAAAAATAGCAATGCCATCTCAATATAGATCCCTCCAAGAAAAAAGGAGAGAACCACAAACAAGTAGCCACATAACTCTACGACAGGGCCGGCCAGTTCAATGATCCAGAAATACGGCAGCGAGACCATTCCGATCGAGCCATACTTTGGATTAAAAAGCATGGACTTGTGAATCCAAAGACTGTCAAACAAGCCTCTATGCCACCGATTTCTTTGTCTATGAAGATATTTAAGATCGTCGGGTGCCTCTGTCCAACAGACTGGATCTGGTACATAAATGATTTTTTTCTTCTCTTTTTTATCTTTGATTAGCTTTTGAAGACGTACCACAAGCTCCATATCTTCTCCTACCGTATCTCGCTTATAGCCACCTGCTTCAATCACCCATTTTTTTGAGAACACACCGAAAGCTCCTGAGATGATCAGCAGCCAGTTATAACGGCTGAGTCCGATTCGCCCCATTAAAAACGCTCTCAAGTATTCAATAACCTGCATGATAACGATTGGGTTCTTCGATAGACCGATTCTTTCAACTTGCCCCTCATGAATATCACATCCGTTAGCAATTCGAATACTTCCACCTGATGCAATCACAGTCTCATCCGAGTCGATGATTGGTTTCATTACTTTAAGGAAAGCATCTCTTTCAAGAACTGAATCACCATCCAATGAACAAAAATAAGGATAGTTGGAAACATTGAGTCCTGCGTTCAGTGCATCTGCTTTTCCTCCGTTCATCTTATCTACAAGCCATAGATTCGGATAGATAACTGATTGGTATACACCTTTAATGGTCATCGTCTCAAGTCTTGTCTGAATAACTTTCTTCACCTTTTTCATTTGGAAATGTTCAATAACTGTTTCTACAGTCGCATCTCTAGACCCATCATTGACAACGATCACTTCAAACTCTGGATAATTGATGCTCAAGAGAGAACGCACACTTCCTTTGATCCCAAGCTCCTCGTTATAAGCAGGTACGATAATAGAAACTGGTTTTGTGTAACTCGCATCCATATAGTCTTCATATCGCTCATAAGAATCAATCTTTTCTTCCCTCTTCAATTGAAATGCAGCTAGAATAAATAGAAACCCATAAAAAACTACAACGCCTGACATATAAAACAAAATAAACCAGCCAAAAACACGAACAAGTTCGAGCCATAACTGACTAATAACTGTAACCATCTTCAATTCCTCTCTCAATCCATTCTGATGCCATGTCTCTGGCAAAAGGATCATCACTCGTAAAACGAATATCATACAAACGTTCAAGACCGTCGTTGTAACTTAAAAATGACTTGGCAGCTTCGGCTCGTACTCTCCACGATGAATCTTTTATTAGAGCTTCAAGAATTTCCAGACCGTTTAAGGCTCGTGTCTTGCCGATCACCTTGGCTGCCATCAATCGTTCTTCCCATCTATCTGATTTCGCGAAACTCCCTATGACTTCAGAGTCAGATAAAAAGCCAACTTCTCCAATCGCTTTCATCGACCGGATACGAATTTCAAATCGCTCATCATCCAACTGGTTTTCTAAAAAGGCAACGAGGTCTAATTTCTTTTGAATTCCAATCATATCAATGATGGCTAACTTTAATCGCTCAGGATAATGACAATAGTCGTCCACCAACTTTGTGAACAACTCATCTTCCACCCTATTTAAGATACTTCTGTATTCTAATACTGAGAATATGGCTGAAACTGACTGAAACAACTGAGAGAGTGTGCATTCTTGGTTATTCGCTAAACAACGGAAAATAATAAGTTTTTCTTCTTTTGAAGTGTTTTGATCTCTCAACTTCCTCTTAAGCACTTCTGAAAGAGACCCCATCTTAAAACCATCGACCTTATAAAGGACATTCATCCTTCTGCTCCAGTTGTTTTGATTTAAGATAATTTCATATCTTTCGTGAAAAATTTCATCTGCTAATGAAGAGATCTGCCCCTTACCCTCTCCCTCAATAACTGTTGAATATTCGGTTAAAATACGTTCGATCGCAGTAAATTTTATCGTAGAATCTGGTACTAATAGCCGAGACTTTTGATCACGATACAAATAATCGTAGATCGTTTGATGGACTTGATTTTTATAATTAGTGATCTGCTTTTCTTTAGAAATCTCTACGGTCTTTTTAATGAGTAAATATAAGAACATACTTGTTAACACACTCAATAAAATACATGCGATGATTACTAAGAGAAAAATTTCCTGTGACAGCATCATTTCACCCTTTGCACTAACACTTTAATTCTTGCCTCTAACTCACGAATACTAAAAGGTTTTGTTAAATAGTCATCCGCACCTAAATGCAGAGCCCGAACGATGTCACCCTCGGCTTTTCTTCCTGTGAGCATTAAAATTTTGTATTGGTTTGTATCTGGATATTTACGAAGCTTCGTTAATACTTCGATTCCATCCATCTTTGGTAAGACACCATCTAAGATGATCAAATATTCATCGTTTGACTGGTGCCATTCATCTGCAAAGAATGAAATACCATCTTGATATGTTTTTATCTCAAGCTCATAATTTTCAACCTCAAGATCGGTAAAAAAACTTTCTAGCATTTTACGAATGACTTCTGAGTCATCTATAACTGCTACACGAAGTCGGCGGTTAAGATTTTCTTGAGTGCTTGCCGTTTCAACCCTGCCTCTTCCGTTTTCTTTAGCTACATACAGTGCACGATCTGCAGTGCGAACTGCTTCTGCTAATGAAACAGGATTATTTACTTCATAAACTCCTGCAGAAAAGGAAACGAGGAAAGAATGCTCTTCATAAACAAAAACGTTCTGACTCAAATTTTCTAAAAGTCGACAAGCAGTCTGTTCTGCTTCTTCAAGCTTCGTATATGGCATAAGAAGAATGAATTCCTCTCCCCCATACCTTACAACTACATCCTGAGTCCGTAGATGTGTGCTAAGAAATTCGGCAAACCTAACCAACACGTGATCGCCAGCAGAATGACCATATGTATCATTTATTTTCTTGAAGAAATCAACGTCAATCATAATCATGGAGAAGATATCCTTGTGTCTCAAATGCTCAGATGACATTCGTTGATAGGCCTCTTTTAGAAATTTCCGGTTGTACACTTTCGTTAATTCATCTTTCATAAGCGTGTCTTTGACAATTTTTCTTCTCTTCACTTGTCGATCGATTCTCGCTACATACTCATCCCAATCTAATGATTTTAGGAAGTAATCATCAGCCCCTTGTTGATAAGAGGTTATTCGCTTCTCTTTTTCGTCAGAAGAACTGATGACAACGATCGGAATAAGTTCAAAAGCAACGGTTTCTCGAACTTGTTTGATAAAATCATACCCATCACCCTCTGAACTGAAAGGATTAACGATCAGACAATCTGGGTTTAGGTCATAGAACATCGAAAGTGCTTTTTCAATGGTTGGAGATACGACTACAGCATAGCCGTGGTTCTCTAATTTTTCTTTACTGTATATGAGATAAGGTACATCTTGATCTACAATTAGAAGAAGGGGCTTATCACATTGATCTGTGCTTGAAGGAAATTCAGAAGATAATTTCACGGTAAGGGTCTTTTGATTAGCAGCAATTAAATTTGTCACTGGAGATAAATAATGTGCAGCTTCTATGGAACTCCAGCTTTTTTGTTCGTGATTCAACTGGTTCATTAGGTCTGTTGCGGCTTTCGAAATTTCTTGGAGCGATATCGTACCTGCTGTACCTGTGATCGTATGCAAGAATTGATAAAGCTCTTGATGAGAGATTGGAAATTCAGTATTCTTCCAATCCTGAATTTGTTTTGTTATCTTTTTTTCGAGCATGATTTGATATTTTGTCAATTTGGAATCCATTATAAAAAACTCCCTACAAAGGTGTTAGATCTTACTCATTTATAATAATTATTATTTATGACAGTGCCTAGTGATTTTGAACAGAATCTCAAAAAAGTTCCTTTTCACCCACTTTACTTTTAAATAAAAAGTGTTTTCTCTCTAAATTATGGCAGATACTTAAACGAATGCTGTTCTTTAGGCTCATATATCATTGCTTTTTGATATTATTTAGGAAATAAGCATGGTGTTCTTCCTTCACTCTTTATATCGACTTCATGCTAAAGACCTGCATATTTTTTTAACACCTTTTTAATGAACGCTTTAATAATTGATAAGACTTTCCTCTTCTTTTTGTTTAAATTAACCGTTATTGTTAAGGAAGAGAAACTTTAAGGGAAGAGGTTAAACCTATGATCAACGAAAACATTTGTAGACTTCTTGAAAAAGAACTCGTTGTGGCACTCGGGTGCACTGAACCTGTTGCGATTGCTCTCGCTTCTGCTACTGCCAAAAAATATATAAGCGAACCGGTAACGTCGATCTCTGTTAAAGCGAGCGGCAATGTTATCAAGAACGCTTTATCTGTAGGGATTCCCGGCATGAATCATACAGGTATCGATTTTACAGCCGCTCTCGGTATGATTGCAGGAGATCCTGAAAAAGGTCTTCAAGTACTAGAAGGCGTTACGGTTAATGAGGAAGAAATAGCGGTTCGTTTCGTTCAAAGCGGAATGGTTTCGGTTGCAACCGCAGATGGTCCTGAAAAGTTATTCATAGAAGTCGGAGTAAAAACTTCATCAGAGGAAGCGATCGTTGTGATCTCGGGAGACCATACGAACATAAGCTTTATCTCTCAAAACGGAAGAGTGTTAGTAGATGAATCAAGACCTGATTCATCCTCTAACTCTAATAAAACTGAAAATACTGAGTTAACCATTGAAGACCTTTATACGTTCATTACCGAAGTTCCACTTCATCGATTGAATCTTGTTAAACGAAGTGTCGAGTTGAATTCTGCGATCTGCAAAGAAGGTCTTTCGAATGATTATGGTTTACGAGTGGGTAAAACGTTGTATGACCAAACAAAAAAGGGCATTCTTTCAGATGATTTAGCTACGTATAGTATGGCGCTATCTGCTGCAGGGTCTGACGCACGAATGGCTGGTTCTACAATGCCGGTAATGGCGAATTCCGGCAGTGGGAATCAAGGAATCGCTGTAACGATGCCTGTTGTGGCTGCTGCAGAAAAATTAGGTGTAACAGACGAAAAGATGTTACGAGCTGTAACATTGAGTCACCTTCTTTCGATTCATATGAAATCAAAATTCGGCCGTTTGTCTGCACTATGTGGTGTGACTGTCGCCGGTGCTAGTGCATCTGCTGCGATCACCTACTTGCTGGATGACAACTTAGATAAGATGAAAGCTGCTATACAGAATACATTAGGCAATGTTAGTGGAATGGTTTGTGACGGAGCAAAAGCCGGATGCGCTATGAAAGTTGCAACATGTTCAAGTGCCGCTGTTCAATCGGCTGTTTTAGCATCGAACGGATTGTGTATCCCCTCTACAAACGGTTTTATTGAAGAAGATGTTGAAAAGACGATAGAGAATTTCTGCAGATTAGGTGCTGAAACATCAAGTACAACCGATTCTGTACTTTTAGATATGATGGTGAATAAGCAACGGTAAGTAGAAATGATTGGAATGATAATGAAAAGAGCTGATCTTAGATCAGCTCTTTGTTATTTATTCTGTAACTGCCTGATTTGATGAAATTTCCTTACGATCCGTGTTTTGGTCGACTGGTTCTTTCTTGATACGACTGTTCCCTACCGATAAAGCAACAAAAATTCCAATTCCGATAAAGATAAGTCCTGTTAAGAATACGCTAGAGAAGGAAGTTGACCAAACGTCTTTAATCGTTTCAATGACAGGTGTTTTTAACTCAGTCGGAAGTGGCAGCAAATCTGGATTGATCAAGATACCAAACATGGCATCTGTTTTCTTCCCTATCTCTTGTAGCGCTTTTCCAAGAACCGGGTTTGAAGCGCCACTTGCTGCTTCACTTATCTTATCTGTAAGTGAATGGTTCATGACTGCATTTAAGATCGTAATTCCAATGGTTCCTCCAATCGAACGAAAGAAAGTAGAAGCAGATGTTACTTCTCCGAGCTGAGATTTTGGGAACTCGTTTTGTACAGCAATCATCAGCGTTGGCATAACTAGACCCATACCAAAACCGAGAATAACCATGTAAGCATATGCCGTAAATTCATTGGAATCTACATCCATCGTACTCATTAAAAGGAACCCAATTGCTGTGATCACCATGCCAGATGTTAGTACTGTTCTGAATGTAAGCTTTAATAACAAACGGCCACCAATAATGCTTGCAGTGATGAGCGCAATCATCATAGGAGTCATCGTCGATCCTGCTTTTGTCGGACTCACACCTAAAATTCCTTGCATGTACATCGGAACGAACATAATGGCTCCAAACATTCCTAAACCAAGCAAAAACCCTAAAATATTCGTAGTTGCAAACACTCTATTCTTAAAGAGTGACAGATTTAAGATAGGTTCTACAGCACGTTTTTCAATCGTGATAAATAATGCTAACAGAACGATTACCCCACCAAACAGTAAATAGCTTGTGGAAGATAGCCATTCAAACTTATCTCCACCAAATGTAAGTCCTAATAAAAGCAATACAACGGCTGGTATCAGTGTGAAAATACCGAAGTAATCGATATTTACTTTACCTGTCGCTGCCCTGATCGATTCATTCTTCATACCCATCACGATCATTGCTGTAGAAATGATTCCAAATGGTACATTAATCAAGAAAATCCAGTGCCAGCTAATATGATCAACCATGACCCCCCCAATAAAAGGACCGATCACTGAACTTAATCCATAGATCGCACCAAATACACCTTGCCATTTTGCACGTTGTTCAGCTGTAAAGATATCACCGATGATCGTTTGGGATAGAGGCATGATCATTCCTCCACCGATTCCCTGTAACCCACGATAAATGATGAGTTCTTCCATAGAGTTTGCTGTTCCACATAGTGCAGAACCTACTATAAATATTAAATTCCCTAATAAATATAGTTTTCTTCGTCCGTAAAGATCAGAAAGTTTACCTACGATTGGTACTACAGTAGTTGATGTGATCAAATAGGCTGTGGTTACCCAAGCAAAGATAGAAAACCCGTTTAGATCAGCAATAATTGTTGGCATTGCAGTACCAACAATGGTTTGTTCCAAGGCACTAAAAAACATGCCAATAATCAAACCAGCCAATATCAATTTTGTATTTAATGGCTTTTGTGTTGTTTCCATGTTCATCTTTCTCCTTATAAGCTGGACGTAAGTCTTCACTCGCCCAAGCTTTTAAATTGGTCCTTTTCCTTCATCAACTAAATGCTTCACATAATTAAGTATTGCCCGTACTTCTACTCCAAAGACTCCTTTTTAAGGGAAGGCAGCGTGCTTCAGTTTCTTACAAGTTATAGATACTCTTATAACTCATATCATATGACCACATAGTCATAATTAACAATAGTTAGTATACTCGGGTTATGACCAGTCAGTCAAACAAAATATTCGTACATTTTATCTCTTTTTAATGTGTTAAAATTATCCATATAAAGATTTTCAGCAGAGGAGTTAAATAATTTGGAGCACAAGCAAATAATTGGTGAAGGAAGTACCGCGCAAGTCATGATTTTTTCTCCAACCGAAGTTGTAAAGCTTTTCCATGATCACGTATCTGGTGATTTTATTGAGCATGAGTATACGATCAATAAAATCATTCTTCAATCAGGGCTTTCAGTTCCCGAAGTAAGATGGAGTAAACCGATTTCTGGGAAAAGAGCCTTGATATATAGAAGGGTCGAGGGAACCACGCTAACGAGCCTATTAAGTTCTCAACCTAAAAAAACACTTCATCATTTAAAAAGGATGGCTGCTCTTCAAGTAAGTGTTCACGATAAGAAATTATCTACTCTTCCCTCTCAATTTGAAGTTTTAAAACAAAAGATTATGTCAGTAAAAGAATTGAATGAGAACGACAAGAAAAGAATTATCAAAGAATTAAAAGAACTCCCCTTTGGTAAATGTATATGTCATGGTGATTTTCATCCTGATAATATCTTAATTACAAAAGACGAAGCTGTAATTATAGATTGGTGTGATGCTACAAGTGGCAATCCTATGGCAGACTTAGCTCGTACCCTCCTCATCTTGCGTTACGGCGGGTTAAAAGACCGCACATCTTTTCTAAATTTTATAACTATTTTATATGTCCGAAAATTTTTAGCTATGTATTATAGAAAAAGTTATACTAGACATTACCAGTTCTCTTCTAAAGCTTTAAATCGCTGGATGATTCCGATAGCTGCAGCTCGTTTAAGTGAAAACCTTTCTGACATCGAAAAAAAGTTATTGTTATCATTTATCAGCAAAAGAAGTAAAGGATCTTAGTTTCCATGAAAGCTATATACTTACTACTATGTATGTTATTTATTTTGTTTCTTAGTGGTTGTGTTGATTCTTCGCCATTACGTTCACATGTTGAGGTTCAGATTAATCAAGCCTTTAAAACAAGATTTGGTTTAATTGACCATGTAATTGTCAAGGACCTTAAGAAAAATGAAACTTTAACGGTATTGAATCCTGAACTTTTTTCAAACTCCCTCGGTTCAATGAAAAGGGTCAAGATACATCTTCTCAATCCAGATTATTCTTTGAACATAAAAACATCAAAAGAGTCTAAAGAATACAGTAGAGAGCAAATGAAAGCAACACTTCTTTATGATTCTAAAAAAGAAATCATTTGTACGAAAAATAAAAAAATCTGTTATGAAACCTCTGACTCGTTAAGAACGTTTTTAATAGATAACAAAATGAAGTAAAGGAGAATTACATATGATATATGAAATGACAGTTCAAGTTCGTGTATCGAATATGGAAGATGGTCAAAGGTATTATGAAACTCTGTTGAATCGTCAGCCTGACTTCACTCCACATGAAGGATTCGCAGAATGGGAGTTACTTCCTAACTGTTGGCTGCAAGTCGCTGAGGGTGACCCAGCTGTTGGCAACGGACCTCTTCGCCTAGGTGTGGTCGATCTCGATGATGAGAAAAAACGATTGATGGACGTTTTACAAGTGGAAGACTTTGAAATTTTTGAACGTGTCGAAGTTCCTGTTAGATGGGCTACGTTTTCCGATCCTTGGGGAAACTCCTTAGGATTGTTCGAATATAAAGATTCAGAAGCCATGAACGAAAAGCTTCGACAGGTAGTTAGGAGATAGTTATGAGAGTCATCATTTCATCCGTAATATCGGTACTTTGTGGAGCAGTGTTCTTTTTTGCTATTCCAGGCGGAAATCCATTTAAGCTTGATCTACAAGGTGTGTTATTCGGTCTATTCTTTGGGATTGTTACAGCTCTACCCTTTTTTCTTTTCTGCACATTGCCAATTGCATTTATTATTGAATCTTCTAAAGATAAAATGAGGTTGAAATTTAGGTTCCATCTTCTTTTATATGTAGCATTAAGTATTGTATTTCTTTTGATATACCGCTTCACCATTTTCTACTGGGCTAAGTTTGAAGGACTGAACACGTTTGCTGTATTCGGCTATGGAATCACTTGTTCGATCGGTTTTTGTTTGAGTTATGCTTTATTCCGACCAAGAAAAAAACGCGATCCGAAAGAGCCTAAAAAGCCTTCAGGTCCATCTGACGCAAGAAGATACAGAAGTAAAAGTACTGTTTGATAGAGAGGAAAGTGGGGATGAAGAAAAAAGGTGCACTGAAGATTTTTCTTGGATTTGTCCTCTTATTCTTATTGATAAATTGGGTATTTCCTTATTCACCACTTAATATTTATAAATCAATTTCCTATGATGGGGATCAAGTACTCATTAATGATTATAGATCGGAATTAAAAGCATTCAAATTGGAGTATGAACCTCGTCTCAAACAACAAAGAGAAGAAGAATTGATTAAAGACTTGACCACGAATGATATTGAATATCTATTACAAATGTATGAACTTCCTTGGTTGGTGGACAAAGATTCTATAACCATTACACGAAAATCGTTAACTGATATGGAATTTGAAGTTAATGAAGCAAAAGATATACTCATCAACCTCGCGTTTCAAGAGGAATATTCAGAAAGTACTAAGGTTTATTTGCACAGTTTATTAACGGAAACATTAAGTCTTGAAAAAGAAATTGATGAACTGAAACACCATTCGAGTCTTCATTCACGAAGTACGATCGATCTGCAACTGCGGAATCTTCATGGTCATTTCATCTCAAATTTCAAATTGCTAGCTACTTTCTATAAGGAATATCTAAGGTCAAAACAAGAAGCTTGAGCAATAGCGCCCAAGCTTCTTGTTATTCTACCACTCTAACTTTGTACCAAACGGCTTCCCAATTCTTTTTCTTCACGCGCTCTTTATACTTGTTTTTTCTGTCTTCTGTTCTTCTGTAACTATCCGTTGGTCTTACCTCCATGCTTAGTACATCTTCTATTCCGCATGGAGCAGTAAGAATGACTTCGCCTTGTTCATTAAGCCTAACACCAAGAGCAGTTACCGTTTCAGGAAATTTAGAGATCGCATCTACCGTTGAAGTGTACGGTTCAAAATCATCGTTGACGAGATGCATTCTCGCTTCATTTTTTACAGACCACGGCAAATTTGGGATGAGTCCTAAAAGCATTTCCTCATACTTTTTTTCACTCTCTTTTTTGAGGTCTTCAGGATTGAAATAAACAACATCGATATCAGCCAGTCCCGTTCTTTCTTGAAAGCCATGAAGGGTATCCCAAACTTTAGATCGAACAAACCCTGCACATATCCACCAATCTGGTAATTCTAATATTTTGGCAGCACGTAAAACCCGCATCATCCAGTCATCATTTTTAATCAAATTTATTATGTATTGATGTTGATCCACCTTTTTCATCCACTCTTTTCCTGTATATATTTTAAAGATACTACAATAAGTCATGTCTGTTATCTCTACACTTTTCCAAACATAAAAGAATTGACAACTTTAAAGCAACCGTAATAAGATAATAGTAACTTCATAACTCCTAAAGGGGAGTAGCTTTTACAATATAGTCGTCATTTCGGAGCTTCGTGCTCTCGGCTATATTGGCAACTTCATTGTTGTTAGCAAGACCTTTACCGTTCGGTTGGTAAGGGTCTTTTTATTTGTTAGACCTTTACCTGCTATTGGTAGAGGTCTTTTTTATTTGTTATCAGGAGGTCGCTTCATGTAAATCGTTCTCGCTTCATTCATGCATCTATCATTTTAAAGGAGGAACCAAAATGGAACTATCTATCTTGTTAGAATATGGTTGGATCTTGTTAGTGCTAATCGCATTAGAAGGCTTATTAGCGGCAGACAATGCACTGGTCTTAGCCATTATGGTAAAACACTTACCAGAAGAACAAAGGAAAAAAGCGTTGTTTTACGGTTTAGTAGGTGCGTTCTTCTTCCGTTTCGCATCACTGTTTGCCATTTCATTCTTAGTCAACGTATGGCAGGTTCAAGCTATCGGAGCTGTATATCTTCTGTTCATCGCACTTAACCATATCTTCAGAAAAGTTGTGGTTAAAAAAGCAGATGATTCTACGGAAAAGTCTAAATCTGAAAAGAAGAAAGCTGGTTTTTGGACTACAGTATTAAAAGTTGAACTAGCTGATATCGCGTTTGCTGTGGATTCAATCCTAGCAGCTGTTGCATTAGCGGTGGCACTTCCCGATTCAGGTCTTCCGAACATCGGCGGTCTGGATGGTGGAAAGTTCTTAGTGATCTTTGCCGGTGGGTTGATCGGCCTCATCATCATGCGTTTTGCCGCTAACTTTTTTGTTAAGCTCTTACAATCAAAACCAGGCCTTGAAATTGCAGCCTTTCTCATCGTAGGTTGGGTTGGGGTTAAGTTGGCCGTATATACACTCGCACACCCTGACTTAGCAATCCTTTCTGAAGGTTTCGCAAAGTCACCAGAGTGGAAAATCACGTTTTATGTTGTTCTCATCTTGATCGCTGTTGGCGGTTGGTTTCTCTCTAAAGAAAAATCACCACAATCACAAGCTGAATAATTGAATACAAAAAGAGGAGCTTATCGTAGCTCCTCTTCCTTGTTTATCGTTTTCGTACGGAATCCCCTTCGATCAGGCTTACGTTGATTCTCTCATGTTCAGGACTTTGCTTCTTTTGTATTAAATTCAGCAGCAGTTCTGAAGCTAATGCGCCCCATTTATGCTTCGAATAGTTGATCGTCGCAAGTCTCGGTTGAATATATTGAGACACTTCAATATTATCAAAACCGATTATATGAACATCTTCACCAATACGAAGATTCGTTCTGCTGAAATAATTATACATACCGATCGCCATCTCATCATTCAAACAAAACACACCTACAGGCTCTGTAAAGTCTTGATGAATTTTCTTACCTGCTTCTTCACCTGAATGCTTGTTAAAATCACCATCGATTTCGATGTACTCAATATGCGAATAGCGTTGTACCGCTTTCTGTACAGCTTCTAACCGCTGCCTCGCATCAAAAGAGATATCGGGACCTTTAACAACACAGATCTTTCGATGACCTTTTTCAGCTAAATAATCGATCGCGAGTGTAGCCCCAGCTTTATTATCAAGCAGTACTTGAGAGATGTTCGGATGGTCCATTCTTCGATCCATCACGACCAGCTTATGTCCTCGTTCCGCGTGACTTAACAATTCTTTCGTTTCATATGTTGCATCTAGAATGATCGCACCATCGATCATGCGCTCAGGAAGAAAGCGATGTGATTCTTTCCCGCTGCAGACGATAAGCTCATAGCCGTTCTCGCTTAATGTCTCCATCATCCCCTGCAGAAGCTGACCATAAAAAGCACCACTATAGTTCGTTAAATAGATTCCAATGATTTTTGTTTCTCGTTTTTTCAGTGATCGAGCAGCTGCGCTTGGGATATAATTGAGTTCTTTAGCGATCGCCAATATTCGTGCTGATGTTTCCTTCGTAACTTTCGGACTTCCGTTCAAGGCATAGGAGACCGTGGAAATGGAAACACCTGCTTGTTTTGCAATGTCTTTAATACTTACCAACGAACTTCTCTCCTATCTCTCATGTTGCAAACGTTTCCTTTATTATAACGAATGGTTATGAATAAATCTCTACGGTATTCACGTCTGCTGACAATTTATTTACAAATTCAGAGCGATTCACGCTCACGCCACCATCTCGATAGATGTTCTGATACGTATTACTCTGTACTTCTTGGCCATTAACGATGAGTCGATTCGTTTCTTCACCGCGGTCTCGGAATACCATTTTGACAGGTATTCCATCGATCATATACTGCAATTCAAGGCCATTCATTTCTTCTGTTAATATTGGATCAATGATTAAGTTCTCCCCTTGTGGGCGAATACCTAAACAATTTGAGATCAACTGGTTCATGTAGATTCCAGGTCCAGAAGAATAGATTCTCCATCCACCTTTAACTTTGGCTTTTCCATCTTTTAGTTCACCAAAACGTTCTTGTGCTTCATAGCGAGTTTTAAAATCACCATCAGAACTTGAGAAATAAGCATTACTCTGACGTCGCTCTGCATTTGGAACTTTTTCTTGAATCATAACTGGATTGATCTTCTCTAATCCGCTCCACACTTCTTCTTTTTTACCTAGCTTCGCCATCGCTTCAACAAAACGAATATGAGCATGAACATATTGAAGTCCGATTTCACGTCCAAAGTTTGATGCTTGTTCAGCACGTTTGAAATGCGTACTCACACCGCCTTTGTAATGAGCAGGTTTGTCCATCAATCTTACGCCATCTGGGCAATAAAACTTATCCATGATCAGATCAAGGTGCTGTTTTGCTTGTTCAGGTGTTAACAATTCTGCAATCATACTCCGCGTCATCGGTAATAAACGATAGTTGATACCTGTCGTGTTATCACTAGGATGAAGCATCAGTTTTGGTGATTTTGGATCCTCCATGTAAACAAATCCTGGGATTACATCTGTGCCTAACATATGTTCTTGATAGTCTGCCTTAATGTTTTTAGCGAGCTCGCTCAGTTTTGCAGCTTCTTCTTCGTCCACATGCTGTAATTGCTGGGAGAACTGAGTCATGACTTGATAGGTTAACGCAACCGTCCATGAACTTACCATGTATTTCTTAAGCTGTGGATTTGCAGGTTGAAGCGTATCATCCCAATCACCGTCTCCATATGAGGAAAGGTGTGTATCATGCAAAAAGTTCTCTCTCATGTAACCGATCTGTTTTTGGATATGCTTTAATAATGTTTCCTTTTTCTCAGTAAAGTTAAAATCCCGGTTAGACGTGTAAGGAACTTCCTCACGTAAAATATCAAAATCATTCGTAGCTGCTAGGTAATCAGTCACTAACTTCAGTGGCCATACGATAATATCTCCATGTGAATCATCTTGCTGGATTTTGAAGTATTGATCAAACATGAACCATTGTGGCCAGTTACCCGTCTCGTCAAACTGATGAGAATATACAGTAAGCAAGATGTCTTTTACTGCACCATAATGCTGAGTTGCTAAGAAGTATTCAGCAGGTCCTTGGCAAACATCTCGAGTACCCCACGCTGCTCCACCATATTGCTCGAGACCATGAGGAACAGAATAGTGAATAAGCATGTTATGTGTATACCAATGTGCTAACGTGTTCATCTTCTGAAGCTCGTGTGTCTCGACTCCATCCTTCGTCAAACGGAATCCTCGGTTCGTGTTTTGTATAAATGTACGGTAACGCTCAATTTCCGTTTCAATCGTCTTACTTGTAAACGGAATCTTCTTCCCTTCGATCAATCCTTGATGAGAGATGCCCCACTCATTTGTTGGTTCAAGATCGCAAACCACAAGAGAAGCAGAACCACTATCCATATTTTCACCAAAAATTGTCTCGTCTGTTACGCTCCACTCGGTTCCCGTAATCTTCATTCTATAACTTAAATTTTCATACGTTTTCGCACTGTCTGAAGCAGCATCCGCGAAGAACGAAAGAACTCCATCTTCTTTTTCCATCTTAAATGGCACTTCATATTCTTGATTATTCAAGGATACTTGGTTCGTCACAACGAATCGGTAAGCCTTTCCGCTCATAGCCTTAACATGCAGCTCAACTTCCGGGGTATCGACTGTTGTATAGTTTGTGATGATGAACGTCTCATCTTCCGTCTTATAGAACCAGCGCGTATAGTTAAAGCCCATCTCGAACAACGAAGGCATCGTTAATAGTTTCAACTTTCCATCTGACTCAACATAGATTCGTTGACCCGATGTTTTCATAACATTCAACGCATTACGTGCATTCGTCATCATCTTATGAAAAGAAGTGTTTCCTACTACTAATTGTGAATTAAAGATTCCATACATATAAGAAGTAGTCGTGATCGTGTCCTCTTTTAATGACACGTTATCTCCCGTAACGAGAATATGTCCATGAGGTCGCTCTACGATTCTTTCTTTTTCTTTTAAAACGATATGTTCATAGGTCGGTGTAAAAAAGGATAGAAGCGTATCTCCTTCATACTCTTCTAAAATACGCTCCGGGAAAAGAGCTTCCACTTCTTCCATTTGAAGATCAACTGTTTTTAATGTTCCGTCAAACTGGTCATTACGATTAACTTTTTCAAGCGCAATCGTATCTTCAATTCTCTGAGTTTGAACTTCATTCCAAGCTAATTCAATCTCATCCTTATATTCAATAGACGTAACAGCATCCTGATGATCCTCTTTAAAACATCCATAAAAATTGATGTGATGTTTACCATTAAGTGCAAATTGCTCTGATTGAAGTGCAATATAAGCGAATTCGTATTGATACACTTCACTCGCTAAGTTCTCGTTATAAAGTGCTTGTGGTACATCTGTTTCTTTATATGAAGTACCGAAGAACTGAAAACCATCAGTTATATAACCAACAGATTTCGTTAACGATCCTTGTTGTAGGTAAGGAAAGGCTTCTCCATTAGGCTGATTTTGACGTGAACAGATCACATAACCTAGCTTCTCATCTTCAAACACACCATGGTCTACATACTGCGCGATGAATGCTTCATTTGTTCGAACAGCTCCGATATGAGCAAGTCCCACGTCTTGCCCATAAATAATATCAGCCTTCTCAGCCTTTCCTTCGAGTTCAACATCCCAAAACCATATACCACTTTCTTTTAATGAAAAAGTGACTATATAAGAGATGTCTTGAAACGTACCTTTCCAATAAACTTGATTCTCATTATACGAAACGGTGCCGTTAGATTTACTACCCAGAAGCGGAGTTACATGGATACCCTCACTGTTGAACACACGTAAATAAAGATTGTTCAAAGAACCATCGATTGGATTACTCATCCATTGATTGATCATCGTATCATGGTGGGAAGCTTTGTAGATATCACCAGTACTTAAGAACGCAAATGCAAAGTCACCAGCTTTAATCGTGATGTTCCCTTTCGTTAATGTTGTCATTGTCTATCCCTCAATTCTTTTATTATGTCTATTTTGTAATAAGGTAAATTCTGTTGATATAAACATGAAGTTTTCATCTCTTTTAACATAAATGAAAGCATTTTATCGAAACGTTTCAATTAAATTCAAGAGAGTTTCTAGGTTTTTGAGTTTCATACTGTTATCTTCTTCATTTCCTTTTGTAACAAGGAAAATAGTATATGAAACCTTATGTTTCCAACAATTTATGGAAGGAAACCTCTTTTTGAAAATTCCATGTTGTAAACGATTACAACTTGAATTATAATGTGCTTATCGAAACGTTTCAACAATAATCTCAAAGAAAATTCGGGAATAATAAAAATTGATTGCTTTCACAGGCAAATTATAGGGGGAACTCACATGAAAAAACGTTGGTTTAAAAAATCGATGGTTACGTCAATGGTTGGTGCACTTGTACTATCCGGCGTCTTAGCTGGCTGCTCTTCAGGTTCAGAAGACGGAAAAACAACAATTACGGTTTGGGGAATGGGTGAAGAAGCAAAGTCACTTCCTAAGATTGCTGAAGAATTTGAAAAAGAAAATCCAAAGATTGATGTTAAAGTACAAGCCCTTCCTTGGGATCAAGCACACGATAAGCTATTAACAGCAGTTGCATCGAAAAAAGGTCCAGATGTTGTTCAGATGGGTACAACTTGGATTCCGGAATTTGCATCAGCTGGAGCATTAAAAGATTTAACACCTCATGTTAAAGATTACCCGGAACTAGATCCAAAACATTTCTTTGAAGGTTCTGTTGAAACGACTAAGTTTGATGACAAAATGGTTGGTGTACCTTGGTACGTTGATACTCGTTTGCTCTACTATCGTACAGATTTGCTCGAGAAAGCTGGATTTAAAGAAGCTCCAAAAACGTGGGACGAGTTGAAGGAAGCCGCTGATAAGCTAGCTGACCGCGGAAAAGGCAAATATGGAATTTCGATCGATGCTAAAGAACAAAGCTTGTCATTCATGTTCGCACGCCAAAACGGCGCTGAACTATTAGGGTCAAACAATGATCCTAAATTCAATGATCCTAAATTCGTTGAAGCGGTTGAGTACTTGAACAGCTTCTATGAAAGTGGAGCAGCTCCAAAAGAAGAACTAGGAATGGACATCGTCCAAGGTTTCCGTGGAGACGGGATCCTGCCAATGTTCATCAGTGGTCCTTGGATGATTAAATTGATCAACGACCAAGCTCCTGAGCTTAAAGGTAAATGGGGTACGGCTGTTCTTCCAGCAAAAGAAAACAACATCTCTGCACTTGGTGGATCTAACCTTTCTGTATTCGAATACACGAAGCATGAAAAAGAAGCATTAAAATTCGCAGCATATATGAGTAAACCTGAAACACAATTAAAATGGATGGAGATGACAAATTCCCTTCCAGCAACACAAAAAGCATGGGAAGACGAGTCTCTTACTGGAAATGAATTTTATAAAGCGTTCGGTGAACAGATGGAAGCTTCACAACCGATGCCTGTTATTAAGCAATGGGAAGAAATCGCTCAATCTTATTTAAAGAGCTTTGAGAAGATTTACAGAGGCGGAGCAGATGTTCAGAAGGAATTGGATAACTTCGACAAAAAAGCGGAAGAGATCTTAAAGAAATAAATCCTGTTGATCCGGGGTATAACGAGCAGGTTATCCTGCTCGTTACCTTTTTATCATCAACACGGGTAACGATGAAGGATGTGAAAACATGAAAAGCTATTCAAAAACGACTCCTTACCTCTTCATTGGACCAGCACTTCTATTATTGGCTTTATTCTCTCTTTTTCCCATTGTTCTTGCATTGGTGATTAGTTTTACAGATATTGACCTAGCTGGACTTGCAGACTATTCAAATATTAGCTTTATTGGAATCGAAAACTATATCAATATCTTTAAAGACCCTATTTTTCTAAAATCGATCGGTAACACTGTCTTTTATGTCGTATTTGGTGTTCCACTCGTTATCGCATGTTCACTTGGTATCGCTCTTTTGATCAACTTTGGTACAGCGCGCATCTTCAAGGCTTTTCGTCTTGTTTTTTATATGCCTTCGATCACAAACGTTGTAGCAGTAGCTGTAGTGTGGACGTACCTATACAACCCGCAGTTCGGTCTATTCAACTATCTGCTCGGTCTTGTAGGTATTCCTGCCATACCGTGGTTACAAGACCCAACGATTGCCAAAGGGTCATTGATCGCATTAGCCGTTTGGCGCGCGATCGGTGTGAACATGATTATTTTCTTAGCAGCTTTACAAGGTATTCCGAAAACGTATTATGAGGCAGCTCAATTAGACGGTGCGAACAACTGGAAACAGCTTACGAAGATTACGATTCCTCTTCTTCGTTATGCCATTTTCTTCGTGTCGATCACAACGATGATCGGATGGATTCAGTTCTTCGAAGAACCATTCGTTATGACGAACGGTGGACCGCTTGATAGCACCACTTCTGTTGCTCTCTTCATCTATCGCAATGGATTCCAACTCAGCAACTTCGGTTATGCCGCTGCAGGTTCATTCGTCCTGTTTGTAACCATTATCATCATCACGATGATTCAGTTTCGATTGCAAAAGAAAGATACCGATATTTAAGACGTGAGGTGAGAACATGAAAACAAAAGTATCTGATGCGAAGAAAGCATACAAAATTCAGCAATGGATCGCAGGAATCGTCTTAACGCTTGGAGGCCTTTTAGTAGCCATCCCATTTATTTGGATGATTCTCTCTGCTTTCAAACCTGAAAGTGAAGTCCTTCAGCTCACACCGACTCTGTGGCCTGAAACCTTTACAACGGAGAACTTCGTCTACCTGTTTGAGAACATGAACTTTGGTGTTTATTTGCGAAATACGATCATCATCGTCCTCTGTTCTTTTGTCGGACTTTTCTTTAATGCGATGGCTGGATACGCATTTGCGAAGTACAAGTTTAAAGGAAGAGAAAAGCTTTTCTACCTTGTACTAGCAACAATGATGATTCCTGGACAAGTAACGATGATCCCTGTTTATTTAATCTTAAACCAGATGGGCTTGACGAACACGATGGCTGGTGTTGTTCTGCCAGGATTAGTTGGTGCATTCAGCATCTTCTTGTTCCGCCAGTTCATGTCTACTATCCCAGACGAATTGCTTGAAGCTGCTCGTCTAGATGGAGCAAGTGAGTTCCGCGTGTTCATGCAGCTCGTTCTACCTATTTCCAAACCAATCATGGCCGTTCAAGGAATTCTAACGTTTATCGCTGGTTGGAACAGCTTCTTATGGCCGTTGATCATCGCGAACGATGAAAGCTTGTATACATTATCTGTTGGGTTAAGTCTTCTAAAAGGACAGTATGGAGGCAACTTCGCATTGCAGATGGCCGGATCAACGTTCATGGTTGTTCCGATCGTCATCATCTTCATCATCTTCCAAAAGCACATTATCGAAGGCTATACCATTTCAGGGATGAAATAGAAGGTTGGAGTTGAAGAACCCTCGATTCGAATATGTAATCGGGGGTTCTTTTTGTTTTTATTTGTCTACTTTTTGGAGCTTGGTTTTCTTTCTATAATGAAGATGGATGAGGATTGCAAATATGAACCCTGAAGCATAAACAATACCATTTAGGATGCTGTTGAAATGATACATTTTTGAAAAGATAGAGTACAGAAACAGGATTCCAGTTAATATTAAAAAAGCGTTTAATCTTTTCTCCGATGTTTTCTTCATATGTACCTCCACTACCCTCATGTAAGAAGATGAACCTTTGTCGCAAAGCCTATAAATTATTCTGAAGACCTATAAATTATTCTGAAGACCTATAAAATTATTTGAAGGACTATAAAATTATTTGAAGGACTATAAATCAAGAACTACGGCTATAAACCAAAATGGATTGCCTACCATACTTCAAAATACCGCTCTTAATTGAGTACTCTTATAACCAACCCTCAAGCTCTGACAATAAAACTCCTTTTTTCTTTACCAAAAAACCTAGATCACGCTCAAAGCCCCTCTCTGTTGTTATCAACAGATCTGAGAAAGAAAACCTATAGATTCTATTGAAATCTCTTTTAAGAGAAAAATAGATGTTCTCTTCTTCTGGACTAAATAACATAGATAGCTGTGTAGGAAAGTCCCCTTCTCTTTGAGCGGTTTGCTTCAGGATGGATAGTCCTTGTTCAACGGAAAAGTCACCTCTTCTGTTTACCAATCCACCATATGCTAGCTGATAACGATCACTTCCTGGTCCTTGCAATGTCATATCTTCCTGTTCCATTGCATCTCGAACTGAAAAATTTGTAAGAACCATAAAGTTATCCTCCAGCTGATCTGTGTCTATATATTTTCTTCCAGGCTCCACAAGGAACGACTTCTTGTTAGGACCAACTATTAAACTTTGAACACTATAATCAGGAACATTCACGATTTCTTTTTCTTGAAGATAGGTAGGCAGCACTGATGTTTTTACTTTTTCAGACAACACTTCATCAAATAACCTCATCATATGTATACTGTTTTTGTTCCTTTTATATTTGCCCTCTTCATTCGGGTTCACCATATGAAGATTCATAAAGATTCCGTTTTTATTAAAGCCAATGGCTGGTAGGAAACGGCCGCCTTCTTTTTGCAAAATAAGGAGCTGATTATCACCTGATAGAGCCATTTTAATCGGCCGCTCAGACAGATCAAAGTTCATTCCAATATACGTCTCATCTTCATGCAAAACAAAACTCGTGCACATCTCTTCTTCACTTCCATTTTTAAATTTCCAGCTGAATAAATGATAGGTACAGCTGTCAGTAAAAATAGATTCTACATAAAAATCCTGTACCCTTTTATCGTCATTTACGGTACGTGTTTTTATTTTTCTTACACGTTCACCGCTAAATGGTATCTTTTCACCTCTAAACATCACGTTTTCACTGATAAACTCACACTCACCACCTACGAATCACTCCTGACCACCGCTAACCTCTACACTTCCACCTGAAAGCACACAAAACAAGCTTGATCAAACAAAAAACACCCTCATCCATTTAGAATCGGGTGCAGCATTCAATTATTGAATAGAGAACTTTTCTTTTCTCAACAGATCCTCAGGTTTCTTACCAATCGGATCTTGGTGGAAGTAATCGCGAATCACACCATCTTTTAGATAGTTAGCGATTGAAACCATGATCATTCCTTGATCGAGCGCGAGATATGCTTTGGCGATTTCGCCTGTTTCCACGTTTACAGAATCATAGAATCCATACTTGCTATAAGTATCCAGCTCTTTTAATGCTTTAATGTTTTTTCTAACAGCTTTTGGATCATAATCTAATGCTAAGAATGATGCATGAGCCGTTACGGTCGCACCATCTTTGTATCCTGAAGTTCCTAGTGGTGTAGCTGCGAACTCACTGTAACCATCTGGTGTTGCAGATGGAGAGAAGCCCCATGCTTTATACCCTTTTTCTTCTGCAAAAGCTTGCTGTAATTCAACATGACGCTTGTTGTTCAGCCCAAGCGCATTCTTGCCAAGTTCAACCTCATTTAATACGATTCCAGGCATAAGACTTTCAAACATGCTTCCGCCCCAGCTCGGAACGAATTTTACACCTTTGTATTCATAATGGCCTTCAAATACAGAAACGCCATCATATTCATGAGTTTCACCTTCTGGAATTTGTGCTTGCCAATCCCATTCTTTTGGCATCGTACGATACATCTTCCACCAGTGATCGCTTGGCACATCACCTTTACCGATCGAGATATAACTTGCTACACGTGGTTCTGTGTTGAATAACCCATAGTGATGATCGGTTAACTTCCCTTGTGCAACATCATATCCACCACGGAATTGTCCCACTTCCGGATCATATAGAGTCGTATAATTCATGTCTTCAACGAGCTTACTCGTTTGTGGATTCAACTCTTCATAAGCTTGTCCAACTACGATTAATCCTGCAGATAGCCAGCCGTTATCCACTTGAGAGATGAACTGTCCCCAATCCTTTTTAACCGAACCATCTTTTGTGTTGTACCAGTTGTAATATAAGCCATTCCACTTTTCTAAACCTTCAAGTGTATTCAACGTGACTTGTATACGTTTAACCGCTTCCTTTTTAGAGATGATTCCTAACTCTTGAGCAGAGATCGTGCTCATAATATACATCCCAATGTTTGTAGGAGACGTGTGTGTTGCATCTTTTTTGCCCTCTGCTGTATATCGAGTCTCATCATAGGTCAAACCTGTTTTAGGATCAGTATGATCTTGATAAAACTTGTATGTCTTCTTAGCAATTGATTTTAACTCCATTTGAAATGCATGATCTTTTCCTCTGTCAGTTGCGGACGCAGATGATGTTACAAAAACATTCGCAAACAAACTGAACATCAATACAAAGCTAATAATTTTACTTGTTTTCATAGACGCATTGCTCCTCTCCATACTTATATTAACGGTCAATCGAAACGTTTCACCAATAGTTTAGCACGTTTGATCGAATTAAATAAGGAGCACGGAAGCTTTTGCGTCAATGGTTGTATGCGTTTTCATAACAAACAGTAGAATGGTCGGAGAAAACTGATAATAACAGGAAATATTGTGATTTTATTAGGAAAATAAAGGATAACGAAATAGAGAGGAGAAAAATATATAAAATTGTATCTATTAAAGTTAGGGGTTGAAAAATGAAGAATAGATCTAACTATGTCATTGGCTATAAAAACCTGAAAATTCCTTACGTAATACAAACCAAAACAGATCAGCCAAAAGGGCTCGCCATCATGCTTCCGGGTATAGGGTATACAGTTAAATCACCATTGTTCCATTTTTCTTCTGGAGCATTTTTAAACAAAGGATATGATGTATTACATGTAAACTATCCTTATTCTTCAACAGATTACGAAGATTTCAGCTTGGAAGAAATCACATCAACCCTTATTAACGATGTTTCCAAAGTTTTAAATGAAGTGGTTGATCACACAATCTATAAATCTTATTACGTGATAGGAAAATCCTTTGGCACTATGGCTATGCCCACTGCACTAGACATGTTGCCCAGCCAAAGCACGAAGGCAATCTGGTTAACACCTCGTTTAATTGGTGAACAGGTTTTTCAAACACTAAGAACGTGTACTCAAGACAGCCTTTGTGTAATTGGTGATAAAGATCCCTTTTATGACATAGATAAAATGAATCACATCATTCGTAACCCATCTATAGAGTGTATGATGCCTCATGGTGCAAATCATGCACTTGAAGTAGACAACGATATTCTAACATCTATTGATATGGTTAAAAGTGTTATGAAAAGAATAGATGATTTTATCTCTTTAAAGAACGGAGTATTAAACCATGAACTTTAAACAAAGTGAAGCTCTCGAAATTCTAGAGCGTACACCTGCCGTTTTGACAAACTTGTTATCAAGACTCTCAAATGAGTGGTTAAAATGCAATGAGGGTGGAGATTCATGGAATTCTCTTGAAGTCGTCGCTCACTTGATCGACTGCGAAAAGAGCAACTGGATACCAAGGATTAATAGCATTCTTTCAAGTTATGAGGATGCTCCTCTTCCACCCTTTGATCGATTCTCTCATCTTGGAAAAGAAACAGGGGTGGAAGAGCTGCTGCGTGAATTTTCGCAAAGTCGGCAGCAAAGCTTATATCAATTAGGTACTTTAAAAATAAGTTCCCTTGATCTAAATAAGACTGGATTACATCCAGAGTTTGGATCTATTACCCTACAACAATTATTATCCACGTGGGCCGTTCATGACCTTACACACATCAATCAGATTAGTAGAGTTCTGGCTAAACGTTATGATTTCGATGTTGGTCCGTGGAAAACATACTTAAGCATACTCAAATAACGTTCCCCCCGTGGGAGCTTTTTTTATATTTACCATGGAGGAAAATAATGGATTATGTCGAATGATTATAGTTAACTTTATTAGATAAAAAGAGAGAGAGAGATTTAGGGGGAAAATTTTATGTATTTACTTGTCCTTCGGCGCATTGTTTATTTTTTGATGCCGATCGTAGGTGTTTTTTTCATTGGTGCACTTCCTTACCTTTTCTTCAGCAATGTTCAAGGTATCGAAGCTGTTGCTCGTTTACTGGATTCTGGCGCACTCGAGAATGCACTCTTTTTAAACCAGGATTTGGGATTATTTTTCGAGCCTTATCTTGATAAGATATGGGATTTGTTCATAAACCTCATAACGTTTTCAAATGTGACTTTTTATGAATATCAACAGGAGAAGTTACTGTTCCCAACCATTTTAAAACCTTATTTTTATTCTATAAAACTAGTATTGGGTGCATTCTTTCTAGCTATAGCTTCATCAATCATACTGGCTTTGATTATCAAGATATTACCTGACCGCATTCAAAAAGGAATTCGCTTCTTATTTTTTTCACTCGAGTCCTTACCCGATATCTTTATCGTTGTTATCATTCAATATAGCATGATTCTGTATGTTAGAAATACGGGAAATCTCTTGTTCCCGATCGTACATAGCGATCAAAATCCTAGCTATTTCTTACCGATTTTTTGCTTGAGCATCTTGCCAACTCTTTTCTTAATAAGAACGTTGCTGTTTTTACTCGATGATGAAGATTCAAAAACGTATGTAGAATTTGCCCGCGCAAAAGGAATACGATATGCGCTGATCCTTTATATTCACATGCTAAGAAATTCACTTTTAAGTCTGTACTATTATTCAAAGAACGTGTATTGGTTACTAATCTCTACACTCTTTATGGTAGAAACCATTATGGCGATTCCCGGTATCACTGATTTTATGCTAGATAACGGTCCTACGACACCGGATGTCATTACAGTTAGCGTTTTGCTCATGTTCGTTCCGTTTTATCTATTATTTACACTTTCCTCTTATGTTCTAGAGCATAAGCTGGGACGCACTAATGAGGAGGTGGCGTAAGATGTCTGTATGGAGAAGTCCGTTATTTTTAAGTGGTTTTCTAATTATTGTTACCTTGTTTTTCGGAAGCATCATCTATTCACATTTTGTACCGAATGAAAAACAGCCAGTGATGCAAATTCGATTTGACGAACAAAAACAGCCTGTTGATTCAGCACCAATCGCTCCTTTTAAAGAAATGCCATTTGGTACAGATCGATTTGGTGTCAGCATTTTACACAAGGTGATCGATGGAGCAAAGTATACATTAGGATTTGCATTCTTAGTCGCGTTCGCTCGTCTTTTCTTCGGAACATTATTGGGATTAATCTTGAGTCAGCTCCCAAAATCTATACTTCGGGCTTCAAGCAAACTCTTTGAATCCTTTTATTATGCACCTGCAACCATTGTCGCCTATTTACTTATCTATCCTGTTCTCCAAATTTTCACATGGTCTGTACCGAAAGAACAACAAACCATATTTTCTTTGCTGATTCTCATATTAATCGCAGTCCCTACCGTGATGGTAACGGTAGCCAACGAAACGTCAAAGTTTTTAGAGAATGAGTTTATCTCTTCTGTTAACGTACTAGGAGGCGGAAGAATTCACAAGCTCCGGAAACACGTATTACCATATTTAAAACCGCGATTAAGCATTCTATACAGCCAACAGCTAATCGCAACGCTACTACTGGCAGCACATCTTGGCATTTTACAAGTTTTTATCGGTGGAACTGACTTCATCACTCTCGATCCACTAGAAAATAATACTGTGCCTGTTGCTATGATCAACGAATGGTCGAGCATGATCGGTGCCAACTATTATCAAATTCGCGGTGATCGCTGGATCGTATTTGCTCCACTCGCTGGATTTGCCGTAACCATTCTTGCGTTGAACTTTATGGTTGAAGCGATGAAACGTCAATACCTTGCAAAAGGTGCTTACACGAAAAGAACACGAAGAGTAAGAAAGACAAAAACTCCTGTGCCAGTTAAGAAATTGTCTCAAGAGCAGTTTGATAGGATTATGAAAACAGGAACGGACAATTAATTAATGAATAAGAATGACTCGGTGAGGAAAAGATTTACCTTATCGAGTCTTTATCATTTGGTATGTTTTTCGTTCGTTTTGAATAAAGAAAATAAAAAGGAGTGAACTCTTTGAGCGAAGCAGACCTTAACGTCATTTTCTATACCTTGTTCCTTCTACTCGGGTTACCGATCAGCTATAAATACGCCAAGTTTACTGTCACACATACGGGTATGGTGCTTCCTCACTTCTTTGTCAGTATGATGCTTAACTTATGTATAGGTTCAATTGGCATTGTAGGGTGGATCTTTTTTTCTGTAAGAATCTCTAGAGCATTCACTATCGGTGGCATTTATTTAGGTGCTTGGATCATTTCAATAAGTTTAGTCACCTTGTTAGTCCTTCTCATGTGTAAACGTAAATCAATGATACAGAGCTTTCACTATCACTCGTCAAAATAGCAAAACACCTTCCATGTTCAGGAAGGTGTTTTGCTTCTTTATGCCTTGATACTTTCCTTCTCGAGATCTGATGCCGGGCCAAAGAACTCAAAATGAATGTTCTCTTTTGATACATTCAACGCTAGAAGAGCTCTATTTATTACCTGCATAAATGGGATTGGGCCACAGAAATAATATTCTGCATCATCTTTTAAAGGTAAGATCTCCTTTAACCAAGCTTGATCGATGTAACCCCTCTTCGTGTAACCTAAATCTTCATCTAATGGACTTTCATACACAAAATGTGTAGTGATATGATCTGAAGCTTTTGCTATATCTCTAACCTCATCCTTTAAAGCGTGTGATTGACCGTTGATTGCAGCATGAACGAATGTAACCTCTCGTTCTGGCTGTTCACTTGCTACAGTTTTCAGCATGCTTACCATAGGAGTAAGCCCCACACCACCGCTAATCAGGACAACGTGCTTTTCACTATCTGTATTTAAATAAAAGTCACCAGCTGGAGCGCTTAAATGAAGAATGTCTCCTTCTTTAACACGCTCATGCAAATAAACGGAAACCATTCCGTCGACTGCATCCGTACCGCTTTCTTTTTTAACAGAGATGCGATAACTGCTCTGTCCTGGAGCGTCAGACAAGCTGTATTGTCTGATATGTGTGTTTACCTGACCAGGTATATCCATTTTGATACTCACATATTGGCCGGGCTTAAATTTTGCAAGTGCTATTTTATCTTCCGGCTCTAAATAAAAGGACGTGATTACAGAGCTCTCTTCTATTTTACGTGTTACGACAAAAGGTCTGAAGCCTTCCCATCCCGCATTTTCATACATTTTACGTTCAATCCCAATAAAGACATCCGCAATCACACCATACGCTTCTGCCCAAGCATTGATGATCTCATCTGTTGCAGCATCACCAAGAACATCTTTAATAGCAAGAAGCAGGTTTTCACCGACAACAGGATAATGCTCTGGCTTTACACCAAGGCTTCGATGTTTATATGCGATTCCTTTTACGACGGGAATGATCGTCTCAAGCTTATCGATATTAGCTGCTGCTGCGTATACGGCGTTTGCTAATGCAGCTTGCTGACGTCCTTTTTTCTGGTTTGCATGATTAAAGATATTTAAAAGCTCTGGATGTTTCTGAAACAGCATTTCATAAAAACGGGAAGTAATCGCTTCTCCGTGTACTTGTAAAACAGGTACGGTTGACTTAATTATTTCAATGGTTCTTTGCTGTAGCATGTCAATTCCCCCTTATTTTCTTCTTACAACTCTATCGTAAAAGAAGGATAAAAGAGAATGTGTGATTTGAATCACTTTTCCTTAGGACGTTTTGTGAACATAAATAGTGCTATTTTCTCAGCCACATTTCTGCTTTTTGATTCATTTTCTTCTGAAGTCCCGCAGAATTCTTCGAGTCTTCTAAAGCTTCTCCTGCGTATTGTCTTGGAAAGATCTTATACAATGATCGTTTAAAGTCAGCTCCATCCTGCGGTTCTTTATAATGTGAAATCACATACTTTCCATCTTTACTCCTAAGTTTGATTACGGCTGGAACGGAATGGCCGGACTGCCCTTCTGCCTTTGTTGATTTGTTAAATCCCTGAAAAAATGAGTAAAGATAGATCGATGTCACCTCCCCTGTTTCTTTCGCTCCATAGATTTTATGAACTTCAAACTGTTTATCCGATTCAGGATATACGTCATCATAATGTTGGATGATGTAATCCGAGATTAACTCATTCATTTCAGAAGTTACTTTTAATTCATTAGAGGAGTGGAATGAAGTACACCCCATTAATAAGAAAAGCATGCTCCAAGTGATCAACGTCATTCTCATTATATAAGGTAACATTCATTTCCCCGCTTTCTTTATGTTAAATCTTGCCCCCATAACGATTGTAAAAGAATCATGTATAGAGTAAGCAGCACAGAAACGATCATAAAGATAACTGAAATGAATCGGTAGTCATCCACTTTAGCAAGCGCAATTCCATAAACAGTCATCGCTAGTATCGTTGTTGCATAATACACAAAAAACATAGGGTAAAAATACAATGGACCTAAAAACAAACCTAAAGAAGCAAACTGTATAGAAAAAGCTAAGATTGAAAGTAAAACCCACTTCTCTTTTCCTTTTACTATCACTGCACCAAATAAAGAAAACAATACAGCTCCTAATACTAACATGACTAATGCCCATTCATAGAGAAAGAACAAACTTTCATGAAATACGGCGAAATAATAACCCACGATCATGACAGGAAAGATGGCAAGCAGGAAAAACGAACTTCTCTTTACATATTGATCGCTACCCAATTAACACTCCCCCTTTTTAAATAGCTTTCCCCTACCATATTACCATTTTATGGTTCGCTTTTAATCAATTCTTTTCAAACTATTCAAACGATTTTATAATAATATGATACTATTGAAAGATACAAAACTTCACAAAGTGAATAAACAGAACTTTTATTTATCAGGAGTTGGCAAAGAGTTGAGAAGATCGTTGATCACCTATAAAGAAAAAACTGTCCACCTTACTGAATGGGGTGAAGCCCATAACCCAACCATTGTTTGCTTACATGGCTTAGGAAGTACAAGTCTTAGCTTTCTAGAAGTAGCTGAGGAATTACAGAAGAATTTTATAATCATTGCCTTTGATGCTCCTGGACACGGGAAGTCTGAGCCCTTTGACACAGCTGTAGATTATGAGATGCCTAGACTCGTTGATTGGCTTCATGGTTTGTTAGTACACTTAAATGTAATCGATTTCTATCTCTTGTCCCACTCATGGGGAAGCTTTCTGGCTCTTCACTATTTGGTTCGTTTTCCTGAGCATGTTTTGGATACGATATTAATCGATGGCGGCTATCAAACAAAGCGTATCTGGTCTTCCTCTCTAGAAGAAGAAATGGATCATTATGAAAAAGATTTTGATGAGTACGTGTTCGATTCTTGGAATGACTTTTTTCTAGCTGAAAAAGAAAGCTATTTGATGTGGTCACCGTTAAAAAATATCGCAGTTCAAGATCTAGGTATCGAAAGAGACGGTAAAGTTTGCTGGCATGCTAAAGGCGAAACTGCCCGTCATATCATTCGCGGTATGCATCTTAACGAAACAGAAGATATCTATCATCTTCTTCCACCAGGTATCACTTTACTTGTCGCCACCGTACCTGAGCGATTGTCTGATATGAGATTGCAGACCGCTGAAACCTTTAGAATTAACGCAAACGGTGAACTACATATAGTGCCAAACACGACACATTTGTTGCACTGGGACAGACCCCGCATAGTAATCGATGTAGTTTTATCAAAATGGCTAAAAAAATTGGAGGTTAAATGATGGCATACCTACTCGTATATTTTTATAAATTAAAACCTGAAGTGAAAGAAAAGTTTCTTGAAATATCATCGAGATCGAATAAAAAGTTTCAAGAATACGGAGGTGTGACAGAACAGATTTTCAAATTGTCCACATCACCAAAAAATTATGGATTCTCCTCTATTTCTGAAAAACTGCAAGTTGATGAAGGTGAAGAACTCTGGATCGGCCTTCTTCGTTTCCAATCTGAAGAACATGCACGCATGACGATGGAGGACTTTGATCAAGATCCAGAGATGAAAGCACGATTAGACGAATTTGTCACACATGTAGCACCACTTGAAAAGTTAGTTTTTGGTGAGTTTGTTTCTGAAACTGAGGTAGTGACCGTATAGTAGAACGTCTAGAAAGCATAAAGCATTCATAAGATGAATAAAAAAATGCATCTCCTTGCTAAAAGGAGATGCTTAACCAAACTCTTTTTGATGTGCTTTTTTCATCTTCAAATATTCTTCATCTGTTCGCGCTAATTTCCACTTCTCCTCAAAGATTGCGGCTGACTTTGCTTTCACGGGATCAATCTTCCTTTTATTAACCTCACCCTCCTCATTGTATTTCCTTCCGCCTTTATAGTTCGTATACCGTCTTGCACGAGTATACCCCATCTGAAGAAACTTTCTAGCCATATCAGCTCCCACAAAGTCTTTATTTTTCTTATAGTCTAAAAACTGTTCGTAGATTTTTTCTGATGACTTTTCAGCTTCTTCAGGGGTCTTAAAGCGCCAATGCGGCAAGATCTCACTCTTATAAGGTTCCACTAATAATACTCCTTGTTCACCACGGCCTACACGATACTTTTCAGGATGTTTTCGAAAATCGATATTATCAAAGTCAAGGTCATAATCAAATGCCATTTCCTATTCCTCCTTTTTGTTATCGTTACCCTAAAAGAAAGAAATCAAAAATAAAGAGTGTTTTCGTAATCGGTGTTGCTTTTGAAAGTTTGTTGGTTTCCGCTGCAGATCGCATGGGGCGTAAGGTGAGACACTTAGAAGTGAAACGTACGAATGTGGCTCACCGCCTGTCCCATGGAAAGCGAGCAGCCTGGAACGGAAATTAACACTTCCAAAAGCATCAAGGTATACGAGGACAGACTTTAGATAACAAAAAAATAATAAAGAATTTGGTATAAGAAAAAGATCCGCTGCTTCTTTAAAAGAAACAACGGATCCATTACTTTTTACTGAACAACTTCATACAAACTCTTCGATGCGCCTTCAACAAATGGACATGGTTTTCCTGAGTAAAAAACGGTTAACTCATGCATCGCTCGAGTACAAACTGTATAAAACAATTTACGTTCTCGCTCCAGTTGATAACCTGATGCATCAAATATCGTTACTGCGTCAAACTCGATTCCCTTGGCTAAATAGGATGGGATGACGATTACTCCTTTTTGAAAAGAAGCATCCTCATCAATCATAAGCCTCACATCTAGATTATCTTTCAGTTTCTCATAAACCGCTTTGCTCTCTTTAGCCGAACGGCAGATCACCGCTATCGTTTCATGGCCTTTATTCAACCAATTCCCTACAAGCTTCTTCACCTGATCAAGATGATCTTCCTCACGTTCTACTGCTGCAATAACGGGTTTTTCACCTGAACGATTAAACGGAATAATCTCGCTTCCGTCTTTCAGTAGACTTTTCGTAAACTCTACAATTTCTTTTGTAGAGCGATAACTTCTTTGCAGAGTAATCGTTTCAGGATTCTTCTTGTTTAATAAGTTTCTGAGCATACTGAACGTTTCATCTGACGAATGTGCATAAATCGATTGGTTTAAGTCACCTAAAATTGTTAAGTTTGCTCTTGGGAAAATACGCTGAATAAAAGCAAACTGAAACGGTGAGAAATCTTGTGCTTCATCAATAAAAACATGGCGAACTGCTGCATTCGATTGAAAACCTACTAATAATTCTTTTACATATAACAGCGGAGTAGCATCTTCATTCGCTAAATGGTTTTGTTTCAGATTAAACAATGTTTGATTGCAGATTTCGTTCCAAGTATCCACGTCCTCCATCAATCGTTTATTCTTCTGAAACAACTTAGCATATAAGCTCTTTATATCAATAAACGAAAACTGTTCGATGCTCTCTCTAAGTGATTTAAAGGCGATTCGCGTCACATAAGCAGATAGCACTTTTTGTTCACTCGAAAGATCGTTGAATGAGTCAGCTCCGTATTTATTGCGTTCCTCTAACTTCTCATATAGCCTTGTATAAACATTTCTATCAAGAAGCTGTATCTCTTTTTCAACCCATGGTTTCTTGCGTTCTCTTCGTTCTATTTTCTTCAGCTCTTCTAAGATCCAAGCCACCGTCTTTTTCATTCGATAGGGAACGGTTTCTTTCTGGTCTAGAGAATAGAAGTATTCACTGATCTGTTTAGAACGAATCACAATACGGTCTCGAAATCTCACATTTAAAAATTGTATGCCAGATGTACTTAACTGCTTAGCATAGCGATGAATCGCTTCTAGGAATTCAACAGAGGCTTTAAACTGTATTGCTTCTACACGCTGTGATTCTTCTTGTTCAGATAAAAGCTCTTCCATCTGCTCAAAAGGCGTCTCGATTGAGTAGTCTCCTCCTAAGTGGTGATCCACATAAGCGTGAAACGTGGTTTGTTCCATGTTTTCCTCGCCCAGTTCTGGCAATACGTTTGCTACATAACTATTGAACATGTTGTTTGGTGAAAATAAAACAACATGGTGCGACTGAATCGTTTCTCGATCTCTGTACAACAGAAAGGCTACACGCTGAAGAGCTGCTGATGTCTTCCCGCATCCAGCTGCACCTTGAACAACAAGTAAATCACTTGCAGTATTTCGTATGATTGCATTTTGCTCTTTTTGAATCGTCGCGACTATGCTTTTCATTTGTGTATTCGCTTGGTTGCCTAATACGTGCTGTAACAATTCGTCACCGATCGCTTCTCCCGTATCAAACATTCCTGTTATAAGAGCATTCTTAATCATAAATTGACGTTTAAGTTCGAGCTCTCCTTCAATGGTACCACTCGGTGCCCGAAAATCAGCTTCACCTAGAGAGTGGTCATAGTATAGACTCGAAATTGGCGCACGCCAATCATGGACAAGAAACGTGCTTGAAGGTTCATCGTAATAAGATGCTATTCCGATATAGACTTGTTCTATGTCCTCTTCTCCATCTTCTTTAAAATCGATTCGACCAAAGTAAGGGGAGCTTTTTAATTTTTCATATGTTTTAAGTCGAGCCTCTGCAGAGGTATGACTGCGTTCGATCTCAGATAATAATTCCGACTGCTGTTTAATGCTAGCGGCCGTTTCAATTGCATCGTCGGCATCTTCTAAGTTCACTGTAACATCAGACCAAAAATTCTTTCGGATTTGAACAACATCAGCCTTCTTTCCTCCGAGATGATCCAGAAGTTTATCTGTTGCATCAGAAAGTTTATGAATAACTTGATCTACACGCTTTTGTTCATTTTGTTGCTCCTGATCCCATGTTGTCATCCGATTTCCCCCTACAAAAAAATTTATTAGTTAATCGTTGACACACGTTCCCATTTTATCGTATAATAAAATTAGGAACATTTATAAATTAAAATAAGAAGTTAGTGCGTCTTTTCTATAATAGCATATTTCTTTATATAAAGTACATATATAAAAACAGTGAACTCCTAAAAGGTTTTCACTGTTTTTTTTGTTCAAAAAATTATGCTTGTTTAGCGGTTTGATTTTCGATGATTCTTTTTATCGCATGCATTTGTCCAAGGTGATTAGTTTCGTGAAAAACAGTAAAATTTACAAGCTCACCAAAAGTATTTAAATTAAATACTGGTTTTTCCAGTTTTTCAAACAAGCGTTCTTCTGGCATCTCTTTTACTCGTGCTAACTGCTCTTCTAACTGCTGTTTGAGTTCTTTAAGTGTAGGAACTTCACCTTTCCAATCTGCAGGACTTGTTCCTCTATTAAATAGCTCAACATAGCGCGTTGGTAGATTAGCAGAATGTTTCGGGAATCCAAACATGAAGTATTCCGCAGTCGTGAGGACGTGTCCAATGTGCCAGCGGATATTATTATTGAACCCATGGGGTTGAATATCTGCTGCAGCCTCATCCATTCCATCCAATTGCTTTAGAAAGATACTTCTCGCTAGTTCAAAGTTTTGAATTGTTAATTGATTCATAATAAACCTCCTCAGAGTTTGCTCTTTCATCATTCATCTTACGTGTACAATCGTTTCAAGACAAACGTTATGCTGACGCGCAAAAATCTATTCTGATCGATAGTTATCGTGAATGGGTGTAAATAGATCTTCATCCGTCTTGCGCACAACAGAAAAATGATCGACATTATAATGACCATGCAAAACTTTATTGTGATGACTTACGATCTGTTCTGCTTTTAACACTTCTGAATCTGAAGTAGAGTGACCATCTTCAACAAGGGTGACATCGAAGCCAGAGACAGTTGCGAATCGTACAGCAGTATCTATGCAATGTTCTGTTTTGCAACCCATAATAACGAGATGACCAATTTTCTCCTCTTCTAGATAACTTAATAAAGATGTATTATAAAAGGCATTCGTCGCCTGCTTATCAAAAACTTGAGCATCCTCTGGAACATTAATCGCAGAGTGAACCTCAAAACCTGCTCCCTCTCCCTCAGAAACATCTACGTCTCTAACAAAAACAAGGGCAGCCTTTGCTTGCTTCGCTTTTTCAATAACAACATTTATGTTTTGAATCAAACCTTCTTTGTTATAAACCGCCCGCTCACTCGCATTCCCCTCAATCAGTTCTTGCTGTGCATCAATAACCAATAAAGCATGTTTCAAATTACCCGCTCCTTTTTCCTTTATCACTTTAATACTTCTTTTAAAAGTATAAAAATCCTTGCCACTCAAATATTTATTTCAATAACTGGTTATTACTAACAAAGAAGGAATTTTTTATAGTTGCGAAAAACATGAAATTATCTAATAATAGTAAGGTTCAACAAGTGAGTTATTTAGGAGGAAAAGAAAAATGAAGTACATCATCTTTCTGGCTGGAGTGGCAGCGGTTTTCTTGTTAGCCTTTCTTGTCAGTAATGATCGCAAAAAGATCAAATACAAGCCGATCCTAGTTATGCTTGGATTACAGCTTATCCTTACATACTTTCTATTAAATACAGGCGTTGGCCTTGTCATTATAAAAGGTATCTCTAAACTGTTCGAGAAGTTGTTAAGCTACGCAGGGGCTGGGGTTGAATTCGTGTTCGGCGGTCTGGCGAACGAAGCTGCAATGCCCTTCTTCTTAACTGTTTTATTACCGATCGTGTTTATTTCTGTATTGATCGGGATCGCACAGCACTTCAGAATCCTTCCATTCATCATCAAATGGATTGGTTTTGCGCTAAGTAAGGTAAACGGCTTAGGAAGACTTGAGTCTTACAATGCAGTCGCTTCTGCTGTTTTTGGACAATCAGAAGTATTTATTTCAGTAAAAAAATTATTGGGTCACCTACCAAAGCACCGCTTATATACGCTTTGTACATCTGCTATGTCAACTGTTTCTGCTTCAATTCTTGGAGCATACATGGCCATGATCGATCCAAAGTATGTAGTAACTGCACTCGTGCTTAACTTATTCGGTGGATTTATCATCGCCAACATCATTAATCCCTATGAAGTTACGGAAGATGATGACATCATTGAAATTGAGGAAGAAAAACAAACCTTTTTTGAAATGCTTGGTGAGTACATCATGGACGGCTTTAAAGTTGCTGTGATCGTCGGTGCCATGCTTCTTGGATTTGTAGCGTTAATCGCATTAATCAACGATGTGTTTGATATGATTTTCGGGATTACGTTCCAAACGATGCTCGGATATGTATTTGCTCCAGTTGCATTCTTAGTTGGTATCCCTTGGGCAGAAGCTGTCTCTGCAGGTACAATCATGGCAACCAAACTTGTTTCGAATGAATTCGTAGCTATGATCGATTTAGCAAAATACGCGAAAGACATGTCTGATCGAACGATTGGAATCGTTTCTGTCTTCCTTGTTTCATTCGCTAACTTCTCTTCAATCGGTATCATTACTGGTGCTGTTAAAGGTCTACACGAAGAACAAGGTAATACGGTTGCTCGTTTTGGATTAAAGCTTTTATATGGTGCTACATTAGTAAGTATCTTATCAGCTGCAATTGCTGGTCTGTTTCTATAAGGAAATCAAAAAAAGAAGCCAAGAAAGAAGCCTCGGCTTCTTTTTTGTATCCACATATAAAAAAAGCTGTCTCTTTAAGAGACAGCTATTGTAACTATTATTGAACTTCTTTAGCAAATTGACCAGGGATCAACTTTAATTTTTCGTGAACGGAATTTAACTTTTCTTCAAAGCCTGTGAATAACTCATCAGCTTCAGTTGCTTTTGCTTCATCTTCTAAGCCAGCTACACGAGCTTCATAAGATTTTTTAAGCTCTTCAAGAGAACCTTTTACAGCTTCTTGGTTTTCTTTTGAAAGTTCTGATGGTACTTCAATGGATGGAATCTCTGCAACGGCTTTTTCACCGCTTGCTTTTGCATCTGCTTTTAATTTATCAAGCTCAGCTTGCGGAAGTGCTTCTTCGCCTTCTTTTTCAAGACCTGCAGCATATGCGTTGAATGGAGCGTGATATCCACGAAGCTGGTTCATAAGATCACCTTCAAAGTTAAGAAGTGTGATTTTTTCAGCATTTCCATCTTCTTTCTTTTCTGCAGCCGCTGGTTTAGCCTCTTCTTTTGGTTTCTCTTCTTCCTTGCTGCAACCTACGCTAAGCGCAAGAACAGCAGCCGCTGTTACCGCTAAAAACTTTTTCATCGAGAAAGCCCCCTATATATTTCTATTTTTTGGAACTTTCTCATTTTAATACTTTTTCTTACTATTGTAAATTAAAATGTATCCGTTTTCTTATAAAGAGTTAAAAATAATGCTGAAGGCTTAATATGATTGAATTATCTAACTATTCTAGTAATTCCTATAATTTTTTCTTTCAATATAAAAGTTATCTCTCTATACTAATCGTGTTTGCTTAACCTTTTTCTCATGATGTAATAGCCATTCTTTTCTCCATAAACCTCCCGCATAGCCTGTTAAGCTCCCGCTTGAACCTATAATTCTATGACAAGGAACCACAATACTTAACTTGTTCTTTCCATTGGCATTCCCTACCGCCCGAACCGCTTTTTCTTTTTGAAGCGTGATGGCAATATCTCGATAAGAGGCGGTTTCTGCGAACGGAATATCAACCAGTGAATTCCAGACTGTGTGTTGAAAAGGAGTACCGCTATATTGGAATGGAACCGTAAAAATTTGCCTTACACCTTGAAAGTATTCTATAAGTTGGTCCCGGCAGGCTAGAAGAACAGCAGGTATCTCGTCTTGATTCTCAAGCGCTTCCTCTTTTTCTAAGAAAAGAATGGACTGAACAACGTCTTCGGTTCCTAAAATCTCGATCACGCCTATAGGAGATTCTAACTCTACTCTATACTGTTTACTCATATAACGACCTCCATAAATAAAAAGTTGCGTATGCTTCCCATCCACTCCAATTTTGCGCTTGGTTCTTTAATTCTTTTATTGTTGGCTTTTGCTGCCATTTCAACTGTTTCATCACGGCATTCTGCAGCCCTACATCAGCTACTGGAAATGCATCGGTCTTTAGTAAACATTTCATCAACACATAATCCGCTGTCCAAGGCCCGATTCCTCTGAGCGAAATAAGGTGCTTAGCAGGATCTTCAGAAGATCTCAATATTTCCTTCGACAGTCGACCTTCCACTATTTCTTTTGCTATACCAATCACATATTCCGCTTTTCGCGTGGTAAATTGAAGATTTCTTAAATCATCAACCTGAAGATTTGCGATGATTTCAGGAGATGGATATGCCCAGTATTCATTCTGATGAAGGACTAACTTCTTACCAAAGTTCTCAACCAACCTCTTCTTCAGAGTATAGGCAAATGTTAAGTTGATCTGCTGTCCCATGATTGCCCAAGTCAACGCTTCAAAAAGATCTGGAATCCCGATCATACGTAAACCATAATATCGTTCTACGAGCGGCTGTAATAGACTATCTTCTGAAACAGCTCCATAAAATGATGAAAGATTTTGATTCAGGTCAAACCAATTCCCTAAAAATTCAACGACCGTTTCCATGTTAAGTGGTTCCTTATCTGGAAACTCGATTATGAGCACGTGATCTTTGTAGCTGATCTTGATCAAGATCAGCTCAGCATTCGCCATGATTACTTTGTAGATGTTGTTCTCATGTATGTGATGAAGAATTTCTAAGGGTGATCTCTCAAGAAAAACCAAACATTCTCTATAGGAGAATTCTAGCGGTAACTCTATCATTAATTTCCCATCAAATACATTCCATCTCATAATTCGTTTCCTGTTGTTTCTTTTGATTTTCGGTAGTCACTTGGTGAACAATCTTTATACGTACGAAACGTTTTATAAAAGTTAGAGGGGCTTCGAAATCCTGATTCAAAGCATATCTCAAGACATGTTTTTGAAGTATTCTTTAACAGGTATGCCGCTTTATCGATACGAATATTCTCCACATATTCTCGAGGCGTAACATTCATTTCTTCTTTAAATAATCGTTCGAGATAGAATGGGCTCACCCCAGAGTAGTTCGCTACATCTTGTAAAAGAATTTTTTTATGATGGTTATTTACTAAATAACTAGTTGCTTTTCTAATCAGATTGATTTGTGGACAATGTTCGATCTCTGGCTGACATCTTTTACACGCTCGATAGCCTGCTTCTTCACATTGAGAAATGGAGTCATAAAATGCTACGTTTTGCTTTTTAGGTTTTCGCGAACGACAAGATGGACGGCAATAAATCTTTGTTGTTTTTACAGCTGTATAAAAAAGGCCATCATATGACCTGTTACACTCCATAATCTTATCCCACATCTCATCAAACGACATCTGTATGGTACTCACTGACCCACACCTCCATAAATCATCTTTCCATCATTTTAACAATTTCAACCTAATAAATCGTCCTCATTCTTGCTGTTATGGTCTTTTTCATTCAGCGTTCAATAAATATCCTAAAACAACGGTATACAAAAAGAGTGACGATCCGCCACTCTCATTTACCCTGTATTTACTTGATCGATGCTAGTCTTCCCTTCTTTTTTGACCCGCTCTTAGTCTTATATTGATAATAGATGACTGTTGCGATGAAGAAAGATGTAATACCAAACCCTATGACCATTTTATGAAATCCAATCGTATCTAGGAACAATCCTGTTAACAGCATCAGAACTTGAAAGATAATATTATCAACCATCCCTTTTATAGAGAAGAACCTGCCGTGATAGTCTGACGGGACATCCGTTTGGAAAATGGTAGTTACGACAGGAAACAGCGTTCCAGCAGCAAGACCAAATAATCCAAAAGAAAGAACTGACATGGTTGGATGATCTGCTAAGAACAGAGATGTGTGTGCAGCAGCGATAATGAATGTAATAGCGAACATATAGCTTAACTTCGGATTATCTCTAAAGAATTTCTTTGATAAAAACGTTCCAATGAATACACAAACGCCCTCAGTCGTATAAAGAATTCCTTTAATACCGGCATTATCCTGCAACTCACTAATCTCAATCACCATTAAGTTGAATCCAGATAAAAATAGGTAAGCTGGAATCAATAAAAAGATACCATACACAACTTTACGTTCGTTCTTTATAATGGGATACAATTCTTTAAGCGTTCTAAAGAAGTTATCCTTTTTGCCTGATGGATCTAATTTCTTTGGCTGTTCATCCACATCTAAAAAGAAAGTAGAAATAAGAAGGATCACATACGAAATAAGTGTGACCGTGTACAAAGAAAATAGCGACATGCCAACTAGCATCACTCCGCCGAGTGCAGTGCCTACGATTCGAGATGCAGTAAAGATGTTCATATTCACACCATTAGCATCTAAAAGTTCTTCTTTTTTAACGATCAACGGCAACATGGTTTGCATGGCAGGCTGAGAGAACGTACCAGAAATACCGATAACAAGTGTATAGACCACCATCCACCAAACATTGTTATATGCGATCGCCAAATACATAAAGAAGATAGCTGCACATCGAGCAAACCCAGCATAGATCAATATCTTTTTCTTATTGCTGCGATCAATGATTCGACCCGCCATCGGCGCAAGAAAGATTCCTACTAGGAACCCAGCTAAAATGATTAAAGCCTGCAAAAAAGAGGACTCAACATTCATCTGCAAAAATTCAAGATTCCCAATAATACCTACCCATAGACCTGTACTAGATACAGCCAGTCCAAACATTAAAATTAAAAAATTCCGGTTTCTCCACATGTTCCCCTTCTCCCCTCAGTCATACCGAAATCATTATAATGATAAACAAAATATATATTTCACAAAATAAAATAGACTCACTATTCAGTATACATCATTTAAAAATGTTTCAGAAAAATAATCAGTCATTTTCAGCTTATTTTTTCTCTCTGTTATAATGACAAGAGTAGAAGTTTGAAAGGGGTACACTATGAAACAATTAATCCTTGCTGAAAAGCCAAGCGTGGCGCGCGATCTTGCCCGTGTTCTAGGCTGCAAGCAACAGAATAAAAGTTATATTGAAGGACCAAAACACATCGTTACTTGGGCACTCGGACACTTAGTTGAGCTAAAGATGCCAGAAGACTATGACAAGCAATATAAACAATGGCGCTTGGAAGACCTTCCGATTATTCCAAACCATATGGGACTAAAAGTTATCCGACAAGTTAGCCACCAGTTTCGTGCGGTTGAACAACTTTCTAAACGAAAAGACATTAGTGAGCTTGTAATCGCAACGGATGCTGGACGTGAAGGTGAACTTGTCGCTCGCTGGATCATGGAAAAAGTAAGATGGCAAAAACCAGTAAAACGTTTATGGATTTCTTCTCAAACAGACAAAGCCATTCGAGATGGGTTCAATCAGCTCAAACCTGCTAAACAATATGACAATCTTTATCAATCTGCCGTTTGCCGTTCTGAGGCAGACTGGTTGATCGGACTGAACGTTACAAGAGCGTTAACAACAAAGTATAATGATCCGCTATCTGCTGGTCGTGTTCAGACGCCGACACTTGCGATGATCCTAGATCGCGAGCAAGAGATTAACGCTTTCCAGCCGAAAGATTATTGGACGATTGATGCGACAATCGGTATGTTAAGGGCATCATGGGAACATAACGGAGAGAAGCGTCTATTTGATGAGAAGAAAGCAACAGATATCGTTGCAAAAGTAAAAGAGCAGCAAGCCACAGTGGCTTCACTTCAGAAGAAAGAAAAAACAGAGGCGCATCCGATGCCTTACGATCTTACTGAACTGCAACGTGACGCGAACCGTCGTTTCGGTTTCTCTGCTAAGAAGACCTCTTCAGTACTGCAAAAACTTTATGAACAATACAAGCTTGTTACGTATCCAAGAACAGATTCCCGCTACTTAACAAAAGATATGGAAAATACGATGTATGACCGCCTTCAAGGAATGTCTTCTGGATACCGTGAAGAAGTGCAGCCCTTGTTAAAACAAAAAGGAAATGTGGTCGCAAAGAAAGTATTTAACGATTCAAAAGTGACGGACCACCATGCGATCATTCCGACTGATGAACCGTTACACTTAGGTGATCTTGATAACGATGAGCGTAAACTTTATGATTTAATCGCACGCCGATTCCTTGCTCTATTTTACCCTGCGTATCGATCGGAAACGTTGACCGCTACATTAAACGTTGCGGGTGAAACATTTATGGCCCGTGAAACGCTAGTGCTTGATCCAGGATTTAAAGTGCTGTCTGGTAAAGAAGAAGATAGCCCGCGTGCACTAGCTCATTTAAAAGAAGGGCAATCCCTTTCTGTTAAAGAAGTAAATGCGGAGAAAAAGCTCACTGAGCCGCCTTCCCGTTTTACTGAAGCTGACCTTTTATCTCGTATGGAAAAATACAGTCTAGGTACACCTGCAACACGGGCTGATATCATTGAAAGACTGCTAGGATCTGAAGTGCTTGATCGTAAAAACAATAAGCTGCATCCTACTCCAAAAGGAAAACAGTTGATCGATCTTGTGAATGATGAGCTGAAGTCACCTGAACTCACGGCTAAATGGGAGCAAGACCTTGAAGCCATCGCACGTGGAAAAGGAAATCCAAAACAATTTCTAGAGAACATCCGTAAACAAACAAAACAGCTTGTAATGGAAATCAAGACGAGTTCGCAGGAATATAGAGCACACAATCTAACGGGTTCCAAGTGTCCAGAGTGCGGAAAACTTTTAAAAGAAGTAAAAGGCCGTGACGGCAAAGTGCTTGTCTGCTCGGATCGCGAGTGTTCGTACCGTCGACGTAAAGACCCTAAGCTATCAAACCGACGCTGTCCTCAGTGTCATAAGAAGATGGAGCTTCACAACGGAAAAGCAGGCACTTATTTTCAGTGTAAACCATGTAATGTAGTGGAAAAAGCAGACGATAAGAAAAAGAAGGTTACAAAGCGAGAAGAACGCCAGCTGCTCAAAAAATACAGCACAAACAACAAAGAGGACGAAGGCTTTGGAAACAGTTTGGCTGATGCATTAAAAGCAGCGATGAAAGATAAAAAATAGATGAAAAGCTAACTTCCGAGACTCAAAACTAGCATGTCATTGCTGTTTTGACTCATGAAGTTAGCTTTCTTTAATTTAGGGTAATTTGAATTTGTACGCTTCAAACGTTGATCTGTCCGATTGCATAACGAATCTGTCTGATTAGAGTGTTAATCTGTCCGATTGAACGAGTAATCTGTCCAATTCGAGCATTTATCTGTCCAATTGAACGAGTAATCTGTCTAATTCGAGCATTTATCTGTCCGATTGAACAGTTAATCTGTCCAATTCCCAAGTACGCTCTTCTTACTCAATCTTACTCTATCCTGAATGATGCAGAAGCTACTGCATCATAACCGCTTCCATAGAAATAAACCATTTTATATGTGGATCCTTGTTTGTAACGTGCTGCATTTACATTGTTTTTCGGATTGTACGTAAATTTGCATGTTCCTCCACTAACCTCGGTGTACTGCCACCAAATCGATTCCACCTCACCAGGATTTTCGTTTACTTCATACAAACCAACCCAGTCACTCTTAGGAGCTCTAACCCCTTCCACAACCACATCTAATGTTTCCTCTATACCGCTCACTTTCTCTTTTGATAATGTGATTCTTATTGGCTCACCTTTCTTTGTTCTGCCTATGGCCTTGATTGAATTCGTACTGATATTTCCATATGCATCGAGTGCAAACACTTCTATATCATACGTTGTAGATGGAGCTAACCCTTCAAGGTTCAGCATAAGAGGATTAGGAACAGGATCTTTATAGAACTCCGAAAAGCCTAAATATTCTTTCGCCACCTCTTTAGTCTCTATATTTGTAACGATAACTTTATAATCATGAACGAGTAGATTGTCTTTTGCTTGTGTAAACATAATTGAAAGACTAGTAGCTGATGTCATGTCGTTCGCAATAGAAAGCATCGCATCGTTTGTAAAAAATGGTGGTTTCTTATCTTTTCTAGCATCCGTATATTTAAAACTATTCTTATTGGCAGGAACACTAATTTCAAACGGTTCACCTGTCCAATCATTATTATGGATATCACGGCGGTTAATTAACACCTTATTCTCATACACTTCGACGATTAAAGCTTGGTTTAGAATATCTGCTCCTTCAGGAACTTCTCCTTGTATACGTCCAGCGTCCAGCCATAGATACGCGCCAGTTGAAGTACCGATCGTTGTAAAATCTTTTTGGTGAATAATTCTAGGATCATCTAATGGATAGTGTGTGTGGCCTGAGAATGTAATGACTTGCGGATATTTTTTCAACGTATCGTAGAATAAATCTCTATTTGCCGTAAAGCCCCACTCACTTCCGTACATGGTATCTTTGATCGGCTGGTGATGGAAAACAAAGATGGGTTTCTTCGGATCATCGGTATGTGCTTGCTTTAACTTTTCAGACATCCATTTGATTTGTTTAACAGAGAACGTACCCTCTGTCACCCCATCCTCAGTCCCAAGCACAATAAAATGATACCCTTTGATAATCTTGTGATAGTAGATTGCCGGCATTTTAGTTACTTCTAAAAAACGTTTTTGTGCATCAACCTCTGGTAAACCGTTCCAATAATCATGGTTTCCAATTGCAATCAGCGAAGCAGCTTTTGATTGTTTATTTGTTTCATAGGCCGTTTTAAACTTCTCAAATTCCTGTACTAGACCATTGTCTGTTAAGTCACCTACTACAGCAAATGCATCTTGCTTAGGAACGAGTTGGTTTAATTGTTTGAGAGTCTCTTTAAATTTATTGAAGGTTTGATTGGACGTTTCATTCATATGTACATCACTGACAACTGGAAAAACAAGTATTGGCTTCTTGCGACTCACTTTTTTACCACTATCAGCTAGCACGTCGAGTGAAGCCATTGGATTTATAAAAGTTAACCCTAGGGAAAGTCCAGCTACCTTTGTTGTGCGTTCAATAAACGTTCTACGCGTAATCTTAGATTTTTGGTCTAGGTGCTGTTCATCAAAGGAATTCGTCATTTTATTCTCTCTCCTATCAAGATGTTAATCCTACATGAAAAGTATATTGATAAAATATAAACCCTTGATTACAGATAAGTTAATCATTGTTAAGATCACGCTGTGAATGCAAGCACGTTAGATAAAAATTCATTCATTTACATTCAATCATTACACATATACCAACCAAACAAAAAGAAGGATGGATTATAACTTTCCATCCATCCTCTCCTAATTTTATTGAGTAGCTTCTACACCGGATTTCTTCATCTGCTTCTCATGCGCTTTACCATGAGCACGGTTTCGATCTTCTTCTACTTCGCGAGATACCTTAACTCCTTCTGCAACCTTCGCTGCGCCCACCTGTTGGAGACCATTCTGATCTTTTTGATAGACAAATGAAGCACGCGTTGAGATAGCAGCACCTGGTGACGTTACGAACGGGACGACTCGATAATCAGTTCGCCACTCTTCAGGAGTAACCGTACATCGAACATAGCCTCGATAATCGTTGAAGAATTTAATATGAGGATTCAATCCTAATATCTTATCTGTATCAGAACGTTTATCAGCACCATTCCCACCAGATGTAATGGATGTTCCAACAAATTCAGCTCCAATTACATTAGAGGATGAATTATTGTAATCCGCTTTTAGGTCACAAGCCCAGCTTGCATGTACATCCCCTGTTAATACAATTACATTATTTAAATTCTTTGATTGTACAAAATTTGTGATACGTTCACGAGATGCCGTATACCCGTCCCATGCATCCATACTCAACCGAGGTGCATCAGCTGTACCATAATTTCTTTGTGCAAAGAATACTTGCTGAGCTAGAACATTCCAATGCGCTTTAGAGTTCCCTAGGTTTTGAAGCAACCAGCGTTCCTGTTCACTTCCAGTTAACGTTCGATTCGGATCTTGAGATTCTGGAGTTGGCGGTTTACTTCCGTCTCCGTTCGCTTGATCGTCACGATATTGTCTTGTATCCATTACATTGAACATCGCTAAGTTTCCATATGTGAAATCTCGATAGAGCATCATATCCGCTCCGTGCGGCAGGGATGAACGACGAAGTGGCATGTGTTCATAATACGCTTGATAACCGGCAGCACGACGTTTGACAAATGCTTCAACAGACTGTCCTTTTTCAGGAATCATATTTGCATAGTTGTTCTCCACTTCATGATCATCCCACGTTACCACCCAAGGAAATGCTGCGTGAGCTGCTTTTAAATTGCCATCAGAACGATACTGAGCATGTCTGTTTCGATAGTCTTGGAGTGTCATAATCTCAGGACCGCTATGTGTACGAACATTGCCAGATGGTGATATATATTCATTAGGTCCGTACTCATATATGTAGTCGCCAAGATGAACAACAAAATCCAAATCTTCTTCTGACATATGCTGATATGCAGTAAAAAAACCATGTTCATATTGCTGACAAGATGCAAATGCAAAAGTCATGCTCTTCACATTCGCACCTTTTCTAGGGAGTGTCTTTGTTCTTCCTACAGGACTGAACTCATATCCACTTTTAAACCGATAAAAGTATACATGGTTGGGTTTAAGTCCATCTACTTCAACATGAACAGAGTGCGCTAAATTAGGACGTGCTAGTTCTGTTCCCTTCTGTACAACCTTTTTGAATCGTTCATCTTCTGCGATCTCCCATTTTACAGGTACAGCTTGATTTGGCATCCCTCCGCCATTCAATGGATCTGGTGCTAACCTTGTCCATAAAACAACGCTGTCTGATAAAGGATCACCTGAGGCTACACCTAACGTAAACGGATAATTTCTAAATGTTGGTGCTGCGTTCACTTCGTAACTGCCTAGCGACTGAGCAATTGTGAGACCCAGTGAAATTCCTGCAATTTTCCCGGCACCTGAAAGAAATGTTCTCCGGTTCAGTTTGTTTTTTTTTAAGCTGTCTTCCGTGAGCTTCTTAATCCATTCATCCATCGGTCTTTCATCCATACTTGATGCAACCCCTTTTAAATGAATTTAGTACAGGTTTCATTATAGGATGGAAATATTAAGAAACTATTTTTTCATGTAAACGTATATAAACTTACTCATAGGAACAACTTACTAATCTTACAATTCAAAAAAAAAATGACGAACTGTTGCGCTAGTTTTTCATCAATTTCGCATAAGAATCTTATGCATCAAATGTACTGTTCTTCTTTATAAAATCTTTACAACATACATATAATTCATAGTCAAAGATAAAAGTTGTTTGTATTTATCTATTAAAGGAAAAGGTGATGGCTCAATGGCACTTCGACGAAAAAAGAAAAAAAAGTCCAACAATGAAACATACACATGGCTAGACTCTATGATTGATCTTCTATTAGTTATTCCAGAACTGATCATATGGCTGGTCCGACTTCTTGGAAGAAGTGTTTTTAGGCTGTTTGACGGAATTTAAAAGAGACTGAACTCTCACTTGGAGTTCAGTCTCTTCCATTCACAACTTTAATCTCTAAGTTATTCTGTTTTTCGTAATGTAACAGAAACGGTTGTTCCTTTACCAGGGTAACTTTCTACTTTCAGGTCCCCCTTATGGTCCGTAATAATTTTATTGCTAACCGTAAGCCCTAGTCCTATTCCCTTTTCCTTATTAGTGAAGAATGGGACGCCGATGCTCTTTAGTCGCTCTTCTTCTATTCCAATTCCATTATCTACAAAAATCAGTTTTACTTTTTGATCAGCTGTTTCTTCAATCGCTATCGTTAGGATTCCTCCATCATTCATAGCTTCAATCGCATTTTTTATAATATTAATAAATACTTGTTTAATCTGGTTCTTTTCACAAGAGACAAAAAGATCTTTCTCTTTAAACAACAAACGAATCTCAACATTATACAAATTAGCTTCCGATGTTAGTAACATTACCGTGTCTTGCAGAAGCTGAATAATGTTAACGTTCTTCATATACTGTGTAGCATCTGGTTTCGCTAACGCCATAAACTCATTAACAATTGATTCAATTCGGTTAAGTTCATCACAGATTACTTCATTGTATAAAAAGAGTTTGCTTTGATCTATCTCACTATTCTTCATTAAAGAGAACAGTCCTTTAATGGATGTGAGTGGATTTCTGATTTCATGAGCAACACCTGCGGCTAGTTCACCTAACACTGCAAGTTTCTCACTATTTCGTATATATTCCTCCGTTTTTTTCTTTTCTGTAATATCGCGAGAGATAAAAACGATACCCTCGATGTCCCCTTCATCAGATACCATAGGCATACCTTTACCTTCTAATAAAACGGGATGACCTGAAGCATGCATCTTTCGATAAATAAGAGGAAGAGGGTTTTCTAGTGCTGCAACTAATTTAATATATTCCCCTACACTCTCGTGATCCTCCATGTGAACACAGTTCATAGCGTTTGTGCCTATTAAAGAATTAGGTTCTATTCCTAAGATGGTTTTATAAGAAAGTGAAGCGTATAAATAAGTTCCATCAGGGTCAATTGAACAGATTAAATCATTGCTGTGATCAAGAATAATACGATGTTTAAACTCATTCTTTCGTAAAGCAGCTTCTGCTTCTTTTCTTTTCGTAATGTCTCGAGACGCAACTATTGCAGAAAGGTTATTTTTATCACTGATAGGCGTCCCTTTCGACTCCAACCAAATATAAACGCCATCTTTCTTCAAGTATCTGTATTCAATCGTAAGAGGTACATGTTCTAAAATCATTCGAGTAAATTCTTGTATCACTCTATCTCTATCTTCAGGATGAACAAGATCAAATGGAGTGGTTCCTATCGCTTCACTTTGACAATAACCAGTTACCCAAAAATACGACGGTGTTAAATAGGTAAAGATACCTTCACGACTAACAATTCCTATAATATCTATCATATTTTCTGTTATTAGTTTTAAATGATCAAGTGTCTCTTTCTTCTCAAGATGCTGCTGAGTTAAATTGCGAATGATAATTTGAGTGGCGTGTGAAGAGAACAAAAGGGGAAATCCAATAACCTCTAATCGAATATGGTTACCCTTTTGAGTGATCCAAGTTTGTTCACTAGGCTTAGGGGCAATACCCTTGTCACAAGTTTGAATCCTCTCTTCTACTAAGGGATGTAACTCGTTAGGAAGGTTGTTCCATATAGGCTGACCAATTATATCTTCTTCTGCTTCTAGTATCTTTCTAGCAGCAGGATTTACATAGACCCAAGTTCGATCCTTCTGGATAAGAAAAGGTGTTTCAGAATGTTCAAATTGATTGGCATATGTTTTCATTTGATTAATGAAAAGGCTGTCTCTTAATACTTGACCATCTGAAGTTTCCATACCCACCCTCCATTAAAGACGTTAATCAAAACGTTTCGTTCATAATTACCTAAATTATAAACATATGTCCTTTTGCAAATAAAGATATTTTTTTAAAAACATTCTAACTATTTAAAGATAAGTCCTTCAATGACATTAGTTCATAACTGAAAGGTGTTTTTGATCATAGATGAATTTAGTTTTGTAAAAAGAATGAAAGGCATGTTTTAGAGCTGTTTTTCGATCTGGAGCTGTCTGAGAGGACATGATAATATGTTCATGTTTGTAATAAAGCATACTAACCACTACAGTTGTTTTGTCAGTGAAGAGAAAGATATCAACATCTAATATTTCACTCCCTGTTATTAAGCGAATAAAACGGTATTGCGGCGTACTTACCATCTCCCTCAGCCTCCTTTTAATCTTTCAGCTCCTTTACTTTTGTGTTAAAAGTTTAGTTATTTAAATAGTAAATAATCACTATAAATTTGTCAATATATTCTGTCAATTTAAGTCGATTTCCTGGGAAATTAGAAGTATAAAATAAAAAAGACGGGAAACCCCGTCTTAATTTTTATTAGGTGGTACTTCATTATCAGGAGAAGTTTGTCCACCTGCTCCTGTAGAGTCTTTATCTTTTAACACATTAACTCCTTCATGGCTAGAAGATGAGGATATGGAAACCATTTTAAAATCTGTTTCAGAAAGTTGTTCTTTCAACTTTCTTTCAATATTTTGCGAAGAATGAAAGATTCTTTCATCGTATTCTAATTGAATAGTAATGGATTTCAAATTAATCTCCTCCTTTACATTCTATTTGTTCCCTGCCTCTAAAAAAATAAACAAATAAAGAGACCGATCTGTTAGGAAAGGTCTCTTCTTACTTACGCTTCTTTTTCAACTAAGTTATGTTCTATTTCTTGGGATGAAGAAGAGCTTACTTCATCCTGATTAAGTCTTTTCGTGATTTCAATTTTCTTAACTTGGTGACCATCTATTTCAATCACTTTGAAATCGTACTCATCATACGATATGACCTGATCTTCCTGTATTTCTGAGTTTTGAGACAAAACCCATCCACCAATCGTATCAAGTTCACTATCATCGATTTGTAATCCATAAATATCGTTCACTTCTGCGATTAACACCTTACCGTCAAAGTGCTTCACGTTTGGACTAACTGCGTGAATCATTGGTGATTCATCTTCGTCGAATTCATCACGTATTTCACCAACAAGCTCTTCCAAAATATCTTCGATGGTTACTATACCAGCTGTTCCACCGTATTCATCAACTAATACAGCCATATGAAAACCTTTTTTCTGGAGCTTTAATAGGGTTTCTTTGATCGGCGTATTTTCAAAGACACTCAAAGTCGGTCGAATATAATGTTCAAGAGGGTATTCTTTCCCTTTAATTAAGTCAAAAAATACTTCTTTCGCATTTACCATACCAAGGACATTATCTTTATCTTCCCCTACAACAGGGTAACGTGTATATTTTTCTTCTGCAATTATATTAATATTTTCTGCAACAGTGTTGTCTTCATAAAGACAAACCATTTCAGTACGAGGGACCATGATCTCTTTTGCAGTTCTGTCATCGAATTCGAATACCTTTTCTACATAACTGAACTCAGATTTGTTGATTTCACCACTTTTGTAGCTCTCACTTAAGATTAGACGAAGTTCCTCTTCAGTATGTGCCATATCATGTTCTGAAGCTGGTTTTAGACCAAACATTCTTACTAGAAGCTGAGCACTTCCGTTTAAGAACCAAATGAATGGATACATGACTCTATAGAATCCGATCAATGCAGGTGATAACAATAAGCTGATCGTTTCAGCTTTTTGAATAGCTACTGTTTTTGGTGCAAGCTCACCAAGAACAACGTGTAAAAAAGTAATGGATGCAAAAGCAATTGCAAATGATAATGTGTGAACAATTGCCGGGCTTAAATCCATTTTTTCAAATACTGGACCGAGAATTGCTTCTACCGTAGGCTCACCTAACCAACCTAATCCTAAAGCTGTGATTGTAATTCCTAACTGACAGGCTGAGAGTGATCCATCAAGGTTAGAAATAACCTTTTGTGCTGCAATCGCTCGTTTGTTACCTTCTTCAGCTAATTGATCAATTCTTGATTTACGAATCTTAACAATCGCAAATTCTGCTGCTACGAAAAAAGCGGTTAGTAGAATAAGTACGGCTACTGCAAGTAATTTCAATAAGGTCAAACTGTCCAAAAAGACTCCTTATACCCCAAGTTACTGGAATATAAGTTGTCACCTCCTAAGTGTTATAAATTTTTATAATTAAGAAAAAGTATATCATATAATTGAAGAACTTACTTAATAAAACAACTTACTTGTATTTTACATTTAGTATTCTAACACTCCCATTACTTTTAGATTATTCCGAAATCTCAACTGTATCTAGGTCTTCCTCTTTTTTTAACACAAGTTTATTCTCTTTTTCATCGTAATAATAAATTCTCATTCCATGCTCCGAATCAGTTTCTTCAAAGTTGGAGTATAATCCAAAATACCCATTACCTAATGGAACGAGATTATTTTCTAAATTAGTTGTAATAGTAGAATAATCTTCATTCTCCTCGCTATCTTCGCTTCCACCATTATTAATTGATCCGATTACAAACAATAACAAGATTCCTAAAACAATCAATGTCCTACGAATGCTGCGTAATTCAGAAGCTGTATCTGAATACATAAAATCACTCCATTTTTTTATTCTCTTCTTGTTAATTATTGCATAATAACAAAGAAAATTGATACTAAATATGGGAGACTTACCCATTTTTAAGTGGTATTCTAAAATTGGTAAAACACTGTTGTACAATGCAGCAAAGAAAGGATGAACATCAACATGGATTTTGTACTGGATCATAAATGGGTATTTCTCATTCTAGCCGAGACCGTATTTTGGGTTTCTACCCTATCTTTTTTAGTAGTTCGATATTGGTTCAACCTTAAGAGATTAAGCATTGCATTCTTCATTCTTTTTCTTTTAAATGACCTATGGATTGCCGCGATGGGATATTTTGATTATTTAAGAACAGGAGAATTCTCCGCCTATCAAATTATTATTCTTGTCGTGATCGCTTATGCATTTTTGTATGGAAAGAGTGATTTCCAGAAATTAGATCGCTTTATACAGCGGAAGGTCGCCAAAATGCGTGGATTACCAGAACCCGATCTACCTGATTCAAAACCACTGTATGGGATGCAGCATGCAAAGCAAGAAAGGAAAAATCTTTATAAACACGTTCTCTTATTTATCACGGCACAAGGGGTTTTCTGGTTGTTATTCGGACTGTCCGATGCTGTTTCATCCATACAATTAGACACTCTCTTAAAAGATTGGTATGACACAACAGATACAGATCTGTTCTACAAAAACGATGTCGCTAATAATGTCACACGTATTTGGGCGCTGATACTCGCCATTGATATCGTTGTATCTTTGTCTTATACGATTGCTCCAAAAAAAGAAAAGAAAGCAGCTTCTGCAGCATAAAAAAAGAGTTTGGGATATTCTCTTCCCAAACTCTTCTTTTATTTAGCTTTTGTATTTTGTTTTGATGTTTCTACCCGTTCATTCCCCATAAATAATATGACTACAGCTGAAATTACGATTGGAATCAATGCATAAGTGAAAACAGTCGTAATAGACGCAGACATTGAAGCTGTTATTCCATCTAAAACTTCAGGAGGTATCTTAGATCGTTCTCCTGTCTGAAATATTTTTTGTGGATCAATCTCTTTAAATGCCGCAGCACCTTGCCCTGCAAAGCCTTTTAGGTTCTCACTTATCTTCTCGTAAAAAATCCGATTTTGAAGTGCTCCAAAAATGGTTACACCAAGCGTCATACCTAATGACCTTAAAAAGGCATTTGTAGAGTTGGCTGAACCTCTATAACGAAACTCCATCTTATTGATCGTTGCTGCCGGTAATAATGAGAACGAGAACCCCATACCGAATCCGACGATCACCATAAACAATGTAAGCATCATTCTAGACGTATCTGGTGTCATTCCACTCAGCATATACATGCCCGTAAAATAAGAAATGACGGATACGATCATAAGGTTACGGAAACTTGTTTTTGTTTGAAAGATACCACCAATCATACTTCCAGCAACAGAACCTAACATCATTGGTGTAAGAATTAATCCTGCACTTGTTGCAGAACCACCGTATACCGCTTGGACAAAAATAGGAATAAACACAGCGAGTATAATGAATGTTCCACCGTATAGAAAACCTAGAATCTGTGAAGTAGCAAAAAGCCTCTTCTTAAACATCCAAAATGAAATAATCGGTTCGGATGCTTTTTGTTCTACTGCAAAGAACACGATAAAAAAGACCGTGAATATCGTAAACAATGCTACAATTTGCGTTGAATCCCATGCATACGTCTTGCCACCAAGTTCAAGGGCAAACATCAGACTAACAACGGCAATCACAAGTGTGATGGCACCCCACCAGTCGATCTTTTGCTCGCGGTGTTCAAGCGTTTCTTTATAATAACGAAAAATCAAGTAAAATGATGCTGCACCAATTGGAACGTTAATATAGAACACCCAATGCCAGCTGATCGCATCTGTAATGAATGCTCCAAGTAAAGGTCCGAGAACACTCGAAGTTCCGAAAACCGCCCCAAGAAGCCCTGTCATCTTTCCTCTCTTTTCTGGAGGAAAAATATCAAAAACAATCGTAAAGGCGATCGGCATCAATGCCCCACCACCGATACCTTGAATTGCTCTAAACGCTATCAGTTGCTCCATATTTTGAGCAAGACCACAAAGCGCAGAACCGATTAGAAAAACGACAAGACCGAAAATGAAGAATCGTTTTCTGCCATACATATCGGACAACTTACCGTAAATAGGCATCCCGGCCATTACGGCGACCATGTATGAGCCCGTAACCCAAACGAATTTATCAAACCCTCCAAGGTCCGCAACAATCGTACCCATCGCAGTTGCTACAATGGTATTATCCATCGCGGCCATTAGAATACCTAGCAACAAACCGGCTACGACTAACTTTAGATTTGTTTCTTTATGTACCATAGCGCCATCTCCTAATCTAACACCCTCATGTATACTTAATAAACTTAAGTATACATGAGGGACTGTCCCCCAACAATTTATTTCCTTCGCTAATTCTCTCCATTTACTCAGGGTGTTTTCTACATAATAACCTATAAAAATGGTTGGTTTACGTTTTTGAGAGATTACCCCATTCATCTTTATTTCCAAAGAAAAAGAGACAGCACGTCTGCTGTCTCTTTTTGTTATTCTATTAAAGTTCTAAGATAGAATCTTCACTATCTTGACCTTCATACATTGCACCAAGCATCAAGCCTGTCCAAAGGTCTAAATTTAACTCACGATCGTCGTCATTGCCTTCAAGTCCAAGTTCAAGGCCAGTGTCTAATGAAGAAAATAGAGAAGAACGATCTTCATCTTCATCAAATGAGCTCATTAGATCTGCCATGATAGAAGTATTTAACTTAAGAGAAGTATTTTCAAGCTCATCTTCAGAAGACAAAGAAAGTGCTGCATCCGTGTTAAGCATTGTGCTTAAAGAAGAAAGATCTTCTTCATCTTCAGACATAACCATCGCCATCACATCTGTACCTAAATCTACTTTTGCACTTGACTCTTCATCTTCTTCAGTTGCTTCTACTCCTGCCCATAGACCAGCGTCAGCCATTAGAGAAGAGTTATTCTCTTCCTCTTCAGAAGTTACGTTCGCCATCACATCTGTACCTAGATCTACTTTTGCACTTGCACTTGACTCTTCATCTCCTTCAGTTGCTTCTACTCCTGCCCATAGACCAGCGTCAGCCATCAATGAAGAGTTATTCTCTTCGTCTTCAGAAGTTACGTTCGCCATCACATCTGTACCTAAATCTACTTTTGCACTTGACTCTTCGTCTTCAGATGACACGTTCGCCATTACATCTGTGCCTAGATCTACTTTTGCACTTGAAGATTCGTCTTCTTCAGTTGCTTCTACTCCTGCAGTTACACCTGCATTCGCAACAACCTCTGTATTTGATTCTTTTTCATCTTGTGCTTCAACAGCTGCTTGAACATCTGCTCCAGCATTTAGAGAACTAGAATCTTTGTTGTCTTCTTCATTAGAACGAACTTCAGCTTCAACCTTTGTATCTGCGTTTACAGACGCTTTGTCTTCATCATCAGAAGAAGAACTCTTAACTGTAGCATCCGTTCCGACAGCCACATTTGCTTTTGAATCGTCGCTTTGATCTTCAGTTTTCGATTCGGCTTCAACTCCTGCATTTACAGCCGTACCCACTTGAGATTTTTCATCTTCATCACTGGAAGCTTCTGCATTTACATTTGCACCAACGTTTGTTTTTACGCTATTGTGGTTCGAATCATCATCTGAACTCTCTAATTCGATGCCTGTTACAGCACCTAGATCAAGGTTAAGATTAAACTCTTCATCTTTCTCAGAAAGCTGAATGTTACTGATCAACCCTGTTCCGATTTTAAGACTCGATGACCCTTCATCTGCAAATGTTTCACTTCCTCCAAAAAATAACCCAGCAGCCGCAGCACCTGTAATCGCAAATGTTCTAATAAAGTTTGATCTTTTCATTGTCATTTCTCTCCTTCTTCTTCTTAATTTTTTTGTTGTACCAAATTTGAATTAGAAGAAGAAAGATTGTGGTGGTTGCCCAGGTGGAGCATTTAGCCATTGATCATAATAGTGTCGAACTCCCTCACCAAGTACACTTCCTGTTTCAAGCTGAGTATCATTTTGGCCACCATCTAGAATAGCCAAGAACGTAACAGTGCTTGAAGAAGTCATCATTCCATTGGAAGAACCTGAAGGAGATTGTCCACCTTGTGATGATGGAGTTAGCATTTGTGTTTGAGTTACCTTTTGAGTTACCGGATAATCCGGACTTGTTTTTTGCCGTACAGGTTTATCAGTTTCTTTTTGATCCCTGCTCTTTTTAAGTACTTCTCCACTCGTACTTGCACTAACGGGATTCTCTATGTCTTTTTCAAAAATTTCTTTTGTCGTCATAACAACTGGCTTTTTAGTTATTGCACCTTTCGTTTCATTAATCGTTTCACTAGTATTCGGTTTGTTCTCCACAACAGGTTCAGTGACTGGTGTTGAGCTAGGAACTGGTTCTGGTTTTGCTTTGACCACTTCCTCAACTTCCGGCTTAGTAGTAACAATCTCTGAAACGACTGGAAGCTTCACCTCTACTTGAGGTTTTTCCGGTGTAACAGGGACCGTAACGTTCACCTCCTGATCTAACACATCGACTTTTATCGATGGTTTTTCAGAAAGGTTAACATCCACGATAGGTTTAGAACTTTTTAGCTTTTCTGTCGGTACTGTTTCTTTTACCGTATCGACTGTATTCGTTACCGTTTTGATCGCATCATCTACTGGCTTTACGGTCTCCGTAACTTTGTTAACCGTTTGATCCACCCTGTCGACAGCACGAGTTGTGTCTTTAACAATATTTGTAACTGTGTTAAGAGTAGGTCTCACAACCTCATCGGAAACTGAATGATCTTTCGCAGAAATGTTCACTTTGTCTTGAACACTTTCAACAATCTCAGTTGTTTCCTTTGTTAGGTCTGTTACTGGAGAAAGAATCCCTCCGCTATCAGCCGATACGATCGCGGGAATACTCATGCCGGCTGCGAATACAACCAATTGTACAAATCGTTTCACCTGGTTATCACCTCCTTCTGTAAGTGTTTTCAAATAGCTAACGAAAACAAATTTGATTTGGATCACTAAAAAAAACAAAAAAAAAACATTTTGTACACTTTAAACAGGATATGTGACGTAAAGGCTCACTTGCTTTACACTTAAAGGAGTAAGAAGTTGAGGTGATTTAAAATGGCACAACATGTTTTTCATCTAAATGCCCATTGGCCAGGTGGAAGAAATGCTACTGGAACGATAGAAACACAGAATTTAAAAACACAGGTATCCATTCCACCTGAGATGGATGGACCTGGGATCGGCACTAATCCTGATGAGATGCTGCTTGGAGCAGCAGCAACTTGTTATATCATCACACTCGCTGCCATGATGGAACGAAGTAGGGTAGAGAAGATAGATTTAACGATGGAATCTGAAGGATATGTTGATGTTACAAACGGAGTGATTACATATCAGAAAATCATTCATCGACCGGTCGTCACGATCAAACATGACCCGTCAAAAGATATTTCGACACTGCTTCAAAAACTCGCCATTAAAGCTGAGCATTCGTGTATGATTTCACGAGCATTGAAAGGTAATGTCGAAATAGATGCGATTTTGACGATAAAAAAAGGATAAAATTAGACGAACAGGTCTTTCGTTATCTGTACTTAAAAAATTACTTATGTTAGCATAAATGTTAAGGAAGGAAAATAATTTTATTATTTGGGTTCCTAACAAGTTCCCCCATAATAGAAAGGGGACGATGTATCATGAACCAACAAGAAGTGAAAAACATACTCTTGAATCTGCAGAACAAACAGTATATCGAATCAGATATTACACACACCTTTAGTGAGAACAACTCGGCTGTTTTTTCTGTTAAGTATTTAAAGAACGATCAATCGTTCGAAGTGATCCAGATTGAAACAAACTCCCTTCAACGGTTTGATAACGTCGACTCAGCTGTTCATTGTATTAACAACTTAATCGCTAAATAGAGAAGATATTTCCTTACTATAATGAAAGAGGTCTACCAGTTGATGGTGACCTCTTTTTTGTTTAATTATTTATTGAGATATTTCAGCCAATCATTCTCAACGATCGACACGTAGTGACTTTTTTTGATTCTCATCACATACACGAAAGCTTCTTCTATAATATTTGTAGTGTTAACCTTAACACGGACACGATCATATAAATTATCTGCTCTGTTTTCCACAAAATCTTCAAGTTCGTCTAATTGTTCAAGTTCGCGTGTTGATACTTCATATAACTCACCTGTTACCCATTTATCTTTCTCTGGAACTAATGCTGGGTAACCTAAACCTGTATCATACAGCTGTCCCTCTGTGTAACATCCATGTTCTATGCATTTTGCATTCTGCAAAAAATGAGCATTACTTCCACCTTTTCGAAGCGTGCCATAAACAAACACAAGATGTTTTTTCATAAACTCACCTTCTTCGACATACAGTGTTATCCTTTTGAGAAAAAGACAGCCCATACTAATAAACTTAAAAATAGAATTCCCGCTATAAAAGAAAGAATCATTGCTATTAATATCGTCCAACCTAATGCTTTTCGTTTTGTTGAAATAAGAAAAATACTTAACGTGAAGAGACCAAAAACAAAGCCTAGTATGGACCAGAGCCACCGATCTTTATTATATAGCGGAGCTTGAACATACAAATAATAAGCGATAGCAATCTGTGTTATCGGAAAGAGTATAATTTCCAATCTTTCATCCCCTCATAATATTGTCTAAAAATTACATTCTTCCATCAAACGTAACCCGTTTTCTCTTACAAAAAGCTTTCAACCACTGTTTTGGCTGAAAGCTTTTCAGTACGACATTAAAGCTTATTAATAACCTTTTCTTACATCGATAACATGCTCGTTCTTCCTTTTTTTGCTCCCTCTTGCAGCATCAAAGAATAATACTAGTGCTGTCACGATATGCATGATCATTCCAATAACAGGCAAATAGCCGACTATAGAAGTAATCAGACCTAATACACTTCCTGTAAATCTTTCTTTTTGAACGATACAAATAATGAGTGTGATTAAATGAAAAACAAACATGAATTGAAGTGGTCCCCAAGCTGAAGCAAGAATGATGGCTCCTCCTAAAAAAGGAATGCCAAGGAAAGCCTCAATACCGCCTGTTATTATTTTTAAAAGTCTCGATAAATTCATGAGACAGCCTCCTCAATAATTTCTATTATATACTACGGGGTTACCTTAAAAAAAGTTTCCTTTTCTAAACATTCCCTTTCCAAACAAACAAAGAAACCTCCTGTTGTGGAGGTTTCAATCTCTATTCCTTATTTTTCTTCGCTTCTTTAATAAATGTTGTAATAATCGCCATCATATTCTCATTTTCATGTCTCAATTCTTCTGGATGCCACTGTGTTCCAAGCAAGAATGTTTTATTCTGATCTTCTAATTCTAATGCCTCGATTACACCGTCAGATGCTCGTGCTGCTACTCGGAGTCCTTTACCTACTTTTCCTATTGCTTGGTGATGAAAGCTGTTTACGGCAACTTCCTTTTCCCCAACAATCTTATACAGTTTACTATCTTCTTCAATGCGAACGGTGTGAGAAGGTTCTGTTCGTGTTGCAGAAGATTGGAAGTGATTAATACTATCTGAAAACTCACTCTCCACATCCTGTATGATTGTACCTCCATAACTAACATTTAATAAATGATAGCCTCGACACATAGCTAGAATGGCTTTTTCGTTCTCACGTGCTTTTTTCACTAATTCAATCTCAAAGTCATCACGGTGTTTGTTCACCTTTTTCACCTTTGGGTGAGGTTCTTCATTATAAGTGATGGAGCTAATGTCTTCTCCACCTGTAAAGATTAATCCATCACACAATTCTGCATAATATTCAGCTTCTTCAGGCTTACCCATTGGAATGACAATAGGTATTCCTCCTGCATCTCTAACGGTTTCTGCAAATTTATTATAAACAACGATCGTATCAACGTTTTCATTATGAGTTTCAATCGTATTGATTGACATGATCGTACTTGTTAATCCAATTAATGGCTTTTGAGTCATATATAACTTCCTCTCCAATATGCTGTTCACTCATCTTTTACCTTAATAACCTATTCATAAACACCCATAATTTATCATTCCTATTACTATTAACCATTTATTCATACCTATTACATTTTTCATTCAAAAATAGAAACGAAAAACAGCTCACTAAACATGTGAGCTGTTCCTACTATTTATATCGCATGCTATTGTATCGGTGGTCTCGGCTTTCTTACAGAATAAACAAGTTCAATATCACCATTCTCTTTTACACGTTTCACAGTGTAAGTTTTCTCAACACCTTGCTCGGTATTGTGAAAGGTGATTCTATCTCCTTCTTCGAAATCTGATGTGCCTGTGTCCCATAATTTCTCGTCATCGGGTTTTCTCATACCTCTCACCCCTCGTATTCCGATTAATTGCCATTAACAATATGCCATTTAACTTTATTTTCCCCTACTTAGGAAAATGAATCCTAAATCGTATGTTAAAACATGCATATTTTACTCTCGTTATTGAGAATCCAGCATACAATCTCCTTTGTTCACTGGGAATAGAGTCCGGCTCAATATCGGAATTGGTATGTCAGCAGTTCAATTAGCTACTCTCTCACCAACCGGTTATGACAAGAATTTATGGACACCTCTTTATTGGTTAATTTTATAATCCACAATATTTATATAAAGTGCGCCTTATCCTAATATTTCTACTAATAGAGCTTAATCCCTTTAAATTATTTAAATTCTTTAATTATTTGTTTTATTATTTACTGACGGATAGTAGATCTAATTCTTTTGCAACAAACTCCATAAGTTCAGCAATTTTATTAGATGAAAAATCCAATTCGATACCTGCTGTTTTATAAACTTCTGGAAGTGACTTAGAGCTTCCAAGTTTCAGTGCTTCTTTATATTTGTTGATTGTTCCCTCTGGATCTTCTTTATAATTTTTGTACAATTGAATAGCACCAAGTTGCGAAATCGCATACTCAACAAAATAAAAAGGAACTTCATATATATGAAGGGTATAGAACCACCCTTTTACTTTCCATTCTTCATACCCTTTCCAATCTACGATTGAAGCATCATAGCGATCTTTCAATTCTCCAAACTTCTTCGTCCGTTCTTCCCACGTATGATTAGGATGTTGGTACAACCAGTGCTGAAATTGATCAATGACCATAATATATGGAAGACTCATCAAAGCCCCTTTTAGCTGATCTTTCTTCGCTCGATTTAGTTCTTCTTCTGTCTTGTAGAACTCATTCCAACGGTCCATCGTGAAAAGCTCCATACTCATACTAGCTAGCTCGGCGGACTCCATTGGAATTTGTTTATAAGCATATAATTCTTGATCACTCTTCAATAAATCGTGAATCGCATGCCCCATCTCATGCATAAAAACAACTAGGTCACTATCCGTGTTAGACATATTCATAAAGATAAACGGAAGCCCAGTTTCAGGTAGTGATTCACAGAATCCCCCCTGTGCTTTTCCTTTTCTGCTCGTTAAATCAAAAAGTTTCTTCTCATTCATTTCATGGACAAGTGAACCAAATGTAACATCCAGTTCGCTTAAAACTTTCGCTGATTTATTGATCAGCTCCACATCAGAACTTACCGGTCGTAAAGGTTTTCGACCGATTGCTTCCGCTTGAACATCCCATGGCTTATAAACATCAACTCCGATTTCAGCTTTATGCTCTTTTTGAAGTTGTATGGTGATCGGAAGAACATGTTCTCGTATGGATTCAGCGAGTTCCTTACAATCCTCTGGCGTATAGTCAAATCTATAATATTTTTTGAACATATATCGTTAAAACCATCTAAACCCGCGTTCGCTGCTTTTTTCACTCGTAATTGAATCAACTCGTCAAGAATACTTTGTAGTTTCTCTTCTTCTTTCAAGATGGGCTCGTACAATGCTTTCATCGCTTTTTCTCTTATGTCACGCTTAGAATCTCTGATATGAACAAAAAGTTCACTAATCGTTACTTCTTTTCCCTCCCAATTTGAAGAGAGACTGCCAGTGACCTCAAAGTATTGATTCGTGAGAGCATCTTCTTGTTTTTCTATTTCTAAGTTGGCTTCTTGAAAAAGAGCAAATTGCGTTCTCAGCTTCTTTTTATATTCTCCAAAAACATCGTCTTGCAGTTCTGCCATATAAGGTGATTCTAGTACTTTCTCATCCAGTATCGATTGGTACTTTTTCAACATCGGCTTTATGTGCTGCTGATCAAATTCAAACTGTTGCTTAATTTCGTCGTTATTACTTTGGCATTGGAATGCAATATAATGTCTAAGCATCTCTTCTTCTACTTTTTCGTAAACACTTTTTTGCTGATTTAAAAAATTCATGAGATCATCTATGGAAGTTATGGTTACGCTTACAAGATTCTCAAACTCTTCTTTTAGTTCATTTATTTTCTGCTCGCTCATTTCGATTCCTCCCGAAAACGTTCTATTATCCACTTTACCACAAATAGGAAAATACTTGATAGATAGAATATTCTGCTATTCGTTTTTGCACAAAAAAACTGACCCATACTCGTACATATGAAGTACGAGTATGGGTCAGCTTGTTATAAATCTCGTTGCTAGCAATTACAAATCATTATCACGTTTCCATCTGGATCTTCCACGTTAAACCAAGCTACTTCACCGTGCCACTCAATCTCTCGAATGACTTTCATGTTTTTTCCTTGTAGCTCTTTGTAAGCTGCATCAATATCTGGTGCAAATAGATTAAACATAGGACCAGAACCAGGTGATCGGTGGAAAGAAGGGTCAAACGTATGATCATCTAGTGATAATCCTGTTTGTCCTGTTACTGGAATGTTATGTACAGGTGATTGCACTTCACTTAAATCTATCGTTATCCCCAATAGATCACCATACCATTCTACAGATTTTTTTAGATCAGTTACATGCACGAATACATTGTTGATGTGGCTTTGAACAGCAGAGATACTCGTTACTTTCTCACTCATTTAAGACGCCTCCTAAGATTTACATTCTTCATACGTTCTTCGATATCCGTAAAAAGGTCTAAAATTTTGCCCTTCATAAAAAGTGTGCGATATACGTGATGCAAGCATCTCCATACGTGCTGTTGGATACTTCGCTTGAATGATGTTCAACAGCTTTCCACCTAATCCTAGTCCTCGATAAGGCTTTGAGATCAGCATCTCGCATATATAGAGCGTTACGTGTTCATCTGTTAGCCCTCGTACATAACCTATTACCTCTTCGTTCTTTAACATGACATAGGCTATAGTAGATCTACTCCATGCTTGTTTTGTTTCTTTGTACCTTTCAACTAATTGTGTCCAACCTTCTTGTTTGTTTAGTTCTTGAATCGGCTCAAAATGCTTCTTTTCTATATAAGAAGCAAATGCTACATCCTCCACAGCTGTTTTCTCCTCTATAAAAGTGCTTTAACGTTCTGCACACCTTTTTCTACTTCTGCAAGAAGATCTCCTTCAAAATGTTCTTGCTCGACCACGCAATAATCTACTTTCTGTTCATCTGCTAATTTTAAGAAACTACCGATATCAAGAATTCCCGTTCCAGCGATCGTACTCTGTTTTTGACCATTTTTCTCTACCATATCTTTGAGGTGAAGGGATACACAACGGAAGCGATACTTATTAAGAAGCTCTTCAGGCTCAAACCCAGCATATTTTGCCCAATACGTATCGAGTTCCATCTTCACTAGATCAGCGTCTGTTTCTTGATAGAGCAAATCGAACGGCATCTTACCATCAAGCTCGTAAAATTCGAAATCATGATTATGATAAGCAACACGGATTCCATACTCTTTGCTTCTTAATCCGGCTTCGTTCAACACGTCTGCTACACGCTTGTAATCGTCGATCGATCTTCTTTCATGTTCCGTTAAGTATGGCATGATCATTAAATCATTCTCTAAGACAAGTTGATCTTCCATTTGCTTTTTAAATGCATCTCCAGAAAATTGCTGAAGTGGAATATGAGCTCCAGCAACCGTTAAAGCATTTTCATTCAATACCTTTTTTACTTCTTTAGCAGATATTCCAAACAATCCAGCAAATTGTACACTGTCATATCCAATGCTTTTTACTTTTTCCAATGTACCTAGTAAATTCTTTTCAGCCTCTTTTTGTATGGAGTATAGTTGCAATCCAATTTTTCTCATGTTTATCTCTCTCCCTTGTTTTAAACGTTTACAAAACTTTGTTCATCGATATGGATGCTTGTTTATAGCCTAGCTTTGTATATAGAGCAATTGCGTTTTCATTCGAACCAAATACATGAAGACCAACATAGTCAGCTCCTTCATCTTTTGATTCATTCTCAAAAAAGCGAAGAGCGGCTTGAGCAATCCCTCGCTTACGGAATGCATCCAGCAAGTAAATATGATAAAGAAAAGCTTTCTTCTCTTCTTTTGAAACATGAAACCAAAGGTAACCTGCTAGTTCATTTTCGCTTTTAATTTGAAACAAATGCTGTCCTTCTGTTTTTTCCTCATCTGGGAGCAGTTGTTCCATTTGTTTCTCTGCTTTTTCAGTAGCAAGCTCAGTATCTAGTTTATAATGTTCAGCTGTATCACGAATATAATCAGGCAACATAAACTTTAGGTAATCTTTAAACTGCTTGTTGTCCATTCTCTCAAATGTGATCAAACGCCTATCTCCCCTTTACTTCATCAGATATTCAATAATCTTAGGCATCCTTTCTCGCCAAGCTGTCTCATGATGTACTCCGCCATCGATTATTTTAAATTGCACGTCGATGTTCTTTTTCTTAAAAACTTCATAAACCTCTTCGGAAGAACGTATATAATGAGCAGCATCCACTTTTGATGTATCCTCATCTGTTCCAATATCCATATAAAACCTTTTGAGCCCACTTAAGTCACTTTCTTCTATAAACCTTTCAATCTCTGTTTGATTAAACCAATAAGCTGAAGAAAGACTTGCTACTCTTTGAAATATATGAGGGTAGCGACATGCTGCATACGTGGAAATCAGTCCACCCATCGAACTGCCTGCCATTAATGTTTCGTCAGGTTTGGTTCTGTATTTTTCATCGATCAGCGGCTTTAACGTATGCAAAATAAACTCGATGTACGCCTCCCCTTTTCCTCCATAAACTCCTTCAAACTTAAGAAGTTCTGGTCCTACTGTCGGGTTTTCCCATGGAGCATATTCATTAAAACGTTCAAATCCCTCATGATTACAGTCGATTCCAACGATGATAAGAGGAGCTTTACTCTTTGATAAATAATCCGCTAAGCCCCATGAAACACCGTAGCTGGCGTCTTCATCATGAAACAAATTTTGACCATCATGCATATAAAGTACGGGATACTGTTCATGACTGTCAGTATAATCGTCAGGCAGACACACACGGATCTGTCTTTCTATTCCTCCAAATTGCGCAATGGTCACTTTGAATGTCTGTAGCATTTTATTCTCCCATTCTATTAATCTAGGTTGAGGTTGAAACCGTTAACAAAAAACTGTAAGGTTTCTCTTTCATCTTCATTTAGTTCACGATCAACCTGGACTTTATATTCTTCTTCAATTGCTTGTGGATTACCTTCAAATTCTTTTGTAAGGTTAGCAAACCTTCGCAATATGGATATCTCTGTTAGAAACTCTTGTTTCGTAGCTGCCTTCCAATGAGAAAATATATAAAAATCCGCGTCAAACGATTCTAATTGATCTAACAAATTTAGCGTTCGATTCACCGTATAGTTATTTTTAGGTGCGTACATATTTGCATAGAGGCAATCGGATAAAAACAAAACTTTTTCTTCCTTTATGTATACAATGATCGAATCTGTTGTATGGTCTCCGCCAACATGTTGAAGTACACATGATACCCCACCTAGATCAATTTCCATATTTTCATGAAACGTAATCGTCGGTAGCTTTATTTTGATGTTTCGATGATCTGGAAATTCTTTTTTGATAGCTTCTGCACAAAATTCAATTTCAACGCCTTGCCTTACTCTCTCATCAAGATCTTTATCACTCCATGAAAAAGGAAGAAGTTCCTGCATTTTTGTTTTTGTCTCTGATGAAGAAATGGATGGAATGTTTAATGCAGGCAATCCAAAAATGTGATCCCAATGCCAGTGCGTAAGAACTACGAGATCTGGATTTCGTATATTCTTTTTACGCAGTTCATCCAAAAAGTAAGATGCATGTTTTTCTGAGTTTCCTGCATCGATCATCAAAGTCATTTCGTTTCCCACAACAGCTCCTAAAATTGGGCGATCTGTGTCTGAAACAGGTGTTTGGTACCAAAAACGTTCTGTTAGTTTTTCTAATGTCTGCAAACGATCCAACTCCCTATTCAAAAACATGTGAACATCTTTATTGTACTTTAAATCATCTCTTAGGGTTAGAAAGATGCACATTCTGATCTGTTTGTATTTCTTCCGGTATATGAGTAGGTGCATTCGGTACTTTTCTCTTTCTTTGATCAAGGATTTCAGAAGAATAAAGTTTGATGACTAAACTTCCTCCATATCGTTTTGCACGAATAAGTATAGGCTGGTCGTATTTGTTTTGAAATTGAAAATCTGGTCCGTACCAACTAACGGTCGCATCTCTCCCTGATGGAACGTATGGAACACGTTTGCTATGAGAATAGCGTTGAACGATTCTTAATCCTGCTCGATCTACTGCATTAAACAGCGTAGATGAGACTTGGCATATACCGCCCCCAATTCCTTCAGACAGTTCACCTCTAACGATGATCGGTGCACGCATGTAGCCTTTTGCGGTTGTTCGTCTGCCTACGACTTTGTTGAAAGAAAATGTCTCATTCGGAAAAACAACATGACTATCAAGTGCTTTAGCAGCAAGCTCAATGTTTGTTGTTCGGCTATTATTATTTGAATTAAAGTATGTAACATATTGTCCGATCTGCTGGTTCTTAATATGAGCAAGTACCTCAGTATCAACTTTTGGATAGATATTCATTTCTGGCACATCAATCGTTTTCGGTCCCGTTTCAAAAAAATACGTATAAAACTTTTCTTTAAATAATTTTCGATTTAATTTATAACCAACTTGGCCAGGTATGATGCCACCATAATCGTTTAATTTAGCATTAATAGGTGCTTTATATGATCTTTTATCGAGCAGATCAACGAACTGATTATATTTCGTGTCATCGATCATTGGAAATCCAGGAATTGAGCCTTCGAACTGTTTTCGGCTTACTTCTGCAAGCTTTTGACCTTCTTGGTTCACAATGAACGTTTCCGTGTTTTGATTTGCAGTTGTCGATAATAAAAGAAGTCCAGCTAACCATACTTGCAACATTGACCGATCACTCCGATTAATTATTTCTCTTTTTCACAAAAACAAAGAGACCATGAATATGACCTCTTTGTTATTTTCATTTAAAATTTGGTTTTCATACTATATTTTTAGTCTTTTCCATTATCTTTCATCCCTGGTGATGGACTGCTCTTTCCAGGCTGAACACTTGGACTTTGATTTGAATCTTTTTGTTGCATTTCTTGTTTAGGTGCTTGTGGTGCTTGTGGTGTCTCACCTTTTTGTTCTTCCATCTGCTTTGGTACTTCTTGCTCTTGGCCTTCTTCTTGTTGACCTTGTTGCTGTTCTTGTTGCTGACCTTCACCTTGTTCAATTTGGCCTGCTCCGCCGCCTTGGCCTGCTCCGCCGCCTTGACCTGCTCCGCCACCTTGACCTGCTCCGCCGCCTTGACCTGCTCCGCCGCCTTGGCCTGCTCCGCCGCCTTGACCTGCTCCGCCACCTTGACCTGCTCCGC
>NZ_VDZU01000001.1:3125573-3135815 GCF_007673525.1 Fictibacillus phosphorivorans
CGCCGCCTTGACGAACTTTAGGTAATTTTAATGAAGAGTAAGCATAAAGAATAGATTGATACGTACGTGCATCGACTGATCCTGTCACAGGCAGTCCGTGACTCTTTTGAAAATACTTAACACCTTTTACTGTTGAGGCATTATAGTAGCCATTTATTTTCCCAGAATAACTGCCTAGAGACTTTAACATGGATTGAATTGCATACACATCGGGACCTTTTGCATTTTTCCCAACTGCAGAAGCAGCGTTTGAAGTACCTAAAAGTAGAGCTAATGCCAAAACAAAAGCACTAACGTACTTCGTTATATTCTTTGCGTTTTTTTGCCAATACATCTTGTGACATCTCCTTATTTCTTTATATTGTTGTAACGTTTTATAATTTTTCCTAAAATACGTTTTTTATGTCGGGTTCTCGCTCAAAAAATTTAAGCAAAAAAAATAAACCTGAATCCGTTAAGATTCAGGCCATAAGAATTTTACTGTTTTGTATCAAGTGGTTTTAATTTCGCTTCGATTTCTTCTCGATGAGCTTCTAAGAATGGTGGTAGTGCAAGTGACTCACCAAGATGTTCAATATCTTCGTCCGTATCAAATCCTGGACCATCTGTTGCAAGTTCAAAAAGAATGCGATTTGGTTCACGGAAATAGAGAGATTTAAAATAAAAACGATCTACAAATCCGGAATTCGGAAAGCGTGATGTTTTTACTTTTTCAATCCATTCATGAAGTTCTTCTTCATTATCAACTCGAAAGGCAACATGGTGCACTCCACCTCGACCAAGTCGTTCTTGAGGAAGGTCATTTCGTTCTTCTACATGAATTTCAGCACCACTTCCCCCTTCACCTGTTTCCAACACTATAATTTCAGGTTGACCAGTCACTTCTGGTGCGTAGCTTCCAATTTTTTTAAAACCTAATAGTTCAGTTAGCACTTCTACAGTTGGTTCAGCTGAAGGCACAGTTAACCTTACAGGGCCAAGCCCAACGACTGCATATTCTAGTGGTGTTGTGCTTTTGTTCCACGGCTGACCACCTGCAACTCCTTTGTTATTTTCATCCGAGACTAAAATCATTCTTTGACCTTCAGGATCTCTAAACGCCAATGTGCTACGGCCTGCACGTTTCATTATTTCTTCTGCTTTAATACCATGTTCTTTTAAACGATCTTTCCAAAAGCGAAGCGCATCATCATTTTTTACGCGAAGTGAGATAGCTGAAATGCTATTGTTACCATCATGGTTTCTTCCAGCCATCGGAATTTCAAAAAACGTAAGCTCTGTTCCTGGATTCCCCTTTTCATCACCATAAAACAAATGATAAACACTTGTGTCATCCTGATTTACCGTTTTTTTGATCAATCTTAAGCCCATTACTTCTGTATAGAATCTAAAGTTTTCAGGGGCTTTTGCAGTTAACGCGGAAACATGGTGAATTCCTTTAAGTTTCATCATAATCCCTCTTCCATTCCATTTTCTTTTATTATCTCCCTTTGCTAAGAAAATGCCCAATAAAAAGCTTTGAGTACGTTCGTATGTTATTAACATGTGTACGAAAAAAGAAACTCCTGATAAAAGGAGTCCCTTAGGTTTGAATCTATTCGACAACCAGATAATGCATACTGAACCAGTTCTTATCATCACACCACACTTTTTTAGGTGTGAATCCACACTGTCTCGCCATATTTTGAAACTCTTGAATCGTAAATTTATAAGAATTCTCAGTGTGGATAGTTTCTCCTTCAGTAAAGAAGACATTTTCATTACCGATGGTTATCATCTGATTTACCAGGCTTACAAGATGCATCTCAATTCTGCCCTTTTCAGCATGATAAAAAGCATGATGCTGAAATTTTTCGAGATCAAAGTTTGCCAAAAGTTCTCTGTTTAACCGGTTTAGTAAATTAATATTGAATTGACTTGTGATCCCTTTATTATCATTGTAAGCCGCATTCAACACAGCGCGATCTTTTTTCATATCTACACCGATCAACAAACCGCCTTTTGGCTTAAGAAAATCCGCTGTCATCTTCAAAAAATTTATTCTTTCCTCAGGCTCAAAGTTTCCAATCGTAGATCCCGGAAAGAACACCGCTTTGCGTTTAGATTTGAGATCAGGCACCTCAAACTTATCCGTATAATCGGCAGACACAGCATGCACGTCTAGATGAGGATATTCAATTGACAGAGCTCGTGCGGATTGATACAGAAAATCTTTAGAGATATCGATCGGTACATATTCTTTAAGTTCAGGCAATGATTCAAGAAGTGTCCTAACTTTTTCACTGCTGCCGCTTCCGAACTCTACGAGTGCCGTATCCCTTCCGATCGCGTGAGCCATTTCATCTTTATATTTATTTAAGATCAGCAGTTCTGTTCGGGTCGGATAATATTCTGCGAGCATCGTAATCGCTTCAAACAGCTCAGAACCTTTTTTATCATAAAAATATTTAGGTGAAATGAACTTTTTCTCTTGTCGCAATCCATGAAGTACTTCACTATACATATCTGTTTCAGGTTCGTTTCCGATGTGATAATGAACGTTCGATCTTATCGTTTTCATGTGAGATCCCCCGCTAAGCGAATTCCGCTGAACTGCCACCTTTTATCGGCTTGAAAAAAGTTACGATAAGTAGGTCGAATATGCCATTTAGAGGTTGCACATGATCCACCTCGTAAAACGATTTGATTGCACATGAATTTTGCATTATATTCACCGAGCGCACCTTCAAGCGGTTTACTCTGAGGATAGGATGTGTATGGGCTACAGGTCCATTCCCAAACATCTCCAAAGGCTTTCTTGATCGGTGATTTTGAATAAGATTCACCCACCATTGGATGAAACGATTCTTCTTCAACAAAATTCCCTTCTATTGGGAGGGACCTCATCGCATGTTCCCACTCTGCTTCTGTTGGCAACCTTTTTCCGCTCCACCTAGCAAAAGCATCTGCCTCATAAAAACTTACATGGCAGACAGGTTCATCAAGATTTAATTTCTTTTCACCTGTTAATGTGAACGTGTACCAGCCATCCTCACTCTTACGCCAATAAAGAGGATGTTTCCATTTTTCCTTTTTAACGGTTGCCCAGCCATCTGACAACCAATGCTCAGGCTGCTCATATCCCCCCGCCTCAATAAATGAAAGATATTCTTCATTCGTGACGGGATGGGAAGATATCTCGTAAGCATTCAGCCAAACTTTGTGACGTGGTCGTTCATTATCAAAGGAGAACCCAGCTCCTGTAAAACCAATTTCAACGAGTCCTCCTTCAATCTTAATTTCAGTGACTTGCGATTTTTGCTCAGAATTTGTGTGTTCAGGTGAAGACGGAGATTCTGTGTACGAAGGTAGTAAAGGGTTGCAGCTGAAGTTATATTTTACATCTGTTAATAGAAGTTCCTGGTGCTGCTGTTCGTGTTGAAGACCGATCTCAATCAGATCCTCAACCTCTTTTGGTAACTGATCTCCATAGATTTTAAGAAGACTCAAGATTTCTCTGTTTATATGGTCACGATAGGCATACACCTCATCCATCGACGGCCTGGAAAGCACGCCTCTTGAATGTCTGGGATGATACGAACCAATCGTTTCATAGTATGAATTGAAAAGATAATCAAATTTTGGATTAAAAGGAACATAGGAGGGATTCTTTTCTTTTAAGATGAATCGTTCAAAAAACCATGTAGTGTGTGCTAGATGCCATTTTGGCGGACTCACATCTGGCATCGCCTGAATGATCGTATCCTCATTTTGAAGTCTTGATGCTAGTTTTTCAGATAATGATCTGATTCTCTCGAATTGCCCAATTAATCTTTCTACCGCTACCTGATCGATTGCCATAAATATCCTCCCTTAATTAGCTGATGCTTTCTACCACATTGCCTTCTGTTGGAATAGGATGTTCTTTTAATAATTTTGCAAAGTGAATCAGATTGTAAGTCATTATTTTATTGTGCTGCATCGTAAACTCATTCTTGTTACCTTCCGCTTCAATATAGGAAGGTCCTGGACCTGCTTCACCAACCCAATATGTATCCACATTCGGCGGTATGGTGAATCCAATGTGAGACAAGCCGTACAGAATGGAAGCACTCGCGTGTTTCGCTCCATCCTCATTACCTGTCACAACAACACCTGCCACCTTGTTATAAAATATATATTGGCCTTTTTCGTTCGTCATACCACTGGCCCCGTATAGCCTCTCTATTGCTTGAGTAGCAAGGCTGCTCTTTTCACCAAGCCAGAGCGGCGTTCCAATGATGAGGATATCAGCCTTTTTCACTTTTTCAAAAATCTCTGGCCACTCGTCACCCTCTCCTTCATCTGCAGAAACACCATAAGCGATCCTGTAATCAGCAAGCCTTACCATTTCTGTATCTATGTTGTTCTTATTAAAAATATGCACCGCTTCGTTCATCAAGCTTTCGGTATTGGAGACTTCATCACCACTTTTAAGAGACGCATTAAGTAGAAGTGCTTTAATCATGAGATTGTCCCTCCTGTTTAAAACCATATTAAAGTATAAATAGCCGAAAATTAGAAAATTAAAACAATTTACACGAATTCTTAACATGACGGGAACAAAACGATTGAAATTACTAGGGACATCGGTTTAGTGAGCAGTGGGAAGTTAGCTTTTCCTTCCGAGGAGGACAATCGCACGTTCAGTGTTCCTGTGGAAAGCACATCTTTAGCATATGTTATTGTTGGGAAGGCTTATTAAGTCTTGGTCGCTAGTAATTAAGCCGGAAACGCTATAAATTAAGTCTAAAATAAAATAATTAGGTCTGATTCATCTACAATTAAGTAAAAATCGAAAAATATAGGCTTTTCGACAAAAGATGATACACTTTCTCTACCTTTACTCCATAAAAAAAGAGAGCCTTCCTAAATAAGGTGGCTCCCTCAAACAGTATTAATCTTTTAAAAACTTGCGGTCGAAAATGAAAGGTCCGAACGGCAGTACAGAAGAAACTAATGCCAAGAATGCACGCATAATCGGCCACTTCTTCACGTTATACACATACAGAATGACTAGAATATAAAGAACGAACAATAGACCGTGTAGAGCACCAACAATTGATACGGCCATCGGCTGATCTAAGAAATACTTCAACGGCATGGCGATGAAAAGAAGGATTAAGAACGAAGCTCCTTCAAGATATCCTACTGTTTTTAACGTTTTTATTGGATTCATAACTGAACATACCTCCATTATTGCATAATGACGATTCTATCTTTAGTTTTATCATAAGTAGGTAGAAGTTAGACTTCCAAACCATAACTATTGTGTGAACAAATGCAAAAAATAGTTGGGGTCAGACCCCCAACTATTTTGCTTTTCCTCAGCTTTCCTTTTTCCACCGGTGTGTTTGCTCTATTTCTACTACCCCAAAAAGCTGGTTTACTTTTTCAGTCTATTTTTCATATCTGCAATTATCTCTTCGTATGGTGTATTTTCTACTCCATCATATCTGGATACGACTTTTCCTTCTTTATCCACTAAGAAGAAGGCTGATGCATGGATGAACTGGTCTGAGTTAGGATCAGCCACTACTGGTGTTTTGAATGAATCTCTTGCTAACTGTTCGATCTGTTTCTCTTCATAGCCACCAAGAAAGTGCCAGTTCGAAAAGTCTGCGTCATAGTTTTCACCAAACTTCTTCAATGCATCAGCATTATCCCTTTTTGGATCGATAGAGAAAGAAACAAATTCTACATCAACCTTCTCTTCCTTTGCCATCCCTTGCAGTTTAGCCATATGTGCAGTCATAGGCGGGCAAACTGTTGTACAATTTGTGAAGATAAAATTCGCCATCCACACTTTACCTTTTAAATCTTCCAATCCAAATTCTGCCTCATTTTGGTCTTTAAAAGAAAACGACTGAACGTCCCAGTCTAATGACTGAGACGTTTCCTTGCTTTCGCTATTATGTTGTTCGTGGTTCTTATGATTCTCGTGTTCGTCCTTTGGTCCGCCTGAACCGCATGCAGACAATATAGCCATCGTCAGCACCAGTCCAAAAATCAGCATCATTCTTTTCATTTCTTTCTTCACCTCTACTAATTTTATGACAACCAAGCCTTAAGTGGTTTTACTCGTGGTATTACAAAGCGATCTAATAAGAATACAAAAACGAAAGATATACCTGCGAGTGGCATAACAATACCTGTTATGACCATGAGGATGATGATCCACGGTTTTAGCTTCTTGTCCGATTTTTTTGGTACTCCTAATCTTCCAGAAGGTTTACGTTTCTTCCACATGATGAGAGAAAAGATGACGATCGCTACTAAACCGAGAGCAGCTATTACTCCTAAAATTTGATTAGCCAGACCAAAATAATGACCTTCATGCAGCGCAATTCCGATCGAAATCGCTTTAGCCATCCAGCCGTAATCACTAAACCTCACATCTTCTACTATTTCTCCGTTATACTGGTTAAAATAGACGGTAGCTTCATTTTCCGGTTTATCTCTTGAAGAAGCAACAGTAAATACGCCATCTTCTCCTGCAGGCATTGAAATCGTGTAAGGCTTTTGGATCTTGTTCTCTTGAGCTAAGTACATCACTTGATCTACAGAAAGTGATTCGTCATCTTTCGTTGATGTTGGAGCAGGATTGTTCTCCGTTGCCCATGGAATATCTTCTGCGATCTCATCTGTTGTCTTTTCAGCATTTGGCGCCATAAATGCATAAGTTGGATAACCTGCATTTGCATTTGTCGCCAGCTTGTTGATCTGTTCTCCCATCACACCTGACCATGGCAGCCCAGTAACGATAAGGATTAGTATCATCAACGACAGCCAGAACGCTGTCACTGCGTGAAGGTCTCTCCAGAACATGCGGCCATTCTTATTAAGGCGCGGAAAGATCGTTCCCATGAAAGTCTTTTTGTTTCTTGGCCACCAAATGTATAGACCTGTCACCAATATGATGATCGTCCAACATGCAGCAAGTTCTACGAATCGATTAATGAACGTTCCTCCAACAATCCATTCACTGTGAAGCTTAGCGACAACATTTTTGAAATGATCCTCATCAAGTATCCTTCCTGTTATAGACGCTGTGTATGGGTTTACATAAACCTGTGTAACAACATCATTTTCTATCACTTTTACTAAAGTAGCTCGATTATCTTCTTTCGGAAGTCTGACCGAACCAATCTCTGCGCCAGGATACTCCGCTTGAACAGTGTCAATCTGCTGCGAGAGAGGAAGAGGTTGGTCACCTTTTTGCACAATGATCTTGTCTTTGTAGATCATCGTTTCAATTTCAGCTTGGAATAAATATAATGCTCCACTGATAGCAAGTAAGATCAAAAAAGGTGCAAATATAATTCCGCCATAAAAATGCCATCTCCAAAACGTCTGGTAAAGACTGTTAGATTTTTTTGAAGCATTCTCGTTGTTTTCTGATAACTTATAAGCTGTTGCTTGCATATCTATATTCTCCTTATTCATACTCAATATGGAAAAGTATAAACAACAAGCTGGAAATGGTAATCACTCTAAAGGGTGATTACGAATATAAAATTGTGTCGATTGTATGACACTGGAAATTAAACGATTCCATTATCGTAAGCATAACTCGCTAATTGTACACGGTTTTCTAGATGCAGTTTCCCTAAAATGTTCTTCATATGTGTTTTAACCGTATTCTCAGAGATATTGAGAACTTTTGAGATTTCCTTATTGGAATGCCCCTTGGCAACCAATTGAAGCACATCTTGTTCCCGTGCTGACAGAGCTTGCCCAGCTTGTCCATCCTTCTTAAACTCTTTCCAAATTCGAAAAGCCATCTCTTTCGACATCGGTATTTCATCCATGGCATAAGCTTTTAATCCATTTAACATATCTTCTGTGTTCAAATTTTTAAGAAGATATCCTTGTGCCCCACGCTTTAAAGCTTCAAACCAGTCCGTAATGTCATAAGAAACCGTCATAATCACGATTTTTATGTTTGGAAACTGCTTTTTTATTTCTTTTGTCGCTTCAAACCCATTCATATTTGGCATAGAAATATCCATGAGTACAAGATCCGGCATAAGAGCTTTTGTCTTCTCTATCGCTTGTAAACCGTTGGATGCTTCACCAACAATTTCAAACTCAGTCTGACACTCTAAAATCTCTTTTACACCCTCTCGAGCAAGATGATGATCATCTACAATCAATAAACGAATAGGCTGTATCATGCATTTCCCTCCTTCTCAATCGTGATTGTTGTTTTTCCTGCCGTGCTGGTAATCTTTAGCTGCCAGTCCATTGAATACGCTCTGTCATGTAAAATTTTTAGACCAAAACCCTCTGTTGGCTCTTGAGAATCAAATCCTGTCCCTTTATCTACAATCGTACAAACCCAACCTTTTGGAGTTTTCATCGTATCCAACCATACTTCATTCGTGTTAGCGTGTTTAATTACGTTGATAATCGCCTCACGAACACAAGCAAATAATTCGATTTTTTCCTTTGAAGTCAGATCTTCATCTTGTAATCTCCACTCTCGATGAATCTTGAAATCATGCTGAGTCTCCATTTCATTGAAGAATGCATTTAATGATGTAGTCCACGAAATATCATCTTGAGCTGGAACGTTTCGAAGATTTTGAATCGCACTTCGCGTATCATCGTGAATGTGCTGCAACGTTTTCTTGAGTTTATTATACGATTTATCATCCTTACTAAACTCACTTCCTAGCTTGTTCACTTGGACCGAGAGAAAAAATAAAGACTGTGCGATGCCGTCATGCAGCTCTTTCGCAATTTTTTCACGTTCTTCTAAAACCGCTTTTTCTGACCGTTCTCTCTGTAGCTCCTGCTGCATACGCTCTAATCTTCCAAACAAGATATTCAAAAAATAAAGCGTAACAAGAAATACGATGATGGCAGAGAGCCAGTTTCCCGTGTTCATCGATATATAAGGCAACAGAACCGTATGTCTAACGTATTCCCATAAACCAACGGAGATTGTTGGAATCAGCAGGATCAACCACTTAATTTGTCTGTATGTCATCTGCCAGACTTCCCTTCACTTCTTACTAATTCTATAAACATCATAAATCATACCACAAAAAAAACCGACGTATTATACGCCGGTTGATCAACTTATTCCTGCATTTTTCTTCAATCTTTCAGCAATCTGCATAAAATCTTCATGAGAGATACCTGGCGCAAACTCTTCTGAGATAGACCGTAACTCCGGCATCGGAGCACCAGCTGGAGCGCCGATCACTGTCTCAAGTGGACCACCTAACGGATGCTGACCTGCCCAGATTAATGCGATATCTCGATAATCCGTATCACTGAACGTATATAACTTTCGGTGTACGCCTTCTGCCTCAAATTTTCGCGTCGTTTCAAACGCCGAGTTCTCTAGATCAGGTACGGGTAGCATCTTCTTAATATCAACACCTGTTACCATCTCAATCGCTTTTGCATAAGCCAATACGTGCACACCACCGCGTACAAGAAGATATCCAATCATCTCTCTGGCAACAGGGTTACTCGTCATCTCATAAACTCTCATCTTATGTGTTCTAGCTCCACACTCTAAGAAAAAGTTGTGCAGAAGATCAAGAAGTAGATTTCCACTGCTGAACACATAATCGCCGTTCCAAGCTTTTCCCATCGAATCAAAAGGGAAGGATGTTTGTGCCGTACCAATAAAATGTTGAGTGTTCCTTTTGTCTGTTGCAGCTGCCATCGGTGCGTCGTTCACATCTCCAGGATGTGTAGTACCATAAATCATCATATTGATCGTGTGTGAAACAAGCTCAACGTGCCCAAATTCTTCTGCTGTAATACTCGAGACGAGGTCAAAAAATGGTTTCAATTTCCCTCTTTTTCTAAAGTTAAAAGATTGATACATATAGTTATTAAGAGTCGACATCTCACCAAAACGACCACCTAACAATTCTTGAACTGCCGCTGCCGCATTCGCATCAGGATTCGTCGGTGTCGGCAGTTCGATCGCCAGCCGGTTAAAGCGTTTAAACATAAAGCTTCCTCCTCACGATTGCATGTCGTTTAAGGGTATGTGAAGTTATGATTGTACTATACCGATTATTTCATGAGGAAGATTGAGGAGATAAAATAAAGAATTAACACAAATTTCTGGTATCGTTCGCGATTCTCGTAAATCGCTCACAAATCTTAAGAATCGCTCACAAACCTCAAGAATCGCTCACAAACCTCAGGAATCGCTCACAAACCTCGAGAATCGCTCACAAACCTCGAGAATCG
>NZ_VDZU01000001.1:3135910-3492331 GCF_007673525.1 Fictibacillus phosphorivorans
CACAAACCTCGAGAATCGCTCACAAACCTCGAGAATCGCTCACAAATCTCAAGAATCGCTCACAATCCACTCGCATCCAAAAAAAGAAACCCTTTGCTCGACAAAGGGTCTCATCTCTAGCTCTTAAAATTTTGGTTTTCCGCCAACTCCCCAATGCTTATTGGGAATCTCTTGGATCAGCACACGAACTTGTTCTTTTTTCACATCCAATGATTCAGCCGCCGCCAATGTTAACCGTTCCATCAGTTTGCTCAGCTGTTCATCTGTTCGTCCTTCTATCACTTGTACATGAATGATCGGCATGACCGTTACACCTATTTCACATATCTCGATGATAGTGTTACAGATCCCAGACCATCGAACTGTGCGACGATCGTGTCATCCATATCAAAAGCGATTGCTTCAGATAATGCCCCACTCAAAACGATATCTCCTTTTAATAAACCTTCACCACGCTCGGCAAGCTTTTGAACAGCCCATGCTACCGCTTCAGCAGGATGACCAAGAACAGCAGATCCCGCACCAGTGGTCATCATCTCTCCGTTCTTACTCATCACCATTCCGATATTCGCCAGATCAAGTTCTTCTGGGCGAGCGAGCTTGCTGCCTAAAATCAATTTAGCGGATGAGCAATTGTCTGCTACAACATCCGGAAGTGTAAAACGAAAGTCCTTGTAACGGCTGTCGATCACTTCAATCGCAGCTACCACATACTTTGCTGCACGCATGACATCTGATGCTGTCACATCACTTCCCATTAAATCTTCACCCATGATAAAAGCGATCTCTGGTTCAGCTTTTGGATGAATGAGACGGTGTTGCTGTAAGGGTTCCCACTCGAATGCGAGCATATCACTCAAAAGATATCCGTAAATGGCTTCATGCACGCCCATCATCTCTTGCTTCGCTTTACTCGTCAGTCCAAGCTTAATTCCTAGACGTTTTGTCTGTGTCTTCTCCATGCGCCTTTCAATAAGTGCTTTTTGCAGATCGTACGCTTCTTCAATTGATAGTTCAGGAAATTGGTCTGTAATCTTGACCACTTCCGTCACGTCACTTTCCGCTTTTAACAGATAATCAACCAATTCCACGTTCGTCCTATTTGTAACCGTCATCTCCTACACCTCCAGTTTGCTTTGCTAAGCCAGCTGCCACTTCTAAGATCAGATCCTCTTGACCACCTACCGCTTTTCGTTTCCCAAGTTCTATTAAAATATCTCTCGAATCAACACCAAAGCGTTTACCCGCACGTTCTGCATGTAAAAGAAAGCTAGAATAAACCCCTGCATACCCCATAGCTAAACTTCCTTTACGAATTTCCTGCGCACCTGGCAGCATCGGTCCGATCACATCTTCTGCTAGATCCATCATTTTATAGAGATCAATACCTGTATCCACTCCCATTCGTTCAAGAACTGCGATCAGAACCTCGGTCTGTGTATTACCAGCACCAGCTCCTAAACAGCGGACGCTCCCATCGATTCTAGTCGCTCCTTCTTCAATGGCTACGAGTGTATTTGCAACAGCTACTGATAGATTATTGTGTGCATGAAAACCGATCTCAATATTTAGTGATTCACGTAATGCTGAGATTCTATCTTTCACTTCAAATGGCAGAAGTGCTCCTGCAGAATCGGTTACATAAACACCTTGCGCGCCATAGGACTCCATCAACTTTGCTTGTTCAACAAGCTTTTCAACAGGAGCGGAATGTGCCATCATTAAGAACCCGAATACTTCCATTCCAAGTTCACGAGCCATATGAATATGTTGCGCTGACACATCCGCTTCTGTTACATGGGTTGCGACACGAACAAGATTTGCTCCCAACTCATGCGCTTTCTTCAATTCATGTACGGTTCCAATTCCTGGAATCAAAAGGACGGCAACTTGTGCATTTTTACACACTCCAGCCGCTGTCTCTATTAACTTCATCTCATCCACAAGTGACCTTCCGTACTGTAAGGTCGATCCGCCTAATCCATCACCGTGGCTGACCTCGATGTAATGCATACCTGCTTCATCGAGTGACTTTGCAGCATCGTACACTTGTTTTTCTGTGAACTGATGCGACATGACGTGACTCCCATCACGCAGACAGACTTCCGTAATTTTTAGAGGCAGCGAGCTATTACGCATCATTGGCTGTCACCGCCTTATCCTTGTTGAACTTGCCAAGCAAACGCTTCGCGACCATTTCGCCAGCTTGTTTTGCTGCTGAGGTCATGATGTCTAAATTTCCTGCATAGCTCGGAAAGTAATCGCCAGCTCCTTCAACTTCAACAAAAACCGTTACCCGATCACCATCGAAAAGAGGTTCATTCTTCAACCTATATCCAGGTACATAGCTTTTAACGCTGTTTTCCATGTCAAGGATGGCTGTTCGTATTCTAGCTTCGTCCATCTCTTTGACTTCACAATACATGGTCGACCTCATGAGAATAGGAGGATCTGCTGGATTTAAGATGATGATTGCTTTTCCTCTATCGGCTCCACCGACTTCCTCAATTCCACGCCTCGTAGTTAGTGTGAATTCATCGATATTTGCACGTGTTCCTGGTCCTGCACTTGATGATGAGATCGTTGCAGCGATCTCACCATAAGAAACATCTGCCACAGAATTAATCGCATGGATAATGGGAATCGTTGCTTGTCCGCCGCATGTGATCATATTAATGTTCTGTGAGTCTATATGTTCACTAAAATTAACAGGAGGACATACGAAGGGGCCAATCGCCGCAGGAGTAAGATCTATCACAGTCTTTCCCATATCTTTTAAAAGTTGTGCGTGACGAAGATGAGCTTTAGCTGAAGTTGCATCAAACACAATGTCCGCTAAATCTGGTCTTTCTATAAAGTCATCAATGCCATTTGTAAACACTCGGTATCCAACAGAGTTCGCACGCCTTAACCCATCCGATTCCATATCAATTCCGAACATCGCTGTAAGTTCAAGATCATCGCTTCTTTGCAGTTTGTACATCAAGTCTGTACCAATATTGCCAGAACCAATAATCGCCGCCTTTATTTTTTTCACTATGGCTGATCCTTTCTATGCTGGATTTTATTCACAAAACGAGATGCTTACAGAGCCTAACTTTCCAAATGTGGCAGTCACTTCATCGCCTGACTCTAAATCGATCGCACTTGATAGAGCTCCTGGCAGGATCAACTCACCTGCTTTTAATGACATGTCATAGTCTGCTAGTTTGTTAGCGAGCCAAGCAACAGCATGTGCCGGATGACCGAGTGCAGCAGCTCCAGCCCCTGTTGCTCTGATCTCACCGTTCTTTAACATCGTCATACTTAGCATCCTAAGGTCGATCTGATCAATTTCATAAAAAGGTTTACCCACAACTGCTCTAGCTGATGAACCGTTATCTGCAACCGTATCTACTAACTTTATCTTCCAATCTTCTATCCTGCTATCTATGATCTCTAATGTGGGCACGAGAGCCTCAGTCGCCATCAACACGTCTATATACGTAACGTTTGGACCTTGCAAATCATCTTTTAAGATAAAGCCAATCTCTGCTTCAACTTTTGGCTTTATGAAATCTTTTCTAGACAGAACGGTACCTGTAGAAACCTTCATGCGATCGAGCAGATGACCATAATCCGGTTCGTCGACTCCAAGCATATTCTGCATCGCTTTACTCGTTAATCCTACTTTTTTTCCGATGATCACTCGTCCTTCTTCAAGTTTCCTTTCCACCCATTGCAGTTGAATATGATAAGAGTCTTTGACCGAGAGTTCAGGAAAACGTGTAGAAAGAGGTTCAACCGGTATTAATTTTTCTTCTGCTTCTAACAGTTCTGTCGTTAATTTAGAAATGATCTGTTGTTGCATGTATGTTTCCTCCCTTCTTTCATCAAAGAGCAAAACGCGACTGTCATCCAATCACGTTTTCAATACAGAATCTATAGTTTCATCGTGATCGTCTTCGCTTCTGAATAAAATTCAAAGCTGTGCCTTCCACCCTCACGGCCAATTCCGCTCGCTTTTGAACCACCAAAAGGTGTTCGCAGATCTCTTATGTACCAACAGTTGATCCAGAGCAGACCCGAATCAACAGCAGCTGAAACACGCTGTGCCCGACGAATATCATTTGTCCACACTACGCCAGCTAAACCATATTGGGAATCATTCGCGATAGAAACCGCCTCTTCTTCTGTTTTGAATGGGATAACAACAAGAACAGGTCCAAAGATCTCTTCTTGTGCAACACGCCATTTGTTGTTCACATCATATAAAACGGTAGGTTCATAGAAGTTTCCTTCTCCAAGACCTGTTATCCGCTTACCACCGCAAGCGATCTTTGCGCCTTCTTTTATGCCAATATCTACGTAGGCTTCGACAGTCTCCATATGATTTTTAGACACAAGTGCCCCCATGTCTGTGTCCTCATGAGTCGGATCACCGACTTTGATTTGTTTTACAGCTGCCACAAACTTATCCATGAACTGATCATAGATGCTTTCTTGTAATAGAAGGCGTGATCCAGCAAGACAGATCTCTCCTTGATTTCGATAGATGGCATCGATTGAACCTTTTACCGCTTCATCCAAATCTGCATCTTCAAAAACGATATTGGCTGATTTCCCACCTAATTCTAGGGAGACAGGGATTAAGTTTTCAGCAGCGTTCTTCATGATCGTTTTTCCTGTACGTGATTCTCCGACAAACGAGATGCGACGCACGTTAGGATCTGTTGTCATCGCACTCCCCATCGTACTTCCCGGCCCTGTAATAATGTTTAAGACACCAGGAGGGAGTCCTGCTTCATTAGCGATATCTCCAAACATGACAGCAGATAGTGGTGTATATGAGGCAGGTTTGACGACAACGGTATTTCCTGCAGCAAGAGCCGCAGATGCTTTCCAAGTCATCTGCATGAATGGTAGATTCCAAGGGATGATAAGACTTGTTACTCCTGCTGGACTGTATTTGGCATATGACATGATGTTATGCTTGTCATAATGTTCACTGACCATATATTTAGACATCTCAGCAAAAAAGCGGAAATTGGATGCCGCTCTTGGAATATCGAACCCTCTGCTCTCTTTAATCGGTTTTCCAACATCGAGGGTTTCAACCATTGCGAGTTCATCTACATTTTTCATGATAAGATCCGCCATTCGGCATAGAATATCAGACCGATCCTCAACAGGCATCTTGCTCCAAACGCCGCTATCATAAGCATTTTTGGCAGACTGTATCGCACGTTTCGCATCCTGCTCACTGCCGTTAGCAACGAGTGCTAATCTTTGATTCGTCGCTGGATTAATAGATTCAAAGGTACCTCCAGAGAGAGCATCAACATATTCTCCATCGATAAAAAGTTTTGCATCCATTATCTTTACTTGTTGTGTCAGGGTTTCAGGTTTCATAAGCTAATTCCCCTTTTCGTCTTCAATCTCAAGGATCATTTCAATCTCAATCGCTGTTCCACCAGGTAGCTGGGCCATGCCTACGGCTGATCTAGCATGTTTACCTCTTTCTCCAAAAACAGCAACAAGTAGATCTGATGCTCCGTTGATGACTTTTGGCTGATCAGTAAAATCCTCTGTACAGTTTACAAAGCCTAACAGCTTCACAACCTTCTTCACTTTGTTTAAACTCCCAAGCTCGTGTTGAACGACTGCTAAGAGATTTAACATGGACTGGCGAGAAGCTGCATAGCCTTCTTCTACCGATAAATCTTTTCCTAGCTTACCGTGATACTGATCAACACCTTGTCCGGCTGTAAATAGAAGATTACCCACTCTTACACAGCCCACATAGTTTCCGACAGCTGGCCGCACCTCTGGTAGTACATGGCCTAGACTTTGAAGCTTATCCTCCGGTGTTTGCATGACTTGCAACGGCTGCACCCCGCTTTCGTTTTTCAAGACCTAAAAATTCAGCAGCGTTTCCGCCAAGCATTGCTTTTCGCTGTGCATCCGTTAGCTCAAGCGTTTCATCGATTACTTTTCCAGGATTCACTTCACGCAGCAGAAACGGATAATCTGAACCCATAAAGATCTTGTCTGAACCAAATCGCTCCATCATATAACGGATATTCATCGGATCGTAATTTAACGAATCAAAATAAAACTGCTTGGCATAATGACTTGGTGGATGTGTGGTCAGACGCAAATGTGGCCACACCTGCCAACCTTGATCAAGACGGGGAATTAAGTAAGGAAACGAACCACCGCCATGCGCAAAACAAATCTTTAGTTTAGGAAATTTCTCCATCATACCGCTCCAGATTAAGGATGCTGCGGCTAATGCGGTTTCACTCGGCATCCCGATCGTGTACATGAAATTATGGTTTGGCATACGCTCTTTTCCGAGCGTTTCCCACGGATGAATAAAGAGCGGTACTTCCCACTTCTCCGCCATCTCAAAAAACGGAATAAAGTCAGGATGATCGAGATTCTGTCCATTTATATTTGTTCCGATCTCGATTCCATGAAGTCCAAGCTCGTTCATACAGCGATCCATCTCCCGGATCGCTGTTTCTGAATCCTGCATTGGAACCGTTCCTAGACCAGCGAAGCGGTCGGGGTATTCATTGACAGTTTCAGCAATAAAGTCGTTCTGGATTTTCGCCATTGCTTCGGCTTGTTCTGGCGGCGCCCAGTACGAGAATGTTACAGGGATCGGGGATAGCACTTGAATGTCTACCCCTTCACGATCCATGTCATCGATCCGTTTTTTTGGATCCCATACTTGGTCCGTTACATCTCTAAAGTTCTTGCCACCTACCATAATGGCTGCGCCGCAAGCACACGTCCTGTTTAACACCGGCCACCTTTCTCCACTATATTTTTCGGCAAAGTCAGGAAACGACTCTGGAATGATATGTGTGTGAAAGTCAATCCTTAGCACTTCCATTCCTCCACGTTCTCTGGCATCTGGTAACCGCAATCTTTACACAAGCGAACACGTTCATTGGAATTAAAACTGTGAATTGCTTCTTTTACTTGTTTCTCAATGTCACTCAATTGAACCGTTACGCGATGCATCTCAGAATCACAGCGGTCACAGAACCAAACGAAGTCTTCAAGCTCACCTTGTGCACGTTTACGCTCGATCACAAGACCATAAGAATCAGCCACACGATGCGGCGAATGAGGAACCAGTGCCGGCAGCATGAACACGTCTCCTTCTTTTACTTCAACTACTTCACGCTTACCGTGTTTATTAATGATCTCCACATAACAGCTGCCTTTGATCTGATAAAAAAACTCATCAGAAGGGTCCACGTGAAAATCACGTCTTTTGTTCGGACCACCTAAGATCATGGCGATAAATTCGGAATCCTGCCAGATCACTTTGTTGTTAACTGGGGGCTTGAGCAAGTCTTTGTTTTCATCGATCCATTTTAATAGGTTAAACGATTTTAAAGTTGATGTACTCATCCTTATTGCCTCCTTTTATTTAGCCAGCTTAGGCTGCTCCTTCACGAATTCATTTGTTACTGAAAGTGCTTCATCAACCATTGCAAACTGTGCTTTTCTTTTATATCCGTTATAGAAGATGGCTCTCTTACGGATCGGATCTCCCGTATAATAGCGCTCATATTGCACAAGCCGCTGCCCGAAAGCTTCACCGCACAGATCCCATGCAAGCTTGAACAGCTTAACGCGTTCAAGAGAGTCCACACCGTCACGGCCTAAATAGTACTTATCAATCTCACTTCGGATTTCTGGAGCGTTAAAGTCACTCCCAGTCGGTGACATAAGCAACCCTCCAGCACCGATGATTTGAATGACCTCGATCGCTCTTGGATACATTTTAGGAAGCATTCCGCGTATGGTCTCAAGCGCTGCCGCATTCGGCATAACTTCACCAGACGCAGTCGTTTCATACTCATACTCAGCTACACGTAATAATGATCGAATCACTTCCACATTCTGTACGAGTTCACCGAGATCGTTCTGTACGTTCAAATACCCATCTACCCCAATGGAGTCAGCTAGTTTACATGCCACTTCTGTTGCAAAAGCAAGTTTCACATAACCTCTTACACCTGACTGGTGAGCAGGCTGCTGAGCAATGCCTGTCTTCGGATACAGAAGGTTAGCTGCTTCAACATTGTTATAAAGAAACACACGATCCCATGGCACAAGTACGTCATTAAAGACGAGCAATGCATCCATCTCTTCAAATCTTGAAGCAAGTGGATGATCAAACTGTGATCGCTTGCCGTCCTGCATCGGTTCACGGCAAATGAGCTTAAGTCCTGGGGTGTCCACTGGCACCGCAAATGCAAGCGCATAACGCTCATCTCCAGGCTCGAAGCCTGGGAACGAGTAGATGATGACTTCATCTGTAATGGGTGCTAATGTAGCGAGCATTTTGGCTCCCCTAACGATCAAACCATCAGGCGTTTCTTCAACAGCACCTAGATGTGTAAACATATCTTTTTGTCCATGAGAATTTTTGCTGCGGTCATTTTGAGGATTGATGATTGCATGTGTTAGAAACAGATCATTGTCTCTTATGTAGTTAAAGTAGTTTTTGATATTGACAGACCATTCAGTATTGTACTGATCGAGAAACCAGCCATTGTGTGCCATGCCCGTTACAACGACGTTCAGAAAATCAGGAGTTCGGCCCATTAGTCCAAAAGTAGATTTTGCGTAGATTTCAAACAACTGGCTTCTTGCCATTAATTCTTCATAGGTTGTCGGATGGAGAAAAGCATTGTTTACACGCTCACCCGTCTCTTTGCAAATATGTGTAATGGAATCTTGATATTGTGGATCGTGCTGCATGTCGTACAGTTTAGCGATCTCTTGTATTGGCTGATTAAAAACAGGTTCGTTCACAACATCTGTTACTCTCCTGCCCTCTAACCAAATTTCTGGTGAACGAGATTTCAATGCTTGAATATATTGAGCACCAGTTCTAATTCCCATTCCATATGCCTCCTCTATGAATAGATGTATTAATTTGTTTCAACTATATAAGAAAGCGCTTACAAATCTCAATGCTGTAATTTCACATTATGAAATTATCTGAAAATTTTATCCGTTACTGAATTACATAGCTATTTTGAGAATGAAAGAGGGTGCTATTAGCTATTGGCTCGCTCTTTTGTGGAAGTATAAGTATTTAGGGTTTTATCAAAGACGTGATTATAATGTTTCTTTCTTGCTTTTGTTACTCAAACAAATGAACAGACTGGTATAAAAACTTTAAGGTGATTAATACTACCCTTGTACTTACGATTCGAAAAAGGACGATGGTACATTTTCTAATAGCAAACTTAATGGAAAAAGGAGGGTATTTAAAAAAATGAAGAAAGTTATAAGTTTTCTCATGATTTTCATGATGACACTTTCATTCTCGAATGTTACTTTAGCAGCAGAAAATACAGGTGCTAAAAAGGATATTGTTGATACAGCGGTAGAAGCTGGAGATTTTAAAATTCTTGCTGCTGCACTTGAAAAAGCGGGATTAGTTGAAACACTGAAAGGTGCTGGTCCGTATACGGTATTTGCACCAACAGATCAAGCGTTTGAAAAACTGCTAAAAGAATTAAACGTTACAGCAGAAGAGTTATTAAACAGAGAAGACTTAAAAAATATATTACTTTACCATGTCGTTCCTGGAAAAGTAATGTCAACTGATCTTCAGAACGGAATGAAAGTAAAAACACTTGCTGGTAAAGAAGTAATAATCTCACTTAATCCCGTAAAGGTGAATAATGCAACTGTTGTTAAACCAGATGTTGAGGCATCAAATGGTGTTATTCACGTAATCGATGCTGTGTTATTGCCATAAGAACTGATTCCGGTCCTTATGATTAGAGAGCATTGGACAAAATACTCTTTTTATCAATAGGTATTATAAAAAACGCAACGAAGATTCGCTGCGTTTTTTTTTGCTTTTCTCCTGTTTCCTTGCCTTATTTTTTACTTCTTTGATTTTAAAGACAGATCATTCTATTTATGTAAGCGCTATCATAAAACGCTAATAAAACCGAGTTCTTTTGAGATCGACTCCGCTGTTTTTACGACATGATGAATCATAGAAGGCGTATCTTGCCCTAGCATATACGATACGGGTCCAACCATATTAAGAGCAGCTATGATTTGTCCGGTATACGATTTGATCGGAGCGGCAATTCCATACAACCCCATCTCGTTTTCGTTGTTGCTGATGGCATAACCATTTGTTCTTATAACATCAAGCTCATTTTTTAATTTTTCAACACATGTAATGGTATTAGGAGCGCGGCGAAGCAATCCCCTTGATATGGTCGGCTTAATCATGGAGGGGTTAAAAGCTAGCAATACTTTTCCTGTGCTTGTACAATATGCAGGTTTTGTATCGCCTATAAAAGTGGGGACAGCTACTGAATTTGAAGAAGCTACTCTTAGAACGAAACGCACTTCACCACGATCCAGCATTCCGATATGTACGGTTGTGTTAAACCTTCTGACAAGACCTTCGCACAGTGGCAGTGCTTCCGTGTTGATATCTTGCTGATACATCACATGATTGCTCCACTCCAGCAGTTTCCATCCTAATCTATATTTTTTCTGGCTGTCTTGAATCAATATGCCCTCTGAGCAAAGTGTGCGAACTAAGTGATGTACTGTACTTGCATTCATGTTTAACTTTTCTGCAATCTGCAAGTTTCCTAATGCTGGTTCATCTTTAGTGAAACAGTTTAATATCCTCGAAATTTTTTGAACAGATGAAATCACTATTTCTCCTCCTCAATCGGGTTTGATGTAGATGAAATCACAAAATTTATTTCGAATTGTGTTTAAAATTTAAAGGATAGTATTTCATCCTTACCGAAAAAGTAAATAATAAGAGATCATGAATGATTTCGTTGCTCTCTGTCGAAATACCTACATCATTTTCAATATTTAATGAAAAATTTGTAAACTGCATATGGCATTTCGTCTATATTTCCATTACTATATGTAGTATAAATACTTTTATATAACAAACGTTAGCTGATTCATATTTTATTCTTTCCATGATTTTAATGTTGAAAGAGGTGCGAGCGGTGGACATAACAGAAAGCTTAATTACATATATGGATGATAACTTGCCTACTTACTTACATGATTGGCACCAGAGAATCGTGATATCGAATCATGATGTACATAAAGAAAAAGTAATAGAGAATGCCTTGCATATGGTTGAGCTAGTTAAACAATCCTTACGACGTAAACTATCTCCCGAAGAAATTATGCACCTCGCCCATGAAGTCGCTGTTCAGCGGTTAGAAGCTAAGATCAATATAGGTGAATTCGTATACAATGTGAACCTAGGACGAAGTGAGATCGTTCGTTTCGTGACGGGCTCTGGTATATCCATTGAACAGTTGCAGCCTGTGATTGAAACGATCAATTCTCTTTTTGATGAGTTTTTATATCATGCCGTTAAGAAGTATACGGAGCTGAAGGATATTGAGATTGAGGAAAAAACAGTATTCATCGACCAAAGTCACAAAGAACGGTTAACCATTTTAGGACAGATGTCATCTAGTTTTGTACATGAGTTCAGAAATCCTTTGACAGCAGTAATGGGTTTCGTAAAACTCATGCAGCAAGAGAATCCAAACATGAAATACATTGATATCATCAGTCATGAATTAACACAATTGAACTTTCGTATCTCTCAATTTCTTCATGCCTCAAGAAAAGGGGTTCAAGAACGGGAAGCGGAGGATTTTGCTTTAGAAGATTTATTCACAGATATACTAGATTTCATGTATCCAAGTTTAGTGGATGCAGACGTTACGGTCATTCCGCGCATTGATCCTACGATTACTTTGCGGGCACACAAGGACGAGTTGAAACAAGTACTGCTTAATCTCATCATGAACTCAATCGATGCACTGCGTCAAATGAGACAGAATCGCCGAATCATGATTTTTAGCAAGATTGAAGATAATGATAACGTACATATTACTATTTCTAATAACGGCCCAGCTATCCCACCTGAAACAATCAGTACGATCTTCGAGCCATTCTTTACAACAAAAGAATTAGGCACGGGTATTGGCCTTTTCGTGTGCAAGAAAATTATTGAAAAGCATAACGGGTCCATCAGCTGTTCATCAGATGATAGCATCACGACCTTCACCATCGTACTTCCCCTTCAGAGTACTGCTGTAACGACTGAGGAAGAAAACTCACAAATAGAAATATAGAAAGGAACTTGGAAATCCAAGTTCCTTATTTAAATTCTTGCAACTAAGGCTTAAGAACAACCTTTATACATTCATCTTCGTGATCGTTAAACGTCTTATATGCCTCACCCGCATTTTCTAATGGTACTCGGTGTGTAATAATTTCGGTGGGGTCAAACTCATTGTTCATGATCTTATCAAAGAGCATTGGCATGTTATGAATCACGGGTGCTTGTCCCATCTTCAATGTAACATTTCTCTCAAATATATTTCCAAGCGGGAACATATTGTAAATAGAGCCATATACACCTGTAAGCTGAATGGTTCCAAACTTACGAACCGCGTTCAGTCCTATCTCAAACGCACTCAACGTGCCACCTTGTAGTTTCAGTTTCTGTTCCACTTTTTCAATGACTGATTTCTTTCCATCCATACCTACACAATCAATGACAACATCCGCACCTCCACCTGTAATTTCTTTTATGTGAGCACCCATGTTATCAAAATCATCAAAGTTATACACTTCTGATTTGTTTTTCATCGCTGCATGATTTAAACGATACGGAATATTATCAATGGCTATTACGCGCTTGGCACCTTTCATCCAAGCAAATTTTTGGGCCATTAACCCTACTGGACCACAACCTAGAACAGCTACGGTATCTCCTTCTTTCATACCTGAGTTCTCAACGCTCCAATAGGCAGTCGGCAATACATCCGACATAAATAAAAGAGATTCATCCTCCAGTTCGCAATGTTCAGGAATAACAAAGGGCATAAAGTTGCCATAGGGTACTCTCAGTAGTTCAGCTTGGCCACCTGGATAGTTTCCATATCTTTCGGTGAAACCAAAATACGCTCCTGTATCAACTGCTTGATTTCCGTTTGAGTGATCACATTGACTCTCCATCTCGTGATTACAATAAAAGCAATGTCCACAAGAGATATTAAAAGGAAGCACTACACGATCACCCTTTTTTACTCTCGTTACATCCTGCCCAACATCTTCAACGATTCCCATAGGTTCATGTCCGATCACGTAATCTTTTGCCGCAGGTAATGCTCCTTGATAGATATGCAGATCTGAACCACATATAGCTGTTGAAGTAATACGGACGATAATATCATCTTTGTTTTGAATGATAGGATCTTCAACATTTTTAACCTGAATATCTTTCGTACCTTGAAAAGTCACTGCTCTCATTACATAGCCTCCTAGGTCAAAGAATAGTACTCTTTACCCTGCAGGATTAAAAATATGTCTAAAACAGACAGTTTATAGCTTTGTACCTACAAAGAATGTCCTTTAGAAAGGCACTTGTATAAAAGATTGTTGATGTAGAATTTTGTGCAAGATAATTCACGAAACGTGAGGCACGAGCTTGCACTCCAATCATCAATCAAAGAAGTGTGTTAAGCAGTTGATATATGTTTTACGGTACGTGTTTTTATATTTATTACGCGTTCACCGGTAAATAAGCTGTGACCACCTGAGAAGTGCTCAGAAACACCTGAAATGCTTATCTTTTCGCCTGTGATCATGCGTTTTTCACCTTTAAGAGCGTAATTTTCACCGATAACACAGGAAACAACAAAAAAAGCCTTTGCCATAGGCAAAGACTACTTGTGAACGATTTAATGCATCTCTTCTCGATATAACGGCATCGAACAGCAGCGGAACGAACCACCTGATTTTATTATTTCAGAGATATCGACTTCTAAAACTTCGTATCCTCTTTCACGAAGTGCAGCATTAACATTTTTATTTACAGGAAGGCTCAAAACTTTTTTATTTCCAATAGATAAAACGTTCGTACCCATCGTAAATTGTTCTTCTTTCTCCACTTCAATCACATTAAATTTTGAGGCTAAAAACTGATAGTCTTTATCCTCAAATGCATGTTTATAGATTAAAGCATCTTTTTCTGACAAAATGTTAAAAACACAATCTAGATGCAGATAAATAGGATCAAATGGGACGGCAATGACTTTCATATGAGGAAGCTGTGATTGAAGTTCTTGAATGGTTTCCTCAGATGTTCTGCCACTCACTCCGATATAGACGGTATCACCGTGAACGATTACATCTCCGCCTTCAATTCGGTCACCTTCGATCAAAGAAAGATTAATCTGATGTTCTAATAACCAGTTTCGTAATACCTTCTCTTCTCCATCGCGTATATTGCTTCCCATACGTGATACGAATACCGTCTCTCCAATTGTAAATCCAATGTCACGCGTGAAAACTTGTTCAGGGAACTTCTCCATCGCAGGAAGTTTATAAACGTCTACACCGTTTGCTTTCATCGTGTCCACGAAGTGCTGATGCTGTTTCATCGCTCGTTTCATGTTGATGTTGTCTTTTGCAAAATGGCGCTGTGTTTCATTGATTATTTCATCGATCTTCATATATCTTGGTTCACACACAATCACTTTCTTTAATGTGCCATACTCACTATCACAGTTCACGTGTTTGTATTCTCCTTTTATTACGGTAGCCATCTATAATCCTCCATACGCTCATAAGGTATTTATAAGGCTCTTCCCTAAATCAATAGTCCCGTAAACGTTTTTTGCATCTTTCACTAGTTTATTTATATTTTTTCCAAAAATAGCTAAAAGTTAACTTCTTTTAAAAATATTTAATAAAATGCAAAAAACAGCTGACTCTAAGGTACTTCTCAGAATACCTTCTTAAGTCAGCTGTTGTTATGATTGTTCCACTCGTCACGAAGAGTAAAGTTCATGTTTTTTTATATATTCATAACAAGCATCAGGCAGCAGATACCTTGGCTCGCCACCCTTAGAAAATTCATCACGGATATAAGTGCTGCTGATTTCCATAGACAGTCCTTTATCAATCAGATGAAATTTTGTGCCATCATCGTGGTTTCTTAGGATGGGCGAGCGAGAAATCGTTTTGACCATATTGATATCGTCCCTTGCCATCACAATAAATTTATTGTTCACAATTAACTCTTCATCATACTTCCATTTACCATCTGCAATATCAACCAAAAGATCTGCTCCCATAATGAAGTAAACTTCATCATCAGGATATTTTTCTTTAAAATGTTCCATTGTGTAATACGTATACACTTCCCAAGCTTCTTGAAGCATTTCATGATCATCAGCTATAAATGTATGATTATTTGAGATTGCTAGCTGAAGCATCTCCCAGCGATGAGTATCTGAGGTTTTCATCGTTTTATCTTTTCGTTTACTTGAGCATGGCAGGAAAATCACTTTATCTAGCTTACAGCGATGTGCAACGGTACTTGCTGTCCATAGATGGACATTCGTTAAAGGGTCAAAAGATGATCCATAGATTCCAATCTTACCCATTGTGAGATTCTCCTTCTCCGATTAATAACATAACTTTTGTTTGCACGTCTTGAATGTTCTTCATCTTGTTATCCCAGCATTCTTGACTGAGGTCAACTGGATATTCTTCGGGATGCATCGTCCGTTTGTATTCGTCCCATAATACTTCTAGATTTTCTTTTGCAAAGAGCTGTATCTCTTTAAGAGTGGGAGTTTCATAGACTACGTTACCTTCTACAAAAATATCTTGATGAAGCTCTTTCGCTTTAAAATTCGTTACAAATTTACTGATAAACGTATGAACGGGATGAAACATTTTAAGTCGAGGCTCTTCTTCGGGCGTTTCATTGTCAAGTGCAATATAATCACCTTCAGATTTGTTATTCTGTGTATTGATGATTCGATAAACTTTTTTCAAACCAGGAGTTGTCACTTTTTCAGGATTCCCACTAATTTTTATCGTGTCTACCATCTCTCCTTGTTCGTCCTCAATAGAGACGAGTTTGTAGACTGCTCCTAAAGCTGGCTGGTCATAAGCTGTGATCAATTTTGTACCGATTCCCCACGAATCGATCTTTGCACCTTGCGCTTTTAGATTGATGATCGTATTCTCATCTAGATCATTCGAAGCAATAATCTTAGTATCTGTGAATCCTGCCTCGTCAAGCATCTTTCTCGCTTCTTTTGAAAGGTAAGCGAGATCTCCACTATCTAAACGAATTCCCTGAAAATTAATTTTGTTTCCTAACTCTTTAGCAACCTTAATCGCTGTAGGCACTCCAGATCGCAATGTATCATACGTATCTACTAAAAACACACAGTCTTTATGACGTCGGGCATATTTATGAAATGCCGTATATTCATCGCGGTACGTCTGAACAAGAGCATGTGCGTGAGTACCTGCGACTGGTATGCCGAATCGTTTTCCTGCTCTTACATTTGATGTCGCTTCAAAACCACCTATAAACGCAGCTCTTGTTCCCCATATCGCTGCATCCATCTCTTGTGCTCTACGTGTTCCAAATTCCATCACTCGTTCTTCCCCAACCACTTGTTTAATGCGGGATGCTTTTGTAGCGATAAGTGTCTGGTAGTTCACAATATTCAAGATAGCCGTTTCAATAAGCTGCGCTTCTGCTAATGGTGCTTCTATTCGTATGATAGGTTCGTTTGCAAAGACCAATTCTCCCTCAACCATAGAGCGAACAGTTCCCGTAAATTTTATTTGCTGCAGATACTCCAAATAATCTTCTTCGTACCCTAGTTCCTCCCGAAGGTAATCGATATCGCTTGTTGTAAACTTGAAATTCTTCAGATAATCTATGATTCTCTCTAATCCAGCAAATACAGCATACCCGTTCCCGAAAGGAAGTTTACGAAAGAAGACTTCAAATACAGCTCTCTTGTTATGAATATTGTCTTCCCAGTATGTTTCAGCCATATTAATCTGGTAAAGATCAGTGTGCAGCGCTAAACTATCATCAGCATATTTATTCTTCATTTCCATTACCTCCAAGAATGATTTAGATAACTTTTGCGTTCAAACAGCTCTTAAAATGTCCTAATGCCCACTCATGTCCTGCTTGGTTGAAGCTCGCTACTGCTTTTTCATGAACAACGATCTTAAGTCCGGCATTGTAAGCATCGACAGCTGTATGAAGACAGCAGATGTCTGTGCACACTCCTACGATGTGAACCTCTGTAATTCCACGTTCGCGAAGCTTCATTAGTAAATCTGTTCCCGCAAAGGCACTGTATCGGGTCTTATCCATCCAATAAACATTTGATTTCGTTTTATGTGTTTCATATACTTTTTGTAAATTGCCATATAGCTCTCGACCTGGTGTACCTTCGATGTTGTGTGGAGGAAAAAGCTCGTTCTCCGGATGAAATTTATCATCGGTATGATGCTGATCAATGGCAAAAACAACAAAATCACCGTTCTTTATAAAGTCTTCCGTGACAGAGGTGATCTCACTTTCTATGTCCTGACCTGGTTTCCCACAAGTTAGAGCACCTTCATCTGCCACAAAATCAAATGTGTAGTCAATATTGATCAAAGCTTTTTTCATCGTAACTGCCTCCTAATATTGTTTTTTGTCTAACTATTAACAATTTGTTAATTATAAAACATAAAAAAATATGGTTAGTAACGTGCTGTATAGATCGGCTTTATAACATTCATCTCAATGAATGTATATAGTTTTGTTGCTCTCTTTGACGTTCTTGTTGTTGTTTTTCCTTGTACTTCTTGAATAAAAGGAAGAGATTTAATCTTTCTTGAAAATGATTGATCACTTAGTATCGCCGGATCATTTGTTACTGTTTTCAAAACAGCCTGAAGTTCAGAATAAGTAAAGTACTCAGGTAGAAAGTTCTTAGCTACAGTCGTTTGCAGTAGATCGTTTGTGATTACTTGGATTGCATCTTCAATGATTTGTTTATGATCAAACGCTAGATCCAGATCCAGTACATCATTTATTGAGAACAGTTCAATATCAGCCGCATCATCTTGTGCTTTTCTTAGCGATAGATACGTATCAGGAACAATCGCATAATGTGCGTTCGAGATGATCCATCCTCTAGGATCTCGACCTGGTTTGTCGTAAACACCGAAATGTTTAATATGAATTCCAGAGATATTTGTCTCTTCTTCTAGCTCTCGTTGAGCTGCTTGAAAGCCGGTTTCATCGTCTTGCACAAAACCTCCGGGAATCGCCCACTTGTTTGCCTCAATGTTCATATTTCCTTCTGAATCAAGTGCCGCTCTTTTGATCAACATAATCTTAAGATCCATCGTAGGTGGTTTATATGCCTCATTTTTTTCTGCGATTATTGTAAAGACGCAAATATCGGAAGTGTAACCATCAGGTGTACGATATTTTTTGATGTCGTATTGTTTCAATGCTTGCTTATTAGACAATGGTGCCCCTCCTTTTAATTAACAAGTTGTTTATTGTTAATTTATTTATATTCTATTTACCTCATTTTGTCAACGGTTAAACTTAATTTTTTTAAAAGGATGTATTTCATGGTTGTATAATCTTTCCAAGTTATTGCTTGTCATGAGGTATTCTGTGCCCATAAAAAAATAAAAACCACCCGAGAAGACGAATCCACCCGGATGGCTATTTCTATTGTGTATGCATAATGAATTTTTTATACTTGGAATCAGCCTTTATTTTCCGGCCGAACAAAGCTCAGTTTTTCTCTGTAAGCTTCTAAAAATGGAAGGTCGGGGTAATGTTTCTCCACAAGGTTAAAAACTTCTTGAATCAACAGTTCTAACTCTTTTATACTCTCATGAACATTTTGAATGAGAATCCGGGATAGTCGCTCATCTAAATGATCTGGCTTTATTGTGAATATCTCGCTGTATTTGTGCATCCACTTAAAGGACGGATGATGAATATACAATTTATTTAAACCGAATAGTGTTCCGAGAAGTTTCTTCTGTACACCCACCATCAGATCATACAACATGATCCACTCGTTCCTATCTAATAAAGCATAACGGTTGTTCCACCTACTCCATAAAGCTAGATTTTCTTCAATCATGTTTTGTGCTAATTGATCTGGATACACTTCCACTTCTTTTTTTAGTTTACTAATCACGTGATCTCCGTACAAACTTACTCCATAAAAAATAGATGAAGCCATGCACTGTTTGCCGTAATCCACTTCATGATCTATTACTACTTCTTTTATCCACGTATTCGCTGTAGTTGTTAAGAAACTGCTAATCTCAAGTTTTATATTTTTGGGGGTTAAATAGCTTTCTGCCCATTCTTCCTCTTCATATGGATGAAAATCGATGATTGTTCCATCTATCGCGTGAATAGGAAACATTCTATCTTCATCAGTTGGAGATTCCGACCAGAATATATTCAGTTCAATATCTGAGTGCTTGTCTTCCCAGCCTCTTGAAACAGATCCTGCCAATAATACAGCCTGCACTTTTTTATTTTTTTTATAAATACCTGCCATTTTTCTAGCTATATCTTTTAGATTCACTTTTTAACTCTCCCGCTTTCATCTAACTTAACTTGTTCTTTAAAGTCTACTAACATATGTAAATGATTGATAGTATTAGATTATCATATATTTAACATCGTTTATTAGGAGTAGCTATGCAAACTATAAAGAAGTACACAATCTCTCAAGAAACATTGGAAAAGTGGAGTTTAATTTTTGTGCCCGATCGTGATTTTTTCTATTTTATGAGTAAACCAGACCATTTTCCTTCTCATAAAATAACAGAAATGAATCAAACTGCGTTTACACTCGACGTTCGAACCTCTTTTCTTACATGGTCTATTAACAAAAAAGCTGAATATGTATGCGTGATGTCCAATGAAGAGTTTCAAGCTCTATCTACGTTAGAAAAGGAAATGATAATAACAGAACAAAAAGCACTAAACAGAGGTCTTGTTTTTACAGAGGACGAATTAAAAGGTCTAATGAAGAATGTAAATTTGCCAGACACCGATAACCAACTGGAAATCTTAAAACAAGGTGCTTCTTTTCAAGACATTGTAATTCTTCAAAAGTGCAACTGGAATCAAGTATCAAAGAACGTTCAACATACTATCTTGATGAACTACGCAGATGAGTGGATTGAGGAATATGCTTTAGAACCAGAAATACGTGAAAGCTATCAAACTCGATACCCAGAATTATACCCGTACATGGACACTTTTTCAGAAGAGAACGGTCCTAACTGTCTTGCGGCTGTCGCTTCAGCAATTCGTTCTTCAACCGATGATATAAAGTGCTGGATGCAAGTTGAACCCTTTCTCCAACTGTTAGATGAAAACCACTACCATCACATTGAGACTTCTTCTGTTCAAGCCAGAGATGTATGGATATGGTTCAATGAGCAAGATCAAGTTGTACATGCTGCTTATCTTTTAAGTGAAGAACATGCCTTTAACAAACATGGCCAAACGATGTTTAACCCGTGGCAAGTAATTAGAATTAACGAACTCAAAAAAGCGTGGGCTAACTTTGCATGTAAAGTTTATAGAAAAGTTTAGCAGAGAACGGTGGGATCAATCGGATGTTAAATACAAAAAGAATTCTATTTCGAGAGATGATTCCTGAAGATTGGAAAGCGATTCACCAATATGCCTCACAAGAGATCGTTTCTCAATACCAGCCTTGGGGACCGAATCATGAAAAAGATTCTATAGCCTATGTGAATGAAGTAATTAATGATGCAAACAGAAATCCTCGTGAACGGTATGCTTTTGCGATCGTTGAAAATCAATCAAACCTGTTGATCGGAGCAGGAGAATTACAGATTACCTCATTAACAAATCGTGTTGGTGAGATTGGTTATGTGCTTCATCCGGATTATTGGGGAAAAGGATTTGCGACGGAAGCCGGGGAGCTTTTGCTGAAGTTTGGTTTTGAAGATCTGCAGCTTCATCGCATTTTTGCAACTTGTGATCCTAGAAATAAAGGTTCAGAAAAGGTTTTGAAGAAACTAGACATGAAGTTAGAAGGCATAATACGTGAATCTATCCTACTTAAAGACAGATGGCGTGACTCTATGTTATTCAGTATGTTAGAGCACGAATGGACAGATAAAAAAGGACTCAAATAAGAGTCCTTTTTCACGTTTTATTTATGATGAAACGGACATTTTCCCGCTATCGGTTCAACGTCGTCTCCAATAAAATACTGTTTCCATTCACGGTGCTCTGGGTCTCCATAATGACTGATGTTGGGATGCTTCGGAAGATTATCCCACTTCTCTACACGCTCACGAACTTTTTCCCGAGACATCGCTCCGCCTGGAGATGTTCCTTCTAAGCCTTCAAAGATTCGTCGAGGCTGGAATCCGAGGACTAAGCTGTTACCAAGATCTCTTGTTTTTCTTTGTTTGTATGCAGGTGCGTTCCCGAATACAAAATAAGGCTCATTATCAAATGAAAAAGCGAATAAGTGGTGGTCCGGGTCTTTCGGTATATGTTCTGGCCAAGGTTGATTATCTGTTTCGTGCAATGACTGAAGCATCTTCCAAAAATAATCGCGGTAATACGGAATGTCTTTCTCTTCTTTCTCCGGCTCAACAAACACAAACAGTCCGTGACGAATCAATTTAGGTGCATCAAAAAGTTTGTTAAATTCTCGAATTGCCTCAGGCAGGTTCGACCAGTCATCATGCGTCACATATGCATATCGTAATTCTCCCTTATTCTCAGCTGCCATTCCAAAATAACAAGGAAAAGTTTTGTTCGTCACTGTCTCATGGAAAGTCTTATACTCCTCGATCACCCACGCTGGCACTATTTCTGGATTTGTCATATCTTCTTTTTTCAGCAAACACAATTGTTTCGTCTCCACTTAACCACTCCTCTGATCTGTTAATGAGGAATTTCCCTTAAGCTAGTTTGTTAAAACATGATTATTACTTCTTCTTTTTTCCAGTTCTTTTAATCGCTGTTGATGACGAGCTAGCCAAACCATTTCTTGTTGAAATCTTTTGGGAGGCTCTCCTTCATGAGGATTGATATCGATCCACCACGTACTTTCCATGTACCAAACTAATCGTAGAGATATCACTAATCTTTCAACTGATAATTCATTTGTATTATTGTACCCTTTAAGAAATGCCTGGACAGCTTTACGATTTAGAATATTATTTTGCAGACACGTTGAGATGATCAGTCTCCCGATATCCAATTCTAAATAGTCATAGTTCATTCGATCAAAATCGAGAATCGCCGAAAAATGATCTTCGGAAAAGAGCAAGTTATCCACCCAAAGGTCGCGATGACACCAGCCAGGAGTGAGATTATTAAACTGTTCTATATCCAACGTTAAGGACGCGTTCTTTTGTAGATCCATTATAGAACGGATACTATCTAATCCTTGTTCATCACACTTATGTATTTCACCTTGCCAATACTCCACACGTTCTTCTATAGAAGGAATTTTGAATATCGTTTCTGATTTTGCTGATAATGTTCCATCATTTAATAAAGTGTGAAGCTTTCCAACTTCCTCACCAAGAGATCGCATCTGGTTACTCGAAAGATTACCTGGTGAGACTAAGCTTCCTTCCATGAAGCGCATTACAGTAAAACGTTCACCTTCTGTTGACTTCTGTAAAAGATCACCTTTATATGACAAAATTTCAGGACAAGCTATTCCTTGTGTGAACAATCTATTCTGTGCATGAAGAGCAGTTTGTATCGTTTGAAGATCGTACCTTTTCATTCGCTCTTTATTGTATTGTTTTATTAGAAAAACACCTTGATTCGTTTCTATCTTCCATTTTTGATTGAGCCACCCTCGATAGATCGGTGTACATTTATCCACTTCAAAACCAAACCGAGTCTCTACCTCTTCTTTTAAATGAGTCCAAAGACTTTCATTCGATATCTCTGTCTCCAATCAATTCACTTCTTTCTAACTGTTACTTGAGTTCTTGCCATTTTGTCCAAAGCGTTTCATCTCTTTTTATGTAATTTCCGGCATCTCGGTCCATGTATCCGTTCACTATAAATTCTCTGCGAATGGTACAAAAATCTTCATGATACGTCTTTATAAATTCATTGATCTCTCGTTCCGTATAGGACTGATTGTCGTTCAATTGCTGAACTAAATATTCTAACACCACTAATTTTTTCTTCTTTTGAGAGGGGATATTCTTCAAGCGCCCGTCTTTGGTTAAAAATGCGTTCAATACACTTTTTTGATAACTATCTACACTGGTTGTCATTATGATTGTTCCTTTCTTTACAGAAATTGATTGTCCATTTTTCGATGTCTTTAAAGCCTAACCTCTTATAGATACGACCAGCTTCTGGGTTGTCATAAAATAATGTTAGTGTTTTATTTTCTTGAAAAAGGTTATACATCAAGTGTTCTATACAGATGCTTGCCAATCCTTTTCCCTTTTTTGCGGGTAGGGTACAGACACCTGATACCATAGCGGCTACAGATGTCTCACAAACGGTAGATGCTGATGAAACGAACTTTTCATGTTCTCCAATGACGAATATCCTAGACCATCCATTATTCATCTGATCAATAAAAGATTCCGGATTATACTCCCTCTTAAATTCAGGAACTTCTTGATAAAAAGAGATGAGCTGCGGAATTTCTTCTTTGCTTATACATCTGACTGAATCTGAAGAGTTTAGATCTTGCTTGGGATCACATTTTGCATAATAATAACTTTCGCGTTTATCGTAACCGTCGGTAATGTACGGTTCTATCTCTTTCGTTAAGCGTTCAATTCCATTCACTTCTTTTTCATTTGTATCTGTATTGATGATGTCTGCAAACTTCTGTAGATTACATTCCGTTTCCCAATACGGTGTATATTTGTTCTTGAATTTACACAACACAGCGATTAAATCACCTTTGGAATCGAACTGACCCCAAAGCGTCTGAATATCCCCTTCGTACCCATATGATTCTATTCCCCACAACGTAAACAGGTTCTCTGCCGGCTTTTTGCTCAGAAGTTTCATTACGTTCTCATGATCACTTTGATTTAATTTTCTCATATGTTTGTATCCTCAACTTATAGAGATTGGGATTGCCTATTTCGTTCAAAACCTAAATAACGTGTGCCTTGAAAGGTGAGTGTTCCTCTATCACCTTCAACTAACGTGCCGTATTCTTGTGCCTTAACGTGAAACTCCATTCGGTCCCCGCTCTCTACTTCAAATGTGACATAATACCATGTGGAAGCAGACGTATCATTAGAACCACCGGTTACTTCACTCCTTTTCGTAACCACTTCGGCCGCGACGGATAGTACAGGCTGCTTGTTATTGCTGTTCCACTGACTGATTCCTTTCACGATGACAATTACAAAAATACTAATAACGATTACAAAGACAGCACCGATAAAAATGGGAACGATATCAAACATCAGATCTCCGCTGGCGCCGAATCCTGGTTCTTCAAAACCCTCCATAACTTCATCCCTCCCACCCTCTACTTACCATAATATTACATACGAAAGCGAAAAAATAGAAGTTTCAGATTTAACGCCGTTCTTTTACGGTACGTGTTTTTTATTTCTGTTACACGTTCAACGGTAAATGCTCTCTTTCAACCTTTAATAACGGCGCGACCACCGGTAACATGGTAATAACCACCTGAACCAAGTCTCTTTTCACCGATAAATCGCCTCTCACCACCCCAAACACACAAAAAGGACTTCCTTTTCACCAAGGAAGTCCTCATTTTTTCATTATTGAATACTCATCTCTTTGTTTTTGCGAATTTCATAAAGAGCGTTTCTTACTTTTCCAAACTCAGAGGCATGTGGTCGGTCATCTCCATCTCCATAACCGTAATCTACCATTCTATTTCGGTTCAAACATAGCTTTGTAATCTCTGGCTTAAAGAAATCAAACAGCTTGAAACGCTCTTCTAGATGTGAAAATCTCGCTTGGTACGCTTCAATACTGTCTACCAAATGTGACCAGAACGCTTTTTCTTCTATTAAATCGTTACGTACCATAACATTTGACAGATAACGCAGATGACAGATAAAGAGTCCCGTGAAAATAAATTGCGTTAATCCTTCAGGTGGTTCACTTCGTAATACAGCACGCAGCTCTTCTGTAACACCCTCTAACTCTTTGAAAGGCTGATCCGAGATGTTCACGTCATCTACGTAATCTTTTACTGCTAGTCTTTCAGGCTGATAGTCTTTCAAAATTAAAATCGTGTTCTGACCATGCGGCGAAAAGACTGTTCCATATTGATAAAGGAAATGAAGCAACGGCGGCATCACAACACCGAAGAACTTCTTCATCCAATCGTCAGCACTTAACCCAGACTTTTCAATCAGACTTTGTACATAAGGCTTTCCGTTTTCATCAACATGATGAAGTGCAGCAAGTGTGATCGGTTGTTCACCGTCTTTTAAATACGTGTAGATGCTTTCGCGCCAGATTGTTCCTAGCATCTCTAGGTATTGATATGGTGCTCCCTTCAGCTCGCTATAGTGAGGATGATCAACATTAATACTCGCTATCTCTCCTGGAAGGACCACTTCACATTCGTCACGTAAAAAATGGTCTCCTTCAAATATTCCTTTGATGTGCTCTGTAACAAGTGGTGCGATGAGTGTTCGTTCTGACGGAAGTCCTCGATACACGAGTGTATTTAAAATACTCATCGGAAGCTTGACATGAGACTTCAAAGGGTTTGTTACATTTACAAACGTTCGAACAGATTGTTGAGGCAAATAATGATCGGTTCCTTCTTCTAAAGGAACGATCATACCTGTCGCTAGATCCCGAGGGAAATTTTGAATCAATACGTTATTCCACTGCCATTCATGTACCGGCATAAAATAATAATCTAGCGGTAATTTGCCTTTCTCTCTTAAAATCTCATTAAAGCGCTGAACAAGAACACCATCTAGTTCTCTCATTAAAAGTTTTTCATAATGAAGTTCCTGTACAGATTGAAACTGAGCACGATCGCGATGAACGGCAATCCAGAACAGCTTTGTTTCATTCTGATTCTCAGGAGCGTATTTGTTATAGTCATCGAAACCAAAACCGATACGACCTTTGTTATACGTGATCCATGGATGGCCTGACATCTCTCCCTCTAATTCAGCATAATCAAGATCAACCAATTCATCAGATGTTTTTTTATGATTGTTTAGTAGGTTTGCATCAGCAATAAGCGTATGATTCAGTTCTTTAATAAGGTGACCTGCTGTTTCGGATGACATGCCGATCATGGGCTGAATATCCATTAAGAAACGAATCGCATCTGTTGCAGATTTCCATTCACCATTTTCTAACACCTGAATCGATTCTGGATCTACATCGAAGCTTTCAAATAAACGCTTTTGGGCAGCAAAATGATATTTGCGTTCTTCATTCACTGTAAAAACATATCCCTCATCTTCTTGCTCTGGAAAAATCATCTCTTCATACATATATTCTGCAAGCATCTTCGCTAATAAATTTTTGTTCACTTTTTCCCATGTATCTTTTTTTAACATGGACTCTGTTTCATTTATATAAAGCATCTTCTTCCTCCTTATGTATGTGCAATTTTCCTTTGTTTCTTTCTATCGAGTATGTTCCCCATAAGAAAATGAATAAGTGTAGAACGACGAACAAACTAGCATAAGTAAATACGTCTGAAATTGAATGGGTGTTAACGATGGAGGATGCCGCGACTGGGGCTAGCAGCAACCCTACATTTTGAATCGCAGAGATCTTGCTATAGTCTCCATGCATATTCCCACTCCACTTAAAGATAAATACATCTATTTTCGCAAGACACCAGGCCGCCCCTATACCGAACATACATCGGAAAAAGATGAGTCCAATGATACTCGTTTCGATTCCTTGAAGAAACAAACCAACAATGATCATGCTCGCCGCACCAACATAGCCGTACCATCCTAAGCGTTCACTGTATTTTTTTGTGAGCGGCAATGTGACGATTGCCATCAGACTCGGAATCAAGTACAACGAACTGCTCATCATCGTATTCGTGCTGTACACAATTTCCGTGTATGTTGTAAAAAACGGCCGGATCATATTTACTGCAAGATGAAGGGTTAAAACGATGATTCCAAAAAACAAGAATGGAGTTACTAAGCTACGATGATTTGTTTGTTCTAGTTCTACTATTCTGTTTTTGCTTACTTTTCTTAAGAAACGTAGGCTGAAGACTGCCATTAAACATTCAACGATTCCAACGATCCAAAAGATTAATAATGGATGATCCATTTCTATAACCCATCCAGACAAAATCGTCGCTGTGACAATCGCACCTTGCAATACGGCATGATAACTGGCTGCTGCTCCTGTCGTAGAATTTCGATTCTCAGAGATTAGAATGGTATACAACAGAAAGTAGCTGCTCTTAAAGATCAATAGAAGTACACTCGCTGCTACAAACATTTCAAAGCTTGGTGATATCGCCATCAGAAAGCAAGAGATCCCTGTTCCCCATTGTCCTATGATTAATAATGTAGAGCTGTTATTTCTTTTATGGGCGATCAATCCCCAGATGGGAGTAAAGATCACAACGACGAGTCTGCACGTCATAATGTAGAACCCTGTTAGGTCTGGATCATCTATGCCATACACCTTATTAAAAAATTGAGGATAAAAAGGTGATAGCAATACTTCTGTGCATACGAATAGAAAGACACAGCTTAATAAAAACAGGTTTAACGAACGGTTGCTGGCTTCCATGAAGGTTCCGTTCCAAAATTCTGAAACACATTTTTTGTACTAACAGGGTACATTTCTTTCTCAAATAGCGTATTGATAATAACTGCGTTTCTATGTGCGCCAAGGCCAAGGTCTGGAGCACCTACACCGTGAGTATGAAGCTCGCCATTCTGAATAAAGATATGGTTATTTTGAAGTCCCTTTGTCTCCAGTCGATAATCGCTAGTAATCTGATAGCGGTTTTTAGAATCCCACTGAATCTGGTCCTGCATTTTCATTAAGAAATGCGGAAATGATGGAGCATAGCCTGTCCCAAACACGATTACATCAGATTTCAATTCAAACACTTCTCCAGTTACGTTCTGACGAAGTGTAAGCAAGTGAGTATCTTCACTTCTTTCAAGATGAACCAGTTCGGTCATCGCCTGCAGATGGATATCAGGCTTATGTTGTCCAACTGATTTTTCATAAAGCAGATTGTAAATATCAGCGATCGTGTCCATGCTGATCCCTTTGTAGAGAAGGTCTTGCTTTTTCAAAAGCTCATCCTTCTTCGAAGAAGGAAGATTGTAAAAGAAATTTGTATAATCAGGTGAAAAATATTCAAGTCCAAGCTTCGAATATTCCATCGGGAAAAATCCTTTGGATCGTGTAAACCAGTTTAAAGAATATGAGTCATTATCCTGATGCTGTGCCAGATCATAGAACACTTCTGCTGCACTCTGACCAGAACCAACGACTGTCACTGAGTTTGCATTAAGAATCTCTTCTTTTCGATCTAAGTATTGTGAAGAGTGGAAGACTCTTGCACCAAGTTTCTTCTCCATATGAGAAGGTACAGAAGGAATCGTACCGATGCCTACAGCAAGATGCTTTGTATAGTACGTCTCTGTTTCCCCAGTTTCTAAAGACGCTACAATCACTTCGTACACAGAACTATCCGTATCTTCAACCGGTTGAATGTGCTCCACTCCCATACCAAAGCTGCAAGAATCTATCTGACTCGCTACCCAACGGCAATAGTGGTTGTATTCTTTTCTTGGGATATGAAAGTTCTCCAAGAAATAAAAGTGGTACAATCTATTATGTTTCTGCAAATAGTTTAGAAACGTGTATTTGCTTCTCACATTTGCCATACTTACTAAATCCGCAAAGAATGGTACTTGAAGTGTTGTGCCATCGATCAGCATGCCACTATGCCAGTTGAACTCTGTTTTCTTTTCAAAAAAGAGTGCTTTTTTACCTTCTGTTTCATCTAGCATCGCCGCAAGTCCTAGGTTGAATGGACCGATGCCGACACCGATGATGTCATAGATCTCTTTTTGTTGTGATTGTTTGAAAGACATCTTTCCATCTCCTCTCGAACGTATCTCTATGGCAGAACATGAGCATTCCCGTCTTATCCGGCAACTGAATCGCTTTTACTTTTTCAAAGCCGCACTTTTCAAATACATGAATCATCTTTTCATTCCGAATATCAGGTTCAGCGATTACTTTTTCAGTCCCTTTCGATAAAAACTGAAAATGTACGATCGCACGTAATAAAGGAAGTGCGTAACCTTTCCCAAGAAAGAATTCTTCTCCGATCAAAAGATGAATCCCCTGGTCTTTAGGATGTGGATCATAGCACTTTTCCACCACATCTCCTTTTACCCAGTATGCTTCCCAATAGCTCATCGGAACTCCATCTATTAAGCCCAAATATAGCGTTTGGTGCTGATCTGCCAGGAACGTTCTCAAATGCTTTCTGTATGCTTCAAACGAAATATCCAGTTTCCAGTATGGGATCACATACGGTTGCTGCTGCCACTTATGAAGAAGTGAAACATCCCGCTCCAAATCTACTTTTACATACGATAATGTCTTTTGGACCGTGTGATCATAGAAACTAAATTCTGGCTGCATCTGATTTCATCACCTTTTGTAATGGGTTTCGGATCTTCGTGTAGACAGACTGGGTTTCTAGAGAACCAACAAGCTCATCCATATCATGAAAACGAGTAAGTAAGTTTGCTTTGCACGGAAGTTCTTCCGCGTCTAGTAAGCTTCTGATTAAGCCTGACTTTCCGTCTGTTAACGTATCATGGTGCATCAAGCGATGACGCAGTATATCCATAAGGTCTTCTTCCTCGATAAGATTTGCTGCTCCAAAACCGTTGATGAGACCGAATAAGTGATTCATGAAAAAATAATAACGGAAGCGTTCAATCGCGACCTCGTCACTGCAGATCGTTACACTCTTACGGTTAAGGCTTGGAAGCTGTTTAACTAACAAATCAGCCTTTGATTCGCTGTAATAATAGCCTTGATTATCACGGTAATAAAAACGCTTCGGATAGCCATTCTCCAATTGAACGATCGAGTTCTGCTGATGGGCCTCAAGCGCAACACCGTATCTTTCGTACAGCCAGAGCATCGGATCTAGAGTAATTGTTAAATATTGCAAAAACCAATCTTTACTGACTTCTTCTGTCGTTCTGCTCTCCCTTTGAGCGATGTCATGAATGATTGAAGCGATTCTAGAGTTTCCTCCAAAACCGTGGTCCTGACAAAGGCCAGCTATTAAACTCGCATTTTTATCATTATCGTAAAAAGGATTCTCTCTAATCACCACTTCAAACCCTGAAGTCTCTTTATTTGTTGGGATATTTAAGAATGCAGGATCTTTTATGATCTGAAACGATGGATAGATCTCCTGCATCTCTTGTCCGATTTTTGATTGCATAAGTCGAGAAACTTCTACTCCTCTATGCAGTTCTTTTTCAAGATTAACCCGCAGTGAATTCGTAATCTTCACAGGTACAGAGAATTTGAACATATATTTGAAGTTTGGACTGTATACGGAACGCATAGAAGATGTTGCTGAGAATAGCTCACCGAATGGACCTATGTAGCTTAACTTGTTATCTTTGATTAAAGTTTGAACAAATGAATCATTCAATAGAACTTGAACTTGTAAAGGATGAACCGGTATGAAGACAGATTCATCATCGTATTCCACCTGTTTGGTGAATTTCTCATCTCGTTGCAGAAGCATTCTAGTAATCTCTTCCGCCGTCACTTCATCTGCCGTATCCTGATCGATGATGGACTTGTCCGCTTGAAAGAAATGGAGCTGAAACATTCCCTTAAGTTCTGGGGAATAAAGAGATTCATCTTCATCACTCATTCCTTGCTTGCTTTTCGGAGTCGGGTGAAGCAGATGACCAAACAAAAGCGACTGCTCTGCTTCAATGAATGTAAACTCACTGCTCTCTAGACTTTTGGAGTCATCTTCACGTGCTTCTAAGTACCGTTGTATGTTCTTTTTGCTGAGTATTGTCCGCAGCATCAATTCATCTTCTGCATCCTCACGATCTTGTTTTAGCAACAATTCTTTTGAAAGAATAGAGACAAGCGAAATATAATCGAGCGGTATCACGTTTTCATTGTTTTCATAAAGAATAGGAAAATGGTACAGATGTCTGCCTGTTAAAGACCAATGCTTAAGAGCAGCATAGATCGTCGAACGTTGTTTTTTTAGCTCGATCTTTATCCATCTGTTCGGTGTTACCCCACTCCAATTCAAATGATTTACCGCTTCGTAGACTTCTTCAAATGCTTGTGTTTCTCGAAGATAACAGTTTAAGAAGCTCTGTATGCTTGCATTTTCTGCTTGTTGTTTGTGATTTGTCATTGGGTGATCCCCCTGTTTTCGTACTCTAAAGCAAATTGAGAAATGGTATGAAGGATATCTTCAATATCCACGATTGTTGTTCGTGGGTTCAGTAACGTAAATTTTAAGAAGACTTCACCCTTCACTTTTGTTTTTGCGACTAGTGCTGTTCCTGAATGAAGAATTCTTTTGTAAATATACGTATTCACTTCATTTAATGAACCAGTTGCCGCGTCGGAATAACGGAATACAATCGCATTGATCTCTGGATTGATATTACACACTTCAATCTGAGGATTCTTATCCATTACACTCGCTGCCTGTTTCGCAAGATGAAGCGTATAATCAATCATGTTTTCAAAGTTCTTTTCTCCAACGATACGTAATGACATGAAAAGCTTCAACGCGTCAAAACGCCTTGTTGTTTGAACCGATTTGCTCACTAGGTGAACAAGGCCATCTTCTTCATCGTTCTCAGGATTCAAATAATCGGCATGATGTGCGATATAGTGAAAATTTGTTTTTTCTCTTACGAAGAAAGCACCACAGCTGATAGGTTGATAAAACTGCTTATGAAAGTCTATCGTAATGGAATCCGCTTGCTCAATTCCTGCTAACTTATGAAAATGCTTTTTACTCAGAAGTAACGCACCACCGTAGGCTGCGTCAACATGAAGCCACAATCCATGGTTTTGAGCAATAGCAGCAACATCTTGAATCGGATCGATACTTCCAAAATCCGTTGTTCCCGCCGTTGCAACGATACACATCGGGATAAGTCCCCCACTTCTCAAGCGCTCGATCTCTTCTACTAATTTAGCTGTGTTCATCTTTTTACATTCATCCGTTTCAACCGTTACGACTGCCTGTTCTCCTAGCCCTAATTGAAAAGCTGACTTCTTCACGGTAAAGTGAGCATCCTCTGAACATAGAATACGGAGTTTATGAGACTCTGCTGGCAATCCTTGAGCTTTAACATTCCAATTCCATCGTTTATCACAAAAGAAATCGCGAGCGAGTAACAGCCCCATATAGTTCGATTGCGTACCACCACTCGTAAATGTCCCATCTGCTGAAGAAGGAAGGGCAAGCTTGTTACTTACCCATTTGATCAAGCGCTCTTCTAAATAAGTAGCCGTTGAGCTTTGATCCCACGAATCCATAGATTGATTGAGAGTACCGATGATCAATTCAGCTGCGATGGCTGAGATAAGAGGTGGACAATGAAGGTGGCCCATACTCGTCGGATGAGAGACATGTATGCTGTTTCTCACAACCTTTTCCAAAACATCGTTTAAAACCTTTCCAGGTTCCTCTCCATCTTCCGAAATGAGTGTTAGCTCGTTTATTTCTTTCTCGATTTTAGTAGGCTGTACACCGTTAAAAGCATCTGAATTATTCTTATAAAAACCACTTAACAGGTGCTGAGTTTCAAGGATAATGTGTCGAAAACTCTGTACTCCTACTTCACTATCGTTAAGGAAAAAGCGATCAAAATCAGTTGTGTTCATCTAGCACCTCTATTTTATTGCGGCTCTAACCGCATCTGTGAATATTGCGATTACTTCGTCCAGTTGTTCCTCTGTGATGATAAGTGGTGGCAAGAACCTTACAACACTTCCATGCCTTCCACCTACTTCTAGGATTAAGCCCCTATTAAAGCATTCACGTTGAATGCGGCTAGCGAGTTGAGGATTTGCAGCATAGGTTCCTTTTAATCCTGTTGGAATTCGCGGATTCACAATTTCTGCACCTACCATCAATCCTCGTCCTCGCACATCACCGATCTCAGGAATCTCATTTTGCAGGATAGAAAGTTCAAGCATTAGCTTCTCACCAAGTTCAGCAGCATGCTGTGATAAGTTGTTTTGTTTAATATGACGCAGTGTCGCTGTTCCAGCAGCCATCGCCATCTGGTTTCCTCTGAACGTTCCGATATGAGCACCGGGTCCCCATTTATCCAGTTCACGATCATAGATCACAACAGATAATGGCAAGCTTCCTCCGATCGCTTTGGACAGAACGACTACATCCGGCACGATTCCAGCATGTTGAAATGCAAATAGTTCGCCTGTACGTCCGATTCCGGTTTGTACTTCGTCAATGATTAAAGGAATGTTGCGCTCTTTCGTTATGCGGCGGATTTCGCGCAGCCACTCTACTGGTGCCGGGATAGATCCTCCTTCTCCTTGAACGACTTCTAAGATCATGGCAGCTGGAGGAAGTATCCCGCTCTCTGGATCGTATAAAAGATTCTCGATATAGTTAGCACTGATTTTCCACGTGTCTTCTCCACCGATCCCGAACGGACAGCGGTATTCGTACGGATATGGCATAAAGTGTACATCTGGCATCAAGCCTTGTACGTTCTGTTTCGGTCCTAAGTTACCAGAGAGCGCCATCGTTCCATGTGTAGCTCCGTGATAGCCTCCTTGGAAAGAAAGAATGCTTCTTCTTCCTGTTGCCGTTTTTACTAGCTTGATCGCTGCTTCGATCGCATCTCCACCAGTAGGTCCGCAAAATTGAATCTTTGCGCGTTTGGCAAACTCTTCTGGTAGACTATCAAACACTTCACTTACAAACTCCTCTTTTACTGGCGTAGTTAAGTCCAGTGTATGTAAAGGGCGCTTGTCATGAAGCACCTTCTCAATTGCTTCTATGACTACCGGATGATTATGGCCAAGCGCAAGTGTTCCTGCTCCTGCCAAACAATCGATGTATGTTTTCCCATCTGCATCTTTTACATAGATTCCTTCTGCTTCTTCAATGGCAATGGGAATGCGGCGTGGATAAGACCTTGCATTTGATTCTCGTTTTTCTTGTTGTTTTAAGTATTTTTCGTTCATTTCTATTTGTAACATGCTCATGTTTTATTCCTCCTAGTGGATTATCCAACACGTTAGTGAAAATGATTCTCATTATTGATTACATGTATAACCTTAATTGATAATGATTATCATCGTCAATGATAAATTATCCCTAACTTCTTTCCAGTAATTTTTAGCGCTGATACTGACAAGTAGGTCTAAAGACCCTATATCCTACCGTGTTTTTATTCTGTACTAGAGAAGATTCGTTGATAATGGCTATTAATTTTTTTAAGTTTAATGAGACACCTATTGATAACTTCACCTATTCAACAAAAAAAGCGATCAGCCGAGGGCTGATCGCTTCACATATTTTCTATTGTTTATCCAACACATCAATCATACGAAGAGCTACACTTCTACTCGATTGAGGATTCTGTCCTGTAACAAGTGTGCCATCTGTTACGGCGAAATCTTCCCATTTTCCTGCTCGTTGAAACTCCGCTCCTAGTTCACGAAGCTTTGTTTCGAGTAAGAAAGGAACTTCTTTCGTCAGCTGCATCTCTTCTTCCTCTTCATCGGTAAATGCAGTAACTGTTTTTCCTTTTACAATTGGTGTACCGTCTTTAAGCGTTGCCGTTGTAAGTCCAGCAGGGCCATGACAGACACTTCCAATCACTTTGTTAGTTTGTGCCATCTGACTTACTACTTCTTTTAATGCTTCACTCTTCGGAAAATCAAAAACGGTACCATGACCGCCTGGTAGATAGATCGCATCATAACTTGTCGCATCTTCAGGAGTAAGTTCTGCAGTACCTTCCAGCTGTGCCAGTGCTTCTTTATATGTTTCTTTATCTACACCTTCTAAGCTGTTCGGATCTAGCGGAACATCTCCACCTTTAATACTTTTTACTGTAATATCATATCCTTTGTCACGAAACTCGTTGAAAGGAACCGCAAACTCCTCTAACCAGAGCCCTGTCTTGTTATTACCAATGTTTTGATGATTCGTTACGACGATCAATACTCGTTTTGTCATTGTTACACTCCCTTTCATTACAATACGTTTATCATTTTTCCCGAATCTAATGATTTAAAACACAATAAAATCATGAAGGTATCAAAATTAAACGGTGGCTTTGTCGAAAAGCCTATAAACTGATTTTCTGGGCCTATAAACTTTTTCGAAGGACCATAAATTTATCATTAGGGACTATAAATTATTTTGAAGGCTTATAAATGTTTGTTTATGGCCTATCAATACCAATCCACAAAAAAAGCCTTCCTAACAACAGGAAGACTTTCACTCATTTTATTCAAACTGTTTATAAAACTCCGGATCATCAGGGTCTGCCCCGTTACGTTTGTCTTGATTTAGTGCAGAGATACGCGTCATATCCTCATTTGATAATTCAAAGTCAAAGAGTTCAATATTTTCTTCGATCCTATGCTGCGTTACCGATTTAGGTATCGTAACCACACCGTTTTGAAGATCCCAGCGTAAAATAATTTGAGCAACTGATTTATTGTATTTATCAGCAAGCTCTACCAAGGTTGGTTCCTCAAAGATCTCTCCTTTTAAAAGAGGTCTCCATGCTTCTAGTTGGATACCCTGCTCTTTACAGAACGCCAACAATTTTTCCTGGGACAAGCGAGGGTGGTATTCCACTTGGTTCACCATTGGCTTGATCTCTGCTTCTCTCATCAGATCTTCAAGATGATGCTGCTTGAAATTACTTACACCGATCGCTTTAACTCTTCCCTCATTATAAATTTTCTCTAGAGCTTTCCAAGTTTCTTTATACTTTCCTGGAACTGGCCAGTGGATCAGGTATAGATCCACATAATCTAACCCTAGTCTTTCTAGACTGGCATCGAAGGCTGCTAAGGTTTTTTCGTAGCCTTGGTCAGTGTTCCAAACTTTAGTTGTAATAAAAATTTCTTCTCTTGGGACGTTTGATTCAGCGATCGCCTGACCGACACCTGTTTCATTGTCATATAAACTTGCCGTATCAATGCTTCGATAACCTGCATCGAGCGCCCACTTTATGGACTGGATGACTTCATCACCATCTTCAGCTTTGTAGACTCCTAGCCCGACCCATGGCATTTGAACACCATTATGTAGAACTGCACGATCATGAATACTGCTTGGCATAATGAATCCCTCCTTGTTCACATTGTGGCACAATCTTTATGAAAGTTAAAAACATTATACTCTTTGAAGTTTATCTGCTGTTTCTGCTAAACGTTCATGAGCATTATCTAATATCGTAGATTCACTCCATGTGAATCCATCGTTTTCATATCTCGGAATCACATGCATATGAAAATGAGTGAGATCACTAAACTTCCCCCCATTTTGGTTGATCGTAATTCCATCAGGATTAAAACTGTTCTCTAGCTTCTTCGATATGTATTTAGCTGCTTCCATTACAGCGTTCATCTCTTCATTCGTTAGCTCAGTCAATTCCTTCACATGTCTTTTGGGAACGATTAACGTGTGTCCTTCGTTAAAAGGATCAATATCTAGAAAACATGTAACCCACTCATCTTCATAAACCGTATGTATGGGTAAAACTTTATTCGCTAGTTCACATCCTAAACAACTCATCCTAGATCCATCCTTTCAGCCTGGCCAATAATAATCCGTGTGCAAGTTCACTATCTTTCCAAAGCCCTTGCTCAATGTTACGAAACGCTCGATCTACAGGAATGTGAAAGGCTTGAATGGTCGCTTCTTTTTTCTCTAGCATTTGAGATCTGTATTCTACAATATCGTTTGTAAAATAAACATGGGTAACGGTATTACTCAAACACGCGCTAGGCTGGATACTACCTAAGAAAACCGTTTCTCCACACACAATGCCCGTTTCTTCAAGCAGTTCCCTTTTTGCCGCCTCCATCGCATCTTCATTCTCGTTCATTCCACCACCTGGTAGTTGAATGATAACTTGATCTACCGCAGCTCGATATTGGCTGATCAATATGAGAGAATCATTCTCTAGAGCAACCATTACGGCGGCTTCATAAGGAATCTCTTTTAGCGTAATACTTCCAAATTCATCCTCAAACACTTCAATCTCTTTATCTCTGCTCTGATATACAAGTTCTTTTTTCAAGATTACCCCACCCTTTTACACCAGTTTCCCCTTAACATTATCCAAACTTGGAAACATTTTCAACTATGAGATCACTGGTAATCACATCCAGTTAATATTTAAATAAATAGTGGAAATAATTTCTAGTGAGTTGGTAGAATATTGATATGGGAACTTTATCTCGATTCTTTCGTATTACGTCTAACTAGCTACGGAGGAGATTGCATTGAAAAAGAAAATCGGAATAACTTTTATTATACTTTCGTTCGTTCTGTGGATTCTAATACCGGTCATACCTTTCTTATCATTTAGTGCAGCCGTTAAAACAGCCATCGTGAGTGGATTATTTATCGGTGGAGAAGTTTTCTTCTGGCTCGGTGCGCTATTAGCAGGAAAAGATATAGTAAAAAACTTCATTCAAAAGTATTGGAGAAGAGGCAAAAAAGACGAGGATCCCTCTTAAAAGATTTGACGATCAATGAGGTTCTAATGAAAATAGCAGAATCATTAAAGTAGGTGAAGAAATGGAAGAACTGCTTCTAGGCTTTATTTACACATTCTTGATAGTAATTACGTTTGAAACATTGTTTACTAAAATACTAAATAAAGGTGTGAAGCATTCTGCCAAAAGAATTGTTGTTCTTGCACTCCAGTGCTTGGTCATCACTTGGATTCTTTATCAAATGTACACATAAAGCCCGTCAGCTATAGCTGTACAGGCTTTTTTCGTTGAACCCTAAATGGAACGGCTGCTGACTTTAAGATGAGAAAGCTAGAGATCAAGTATAGAATTGATGCGATATAGAATAAACTTCCGATCGTCAAAAAATCGATCAGATACCCTGTTAACATGACCGCGATCGCTCCCCATACACTTGTCCAAAGGTGATAGCTTCCGATCTTTTTCCCTGCTTGCACGCCATTCGACTGCCGAGCCAAGACGGTTTTTTCCGAAGTTTTTTGTACCGCACCTAAAATCCCCATTACAATTTGGACGAGATAAAGAGCAGTAACCGTTTCAATGATCGGTATAATCAGCATGATTCCAGCCATACCCCATGTATGCACCAGAATGAAGGTGCGGTCACCTAGTCGATCAGAGAGCCTGCCAATGATAGGATGAACAAGCGCGCCGGTCAATGCAAACAATCCGTAAGCTAATCCGAACTGCGAGTAGCTGTCACCGATGTTACGAATAAGAAGCAGGTAGAAGGGAAAGACCATCGAGCTTGCTGTCATTAAAAGGCTTTGTGCTGTTACAAATGTACGATAATTCATTGTGCATACACCTCATAGAAAAGATTTTTGAACCGCTCATCGGGATCGAGTTCCCGCTTTTTCTGAAAGAACTCATCGATACGGGGATATGCTTGTTTTAGTTGTTTCTTTGTCGGATATGAATAATAAGGTAAGTAATAGCTTCCATCGTGATCTAGCGTTACGTCAATCATCTTCTGAATGATCTTCTCGGTTCTTCTTATCTCTTTTTGAGAACGGCCTTGATTGATCAATAGTACAAGAGCAAACATATCATCCTTCGCATAAGACAACACGGCATCCTCATCATGCTCGACGTACCGAATCGTAATATTTAACAGGTTCAGATCCTCTTTTTCTAACACCTTTCTAAGATCGTCAATATAAGAAGCAAACTCATCAACAGGTACAAAATATTCTTGTAGCACTTCTGTTCGATTGGCGTTTTCATATTCCATGAACGTACTATCTGATCTCATTACATTATTTCTTGATTGATAGCTGCCATTGCTATTTTGAAAGTGTTTCTTTTGCGTCTCCCAAAATACATCTTTCCCCCAATCACTATAACGAGACATGCCTAACATAAACTTTGGAAGTGCGACTTTTTCTTCTTCATTTAACGTTGAGAATCTAGTTAACTTCTTTTGATCATCTGCTAATACATAGTCCGTCACATACATTTCTTTTAAAAAGGTCTTAGGTGCTACAGATAAGCGAGCAAGGTGCATCTTAACTTGCTCATCGTTCTGAACGTTACTCTTAAAATGCTCTTCGTATGCTTTGTAATCCATTGTGGATATACGTTGTTCATACAGTTCATCCTCAGCCAATTGCAATGTGACATCGAGTATGACTCCAAAAAGACCGTAACCACCTATTACATATGAAAAATATTCACTGTTCTCATCACGACTCACAGAAATGATCTCTCCATCTGGTTTTAACAAGCGAAAAGAATCCACAGTATCGATCAGTGAACCATATCTGATATCCCGCCCGTGAACGTTGACACTAAGGGCGCCACCAACAGTAAATATATTTTGTGACTGCATAACTTGAATGGATAGACCGTACGGATTAATCTTCTTCTGAATATCAGCCCATGTCACACCACTTTGAACCGTTATCGTTTTTTCTTTTGGGTTGAAATTCAGGATTTCGTTATAACTTTTCATATCAAGCAGCGTTCCGTTTGGATAGACCGTATGCCCACCCTGACTATGTTGCAATCCAGCGATGGAGATCGTCTTTTCTTTTCTCACCCAATTCTGCAGCTCCTCAGTAGATTGCGTGCTCTTAACTTCTTTCATCCTTGTAGGTAGAAGCTTTCCCACATCTTCGATGACAACTGTTTTCTGTTGAAGTGAATGGATAGAGGTACTCGTATAAAAAGCGATCCCATATAATGAGATTCCAATTAATAAATATTTCCCTTTCATTACATCACCCCTTTTCAAAAGTGTAATTTTACACTTTTATTATAAAATGAAACAATCAGGAATGACAATATGTTTTTAGAGCAGTCTTTTAAATTTTTTTAAGAAAATAATTTAGACGCCTCTCTATCATAAAAATGGTGATTCGTACAAGCACTCTTTGAAGCATTTCATATAGTAATAGTGGGGGTGATACGATTGGGTAAAAAAAGAAAAGAACTATTAGAAGCATTTAATTCTCTAGGTGCGAACGGCACAGAGACTGAAGCTGAAGTGACTGCTGAAAACGGTACTGAGGCTGGTACTGTTGAAGCTTTACGCTCTCTTTTGGGTGATGGTCTAAAACGCAAGAAGTCTAAGAAAGCTCCTGCTGTAAAGTCTAAAAAGTCTTCTAAGAAATCCAAGAAGTCTAACGGGAATGATTCCGGCGGAAATGCTGGTGAAATTCCTGGTGGAACTGCTCCTGACAGCTGTTGGGAATAACCTTTAGAATATAAAAAAGCTCCCTTGTGTAAGGGAGCTTTTTCATGAACGTATTTTCAACTCAAAACTTTTGTGGAAACATTTTGTTTTAGATAAGTAAGTGTTGCAGCTCCCAAAAGACTGGCCGCAATTAATAAAGCATCTTCATTAATCTTGAACTTCGGATGGTGATGCGGAAATACTTCTTCCCATGAATCATCAAGAGCTCCTGTAAAAAAGAACGTGCCTGGCACTCTCTCTAAGTAGTAGGAATAATCTTCTCCACCCATCTGCGGTTCGATTTCTTCAAGTTCTAGAACACCTGGCACTTTTCTTGCAACATCAACAACAAACTCTGTGTCATCTTTATGGTTTACAACTGCTGGATATCCACGTTTGAATACATATTCATAGGAAGCATCTGATGCAAGACATGTACCTTTTGCAATGCGGTCGATCTCTTGCTCGATGGCAACACGAACTTCTTCCTTAAATGTGCGAACCGTTCCTGTTAGCTTTGCTGTATCTGCGATAACGTTGAACGCATTCTTCGCTTCAAACGCACCAACAGATACGACAGCTGCATCAAGTGGATTAACTCTGCGGCTCACGATTTGCTGAAGATTTGAAACAAGCTGGGCTCCAATAACAATGCTGTCTTTTGTTTTATGAGGCTGTGCTCCGTGTCCACCTTTTCCTTGAACTTTTATCGTGAACGAATCGGCTGCAGCCATAACAGGACCTGTTCGATAACCGATTGTCCCAGTTGGCATCGTTGCCCAAAGGTGTGTTCCGTAGATAACGTCCACTCCATCAAGGCACCCATCTTCGATCATTGCAATAGCTCCACCAGGGGCAAGTTCTTCGGCATGCTGATGGATAAATACGATCGTCCCTTCCACTTCTTCCTTCAGCTCTGTTAGAACTTTTGCGAGTACGAGTAGCGATGCTGTGTGACCGTCATGCCCGCACGCATGCATAACACCAGGTACTTTCGATTTGTATGGAGAATCATTTTCTTCCTGAATCGGAAGTGCATCAAAATCTGCTCGAAGTGCCACTGTTTTACCAGGCTTTCCACCTTTCAACTTTGCAACAACACCTCGACCACCTACCCCAGTTCGCACCTCTAAACCTAATGCCTCATGATACGATGCAATAAAGGCTGGTGTTTCAACTTCTTCAAATGACAGTTCTGGATTTTGGTGAAGATGTCTGCGTATCTCCACCATTTCATCTTGATAGTTTGCCAGACGGCTAAATAATTGTTCCATTCCAGTTCACTCCTCTTATAATCTACATTTTTATATATTCGCCAGGTCCTAGCGGAAGTCCTAGCACGTACCATACAGTAAATAATAGACACCAAAAAATCGTATAAGCGATCGTGTAAGGCAGTAAGGAGGATATTAAAGTCCCCATCCCCATACTCTTATCAAACTTTTTCGCAAAAGTTAGTAAAATAGCAAAATAGGCAAGCATCGGAGTGATCGTGTTCGTTATTGAATCACCGATCCGATAGGCCATCTGTGTAAATGCAGGACTATAATCTAAAGCCATGAACATCGGAACAAATACCGGTCCTAAAATAGCCCATTTTGCTGATGAACTAGCGATGAGTAAGTTTACTAGCGCTGTAAAAAGAATGAATGCGATCAATAGTGGAAGTCCTGTAAATCCTGATTCTTTTAAGAAATCAGCACCTGTTATCGCGATGATCGAACCTAAGTTACTCCAACTAAAATAAGCGATCATCTGGGCTGCAATAAAAGCAAGCACAATATAGTACCCCATACCGCTCATCGCTTTTGTTAAGTGTTCAGCTACGTCTTTATCGTTTTTTAAGACCTTAGATCCAAATCCATAAGCCATTGCTGGAATGAAAAAGAAAAGAAGCATGATCGGAACCAAGGAATCCATAAATGGAGAATCGATAAGCTCACCTGTTTTAGCATGTCGAAGCATAGCGCCTTTTGGCACGGTCACAAGTAGAATGATAGTTGTGTAGATGAATAGTGAGATCGTTGCCCACTTTAAGCCTCTTCTCTCTTCTGAAGTTAGAGCTTGTTTCTTCACTTCAAGATCATCAGGAACTTGGTATTCTCCGAGACGTGGTTCTACAATCTTCGTTGTTACCCAAACGGCTACTGGTAACAGTACAAAGGTTGAGGCAAGCATGAAGTAGTAATTCATCGCAGGGTTTGCTGTATACGTTTTATCTTGGAGGTGAGCGGCAGATTCTGTGAATCCAGCAAGCATCACATCAAGCATACTGATAATAATATTTGCACTAAATCCGCCAGCAACTGCTGCATAAGCTGCTGCAAGCCCAGCAATCGGATGACGACCAAGCGTAAGAAATACCATGGCTGCAACAGGAGGAAGTACGATTAAAGCAGCATCAGCGGCTGCGTTTCCTACGATTCCAATGAAGATGATGATCGGTAAGATGAGTGCTTTCGGTGAGGCGAGTACGACTCTGCGCATAAATGCTGAGATCAATCCTGTTGATTCAGCTAGACCGACTCCAAGCATAACAACGAGCACGAGGCCGAGCGGCGGGAAGTTCACAAAGTTACTGACAAGTTCACTCAGCATTCGTATGATTCCTTCTTCGTTCAGAAGATTGACTGCTGTGATTTTTTCATTATTGGCCGGATTCACAGCACTCCATCCTGCTACTCCTGCTATGAATGAACCTATCAAGATTACGGCCGTGATGATGACAAACAAAGTAAGAACATCCGGTAGTTTGTTTCCGTTCTTCTCTACCCAGTCCAACACTTTATGAAATAAATTCTTTTTGCTGTTACCTGGATCTGGTGAATTTGCTGAAGGTACTGCTTTCAAGGCTGAACGTGACATGGATATCCTCCCTCTGTTATTAATTTTCAGAAAAATTTTAAATTTCTTCACATTCTACCGCCTCTATCATTCGGTTTCAAGGGGTCATTTAGAACACTACTTTTTTACTAGCTAATAGAGTGTACGTGCTCTTAGAGTGATGTAAGGGCTTACTTTTGCAGAATATTCATGCATTTCTAAATTTACCTCTTGCCTTTCTTTCGCTATAATAAATACATTATTTGCTTAGAGAACCCATTTTCAGATAAAGATAAGGGAGAGAACACCATGGATCTTTTATTAAAAGAAAGTCTGAAAGCAAGCTACAACGAGCAAGCTGATTCACGTGATCAATCAGTGATTCAGAGTTGGAAAACCGATGAACTAAATGCCTTTATTGCGGCTCTTACATCTAGTCCAAAAAAACACCAACATACCGTTTTTGATCTTGGAGCTGGATCAGGTCAGCACGGAAAATACTTATCTCAACATAACTTGGATGTGACATGTATCGACCTCTCTCCTAACATGGTAGAAACGTGCCGTGCAAAAGGTTTAAAAGCAGAAGTGATGGATTATTACAAAATACTTTTTGATGCTGAATCTTTTGATGCCGTATGGGCGATGAATACGCTTCTTCACGTTCCAAAGGTAAGCCTACCTGCTGTTCTTCAAAACATTCATACCGTATTATCAGAGGATGGTTTATTCTACATGGGCGTTTATGGCGGTAAAGATTCTGAGGGAGTGTGGCAAGAAGATTCATATATTCCAAAGCGATTCTTCTCCTTTTATACCGATGCAGATTTACTTGATGTGGTAGCTCCTCTATTCGAGGTACAAGATTTCCACGTTGTTACAGAAGCTGGACGAGGTATAGGTATGAACTTTCAATCCTTGCTTTTACGTAAAAAAGCGATCGTAGACTAATTACAGCGTTGTTTTAAAAGATTATTTGCTTGATTAAGTTGTTTAAAGCTTAAGGTGGAAAATAGGTGCTAACTCATAAATCGGTTCAAAAAAAAGCTCCTCTGCTTGAGGGGCTCTTAAATTTCTCGAATATAACGAATAGACATATGTTTACCGCTTCCTTCACTAATCTTTTCAGATTGTTTGATAAACCCTTTTGCTTCGTAAAAAGGAATGGCCTTCTCGTTACCTTTTTGTGCGGATAGCCATTGCTCTTTAATACCTATATTCTTCTGATAGTCTGTGTAATAGTTCAACAGTTTTGACCCAATCCCTCTGTTTCTCACCTATCGTTCCCCCGCCGATTGCACCTGCTACTTCTCCATCTTCTTTTGCTACAAAATATCCGTGCCAATTCTCGCTGAACTCAGTCACTTCGTTTTCAATTCTTTTCTCGTTATAATACTCTTCAATAACACTGTTTACATACGATTCATCTTCTAAATATCCATATGTAGCACGCCATCCTTCTGAGCATACTCTTGCTATTCCTTTCACTTCATCCGGTCCAGCTTTCATGAGAGTTATGTCTTCTGTCGTTCTTGATTTTTTCATCTTTTCACCTCTCTTTTTTTCCTTTCACCACCTCATTATAACCTATTTTTTGGTAAAATAGAGGTATGCTTCTCAGTCAGTCTGGGGCTCGTTTTAAATGAGAAAGGCGGATGATTATTTGACAAATTTGATCACGAAAAATGAAGATGTTTTTAACATGCTAGATTCTCTTTTACGTGATGAGGGTGCGTTCTGGAACTCTTTTTATGAAGACAGAAATAAGAAGGTTCCTTTTTTTGTGGACGCACCCGATGAAAATCTCGTGAAATATATCGAACGTGGTCTACTAAAGCCTGGCCGTGTGTTAGAACTTGGGTGTGGTCCTGGCCGAAACGCGATCTTCTTAGCGCAGCTTGGGTTTGAAGTAGATGCTGTTGACCTCTCTAGCGAAGGACTGGAATGGGCACGTGAACGCGCTAAGGAGAAAGGCGTCGATGTGAAATTTATACAAGGAAGTATCTTTGAGATGAATCTACCTCACATGGAGTATGATCTAATTTATGATTCTGGCTGTTTTCATCATGTACCTCCTCACCGCCGTGTAAGTTATTTAAACGTTCTAAACAACTGTTTAAAAGATGGCGGCCATTTCGCTATTACATGTTTTGATGCTGTCGGCATGGGGCTCGATATTCCCGATATGGAAGTGTACAAAGATCGCTCGATGCAAGGAGGATTAGGTTATACGTTTGAGAAAATGCGGGAGGTTTTCTCTGATTTTGAAGAGGTTGAGTTAAGGAAGATGGAAGAAATAACACAACCTGCTGATACTTTTGGCTTGCCATTTTTAAATGCAGGTTTGTTTCGAAAATAAAAAACAAACACTTGGAGTCATATCTCCAAGTGTTTTTATATGGCTTATGATGTATGTGAAGATTGCTTGTGATCCGTTTATAGGCCCTAATTTTTACTTTATGGGCCTTCAAATCTATTTTATAAGCCTTCAAAATCATTTATAGGCTATTCGACAAAACACACACTTACTTAAACGAGCGATTCAGCACCACAAAATCCCGCCACTCTTCTGGCAGCATCTCTACATACTTTCTTGTTAGAAAACGATCATCTACTAAAACAAGCGTGCCTCGATCTTCTTCTGACCGGATAACCCGCCCACCTGCCTGCAGTACTTTATTCATTCCAGGATACACGTACGCGAAGTCGTAACCATTCTTTCCTGCTCGCTGAAAATAATCCTTCATCGTATCGCGCTCTAACCCTACTTGAGGCAAACCAACACCGATGATGACAGCACCTGTAAGCTTATCTCCTTTTAAATCAATTCCTTCCGAGAAGATGCCGCCCATGACAGCTAGCCCGATAAGCGATTTCTCACCTACAGATTCATAATGAGCTAAAAAGGTCTCTCGCTCTTCTTCTTTCATAGCAGGATGCTGAAGAATAAGGGTAAAGGCTTGATCTTCTTCTACCATTCGTTCATATATATCTGTCATATAACGATACGATGGAAAGAAAACAAGGTAGTTGCCCGGTCTGTTTACGACCAAATCTTTGATCATACTAACAATCGGATCTATTGTTTTCTCCCGGTCTCTAAAGCGCGTAGACAGAGGCTGAACAAACACATCCAGCTGTTCTTTTTCATAAGGAGAAGGCATCCGGATGATATAGTCATCTTCCTCACCTCCAAACATTTCTCGAAAATACGACAGCGGTGATAGTGTTGCCGAAAAATAAATACGTGAGCCATATTTCTTTCCGGTTTGAAAAAGAAGCTGAGAAGGATCCATACAAAAAAGGCGAACTTTGACTTCGCTTTTATACGTAGAAATGAACGTAACGAATCGTTCATCGTAAAATTGTGAAATCTTGACCCATTGCAGCGCTTCAAAAAAAGATTCTAATAGTTGCTCGCTGCTATCCCCACTGGCTAATAGCTGCTCTGCCTGTATCAAGAAAGCTTCTAAACTCTCAAGTAGTTTTTCCTGCAATTCAATGACAGCAACATCTTTATTTTCATGTTCTTTTTTTATTAAGAGCAGTTCCTCGTTAACGGCTTTTGCCGTATTCCAAAGCCCATCATGCTTCCCCTTAAAATCACGTGTAAGTTGTAAGAATGAAGATTTCATAATCTCAGCTGAATACATGCCGCGTGCTCTGTCTACAAGATTGTGCGCTTCATCCATAAGAAGAACCGTACGCTTCTTTTGCTCTTCAAATAAACGTTTGAACGAGACCCTCGGATCAAAGACATAATTATAATCACAGATTACACTGTCTGATGCATAAGCAAGATCCACAGAGAACTCGAACGGACAAACTTTGTGCTTTTGTGCGTATTGCGAGATGACTTCACGATCCATCACCGTCTCATTTTTCAAAATATCAAGAACAGCTCCATTGATCCTGTCAAAATATCCATCAGCAAACTCACAGTAAGAAGGTTCACAACGAGTCTCTTCTTTAAAACAAACTTTGTCTTTAGCCGTGATGGTCGTGCTTTGCAGAAACAAGCCCTTCTCTTTCATCAACAAGAGTGCTTCTTCCGCGTTCTTTCGATTCAGTGTTTTGGCTGTTAAATAGAAAATCTTTTCTGCTTTTTCTTCGCCGATCGCTTTGACGGCTGGAAACAGAGTGGAGATGGTTTTTCCTGTCCCAGTCGGTGCGTTTGCAAACAACGTCTTTTTATCCAGGATCGTTTTATAGATAGCACCAGCAAAGTTACGCTGGCCGTTTCGGTATGAAGGAAATGGAAAAGCTAGATCTCGTATACTGATATTCCTTTTTTGCTGATTTTCTAGACGCAGCTCAGCGAATGGTGAATAGGACTTTATAAGTTGAAGCATGAAATCCTCAAGCTCTGTAAATGTAACTTCTTCTTGAAATTGCTTCTGCTCTCCAGAATCAACATGAACATATGTAAGCTGTACCTTAACTCTATCTATATCTTCTTTTTCCATGTATATATAAGCATAGACTTTCGCTTGAGCCCAATGGACAGGATATGTTTCGTCTGTTATCTCACTCAAGTTTCGCGCAGTTGATTTGATTTCATCGATTATAACGGTGTCATTACGCAAAAGAAGACCATCACATCGACCTTCTATCCAATATTCAAGATTTTCGTAGGGGTAGCTCGTTTGGAGAAATACTTCTGCAAAATCACTCTCTTTATACGTTTTTTGTATCGTTTGATGAGCCTTCGTTCCTTCTACTAAGGATGAGGTGGACTTGAAGCCAGAATCGATACTGCCCGAACGGTAGACATATTCAACTAGGGACCGAACAGAGATTTTAACTGCATCCATCATGTTTCACCTACCTTATTTCTCATGATTCTCTATGTAGGAATTGTAGCACAACCGCGTTTCAGAAATAGATATATCATGATACAAAAAGACAGCCCTCTTACTCAGAGGACTGCCTCACTACAGCATCATCATTTAAATCTGCCGTACAGCTTTGACATTTAACGGCTCTCAACGGAATCGTAGATAAACAATATTTGCATTCTTTTGTATCAGGCGCCTTTACTTCTTCTTTCTTTTTAAGACGATTGATCTGCTTCACTACTAAGAATATGACTAACGCAATGATAAAAAAGTTGATCAGTGTGTTAATAAATAATCCATAATTAAGTGTCGCTGCTCCTGCCTTTTGAGCATCTGCTAAGGTGGCATAGTCGCCTTTTCCTAAATTTATGTAAAGATTGCTGAAATCCACTTTACCAAGTAATAATCCAATTGGAGGCATGATCACATCTTCAACGAGTGAAGTGACGATTTTACTGAAAGCAGCTCCGATAATCACACCGATGGCAAGATCGATCACGTTGCCACGCATAATAAATGTTTTAAATTCGTTCCACATGTACCCTAATTCCTTTCTGTATGACTAGTATATGTATAACCATACAGCATCTACTTTCAAACGTCATCCGATATCAATTCACATCATCTTTTTTCAGTTTCACAGTTAGAATATCTTTTACATCTGTACATACATCTGCTTCATACGTCAGTTGGATAAGCGCAACACTGTCGATCGTTGCATGAAAAGGCTCTAAATTCTTTGTGGAATAATCAAACGCCTTCACTAAGTGTTCATGTGTTAGGTCCATTACAAGCGTGCAATGAGGCACCCAGTGAGCCGGAATGTATAGAGATTGTTGGTTTATTTCGTCCTTAAAATGTTCATGATAACGCTGATGAAAATCTGTCAGCACGCTGTTTTTAGTCGGCGCTGCATATAATGTTCCGCTGTTTAAGAATATTGCTAGAGATGGAAAAAAAAGAGGCACAGCAGCGATATCTTTAAAATAGTCTTTAAACATTTTCTTGAAAGACTCAATTTCAACCTCTGGATGTGTGCCAAGAGTTACATGAGGCCGCATACCATGACCTTTGATTCCCTCTTTCACAAGTCCATCCCTTAGATCGTCTATCTTCTGTTCTGTATCACTGTTTAAATAAGCAATTACACCGTACATGTTATCAGCTCCAAATATGGTTTTGTTCAATAGTCGATAATCTTAGTTCGTTTAGTGTAATTATACAACAAACCACATTTTGGTAAATGTATTTCTCCTGAAAATAAGGCTTCCGCTCTTGTCCCGAAAAAATGGGCTAATTCCGCCCAAACCTTTAACTTGTACCTCTAATATTCTGTCATTGTAAAGAAGGAGGTGGGTTAAATGGGATATCAGTCTTACGGAAATAGCTTCGCTTTAATCGTAGTTCTATTTATCTTGTTAATCATCGTTGGGTGCTGTTGGTGCGGTGGTTACGGTGGCGGACACGGCTGGTGCTAATCAGTTCATTTCCTGAGTGGAAATAGTTCTGATCCATCAGATGTGATCAATTGCGTTAAAACCTTTTGCTTTAACAACCCCTCGTATGAAAACAGAGAGAGAGAACCTAGAGAGAGAAAAATAGAGAGAGAAAAGGCCTGCGCTTATTGGAGTGCAGGTCTTTATATGTATGGTTACAAGAGAACTTTCGCCCTATTGTAACTACTACTTTAGTTTTCTAGTATAACTATAAACACTTATTACAAAATACTAACATTACATTAATAATTTTCCATTAATGTAAAACTTATTAACAACTTTAATTTAACTTTAAAGGAGGAAAAGATGAAAAATTATTTAAAGAAGCTGTTTCCCACCGCTCTCGCCCTCAGTTTGATGAGTAGTACGTTATCACAGGACAGTATTAGTGCTTTAGGTGAATTTGATCTCGATTCTGAGATTATCCAAACACCTATTAATGAGTATCGAGCAGATATCGCCCCTGGTGTACAAAAGAAACATTATAGCTTTCTGAATAAGGAAGGAAAGAAGATTGAAAGTTTCGTAGTGGATATAGATGTACATAATCCAAATGTTTCTATTGAGGCGGGAACACCAGATGATAAAGATGGATTTGGTCTACAGCCCGTAAGAGCACAAGCTGATGCAGCTAGTGAAGAAAACCACCAAGTAGTTGCAGCCGTTAATGCTGATTTTTATAACATGGCAACGGGTGAGCCTCATGGTGTGGTTTATAAAGACGGGCGCGCTATAAAAGGAACAAGTGGGAGAACATGGAACTTTTTTGGAATAAAGAAAGATGGTAGTGCCGTAATCGGAAATCCTTCAGAGTACGAGTCCATTAAAACAGATCTTCAAGAAGCTCTCGGCGGTAACGCGATCCTCGTCAGAAACAGTCAAATCTATCAAACTCCTCAAACCGGTCAGGATAAAGAGCCTCGAACAGCAGTTGGTATTAAAGAAGACGGTGATGTTTTCTTTGTCGTCATCGACGGTAGACAAGAACCTTATTCAACAGGGATATCCATGAAAGATTTAGCTCAAATCATGATTGATCATGGTGCCGTTCATGCTCTTAATCTTGATGGAGGTGGTTCTTCTACATATACCACTCGCAAGCTAGGTGAGGATGTATTAGAAGTAGACAATCAACCGTCAGACAGAAATGAAAGAAGTGTTGCGAACTCGTGGCTCGTCGTTACAAAAGAACCTTCTGATCATGTATTTCATACCGCTCACATTGAACCGTATGACAAGTCCTTCACCTCGGGGTCAACCATAAATTTTCATGCAAAAGGAATGGACAAGTCTAAAGCTTCTGCTCCACTCCCAAGCTCAGGTTTAACGTGGGAAGTATCTGATCCTTCTTATGGGACTATTGATAATAACGGAATATTTGCATCCAATGGAAAAGCCGGTCAGTTTCATATTCTTTTAAAACATAATGGTACAGAAGTTGGTAAAAGCATCATAGAGATTGAAACACCCGATGAAATGTATTTTGCTTCTCCTGAATTGACAGTGGCTAAGAACAGCCAAGCAGAGATTAACCTAATCACCATGTTTCAAAAAAGAAATGTGAAATGGAGCATGCAAGATATCACATTTGATATCCCAGATGGTATGGGATCAATAGATGAAAATGGAATTCTTCATACAGGAGATCAAAACGTAAAAGGAACAATCACGGCACGGTTAAATGGAACGTCTCTTGAAGCACAGATAAAAGTATCGGTTGGACAGCTTCCAACAGTACTTTATAATTTTGAGGAGTCATTGGGTAGCTGGAAAACCTCTACCGCAGGTCGTGGAGAAAAAGGATCACTAACACTTTCTGAATTCCCAGACCAAGTCCGTTTTGACAACCAGTCTCTTAAACTTGATTTTGATTTTTCTAATGCGCAAACAGGAACAACGCTCGGTGTTTATGCTGGTCCTGGAGCACATACACCGATTGAAGATAATCCTTCAAGCATAGGTATGTGGGTTTATGGCACACCTGAATCGCAAGGATATTGGCTAAGAATGCTAATTGTGGACGGCAACGGTAAGAATCAAACGATCAATCTAACAGGTGAAAATCCCGGAATTGATTGGACGGGTTGGAAATACATTGAGGCGGAGATTCCATCATCCTTTACAGGTCCTTTCAAATTATCCGGAACACAAACGATTCGTTTGATGTCTACAAAATCTGGAATTACTGGTCCTATGACAAAAGGATCCATCTATGTTGATAACATACGAGCGGTATACGGTGAAAAGGTAGATGACCTCTTCCCTCCTGTTATTCAATCGGTTAGTACTGACGACCAAAGTTTTACAACAGATGAAATAACTATTGCTGCAAAAGTACACGAATATGAAGATGATGTCTTTAAAACAGGTATTGATTGGGAGAAGATCCGTATACTTGTAGATGGTAAGAATTATGCAGATGCAAAAGGACACTTTTCTTATGACATGGACGGATCTGTTTCGTTAAGTGGGTATCGTTGGACGGATGGAACACATAAGGTAACGTTGATCGTTCCTGACAAGTTCGGAAATCAAGCAGTTCATACGAGCTATTTTTCAGTAAATACTGGATCAGCAAAAGTTGAACTAGAACAGTCACAAGAAGAAGCCTATTTGGGTGATACCTTCAATCTCAATGTGAAGATGACACAAACGGCCGATATTTCTTCTGCTGTTCTTCAAATACAGATGGATAAAAACTTTCCTGTTAAACATGTAATATTTTCAGAAGCTTTTCAGTCTAGCACTTCAAGTTTTGATACAGCATCTGGAATTTTAACGCTTAACCTAATAAATAGTGGAGAAACATCCGTAACTGCAGATGCTGCAACCATTCAGTTAGATATTCCTGCTTCTTCAAAAGAAGGCAGTGAACTTAAATATGAAATGGTAGAAGGAAATCTAACTTTTAGTCAGCCGAAAGCAGAGAACTTTATTTCCACTTATTCGATCAAGCCAGTTAGTATTCCCATTAAATCAGCAATCAGCTTAACAAATGATCCAATCCTTATAGGCAAACCAACAAAGCTTTCTGTAAATGATAAAAAAGATAATGCCGTAGTCGATGCTGAATTGTTTGCTCATATTGAGGGTGAGCAAGATCCTGTCTCCTTAGGTAAAACAGATCGTAAAGGAAAGATAATGGTTGATTCATTTTCAGATGAAGTGAAGAAGATTACGTTATATGCAGTAAAAGATGGAAGATATTCCTTTAAGATCAACACACAAACATACCCTGCGCTTGCGACTGAATCAGAATTCAAAAACATTATATCCACTCCGACGGACAATCCTTATAAAGTGAAAGGCTTCACCTGGATGTCCAGTCCTCTTGCTGGAAAACAAACAGCAATTGTGCAATATGCTAAAAAGAAAGACTTTGAACATAAAGGCAGTTCTACATTAAGAACTCAAAAAGCAAGCGGAAGTGATCAAGTATTTTCTGGAGAACTAGATATTACTAAGAATGGTATAGTCCGCGTAAACGAGGTGAAGCTGCAAAAGTTAAAGCAAGATACCACTTATGTTTACCGTGTTGGAGATGGTGAACACTGGTCACAGTTCATGGAGTTTACAACTTTAAAACGAAAAGAGAGCTTTGATTTTGCAGTCCTTGGCGATACGCAATCACCCTCTGATCTATCTCATTTTAATAAGATATTAGGAGATCTAAACAAAGAAAATTTATCGTTTATGATTCACGTTGGCGATTTAATCGATGAATCTTCTAAATATTATCAATGGGATGACTCGTTATCTGTTTTGAGCAGTTATGACAAGATTCGTTCTACTGATTTAGTCACTGCTCTTGGAAATCACGAATACATGGGAGATGCTGATGCATCTTTAGCAAAATCCATCTTTAATCTACCAAATAATGGACCTCATGTAGATAAAGGCGGAACATATTCAGTAGATTATAACAACATGCACATTGCCGTTCTTGGGTACACAGCTGATGCTGAGATATTGAACCGACAGCTTAAGTGGTTGAAACAAGATATGAAAGCTTCAGATAAACCTTGGAAAATGCTTGTTACTCACAAACCTCCTTATTACACGAACCCGTTTGGAGGAAACGAGATCATGAAAGAAAAGATACCTCCTGTAGCAGACCAACTTGGTATCGACCTTGTTTTCTCTGGCCACGACCATAGTTATGGCCGAACAAAGAAACTAAAAGCGGGAAATGAAGATGCAAATGGAACCGTTTATGTTGTAGCTGGAACAACAGGCAACAAACATTATGACGCTGTAGCAGATGAAAAATTTGAGTTTGTAAATATGGACAACATCGCTGTATCCATGCGCGCAAAAGTAAACAGGGACAAAATCACATTTAAGACTATTTCTTCAGACGGTGACTTGATTGATGAATTTACGATAAAAAACGAGGATTATCATGAAGAGTAATAGGAGTGAATAAAAAAAGCTGGTTGAAAGCAGTCTTTCGTTGACCTTTCATCCAGCTTCTTTAATTTTTTGTGTATGATTTGGTTTATTTGCTCGTTCGCGGAGGTTTTTGATCGTTCAAAGACTTTTATGATCGTTCACTATTATTCTCTACCCAATACAAAACCCACACACTAAAAAAACATTGCAGGAGCCACTCTGCAATGTTCGTCTAATCCACTTAATGAAGCCAAACTTTCTTTTATCCTATAGATTGATTACTTTCTTTAGAAGCAAATCCTTTTGCTCAGCCCTCCCCTCTGCCTTCTTCAATTTTCCTGCTATTTCATAGACAACAAGGTCACGATTTTCTTCTAACAAAAGGGCTGTACTCACATGGCACTCGATCAGCAAATAGACGAGATCATCTTTTACTTCTTGCTTTAAAATTTCTACCTCATCTGCTCCATGAAATCCTACAGAAGAGCCAATTACAACGTATTCTCCAACTAATGTCGAATTTGTATCTTCATTACTTCCTTCTTCTGAAATAGAAGCTGAATTTTTCTTTCTTGCTACAGAATGAGACTGCAGCACATAAGTCAAGTCTTCCACCATTGCGCTTGCTGTTGGAAGTTTGCCTGCTCCTGCTCCTTGAACCGTAACTTTACCTGCGAGGCTCGTATCGACCATAATCGCATTTTGGACGTCTTCCACCCCATATAATGGATGGTTTGCATCAACTAAAACAGGTTTTACAGATGAAATGAATTGGTCGCGGTCACGGCGGATCCGCGCCAAATGCTTCACCTTATATCCCCAGTCTTTAAATACCGAGATTTGCTCTTCCGTTACTTCTGTTATCCCTTTTCGTTCTACGTCCTCCCATTTCGGCGTCTCACCAAAAGACAACTCGCTGAGAATCATTAACTTATAAAATGCATCATGACCTTCTATATCACTTGCTGGGTTAGCTTCTGCATAACCCAATTCTTGAGCAGATTTTAAAACGTCATGAAACGGAAGACCTTTCTCCCTCATATTCGTTAAAATATAGTTGGATGTGCCATTAAGTATCGCTTCAACTGCATGAATCTCATTTACTTGAAGAAGCTGAGAGATGCTACGAATGATTGGTGTTCCACCTGCTGTTGTCGCTTCATAACCAACATAACGACCTAGCGTTTCCGCTTTATCAAGCAATGATCTTCCGTGTTTTGCAAACATGACTTTATTTGCAGTAATGACATGACAGCCTTTATCAAGAGCACAGCTTAAGTAAGTAAAACCTGGCTCTTCTCCTACGATTGCTTCAAATACAACCTCTAATCCATCAATATTGAGTATCTCATCAAAGTCAGTAGTTATTAAAACATGCTCATCCACATCACGTTTTTTTGATCCATCCTTCACTAAGATCCCTTCGATCACTACCTCTTTACCGAGCACATTTTGAAGCTGTTCTCTATGTGTTTGTAATGCTTCATATACACCTTGGCCAACTGTTCCAAACCCTAGCAGCGCTGCTTTAATAGGTGCCATATTGAAGCCTCCCTTCTTGTCTCAATGCTTCTCTTACATGTGGTCCCCATTTATCAAATTCCACTAAGAATCCATCATGACCGAAGTCTGTTTCAATCGAATAGTAGGTTCCGAATCTAGTATGTTTTATGAAATTCTCAATCACTTCTGGTGGATATAGAAGATCGCCTTCATAACCAAAAGCATATACTTCAGCTTGTATTTGTGAGGCTGCCCTCTCCCAGCCACCGAGTTTATCCCCGATATCAAAAGCGTTCATCGCGTATAGAAGAGATACATAGCTCTCCACATCAAATCGTTTGGTCAATTTCTCCCCTTGATACGTAAGATAGGAATCTACTTGAAAGAACGGCTTACCTTCATCGTCTTTTTCTTTGATCTCTCTATTGAATCTCTCATTAAATAGTTTTGGTTGACGATACGTTAATAGCCCAGCCATACGTGCGATCTCCAAACCTGCTAATCTCTTTTCGCCTCTATAGTTACCACTCTTATACACAGGATCATTTTCGATCGCATGAAGGGCAAGTCTATTAAAAGCCACACCATAATCACTTAAGAAGGGAGTTGCCGCAAAGATAAATACTTTTTCTAAAAAATACGGAAACTGCACAGCCCATTCAAGTGCCTGCATACCGCCGAGTGATCCTCCCATGACCGCAAGAAGTCTCGGGATCCCTAAAATGCTAAGGGCCTGTCGCTGTGCGCGAACCATATCTCTTACCGTTACAAAAGGAAATGATTTTCCATAGTTATCTCCGGTTTCAGGATTCTTACTTGCTGGACCCGTTGAACCACTGCACCCTCCGAGTACATTAAATGTAATGACTTGAAACTGGTTTGTGTCTATATATTGATCAGGGCCAACTAATCCACGCCACCAACCTGGGTCTTCTTCTGATCCGTATGCATACTGATTTCCAGTTAACGCGTGGCAGAGTAAGACAACAGGGCCTTTAGCGTTACCTGTCTTCTCAAAAGCTAATTCGGCGTTCGGAATTACTTTTCCTGATTCTAGAGCAAAGTCACCGATTCTGACCTTCCCTATCTTTCTTGACGCATCAAGCAAGTTTTTGTAACTCACGGGCTTTCAGCTCTCTTCGCAATATTTTTCCGCTGATCTTTGTCTTTGGAAGCTCTTCTACGATTTCGATCTCACGAGGTGCGGCATGTGCAGCTAATTGTCCTCGAACAAAGATTCGGATTTCATCCAAAAGCTCTTTACTTTCGCTGTATCCATCTTTTAGAACGATGAACGCTTTCACGATTTCTCCACGTATGGGATCTGGTTTGCCGATTACTCCTGCTTCGGCAACTGCTTTGTGCTCGATCAGTTTGCTTTCGACTTCAAAAGGTCCGATTCGTTCTCCCGAAGAATTAATCATGTCATCTGAACGTCCTTGGAAAAAGATATAATCATCTTCGTCTTTAATAGCTAGATCACCAGATACGTACCACTCGCCCCAACTAAAATACGAATCATATTTTTCAGGATTCTGCCAAACTTCTCTCATGATCGCCGGCCATGGAGCCTTGATCGCTAAATGACCTACGGCATAAGGAGGCAGTTCATTTCCGTCTTCATCCAATACGGTTGCGGTTATGCCAGGAAATGCTTTTCCCATCGATCCAGGCTTTATTGGATCTGTTGGAAGGTTCACAATAAGCTGTGCACCAGTTTCCGTCATCCACCACGTATCATGAATTCTTTTTCCGAGAACGTTCTGTCCCCAATAGATCACTTCTGGATTCAATGGCTCGCCTACACTTAATATGTGGCGAAGCTTAGAGAGATCATAGTGTTCGGGAAGCTCATTCCCTTTTGCCATCAACATGCGAAAGGCTGTTGGAGCGCTATACCAAACTGTTACACCTGTTTTTTGCAGAGTTTCGTACCACGTTTCTGCTTTAAATCGCCCACCATGAATGACAATGGTAGCTCCGTTTAATAATGGAGCAAAAACGCCATACACCGTTCCTGTCACCCATCCAGGATGAGCCGTGCACCAATACACATCATCTTCTTGAATATCCAACACCCATCTGCCTGTAAGATATTGCTGCACCAACGCTCGATGAGCATGGATGATCCCTTTAGGTTTTCCAGTAGAACCAGAAGTGTAGTGGATGTTCAGACCATGTTCAGGGTCTACCCACTCAATCTGACTCTCAGTGCTTCCCACACTCTTCAACTCTTTTTGAAGCGAGATTTCACCTTTATCTCCTTCACCATCTGTTAGAAAGACCGTGTGAAGACTTGGGAGATCCTCTCTTGGTACACGCTGATACAACTCTTCATTTGTAATCAAGAACGTTCCTTCACAGTCACTGATTCGGTCTCTTACTGCATCCGACATGAATGCTTCAAATAACGGACCCACAATAGCTCCAAGCTTTATGGCAGCTAACATCGCGATATGACAGTGATGGTGTTTTGGCAAGAAAACAAAAATAAAATCTCCGCTCTTTACACCATGCTTTTTTAAAACCGCTGCCCACTGATCTGTTGTTTCCTTTAGTTCTCTATAATTCGTTTTTATTTCTTGTGAATCGTCTATATAATGAAGAGCTGTTTTTTCACCTCTTCCTTCTTCAACATGACGATCTACACATTCATAGGCCATATTCGTCTTACCATCACTTCGTCTATTGAATCTTTCGGTAAAAGTTTCCCAAGAAAATTCTGTATTTCTTTGATCTTCTGAAATATTATGTGTTCCTTCGACTGGATGAATGGTGGCTAGTTTTGTCATTGATGTTCACCTGCTGCTTTCTTTTCAACGTTTAATAGATGTAAGATGTGAGCTTTTTGTTTAGAAAGGTAACCGTCTCCACGGGTTCTCGGTCTTTGTTTTTCTATTGAAACTTCGCTATACACTTCACCTGGCTGACCTTTTAAGATAAAGATTCGGTCACATAAATAAAGAGCTTCATCAATATCGTGAGTAACTAAGATCATCGTGGTTTTCTTTTTTTGCCATATGGATAAAAGAAGATCTTGAAGCTGCATTTTAGTAAAAGCATCTAACGCACTGAACGGTTCGTCTAATAATAGAATTTCCGGTTCCGTAATAAGCGCTCTTGCTATTGCTGTACGCTGTGCCATCCCACCTGATAAATCTTTGGGGTAATGGTTCTCAAAACCCGTTAAACCTACTAGATCTAAATACGTTTTATATTTATCCGTATTCCTCTCTTCTTTTTTCAGTCCGAATGAAATGTTCTTTTTTACAGACAACCAAGGCAGAAGGCGAGGTTCTTGAAACATCATACCGATCTGATTATTCGATCCATTTTCTATTGAAATCGTACCTTCATACTGTTGATCGAGCCCTGATAATACGCGAAGCAATGTGCTTTTCCCACAGCCGCTCGTTCCTAGAACTCCAATTATCTCCCCTTCCTTTACAGAAAGGTTGATATCTTGAAACCCGGCCGTGCCATGATTAAACGTACGTTTTAAACGATTTACCTTCAGCATTTGTTTCCCCTCCTTCTATCCTTGATTGGTCATACTGTCTTGCCATTTTAGTGAACGATGTTCGACCCATTTCAAAACGGCATCCGTTATTTTTCCTAAGACTGCAAATAGCAAAATGCTTGCAATTACCGTGTCTGGTGAGTATGTGTTTTGACCTACCACGAGCAGATAGCCTAGTCCTTCACTTGCTCCCATAAGTTCTGCCGCTACTACGAACATCCACCCAAGTCCTAACCCGCTGCGCATACCTGTAATAAATGAAGGTAATGCAGCTGGCAATATAATGCGTTTTGTTAGCTGGTAAGGTGTGAGCTGATATATTCTTCCGACCTCAATAAGCTTACGATCCACACCTTGGATTCCTGCCACAATATTTAAATAGACAGGAAAAAATACACCTACTGCGATTAATGAAATCTTGGAAGGTTCTCCAATTCCCATCCAAAGGATAAAGAGCGGTACCCACGCGAGAGAAGGGATAGATCGAATGGCTTGAAACAATGGGTCTAATAGTCTTTCTGCTGTTTTTGCATAACCTACGATTGCACCGATTACAACCGCCGCTCCCGTTCCAATTGCAAATCCTAAGAATACCCGCGTCAGGGTAATAGAGATATGACCGAACAGTGAACCATCTTGATACATACTGATTATTTTTTCTAAAATAATGGTTGGTGCTGGCAACAGATGTGCGGCGAGAAGTCCTGTTCTAGCGGCGATTTCCCACGTTATTAATAAAATGATAGGCAAGATAGAGCCTATAAGGATTCCTCTTCCTAATTGGAATATGCCTTTAGAAGCTGAGAGCTTTTGAGGGGAAGCTCTCTGGGCTATTTTCCACTTATGAGTTTCAGAAATCATCGACACTTCCTCCTCTCTCTCCTTATTGGTTGATCACTTTTTCTGCGTACTTCGGGTTGATCAATTTCTTTACCAGATCTTTGATGTTAGTATCTTTTTTGACAATCTCTTCTTTTTGGAGTACTTCGCCTGCAGCCGATATAGCTTTTTCATGCTGTGATCCTGGAACAGGTTCCTCGAAGTTGTTTCGTTGCAGTTGTTTTTTTGCGACATCTTCTTTAATCCCCGCTTCTTCTGATAAAAGTTTTGCTGCTTCCTCTGGATGTTCAATCGTCCATTTTCTAGCTTTTTCGTAAAGTTCAACCACTTGTTCTACTTGCTTTGGATGGTTTTTCGCAAATTCAGAGCGTACGTTTAACGTGCCATACGTATTAAAATCTGGATTGCGATAAATGTACTTCGCTCCGGATTCAACTTCTGTTCTAGCCATATGTGGATCTAATCCAGCCCAAGCGTCCACTTGCCCTTTTAAAAGTGCGTTCGCTCCATCGGCATGTTGTAGATTTACGATCTGTACGTCTTTTGCAGAAAGGCCGGCATCTGCAAGTGCTCGTAGTAAAAAGATGTGCGGGTCCGTACCAAATGTTGCCGCTACTTTTTTGCCTTTCAGATCTTTTACATCTTTAATCGTTGATCCATCTGCTGCAACAAGTGCTGTCCATTCTGGCTGAGAATAGATATAGACTGACTCGATCGGAGCACCTTTGTCTTTTGCGATTAAAGCTGCCGCACCAGCTGTGGATCCAAAATCAACGCTATCTGAATTCAAAAACTCGAGCGCTTTGTTACTTCCTTGACTTTGAACCCATTCCACTTCAATGCCTTCTTTTTTGAACGCCTCTTCCGCCCAGCCAAACTTTTTAAGTGCTAGACTTGTTGGAGAATAAAAGGCATAATCTAGTCGGATCTTCTCTGGTTTTTCTCCCTCTTTTGCACTGCTTGAACAGCCTGCTAACACTAAAGCGCCAGCTAAGCTTAATGCCAGTGCTGCTTTCTGCCAGATCTTCAACATGTACTTCCCTCCACGTTTATCTCTTTTTGTATGGCTATTTTTGTGAGTTACTCTTGATAGTCGTTGACTTTTGCTCCAGGATGCTCGCTTTCCAATTTCTATTTTTAAAGTTCACACGCATACGTTGAAATGGTTCCTCTTAGTCGTTGTGCTTCTTTATACGTACATCTGTTATGAACAACATCAATTCCGGCTTCTTTCGCGATTCTTGCAGCTTCTGGCGAGATGACGCCTTCTTGCAGCCAGAACACTTTTGGCTGTGTGATCGCCGCTTCTTTTGCGAGCTCGATCGCCGCTTCTGGACTTCTAAATACTTGAACCACATCGATCGGAAACGGAATGGATTTTAAATCTGGATATGCTTTTTCATCTAGCACTTCTGTCTCTCTTGGATTAACCGGAACAATTTTATAGCCAAGGCGCTGCATTTTTCTAGCTAATCTATGGCTTGGTCTAGCAGGGTTAGAACTGAGTCCTACGATTGCCAGCGTCTTAGGACGTTGAATTTCTTGACCGTTCTCGATTGCTCGATACAGTGATGATTGCAATGCCCAACGAATAACACCCTCATCGTTAATCGTGATCTCTGTTTTATCCGATCCTATTCCTGTTGCTGTTTGTATCGCACGATCAAGATCATTCGTAAGATCTTTTACGGATTCAAGTCCGATCGATAACCGAATCAGCTCTTCTGTTACGCCTGTTGCTATTAATTCTTCTCCACTCAACTGCTGATGAGTAGTAGAAGCAGGATGGATGATCAATGATTTTGCATCCCCAACATTTGCAACGTGTGACCATAAGGAGATGTTGTTGATGACCTTACGTCCTGCATCTCGCCCACCCTTGATTCCAAAGTTTACGATCGAACCAAAACCATTGCTTAAATATTTTTTAGCAAGCTCATGACTTCTGTGCGAAGAAAGACCAGGGTATGAAACCCAATCTACTGCTGGATGTTTTTCCAGGTATTCCGCTACTTCTTGTGCGTTCTTCGCATGTTTTTCCACTCGTAGATGCAGTGTTTCTAAACCTTGTAAAAGAAGAAATGCATTGTGTGGACTCAAACATGCCCCGAAATCTCGTAAAAGCTGTACGCGTAATTTAGTCGCAAAAGCTAACGTTCCAAAGTCATTTGCGTATCTTAATCCGTTATAACTGTTATCTGGCTCAGTGAATCCTGGATATTTCTCTGAGTTCCAATTAAAGCGTCCTCCGTCTACCACAACACCGCCAATAGCTGTTCCATGTCCGCCTATCCATTTTGTTGCTGAGTGAATGACGATGTCTGCTCCATAGCTTAATGGTTTGGTTACATATGGCGTTGCAAACGTATTATCAATAATTAAAGGTACACCGCTCTCATGCGCAATTTCTGCTACTGCCTCAATATCTAATACGTTAAGACTCGGGTTACCGATCGTTTCAGCAAAAAATGCTTTCGTGTTTGGAGTAACCGCTTTTCTGAAGTTCTCAGGGTCTTCTGCATCTACAAACTTTACGTTGATTCCGTATTTTGGAAGAGTAGTAGAAAACAGGTTATAAGTTCCTCCATATAGATTCGTAGCTGCAATAATTTCATCGCCTGCATGTGCGACGTTTAAGATAGCAAGAGCAATCGCTGACATACCGGAAGAAGTAGCGACAGCTGCAACACCATCTTCTAGAAGTGCAACTCTTTTCTCAAAAACATCAACAGTTGGATTTCCGATTCGGCTGTAGATATTTCCTGGCTCGTCGAGTGCGAAAAGGCTTTGCGCATGATCTGTATCAGAAAAAACGTAGGAAGTAGTCTGGTAGACAGGTACTGCTCGTGATCCTGTCGTTGGGTCAGGCGCTTGCCCCCCATGTAATAGCAATGTTTCAATATCGTATCCGTCAAAAGATTTTGTCATTGTATTCGCTCCTTCTTATTATTCAAATAAAATCTATAGGAAAACTAGGGATAAAGATTAATGCTCTTCCCTTTTGCTATATTCAATTTTTAAAATGAAATAAGTGACTAAGTGATGTTTGTGATTGAAGTATGATAAGGGGGAAAAAGAAAAACCCCCTTCCTAAGAAGAGGGTTTTGGTCCTCCTCTTATCTTTCAGATCAAAAAATAGATCTGTAGGAATTGGCACCTTTCCAAACCAAAATGTGGTTTGTTGGTTGCCGGGCTTCATCGGGCCTAGTCCCTCCGCCTCTCTGGATAAGAGATATTCAAATTATGTTTAACACATTAACGTGCTGATGTTTGTTTTGTTCTTGAATAGGATTATAGAGTATGATGTTTTAGAAAGTCAACCGTTTTTTGAAAAGTCATAAAAGTTATACAAAAGAATGAGTGTTCAACTGTCAGCTTTGAATTAAGATTATGCCCATGCTATGCCGGTTATGCTAACTTTGTTCCACTTTTTTCATCAAACCACTGAAACTCTTCGATTTTTTTTACAAGTACCGTTATTCGATTGGCAATTGCCTCTTTCTCTCCGAATCGGATTTTCTGTTCAGACGTTAATTCATCATTCTGAAGCAGCTGCCAATGCGTTACAGTTAGATCAGTAAGTTGGATAAACTCCTCTTGTTTAACTCGACGCTTTACTGCTAGATCTCCATTAGAATAACCTTCTAAAAATCCGTCTGCCATTCTTTTCAATTGATCTTCATACCGATCAAATTCGTGCCGTGCATAACGCGGTGCATTAAAAAATGTTGGGAACAAGGTACGGTAATTATTAAGAAAATTCCCCGCCAGTGAATCACCACTATATAGGATCGGTAAAGGATCGATCAAACAGACAGTACCATCTGAATAAAGCAATACGTTCTCTGGAGATGTATCTTGGTTCGTAAGTACAATCGTATGATTCTCGATCTCTCTATCTTCCATACAGTTTTGAAGGTCAATCAGAGCTGATGGAGACACGGCACCATCATATGTATGAATAAATTTTTGAAAATCATCTATGTATTCCTTGTTTTCTTCTTTCATAGATTCAGAAACATCTGACTGAAAATTCCCTTCAATATGTTTTCCGTTCCATGAGAGATAACCGAACCCTTTTAAGCCATGATGTGCAGCATTCATCTTGCGAAAGAACTCACCAAGTTCTGCTCCGATATGAAACGCTTCTACAGCCGTTAGTTGATCAAGCTTGATCGCCTTTCCCGCATAAGATTCAACGGTAAATGTTCTGTCTTTTTCTACATGATAGTTGAAAAAAGCAGGGCAGATTCCTGGTTTAACTTGGTTAGCTAGCTCATAATATGCCCTAGTCCCTGCATATTCTGAGTGAATGGCTTCTTCATCAAACTCAACGTTCTTCCCGTAGGCCTCTCCTTTCGGAAAACGAACGACCACAGCATCTCCAGAACGCAGCTGAACAAGATAAGCAAGATGCCACGCTCCTTCACCTAAATATTGAACTTGAGTCGGATCTTTAAGTTCTTCTAACCCACTTTTTTGCAGTGCATAATCAATCAAGTCAAATGTCTCTTTCATAAGAAGTTCCTCTTTCTAAAATTGAAAATACGTTACATGAAACATATATTCGGTGTCTGTCGAAAAAAATCCTTTTTTCTTAGGTTTTCTTGTAGGTCTGAAGCCTTATGGAGGGATAAGAAGAGGCGTACATGAGGAATGTAAAAGCGGTGTGGCCGTGTATTTTCGTATGGCGCTCGTATTTTTCGTATGGCGCTCGTCCAACGAGCCTAACAGACGCTGGACGAGCTCTTCAAGAACTTACAAAGTGCCGATTACCATCAATCAATCTACATATGTGACGATTTCTTCTACTGCTTTTCTTGCGAGTTTTTTCGGTTGATCTTGTGGATGCCCCAGTGAAATTACCATGTTGATCTGTTTCTTAGACGGAATTTCTAAAAAGTCGCGAATCGCATCTTGCGCAAGCAATACTGGGCCAGTCATCGGACAAGTACCAAGTCCACGCGCATGGGCTGCAAGCATCAAGTTTTGAATCGCTAAGCAGCTGCTCTTGATTCCTTCCTCTTCCCAAACCGATTCTTTAGCAAGTTCGATCGGATCAAAGATTTTTTCACGAAACTTAGACTCGTAAGGAGTGGCTAAACAGATAATCAACACAGGTGCCCCAGAGAACGCCGTCGCATACGGACCGAAAGAGCGCGTCAGCAATTTTGCTTCCTTCGTTTTGCCGTTCTCTTCAGCTCTTGCAGCCAATTTATGAATAGCATCCCACGTCATCTCTTCAATTTTCTTTACTTTATCTTTGTTTCGAATCACAATAAATTCCCACGTTTGTGAATTCGTGTCACTCGGGGCGTAACGGGCGCAATCCATGATTTCATAAATGTCTTCTTCAGCAACCGCTTGATCCGTAAACTTTCGAACACTTCTTCTGCCGTGCACGATTTCTTTAAAATCTTCGTATTTCATGATTGTCTCCTCTAGCACATGTATTGGATATTCTAAATGTATTATACAAAAGATTGGAACTCTCTACAAAATACGTAAAAGAACAGTGCTTATTTTGCACTGTTCTCTGTTGATTCTATATCTTTTTTCGTTTTAATTCTTAATCCGATTAGGATGAGTGAAGCTCCTAATAATACACTTACAATATGGATGGGATCCATATTAAGTGACTCCCTTTGAACATTTAACTTCTCTACGTACATTCCTAGCAGATAAGTACTGATCAGAACGATTATCCCAGCAGTAATGAGTCCAGCCTTAACATATGGCTTCATGGAAAAACCACCTTTTCCCTTTTACATTTAACTTATTCTTAGGAAAAGATAGAATACCTTTATTCTTTAAAAACAAATTTAGCTAACTAATTGGCTTTTGCAAGATTCATCCGTTCTTCAACGAAAGAACGCACTTCCTCTTCAGCTTTTTTCTTGATAACAAATTCTACATATCTTTCACCTGTATGAAACCGAACTAATCCCCAGCTCGGATACCCCGGGTTTTCAGCTTGAAGCCCCGTTATCCAATCCACTGAATCAATCTGATTCCAATCATAAAATTTCGTTGCCGATACAACGCCCCTCTTGCCGATCGCTCCGCGCCATATTTGAGTAAAATAAAGCAGTGTTAGAAACACAAGTAAACAAATCATTAATACATTAACGGGCATTGAGAGTTTCAACAAACCAAAACCTTGTGTGATAATGACCACGATCATAATCTCATGTGTCCAAAAATTCTTTTGTGTATATTCTCCACTATAAGAAAGTCCATAGACAGGAACTGCTCTTTTTTTGTCTTTCACATTTTTCAAAAGGTAGTAAACGGCTGCAATGATTCCTAATACGATTAAGATTCCAAAAAACACATTTAAGAAAAGTTCCATGTTTAAACACCCCACGTATCTTATATACAATAATACGAATAAACAATGGAAAAAGTTTCAAAAAAGTGAAAAGACACCTTTTAAGAGGTGCCTTCAAAATCTACCTTTATTTTCGTTCAACCATCACTAAGATCTTGCCATCTTGTAAATCCTGCATGTATCTCTCTGCATCACTTTCCGAAACGTCCATGTTTTGAAGAATTTCTTTCATATCCGTCTCATCGTGATCAAACATTGCAGCAAACGGTCCAGCTGCTAAAAGTGGTCCGACCCCTGGTACTCCGAGGCCAGGAACAGCAATCCCTCCGCCGATACCTGTTAGAAAACCTGCGATCGTGCCATATGTCGCACTGTCTGCATCATCTTCTGTAATCTTTCTTTCGTTTACATGTGTCTCGTCTGCCACATGATCAACCATCTCATCATCTTTCGCAACGATCGAAATATCAGATGGATGATATCCTTTTTCGACCAATGCCTTGATTGCGCCAACCGCTTCTTCTTCTTTCGTATATGTACCTATGATATCTTTTTTCATTTGGTTTCCCTCCAAACGCTTCTTTACAAGTAGGTTCCCCTGTTAAGCATTTTTTAAACGGTACTCAATCTTGTTCAAACCAACCTTTTTTCTTGAACCAAATGGACATAACAGCTCCTAAAAAGACCATAAAACCAAGTACATAGAAGTAACCATTCTTAGTTTGAAGCTCAGGCATGTTTACAAAGTTCATCCCATAAAGGCCCGCAATAAAGGTTAACGGCATGAATATCGTTGTAATTACAGTTAATGTTTTCATGATATTGTTCATACGGTAAGAGTTAAGAGAGATGTAATTATCACGAATATCAGATGTCATCTCTCTCGCTGAAGTCATCATATCGGTTAACCTCAGGAGATGATCATATATATCATGAAAATAGGACCTTTCATCCGCATCTAAACCCACTCGTTTTGATTCGAGCATCCGATACAGAAGCTCGCGCATAGGTACGACAGTTTTTCTTAATGTTAAGAGATCTCCTCTAATATCAAAGATCTGGTTAATGATTTTGGGTGCTTCATCATCTTCGTTGCTTTCGATGGAAATTACCCGTTCTTCTAATTCATGCATAATGGGAAAATACATATCTACCAGTTTATCCATCATCTTATGAAGAAGTTCATTTTTACCTAGTTCAGGCGGAATCGTCTCGAGCCCACTTAAATACTTCCATACAAAATCAATCTCTGGAACGTTTGTTTTATGATACGTAACCACACAGTTTTTTGTTGTGAAGATATCAACCTCAGTTGCTTCAAGTGTGTTTTTGTCTAAAGCGTGAACCACATAAAACAGGTGATCTTCATAAAATTCAACCTTTGGACGTTGCAAGGCATTCACACAGTCCTCAACAGCAAGAGGATGGAAGTCAAAAAAAGTACGCAATAAATTGGTTTCACCAGATGTCGGACAGTCAAAGTCAACCCAGAACCAATCAGGCTTCATTTCATTGATTTGCCGAAACGGTGGATTGATGATTACTTTATGATCGATGATAGCGATTGTACGGACCATGATTACACCTTCTTTCACTTATTATCATTTCCCTAATTTCTTTAACTTTTTTCAGTGGTTTGAAACATTTGTTTAGGTATGTAGCATTTATCTACAATAATCGATGCTTTTTATTTTGACAATAAAAAAACTACGATCTTTTAATGATCAATAAACAACTTTCTATTTTCCTTAATCTGTTAAAATATAGTGAAGTAAGATATGGGGGGATTGTTAGTATTGAACAAAAGAATGGTACTATCTTTTGCCTTTATTTTATTGATAGTTTCAAGTGTTTCCGTTTATAAATTCGTTCTTGAGAAGCACCGTTACTCATCTGTTTCTATAGTTCCCGAGCATCGCAAAGACCTCCCACTTTACGAGGGATTAGAATTTCAAGATCATTATTATTTGATTAAGGGCAACCATTGGTATGAGATTTATAAATTTTATAGAGATACTCTTCCGCACCATGGATGGAAGCCCGTTTATAAACATGCCTCTATAGAAGATTGGGGAGGATTTATGTTGAGGTTCCAAAAAGGTGATAAAGAACTCCATATTGATGGAGGCTGGCACCCAAATGTTAATGAAACAGAAACTACTTTTGACCTTAATCCTGTCCACCATTAAACATAATAAGTAGATGAAAAATTTATTTGTTAATATTGATGGAATCCTAACCGTATGTTGAGATGTTTAAACCCTTAGCCACTTGAAACCGCCAAGGGTTTTTACTATGCGTTTTTTTGATTCGCCTCAAGCAGTGGCTCGTACATCATGATGGCATGATTCTCGGTAACATATTCATCATCGATCTGTTTTCTTTGACGGTTAAATACTTTGCGATGAATCAAATTATGTCTTAAATATCCACCCCAATAAGCAGGCGTGATCCAATGTTCCTTTTCATACACTTCATACGATTGCAGTGGTTCTTGATCTGTCCGCCATTCTCCCACAAGGTGAGTATCCGTTAAAAATAAGTGAAGCTGGTAGGGCTGATTCGTCGTGTTCTTAATCTGCAAGTCTAAGTAGTTATAAGCACAAGTCGCTCCGCTTCCAAACGGCTGTGTACGCTTCGAGTCTGGAAACACATCATAACTGTGTCGGTGACGCTCTGTGACAGAGAGCGATGTATGCAGGGTCATCCAATAGATCAAGTTTGAGAGCTGACACAGGCCACCACCCGTACCCTTCTTAAATTTTCCGTAAAACAAGACCATTCCATCAACATACCCTTTTGAGCGTGTTGTCGTTCCAATGCTTTTCCAATACGAAAATGTTTCCCCAGGTTGGATCACGATACCGTTTAATTGTTTGATAGCAATCCTGAGGTTCTTCACTTTATTATGCTGATACCACATGTCTACATCTATTAATTTCCGAAGAAGAATCGTCTGATGTGAAAAATGAACATAGGGCAGCTGTTTATTCTTCCTTGTTTTGGCGTACGTCTTTTCATCTGTAAACCACTCTATATATCTTTTAAGCATATAATACTTTTTTCCTAACGAGATTCGTAATGCCGAACGCCGTTTCGGACGCAGGTCAAAATGGTTCATTTCCTTACTCCTTTTGCTCAATTTCATTATGGGAAATAAATTGTTTGGGGTCAGACCCCATTTCCCATTATCTTCTAATTCTTCATTTGTCATTTATTTTCCTTTGGTGCTTGCGTTATAGTGGGGATATTACAAATAAAAATTTACTTCATAAAGTTTATATTTTATGATGATAGGTAGTTTATAGAGTTGGAGGAATTATTGGATGCTCGACAAATCGTTTTTACAGATGAATACCGTATTTATAAGCATCCTCATCGAGGCACTTCCATTCGTTCTGATCGGGGTGCTTATCGCTGGTGTCATACAGATGTTTGTCACTGAGGAGATGGTGGCACGTATCATGCCTAAGAATAAGATAGGTGCTGTGTTATTCGGGGCTGTTTTAGGTGCAATCTTTCCGGCGTGTGAGTGCGGAATCGTACCGATCACAAGAAAGCTGATCGAAAAAGGTGTTCCTGTTTTTGCGGCCATACCTTTCATGCTCACAGGTCCGATCATCAACCCTGTCGTTTTATTTTCAACGTATGTTGCGTTCGGAAACAGATGGGAAGTTATGATCTATCGAGGCTCTCTTGCCATGATTGTTGCTGTTTTATTAGGTTTTATCCTTGCCGTTCAATTTAAAAATGTAAAAGTACTTAAGAATGAATTAGGTGCTGTTTCCCGCTCACCGTTTAACAACGAAACGGCAGCAACGGTCTCATCGCCAAAGATTTCTTTTTATAACAAACTGAAAGGTACGTTCGTGCATGCTGTAGAAGAATTCTTCTCTGTCGGAAAATACTTAGTGATCGGTGCTTTGATTGCTGCGAGTATGCAAACGTACGTAAAAACATCAACACTTCTAGAGATTGGACAAGGTGAAGTATCATCTTCTCTTGTGATGATGGGATTAGCCTTTATCCTCTCTCTTTGTTCAGAAGCTGATGCTTTCATCGCGTCTTCGTTTCAAAGTACATTTACAATCGGTTCAATCGTTGCGTTTCTTGTCTATGGTCCGATGCTGGATGTGAAGAACGTCCTTATGATGCTAGCGGCTTTTAAGAAAAAGCTCGTTGTTAGTCTTGTTGTATATATCACGATCCTTGTTCTAGTCGGATCTCTATTTCTTTAAAGGGGGTGCACATCTATGATTCGAATCCTGATCTTAATCGGATTTACCTTTTTGTTCATGCATCTGCATGCTACAGGGGATATTAGCAAATATATTAACATGAAATATTCATATATCTCGTTCTCTGCCATATTTATTCTTGGCTTTCTTACGCTCGTTCAGTTCTATATTTATGGAAAGAGTGATGATGGTGAACATGAACATGATGATTCATGCACACCTGATTGTGGACACGATCATCATAAAAAACCTTCTCGACTAAAAAATGTAACTGTAAACAGCATACTCATTTTCCCCATCATTTCTGGGTTATTCTTTCCTATCGCCTCTCTTGATTCTGAAACCGTAAAAACGAAAGGGTTCCACTTTAAAGGCCTTGAGAACGAAGGGGATTTTGGTGAGCACCAGTTTTTAAAGCCGGATACCAGTGTTTATTATGGAAAAGAAAGCTATAATTCTATCATGGATAAAGAACTGAAGCCCTTTACAAAAGGAAATCAGGTTGTACTTAACGATAAGAACTATCTAAAAGGCATGGAGAGCATCTATTATAAACCTGGCATTTTTCTCGGAAAAAATGTTCAGTTCAAAGGGTTTACTTACAATGCAGAAGATCAAACTGCTAAATCAAACGAACTTTTCCTTCTACGTTTTGGAATCATTCACTGTATTGCCGATTCTGGCGTTTTTGGCATGATGGTCGAATTCCCAAAAGGCACATCATTTCCTAATGACAGATGGATCGAGATTGAAGGGAGTATAGAAACCCAATATTATCAACCGTTTAAAGCCGATATTCCTTATGTAAAAGTGAAGGACTGGAAAGAAATCGAGAAACCAAAAGAAGAATATGTGTATCGAGGATATTAAAGGAACCGGACATTTTACGTCCGGTTTTTCTTTTTGCTTATATATTTTGCGATCGTATTAAATTCACGACGATTTCGCCGAGCTGTCTTCCAAGTGACAGCCCCTCATCATTATCTACTTTAAAATGGACACCAGCATATAACCTAGACATCGCGCACTCTTCCATGAGCCAGTGAATGCGATTTCTTTCTTGAGGAAAATAATAGCTTAGTATGGGTTCAGAACACCCTGCCATAACAGCATGTGCCGAAGGATAACCAGGAAAACTAGGCGTCATCAACACTGTCTTTAAGTTTTGGTCGTATTGACAGGGTCGAGCTACATCCCAAAGATATTTAAAATGCCACGTGATGACGAAAGCATCATTGATTGCAGCTTGATAAAACGCTAAAAATCTAGCAGCCTTTGTTGAAGCAAGTCCATATGTTTCCATCATCTGAAATACGACTGGAATGATCTGTTTATTCACTTCTCCGGCAGCCCACATTTGTGCAATGCGTATCTGTTCAGGTGTGATCTGCTGCATCACCTGTTGCACAATTTGAAGTTCATTGGCCCAATTAATAGTATTAGGATCCCTGATTCTCCACGTGATTTGATTACGAAACGGATCCAAGAATGTATTACTTTCTCGTGTTATAAAAAACATCGGCCAATTACCTGCTTTTGGCGTTACGGGTGTCGGGGGATAACTTTCACCCGGATAAGGTATTTTAGACCACCTCAAATAATTTCTCATCTCATCCCCCCTGTTTCACGTGATACCCCATGTTATGTGAAGGGACAAAATGATTAGAACAAAGTCATAATCTTAAAAGTGGTTAAACAAACATTTTCTATTCATATAGGAGATTAAGAGTAATTGATGTTCCCTAAGTGCCGTATATACATATACTGTTGTATAGTTGGCCAAGCTCTAACAGCTTGTGGCAGCTTTTTCAGTTGAAAGTTGGTGGAAGATTTGAAGAACGTAATAAAAAATGAAGTGTCCTTTAATGTGACTGACGATGAACAGTTCGCATCCTTTTGGAACAAGGTGTTTCCTAATCATTGGGAAGACTTTACGTTTCAAGTTTTGGATCATTTCTTACATCCGGACCGAAATTATTTAGATATAGGCTCTTGGATCGGACCCACTTTACTCTATGCAGCAAATAAGTCGAAACATTCGTTTGGCATTGAACCTGATTCAGTAGCCTATGAAGCATTGAAAACAAATATTAAGCTAAATCCAGAACTCAAAGAAAAAATTACGACTGTTAACAAAGCTCTATCTTATAAATCAGGGACGATGAACTTATATAAACGAACACAATTTGGTGATTCTAGTTCAAGTTTAGTTCGATCATTATCAGATGATTTTCAAACGGTTTCTGTAAGTACTCTTAAAGAATTAGTGTCTGATTATAAGATTACAGATCTCGCACTCATTAAAATGGATATTGAAGGAGGAGAGTATCTCCTCATTCCTTCTATGCAGAAATATTTAAAACGGTACAAGCCGCCTTTATATCTATCACTTCATCCTGAATTTCTAAAAAGCTCGATGAAAAAGAAATGTTCATACTTTTCGGAAAGAAAACTACGTAAATCTTATATAAAAAAAGTAAAAAAACTTATACAAAGTTTAGATATGTATGACTACATTTATTCCTCTCCTTCAAAGAGAATCGAAAAATCAAAATTACTTCAAGCTCTGTTAAAGAATGATGACCCGATCGAACTGCTTTTCACAACCACTGCCTTAACTTTAGATCAACGATAAGGTGTTGCCGAATGCGCACCTTTCCCTTTCATTCATTCCCTCTATTCAATCGGCTCCTCATTTGGTATCATTTCCCTTAAAACATGAGGAGCTGATTATAATGACTTTGCTTAAACAATCGTTTAACTTTGTTGCTGATTCGTATGAAAAGTACCGGCCAACTTATCCCCAAGAGCTTTTTGAGGACATTATTCGTTATGCAAACCTTGATGAGGATCATACCCTTTTGGAAGTAGGAAGTGGGACTGGTAAAGCTACAGAAGGTTTTGTTAAAGAAGGCATCTCAACCATCACTTGTATTGAATATGGCCTAAACTTAGCTCAGCTCACTCAGAAGAAGTTTTCATCGTATCCAGATCTTCGCGTAATCCATTCAAGTTTTGAAGATTGGAATCATCCAGAAAAGGTCAAATACAATCTTGTTTTTTCTGGAACAGCTTTTCATTTTATTCCTTATGAGACCGGGTATCGAAAAGCCGCCTCTCTTTTGAAAGATGATGGGGTATTAGCGCTCTTCTGGTTTGTTCATATTCCTTCTTATGAACCCGTGTACGTTTCTATTCGTAAAGCGTATGCATGCTTTGCTCCTCACTTAGAAGACAGTCATGCTCCTACCCTTGCTGAATTTATTGAGAAACAAAACAAACAGACGATGGCATCAGGAGCATTTCAAGATTTACAAACACATACATACACATGGAACCAAACCTATACAGCTGAAGAATATGTAGGATTATTAGATACACATTCTGGTCACCAATTATTAGATCCTGAACAAAAAGCATTGCTCTATGAAGAAATAAGAAATGCGATCCTAACGCAAAATTCAGGTGTGATTACAAAAACACATGCAGTTGCATTATTCTTAGCAAAAAAGAAGTGAAATTTTTAAAATCTATAAGCATTCCCCTTCAAATGTCCTGTTTTCTCTTTGTATGATATATTCCTAGGAAAGCTGTACTATTGTTTCGACAATTAAGAGGATATTTATCGATTGAGAGAGAATTATGGAGAAAACCAAGAAGGGAGGAAAAAAAATGAGTGAAGTGATCATCCGTCATCTTGTGAAACGTCATTTCACAAAGAAAAACATACAAGATCAGCATCTTCAACAGCTGCTTGTACATTTTCTTCTTTCAGCAAGGAAAGATAAACATTAAAAAAGATAAAGATATCGCCATCATATAATTCTTTTATTAAACAAGAGTATCTGATTTTTAGCAGATACTCTTTCTTATTTATGGGTGTTTAATGCTTTCGTTAATATTTTCAGAGCTTGCATGATCGTGTTTCTTTCAAATTCAGAGAGTCCTTCGATATTTTTATTGAGACGTGTACTCAAGATCGTATTTAAATGAGATAACGTACGAACTCCTTTTTCACTTAATAGAAGAAAAGAAATTCTTTTATCACTTGGATTCACGCATTTTTCAACAAGACCCATTCTCATTAATGATTTCACTTGCCTGCTGAAGGTCGTTATATCCACCCCAACGTTATCTGCAATGTGTTGCATAGAAGGCTTTGAGTGTTTACTGATCTCATAAAGAATATGACTAAGTGCTAAAGTCAAATCTTCATCTACCAAGCGACAACTGTTCTTTTGTATCGTTTCATATCTTCTACTTAAATTCTGCAGCAGATCTCTGACATCCTCCACAATTAAGCACCACCTTGTATCCACTATAAGGTATACGCCGAATTATTAAAATATTTTTAAAATAGCCTTAAAGTCAAAATAGGTTTTTTTACCTATATCCCTTCAAGGAATATCCTCTTTTTTTGGCGTATTCTGTAGATTCGAGAGTGTTTTTAGTAGAAAAGACTTATCCACATACAAGAAATAAGGTTTAATTGTTATTCTATAGTGGTACCCCATAGTTATAGAGATAAAATTTGGCAATTAAATGTTTGGGGGTATCATTGAATATGTACAGAGTGGAGCAGAAACGCAGCAAATTAGGTATGTGGCTCGAACAGCATAATAAAGATACTGATTGGTTGACCCGAACGTCTGGTATCGAAAGACAAACGATAGAAGAGCTCGCCTATAATCCAAATAAAAATCCAAGAATGATATGTTTACGGAAGATATTATATGCGGTAAAAAAGGTTGATCCTACTACTAAACTAAGTGATTTATGGGATATGAACTAATACAAGCACCTCAGACTAAAATGAGGTGCTTGTTTTTTTATGTTAATCTTTATTCAATAAATCATCTACTTTTGAACGCATAGAACTCACTACTGTTTTTTTGTATCGAACAGCAAGTAACAGCACAATTAGTCGTTTACGTAGAGACAGTTCATAATAACGTGGATTCTCTTTAAGGAAACTCTTAATGATGGAAAGCGCAGTTGGACTCACTTTATTGAAACGTTTAACTTCCTCCTCCTTTTTTAAAAATCTTAAGCTCTGTAACCAATCCTTTATGTCTGTTGTTCTAGGATGTTCATCGATCATACATAATGCATACTTACTTTTTGTGTGTTTTGTTAAATATTCATATCGATCATTACCGCTAATAACACTGTACCCCGTTTTCTTATCTCTCTTTACTACAAGCATATGCATAGAGTCCCACATTCGATTTTTTAGCATCTTCACGTGTTCCGTTAATTTTACCGTATAATCCGGCTTTATTTTAGATAGAAGAATATATTGAACATTCAACTTCATGCTATATCTCCTCTTTCCTGTGGAGCATCGTGTAAGTATTCTATGACAGTAAGTGTGCAAATGGTGCCTATGGATAATCGTCTAGGTTAGTTTTGAAAGTAGTTGATTTCCGCTATAGGTTGTTGTTTCCACAGGCAGACGTAGCTACAATATGAAACAACTTTAAGCAATAAGTAAAAAAGCCACTCCCCGCACGTTTTTTGCTAACGTAACGAGGAGTGACTCTTAAATGTTTTTATGCAGCTCTATTCTTCCGAATAAAATTACGAATATCACGATTTCCGATAAACTTCTTAGACTGCTCACACCAAAGCTTAAACGTCAATGATTTTAAACTAGTAAGAAGCGTAAGCGTTGGTACATCTTGAAGTCGTGGATCACTTTTATGTGCTTTTTCCAAGTGATAGTTCGGCACACGAGAGTTCAAGTGATGCACATGGTGAAAACCGATGTTCCCTGTAAACCATTGTAATACTTTTGGCAGTTTATAAAACGAGCTTCCTTTAAGAGCAGCTTCAACATAGTTCCATTTTTCGTTATGTTCGAAATACCCATCTTCAAACTGATGCTGAACATAAAATAACCAAACTCCTGAGAAAGTTGCAATGTAGAAGATCGGCAATTCAACTAATAAGAAAGCTTTCCAGCCAATCGTAAATCCAACTGCTAATACGATTGTTACAAGTGCGATGTTCGTTAACCAAACATGTATTTTTTCTTTCTTTGAAGCATTCTTTGCATTAAATCGATAATCGATCAAGAAAATATATAGTGGTCCGATCAAAAAGAGCACGATCGGGTTTCGGTATGTTCTGTATTGTAATCGTTTAAACCAAGAAGCTTCTGCGTACTCTTGAAGCGTCATTGTCCATACATCACCAACCCCACGTTTCTCAAGGTTTCCGTTCGTTGCATGGTGTGTTGCATGGCTATTCTTCCATTGTTCATATGAACAAAACGTAAACAGACCTGTAAAAATCCCCACGATTTGATTAGCTTTCCTGCTTTTGAAAAATGAATAGTGTGTGCAATCATGAAAGATGATAAATGTTCGAACTAGAAAGCCTGCTGCTGGCACTGCACAGAGAAGTGTCAACCAAAATGATATATTTAAACTCAAATAAGCCAATACCCATAGAATTAAGAATGGTCCTACTGAATTAACTAACTGCCATACACTCGCTGATATACGCGGGCGCTCAAATGGTGCTAATTTTTTCTTCCATTCACGAATGTCGTACTTCGAATGTTCGCTCATTAAATCAGTCTCCTTTAACTTCACATCTTCACTATCTTATCACATATTCTGAATTTAGCACCCACCTATATTTGTCGAATTGTGAACATATTATATGACTAGGTACTAAAACCACGTAAAAACCGGCCTCTCACAAGGGAGAAGGCCGGAAAATAAAATGTTATTTTTTATTTTTTTGCGTTGATATAAAGTTTGCCTGATGCTCTTTCGCTCGTTTTGTTGCCATAATCATCTGAAGCGATTACTTCAACTACTGCACCTGGTGCTTTAACATTTGTAGTTGCTGTGTAGTAGCCTTCGTAATGACCTTCAGATGTTTCACGCATTGGAAGCTCAGTTGCGTTCGCCACCCCGCCAGCATTTGTTAGCGGCATATGGATAACGAATACTGCATCCAATCCTGGCGCACTGTCGAATTCGATCTTCACAGACTCTCCGCTCTTCAGCTCTTTGTCTGTGTCTGGTTTCAAGTTTTCAACTACTGGCGCTTCAAATTGCGCATAAACGGTTACTGTCTTAGAGTGGCGATTTCCAGCTTTATCAAGCGCAACCACTTTGATCACATTTTCTCCTTCATTTAAGAGCATGCGGTGACTATAGTTACCGTTTTCATCAACTTGGGCTTTTTGTCCGTTTACTTTTACCCAATCTAGGTTCGTTTCATCAACTGTACCTTTTACAGTTACAGATTCCCGGTTTGTCTTTAGACCATCAGCCGGTGATGTGATGCTCACTTTTGGTTTTGTTTGATCAAGCGTCACTGTCACTGGTGCGGATTCATCTGTTGAACCGCTCTCAGTGAAGGCTTTAGCCGTTAAGGTGTTTGCACCCTCTTCTAACGTAACTTCAGCAGAGAATGTACCTTCGTTTGTCGTTTCTGCAGTAGCTACTTCCTCTCCATCTCTGTAGATTTCAACAGTGGTGGTCGGAGCAGCGTTACCTGTGACAGTTACTTTTTCTTCGTTTGTAAATGCTCCATCGACTGGAGAAGTAATGGATGGTGCCGTTACTTCATAGTTTACAGTCGCTCTGATCATATAGTTACCTTCTTCTTCTGGAGATTGAGACCATGCTCCACTCAAGCTCTGGAAGCTTCGTCCTGACCACTCTCCATCTTCATCTGTTGCAAGACCTGGTGTGTTCGGGTTCGCAAAGTTTTGGATATACACCATATAGAAGTCTCCTTCGACCATGATGCCGTGCTGACTTAAGTCAACATGTGTCCACTCGCCGTTACGTAATGCTGTAGCATCAAACGGTCCTGCGAGCTTTTTACCTGGTGTCCCATCCGGTCCACTTGCATCGTATACAGCTACTTGGAATGCTGTTCCACCTGGTACTGGCCATTCAGTATCCCAGAATCGGAATAGTCCTCCAGTTACAGCCGCTTTTTCATTACCATCTGCTAAAGACATCTTAACTGCCCAAGCGTTTCCTGCAGCATTCCATGCACGTGCATTTTCAGCTGTACCATCGTCATACCCAATCTCACCCGGGTAACCGATGAAAGGCTTTAACGCGATGTCTCGATCTGTTGTTTCGCCACCAGAAACGGTAACAGAAACTTCTTCTCCATAATAAGAAGGTGCAAGAACTTTAAGCGTGTATTCGCCTTCATAGGCAGAGATCTCATACGTACCATCTTCATTCGTCTGTACAGGTGCAATCGCAGCATCTTCCATGAGCATCACAGTAGCTCCTGCGATCGGTTCTCCTGTCACCTCATTCGTAACCGTACCTGACACGGTTCCTCTTGGAATTTCTTCAAGTGTAAAGTTCGCACGTGCTGTTCCGTCTGCTTCTAGTGTGATTGATTGTGTTTGCGAACGGAAACCATACGCCTCTGCTTGTACAGTATATGTTCCTGCAGCATGCGTTAAGCTATACGAACCATCTTGAGGATTCGTGTAAACAGAACGTCCTGTTTCAAGAACACTAACTTCTGCACGCATCGGAAGTGCTAGTGGAGCACCCTTACCATCTTTTGAAGGTTCTTTTTCAGAAGAAGGTTTCATCGGCTTGATTTTAGATGGATCCACTTTTGGTTTTGCTTGAGACATAGGCGCTTTTTCAACTGCTGGTGCTCCGCCAAGTTTTGCTTTTTTCGTTGGTGTAATTGGCTGGTCATGCAACTTCACATCATCTAGGTACCAGCCCGCTTTAACGACTGAACCGTCAGAAGTTACATTGAACGCAACGTAAATGCGTTGACCTGCATATTCACTTAAATCTACTTCTCCGTCAATCCAACCACCGGAAGTAGAGTTTACGCGAAGCTTTTGAGTCCAGTTTTCCATATCTGTTGATACAAACACGTGACCGTAATCATAGTTACGCTCTAGATCGTGCCACTGTTTAAATTGAAGGTATGTGTTCCCTTCAGGAAGGTCAACTGGAGGCATAACAAGTGTCATGTTAGCACTGTTCGCATAGTTTCCAGCAAGGCTTGAAGCATATACCTTTTCACCTGAGAATGCTGCACCAGGTCCGCTTGTTGGTACACCATGCTCCCAGCTGTTATTTGCTCCAAAAGATGTCCATCCTGTAGGATTTCCTTCAAAATCCTCACTGTATCCTGAAGAGATTCCAGGTAGCAGTGCAACTGTATAGTTATCAGTTGAAACGGAACTTCCTCCAAAATCGATGGCTGTCCATTTATAGATGATGGAATCACCCGTTAATGCTGATCCTGGAATAGAAGCGCTGTACGTACCTGATTTATAATCTCCACTTGTACGTTCAGCAGCCACATCTGTCCAGCTTCCGTCTTCGTTCTGATAACTTAATGCAACTGAAGTGACACTAATGTTATCTGAAACTTCTGCTTCAAGATTTAACGGCATCTCCTTGTAAGATTCAGTTGGTCCTTCATGTGTAATGGAAGGAGCTTCATTGTCTTCTCCTTCTTTCGTTACAGTTCCCTCAATTCTTCCTAATCCAGTTACTACTGAAGATACGGCTGTAAATGCGTTCACAAGTCCATGTCCATATCCATTGTTCGGAGATTCAGGGAAAGTCGCATCTGTAAGAGGAGTGGCTGAATTCAACAAGATCTCTTCAAGCTCTTCAACAGTCAGACTTGAATCAGCTTGCTTCAATAAAGCAACTACTGCTGAAACGTGTGGTCCGGCCATTGACGTACCATTCCAACCACCTTCATATGCACTTCCAGGAACCGCTGACCGGATATTTACTCCCGGTGCTGAGATTTCAGGTTTTGTCTCGTCATATGGAGAAGGTCCTTGAAGTGAGAAACTTGCTAAAGTGTTATTGATATCTGTTGCACCTGTTGCAAAAGATTCTGGATAGTTTGCTGGAGTTGCAACTGATCCAGGCCCACCTGGGTTAAAGATCGTTGTGTTACCTGCAGAGAATTCTGGGAAAATCTCAGCAGATCGCCAAGCTTGAACCATCTCTCTGTACCATTCATCAAGTCCTGCTCCGCCACCCCATGAGTTGTTTACAACATCTGGCGCTTTTTCAGGGTGCGGATTACCTTCTGCATCTTTTGGCGCTAAGATCCACTCACCGGCTTCAAGAAGATCAACATCTGATCCACCTGATGCAGAGAACGCTTTTACAGCAATCCATTTTGCTCCTGGAGCAACACCGATCTTATTGCCTCCGTTCGGTTCAGCACCTACCATTGTTCCCATCGTATGTGTACCATGTCCATCATCATCATATGGAGTAGCTTGATTACCAACAGGATCGAACCAGCTGAACTGGTGATCTGCTGCATCTGGATTTTGAGGATTGTATCCGCGATACTTTTCTTTTAGTGCGGGGTGGTTCCATTGAACACCTGTATCGATATTGGCAACAACTGTACCAGCTCCATCAATACCCATTCCCCAAACCTCAGGAGCACCTACACGTTCGATATTCCATTCAATAGAAGAAGTATCGTTTTTCGGTTGCACCTGTAGTGATGACTTTGGAAGTTGCTTTTCTGGAAGCTTTACAGAACTTACAGGTTGAATAAGCTGTCTTGTTTCATTCGGAAGAACTTTTTCAACTTCTGGAAAAGCTGCGATTTCTTCCATTACTTCTTTTGTTGCCGTAACGGCCATACCGTTAACAACATAAAAAGATTGGATTTTTTCAGCTTTACCTGCTTTTTCTTGTTTTTCTAAGTATTTTTTCGTGTGCTGTTGAGTTTCAAGCGCATTGGCGCGAAGTGTGGAAACGATCGTAGAACGTTTCATTAATTTTGTTTGATTAGAAGAAAGTTTTTGAGATTTAGCTTCTTTAGCAGCTTTTTTTGCCACTGCAGCCGTATCTACTTGTTCTTTGAACTTAATGAGGAATGTAACTTTATCCTTCTTGCTGAATTGCTCGTTCAGTTTCTTTGCAACCTTGCTCGTCTTACCGTCTAATGCTGCCTCTTTCGCTGAAGTAGAAGCCTTACCTTTAGTAGTTGCAGCATTCGATTGAGATGGGAACATCATTGGAACAATCATTAAAAAAGCTAAAAATACGGATAGCCATCGTACTTTTCTTCGTTTTTTACTCATGTAACTTTTCCCTCCCTGGTCTATTTGTTTTTGGTTGATCTAACCTAGCAAGAATTCTGTCACACCTCCTGTACTTTTTATGAAAATATAGTAATTCTTTGTTGTTATATAAAGGTTAACGGAATGACTCTGTAAGATTATGTAATATTTTGTCGCAGAAAGTACTAGTAATTGGAAAATAAATCCTTTGTATGACAGCTATTTTACTAACTCGTGACTTTTGGTTAGTCATTTTTTTCTATATATTATTTTTTTTCAGATTACGAAACTTATGGCACGGTACATATCTACTTATTTTTGTAATATAAAATAACCGAAGTGAAAAATGAGGACTCAGTCCCTTTATCGGTGTTAAAAATAAACTAGATTAATTCCAATATTTTCTTTGTTTTTTACAATGGCAGTGATATAAGAAGATTCGCCAATCCTTCAGTGAGGCATTGTTCCTTTCTTAGATGCAGGTCTTATGTTGGAAAAAGCGGTATATTTTCCTATTAAAGTTACAAACTATTAATTGAAATACTATGGATTGTAACAATATCTTCAGTTCAATCTCTATAAAATGTCGGTTTTTGACAAGGGTTCTCTCGTAAAGAATTTTGATGTAAACAAAAAAACCTTCCTCTAAACGAGGAAGGCAATGATTATTCTGGCCGTTCTAACGAAAACGTTTCTCCAAGCTTTACATAGTTCGTTCCTGCTAATCTGCCAACAGGCTTTAGCTTATCAGCATCTATTCTACCATTCTGATAGAGTTCATCTGAGATATGATAATGAACAACTCTTCCGATTAATAGATCAGTAGAGGGCTTGTCGGGTGTACCACCAAGTGGAATAATCTGTTCAACTATACATTCCATGCGTATTTTGGATTCAGCGATACCTGGAACTCCTACTTTGACCGATTGAGCTTTTGTTAAATTTGTAAGTTCAACTTCGCTCTGATCCGGCTCAAGGTTGGCAGCGGTTTGATTCACAGCATTAATATACGTTTCGTCTGGAATATGAACTACGAATTCACCTAGCTCTTCTGCATTTCGTGACGTATCTTTTTGATTACCATCTTTCCTCCCAACGGATATGGCGATCAGAGGAGGATCGGAAGTTAACGCATTAAAATAGCTGAATGGTGCAGCGTTTAGGACACCATCTGATGATAGAGTGGTAACGAACGCAATCGGTCTAGGAATTATACTTCCGGTTAGAAACTTATAGTTCTCTTTTACGGATAATTCTTGAGGATCGATAGACTTCATGATTTTTCACCCGCTTTACTATTTTTTAAGCTGTTATTGTAACTCTTGTAACTCTTTAAATAGCAGATAATGATTCAATTGTGACAATAGGCTGTCTCTATGATCTAATCGTCTTATCTTTTGACTTATTTTTAACAAATATGACTTATAGCAAGTGTTTGCTGAACCACTCAGCTGCTTCTTCCACTTCAGCTCTTGATAACTGATGGCCCATGTCATCCCATTTCAGATGTACTTTTGCGCCTGCGTTGTTCAACAATTGCTGCAACTCTTCTGTTTCTTGAGGGGGGCAGATCGGATCGTTTTTCCCTGCACCGATAAAAACAGGAAGTCCATCTAGCTTTGGAAGTTCAATTCCTCGTCTAGGGACCATCGGGTGGTGAAGAATTGCTCCTTTTAATGATTTTTCATAGTGAAAAATCAGACTTCCTGCAATGTTAGCACCGTTCGAATAGCCTACTGCTACTACTTGATCGCGGTTAAAATCATACTTATTTGCTGCTTCTTCAATAAAATCGTAAAGTTCTTTTGTTCGAAAGATTAAATCTTCTTCATCAAATACACCTTCTGATAAACGGCGGAAAAATCTCGGCATGCCGTTTTCAGAAACATTTCCTCTAACGCTCAACACAGATGATTCTGGTGAGATCATTTCTGCTAACGAAAGTAAGTCCTTCTCATTTCCTCCAGTACCGTGTAATAACAGAAGTACCGGCTTGTTTACATCTTTCCCTTTTTTGAATAGATGGATCATTGGATATCCTCCTTTAAAATTCTTGCTTCTGCGGGTTGTAGATGATTTTCAATTTGTTCTCGATGAGGCTCAAGCCATGGTGGAAGCAATAATTTCTTCCCTAACTCTTCTTCTGGCTCATCGCGAGTAAACCCTGGTGGATCAGTCGCGATCTCAAACAGTATGCCGCCTTCTTCCCTGAAATAAATAGCATTAAAATATTGTCGGTCAATGATTTCTGTTACTTGAAACTCATTTTGTTTTACATGCTGCTGCCATTGTTCATGTTCTTCATAAGATGAAGCTCGCCAAGCGATGTGGTGGACGGTACCTACTCCACTCACTCCCCTTGCTTCAGGCGATAGTTTGATATCAATCACATTTCCAATGTCACTTTTTGCATGAAACCGGATATAATCTCCGTCTTGCCCTACTTTTTCTAACCCCATCACTTCTGTAAGAACTCGCTCAGTCTCCTGTGGAGCTGCTGATAGAAGTATAGCGCCACCAAATCCTTTAATAGCATGTTGAGGAGTGACCTCGCCAAATGACCATTCGCTATTCTTACCTTCTTGCCTTGCAACAATTTCTATACGCAATCCATGAGGATCAAGAAATTCTAGATATTCTTCTTGAAAACGAACGGTCTTTTTATACTCTACCGAGAATTTCACAAGTCTTTCTTCCCAAAAAGGTAAGGAACCTTCTGGTACAACAAAAGATGTAGTTCCTACTTGACCTGAGCCTACTCTTCCTCTATAAGCATCTGGCCAAGGAAAAAACGTCATGATCGTTCCTGGACTTCCTCCTTCATCTCCAAAATAAAGGTGATACGTTCCTGGATCATCAAAGTTTACAGTTTTTTTAACAAGTCTGAGGCCAAGAACACCTGCATAAAAATCTACATTCTCTTGGGGATTACCAACAATCGCAGTTATGTGGTGAATACCATCCGTGTGCATCGTCATATCCAATACATCCTTTCAGTTACGTATAACTTATTTTTTGTAAGTTAAGTATATGATTATCACTTACTTTTGTCAAGTAACTATATTACATTGATATGAATGATTGTAAGTAAGCATGAACACCATTAACTCCTATTTATTATGGACGGACAAGAGTTTACTTAAGCCTATACCCCTTCATACTTCTGTGAAACAATAAACAAGAGGGGGTGTTTCCGACAATCTGTGACAGAAATAAAAAACCACGTGGAATCTGTAGATTCCACGTGGACAAATTTGATTTGTTGTATTTGTTTGGGGTCAGACCCCTCTTAGAAGTCGAAGTTGTCTGGATCTGGACCGATGCGACGATCCTCATTTAACGCATCAATCTTCGCCATATCTTCTAGAGATAGTTCAAAATCAAAGATATCTGCATTCTCTACGATTCGGTGTTGTTTAACAGATTTCGGAATCGTTACAACGCCATTTTGAACATCCCAACGTAGGATGATCTGAGCTACAGATTTACCGTGTTTCTCTGCTAGTTCAACCAATGATGGCTCTTCTAACAATTCACCTTGCATCAGCGGGCTCCATGCTTCGAGTTGGATGTTGTTATCTTTACAGAATAAAAGAAGCTCTTTTTGTGCCAAACGCGGATGGTATTCTACCTGGTTCACCATCGGCTTGATCTCACAGTCTGCCAAGATATCTTCTAAGTGATGCACTTGGAAATTAGACACACCAATCGCTTTTACTTTTCCGTCCTTGTAAAGCTTTTCAAGCGCACGCCACGTTTCTTTATACTTGCTCTTTACCGGCCAGTGAACAAGATACAAATCGAGATATTCGAGCCCAAGTTTGTTCATGCTCTCTTCAAACGCTGCAAGTGTTGACTCATAGCCTTGATCTTTATTCCATACTTTAGTCGTGATAAACAATTCTTCGCGAGGAACACCCGCTTCTTTTATAGCTTGTCCAACACCTTCTTCATTTTTGTAGATGGCTGCTGTATCAATACTCTTATATCCTGCTTCAATCGCCCATTTAACAGAATCTATTACTTCTTGTCCTTCTTCAACTTTAAATACACCAAGTCCAAACCATGGCATCTTAACTCCATTGTGTAAGACAGTAGTATCTTGCAATGATTTAATCGTTGTCATCTGTTTAATAGCCTCCCATTATAAAAGACAAATTTTGTTCCCTAAAAAGATATTGTCACATTCTGCTGTAGAAAGGAAACATTTCGACTTTTAGAAGGTATTTAAATCCTTCTATGGAAGTAGTATCCAACACAATATGAAAATGGGGTGTTGGTGTGAAGGACAATCTGATTCAATTTAAGACTAAAAGCGAATCATCTAAATCTATGCCTGAACAAGAATTTACCCTGATTCAGGAGATACGTGAACTTCTATCAGAATTTCACTGTAATTATCCTTTAGTAACAAAAAAAGCGATCCTACTTCGTATCGATCAACTAACAGATGAACTCATCTTCAATAAAAGATAATTAAAAAGAAAATTGTCTTTGATACACATTCAGCAGAACATCTAACTCTTGACTACACTTAACCGTTTCATTGCTGGTTAAGCCATTGCGATCCGCAACTTCTACCAGCTTCTCTTTTTTTTCTTTTATACATTCCATGAGAAGAGAGTTATTCCATTCTTTTTTCTCCACGAAAATCCGCTCCTCTTGTGTCGTTTTTATATACCTCTCGCTTATTATGACTGCTTTTCTTATCCTTGAAAATAGATTCACCAAAAGAAGAAGTAATCTTACAAAAGCGGACAATTTTTTACATAACATATCGTCAGAAAGACCCAAGAAATCCTTCAATATGATTCAATATTCAGCCGCATTCGCCTGCTTCTTACGAGTAACACTAGCATTTCCACTCGCAAAAGAAGCGTTTTTATAGTCTCTTTTCTAAAAGATTTATTTCCCTGATAAAAGAAAAAAGGATGGGCGACTTCCCATCCTTTTAACCTTTTTTATCATTGTAATAGTTTACAGAGTACATAGCTCCTTCTTCTACCATCTTGTTGTCATCAACATCCATCGGATCAGGATGACCTGCTTTATTGATAGGTAGTTGCGTACGATCGATGTGATGAGGTCGAACTCTTCGTTTCATATCCTTAAATTTCATTTTTGTTTTAATACGGTTTGGTTTGAAAGAGAGCCATACTAACGCTCCTGTACCAAGCCCAATCAAGGCCCAAGATTGTGTTTTCAATAACTTACTCGTTGTTTTCATTTGAGTTTGAGTTGAAGTTTGCATGGATAACGCCTCCTTGCTTACATTTACCCCATTTCCATACATTCGTAACATCACATTTTCTTTTCAAATATTACATCTGCCTATTTCCTCAAAATCTAAACATTTGTCCATACACGCTTTCTGGAGATTACATATACTGTATCGAAGTCGAAAGTACACTTTTAAGGAGGAGTTTTTAGAATGTATGCAAATTCACCGGTAAATGCTTCACTTGCAAACGCACCAGTATATGGTGGCGGATATGGTTATTGTGGTGGCGGAGGTTATGGAAAGAGTTTTGCGATCATAGTAGTTCTATTTGTCCTTCTGATTATTGTTGGCTGTTCGTGGGCATATAAAGGCAAAGATTGCTAATTTTATGTGCAAAAAAAAGAGGTGCGGGTTTAGTCCCCACCTCTTTTTTTATTTACAGAAACGGTTTTACTGTTTTCTTAGGAGCTACTGTCCTAACGAAATCAATAAGTCTTGTGCTAATCCACTGACACATTAATGCGAATAGAATAATCTCAAGCCCTAAAGTTAACGATGTTCCTAATAATACAAAACTATTGATAAAAAAAAGGATGGTGCCTGGCTTCTTACCAGTCCATTTAGAAATAATCAGCGCAACGATATCCATCCCACCTGAAGATGCACCGAATCTAAACAGAATACCTACCCCTGTACCGAAGATAATCGCTCCGTATACCACATCAACTAGTGTACCGTTAAAAGGAGTGATTGCATGAGTAGACATCCAATCCACAACGATGGATGTAATTGCTACACAATAGATCGTCCATAATGCTGTTTGTTTACCGAGCGTCTTTAACGCCAACAGCAACAATCCAAAATTTATCGTCCATAATGTTAAACCTAGTGATACATCGAAAAAATAATCATTTAGTATGGCAACACCCGCTACACCGCCAGAAGGGATATTGTGAGGAAAAAGAAATGCCGCCATAGCTAGTCCTTGCAAAAAAGCTCCAAACGTTAACCACAGAATTCGCCGCAAAACAAAAACCCTTTCTCTTTCGTTGTTGATTCCCTCCTTCATATTAGACCTCTTCACCTGAATTGCAAGATGTTTCACAAAATAAAACACATATACGCAAATGTCTGATCATATCTTTATAATGATTACTCCTTTTTAGAGGAATAGGGCCCTGTTCATCTCTTTTGCGGGAATAACACGAAATGTGGGAGCAGCAGAAAGGTGGACAAGAAAATTGACACAATACAGTAAAAGAGAAATCGAGATACTTGAGCAAAAAGCGCGCGACGAGCACAAAGAAGCTGAACAAGCACGTTCTGTAGTTGGTGATGTTTATATTCAAAAAAAATTCCATGAAAATCGATCAACGGTCCAACCTAAAAAAAACAAATAAAAGAAAGCAGTCGTATGGCTGCTTTTTTTATGTTTCTCTATATTTTTATGATAATGTGCCTGTTCCTAAACTTCGTAATGCATCAACAGCTCCCCTGCTATCTTCTCCAGTTGCAGAAACGCAGCAGACCCCTTGCATGCCATTTAAAAGACTCATACTAAGGTGGCTTTTTGCATTGATTCTTAACGTGTTACATTCAAAAAAGATTTGGCATTGTTCAAACTCATTCGCTTTAACGACCATCTCATGAATCCAAGTTGGTCTGATTTTCTCTTGTACCATAAAGTAAGTTTTCATTGTATGACCCTCTTTCAGTCCTCTTCATTTTTTATTTTACTAGCGAAATGTAAAGAGCGTTTTAACTCCATGTTAGAGTTTTATGGCTTATGCATTCAATTTATGAAGAATCTGAAAAATAATGGTATGAAAAAAGAACTATTTTGCAACATTATGAGTATGACTGAAAAAGGAGTACAATTATGGCTTATTACATAGCATGCGATTATGATGAACCCGATCGTCAAAGTTACAGAGGTATCGTAATCATCGATACATTAACAAACGAGGTAGCACACCGTTTCTTTTCTGGAGACTTTAATCAGGATTTCCAAGAATACAGAAGCTGGTTAGAAGACACAGAACCTTATTACTTCGAAGGTGATAGTTTGTTACATTTCGTTGGTGATCTGCATGATCCTGCATTAAACGAAAACGATGAGTTTTATCACTAGAGAACTTCTCTTCTTCATTAGCATTTGAAGAGACTGTGTAATCATTGTTGCTTTTAAGAATAATGATTTCATTCTAGATTACTCACAGCCTCTTGTAACCCGTCGAGGCAACATTCCTTAAAAATAAGCAAAATAAAAACACCATTCAAAAAAGTTGGATGGTGTTTTTTACCCATTTCTAGTCTTTATTCGTAGAATCAATGATTCGGATAGGATTGCCTGTTGCATCTTGGTAGATAGCATATCTTCCAGGAGGAATGGTGCAAGGTAATTTAACGAAGTTCAGCTTTCCCTCATGTTCATGATAGAAATCATCTACACTATCTACTAAAAATACGCCGCCTGGTCCAAGATCATGTTCATCTTCCTCAATCATCAACTGCACTTCACTATCTTTCATCGACATCCCTAGTACTTGATTACCTTCACGCCAGGCTTCAGTCATGCCAAGACCTTCATAATATTGCTGAGACTCTTGTAAATCTTTTACTGGGTGAAACAAAAACGCTAGCTTCATATCAATACCCCCTCGTAAAAAATTCGTGATCATGTGCTAGATTTATATTCATTTTTACTTTTATGTATTCGTTAAATTCCCTCTCTTCTTCTTTATTTCCTGCTCCTTTTTATAAAAAGCTCTATTTTAGAAAGTCTGTTTTCTTATGCATCGTTCCTTTCAAAATGATTGGTCTTTATTCACTCTAGAAGTTTTCTAAAAAATCTCTAAAGAGCAAGATAAAAGACTGATCTATCTACACGATGTGTGTAGTATAGGATCAGTCTTAGAAAACTTAATACGGATACGGCGGATATGGATATGGCGGATAGACAGGATAGATTGGGTACGGTCGTGGTGCTAATGCTAGACCTGCGATGGTTCCAAGTGTTAGTCCTACTAATGCAGGAGCAAAAAAGAAGCGGTTGCTGCTCTCGTCCTGACCTTCTGAACTATACGGTAGAATATACGCTTTACTCTCATCTACATGCTTAAGAACACCATGATATCTTGTGCCACAATGACAATCAATATATACCGATCTGCCTAAATAACTACGGCACAGGTGATACGTTTGGTATGACAAAGGGTAAACCTCCCAGCTTGTTTTTGCCTTCTCTACACCATATGTCCAACCTGTTATTTTGACAGAGACAAGAGTCTACCGTTTTTTATTTTTCTACTTTTGGCTTCAAAACGAGATGCTGATCCTTCGGCCATTTTTTCTGATCTAGAGCGGTTTCGTGATACTTTCCTGTTGCCCAATCTTCAACCTGATCTTCATACCAAGGGCTCAGTACATGGCCAGATTGACCTGGTCCTACTACATGATAAGATCTCGATGTATTAGACATATCGATTACCATGCGCCAAGCTCCACCATGTGTAATGTTGCCTGTTTCCCGGTCCCATCCAGCTACACCAACTGTCACTCTACTTCCACCCATACTTTGAGTAGGTGGATTAAATAATAGATGTAAAGGTTTGATGGCAGCAAGAGGATGTTCAAATGTTAGCGTATGAAAGTCTCCCCATTTCCATTTCGATGAATCGTCCCCAAATTTTTCTGATAGAAAGGTTATCATTGATTCAAAAGAGCGTTGAGTAACTTTTTCTAACCCGCCATTTTCTCTAATCCATGGGCCGGGATCTCCAGCGTTCGCCTTTCTTATCAGTTCATCCACCACTTGTTCCCTACCATCAAACATCTTCAGCATCTCTTCGCTGATTTCTTCCTTAAACAACTCATCACTAAAATGACTCATCCATATATGAAAAATTAATGGAGCAGCACTATCTTTGCTATCGGTATGATTCCATTTTTTCAGAAGTGAGATGACTTTCTTTTCCTTATCGTTCAATGGTTTTTTCATTACTTGTTGCATAAAAATCGGCAGCACTTCTTCTGCTTGTTTGTTTTTTTGATCGAACTGCAGAGATTGCATGTCTTTTGCCGTAAGCTTTTCTTTCCCTTCAAGAACTTCTACGATCCGTTGTTGTCGATAAGGTTGAGCGAATGTATCTGAAATATGATAGGGATATGAATCAGCAGTAACTTTATTGTTTGCAGTCGCAATATATCCTTTTTCTGGGTTAACACTTGTTGGCAGTTCATCCCACGGGATATATCCTTCCCACTCATATTGATCTGTCCATCCCGGAACAGGAAGTGACGTATATTCTTGTTTACGAACGGGGATCAATCCATTTGCTTTATAGGCAATCGTTCCGTCTGTACTCGCAAAAACAAAATTTTGTGCAGGAGTATGAAACGATTGAAGCGCTTTTTCAAACTGAGTCCAGTTTTTTGAGCGGTTCATCAAAATGACAGCTTCGAGCTCTTTTGACGGTTGAAGAGCAGTCCATTTTAATGAGAGAGCAGTACCTGGTTTATCATGATGTGCAAATTCAGAGATAATGGGTCCGTGTCTTGTGATCACTACTTCGTGATCTACGTCCACTTTGTCCTTTACTTTGATTCTCTCTTTTACCACATCAGCTTTTTCCCAGTTTGCCAAGTATTGAAATTCATAAGAGTTCTTTGGGTTTCTTTTCTCAACATATAGTTCTTGAACATCCGGTCCTACATTCGTAACACCCCATGCGATCGTCTTGTTATGTCCTACAATAATACCCGGTATTCCTGCGAAAATTACACCGGAAACTTCATAATCAGGAGCTTTCAGATGGGCCTGATACCAGATAGAAGGTGTACCTAGTGAAAGGTGTGGATCATTGGCAAGAAGCGGCTTACCCGATTTCGTCTTATCGCCCGCAACTACCCAGTTATTACTTCCATTATGATAGTTAGGAATTACCGATCCTGCGAAACTTTTCTCAAAATCAATACCTTCTGTTTGAAGATCCTCTAAAATGGTTGGCGCGTCCTTCGGATATCCTGGAAATAGATCCAAAGCTTTTTCTTTTGAAAACGTTTCTGTTAAATAATATCGAAATGCTTGTCCTTCCCAATGTCCACCAAGATCGAAAGCCATATATTTACCGATTACGAGGGAATCGACGGGGGTCCATTTCTCTGGCTCATACCCAACGAGCAAGAATTCTATAGGTAGCGTATTATCTTTCTTAGCCTGGTCCATATAAGCGTTCACACCATCTGCGTACCATGACAGATATTGTTTCATTTCTTTAGAATACTCATCATATGAAGCTTCTGCCGCTCTTCTTAAACCTAATGTTCTAAAGAACTTGTCACGGGTGAGTGTTTTTTCCCCAATTACCTCACTAAGCTTGCCTGATGCCTGTCTTCTGCTTAAGTCCATCTGAAACATCCTATCTTGCGCCGTTACAAAACCTTGAGCCATAAATAGGTCTTTCATCGATTCTGCTTCAATATGGGGAACTCCATCGCTATCTCTGTAAACATCTACCCGTGCTTGAAGTCCGATTAATGGAATAGCCCCATTAATTACAGGCTTGCTTTTTTGAAGCAAAAAATAGGCTGTACCTGCTGCAGATGCTAGAATAACAACGATAGCGATGCCGATGATCACTAAACTTTTTTTCCAAGTAATTCGTTTAACGGACTTTTTTTTCTGAAGCGTACTCTCCACCCATAGACCCCCTGCCACTACAATCTTCCTAATTACATTCTATAATGTGACGGATTTCCCCTGTAAAAAATTGATAAAAGTAAATGTATTGAAAAACCTCCCAACTTTTCGCCTAATTTCTCTAAATTAAGACAGGATTTTCATGAAAATGTCGAATACCTCAAAAAGCAGTTTATGACATAAATGATAAGGAGAAAGAAGATGGCTAAAATTGTAGTGGATTTTCAACTTAGTCATGGTGAGGAGAAAATTACAGAAGGAAACATCGTGATTGTTAACATCTATCCCAGCAAAGCCAATCTCCACGAACAAGTAAAAAAGCTGATCGCTGACCAATTCAATTGTTCTGCTGCAATCATCTCTATTAAACAAATCAAAATGAATGCATAAGTGTATATAATATTGTGCACGTAGACAGATGAGCCAAATAAAAAAATAGGATGTTTGAAAGTGCGTTCACCCACAGCTTTGCCGAAAGCGAGCAGCCATGAAACGAAGTTAAACTGCGTAGTAGGATAAAATGCTTTAAGAAAAGTACAAAAAAAAGAGGTGCTTCTCTCTAAAGGAAGCACCTCTATATGTATAGGGGACTTTATTATCTCATCGATTTTTAAATACCGTAAGTTCCATTAGACGTATACCGCTAGGCCTATGTTCGACCCTTTAAACGGAAAAATAGCCGGTGGTTGGACAAGTTATCTAGCTTTTGTCATGCTAAAAATACGTTTTAATGATACTTTCTATCTCATCATCCTTCATTCTGCCTGCAATCCCAGGAGTTTGAGCAAAATATTTTACCGCTTCACCGCAAGATAGACCTATCTGACTAAGTCCCTTTGCAATGGTTACGAGATAAGTTGCTGGTGGTGGATTCAAATCCTGTTCGTGCATATCAAGGTTGCAAGTGAATGTAACCATCGGATATCCTTGATCCTCACCAAGATATACCATGCGGCTATACCAGCCTTGACCAAAGTGAATATATCCTTTTTCGATGACTTCCTCCAAGTCAGCCTCTATCTCTTCACAGCTATTTTCTTGAGCTGTAACATCTAAGAATTGCTCGACAGTGACCAAGTATTTTCTGCCATACGTCTCGTATGCTTCATTTCTTTCATGTCCAATAAAAGCCACTCCACCTTCTCCCCATTTCGTTCGCTCTCTTGCAAAATAAAGGGGATATGGCAAAACAGCTTTACCGTTCTTAAGAGGCATTGCTGGATTTCTACAGCCTCTTTCCCGTTGAGTAGAACCTTCAGGCTGATCACCAAGAATATAACACAAAAAACGGTGCTCCATTAAATTCGATCCATAACTTACATACCATACATATGATGTGTCCAACGAATAATCCTCCTTAAAATTTTCCTTGAATAATAGTCATGAAAAATATCATTTCTTTATACATTGATATACACAAGGGGGATGAAAAGAATGAAAAGAAAATGCTTACTCTTCGTTTTGTGCCTATTTATATTTCTTTTCGCGATGTTCTTAGCTACACCTGTTGTTTAGATGTATTAGAATTGATTATTTTATAGGACTTTTAGTCTACCCCGAAAAAAATGAAAAACAAATGCGATTTATGCTTCAAAATGATATTGGTAAAATAATCCTATTGACCTAAATAGAGTTATTAGAAATAGTCTTTCCGATTCTTGTTTCATTTTAAAAATCGGGATAAAATGGTAATCATACAATACTTTTCCTTCTCTAGTTTCTGTACGAGTCTTACTCCTAATTTGTAAGGAGGGATGGGGATGACAGTATTTGAAGCGATGTCACTCATGATTGGTTTTTCAATGCTTGTTCTTACCATTATCCGCTCCAAAGATGATTCATAAAGACAGAGAGTTTTATTTCTATTTATTCTGCCATGCAGATGCATGGCTTATTTTTTCGGATAAATTCATCTAAAAACTAGAAATACCCTATCTATGAATTGTAAAACAAAAACCTTGCTGGAGAAACACTCTCCAAGCAAGGTTTTTTAGTTTTAACTTTCTATCTATTTTACTTCATTCTTCCTTAGATAATCTTACGCCTTTTTCACAACAATTTGTCCCTCTGCAACATTTACTGCTAGCTTCTCGACATTCTCGTCATCTAAAAGAACATCTGCAATTTTATCCTCGATATGTTCTTGAATGATCCGACGAAGTGGTCTTGCTCCGAATGCTGGGTGATACCCTAGTTTAGCAAGCTTCTGTTTTGCAGCTGAAGTTACTGTAATTGAAATGTTTTGATCTTGAAGTTGATCTGAAAGCTCTTGTAGCATCAGATCAACAATCTTCACAAGGTGTTCTTCCTTTAGTGACTGAAATTGTACGATGCTATCAAAACGGTTAAGAAATTCTGGTTTAAAATAGCCGCCTAAAGAGTCTAAAATCTGTGTCTCTTTTTCAACCTCTTCTGTATTAAAGCCAAGTTTCTTTGTTTGTTTTACAGCTGAACCTGCATTACTTGTCATGATGATCACTGTATCTTTAAAACTTACTGTACGCCCTTGGCTGTCCGTTAATCTGCCATCTTCCATGATCTGAAGGAACATGTGCTGTACGTCTGGATGAGCTTTTTCAATCTCATCGAGCAGCAGTATGCTATATGGCTTACGGCGGATCTGTTCTGTAAGTTGTCCTGCCTCTTCATGTCCTACATACCCTGGAGGTGAACCGATCAACTTGGATACAGCATGCTTTTCCATATACTCACTCATGTCGAGACGAATCATGCTTTCTTCATCACCGAAGATCTCTTTAGCTAATGTTTTGGTTAATTCAGTTTTACCTACACCCGTTGGTCCTACGAATAAGAAGGAACCAATCGGACGTTTTTTTGTCTTTAATCCTGCACGGCTTCTGCGAATCGCTTTTGCTACCTTTTCCACCGCTTCATCTTGTCCGATTACTTGAGCTGAAAGTTTTGCAGCAAGCTCTTTCATCTTAGACTGTTCATCACTTTGCAGCTTACGAACTGGAATTCCTGTTTTCTGTTCCACGATATGTTGAATATCTTCTACTTGCACAATCGCTGCCTTTTTATCTTCTTCTTGTGTTTTAAGTTTCTCATCAAGCACTAGTTCTTCTTGTCGAAGCTTAGCTGCAAGTTCATAGTTTTCATCTGCAGCAGCTTTCTCTTTTTCTTTAACAAGTTCTTCTAAGCGCTCCTCAATGGACGATTTCTCAATCGTAATATGTTGAAGGTTGCTTTTTGAACCTGCTTCATCCATAAGATCAATCGCTTTATCGGGCAAGAAACGATCTTGAATATACCGATGTGATAACGTAACACAAGCTTTTAAAGCTTCTTCTGTAAACTTAACTTGGTGATAGTCTTCATAACGCGAAGCAAGTCCCTTGAGGATCTCAAATGCTTCATCCGTCGTTGGTTCGTTAACGATTACAGGCTGGAAGCGTCGTTCAAGTGCTGCATCTTTTTCGATCTGGCGATATTCTTTAAGTGTTGTAGCACCAACCATCTGAAGTTCACCACGAGCCAGTGCTGGTTTTAAAATGTTTCCTGCATCCATTGAACCTTCAGCAGACCCTGCTCCTACGATCTGATGCACCTCATCTACAAATAGAATGACGTTCTTCCGTTTTTGAAGTTCTGCAATCAGTTGTTTCATTCTTTCTTCAAACTGACCTCTCACGCCAGTGTCTGCAACGAGTGAAGCAACATCTAATAAATAGACTTCTTTATTCAGAAGTTTTGCCGGTACATTGCCTTCTACGATCTTAGTAGCTAAGCCTTCAGCTATTGCAGTTTTCCCTACACCTGGCTCACCGATTAATACCGGGTTATTCTTTGTACGACGGTTTAAGATTTCAATCACACGACGCACTTCTTGATCACGTCCTATGACAGGATCAATGATTCCTGCTTTTGCAGCATCTGTTAAGTTCCGGCCAAATTTATCTAAGAAGCCTCCGCCGCCACGTTTTCCTTTTTGAGTTTGTTGATGATGTGGATCGTTCGCCTGGTCTGCAAAAGCTTGACCATTCATCATCTGTTGAAAAATATCATCGAAAGAAGAAAAATTCATGTTCATTCCTCCCCCAGTTGTCATTTCTTGTTTTACTTTATGATAACAATTAGAGCAGAGCACAAATTGTTTCTTTTCTTTATTCATTGAGATACTCATTTGAATCGTAGCAGGATTAACTTCACATTGTTCACAACGCATACTTGTAACCCCCTATAAGTTTTTTTGAAAAATTGTATAAATTATTTGCGATTATAACGGTATGCCCTTCGCTTCGCAACTTTTATGATTTAGGCGATTTGGTCTACTTGCAAAAGTTCGACTTTGACTTTCTTTGACCTTTCACCTTTAATCATATTATACTTTGACCTTTTTTGACTTTCAAGTATTTTGTTTGACTGTTAAAAATAACAAAAAGAGATGAGCTCTTAACTCATCTCTTCCCCAAATCAGTTCCAATTAAAAGTGATTTTTTGTCTGTAGTCTTCTGTTTCTCCGGTTGGCGTCAACCATACTTCAAGTGTGTATGCTCCTGGTTCAAGATTATTCACTAAAATGTCCTGTTTAAAAACATCCGCTTGTTTCAGTTTTAATGAAGAAAGAACCTGCATGAACATATGATTCTTCGAGTATTGGTAAACAATTTTTCCGTTCTTATCTTTGATCACATAATCAAATTTTTGACTAGACGAAAATTGAAAAACCTTCTCTTTTTCTGTTTGATTTTTTAATTCATATCGAAATAGAATACCTTTTGCATTCTGCTGTTCTTGAACATTAATCGTACTTTCAATACTTCCTGCAACGATGCCGTTCTGACCCTCTTGTCCAGATCGCTCTTCTTTGCCATCCTTAGGACTTTGTTGATTCTTATCATCTTTTTTACCATCACCTATCACTGGTTGCTCTCTCCCCTCGGATTGGTTTTGGCTGTCATTATTTCCACAGCCTGTAACGACTACTGAAATACATAATATGATCAGTATAACATGCCAGTTATTTATCCTACATTTTATCATCGTTCTTCACCTCACTTGTTAGTTTGGGCATATATACGTAATTTCATGTTTAAAAAGGATTTTTAGCTTACTTCATGTAAAATAGAGATTAAATCTATACGTAGAAGGAGTGTGTTTCTTTGGAAATGACAAAGTCAGATCTTTTGTTAGAAATGCAGAAAATAACTTCTGAAAAACGTGCCACACAAAATGAAACGGTTCTCTGGCAGCATAGCCATGATGAATCTTATCACCACCCTGTTTCTCCTGATGTAGTTGTATACCCGATATCGTCAGATGAAATTTCATCTATACTTAAATTCGCAAATGAAAACAAAATTCCTGTTGTGCCTTACGGAGCCGGTTCTAGTCTTGAGGGCCACTGTATACCCGTAAAAGGTGGCATCACATTAAACTTTCAAGAAATGAATGCAGTGCTGGAAATTCGTCCAGATGATTTTTTAGTGAAAGTACAGCCTGGCGTTACACGTACTCAGCTAAACCTAGCTCTAAAAAAATTCGGATTGTTCTTTCCAGTCGACCCCGGAGCTGATGCTACGATTGGTGGAATGGCAGCTACAAATGCAAGTGGAACAACAAGCGTAAAATATGGAATCATGCGCGATCAAGTAAGAAATCTTCAAGTCGTATTAGCGGATGGACAAATTATTCAAACCGGCGGAATGGCTGCTAAATCGTCAGCTGGCTATCACTTGACCTCCATGTTTGTAGGCTCAGAAGGTACTTTAGGGATATTTACTGAGATCACATTAAAAGTATACGGAATTCCTGAGGCAGTTCTTGCAGCAAGGTGTACGTTTCCATCTATTCAAACGGCAGTTGAAGCAGCAAGTGCAGTTCTTGGCTCTGGGACTGGTATCGCAAGGATGGAGCTGGTTGATGAACGCTCGATCGTCCAAGTGAACCACAATAGTGATACTTCGTATACAGAAGCTCCTACCTTATTTTTAGAGTTTCAAGGAAATCCAGCTAGTGTTACCTATGAAGCATCACTCACAAAGGAATTGCTCGAGAGCTTTGGTGGTTTAGAGTGGACAGAGGAACGTGATTCTAAGGCTCGGGCGAAACTTTGGGAAGCAAGACACCATTTAGCTTATGCATTTAAACATGGCTATCCAGGGAAATCGATGATGTTTACCGATGTTTGTCTTCCACTCTCCGAATTGTCTGGAGCAATCGTACACGCGAGAAAAACGATGGACGAGATAGGAGTACCGGGGGCAGTCCTCGGTCATGTAGGTGATGGTAATTTTCATGCTATCCTAATGTACGACAGCTCGCTTACAATAGAGCGCGAAAAGGCAGACATGGTCAACGCACGTATAGTTGATCATGCTCTTCAAAAAGGCGGCACGTGTACAGGAGAGCATGGTATCGGAATCGGAAAAGCAAAATATTTGGCTAAGGAACATGCAGATACTCTTCCCATCATGCTCTCTATAAAAAAACAATTGGATCCAAACGACATTTTAAACCCTGGTAAGATCATAATATAGAAATGAAACGAAGAGCTTGTATGATTCGTATTAGTGTTATAACAAACCAAGGAGGCGTTATTTCATGATCGTCGTTACAACTGAGAACATTAAAGGCTATGAGGTGAAGGAAGTAAAAGGTTCTGCTTTTGGAGTCGTTGTACGTGCTCGTGGAATCGGCGGCGACATCATGGCGGGATTACGAGGAATCATGGGCGGTGAGATCAAAGAATATACGAGCATGCTTGAAGATGCGCGAAAGCAAGCAGTTGACCGGATGGTAAAGAATGCTACCGAAATGGGTGGCAACGCAATCATCATGATGCGCTTTGATTCTGGAGAGATGGGCAATAACATGAGCGAGATCGTTGCTTATGGAACTGTTGTCGTTATTGAAAAACAATGAACATCATAAGCATCCTAATCGGCTGGCAAGTTTTGTCTATCCTTTTCTTAATCGCCTTAGCTATCATCTCCTGGATGTATTTTGATAAGCGATACAAAAAAAGTGAAACAAAAGTGCCCTCGGGCTATATTTGGACAGATGAAATATCAATCGATCCAACCTCAGGAAAAAGGGAACGTGTTTATTATAATCCTGAAACAGGCGATCGCTTTTATAAAGAAGAGTAATGAAAAAAGCTTGTCTATTTTGGGGTTTCCCTTAAAAGACAAGCTTTTTTGTAGCTGATGATGTTTAAGGTTCTTTCAAATTTTATTTTGGTGCGTTTGAAAGGTTTTATGCTCGGTCCAAGAGATTTATGCTCGATCGACGAGTTTTATGCGCGGTCCCAGGGTTTTATTCTCGGTCACAGGGGATTATCCTCTGTCGCTAACAAAAAAGCCGCCCATTCAAGCTGGGCAGCTTTCAATTCTTTTCATATTTACACTTTAAATTTATTAATCGCTTCGTTCATCTCTTCTGCTAGCTGTGAAAGCGCGTTTGATGAAGATGATATTTCCTCCATGCTTGCTAGCTGTTCTTCTGCAGAAGCAGAAACTTCTTGCGTTGACGAAGCTGCTGTTTCTGCCATCGATGAGATCACGTCGATCGAGCCAACAACATGTTCGGTACTCGCTGTCATCTGCTCTGTAGCAGCTGAGATATCGCTAACTTGTCCAGAAACCTCTGCAACGGTATCGTACAGACTTTTGAATGCTTCACCTGATTGATAGACGAGTTCTCTACCGCCATTTACTTCTATCGCACCGTTCTTCATTGCGGTAACGGCTTTTTCAGTTAGTTCCTGTATGCTAGTGATCAGTTGACCGATCTGGGAAGCAGATGCTGATGATTGCTCTGCTAATTTTCGTACTTCATCAGCAACTACCGCAAAGCCTCTGCCTTGTTCTCCTGCACGAGCTGCTTCAATTGCTGCATTCAGCGCCAGCAAGTTTGTCTGACCGGCAATATCCGTAATCACATCAACAATATTCGTAATTTCTTGAGACTGCTCACCAAGATCCTTAACAACTCTTGAGGTACTGTCCATAGAAGTGTGGATCGCATTCATCTGGCCGATCGTCTTTTGTATGGTCTCATTTCCACCTTCTGCTACCTGCATAGAACGAGCAGATGCTTCAGACATGTTCTGCATACTAACTGCGATCTGTTGAATGCCGGCAGAAAGCTGGTTCATGGCTTCTACGATATCATCTACCGTACGCACTTGTTCTTGAGATCCTCCTGCCACCTCACCTATCGTTGTCGCGATCTGTTCAGTTGCCATACTCGTTTGTTCAGCTGAAGCGGTTAATTCTTCAGAAGATGCTGCTACTTGTTCAGCAGTAGCTCTGACTTGTCTGATTAAAGCAGCAAGGTTTGTACCCATATGGTTGATGCCATCTGCGAGCATACCGATCTCATCTTTATTTTTTACAGAGATCGGATCCATCGTCAGGTCACCATCTGCGATGTCATTAAGCATATTGGACATTCTCACAACAGGTCTAGAAATCATAAGAGAGATCGTGTAACCGATTGCAAGTGCAGCCACTACAATAACGATTCCTAAAATCGTGATGAGAGAGACAACGAACTTCTCTTCGTCCGCAACGACGACTCTGCCTTCAGCCATTAGGTTTGCTTGTCTCTTGCCCATCTCTTCTGTTACAGCTCGCATGTCTCTGCCTAACGGGAAGAGAGTGCTTTTTGCATATTCATTTGCAGCTTCCATGTTACTCATTGAGTTTTGCAGAACGCGATTTGATTCCGTTTTGTAATCATTGTTCAAATAATAAATCTTCTCCAGCCTATCTTTATCTGCCTTTACTTGAACGAGTTTCATCGTTTCATTTACGAGTGTATTAATCTTCTCGTTCGCGTCGGTCAACTTTTGTTTGCTTTCGGTCGATTGCTCGAGCAAGTATTCCCTGACACTATTGTTTTGAACAGTCGCTTGAAGTTCGATCTCTTTCGCATTGTTATAGATTACCGTTCTTCTGTCCAATAGTTCACTGTATGTATGTTGCATGTCTTTTAAAAAGTAAAAGAAAACACCGCAAGTTGCAGCAAACAGAACGGCAATTGTTAAAAAAGAACCTACTAGCTTTTTTCTCAAAGTCAGTTTCATACGTCACCTCTTATAAATTTCTGTTGCTAAAAATAACCGGACAATTCAGCACAATGATTAGGTGATCATCCTGCTTAGAGACACCATTTATTAACGAATCCTCTTTTGAACGAAAACTCCCTGGTGATTGTATAGAATCTGCTTCGATATCCATAACATCGGTTGCAGCTTCCGTTAGAAGCCCTAAGAAGCTTTCTTCATTCTGTAAAATAACAATTCTTGTCTGATCTGTGATCTCTGTCTTCCCTTTACCGATCAGCTGTCCAAAATCAATGATCGGAATAACGTTCCCTCTTAAATGAATGATTCCCAATACGTCTGAAGGCATCTCTGGCATCGGTGTTATGTCCAGAACGCGCTCGATCGAAGCGACATGTTCGATCGGAAGGCCATATTGTTCAACACCAGCTGTTATTACAACAATCTTTAAAGTTTGAGTGCTAAGTGACATCTCACTTGCTCCTTTTCTAGGTATTTCTTCATTAAACAATAGTCATAAGTTCTCCCTCTTTTTATCGGTTAAGAATTTCAAATGTTTTAGTCTCAAAAATGATAATAAATCTACTAATCATTTTTAGTGTTTCTCGAGTTTATGTAACAACAATAAAAAAGCCTGAGCAAAAAATGCTCAGGCTTTTTTATTACTTATCTTTTTAAATCTACATTCTCTATCGTATTCGGCGGAATGGTTACTTGCACCTCTACAAACTGTTTCGAACCATATAATTGTGTTTCAACTACTTTACCAACAGAAGGCGTGTAGCTGCCTTGTTTCATATAGAATGGGATATTTACAGTCAAAGATTTATTTAAACGATTCGTAACTGTTGCTGTTTGGGTGACTTGAGATCCATCGTTCGGCAGTTGAAACTTATTTTCAAATGAAACAACTCCAGCTGACGTATTCCCATTTTGATATACTGGCATGGATTTATCTGGACCTTCATATACGTATGAATTGAATTTATTATCAGCTGCATTCTTCTCAAACAAACGATAGCCAACCCATGGTTTAGCTGATAATTCAATAGAAGCAGTCGTGGAAAACAAAATACCGTCTTGCTCTGTAATGTTATCGATGTGCGTATGTCCATGCAAAGATAAATTAACGTTGTTCTGCTTCATTACATCAATCAGTTCATGAGACCCTTCACCATGCCATTGCTGATCGTATTTAATACCGAGCGCCTCACCTTTTATGAGCGTTGTTAAATGCTGCGGATCATGCTTAGCATCATATTCTTCCCAATACTCGTTTACATGCGGATCTGTTGACGGCCATATGTCACGATCACGCCATAACGGATTATGGTGAGAAAATAATCCTCTTACTTGCTCAGGTTGTGCATTGGATTTGTTATCTGCTAAATCTTTTTTGATCCACTCCATCTGCTCATCACGTATCTGTCCACCCCAAGTAGGAACAGATACGGTTCCGTGTCCTTGTCTATCAAACTTGTGCCAATCAAAAGAGTTGTATCCGATCATGTGAGCATATGGTCCATAATCAAATGAGAAATATTGAGGACCGAAATATTGTTCCCAATACTTAGCACCATCAGTTAGCGTAGCATCTTGTGCATAATAATCATGGTTCCCTGGTACGATATACACAGGAACATCAAACTGTTTCAGCATGCGGTATGTTTCTTCATATTCATAGATATATTCTTTCGGATTCATCTGACCATACATTAAATCACCAGTCATCACCACAAAATCTGGTTTTAACAAATTCACTTGTTTAATCGTTTTTTGGAGATATAACCAACGTTTTGTTCGATCTGGGTGCCACAATCCAGCTTCAGTAATATTAGCTGGATCTGCAATATTACGTGGAGAGCCAACATGAATATCCGTTAGATGCATAAACTTAAATCCCTTCTTGAACTCTTTAACTACCTTTACCGAGTTTGGTTCATCATCTGTAATACGCGTTCCATTCCCGGTATAAGAAACTTGCAGATCAAATAACTCTTCTGGAACCTCATCTGGAATTTGTACCGTAACTTCATAAATAGAAGAGCTGTCCTTCCAATAAGAAGATCCTTTTTGCACATTTTTTACAGGAAGAGTAAATGTTCCATCAATCTTCGCTGCTTCCGTTGGATTTAAAGAAACTTCCCATCCTGCAGGTTCTTTATCTTTTGTATCCACCTTTATCGTCAGATCTGATCCGTTCTTTTTTATTGCCGGAGTTGACATAAGTGGATAAATAATATTTTCTACTTTTGGATCTAGTGCTAAATTAGGCACCTTATCCAAATAGTTTTCAGTGTTTCCAATCCCACCATCTTGTTTGTCTATACCAGACAAGAAGGCATGTGCTTGTCCAACAGGTATCGTTAAAGCACCTGAGATAACAAGTGCTGTTAGCTTCATTCTCCAACTCATGTTTTACTCTCCCTTCAAAATAACTTGCATCTTGAAAGTAACAGCACAACGTAAATTTCATGTAACAGCACATTAAACATTTTATGAAACAGTTATTTTACTATATTTCTTTCAATCTCTTTCTTGCTTCATTTTCTTCAAAGGAACTATACACGCGATAATCCTTTTGATCAAGAATTCGGAAGTGCTGACTGATTACATTCTGCTGAAGCCGGTAGCCTCTACGTGAATCTACTTCTTTCCACCAGACATGTCCACCCCAGGTTTTTTCTTTCGGTATCGCTACATACTCATGAACGACTAGTTCCATAACATCAAGCGGATTTCCACCTAATGCATGGTTAAGAATGTCTGAGTTTCGAAACAATGCACACATAGCAACGATTACAGTCCAGCTCGCTTTAATTCTTTCTTTTTCGATCTGCACTAACGTTTTCTTCGAAATTCCTAATATATCGGCCATCTTGTCTTGTGTATATCCAAGTTCAGTTCGTACAAGCTTGATCTTGCCTGTTAACAAGTCCACAATTTCGTCTTGTGTCATAATAAAGAGAATCTCCTTTTTATCCTTTTAGGAACATTTTACACAAAAAAACTCCTTTCAACAAAAATGAAAGGAGTTTCAGCTATACGTATATGGTTCCCAATGAGCAAGATCATAGAGCCCAGAATTAATTCGTGTACTCTCCGCTTCCAACAATGACAATAGTTCATTAGGAAGTTCACTATGATGAAGGGCTAGGTTCATCTCATCGTTTGGGGATGAGATCAGAACCGTGAACAACTTCTTATTTTCCATGTTCATACCATGAACGTGAATATAATTTAAATCCTTTACTCGATACACAAAAAAGATACGGTATTTATTCAACTCTCCCACACTCCCTTATGAACAGTGTGGTCGGATTCTTCATACATTAAACCTTATTTTGGTGAAGACGGTGCAGTTGGAAGTTCGATCTCTACTTTCGTCCCTTCGTTCTCAACCGAAGAAAACTGAATAGCTCCACCATGCTCTTCAATGATTTTAAAACACACCATCAATCCTAAGCCCGTGCCCTTTTCCTTTGTTGTATAGAAGGGTTCTCCTAGGGTTTTTAAACGTTCTGCTGGAATACCACATCCCTGATCTTTCAACTCGAGAAGGACAGAATCGTTTCGAGTTCCAATCTTAATATGAATTTCTCCGTCTTTATCCATACTTTCGATCGCGTTCTTCAACAGATTGATGAAAAGCTGTTTAAGCTGATTCTCTACACCATATACAAGCGGTATGTTATCTGATATATTTACCCAGATCTGTATGTTTTTCATGATCGCTTGGGTTTCTAGCAACCTAACAACACTATAGATCAGTTCTTGGATGTTCGTATGTTCGAAGCTAACCGCTTGCGGTTTAGCAACAAGCATGAGCTCACCGACGATGTCGTTGATCCGATTAAGTTCTGACTCCATAATTCTTAAATATTCTAACCGAATCACATCGTCTGCATCTGACAAAAGTTTCGTAAATCCTTTGAGTGAAGTTAACGGATTCCGAATTTCGTGTGCGACTCCTGCAGCAAGCTCGCCGAGAACAGAGAGCTTCTCTGATTTTAACATGAGTTCTTCTGTCTGTTTTGCTTTCGTAACATCTCTAGCAAAGGTAACTAAGCTCTCTACATGACCATCTTTCGTCATAACCGGAACACCGCGGGCCTCTAATAATATCCAATCACCATTTTTATGAACCAACCTGAACTCTGTCTGAAACGGTTCTTTTTTCACAAGAGCTCTCATGAAAAGATCAGAAAGGCTCTGTAAATCATCAGGATGAACCATTTCCAGGATAGCCCCTTTAATCTCACCATCTTCATAGCCAAGTACAGGTAAGTGTGAAGGAGATACATATTGTATGATGCCAGATGGATCAATCACAGTAATAAGATCTGTAGAATGTTCTGCGATCAAACGATATTTCGCCTCACTTTCACGTAGAGCACGCTCTACTTTTTTCTGAGAAGTAATATCACGATATACAATTACGAACCCCATAATCTTACCGTCCATGTCACATATGTTTGAAAAAGATGCAGATACGTCAAAAACGGTTCCGTCTTTGTGTATACGTTGTGTTTCATGAAGCGGAACGGATTGTCCTTGTTTTAACAAGTCAATGATCTCTTTTGATTCACCTTGCAGGTGTGCTGGTGTAATAACAGGATAGTCATCATTATCCTCCGAGAAATCCTCTTCAGCCCAGCCGAACATCTGAATGAATGCATCGTTCACCTTGATGACCTCTTGCCTTGTGTTAATAATGAGAATGGCATCTGTTGTTCCTTTTAAAACCGACTCTAATAGATCTAGAGCCACACTCAGCTCTTCTTCCTTCTGTTTATGAGGTGTTATATCACGTCCTGTGATAACAAGCACTTGCGGTTTACCATCACTCGTAAAGGTCGGTTGCTTGATGAGCTCTAGCATCACTTTACGACCGTTCTTCATCATAATCTTTTCAGCTGTTTTTATCGGTTTTCTTGTTTCCCATGCTCTCTTATCGGAAAGGCTACATCTTTCAATTGCTTCGTATGAAAGTCTTGTTTCAAGTTCCTCAAGACTTTTTCCTTTATATTCATCGTGGTTGATTCCATAAATATTAAGAGCGAACCGGTTTGCTTCTGCCCATGTTCCATCCGGATACCTTAAACAAACAAATTCGGGCAGGACATCGATCATTTCTTTTAAAGTGGCAACTGCAGGTAATTCATCCTGACTTAATACTTTCATTCTATCCACCCTTTTTTTACTAAAACTTTCTTAACGTCTATAAATTAAATAAAAGGGTCTATTTTCCTTTATTTTTTTCAGGATTTCGCACGTCAAATTCGTTTATTTTTCGCCTAAATATGACAAAAAGACGCTTTCCTCGAGGAAAGCGTCTTTCGTATCTGCTGACGATTAAACGGCTTTTACCGCTTCTTTTAGCGATTTACCTGGCTTGAAAGCAGGTACGTTGCTAGCCTGGATCATGATCTCTTCACCAGTAAGAGGATTACGTCCTTTTCTTGCGTTACGGTTTCTTGTTTCAAATGTTCCGAAACCGATAAGCTGCACGCTTTCACCGTTTTTCAAAGCATCTGTAATCGCATCTAGCACTGCATCAACGGCAAGCGCTGATTCCTTTTTGTTCATACTCGTTGCATTTCGAACTGCATCTACTAAATCCATCTTTTTCATTATAAGTTGCTCCCTTCAAACATTGAATGAACTGCTTGTGTAGCAACATTATTAACGAAAAAAATAGGTTTCATACAGAAAGATACAAAATTCCGAAAAATATTTATATAGTTTAATAATTCGTTTTCTAATCAGAACCCTTGAATGGTCATTCCACCATCAACAAATAGTGTTTGGCCGTTCACGTAATCAGCTGCTTCACTAGCTAAAAATACCGCTGGTCCCACAAGGTCCGGTAGTTCTCCTACTCTGTTTTGCGGAGTAACAGCGAGTATATCTTGTAAATATTTCTCGTCGGCTAAAAGTTTCTCTGTTAATGGTGTCTTAAAATACCACGGTCCGATGCTGTTCACATTTATGCCGTACTGTCCCCACTCAAGAGCTAAGTTCTTTGTCATCTGTATGATCGCAGCTTTAGTAGAGGCATAGACTACGCCGGTACGAAGAGCAACATGTCCAGCAACAGAAGAAATTGTAATGATCTTTCCTCCTCCAGCTTGCTTCATTCGTAGACCAGCTTGCTGTGAGAACCAAAAAGCTGAACGAAGGTTCGTGTGCATGATCGTATCCCATTCTTCATCAGATACATCTAAAGCTTTTGATCGGATATTCATTCCAGCATTGTTCATAAGTATATCGACCCTAACCTGCTCTGAATCTAGTGTTTCAAAGATTCCTTTAACCTGATCCTTGTTCGTAACGTCCGCTTCAAAAAGATACGCCTTTGTTCCTGCACGTTCAATCAACTGTGCTGTCTTTTCCAGATCAGATTGTGTTCGGGATACAATGATCACATCCGCTCCGGCTTCTGCATATCCAATCGCGATCGCTTGTCCGATCCCTCTTCCAGCACCCGTTACGAGTGCTGTTTTGCCTTTAAGTGAAAATGACGGTAGATACACGTATATGACCTCCTCTATTTAGTTAAAAAGTTCCGGGGAAATGATGAAGTAACGGACTTGATCTGACTGATAGGCTCCCACTCCCATAGCATTCATCGTATTGATGCTAATATGATAAGCTTCAAATTCCGTTTCTTCCTCGGTTTCAGAATTTTCTTCAGCAGTTACGGCTACTGCTGTCTTTTCAGTAATACCTGATCTCTCTATATTCCATAGAGAGCTGTTCTTATCAAGGTGGATTGCATCAGAGTTCGTAAAACTCACGTAATAGGAATCACCCTTGGGCACCATATTTTTTAAGCCATGCAGATCGAGAGCTTTAAAATAAATGCTAGGTGAAGAAATAAAGTTTTCACGATTTACCATTTCGAGCTCTTCATCCATAACATGTGTACTTATTTGATAATTCCCATCATGCAAAGAGATCCATGCATTCATATCTCTTCCATCTCTATAATAAGAAGTTTCATAATTAAACTGCCGAACTTCTCCATCGCTATTAAAGTTGATTTCCACATTGTTTATAGCAAGCTCTCCCTCTGCATGTAGCGCTTTCTTTACCTTCTCATACTCATTATAAAAATTCATCTCATACACATTTGTTGCTGCTTTAACATGAAGCACTTCTTCATAGAAAGCTGTTACTGAGTAGTTCACAATAATGCTTGATAAAAAAGATAACACCCCGAGAGAAGCAGCCCACTTTTTTGCATCCTTATTAAGGATAAGCTTAGGAAGAAAAAAGAGTAAGAAAATCGAAATACCTACAGGCAATACCAATGAATCAATGCGAAACGTAAACGTACCTAACAAAAAGTAACCGATCAGTTTCCACCCAATGTTAGATTCTTCATGAGTCGCTTTTTTCTTATAGATGAGGATTAATAATATAAGAAAAATACTGGACATACCCCAAGCTAGATATGATTCAAACTGCATCGTTCTCCCCCTAATTTTTGGATAATAGTATAAGTTTATCAAAAAACTCGTGAAAAAGACGCTTCTATAAATTAGAAATTCATTCAACCGAAAACCAAGCTCAGGGAAGCACACAAAAAAGCACAGCTCACTCGCTGTGCTTTTCCTAAGATTCTACCCACTCTTTTCTTAGCGTAAATAGATCTTTTAATTCGTCTGTTGATAGTTCCGTAATCCAATTTTCACTCTGAATCACTTTTTCTGAAAGTTCTTTTTTGCTCTCGAGCATCATATCAATCTTCTCTTCTAATGTGCCAAGCGTAATCATCTTGTGCACCGTCACGAATTTTTTCTGTCCGATACGATGGGCACGATCAGTCGCTTGATTCTCAACAGCTGGATTCCACCATCGATCATAATGAATAACGTGATTGGCTTCGGTCAAGTTGAGACCAGTTCCTCCAGCTTTTAGAGATAAAATAAAGATCGGATGCTCTCCGTCTTGAAAACTTTCAATCATCTGGTCACGTTTTTGCTTGCTTAGACTTCCATGCAAAAAGAGAACGGATCTGCCAAACTTTTTCTCCACATACTTCTTTATTAATTCACCCATAAAGATAAACTGTGTAAAGATCAAGCACCTTTCATCTTTTTCAAGAATTGCATCGATCAATTCAATCGTTTTTGCAAATTTAATAGACTGATCCTCAAGTTTTCCTAGCTTATCATTCTTCGTATAAAGAGCCGGATGATCGCAGATTTGCTTTAATTTGCCTAACATCGCGAGTAATAATCCACGCCTTTGCATCCCTGTAACTTTTTCTAACTGCTCAAACGTATCTTGAACAAGTCTTTCATACATAGAAGCTTGTTCTTTTGATAATGGACAATATTCTTTGATCTCTTGTTTCTCAGGCAGATTAAGCTGTACCGCTGGATCCATCTTCGTCCGTCGCAGCAGGAATGGTTGAACAAGCTGTTTTAACTGCTGTAAACGCAACGTATCATTGTCTTTCTCAACTGGTACTACAAACTTTTTCTGAAACGATGGTTCGCTCCCTAAATATCCTGGGTTTAGAAAGTCGAAGATCGCCCATAGCTCAAGAAGCCTGTTTTCTACAGGAGTTCCCGTTAACGCAATCTTGTGACGTCCGTTCAGCCTGCGGATACTTCTTGATTGTTTTGTATAACTGTTCTTGATGTTCTGTGCCTCATCGAGTACGATCGCTTCCCAAAACGTTTCACTCATCTCATTAAAATCAAGCTGGCATGTCGTATACGAAGTGATAACAACATCGAATTTTTTGTACCACTCAGTAAATTGATCTCCTTTTTTCCGGTTCCCTCCGTAATGAAGACCTACCGATAAAGTCGGTGAAAAGTTTTGAAGCTCCTTTTGCCAGTTTCCGATTACAGAAGTAGGACATACGAGCAAAAAAGTGCCTTCGTGCTTTTCTTTTTCTTTCACTTTTAAGAAATAGTCAATGGTCTGAACGGTTTTCCCTAGTCCCATATCATCTGCTAAACAACCACCAAGACCGAATTCCCGGAGAAAGTACATCCATGAACTACCTGTCTTTTGATAGTCTCTTAACGTTCCGATCAAGTTTTCAGCTTTTGGCTGAATAGGTAATGTCTTGATCTCTGTAAGCTGATCCATCCATGCGTTCAATGGTTCATCCCACTCAATGTCAAGCATCGGTCCTTCTGACTCTATTCCTTCAAGACCATCTTCAGCAGGGTTGGTTTCCATGTTTAGCAGATGTTGTTCTAACACATCTTTTAGCTGTATGCCTGTACGATCCACGTTTTTAATAAGATGCCGTACTTGTTTCATCCACTCAGGATCGACTCTGTACCATTGACCGTTTCTTCGCACGAGTCTTCTGCTGCCATCAACGAGTTTTCGAAACTCTTCTTCTGTAAGCTCTTCGTCCCCCGTTGACATTCGCCAATCAAATTGCATGATTGCATTTAATCCAAGGAAAGACGGTGCACCGCCAGATTGCTGCGATTTTGTTTTTATCTTTGCTTTTACTTTCGGTTGAAGTTCTTGAACGGTCTGCCACCATGCTGGAAGGACAACGGTAAGTCCAATCTGCCTTAACAGATCGCTTTTTAGCGTTAAAAAATCCCAAGCCTCTTTTTCGGTTATCTCATTACGAATTTCTTTACGTGTATTTGGTTTTAACCATGAGATTAATTTTGTTACGAGCTCTATATCAGATTCTAACATCTCTTTAAAAGGTTTCCATTCCTCTGGGAGAAGTGTGCTCTTTCCGAGATAAGGTACAGCTATTCCATCATCTTTTTCTTGAAGAATGACGTTCAGCTTCCATATATCTTCACTACCTTCACCATCATTAGCAGGTTCAGACAGTTCAAAAATGATATCAAAGGGCTTCGGATCTTTTCTCCAGCCAATCTTAATCAGCCATTCCTCTTCATTCAAGTGATTTAAGGCCGATATAATCTGTCGAGGTACCCCCTTCATACGATCTCTGTTAAAGTTTGAAGGCAAGTAAGTACTTCCGTCATGTGGCAATGTAGAGAGAGCTTCATTCAACCACGCCGATTCAATTCTCTCTCCATCCGTTCTCCATGCCCATACCCCTGTTTTCCATGCCTCGTAATCAGGAGTAACCTTATCTTTTTGCATCAAACGAAAGACATCGTTAGCCTCTCTTACAAAAGCCCAAGAATCTTCTTCCCAATTGTTTTCCGCCAGAAAAAAGTCGGGGTAGCGATTAAAAAGATCAAATGCTTCCCCAGCATCCAAATAAACATTCTGATCATCATCAACATCTAGCAATGTCCCGTAAAATGAAGGCTTATGCCATGTAAATAAAAGAGGTTTCCAGTCGTTTACATGCACTCTTTTTTGATGTTTTGTGGCCCATAAAACCATGTTGCCATGAAGCCATTTCGCGTGTAGCAAAAGATTGCTTGTATCGATCATGAAATAAACTTTCCTTTCCTAAGCTCTTCCTGAAAGGCTCTAAGCCGCCCATAAACTGTAGCAATCTGATTGATATACTGTGAAAAACGTTCTTCTTCTCCAAGATCAAAATATAAAGTGCGAAGCGTTTTTAAATGTTTAATGGCGGATTGATAAGATTTTCTTGTCCTCTCATTAATAAGCCTATCGATCGCTTGATGATAGATCGGCAAAGCAGATTCTTTTTGAAAAGACACGACCTCTTTTAGATCTTTTCTTTGAATCAACTCTGGTGAGTAGCCCATGATTACTTGCAGTTCCACCCATCTCTCATGCTCACCGATCACCATCAAATATTCACCATACTCATAGAACGTGATGGGTAAAAATTCGATCAGCATCTCTTCATACTGATCCTCGTCACCTGTGTGTTGAGCGTACTTCCAAAAATAGCTTAAGTATTCATGAAAAAACTCTCGAGAATCGGAATGATAATAGTACGTACCAACACCTTCTAAGAAATATGGCTTAAGATCGAGCAGCCATAACAAGAGGCGATCCCATTCTTGTTTGTCTACCAATAACTTCATCCAAACGAGATAATGAACCATGTCTACTTTTTTCTCACACTGAGTTAGTCGTTTGAAAGCAAGTTCTTCATTTCCACTTGCAAAGGCAAAATGAACAAGAGCCAGTTCGAGCATTTGAGATGTTTTGCCACTCTCTTTTTCTTCTAAAAGCTGCTTCTCATATTTAGACACCCAAGCTTGTTCAATATAAAGTAACGACCAGCTGATCTGGAATAGATAAAATAGAAGATGTCCCCACTTAGGTGGAATCTCATATAAACTCTGAAAGTTTCTTAAACTTTCTTCCACAAGCTTTTTATTCTCATTTAGTAACTTTTTGCTGTCGATCTGTTTTAATGTAATATACATTTGATCACATAGTTTCTCAACGGTAGCATCAAAGTTCGATTGCATATATGTAGCCACACCATACTGAGCTTCAAAAGAAAACAATCGGAGCAGCGTTTCGATCTGTACGTGATATTTGTATAACAACGCAATATCTTCGTCAAAGAATTGTCCTGCATTTAAGAGCGCAGGGTAATAATCTCGGTAAATATGAACAAACGTATAACTCGTATCTTTTCCGTCTGCGAGATCTCGAAAGGAGACGGTTTGCAGTTTACGTCTCTCGAATGTTTCAAACCGTTCTGAAAAATACTCACGCCATAGTTGAACAGAATGTGTGTTTTGAACTTTTTGCTCAGGCGTTTCATAATGAACTTGAGTTTCGCCCTTATCTTTATGCTCTTCAGTTGGTTTCATTCCGTCTCCCCCCTTTCTTTTTATTACCAATTATAGCAAAATACATCTAGACTCATTCATGTATATCATATCTATTTTAAAGGAAACCGATGAAATTGACCAAAGATACACATTTAACACCTAAAACAATTCCAATTTTTACCGATAACTTTAAGTGAAGTGTCTCATAAAGGCTTGTACAAGCATGAACCAAAGTATAAGTTATTTGAAAAGAAGTTCCGTGGAGTTAGGTTTATCTTTAATGATATGCCAGTCAATTGCCATAGAGACTTCTTAGTCGTTACATCCCGAAAGGAAGAACTACTTATGATAGAAAAAAGTATTCAAGAACGAATTCTCCTATTAAGAGAAGAATTATATCGAATCTCAAATCAACTAAACTATGAACTAACACACCCTAAACTGGTCACAATAAGCCAACAGCTCGACCAATTATTAAATCAGTACGCTGAAATCCAACAAAAAGCATAAAAAGCGACCTTTATCCAGGTCGTTTTTTAATTTACAGAAAGCCTTCCATCTCCTATATTCTCAATTCGACATACAACCCCAGCCTTATGTAGATTTTTGTAACATTATCACTTTTTTAGACGAAACCCTTTTTCTTTTTGTAAATTTATTGCATATTAAGTGAAGACAAAATCTCTCATGAAAGTTGTGAATGAAACATGTTATTGCAATTAATTGAGGAAAAACGTGAAGTATTGTTATGTCTTGGCAAAACATATGGTTTAACTGCTAAAGAAACAGTAATCTGCAGTCAGGAATTAGATCAGTTATTGAATCGCTTAGATGAGTTTATTGGTGAGCCTAGCGATAACTCGTAATTTTTGTCTATTTCCTGGGAAATTTGTCGTTTAAGAATCTTATTCTCTACTTTATCCTATCGTACATCATGGATATCTATTAAATTCCATAATTACCTATTATTATATGAAAATAGTAATGTAATCTGTTTGTTATCTTCTCCTAATGAGTTTGTTACATTCGATTAGTATAATTGGCAACCGAGGCGTATTTAACCAATTATACATATTAGGAGGAGTTATCATGATAAAAAAATGGGTAATTACAGGGGCTCTGGCATTCGGATTGCTCGTTTCTGCTCCCGTTAGTGGATTTGCAGCAATGGGGGATCACACTCTCCGACCGGGTACTTGGGACAATGACGTATATGAACTTCAAGGAAAATTAAAAGCGCTAGGATTCTATGATTTTGCTGTAACAACAGGTTATTATGGTCCCGTTACTAAGCAAGCCGTAACAGACTATCAACGAGCTAAGAGCTTATCAGTAGACGGTATTGCTGGACCTCAAACGTTTAACAGCATTCAAAATAACGTTACAAAAAAGAGTATGACTGTTGCTGCGACTGCCTATACGGCAAGTTGTGAAGGCTGCAGCGGTACAACTTTCAATGGTACAAATCTAAAAGAAATTCCTTATGCAAAAGTAATAGCAGTTGATCCAAACGTTATTCCTATCGGATCTGTTGTTTATGTTCCTGGTTATGGTTATGCTGTGGCTGACGATACCGGTGGTGGAATCAATGGTAAGGAAATTGATGTATTTATGAAGAACTATTCTGATGCCGTTAATTGGGGAAGAAAAAGTGTAAATATTACAATTTTAAACTAAATGAGATGAGGTCACTGTACCTCATCTTTTCTTTGCTCACAGCGTAAAAAACGCTGTGAGTTTTTTTATGTTTACATTAATTTCAAAAATATTACATTTTTTATTTTCTAAATATTATAATAATGATAAAGTTAAATTAACTTTTTTGAGAGGATGTACATAAATGAACATGAAGAATCAGATGACAATAATTAAAAATGCAATAGCTGAAGTGTTAACAGGAAAAGAAGAACTTGTCGAATTAACGATGATATCGATCGTCAATAAAGGTCATTTATTATTAGAAGATGTACCTGGAACAGGAAAAACTGTACTTGCTAAAAGCCTTGCTCGATTAATAGGTGGAGAATTTAAAAGAATTCAGTTCACACCCGATATCCTTCCCGCTGATATTACGGGCATACAGTTCTTTCATCCGAAGCATCAAGAGTTTGAGTTGCGTCCCGGTCCAGTTATGACGAACATCTTATTAGCAGATGAAATTAACCGTGCGACTCCTCGAGCACAATCTAGTCTATTAGAAGTGATGGAAGAAAGACAGGTTACGATTGATGGTGAAACCCTTCCCCTTCCGTCTCCTTTCTTAGTTCTAGCAACACAGAACCCTATTGAATCTCACGGAACATTCCCCCTTCCTGAGGCCCAGCTTGATCGTTTTTTTATGAAATTACCGTCTGGCTTTCCAAACTACGATCAAGAAAAAGAAATGCTTCACATGTATCGTAAAAATAACCCACAAGATTCTTTAGAACCTGTCTTCACTTTAGAAGGTATATTAGTCATGCAAGAAGAAGTAAAGCACATTCATGTTAGTGATAGTGTTGAGAATTATTTACTATCCATCGTTCACGCGACCCGCAGTCATGAATTTATTGAGAACGGTGTGTCTCCTCGTGGTACCCTTGCCTTTATGAGAGCTGCTCAAGGCGCTGCTTATGTACAAGGAAGAACGTTCGTTACTCCAGACGATGTCCAATTCGTAGCTCCTTATGTTTTAACTCACCGATTAGTATTGACGATGGAAGGAACGATGAGAAAAACGAAAGATCAAGTGTTAAAAGAGATCCTTGAAGCTATTATTGTCCCTGTAGAATCTGAGGCAGGTAGATAACATGCAATGGAACAGCGAGGTATGGATTAAATCCATCTTTCGGGCCTTAGTTATTTTCAGCCCATTAATACTTTTGATAGGTTTTTATCGTAATATTCCATTTCTGTTTTTATTAGGACTTGCGATCATTTTTTTGTATGGAACATTATTGCTGCAATCTAGATCAGCAACAAAGGACATTGTTTTAGATACTACTAAACAAGTTCATCGTTTGTTTCCGGGTGATACAGATCAGTTCCATGTAAAACTTGTTCATAAAGGAAGGTGGCCTTCTTATAGAGGAGAGCTCATCTTCACACATCGAGCTCCGATAGAGGTCATAGGTCATGTTGAGTCCAACAATACTTCAAAAGGAAGAATTGAAGTTAAGCGTCATTTTGCACTCTATCGCCAAACAGCTTTTACACAAACAATACCTTATACTGCTACAAGAAGAGGAACAACAAGAATTTCTAATTTGACACTTCAAGTACAAGATCCTCTTTCATTAAGTGGTCAAGCCTTGGCTTATAACGGTATATTTCCAACAGAAATTGTCGTTTACCCGAGGCCACTCCCTGTTCATCGTATTGAGCATCTGTTTTCTCAAGGCAGCGGTGAAGCTGTAAGACCTTTTGCATTATTTGAGAACGTATCTCTTCCTGCAGGTAACCGAGACTATTCTCCAGGAGACTCTTTTCATAAAATACATTGGAAAGCTACAGCACGCTCAGGCTCGCTTCAAACAAAAGTTTTTGAAAAAACAGTTGTATATCACTGGACATTTGTTTATACGATACTTCCTGATCATAAAGAGATGAAATCTCTTGAGGATATGGAGAACGAGATCAGTCACTTGGCATACATGTGTCAATTTGCTGCTGAAAAAGGGATTCCTTTTGAAGTGTTCATTAATTTTAAAGTTCCAGGTCCGATGGGGATGTATCATGTGCCAACTGGAAGCGGAGCGATCCACCTGAGCAGTATCCTTGAAGGTCTGGCGAGGATTGACCGATCTAATGTTATCGTGAAACCTCAGATCATGTGGAATAAGATGGATCGTAGTTTTGTTGGAACGAGTCCTTTCGTCATCTTTTTAGGTCATATTCCTACTGACCAAAGTTCTCAAATCTTAATTAAGAAGTGGTCTAGATCAGGTGGAAGAACCTTTTATGTCGAGCATAACGAAGAACATGCCATACTGATGCCATACCTTTCATCGGAGGTCGCATCATGCTAAAGAAAAATCAGCAGTTTTCACTTTATGGATTGAACGTAACCTTTGATGCCATGCTTGTATTTATCTTCATGACCATCTTTTCAGGTGGTGCAACGTGGTTTGAATTCGTATGGTTCACGTCAAATCTCATTCCAATTATCGCGGTTAGCGGAGCTTTATACCTTTACAAACCTAACTTAAATAAGATCACCCTTCTTGCTGTTGTGATCTTATCATCACTGTTGTTTTGGTATATGACTTCTTCTCTCCTTTTATCCATTCTGATCTCAATCGTCCTTATGTGGAGAAGCGCAGAAAATTGGAATGATCCTTTTAAGACAGATCTTGAATTAATTTTTGGTCTTGGCGCAGTGTTAACATTCTTTCTTTCGCTCTTTTTTAAAGATGGCTACACCGTCATATATGGAGCAATCTGGACACAATTCATGCTCATGTTGCTCATTAAAATGACTCTGCACTATTTTAAGAATGATTCTATTCGGATCGTAATGAAGGATTTTGCGGTTCCTTTAACGCTAGTTGGGTTAAGCGGGGTGATCCTTGCTGTATTAGGACCGTTAAAACAACTAATTTATTGGATTCTAGACGGTGTATTCTTCATTTTGTATTATATTTTGGCGGTTCCTCTTTGGGAGTTGCTTTCCCTTCTTCCCCCATTGATTCAAATGATTAAGAAATTGTTTAATACAAAAGAAGGCGGAAAGATGGAATTGAGTAATAAGACAGAGGACATAGTAGAGCAGCGTCCTGAAACACTTGCGGAATCTCCGATGCTTCTATACACGACAATCGCGATTCTTATCATCATCGTCATATTCTTTCTTTGGAAAAAGAGAAATATATTCAACAATCAATCCAGCCTTTTGCTTAATGGAAACATTTCAGTTCTTGATAGTTCATATGCGAACAGCCAGTTGATCGGCAAGAAAAGATGGCTTCACTCCAAAGACAGGACTAGAAAGAAATTTTTACAATTTGAAAAAGTGATGGATAAGAAGGGATTTGGAAGAGAGCCTGGTGAATCTGCGGTGAACTGGTTTCTAAGACTTGAACTATCCGGAAAAGATGCAGATTCTGTTTTAGCTGCTTATGAAAAAGTACGTTACGGTGAAGAGAGCATTTCTGATACTGAGTACAATCAGTATGTAAGTGCATTGAAAAAATTTGAAAAGTCGGATCACTTGAAGAAGAAGCCGAAATAAGACGGCTTCTTTTTTCTGTTCATACCACCTCATTTAATATAGACTAATAATATATAATTAGTCGGATTTCTTGCATACAAGGAGGATATTATGACAAAAAAAATATATGTGATTCATGAGAATAGTGAATGGACTGCTCCGTTATTCCAACGTTTTGAAGAACTCGGACTACCTTATGAAGATTGGCATATGAAAAAAGGACACATAGATCTGACAGAAGCTCCACCACAAGGTATTTTCTATAACAGAATGAGTGCCTCCTCTCATACGAGAGGACACCGATATTCACCTGAATACACGTCTGCGGTACTATCCTGGCTTGAGAGCTATGATCGTAAAGTATTTAACGACTCAAGAGCGCTTCAGCTCGAGATCAGTAAAGTGAAACAATACAGCGCATTAAAAGCATTTCATATACCTGTTCCCAGAACGATTGCCGCTTACGGAAAAGATGAACTGATACATGCTGCAACGAAATTTAACGGCCCTTTCATCACGAAACACAACCGTGCGGGTAAAGGTCTAGGCGTTCAATTGTTCCAAACGCAAACTGCACTAGAGTCTTATGTACATTCGGAGAATTTTGATGAATCCATCGACGGAATTACTCTGCTACAAGATTATATCGAAGCACCAGAACCTTATATCGTGCGCTGCGAATTTATTGGCGGCAAATTTTTATATGCCGTTCAAGTAGATACTTCTGATGGATTCGAACTTTGTCCGGCTGATGCTTGTCAGATAGGTGATCAGTTCTGTCCGATTACAGATCAGACAGAGAATCTAACGCCAAAGTTTCAGATTCTTAAAGACTTTGTTTTACCAAATCAAGAAAGTTATGAAGCATTCTTAGATGCAAATGGCATTACATTTGCCGGTATCGAGATCATTACGGACAAGAGTGGAAACGTATATGCTTATGATGTAAACACGAATACGAACTACAACCGTGATGCTGAAGCAGAAGCAAATATATATGGCATGAAGGCGATCGCGGAGTTTTTAGGTACAGAATTATAATAATAAAAAGGTGACGGTCATCTCAAAATATGCCCTCACCTTTTTATTAAGCTATTAAGTATGATCCACAACTACAGGAGTCTGATTTAAACTCTCCCATAGATAATAAGTGATATATGTACGCCACGGTGTCCAATCCTGCGCAAGCATCCTTACCTCTTCTTCTGACGGTTGCTCATCTAACTTCCAAACTTGACGGATGGCATTTCTTAATCCAATATCTGCAGCAGGCAGTACATCCGTTCTTCCCATACCAAAGATTAAAAGACATTCGATCGTCCATTTCCCTATCCCTCTTATAGGCAATAGAGCTTGTAGAACTTCTTCATCCGATATACTCCATAAGCTTTCTAAATCAAGATTACCTCCTGCAATAAGCTTTGCTAGGTCAATGATATATTCGGCTTTTCTCTGACTGAATTGAAGCTCACGAAGGTCTTCATACTCTAGCTTTGCAACAGAATTTGGAGTTGGAAACACTTGAAATGTACTTCCCTCTACTTCCACTTTATCGCCAGCAAGCTCAATCAGGCGTTCGGTCAACGTTCCAGCAAAAGTTAAGTTTACTTGCTGGCCGATAATAATTTTTACAATAGACTCAAACAGGTCCGTGTCTGTCAGAAGCTTTAACCCCTCAAAGCGTTGCAGTACTCCAACCAATTTCTCGTGTTCTTCAAAGTGGTTATAAAGAGGTGACAGATCGACTTCTGTTGAAAACAATTGTTGTATTTTTTTCTTAACTGCCTCTTCAGATACTCGACCAATTAAAGGTATTGCTTTACAGTTCAGAATAGGGTTAGTAACCGTTCCGCTCGATACTACTTTTACATAGCAAGGAATTTCTTCTATCCTGATTATTTTTTCGTATTCTGTAAATTGTTCATTGAGTTTTAAGACATGAGTTTTCCCTGTAACCGTTAGTCGCTGCATCATCTTTTGAAAATCAAACGGTGGTTTAGGTTCAATCACAAACTCCATCCATAACCATCCCTTCTTATTGAAGCTACTTACCCTCTTTTACCTCTTTATCGTTATCTTCATTATTTATATAGGGATTGTCGTCTAACTGATCGATTGTATGTTTATAGGCATAACCTTTTGTAATGGCGGCTGCGAAAATAATTACGACGAAGATAATGATAACGAGGGTAATTAATATTGAAATCGTTAATATGCTCATACAGACTCCTTACCAAAACTGATGTTATTTGTATGATAGCACATTTTCCCATTAAACAAACGTAGTTCACGATGCATAAATGGTATGAAAAAAGCAGCTATGCCCAATTTCAGACACAACTGCTTAGCTATTATTTACTTTTCTTCATATTTTTCATGCATCACAATACGATTAACATCGAAGCGTTCTGTAGGCTTTGCAGGACCGTCAGCATATCCTAATGTAATCATCATTACAGGAATGAATCGTTCTGGAATTCCAAGAGCAGGCACAATAGCAGCATGATCGAATCCTGTCATCGGACATGAATCAACACCAACTGCTTTAGCAGCAAGCATGAGCTGCATCGCACCGAGTGATGCATTTTTAAGTGCTTCTCTTTCGCCGATCGCACGCCCTTGTGAATAGGCAGAGTTAATATTTTTCAATAACATATTTCTTGCTTCTTCTGGAGCTTTTTCAAATACTTCTGCAGCTACTTTATCTGCTTCTGTGTCTCCTAAGACTACCACTACAGCTGATGCATCCAGCACATGCTTTTGATTATAAGCAATCGGGAAAAGCTTTTCTTTTTGTTCTTGAGATGTTACTACAATAAAACGCCAGTGCTGCAGATTCCATGCTGATGGAGCTTTCCCAGCCATCTCAAAAATCTGGTGAAGTGTTTCGCTCGGAATTTCTTTGTCTTTCTGATACAAACGGACAGAAGATCGTTCTTCCATAACTTTAAATGTTTCGTTCATTTCTTCCACTCCCTATTCCGCATTCTGATGGTTTCTCTATAAAATAAAGAGGTGCCAATTTTCGTTGACACCTCGTTACTATTCCACCAATTATAGTGGGTTATCAGTTGAAGTCAAAAATTATGCAAGCGTTTCGCTGATACTAATTCTTTAGCCAATTCAGTCGCTCTTTCACTTGCATCAGCCAAAATTTCTTCTGCACGATCTGGTGCTGCTGCCATACCTTCTGTAAATACATGATGATAATCAGTAATTCCGATGAATGCCATCACACCTTGAAGATATCCGTTCGTAAACTCAAAAGCTTGAGCAGGACCTTCAGAATATACACCACCACGAGATTGAACGTGAACAGCAGTCTTGCCGCCTAATAATCCAGCTGGGCCGTTCTCTGTGTATTTAAACGTCTTTCCTGCCATCACTACATTATCGATATATGCTTTAAGCATTGGAGGATAGCTCAAGTTCCACATTGGTGTGTTAAAAACATACATGTCTGCTGAAAGGAATTGTTCTAAAATTTCGCCCATACGGCTTGTTTTCTCTACTTGTGATGGAGAAAGCTCTTGCCCTGCAGCTAATTTGCCCCAAGCATCTAGAACATCAGCATCGATGAACGGAATGTTCTCTTCATAAAGATTTACCGTTTCGATTTCTACGTTTTCGTTTTGATTAGACAGTTCGTTTAAGAAGTGACGTCCTAGGCGAAGTCCGAACGATTGATCCATTGGTTTTGGGTTAGAGTTAATGTAAAGTACTTTCATTTTTGTTTCTCTCCTTTATGTCTGTTGTAATTAGTGATTAACTTCTCTTTAGTAAGTTGATTCTTTTACATCATAATTCCATAACTTACTTTTGTCAAGCACTAAACTTTTAATTATTATCATGATTTATTTTAGTGATTTTTCCCATTAAAAAACGCTTTCTAGCTAATAGCCAGAAAGCGATAAGGGGGAGCGAAGATCAGAGTTCCGTTAAAAGGAACTTGTACCTTTATAAAAATTATATTCTTCCAGGCCGTCAAAACATTGCAAACGGTCCCCAATCGTTAAACCAAAATCAATATAAGCATGGCTTTTTGCTGTTAAAAGATTCTTATCTTCAACAATCTGTTTTGATTGATACGTTCCATTCAACCAGCTGTTTGTTTTAGCAAATTCTTCTTCACGTAAAGACACAGTATACGACCTGCCGTTCAATATACCGGCTCGTCCTAAAATAACTGTTCCATTACCAATAGCTGCAATCTTAATATTCTCTCTGTTGAACACTTGCAACAGATGCAGAAGTCTCGGATTTCCTTGAGTGAAAGCTTGTTTTCCCCCAGGAATAATCAGCATCTCATAATCAATAGGACTAATATTCTTCATCTTAATCGTAGGCTGCATCAGTAAACCACATTCACTAGTAACAGTTCCTGGCAACAGCGAGAAAGGCAGCACTTCATACTTTTTACCGATAATAGATAAAGTCGTCATTACTTCAACTTCTCTAAATTGTGGATACAGATAGACAAGTACTTTCTTTTTCAATGGTATTCACCCATTCCTGTTACTTTTCTACCCGTCTTGCAGGGAAGAGGGTGTATAATTATTGTAACAGGATGCCGACTTGCTTTGTATTGGGAAAATTGAAGGAGAACATGTGCTTTCTTTTTAGTAAAATACAAGCAGTTTTCCCAAGTTATTAGATAGAATTGATAGGTTATATATACAACATCTTGTTCAAGTGAGGTTATTTTCTGGTTAGAATGTAGGACTTTACGATTTAAAAATGCGATCGCAAAGGAAACCAGAAACAGAAAACTTACTAACACATATGTCTCTCGAACTCCAAATTCCTCTGCAAACCAACCGAGTAATAATGTCGCTATTCCAAATGTCCCATACACGATTGTCCCATGAGATGCATACACTTTAGCCAGCTGTTTATCTCTATAGGATTCTTGGATCAACGTATTTTGGGACACATCTCTCGCCATCTGAGGAAACCCAAAAACGAAAGAAACCAATAAGGCAATCCATGCTGATGAAGTTAAACCGAACCACACGTTAAGCAACATCAAACAAACCGTTGATGCCATAATGACAAAGCCAAGATATGATTCCATCCATTTAGAGAACCGGTATACTACAAGACCCGCTACCATCATTCCTGCAAAAAAAGACGCATTGATGTAACCCCACCACGCTTCTCCTTTTCCTATCGCTGTTTCAACATATACGTAAAGAATTGCGGCGATCCAAACTCCATGACCGAAGTTTTCAAGTACATCCATAACTGTTAAAGTTGTAAGTTTTTTGATTGAAAGATCAGTTGCCAACCTTCTTTCATCGCTTTCCACTTCGACTCTTGTGTTTTAACGTTCTCCTTTTCGTTAACCTTTATTTGTATAGTAAGTAAGGTTGCAACGACAAATAAGCCAAAAGTTACCCATAGCATATTTTGTTCCCCCCACATCACCAATAGAACACTGCCGAGTGGCCATGATAAAAGCATAGAAGTCTGGTTGGCAATACTGATGAAACTGTTTGCTTTTACAAGCTCATCACTTTCTACAAGATCAGGAACCATAGATCTTCTTGCGGGGTTTCCGAGACCTTCAAGAAGAGAAATGATTACGACCAAAATATACAATAGAGTAAATGTTGTAGCCGTATGTATACCATATAAACCGAGTAAACATAAACAGAATAACAATGCTGTTTTAAGCATAAGTGTGTGGATCAATAAACTCGTTCGTTTGTACGTTTCAATGAATAGAGGAGCTAGAAAACCTGAAACAAGCAAGGACATCGTCTTCGCAAATGGAATAAGAGCCATATGCAGGACAGATCCCGTTTCATTGTAAACAAGTGTAATCAAACAAATGATATAGAGAATATCTCCTAAATTCGCGAGCGTCTGTCCGCTCCATAAAAAATGAAAATAGCGATTTGCTTTGATCATATAAATGCTTCATCCTTTTTATGGTAATATAAACCACACAAAGTTTACCACATGACAGGTGATTACGTCTTTGACGGTGTTTGAGTGGATGATGAGGTTGTTGATTTAAGGTTTTTGGGATAGGTGAAATTTTCGGGAAACGATCATAAATTCTCAGCATCGATCATAAATCCTGAGAGTCCATCAAAAATTCTCGGTATCGATCATAGATCCCAAGAATCGATCATAAAGCCTCGGAACCGATCATAATTCCCTAAATCATAGAGATTTCTCATTGCCGTAGCTAAAATTTCCTTCAAAACCCTCTCTTCACTTCTCTACCTATAAAAAAACTCAAAAAAAAGCTGGCCCATATATAGGCCAGCGAACACAATCACATTATTTATGTCCTCTTCCTTTTGTAAGATGGCATGGTACTCCTTTACCCATAGCTCCTGGCTGTGACATGCGTTCCATGTAAGCCAATCCTCTTACGCATTGGTTTTTACAGGCGATGCAAGTTTCACTTGTAACCATCTTTTGTGTGTGCTGGTATTTATTAACCTGACTGTCATATTTATTTTTTGTTGTTTTTTTTGCATTTTTTTTAGCCATGAATGTGCCCTCCCCCTGAATCCTAAACCCAGTGTATGTAGGAAGAGGGGCTTTTGACATACATAAAAATAAAAAAACTACCCTATGTACAGGTAGTCTTCATCATGTGCGATTTCATATTGAATGCTTTGCCGTTCAGCCAATGACATGATGTAGTCACTGTCTGATTTGTCATACGCTAATAAAAACTCGTGCAATGGCATGTTGTATTTGTTCCAGACCACTTCCATCAGCCACTTTTGGCTGATCATAAAATACTCACCATTATAACGGTCTACTTTTATGGTATTGCCTACATACATCCATAACACTCCCTTTCAAAGAGGTTAAATATGCATTAGGTCTTACGGTTGTACCTCCATTATATTCCTTTTATCAGAAAAGTCAAAAAGGAATCGTCTGTATATAATATACGGGTACATTTACTACTTGACGCAAATAGTGGCAAAGAAATTGTAACCGTACTTGGGAAGACTAGACATAACCATAAATTGATATAAAATTTATAGTAGAATACGTCTCATGACCTATGACAAATAAACCATAATATGGTAACCTCAATAAGGTGTATTTTAAAACGTGTAAAACCTTTTAAAACGGGAATATGTTATTAAGCTGATGATATAGATAAAGGAGTAGTTCGTATTGCGTATTATAAAAGAGAATATTTTAGCATTATGTCTTCTCCTCTCTATCCCTTTACTGAATATTATTTATCAGGTATTAAATCACGGGGAACGCGGGGCGAGGCAACTTATTACAGCAGTGGATCACCAAATCCCATTTGCGGAGATTTTTATTGTACCTTATATCCTTTGGTATGCTTTTATTTTTCTAATGTTTGTTTACTTTTGTGTATATGACAGAGCCATCTATTATCGGACTTTATTAAGTTTTTGTGTTGGAATGCTGGTATGTTATGTGATTTATTTCTTTTTTCAGACCACTGTTCCCCGTCCCGAATTAGTTGAAGGTGGCATACTCACAAAGATGGTTCAATATGTATATGGGGCTGACCAACCGTTCAACTGTTTTCCAAGTATTCATGTTTTGAGTAGTTATCTTATGATCTTAGGTATTCGCCATAGTAAGATGTGGACGATCAGAAAAGATATCATTGTCTCAACCATCGCTTACAGCATTATCTTGTCAACATTGTTCGTCAAACAGCATGTTGTATTGGATGTAGTTGCTGGGATTTTATTAAGCAGCTTGCTATTTAAACTGTTCTATTATCTTGAGGCTGAAACGGTACTCAGCTTTTTCAAACGAATGTTCAAGACAAAACTTCAAAGCACAGAAAAAAGTTAAAGAAAAAAGAACTGCTTTTATAAGCGGTTTTTTTTTGTGGCTTTAACTCGTTCATAACTGTTTTCTATGTACAGACATAACTTGGGCTTGAAGGAAATATGAATAACATGGGAAGGAGTGATAATATGAGCGAAGATCAATTACATTCGAAGAATCAGAATCGGGCTGACAGTATGCATCAGATGTGTAAGCAGCATATGTATTATCATGTAACGATTAAAACCCGAGACGGACAAGAAATTGAAGGTATCATTACCGATCTAGACAAGAAAAATGTGTATATGATGGTTCCGCAAAACATGATGCCAGCGGAAGAAGAGCAAGAGAGTCCTCAACCTACACAACAGTCTCCAAATCCCCAACAACAATCTCAGCAAGTTCAACAAAGTTCAGAGCAAAATCAACGACAATGGTATGGTAATCCTTATTATCGAAGATATTATCGTCAGATTTTCCCACTAGCATCCTTAGCAGCTTTGTCATTATACCCTTATTATCCACCTTATCCATATCCTTATTATCCACCCTACCCATACCCTTATTATTAGAAATCCGCCTGAAACAGACAGGCGGATTTTTTTTATGATTTCAATTAGGAAAAAACGGGAAGTGTACATAAGTCATATTAAATAAGGAGGTAATATAATGGCTAACGTTTTGGTTGTATATTATAGTTCTTATGGTCATATTCATGAGATGGCATTAGCAGCTTCAGAAGGTGTAAAGCAAGTTGACGGTACCGAAGTTAAAGTTGTAAAAGTTCCTGAATTTGAAGTCACAAAAAAATATATGTCTCAACAAGATGCTTATGTAAAAGCTCAAGAAGCACAGGTTGATATTCCTGAAGTTACACTTGATGATTTAAAATGGGCAGACGGAATAATCTGGGGAATTCCGACACGATATGGGATGATGCCAGCACAGATCAAACAACTACTCGATTCTGCGGGCAGTCTTTGGGCAAATGGCGATTTAGAAGGTAAGCCGACGGCCGTAATCACAAGTTCTAATACGATTCATGGCGGACAAGAATCTACTGCTATCACTTCTTTTGTTCCACTCATGCACTTTGGAATGATTTATGTAGGTCTTCCTTATGGAGAAAATCCAGAACAGATGACATCAGAAGGAATCGGTGGTTCACCGTACGCGGCATCGACTGTAGCTGGAGCAGATGGTAGTCAGCAGCCTCAAGATGCAGAGAAAACAATGGCATCTCGTTTAGGAAAACGCGTGGCAAAAGTGGCAAAAGCACTTAAAGGGAACTTATAGAATCTATATAAAAAGCCCCTCCACATGGAGAGGCTTTTCACATTACTTCACGTCATACCCTTGATCTTCAATCGCTTCACGCATTTCGGCTTCTGTAACTTTCGAGGAATCCACTTCAACTTCCACTTTTCCTGTTTCTAAGTGAACCACTACGTTTTTCACTCCATCTAGTTCATTTAGTGCATTTGTTACCGCTGCTTTACAATGTCCACACGTCATACCTTCTACATTTAGTGTTTTTGTTTCCATCATTTTTCCTCCTAAATTTTATTTAAGTTGACTCGTTTTAAACGCAATGCGTTCGTTACAACAGATACAGAGCTAAAAGCCATAGCCGCTCCGGCAACCCATGGTTCGAGCAAACCGAATGCAGCTATCGGAATACCTGCTGTATTGTAAAACAATGCCCAAAATAAGTTTTGCCTAATGTTCTGCATTGTCTTCCGGCTTAACTCTATAGCTTTTGGAATATGATTAAGATCACCGCCAACAAGCGTAACATCAGCGGCTTCGATCGCTACATCTGTTCCTGTTCCGATTGCCATTCCAATATTAGCAGTCGCAAGTGCTGGAGCATCATTGATCCCATCACCTACCATCGCTACTGTTTTTCCCTTTTCTTGAAGTTCTTTCACAATACGTGCTTTATCTTCGGGTAAGACTTCAGCGAATACCTCTTTAATGCCTACTTCTTGTGCGATCGCAAGTGCTGTTCTTTTGTTATCACCTGTGATCATATACACATCAATACCCTGTTCTGTTAAAGCGTTAATCGCATTTTTAGATGTTTCTTTTACCGTGTCAGCAACAGCTACAATCAGAACGAGCTCTCCATCTACTGCACCAAGCATAGCTGTTTTTCCTTCGTTCTCATATGCTTTAAGAAGTGCTTCCTGCTCTTTGTATTCTACAGCTTTTTCTTTCATGAGCTTTCTCGTTCCGACGAGTATCGTTCTCCCACTAACTACCGCTTCAATACCATGCCCTGGAATAGCATGAAAGGATTCCGTCTCAATGGATGGTATATCCTGTTTATTTCCGTACTCAACAATTGCTTCTGCTAAAGGGTGTTCAGAGCTTTTCTCTGCGGAAATCACATGAGCAAGGAAACCTTCTTTTAACTCTGTGAGATCTGTTACTTCTGGTTTACCTTTTGTAACCGTTCCTGTTTTATCAAGTAGTACAGTATTAATTCTTTGTGCACCTTCTAAATATTCCCCACCTTTGAACAGGATTCCCTGCTCTGCACCTTTACCAGTTCCAACCATGATGGACGTCGGTGTTGCAAGACCAAGTGCGCATGGGCAGGCTATTACTAGTATGGCAATGCTGACTTCAAGTGCTTGTGGCAGGTTTCCTGAATCAACAAGAAAATACCAAATTACAAAGGCAAGTATTGCGATACCTACTACAATCGGCACGAAAATCCCTGAAATGTAGTCTGCCATACGTTGTATGGGTGCTTTCGATCCTTGAGCTTCTTCAACAATTTTTATGATTCCTGCTAAAGCCGTTTCTTTTCCTACTTTTTTGGCTTCCATACGAAGAGTACCATTCTTGTTAAGTGTAGCTCCAATAACGAAATCACCTTCTGCTTTTTCAACAGGAATCGCTTCGCCTGTAATCATACTCTCATCGACGGAAGAATTTCCAGAGAGTACAGTGCCATCAACCGGTATTTTTTCACCCGGTTTAATAACCAGCGTATCCCCCACCACTACTTGATCGATTGAAATTTTCTCTTCCATTCCATCTCGAACGACAGTAGCTTCCTTCGCTTGCAGATTCAATAGTTTGGAAATCGCCTCAGTTGTTCTACCTTTTGCGAGAGTCTCGAAATATTTACCGACTAAGATTAACGTGATTAATACAGCGCTCGTTTCAAAGTACAGCTGGGGCATATAGTCTGGATTACTAAGCGTTTTAAATGCTTCAACGACGCTGTAAAAAAAGGCAGCGGACGTTCCGAGTGCAACAAGAACATCCATGTTCGCACTCTTATTACGAAGCGCTCGAAAAGCACCGATATAAAAAGGTCCTCCGATATAAAATTGGACGATAGAAGCGAGAATAAATTGAAACCAAGGGTTCATGAATAATGAAGGCATCAACAGACCAAAATCCCAAGGCATATGTGCAAACATTGTATAGAGAAGTGGAAGAGACAAGATGATAGAAAGAATTAACTTTCTCTTCTTAGCCGTGATCTCTTCTTCCTTCTTCGTCTTTTTTGTTTCACGATCTTGGTGAGTAGACGCATGATACCCAAGCTTCTTGATCTTGTTTAAAACATCGTCTACAGAAACAATCGCCGGGTTATATTCTATGGATCCTGTTTCACCCGTTAAGTTAACGGTAGCACTAGAGATCCCTTCCATACGGTTTAAGCTTTTTTCAATGCGTGTAGAACATGCTGCACAGGTCATCCCCGAAATATCAAGATCTACTTTTTCTTTAACTACCCCGTATCCTAGCTTTTCAATTTTTTGTTCGATCTCTTGAAGGGTGATTGTTTCAGGATCAAACGTTACAGATGCTTTTTCCATGGCTAAGTTGACGTTAACATCGACATGATCCATTTTCTTCAGCACTTTCTCGATTCGAGTTGAACAAGCTGAGCATGTCATGCCCGTGATTCCTAGATTTACTTTCTTTTTGCTCATGGTCTTCACCTTCTTTTATGATTTAGAGAATTGCTTAATGACCCTCATTAATTCTTCTATAGAGTCTTCTCCATCACCAGATTTTATCGCATCTGCCACACAATGCTGAGTGTGACTTTCCATCAATTGAAATCCTACTCTTTTTAATCCGGCTGTCACAGCTGAAATCTGAACAAGAACATCTATACAATAACGATCATCTTCTATCATTTTTTGAAGTCCACGAACTTGGCCCTCGATCTTTTTTAAACGGTTGTTTAAATCTTGTTTATCACTGTCACAGCGATGTGTTTTTTGTTCCATATGGGTTCATCCCTTCGTTTTGGATGCTTACAAGGTTAGTATATACTATACCCCCCTATAGTATCAAATGTTATGATCAGTTTCTTCTTTTGTTTACAAAAATGTAGATCCCTGCTAACGCTACAACTCCTAAAATGATCTTTCCTTCTGTATTCCATTCGGTTACGTTATACACTGAATATGCTTCAAGTACCAATGCTGGTATCTTCCCTATTGAACTTGCTACAACAAAAGTCCATGCTGAGACAGCCCCGATCGCACTAGCAAATGTAACAAATCCTGAAGGTACAAAGGGCAGCAATCGAAGTGACAGGATGAGGAGGAATGCTTCCTTCTCTCTTGCTTCCAACAATCTTACCACCCTGGGGTACCCTTTAAGCTTCTCTCTAGAAACCTGTTTGAATCCTTTTCTGTATAGAAAAAAAGCAACCATTGCTCCTAATGCTTCTCCAATAAATGAAATGAATGTTCCGTACCAAAACCCAAAGAATAAAATATTTGCGGCTGTTATAAAAACAGTAGGAACAACACCTAAAATTCCAATTAATATATTGAGAACGAGTGAAAGGATAATCGCCCATTCGCTATATTCTTGGAAAAATTGAATCACGGTTTCTGACATGACATGCATTCCTCCTAAAAAATCCTAAGTTCATACCCCTTTATGGTACTAAAAAAGCCATGCAGCTGCATGACTTTTTACGTTCACTATTTTCTATTGTGAAGCAGGACAGTAAGGCTGATCAATGTTACAAGAATTGTAGCACCCATGTCAGAAAGGATTGCAATCCAAAGTGTGAGCCATCCCGGTATCGTAAGCAGCAGAGCTAAAAGCTTCAACCCAAGTGATAATCCGATGTTCCACTTGATGATTGTATTTACTTTTCTTGAAACCTGAACAGCATCTGGAAGTTTTCCTAAATGATCTTGCATGAGTACAATATCTGCCGTTTCGATCGCACTATCTGTTCCTTTCCCCATTGCAATACCGAGATCTGCCGTAGCAAGTGCGGGAGCATCGTTGATTCCATCACCGATCATAGCCACTTTTCCATGCTTCTTTAGTGATCTAACCTTTTCTACTTTATCCTCCGGGAGCAGCCCCCCGAAGAAAGAAGACACTCCCGTTTTTTTAGCAACTTTATCTGCAACAATTGGGTGATCACCAGTCAGCATGACCGTTTCTCTTATTCCTTTTTCATGAAGCAGAGAGATAATGTCAGGACTTTCTTTTCTAATTTCATCAGCAATAGCAAACACACCAAGAATTTCAGTGTCACTTGCAACAAGGACGATCGTATTACCATCTTCTTTAAATGATTCGATAACATTTATTACGTCCTCATCCGCATGCATACTGCCAATGATTTTTTCGTTTCCTAGCCTATACGTTTTATGATCGACTACCGCTGTAATTCCTTGACCACTAACTGTAGTAATTTCATCCGCTTCTACTTCTTCAGCACCAACTTCCCGGCACTTTGCAACGACTGCTTTTGCAAGAGGGTGTGAAGAAGACTTTTCAATCGCATAAGCCACTTTATAAAAGTCGGGATGGAACGCTTTCTCCGCTACAACGTGCGGTTCCCCTAGTGTAAGAGTACCGGTTTTGTCAAAAGCAATGATATTTATCTTCCCAAGCTGTTCAAGATAAGCCCCGCCTTTGATCAAGATCCCATTTCTTGCATTAACGGTAATTCCAGATAGGATCGCAATCGGTGAAGATAGAATAAGCGCACAAGGGCAGCCCACGATCAATACCGCAAGTCCTTGATAGAACCATTCACCCCACGGATCGTTGAACAAGAGTGGCGGTACTAACATAACAAGTGCAGAAATAATCATGATGATCGGTGTGTAATAGTTTGCAAACCGATTGATGAAAAGCTCCGTTGGCGTTTTCGATTCTTGTGCTTCCTGAACAAGAGCCAAAATTTTAGAAAGAGCTGATTGGTTATAAGTCTTCGAAATTTTCACATGAAGGACACCTTCGTTATTGATGCTTCCACCAAATACGTTCTCTCCACTCTCTTTTTCCACAGGAAGTGATTCACCTGTGATCGCAGCTTCGTTCACAGAACTCTTTCCATAAACAACGACACCGTCTGATGGGATCTTTTGACCTGTTTTCACGAGTACCACATCATCAACAGCAAGTTCTTCGATCGAGATAACTTCTGTTTTCCCGTCTCTTAACAGAAGCGCTTCTTTCGGTGCTACCTTTAAAAGAGATTCCATCGAACGACGTGCTTTTTCCATCCCGTAAGATTCAAGAAGTTCATTAATACCAAAAAGGATTGCCACAAGTGCAGCTTCTTTCCATTCTCCAATGGCTACTGCACCGACTAAGGCAACTGTCATTAGAGTGTTTATATCAAATTTCAACTTCGTTAGATTTCGGAGACCTTTTAAAAACGTTGAGTACCCAGAAGCAATCGTCGCAACCGCATAAAATAGTATGGAAACATACGTTATGTTCATCATATGTTCTGTTATAAGTGCTGCTATGAAGGAAGCAACAGAGACGTATAGACCAATCATGAGCCAATTAGGTCCTGTAGGCTCTCCGTCTGATTCAAAACGTACATTCTCAGTCGAAAGGATAGAACGAACGCTGTCCAAATCCATTTGTTCATCTAAAACAATTTTGCTTGAGTTAAATTGCACTTTCGCTCGCTCTCCACCTGGAAGCTGTTGGATCTGTTCTTCCAGCTTTAAAGCACAATGTCCACACGATAAACCGGTGATCTTATGCTCTTTCATTTATGGTCCCTCCTTTCTAGTCGTGTCTCGCATGATGGATGGATTGATGCAGAAGGGTCATCACATGCTCGTCATCTATTGAGTAGAATAGTGTAGTTCCAGCGCGTCTAAATTTAACAAGTCTTAAATTTTTCAAAAACCGTAACTGATGGGATACCGTTGATTGCATGAGTGATAGTTCTTCAGCAATTTCAGAAACATTGCACTCTCTCTCTCCTAATAGATGCAAAATGCGAATGCGAGTTGGATCTGAAAGTGCTTTAAACGTTTGAGATACGATAAATAGTGTTTCCTCATCGAGGTGTTCATATTTGTTTTGCTGATCAGACATGAAAAACAGCTCCCTAAAATTCGGCTTTATTCATTATATGAACATATGCTCATATATGTTACTTAGAGTGTACCTAAAAATTTAAAATTGTGCAAAACAAAAAGAAGCGAGAATTCTCAGCTTCTTTAACTATTACTTATTTCGTTCCTTTTGAATCGCTGTTTTCGGCCATATGTTAGTGAGCGCCACACCCATTCAAGCGGTCCCGTGTAATACCTTTTCATCCACCACTTTGAAAAAATAACTTGAATAGAAAAAATAACGCACGCCAAGATAACACCAACGAGTGGTCCAAACTTACCATACAGACCTAACCCATAACTATAGAAAATCGTTGTTGCGATGATCGATTGAGTTAAGTAGTTCGTAAAAGCCATGCGACCTGTAAATTGAAAGAAGTTAAACAAACGTTTACACACTCCACTTCGATAAAGAAGAACGATGCTGCAGATATAGAAGATGCTCATCATTGCCCCACCAAATTCGTATCCCCATGACATCGCGGTCTCATAACGCCAATCTTCTCCTTTATTAGAAAAGAAAATAACAGCGAATGATTTACTTCCAGGACCAAGGATCAATGTTAACAGCCACAGTCTCCATAAGCCTCGGTTCGTGAACGTTCTTTTCTTAGCAGCATAAGCACCGAATAAAAACATCGGCAAAAGTCCTGCTATAAAAAAGAGAAAATAACGGTTCAGATCTCCCCATTCATGAATTCTTTCCTTCATGATCTCAACATAGGTACCGTTGCTGTATATTTGAATGGATTGCGCGATCTCTTGTTCATAAAGCTCGTTTTGAGCATTTTGATAAGTTATCGCCGCGCCACTACTCCAATAATCGTACGTTAATGTTGTCATAAATAAACTGTAAACCGTTATTAACAGAAATCCCATTATGATTAATACTTTCTTATTTAAACGATAAAAGATCAACATGAACAGACCAACGATTGCGTACATGATCAATATGTCACCGTACCAAAAAAACAGAACATGAAGGATTCCAAAGAGAAGCAGAACAAACTGACGTCTTAGAAACACAGGAACAAACCTCTTATTTTTTGCCGCTGCTCTTTCTGCCATCAACACGATACCAAACCCAAATAAAAAGGAAAACATCGTTATAAAGTTTCCTTGAACAAAAAACTCTAATAGCACATTTGTCCAAACGTTATACGGCTCATCAAAATATTCGTAACTCAATGCACGAATCGGTGAATCCGGTCCTGAAAAAGACTTCATATTTACGAGTAGAATGCCAAAAATGGCTATACCGCGCATAATATCTAACGATTGAATTCTGTCTTGCTCTCCGACTGGTTTCCAATTCATGATGAACCCCACTTAAAATTTTTTTTCATGATTCCACTCCCTTTGGTTTATTTTACCGCAAATAGGCAAAAAAGTTAGAATATGCGTCATTATTTGCTATTCTATAATCAACAGATCAAGGATTTGGGAAGGATGAAAGCGGTTTTGAAAAAATATACCTTAACGGTCGTTTCGATTGTCTCTATTGCAGCTACAGTACTATGGCTGTTTGGTCTTGGTTGGACGTTACAAGATCAATTTTCTACTAACAAAAAAGTTTCACAGCTTAAAGAAAAAACCGAATCAACTTCAACAGAGAAGCAAGATGGCACCCTTACGATCTTTGCATTAGGGGATTCTCTGACTCGTGGAACCGGTGACGCTGACGGAAAAGGTTATACGGGCTATCTAACTGAGCGCTTAAAAGAAAAAACAGACCAAGATATTAATCTGCTTAACACTGCAATCAAGGGGGAAACATCTAGAGGTCTTCTTAAGCAGCTTCAACAAAGTGAGATTCAGCGTCAAGCCAAACAAGCAGATGTGATCGTCATGACGATTGGCGGAAATGACCTTTTTCAACAAGGAGCAGCATTAGAGAATCTAGATGATAATGCGATTAACGGTAAAAAACAGATTTATTTAAGCAATGTAAAAAAAATCTATACACAGCTCAGAGAACTGAATCCTGAGGCAGTCATCTATCATGTTGGGTTGTACAACCCTTTTAGCAACATGCCTGATTCAAAAACAACTTCTTCAATCGTTAGAGACTGGAACTTCCAGTCTGCTGAAACAGCAGCTGGCTTTGATAACATCGTATATGTACCTACCTTTGATCTCTTTCAGCTTCAAGTAGAAAACTATCTCTATACCGATCAATTTCATCCTAACACGGAAGGTTACAAGCTGATTGCTGAACGAGTAGCCTCACTGATCAAATTTGAACAGGAGGAGAATGAATCATGAGCCAAACACCCGCATTAGAAGTAAAGAATCTAACTAAGAAAATTAAGGGCAAGCAGATCATAAAAGGTGTTTCGTTTACACTCGTTCCCGGAGAAGTCTTTGGTTTTCTCGGACCGAACGGTGCTGGAAAGACGACGACGATTCGAATGATCGTTGGTTTGATCTCTCCTACTTCTGGAACGATTAAAATCGGTGGTAAGAATGTACGAACGGAATTTACCGAAGCGATGAGACATCTCGGGTGTATTGTTGAAAACCCTGAACTGTATCCGTACTTAACAGGATGGGAAAATCTTATACACTTTCAAAAAATGGATTCATCTATCCCTAAGACAAGATTAAATGAAGTCATCGAACTCGTAGGGTTACAAAATCGAATTCACGATCGTGTAAGTACCTATTCACTCGGTATGAGACAGCGTTTAGGAATTGCTCAAGCTCTTTTAGGAAAACCGAAAGTACTTATTTTGGACGAGCCGACGAACGGACTCGACCCTGCAGGTATTCGCGAGATGCGTGAATTTATACGACAGTTAGCAAGAGAAGAAAACTTAAGCGTTCTTGTATCGTCCCATTTGTTAAGTGAAATTCAGCTGATGTGTGATCGTGTGGCGATCATCTCAAAAGGAACTGTATTACGCACAGACTCTGTTGATAACCTATTGGCTGAACAGGAACGTGTGATTTGGCGTGCTGAACCTATTAAAGTGGCTAAAGAGATTCTTTCTATGGAAACAGAAGTTACAGAAGGTCCTGATCATACACTAATCACGTTATATAATGAACCATTGCTGCCAGATTGGAACGAAAAACTCGTAAAAGCTGGAGTGAGGGTAAAAGAAATGAGAACTCAGCTTCCTTCTTTAGAAGATCTGTTCTTAGAAGTAACAGGAGGCGAAAGCATTGATTAATCTTGTCCGGAATGAAATGTTAAAGCTTCTAAGGAAAAAACGATTGTATGTCATCATCTTGATCATCGCGTTCTTAGTTCCTCTTTTTACATATGCTCAGTTTAAAGAGATTCAAGATCAACGTGAGAAGATGGGGAATCAAGATTGGCGAACTACACTGCAGCAAGAGATCACTGACACTCAAAATCGACTAAGCTCAAGCCGCATTCAAGATGAATGGCGTAAATTTCTAAAGATCAGACTTTCACAGCAACAGTATTATTTAGAGAACGATATCGATCCACGTGCTCCAGGAGCACCAACATTCATGCGAATATTCGTTGAGAACTCGATCGATCTACTTCTCCCGTTGCTCGTCATGGTCATTGTGGCAGACCTCGTTTCTTCTGAATCAAGTGGAGGAACGATCAAACTTTTACTCACCCGCCCAGTTAAACGATGGCGCATTCTTCTTAGCAAATATTTAGCGATGCTGCTCTCGATTTCATTCATCGTTCTATCAGTAGCAGTTCTATCGTATGGAATATCTGGCGTCGTCTTCGGATATGGCGGATGGAACATGCCTCTATTAACAGGATTTACGGTTTCTGGAGATGAACTTTTAACTGAAAATGTACACATCGTTCCACAATGGCAATACATCCTGATGGAGTTCGGTCTCGTATGGTATGTATGTATGATCGTTGGAACACTCACCTTCATGCTATCCGTACTGTTAAGAAGTACGGCTGCCGTTATGGGAATCATGCTCGCGTCACTCATTGCCGGAGCCATTCTAGCGAACATGGTATCTTCTTGGGAAAGCGCGAAATATTTCTTTATGGTAAACCTGAACCTTACAAACTATGTGAGTGGAATGGCAACTCCAATCGAAGGAATGTCTTTAGGATTCTCGATGAGCGTTTTAGCAGTTTGGGGAATTGCTGGATTCATCATCGCTTTCGTAACGTTTTCTAAGAGAGATATCTATTAAAATAGGAAATGAAAAAGGAAACCGCAAAGTCGGTTTCCTTTTTTATGTGACTTCTTTCTAGACTGTCGAAGGTAATCTATCCGTTCTAGCAGTTAATCTGTCTGATTGACTCAAGTATCTGTCCGATTCAGATGATAATCTGTCCAATTGAGAAGATAATCTAGCCATTCGACATCATAATCTATCCATTTGCAACTTATACTAGATCTTGAAGTGTTTGATCATTTCAGTCAGCGCTTGTGAAGCATCGTTCAATTCTTCGGCCGACTGAGAAACTGTGGATAGTGCCCGTACTTGCTCTTCAGAAGATGCGCTAACTTCTTCACTCGCTGCTGCAGATTGTTCAGCTACTGCGGCGATACTTTGAATGGATGCTACTACTTCCTCTTTATAGTTGTTTATCATTTCTACTTCACTCGTAATCTGCTCGATTGATCTCACCATATCAGCCATAGTTCCTGAGATATCATTAAATGCTGATTCGGTATCCGTAACGGTCACATTTTGATCGTGAGCGATTTTTTTTGTGTATGCCATCTCGTGTACAGCTCGCTCAGACTCTTCACCAATCCCTGAGATCGTTTTACGTACTTTATCTGCAGCAACAGCCGATTGTTCTGCTAACTTTCGTACTTCATCAGCAACCACCGCAAAACCTCGCCCGCTCTCACCTGCTCTAGCAGCTTCAATACTTGCATTCAACGCTAGTAGATTAGTCTGATTCGAAATCTCTGTAATCGATTGAATCACTTGCTCAATCTCTTCTACTTTAACAGCTAGTCCAGAAATAACAGATTCAATGTTTTTCAGAACTTGGTTACTTTCACCCGTTTTTTCACGCAACACGTCCATTTGTGAGATTCCTTTCTTATTAGCTGCTTCAGCTAATAAAGACAGTCGGGTCATCTCTTCTGCTTGTTCATTTACTTTCTCAATCTGTAGTGATAAGTCCATCGTTCGACGGTTTGTTTCATCGGCATCTTCTGCTTGTGTGGTAGCTCCAGAAGCAATCTCTCTGACTGCTCTTGAAACTTCTTCACTTGCAGCAATCGTTTCTTCTGACACGGCACTCAAATTAGAGGTAGATTCATTAACCGTTACAACAGAATGACTGACAGATGTTATAAGTCCACGCATGTTTTCTACCATAGCGTTAAAATGATGAGTGAGTGTCCCCACTTCGTCTTTAGACTTAGCTTCAACAGATATTGTAAGGTCGCCTTCTGCAACTTTTTGTACTTGTGCTTGTAATCTAGTAATCGGTTTAGAGATACTTTTTGCTAACATATAAGTTACACCTAACGCCACGATTACTGCGACAGATGTAAAGATAAGTATCATGTTTAAAAGCTCTTCAGCATCTTTTAGCAACTCTTTTTGATCGTAGACAAAACCGAGCTTCCAGTTCGTGCCGTCTATCGTCGTGTAATAGAGTTCTCGGTCTTTACTTTGATAAGTATAGGAAACGTTTCCTTTTTCATTTTTGTATATCTCTTTAATAAATGTCTCTTTACTTAAGTTTTTACCTTGTTGTGTCGGATGAACGAGTGCCATACCTTTCGGATCAAAAAGCACTGGATATCCTTTATAGCTGACTTTCGTTTTGTTAATCATGCTCGTTAATCCACCAAGATTTAAGTCAAGACCAACTACACCAAGAACCTCATCTGTTGCAGGGTCTAACACCGGTTTTGTAACCGTTACAACATATTCACCTGAACTAGCATCTTCGTACGGTTCTGTCCACATTATTTTCTCTGGTGTTTGTTTAGCCGTTTGATACCAAGGACGTTCCGTTGGATCAAATCCATCTGGCAGCTCAAGTTTAGGAGTCGTTTTGAACTGTTTTGTCTCTGCGCCTATGTATAAGACTGCAACGTTTTTATTAAGATCCAAAAAGTGTTTGAAGTCTTGATCTACTATCGGCCAAACTTCATTCAAACCCTTTGTTTCATTCGTTTTTACTGTTTTTAAATAGTTGATAAGTCTGCTGTCCTGGCTGTATCGATCGATTGTATCTCCATATGATTTCAAATACAGCTCTGTTGAGGCTTTAACTTCGCTTGAAAGACTTGTTGCTTGTTCGTTGCTGTTCCTTACAAGCTGTTGTTTGGTTTGAAAATAAGAAAATAGCGATACAGATAAGAGTGTAATGGCAACTAGAATACTTACAGAAAGCATGATCTTCGTTTGAATTCTTTTAAACATCTGTTTAACCCCCATTTATCATCTAAAACCCCTTACCTACATATCGACATCTAGTTATAAATGATTTAAGAAATAGATCTAAACAGGTACAAAAGAATCATTTTCATATTAAAACTTTTCGAAACAAGTACTTTTTACCTAACAATAGTAATCATTTCATAAAGATAGCCACAAAAAAAAACCGCACAAGGCGGCTTTCTAAGCTTCTTTTCTAGCAAGGACTTTTTCAGATGCTCTCTCTTGAGCGATTTTTCTTTTCTTCAGTGTACCTAATCCTAGTACAAGAAGTACCACAAGAACTTCAAATCCATATTTCACAAATCCATTTTCGAAATAAGGAGCCATGAATTTTTCTCCGACGATCATCTTAGAAGCCGTCCAAGCAAGGACACCGGCTCCAATAGTGATGATGAATGGGTATTTATCAATAACCTTTAGGAACAATGTACTTCCCCAAACAACAATAGGGACTGAGATTAATAATCCGATTACTACCAGTAAGAAATCGCCATGTGCTGCACCTGCAACGGCAAGAACGTTATCAAGCCCCATTACCGCATCAGCAATAATAATTGTCCGAATAGCTGCCCAGAAACTATTTTGAGCTTCAATTTCATGATCTTTTTCTTCGATCATAAGCTTATAAGCGATAACGACAAGAATTAATCCACCTGCAAGCAGCAAGCCTGGAATCTGCAGCAGCCATACAACCGCAAGCGTAGCTGCTGCACGAATCACGATCGCTCCTACTGTTCCCCAGATGATTACTTTCTTCTGATTTTCCTTTGGCAAGTTTCTAGCTGCCAAGCCGATTACAATTGCGTTATCCCCAGCTAATACTAAGTCGATAACAACGATCGCCAATAAGGCCGACCAAAAATCTGGTGTTAAAAAATCCATTCAAAAAATCCTCCCTGTAAAACATCTGTTGTTTTTAAAAAGCAGTTGATTTTTCGTTCCATCCAATCAACTACCAAAGTAGAACAAAGGCATGATAGCAATAATCTTTTAGAAAAGGTGACAAAGATAAAAAAAATGAGTAATTACGAACACGTTATGCCCTGCCAGGCTTATCCATTTCTACATATAATAAGAGCAAAGGGGGTGTTTTTTATGCGTTCATGTTCATGCGGATGTAAAGTTAGATGCCAATCCTGTGTAAACTTTTGTGGTGTTCCTTTATTTTGCCGAGACATTCATCCTTGTTGTTTTCCTTTCATTCAGCCTCAACCTACACCAACAACCTCTCCCTTAATCGTTGTTTGTAGATGCCCTCGTTGCTCAACAAGGCAACGGTAACTTGCTTAGAAATGCAGTTACCTTGTAACTTCACATCACTGATACGATTGAGTGAACGTTTTGTTTCAAAAAAAGCGTTCTTTTTTTTTATTAAGGGAATAATGCAGGATAGATTGATAAGATCCATTTATTGGGGGTGTCCTCGTGCGTTGGTTTATGAAACAGTGGTTTCACCGTTTCTTTCAAGATAAAGTATTTGATCTTTCTGCACAGCTAGCTTATTACTTCCTAGTTTCTCTGTTTCCTTTTGTTTTTCTCATCTTTACGATCCTTAGCTTTTTGCCTATTTCTTCTGCTTATGTCCTATCACTTTTTCAGTCTATCGCACCAGAAGAAGCATATGCTTTATTAGAGTATAATCTAGTGGCGGTATTGGACGAGCATAGAGGAGATGTATTATCTGTTTCATTAATCATCATGATTTGGTTAGCGACAATCGGTACGCACGCAATCATCCGGGTTTTCAACCAAGCTTACCAGGTCGAAGAAAGCCGACCTTTTATAAAAGAACTCATTTTAGGTATGTTCCTTACGTTCGGTCTTGTGATCGCAGTTATAACTGCTCTCCTTTTACCGGTCTTTGGAAGGACCATCGGGATTTACATATTTGAACGAACAGGATTCTCTCATCCCGTCTGGCACATATGGGAAACAGCACGTTATCTTATTGGTTTCTCAGTGCTTCTCTCCATCTTCTCGGCTCTTTACCGTTTTGCTCCAAATGTAAGATTGACGTTTAGAAACGTGTGGCCCGGGGCTATTTTCTCGACAGCAGGCTGGCATCTATTTTCTTATTTATTTTCTTCATACGTTCTTATTTTTGACTACGGACAGATATACGGAAATTTAGGCGCATTATTAACATTAATGGTGTGGTTCTATCTATCTGCGATGATCTTAATCGCTGGCGGACAGTTGAACGCGATACTCGCATTAAAGAGGGAATTAAGAAAATAAGAAGATTTTTGAAAACTTCACTTTCTGTGATTGACATTTTCACATTATCGTAACATCATTGTGTATATATAAAGAATTAACATCTTTTTTTCCGGTCATAATGGATAGTAATGAAAATTACTGACCGGCTAAAATTTCGGAGATCGGGGCTGGAAAATGACTGTAAAAAACTTAATCTTATTACTCATTTTGCTTGCCGGAATCGTCATCTTTGTCTTTTACAGTATACCTCTCCTTCTCGCATTGCTTACTGCTATAATGCTAGAACCAGTAGTAAAATTGTTTATTAGACTATTTAAAGGTAGACGATTATTGGCCGTCACTGCTACTTTTATCTTGTATCTTGCGGGACTAGGTATTTTCTCTTACTGGCTTACAACAACACTTGTTATTCAGGTTATCGAGTTTATTACCGTTCTTCCATCCTATTCTGTTCATCTGTTCGAAGTAGCAGAGAATACGTTTTATGAAATGGAAAACTTTTATGCTAGCTTACCTCCTGAAGTGGTGAGAACGCTTGAAGAGGGATTAGTAGGTTTAAAGGATTATGGCGTTGAAACAGCAAAGAACTTAACTTCGGGTATATTAGGACTGATCACAGCCATACCGGGATTGTTGATCTATTTTATTATCTATGTAGTTGCCGTTTTCTTATTTTCACTGGATCTTCCGCGACTGTATGCTGAGTTTCTTAACCTATTTACAACAGCAGCCCGCGAAAAGGTTGAATTGGTCTTTAGTCAACTGTCTAGAGCAACAGTAGGGTTCTTTAGAGCTCAGATCATCTTAAGTGTTGTTACATACGCATTGGCATTGATCGGACTCATGATTTTAGATGTTGAGTACGCAGTTATTCTCGCTCTTTTGATCGTTATTGTAGATATCCTTCCAATCCTCGGAACAGGATCATTCCTTGTCCCATGGGCGGCTTATTCCTTCTTTATCAATAACAATGATCATCTTGCATTCGGACTGCTGATCATGTTTGGAGTCATCACGATCGTTCGAAGAATTATCGAACCGAAAATACTCGGGTCAAGTCTTGGTATATCTGCACTAGCAGCTCTTGTTTCCTTATATATTGGATTCCAGCTTCTAGGCTTTATCGGATTGATCGTCGGTCCTGCTATCGTCATCATCTATGAAGCTTTGAGAAGTGCAGGGTTTATCAAAATTAAGATCGATTTCTAACGAAAAACGTGTTTCCTGTAATAGGAAACACGTTTTTTTCTATTTATAGGTTAGAAACACCTGCAATGTTGGGAATTATAGAAAATAAGTAAAAAAAATGAGAAATTCATACGAATACTTTATAAGGTGAATAATTATTGGAGGAATATCGATGAGTACTGCTACAAAAGAACGCGATTATTATTTCGACAACGCTAAGTTTATTTTAATTTTTCTCGTCGTGTTCGGGCACTTTATTTCCCCGATAAAAAGTCAAAATGAGTGGCTTTACACGATTTACAACTTTATATATACCTTTCACATGCCTGCATTTATATTAATAGCAGGATTCTTTACAAAAGGTGTGTGGCGTGATGGCTATCTTCCAAAAATATTTAAAAAAGTGCTGATTCCTTATTTGGTATTCCAGTTAATCTACAGCTTTTTCTATTATGACTTATACGGTAAAAGTGAAGTAAAATTAGACTTCTTTTCTCCACACTGGACACTTTGGTTCTTATTAAGTTTGGTTTTCTGGAACATCCTTTTAAAAGTCTTTGTGAAAATGAAATACCCGCTTCTCCTTGCTATTGGTATAGGAGTAGCAGTAGGTTATATTCATGACATTGGTACATTTTTGAGTCTCCTTCGAACATTTGTCTTTTTCCCTGTTTTCTTGCTTGGACATCTGCTTGAAAAGAGAGACTTCAAAAAGATATTACGTCCGAGAGCCAAAATTGTCTCAGCTGCTTTCTTAGTGGTACTGTTTATTACCTATCATTTTATTTTTCCAAACGGTACAAAAGAATGGCTTCTCTCGTCATCTTCCTACTCGGAAATCCTAGGATACAACGATTGGTATGGTGGTATTGTACGTCTTGCTATGTATGGTGTCATGTTTGCGGCAACCTTCAGCTTTTTAGCACTTCTTCCGCGCAGACGAATGTTCTTCACCGAATTTGGAGAACGCACATTATATATCTATCTGTTGCATGGATTTGTGTTGAAATACTTATTTACAACAGATCTGTTCGCGTCTATTGAGGAAAACGGCGCATACTTTATGCTCCTCTTCCTAGCTGTTATTGTAACGCTATTTTTAGCAAGCAAACCCGTAATCGCACTAGCACAGCCGTTTATTGAGTTGCGTTGGTCTAAGCTTAAGAAAATATTAAAACCAAAATCCTCTCAGCCTAGAGAGAGTTAATTCTTATAAGGAAGAAACACCGCAAAGCCGAAATGGCTAGCGGTGTTTTTTCGTTTCAATAAGAATGAAATAAATAGAAAGAGTGCGTAGGTTTTAATAAAATTTTAGGAACCTTGTTTATAATAATGTTGTTTTGCCTCTGCTAACACACGTAACGGAAGCTTGTCCGCTAGTTTAAATGCTTCTTTTTCGTTTAACTCTAATGTCTTGACTAATTTTTCGATCTTTTCTTCAGATGGAATCATTCTTCCTTTTTCAATATCTGCCATGTATTGAGGAGTGATGCTTAATCGTCTTGCAAGCTCTGATTTGCTCAAGCCCTTTTGATTTCTAGACAATTCAATAAACTTTCCGAACTCACTCATTTATTAAACCTCCCTTTCTTCCTGAATAAAACAGCGTGAATTGTAAGATGATGTACGCTGCTAACCGGCTCGTCATGTTGCGGAAATCTAAGGTTGGATCAATTTCCACGATGTCCATCCCTTTAACATAAGGCTCTTTTGCAAGATACTGAATCCCTTCAATTAACGAGTCACTGTCTAATCCACCTGGACCGATCGCAGGACAACCTGGAGCAAAAGCCTGGTCTAAAACATCCATGTCGAGAGAAATATATATGTTATCTGTTGTCTGTTTTAACTGGTCAACTGATTTTTGTAACAAAGAAAGCATTCCGTTTCTTTTTACATCACCCATCGTATGAACCGTTACTCCATGGTCCTTTGCATATTCATGATAAAGTTTCCCATTTGAGAAATCTCGAATACCAATCTGAACAAGTTGATCGCCTGTAATCACTCCATTCTCTATGAGTTGGCGAAACGGCGTACCGTTTGATGGACCACCGTCCTCCGTATTACGGAGATCAAAATGTGCATCGAACTGGATGATGCCAACACGTCCTCTCGTTTCTTGAAAAGCTTTGATCGCTGCAGCAGAAACAGAATGATCGCCACCAAGCGTAATTACACATGCTTCGCTATGCTGAGCTCCAATATCTTTTAAGACCGAATGTATTCTAGATTGTGAAGTAAAGAGATCTGTTACATGCATCTCAATATCCCCAAAATCTGTAATGCTGTGATCCCAAAGATCACTTTCTTCTTCAATGCTATATGTGGAAAACGAATGCATCATCGTACGGACGGTCTGTGGTGTGAGATGTGCACCTGAATGCGAAATAGAAGTCTTCGAGAGAGGAGCACCAGCTATCGCTACCCCTCTCACTTCATCTCCTGACCAAGGCTTCAAAAGTTGACCTGCCTTTTTTATCCCTCTGTCAGTAAAGGGCGCCTCACCCGATTTACGTAGAAAGGGTATAGTTTGCATGAATATCTCCCTTTCCAACTACTAACTTACCGTTCTTCCACACTTTGTTAACGTGGTTCACACCATAGTGATATGGAATATACTTATAGTTTGGTACATCCCACAGAACAAGATCTGCTCTTCTTCCTATTTCTAAACTACCTGCAACATCACCGCGTCCAATCGCATATGCTGCGTTGACCGTTACAGCATTCCAAATTTCTTCTGGTGTCATCTTCAGCTTTAATGCAGCGAGTGTCATAATAAACTGCAGATTTTCTGTAGGTGAACTTCCAGGGTTAAAATCAGTCGAAAGTGCAACTGCTGCGCCGTTTGAGATCATTTCTCGTGCTGGAGCAAAGTGATCTTTTCCTAAATAAAACGTTGTTCCTGGAAGAAGGACTGCGATCGTTTCGGATTCCCCTAGCATACGAACGCCTTCTTTACTCGCTCCAACTAAGTGATCAGCAGAAACCGCTCCAATCTCGCAAGCCATCTCCGTTCCACCGAGAGGATCGATCTCATCCGCATGAATTTTCACACCGAATCCTGCTGTTTTCGCTTTTTGAAGAAAGACTTTAGACTGTTCTACCGTAAACACACCAGTTTCACAGAAAATATCTACAAACTCGGCCAGACCCTCTTTTGAGATTATGCTTAACAAGGAAAGCATCTCTTCTAAAAAGGCATCTGGTCTTCCTTTATAATTTTCAGGAATAGCATGAGCTCCCAAAAAAGTTGAAACAAGATCGATCGGGTGAGTTTCATTCAGCTGTTTTGCTACTCTCAGCTGTTTTAGTTCAGTCTCTTTATCCAATCCGTACCCACTCTTTGCTTCCATAGTCGTAACACCATATGTTAAACACCTGTTTAAATGGAACATTCCCTTTTTATAGAGAGCATCTTCAGCTGTTTCACGTGTTGCTTTGACCGTTGAATGAATTCCTCCGCCTTGAGCTAAAATTTCTAAATAAGGAACTCCTTGTTGTTTCAAAGCGAGTTCATGCTCTCGTGATCCCCCAAACACTAAATGTGTATGAGGGTCCACTAAGCCTGGTGATAACAGTTTGCCTTCTGCCTTAATCGTTTCTTTTGCTTGTAACTGAGCCGCTTCATCGACAGTTCCTATAAACGCAATCACTCCATCTTTTATACCAACAGCTCCGTTATCGATGATGGAGAGTTCATTCATCTGTGTACCTCGAAGCGCAGCTCCATTACTTTTTGGAACAATCACCTGTCCAGCAATAATCAATGTATCTAGCATTCGTCACACCCCTTTTTAGTTCTCGATCATCGGCAGATCTACGCCTTTTTCTTTCGCAGTTTCAATCGCTAGGTCATAACCTGCATCAGCATGCCTTACGATTCCCATTCCAGGATCACTCGTTAGTACACGCTCAAGACGATGAGCAGCTTCTTCTGTTCCATCTGCTACAACGACCATTCCAGCATGAAGAGAATAACCCATCCCAACACCGCCGCCATGGTGCACAGATACCCAGCTTGCACCATTTACCGCATTGATCATCGCGTTTAAAATCGGCCAGTCTGCAATCGCATCACTGCCATCCAACATTCCTTCTGTTTCACGGTTTGGTGAAGCAACTGACCCGCAATCCAAGTGATCACGGCCGATCACGATTGGTGCTGACAATTCGCCGCTAGCTACCATTTCGTTAATAATTTTTCCAAACTTCGCACGTTCACCATACCCTAACCAACAGATGCGGGAAGGAAGACCTTGAAACTGTACTTTGTCTTGAGCCATCTTGATCCATTTGCAGAGGTGCTCGTTATCACTAAACTCTCGTAATATCACTTCATCTGTTTTTCTGATATCTTCTGGATCTCCCGATAACGCTACCCATCTAAAAGGTCCTTTTCCTTCACAGAACAGCGGTCGAATAAACGCTGGAACGAACCCAGGGAAATCGAAAGCGTTTGTAACTCCTTCATCAAGCGCAACTTGTCTGATGTTATTTCCATAATCAAATACAACGGAACCCTTCTTTTGCATCTCAAGCATAGCCTGAACGTGAATCGCCATTGATTGCTTCGATTTTTCGATATATTGCTCAGGATGACGTTTACGAAGTTCTGCCCCATCTTCCATAGAGAAACCTACTGGTAAATACCCATGTAACGGGTCATGTGCAGATGTCTGATCCGTAACAAGATCCGGAATCTCTCCCATCTCAATCATTTTTGGTAAAAGCTCAGCAGCGTTTCCTAAAAGACCGATCGATAGTGGCTCACCTTTTGCCGCGTATTCTTTTGCCATGCTTAATGCTTCGTCTAAACTCGTTGTCATTTTATCTAAGTATCTCGTGTCTAAGCGGCGTTGGATTCTTGTTTCGTCTACATCGATCGCAATCACAACACCATCATTCATCGTTACTGCTAGAGGTTGTGCCCCACCCATACCTCCAAGACCTGCTGTGAGTGTAATCGTTCCTTTTAGTGATCCGTTAAAATGTTTGCGGGCAGCTTCTGCAAACGTCTCGTAAGTACCTTGCAGGATGCCTTGTGTGCCGATATAGATCCAGCTTCCTGCTGTCATCTGGCCGTACATCATCAGCCCTCTTTTTTCAAGATCACGGAATGTATCCCAATTTGCCCATGCAGGAACAAGGTTGGAGTTCGCAAGTAAAACACGTGGAGCATCTCTGTGTGATTTAAATACAGCGACTGGCTTTCCAGATTGCACAAGAAGAGTTTCGTCATTCTCTAAACGCTCTAATGTTTCTATGATCTTATGATAAGAGTCCCAGTTGCGGGCAGCTTTGCCGATACCACCATAAACGACTAGTTCATCAGGATTCTCCGCCACTTCCCCATCTAAGTTGTTCATCAGCATTCGGATAGCCGCTTCTTGAACCCACCCTTTTGCTGATAATTTTGTACCTCTAGCAGCTGATATAGAATGTTTTACGTTTGACATGTAAAAATACCTCCTTTTAATGTGCTAACTTTTGAATTTTTGATCCGATTAAGATGTCATTCCACGATGTATCAAGAATCCATGAAGCAACAGCTTCCATATCTCGGTGGAACATGCGGTCACATTGTATTGTAGGACAAACGATTCTTCCTTGTTCATATACTCTCTTTGTTTTAGGTGCTAATTTTTCTGGACCTCTAAAATCTGCTGCTTGCATCGCACAGATTAACTCGACTGCAAGAACACGCCTTGCATTCGCAATAATTTGAGCCGCATGCCTAGAAGCGATAGTTCCCATACTTACATGATCTTCTTGATTGGCAGAAGAAGGTATTGAATCAACACTTGCAGGATGTGCCAATGTTTTATTTTCTGAAACGAGTGATGCAGCTGCATATTGCATGATCATCGCACCAGACTCAAGCCCTGGATTCGGACTTAAGAAACCTGGCAAGTCACTTAATTGAGGATTGACCATCCGTTCGATCCTTCGTTCAGAAATATTTGCCCATTCTGCTGCTGCAAGTTTTAAGAAATCCATAGCAAAAGCGATAGGCTGACCATGAAAATTCCCGCCTGATATGATTTTGTTTCCTCCATCAAATATCAGTGGGTTATCCGTTGCAGCATTCATTTCGATCTCAAGCTTTTCTTTTACATACCCAAGTACTTGCCACGAGGCACCATGAACTTGAGGGATGCATCTTAAGGAGTAAGCATCCTGGACCCGGATCTCTCCTTGCATCGTTGTAAGCTGGCTGCCTTCTAAATATTCTCTTAAACGCTTTGCAACAGCTACCTGCTCTTGATATCCTCGAGCAAGATGAACATCCTCATCAAACGCATCTGTTATGCCTCGTAAACTTTCTGTGGTAAGCGCTGCAATCGCATCTGCCATGAGTCCGATACGTTCCGCTTCTATATAGGCAGCAATTCCTTGTGCTGTCATGGCTTGCGTTCCATTGATCAAGGCAAGCCCCTCTTTCGCGGTCAATACGACAGGTTCAATGCCCGCTCTCTTTAAAGCTTCTTGGCCAGGAATACGTTCTCCTTTGTAATACGCTTCTCCCTCACCTACTAACACAAGTGCTAGGTGAGAAAGCGGAGCAAGATCTCCACTCGCGCCAAGTGATCCTTGTTGAGGAACAACAGGATGCACATTCTTTTCGACTAACTCTAGCAACCTTTCGATTACGACTGGGCGAATTCCAGATAACCCTTTTAGAAGTGCATTGGCACGCAAGATCAGCATCAAGCGGGAGATCGTCTCTGGGAAAGGATCTCCTATGCCGCACGCATGACTGCGGATCAGATTGATCTGAAGCGTTTCTACATCGTCTCTAGAAATAAAAACATCGCTGAATTTTCCGAAGCCCGTAGTGATTCCGTATACGACTTTACCTGCAGCTACGATCTCCTCAACCGCTTTCCGACTATCTGCTACTTTCTTCATGCTAAGCGGGCAAGCTTTTACTGGTTCGTTATCGTGCAGAATCCGCTTGAGCTCTTCAATGGAAAGCGTATTACCTGTTAATGTAATCATCTTCATCCCTCTTTTATTAAGGTTCTTTTCTTTATTATTCTTCTTCGTTAAAAGTGCAAAGTGCGTGTTTTTTTTACAACTGCGAAAATTGTGCCTTAGAAAACTTCATTGAGCAGTTGATTGGAGTGTAAGATGCGAGACTCCTGTGGGACAGGTGGGCAGGTGAGACACTTAAGAGTAAAACGTCCGAATGTGGCTCACCGCCTGCCCCACGGAAAGCGAGTATCTGGAACGGAAGTCAACCACTTTCAAAAGCAACAAGTACTGCTTTAATAAAGACTTACATCACATACAAAAAGAGCGCACCCGAAAGAAAACTCTTTCGAATACGCCCCCTCATCACTAGTTACTATGGGCACTATTTAAATATGATTGATTCCTAGACCGATCGCCTCATGCTCTAATCCTTTTACAGGAGCACCAATCGTTCCATAGAGAGCGACTGCGATCCAGTCCCCTTCTTCTTTCTTCTCATACGGATTACCTCGGACAACAATGAATCGTAAACCTACAGTCCTAAGAACGGTTCCAAGCTGAACCTGTCCCCTTGTCACCCCATGAAAAGCTTCCATGATGGCATGATATAACGAATGTGTTTCACGATAAATCCCAGTTTGAATTATATTTTCACTTTTGGCCGCTGTTTCAATGGCAGCTACTACCTTTTGTGAATCCATTGAACCGGCTTTGCCTACGCAATACTTCCAGCCCAATTTCTCGATTTCAGGCAGATAACTTTCATCTAATACCCCTAACATGGCCATCTTTCCGATCAAACGTTCATTTGATAATGCCATTGCATGAATCACTCTTTCTCTAACGGCTAATAACTATCTCTAGTGTATGCGTTTACAATTTGTCCGTCAATTCCCTTTCAACAACTTATCACAGCAGTTTAGTAAAGAAAATGACACGTATAATCTATCAAACTAGCGGTAAGAATGATAGTAAGAAATATAACGGAATGAGGGTTGTTACATGTTAAACGTACAAAAAGAAATTGCACTTGCTTCAATGTCACGCACACCACAGTTCGAGGAAGATGTGAATGACTTTTTTATCGCTTATGACAAAGGACATAATCCGTTACTTCTCTTACCTACTACAAAAGGTTTTCTTCCTGAAGGACAGGTATACGCGATCGCATTTATTAAAAAAGAAAACAATTCATATCAATTTACCCTTTCAGATAAAATTATGCCTTTTTCGATGGATGAGGCCACGCTCATTCATGATCAGCTCGGTTTCTTCTTCGGTCCTGATAATAATATGCTTTCTTCCTTTTTTAAAGGTGATACGTATGGTGCATATGTAGTCTGGACAAAGCATATGGTCACACAATTGATCAACGAGACTCTGCAGAATTGGCACAACACATCCGATGATTCACAGCGCGAAAAGCATAAAACGCGTCTAACTATGCTTCTTCAAGCTTAAATCTGTAACTTAAAACCAACTATTTTCAAAAGCAACACTGAATACGAAAAATACAAAAAACTGACTGCTAGTTCCTTTATGTATTGAACAGATGAAGGAAGTTAACAGTCAGTTTTTTTACTTAAATGGATCATGTAGTAGATGAAGCCTGTTCTTCATTATTTTTCTTAAAGTGTTTTTTAATGTAAGTCATTATAAATAGAAGTGGAATATAACTGATGGCTAAATAAAATCCGATCTTGTTCGTGTAGTTGTTTAACATGTTAATCTTAAGACGCGTGTCCAAATAGTAGCAAGCTGCTAATACTAAGACTAGCATAACGATGAGTGTGATATGATGACGAATGTTCAGCATCAACTTGGCTACCCGGCTCGAACACCAAATCGCCAGTGCAATATTAGGCAGAATCACTAAACACCATATGGAGACAAATACGAAATCAAAGCGTTCTACAAAGGAAACTTGAACGATTTTCACCATAGATAGTGTTGCCCAAATATTTCTAGATAGTTGCTCCTCGCTAAAGAAGGCAAACGAAAACAAAGTGACTAGCAAGTACATCATAAATGTAAAAAGATTAGCATGATGGGCAAACTTTTGAGAACGCTTTGCATTTTTGATAAACGGATAAAAAACAAGAAGTGTTTCAAAACCAAGATAGCTCAACATCATATTTTTCGTAGCTGACATGTAATCCTTGATACTTTCATCAAATACAGGCAGAAGATTTGAAAAATGAGTAAATTCCAGTGGATACACTAATAAAACAATCAATCCTAATGGAATAACCACCCCTAAAAAGCAGATTCCCGCCACCGTTCTAAAACCGGAAGAAACGACGTAGTACGTTAATACAAGGAACACTGCAGCGATCTTCCATGTACTTAATGTAGGAAACATCCATACTTGTATGACTTCAATATACGTTCTTAGTACAGTAATCGACCAAAGCAGAAAATAGAGAAGCAAAAATAGGTTGAATAGATTGCCTAGAAAACCACCAAACAACGTTTTATGTGTGGTCACAATATCTCCATCGCCATTATCAAGTACGTAATAGATCATCCAGATTAAAATATGTACAAAAACAGCAGCGATTATAACGGAAATCCAAGAATCATAACCTGCGTATTTAGCAATGATCCGCTGATACCCAAGAACCCCTACCCCTACTTGTTCAGAATGAACGAGGAAAAAGACAAGAAATGGAGAAACGAGAAAAGCTTCTTTAATTTTTTGCATAACGGTCTCTCTTCCTCTCTCTTTAAAGTAGCAATGAAATCTTGTTTAGCTTTCCCAAGAGGAAGTCAATTAACCCATAAATAACCAAAAAAGCTAATGCAGAATGAAGGAAATTCCTTCATCGCATTAGCCTCTTTTTTACCCAGTGAACACTTCACCATCTGGATATCTAATATTATCTTTTGTTTGTTTAGCAAGACTGAACGCCAGTGTTAACGGTCCTAATTTACCGAAAACCATTACCACACAGATTACAATTTTCCCGATGACTGTTAGATCTGGGGTCAGACCCATACTTAATCCAACTGTTCCAAAGGCAGACACAACTTCAAACACGATCACCATGAATGAAGTATCTTTCTGAACATATGTGATAATAAATAATGCGGCAAAAATGAACAGGATAGATATGGTTGTGATCGCAAGAGCCCTGTATACCACTGCATTTCGAATGGTTCTTTTCATAAGCACTGTATCATCTTTACCTTTTAAGAATGCTGCAACCGTAAAGATAATGACGACAAACGTTGTCAGCTTGATTCCTCCACCAGTTGAAGTACTCCCCGCTCCAACAAACATCAGTAGAATCATCAATAGAGATGTATCTGGATTGATCGCCGTCATATCAATCGAGTTAAATCCTGCTGTTCTTGGTGAAATCCCTTGGAAGTAAGAAGCCCAAAATTGTTCCGCCCCTGAAAGCATTCCAATCGTCTTAGGATTGTTGAACTCAAAAAGATAGAAAAACAAGATCGCAACAACATTGATTATCAATGTTGATAGCAACATCACTTTAGAATGCAGTGAGAGTGTTTTCCACCGGCGGCTTACCCATATATCGACTAATACTGTAAACCCTATTCCACCCGTTATAATGAGAAACGAAATGACAAGGTTCATCATCGGATCTCCTACATAACCCATCAAACCATCAGACCAGAGGGAGAAACCAGCATTATTATAAGCCGATATGACGTGGAATATGCTGTAATAAATCCCTTTGCTCACACCTAAATCCGGCACAAGTCTTAATGATAACAAGAAAATGGCAATGATCTGAATACCGATTGAAAATATAAAGAGATTCCGAACTAATCGAATTACTCCGCCAATAGAAGGCTGGTTTAGTGCTTCTTGCATCAATACACGTTGTTTGATAGAAATTTTTCTTCCCATCATAATAACGACGAGTGACGCAAATGACATGACCCCAAGTCCTCCGATTTGGATTAAAAACAAGATAACGATCTCACCAAACAAGGTAAACGTAGAGCCAGGATCAACTGTAGCTAAGCCTGTTACTGTTGCTGCTGAAGTAGCAATAAAAAATGCATCTACCCAAGATAACGTTTCTTCATGAGCAACAGGGAGCTTTAACAAACACATGCCAACAAAAATGAGAAATAAAAATAGCAACGCTAAAAACTGAGGAGGGTTCAATTTAATTGGGTTATGCAAAAAACGTTTATGCTTTCTGACATGTAGTGCCAAGGCTTACACTTCCTCATCCTCAAATCGGTTTAGATCTTCGTTCCGACCGATCACGACAAGTATATCTCCATATTGAAGAGATACATCAGCGATCGGTGAAACGAGAATCTCATCTCCACGTTTGATAGCCACGATATTACATCCATAGCGTGCACGAACATCAAGATCTGTTAAGGTCCGGTTTACGAGCTTATCTGTTACACCTATTTCTACAATACTGTGTTCATGTGATAGCTCGATAAAATCTATAATCTTTTCAGAAGAAATAAGTTGGGCAACGCGCAGCGCCATATCACGTTCTGGATGGATAATACGGTCTGCTCCTAGCTTTTCCAACACTTTATGATGATAGTCATTTTGTGCTTTAACCCAAACTTTTTGAACGCCTGCTTCTTTTAGAAGTAAAGTGGTTAGAATGCTCGCTTGAATGTCTTCTCCGATCGATACGATGACTTGAGTAAAATTACGAATTCCTAACGACTTCATCACGTTCTCATCAGTAGAGTTTGCTTGAACAGCTTGAGTCGCTATGGTAGCAAACTCATTTACTCTTTCCATATCTTTATCTATAGCTAAAACATCATAGCCCATCGTGGCAAATTCTCGACAGATGCTGCCACCAAAACGTCCTAGCCCAATAACTGCAAATTGTTTTTTCATTATGGTCTCCCCTTAAAATCCATGAAGTTTTTACTTCGTTGTTTTCTAGCCTTGCTGGTTAAGAGGCTTACAAATTTAAGTAAAAAAACGCAAAAAAAGACCACACAAAAAAGCGGGTCCGGTTTTCCACCAAATTGACCTCTCCAGTGACATGACGCTTACGGGGTTAGCTGTCGGATTAGGGAATGGAGTATCCCTTTTTGCAAATAGAGCAAAATTCACCCCAAAAGATTGGTTCCCCCGTTTTACAGTAGTTTAACTATAAAAATAACTGTAAATTCAGCGATCTAAAGCCTGCTAAATTTCGAATTACATATACTGTAATCCTCTCTCTTTTAAATGTCAATCCATTTTTTACGTGTTAACAAATACTTTACATTTTGCCTGAAAATTGAAGGATTAATACAACGATTCCAATCAACCACACATAAATAGCAAATCCTTTTAACGTGCCGGTTTGAAGAAGTTTAATCATCCACTTTACTGCCACATATCCAAACAGAGCTGACGCTAAAGTACCGATTAATAATGCTGAATAAGAGATCGGCGGATGTGCCCCAGTAAATAGATCTTTTGATTGTAAGACAACACCACCCGCAATAGATGGAATAGATAGTAGGAATGAAAAATAAGCAGCAGCTTTTTTATCGATCTTACAAAAGAGAGCTGCTGCAATCGTTAGACCTGATCGTGAAATAGCTGGAAGAATCGCTGCTCCTTGAAACGTTCCGATCACAAGTGCATCTCGTATTGAAATATCCTCTATTCCTTTGTATCCATTGCGTTTATATGAATCAGCCCACCAAAGCAAAAAACCTGTAATGAGAAACTCCCATCCAACAGTGATTCCCGTTTTTGAGATATCTTCAAAAAAATCTTTAAATGCTAGTCCTATAATAGCGGTTGGAATCGTTCCAGCGATAAGCAGAACTCCCGTTTTGCTGAAGGGTCTTTTTATGACTTCCAGAATTTCTCTCCAATACACCGTCATCACGGCAATAAGTGTTCCAATGTGAAGCATGCTATCAAGAAACAATCCGGCTTCTTCTAGCTGAAACACTTGCCTGCCAAGCAACAGATGACCAGTAGAACTTACAGGTAAAAATTCTGTTACTCCTTGCACAATGCCCAATATTAATGCCTCAAGCCACTCCATAAAAAATCCCCCTCACCTAACACGGTCTCGTACAACCTATTCCTGAGGGGGATTTTCTATTCTTGTTTTTTTATTGCGTTATAGCCATATCAGGCAACCAGCTGAGATTAGAGAACACCAGAGAACAGACGAGCAAACGATTCTTTTGTCCGTTCCCACAAACCTCTTTTGTAAAATTCAACAGGCTTCACTTTTACAGATTCCACCATATCTTCTTCGTATTGCACTACAAGATCATGAACAGATGCTGTATTCAGTAAGAACACGTTCACTTCAAAGTTAAGGTGAAAACTTCTCATGTCCATATTGGCAGTACCGATCGAAGCAGTATCACCATCGATAATGATTACCTTTTGATGGAGGAATCCTTTTTTGTAGGAATAGATCTCTATTCCTGCACGCAAAAGCTCTGGAAAATAGGAGCGCGTCGCATATTGCGTCAAGAATCCATCGTTGATCTCAGGAACCAGTAATCGAACCTGTACTCCTTTTTTTGCTGCCACTCTCAATGCCGTTCTAATCGCTTCATTTGGAACAAAATATGGCGTTGCGATCCAGATGGATTTCTCTGCACATGAGATCAAAGAATAGAATAGATCACTCATGATCCCAAGCTGGGTGTCCGGACCACTTGCTACAACATGAACGGTTCCGTCTCCTTCAGCAGGGTATGCGGTTGTAAGGTGATTATCTTCTAATAGATCTTCTCCACAAACATATTCCCAATCCATTAAGAAGATCGCATGAAGAACTTGAACAGCTTCTCCTTCCATAACCATATGTGTATCGCGCCAGAAACCAATTTCAGGATCTTCTCCTAAATATTCGACGCCTACATTCAAGCCTCCAACAAATCCAACCTTTCCATCGATTATTATAATCTTCCGATGGTTTCTGAAATTAAGTTTCTGATTAAAAAAGCCATATCGAACAGGTAGGAATGCTTCCACTAAGATTCCTGCTTTTTTCATTCTGTCGATGTCATATTGCTGAAGAGAAAGACTTCCTATTCCATCAAACAAAAATCTAACTTTTACACCTTCATTGGCTTTTTTTATTAAAAGGTCAATAATGTCTTTGCCAAGGCGATCTGAACGAAAGATATAATACTGAATATGTATATACTCCTTGGCTTCTTCTAGTCTCGCAAAGATTTCAGGAAACGTCTCTTGGCCATTCTTTAAAATTTTTGAACTTGTTTTTCTGTTTAATCGCGTTAGGGTAATGTGGTGAGCGTGTGTTGCAAAACACTGCTGATGCCTTTTCAAATCACTAAAGTCTGGTTTTTCTTCTTGTTTAGCTACTCGGATCCATTCGTCCCTGTCTTTTTTTCTTTTAGATTTAAATAGATGACCTTTTAGATAAAGCTGACCCGAGTACAGATAGAACATATAACCGATAAACGGAAACAGAATCAATACATAAATCCATAGAAGTGTATGTTGAGCTGTTCTGTTCTCAAGCATAAGCGAATAAATCGTATAAAGAATCACTGCGATGTAAAGGAGCCCAAAAACCGTTTTGATTACTACATATCCTTCTGCAAAGAAAACGATGTATAAACAGACAAGTAATAATAGTGTGAGGAAGAATTCCCATATTCGTTTCATGCACGTGCTCCTTTTTACCAATCTTCTCTTTTCTCTCTTTTATTCCCTTCCCCTTATAAATAAAACAAAGGGATTCTCTCTTTTTATACCATTTTTTTATAGGGTTTGCAGATTTGACGACTGTTATGAAATTAAGTATTGTTTTAATCATTCGAAACGGTTTTTTTGTACGCATTGGATTGTTATACAGACGCTTCAGAAATTTACGGGGCCAATCGGTGGTGAATTTTGAATTGGACAGATTATGTGACCAATCCGACAGATTAATCTTCAAATCGGACAGATTCACTAGTCAATTGGACAAATTATCGTCATTAACAGGAAAACGGCGCCCATGCACAGACTCCTCTATGGCACTTACTGTCGACTTTTACGAAAATACTGTCCACTTTTTGAGTTTTACTGTCCACTTTCGCTAATTTACTGTCCACTTTTGTAGATTTACTGTCCACTCTCCTATTTTTACTATCCACATTAATTTTAAGCAAAATTAGAAACATATAAAAAAGCTCCAGAGGTTATCACCACCTCTAGAGCCTTTCAACATTATTCAGCTTTCGCTCCATTTTCTTTCCAATAGTATTCAGCAACTGCTTCAGCAACTGCTTCAGCACTTCTGTACAACTCATCCATGTTGTTATCCACTCCGCCAAACTCAATGAGCAGAGCATGATCAGAAAGGTCTTGATTATAAACCCCATTTCCCTGAGTTTTATTTTTTCCGATGACCCCGCGGCTTAAACCAGGGTATTTTTTATCTAAGATCGCGTTGATCTCTTGCGCTGCTTTTTGGTTATTCTCAAAATTAGGATTCGCTTTACCGATAACGAATAACGTACGTGCGTATGACTTCCCATTGATTTCTGTTGTTGTAGACTTTCCTCTCATTGAATCTCGATGCAGATCAAAGATTAAATCAATATCTTTGTTGCTCGCCATCGCACTTTGAACCAGTGTTCGTGACATCGGATAGCTCTTTCTATAGTCTGTGTTATTCTTCCTCAAAAGCTCCGTCATGTTTGTCATATCGACGGATGTTCCAATTCCTCTCGCCTCTAATTCCTCACCGAGTTTTTTCCCTACCATTGTGATGTTTACTTTAGAATGAATAGCATGATCGGGATTCGTAACTCCTTTTAAGTGAGGCAGAAATGATTCCCAACTGTGCGAATGATAGATATATGCGATTTTCTTTCCACTCGTTGTTTGACCTGGCGGATTCTCTGAATCAGAAGGATCCGGATCTTCCAAACGTTCGATATCTTGAACTTCTGCATCTTCTCCACTTAAGAGGAGTTCCATCGGCGGCGGAGATTCGTAAGCAAGGTTTGTGTAATCTGTTCCTTCTCCAGCAACAATGATCGTTGAATCATAGAGCGCAAAACCTGGAAGTTCGTTTCCTAATAGACTCCGGATATCACCAGGCTTTATGCTTGTAGTCAATTCGAACAAAACACTCGATAAAGCCGGCGGTTCACTTTCTTTTGGAAGCTCCTGCGTAAAATATCGATTTTCCCAACCTATGAAATACACAAGTGCTTCACCTGAAAATTCCGTTAACCACTTATGCATGGTTGATGAACTTAGCCGATATTTGTGCTCAAAGGATGTGATAAAGCTAGTGGCTACAACAATAAATAGCATGGCGCCTGCAAGTAATAAAGGTAAACGCTTCATATTCAATTGCGGGGTAAACATGTATAGCCCTCCACTTCTGTTGACGTTTCTATCACATCCTATGCAGTGAAGAATTTAAATAGAATCCAATCTATGAAAAAATAATAGAGAACTTCTCTACGACTCATTTTACTAATACTTTCTAAGGCACAAAAAAAACCAGTTCCTCAACTGGTTTGTGTTGTAAAGACGATCTCGTCTGGGTCTGTATGATTGCCACTTGCAAGCTTTTCGTAAATATCAATAAAAATACCTAATTCTTCTTGTGATAAGTGATTAAGATAGCTGCTTATAGAATTAACTCTCTCACTTTCAGCCTCTCGTAAAATTTCATGTCCTTCGTCAGTAATCTCTAAATATACAATTCGACGGTCTAAGTCACTACGGTAACGACTCACAAATCCACGCTTGTACAAACGATCCGCACCAACAGTTATCGCACTTGGTTTTACACCCATATAGTCAGCCAATTTTGAAACGGTCCATTTATTTCTAATACACAACGTCTTCAAAAGTACAAACTGTGTTTTCGTTAACTCCTTTTCTATAGCAATTTCCGGGTGTAAACGCTTTGACACAATGTAATGCACTTTCTCCAATCTCTCCACATAGGACTTCAAATCCTTATTCCCCATACTATGAACCTCCAGCCTCTAAGTTGTAATGCGAATATTATACTAACATTATACAAGAATTTTCATAACATTTGAACTATTATTTACAAATAATGTGTAAAAGAGTTGACGACTTGCATATAAATAGGATATATTACGTTCAAATATATTTGAACGTTTCAGGAGTGTTGAACATGCAGGAAATTTATCATATACGCGAAGTTGAGCAATTAAAGGTAATCTCTGACCCGTTGCGTATCAAAATCCTATGGGAGATATTAGAGGAAGCTAAGACAGGAAAGATCTTATCAGACTTATTAGAAGTTCCAGCACCAAAGATTCATTACCACCTTAAGGAACTTGAACGTGTAGGTTTAATTAACGTCGAGAGAACAGAAGAAAAGAATGGCATTATACAAAAGTTCTACAGACCTGTAGCTCACTCATTTTCGATTGCCGAAATATTGCCCGATCAACGTCATGCTGTAAGAGATGAACTTTCAGATGCATTAAAAGAAAATATATTAGTTTCTCTTGATAAGACAAAATCTATGGTTCGCAAATTAGATCCTGAAATACTGGCTTACTCAGATTCTCCTCTTAAATTTGGTTATAGACATGTAAAACTTTCTTCCGATCAAGTAAAACTGTTACATGACAAGGCAAAAGAAATATCTGACTTAATCTCAGAATTTAAGAAGAATGAAAGTGACGATGGTGAGATCTATCACTACTTTATGCTCTCTTTTCCTTTGAAAGACACACCTTATCCTGAAGAGGAGTTAGAGTAAGATGGCTGAAACAATAGCTGTACTCCAGAAAAGTGAAACAGAGTCTTTATTCAGAAAACGTTCATTCCTATTCATATGGGCGATAACGATCTGTTCTTCTTTTTCAATCGCCATCTTTCAATTCTCACAGAGTTGGTATGTTGTAAAGACTCTAGATAAAGAAGCCTCACTCGGCATTGTATTTATTGCAGCAAACGTTCCTCGTATTTTATTCATGGCTATTGGCGGCGTTCTAGCGGATCGAGTCAGCCGTACGAAAATTTTGTTTGTCGCTAACTTTCTAAGAACCCTTTTGTTAGTCGGGTTGTTGATCATGCTTGCAACAGGACATCTCTCGCTCCTGTCTTTTATCATTTTTGGTTTGTTTTTCGGGGCACTTGATGCTTTTGTATGGCCAGCAAACGGATCTCTTCTGCCTAATGTTGTCGACCAATCTCAATTAACACGTGCAAATTCAGTCATTCAGACCACCCAACAAAGCTCGTTAATACTTGGACCGATGATTGGAGGTCTTCTTGTTGCAAGTAGCGGAGGATACATACTCTCGTTCGGTGTACCCGCTGTGATGCTGCTGCTCTCTGCCATCCTTGCTTATATGTTAAATATCCCAGCTACCATGAGTTCAAGCACAGCAAATCCTGGCATGTGGCTATCTATAAAAGAGGGCATTGATGTAGTAAGACAATCCGCTTTTTTAAAAGCACTCTTTCTTAGTACGATCTTCCTTAATGTTTTCGTAATCGGACCTTTGATGATGGGTTTGCCGATCTTCGTGAAAAACGTGCTCGACGGAACTGCACTTGATTTTAGCTTTATTGAAGGTGCTATGGCTCTAGGCATGCTCATTAGCTCCGTTATTATAGGTATCTTAAACGTTAAGAAAAGACGCGGACTGATGGTGACAGTTTCTTTATTCGCCATGAACATATTCTTTTTCTTATTTAGTCAAAGTTCCACCCTTTTTGCTTGTATGTTGACGATTTTCTTTATTGGGATTACGTTTCCCGCAACGAATATACCGCTTATTTCAGCGGTACAATCTTCCGTTGATAAGAATCTTCTAGGCAGATTGATGGGTTTGCTAACCATGGCAAGTATGGGGCTTGCTCCTTTATCACTTGCAGCAACGTCCATGTTGATCTCTTATGGCTTTTTTATTGAAAACATTATGTCTCTAGGTGCACTCTCTTTAATTGTTGTTAATCTTTTGATCATGTGGAAACTTCCTGCTTTAAGAAAAATGGAATAGGCGGTGTAGATGATGAAAGTATTACTTATTGGCGGCACTCGTTTTTTAGGAAAACATGTAGCAGATTCTTTTAACAACAATCATCATGAAGTGACTTTGTTTCATAGAGGGAAAACATCAAAGAAAGGGTTAGCAGAAAACGTTCATAAGATTATTGGTGACAGAGATCTTGATCTGTCTTCACTTAAGAGTGAATCTTGGGACATTGTAGTGGATACGTGTGGTTATTTTCCGAAGCAGGTCCGTAAATCAGCTGAAGCACTCCAGAAAGAAGGAACTTTCTATATCTTTATTTCTTCAGTATCTGTTTATGAAGATCAGTCCGTTCGAAACATTACGGAGGAAGCGCAAACCGCTGACCTTATTGATCCAACCATTACTGAGATCGGTGAACATTACGGTGCCCTTAAAGCAGCTTGTGAACAAGAGGTCTTAGAGATATTCGGTGAGAATGCTTTGATCGTGCGTCCAGGTTTGATTGTTGGCCCCCATGATTACACAGATCGTTTCACATATTGGCCAGACAGGGGTGTTCGAGGCGGAGAAATTTTAATCCCTGAGATGAAAGATCCGACCGTTCGATTCATTGATGTTCGTGATCTAGCGAATTGGATCGTACGGATGGCTGAGAATAAGGAGAACGGGATCTATCAAGCAGTTGGAGGTGTGTATGACTTCAATGAGGTTGTTCAAAAATGTTTGCGAAGTCAAGAACACTCGACAATCGTTCCTGTGGCCGAATCCTTCTTGTTAAAGGAGAACGTCGGCGAATGGGTTGAGTTGCCACTTTGGATATCAAGTGAAGATTATCGTGGTCTTGATTATGCGGATGATTCTAAAGCGATAAACAAAGGATTGATTTTTCGACCGATAGAAGAAACGATAAAAGATACTGCAGATTGGTCTCAAAGCCGAAACTTAAAACCAGATGATTGGAAAGCAGGCTTACATCCTGATAAAGAAAAGCAGCTTCTAAAAAAATGGAACGAAAGTGTAAAGTTAAGCTAAAGAGAAATAATTTCTTCTATTTTTCAAAAATACATGAATGCCCATGGCACTTGTCCATACCATTTGACTCCTCAGGACATATAGTATGATTGTGAGATACAAAATCTCTCCTGTTGGCAAGAGGCCGGCAGAGCAATTCCCTACCCCCCATTTCTTCATCATGCGTTCGGTTTTCTTTACCATAATCCTTTTTTAAGGATTATGGCTTTTTTTTTAGATAAAAAGGGAGTTTATTTAACTCACTCCCTTTTAAAACACAGATTTTTTATCTTGGAAAACGCTTAGGATCATCATGAAAATTGATATATTTTTTTAGATGATCAGGCAGTTCCCCTTTTTGAAAAACATGTTGAATATCAGAGAGCGGAATCTCTAAACGTGCCAATGAGGGATACAACGGAAGAATTTCTTTTGGTTCATAAGATTGCTGATAACTCGTGATCGCTTCATTCGTCTCTTTTTCAACAGATTGACGATACGCATGAATCTCTTGTATCTGTTTGACCATCATCAAGTACTCTGCTTTTAAACGTTCAAGCTGATGTATTTTCTTTTCCATACTATTCTTAGCCGTGTCTAGCTCTCTGTCGCGTGAAGAATAAACCGTTTTTAAATACTCGGACAACCGATCATCTCGGTTCTCTTTTAATTCATCCAGCTGTTCCATGGCATTACGTTCTTTCTCCATCGCTAACAAGTATTTATTCTTTACTTCTGTTAAATCATCCATCGTGATTTTTGAGTTTCTAACACCGTATGAATTTAATAACTCTTCATACTCATTTGAAGACCATTCTTTTTGTTTATGTAGTTGCTGCCACTTTTCTTGAGCGCGAGCAATATCGATATCGTATTCTTTTTTCATTTGCTTAAAATGGTTTAATTCAGGATACATAACAATCTCCCTTCGTTTTTCAACATTCATAGTATTCGGGAGGGTTTTGGGTTTAACGTCTCGAAAGTTTAAACAACTGTTTAAATTGAGTGATGATAGGAAATTCTGTGATGTTCTTTAAAGTGTTGGTTTCCGTTTCAGGTGCTTCGCTTTCCGCGGGGCAGGCGGTGAGCCACATTCCAACGTTTCAGGTTTAAGTGTCTCACCTGCCCACCTGTCCCGCAGGAGTCCCGCACCCTACACTCCAATCAACTTATCAATGAAGCTTAAGAGACTTAACATCAACACCTTGTTTAGTATTACCTAATAGAAAGAAGGATTAATTCATGAAGATTACAGCAATTAGACATTGTAAAGCGGAAGGTCAAGAAAGTAATTCTCCATTAACTGCTCAAGGAAAACAGCAAGCCAAAGAACTGGCTGTCTTTTTGGAGGGTCACCATTTTGATTGTGTGATCTCGAGTCCATTCAAAAGAGCCATCGACACCATTAAACCTTTTGCAGAGTTAAGTGAGCAATCTATAAAGATAGATGAACGATTGGCTGAACGTATTCTATCTGCTGAAGCTGACCCCAATTGGAGAAGTAATCTAGAACGTACATATATAGAAGAACATCTAAAGTTTCCTGGTGGCGAGTCCACATTTGAAGCAAAGCAAAGAATCTCTTCCTTCATTAATGACTTGCAAAATGAATCCTATAAATCCGTTCTGATTGTTACGCATGGAAATCTGCTTAGCTTGATGATTAATTTGTTTGATTCATCATTCGGTTTTAAGGAATGGGAGCTTCTCTCCAATCCAGATGTGTATCTTATTGATGTTTCTTTAAAAGATGTATCCAAGCTGTGGGTGTCTTAAACTGGTACATAATTCCAGACCCCCAACCCTCCTCATAAAATCCCGAAACCTGTACACGTAAGATAAATTATTAGGAGGGAAACATCTTATGAAAAAATTAGTAGTAGCATCAGTATTAGGCGCTTCCCTATTCGGCGCAAACGCAGGAATCTCAGAAGCGGCATCTTCATGCCCGTTCGCTTCTTTAAATAATAACCAAACTCAACAAGCTCAGGCAGCTCCAGCTCCACAACAGCAACAACAAGCTGCACCAGCACCACAACAAGAGCAAGCAAAAGCTCCAGCTGAAGCAGCACCAAAAGCTGAAGCAGGTGCAGAACTAACTGCACAAGAGAAACAAATGTTAAATCTTGTAAACCAAGAGCGTGAAAAACAAGGATTGCCAGCACTTAAAGCTGATCCTGAATTAACAAAAGTTGCACGCGTTAAAGCAAAAGATATGATCGACAACAACTATTTCGACCACAATTCACCAACTTACGGTTCTCCATTTGATATGATGAAGAAATTTGGTGTTGAATATAACACAGCTGGTGAGAACCTTGCAGGTAATTCATCTGTAGATGGTGCTCACACTAGCCTAATGAACTCTCAAGGTCACCGTGAGAACATCCTTAAGTCTGAATACACTAGCGTTGGTATCGGTGTAGTAGATGGTGGACAATACGGTAAAATGTTCGTTCAAATGTTTAAAGGATAATAAATAATAAAAAGCTTTCCCGCTGTGGGAAAGCTTTTTTCGTTCGCTTAGCTCATTAATGAATGGGAATCGTAATGGTAAACATCGTACCTTTTCCTTTTTTACTTTTCACATCTAATCTCCCGTTATGATGTTTGATGATGTTTGTGCTTACCATCAAACCTAAGCCTGTACCTTCGTCTTTTGTCGTAAAAAAGGGTTTCCCGATCTTCTTCATGACCGTTTCATCCATACCGCATCCATAGTCACGTATTTGAACATGAAGAAAATCTTTATTTCTAGATGACTTCATGTTAATTTCTACACAATCTCCAACAGCAGAAGCTTCGATCGCGTTCTTCAAAAAGTTGATGAACACTTGTTTAAGCTGCATAGGATCACAAAAAACAAGTGGAATCTGATCTTCTAAATCTTTTTTGATCTCAATATTCTTCATAATAGCTTGTGTGTTCAGCAAATCTACTGTGTCATTAATAATATCGGTCACACATGACATCATAAAATTTTGTGAATTGCTTTTAGATAGTACTAAAAACTCCTTAATGATATGTTCAATTCGATCAACCTCAGTAAGAATTATCGTTAAATATTGATCGAATTCATCTGTTTGATTCTGGATGAGTTGAACAAAACCTTTTAAAGAAGTTAAAGGATTGCGTATTTCATGTGCCACGCCCGCTGCAAGCTCTCCTACAACATTTAACGCTTCCGCTTTTAATAATTTTTGTTCTGTAAGCTTCTGATCTGTCACATCTTTCAAAATCGTAACATGTAAGTCATCTACGATATCTTTCTCACAAGAGTATTGGATTTCTTTCACCAGACCATCTGGTGTCTTGTAACGGAACTCTCCTTCAATCTTTTTTCCATTCAAGACTTCTTTCCATTTCTTTCGGATTAACTCTTTACCATTTCCTACAAAAAATTGGTCTGCACTGATTCCTATAAGTTCTTCTTTAGAAAGTTGCAATAGTTCGCAAGCACGGTCGTTCACTTCGGCAATCTCCATATTTGAACGACATAGAACAATCGCTTCTAGTGCATGATTAAACAACTGTTTAAACTTTTTTAAATTTTGTACAGTTGTCCGTTCTTCCTCTCTAATCGATGTTATATAGGATGTTCCCACAACCTCTATAACATCATGATTATTTCCTGTTATCGGATAAAGAGTTGTGCGGATACTTCTAACGCCTAACAGACTATCTGTGCTTTGGATCGAACCTGAAAATGCTCTTTCTAATGGTTCAGTCCACTCTGCGATTAACTCTTTGTTAAATAGGTCATGTAGTTTTGTTCCTGGTAAAGGCTTTATGGATACACCGAGTTCATCTAGCATAGAACCTACAGAATAGGTAAACTTATATTCACCCTCACCATCTCTTCTCAAACCGAAAAGATGGATAGGACAATGATTAAGTGAATGGTGAAAATCGGCAATACGTTTAATTTCGACTTCTTCATATTGCTTGTTCATTAATTAGTCCCCTTCTTATTTACAGAATTTCCTGATCTGTTGCTCGGGCTATTATGAGATTTAACCACTTCATCTTTGTTTTCACTAAACTTTTTAATTCGACAAAATTATTGTTTTCCCTATTGGACAACTTTCCCATTTTTTACAATCAACTATACGGGTCTTTTGAAGTGTTTTCCAAAATAAACTATTTCAACTTAAAAGAAATAAAATAAAAAAGCCTTCTACCAAAATTGGTCAAAGGCTTTAAAACAATAATTACCTATTCATCTTGTTGATTTCATCCTTCATGAAGTCGTAATCCATTGGACCTATATGTGAATTACTGATCATTCCTTTTTCATCGATAAAATAGCTAGTAGGGATCGACACGGCTCTAAACTGTTTTCCTATTGTATTCTTTTCATCAAGAGGAATAGGAAAAGACAGCTCATATTCTTTAACGAACTTGCTTACTTTCTCTGTATTTGTTTCAGAGTACTCAAGATTAACTGCTAAAATTTCTACATCTTTGTTCTTATAATCTCTATAGAACTTCTCCATTTCGGGCATTTCCTCCCTGCACGGGGGACACCACGTAGCCCAAAAGTTCACAATTACTTTTTTTCCACGATAATCCTTTAAGTCGACTTGTTTTCCGTCTAGCGTTTTTAATGAAAAGGTAGGTGCTGTGCTTCCTTGTTTTAATCCAGTATTTTCTTCTTCCTTAACTTCAGTTCGTGGTTCTTCCTTCTTATCGATAGCTGTATAAAATGCTAGACCAATCAATCCAGCAAATAAGAGAAGGATCACGATTGATTTTATTCTCAATATAATTCCTCATTTCCAATTGGTTCACTAAAATTTATTATAGAGGATTTCATACTGCCACTGCAAAGTTCCTCCTATGCTCATAAGTAAAGAGTAACATGCGACAGAGTGGATCATTTGTCCTAAAAATTAGAAAAGACAACAACTTATGTTTAAGCTGTTGTCTCCCGGGTACTTATAAATTAGAGGCCATCACAATCGTGCCAACTGGCTTTTTACTGTTTGGAGTTGGTTCATGTGAAATTGCAACTGCATCCCAATTGTGTTCGCCTTCGAATTTAACGGGGAACACCACTGCACCGTTTCCATTTTCGTCTGGTGTGAATGTGCCAGCTCGATAAGGTTTGTCTCCTTCAATCAGCCAAACCTGATAAGTCTCGGTTCCTTTGACTTGTGTTAGATTATTCGTCTGAACAACAAGGTTCATCGTCTCATTCTCTTGTACCATTGATGCTACACCTGTCGAATCTGTCTCTTCAGACGCAAGTTGAACTGTCTTGAACGTTTTGTTGATCTGCTCTTCGATCACTTGTTCATTTTTGTTGTTCTCATTAAATAGATAAGCATTCGTACCAAGTGATAACAATAGACCAGCTGCAAGTAAACCTTGTATCCATGGTTTTGATTTGCGTTGGGTAATAGGAGAAACCGTTGTCGTTAATTCATCGGTTTTGTTAACAGACTGTTTTTCTTGATGTGTAAAGCTTGAGTTAGAAGCCGTAACATTTGTTAAAATACGTTCTTTCATACCAATCGGAGGTTGTGCCTCTTCTGATAAATATGGAAGATCGGCTGTTAGTTCTTGCCATTCTGCCCATTCTTCTTGACATGCATCGCATTGCTTTAAGTGTTTTTCAAAGGCATCTTTTTCTTTACCTTCTAGCAAGCCATTATAATATTCCAGCAGATTATCACAAGTTTTCTGTTCCATATTTATCCCCCCTCTCTCGATAGATCTTTTTTAAATGTTTCAGTGCTAAACGTATCCTTCCTTTTACCGTACCGAGAGGAATGTTCTTTCGCTCTGCAATGTCTGATTGTGAATAGCCTTTGAAATAGAACATCTCTACAATATCTTGCTGCTCTTCTGTTAACGAAGAAACGGCTTCCTTCAAGCTCTCTCTTTCCTCGTTCCATGTAACGGTCTCTTCTACACTCTCAGTTCGTTCATAATCTATATCTTTTTCTAATATCTCAACTTCATTTTTTTGCTGCTTTCGTATTAAATCAATACAGGCATTTCGTGTAACGGTTAAAAGCCATGAAGAAAATTTCCCTTTATCCTCTGAATAGAGTCCCTTTTTTCGCCACAGTTTCATAAAAACGTCTTGAACTGCCTCTTCAGCCAACTCTTTTTGTCTCAACATTTTAAATGAAAAAGAAAACAATAGCTTTTCATAACGATCATACAGCATTTCAAGGGCTTCTTTATTTTCTTCTTGAACTTTTAAATAAAGTTCGTAATCAGAAGTTCTACCCATCTTTTGTCTCCTTTACTGCACACAGAATAAATCTATCATATCAAAATGAGGCAGTATTTGTCTTTTTTTACGATGGATGTATAAAGATAACGTTAAATAAAGCAATTTGGATCACATTTTTTCCGACTTTTATCATTAAGTTTCCCTTTATCTTTCCGATATAAAAGAAAATATAGCTCAAGTAAAAGATACAGAATTTAAAGATAAAGTGAGGAACATCATTATGGATCGCACAACATTAATCGGAGTCATTCTAGGCATATTGGCTGTAGGTGTCGGAATGTTTTTAAAAGGCGCAAGTCCGACAGCCTTATTGAACCCAGCTGCATTGCTTATTATATTTGCCGGAACTGCAGCAGCTATCCTCATCGCATTTCCGTTGAACGAAATCAAAAAGATTCCTGCTCTTTTCAAGATTTTATTTAAAGAACAAAAGCTCATCGATATGAAAGAGCTTGTCACGATTTTTATTGAATGGGCAACCGTCGCTCGTAAAGAAGGATTGCTCGCATTAGAACCAAAAGCCGAAGAAGTGGATGATCCGTTCCTACAACAAGGAATCAAGATGATCGTGGATGGTCAGCCTCCTGAATTTATTAAAGACGTCTTAATGAAAGACTTAGAAACGATGGAAGAACGTCATGCGAGCAACGCTACGATCTTTACGCAAGCTGGTACATACGCTCCGACTCTTGGTGTATTAGGTGCCGTAGTAGGATTGGTTGCAGCACTAGGAAATATGGCCGACATCACCGCTTTAGGTAAAGCGATCTCAGCAGCCTTTATTGCTACGTTGTTTGGTATTTTTTCTGGTTATGTACTGTGGCACCCTTTCGCTAACAAGTTAAAACGAAAATCAAAAAAAGAAATCATGATTAAAGAGATCATGATCGAAGGACTGTTGTCTATTCAAGACGGAACTTCACCAAAAATTCTAGAAGAAAAACTCTTAACGTATATTCCAACTAGCGAACGTGATCAATACAAAGCGGGTGGTTCTGTTGGCTAAGAAGAAAAAACATCATGATGAACATGTGGATGAATCTTGGCTCATTCCTTATGCAGACATGCTCACGCTTTTGTTGGCATTATTCATTGTATTGTTTGCTATGAGTGAGATCGATGCTCAGAAGTTCAAACAGATGGCAAGTGCTTTTCGAAATGAATTCACAGGCGGAACAGGCGTCATGGAAGAACAAGTACCCATTCCTTCTCCCGACTCTACTCCCATACCTGATGCACAAAAAGAAGTCATATCCAAGGAAGAAAAAGAACAGCTAGAAGCAGCAAAAAAAGAACTTGAACAATTAGAAGAGATGGAAAAAAAGATCAATGCCTATATAGAAACAAACAAACTTGATTCTAGTCTGCAAACAAAGCTGACTGAAAACGGCTTGTTGATCACCATCTTAGATAATGCTCTGTTCGACTCTGGAAGTGCTACAGTTAAGCCTGGATCTATTGAGATCGGAAAAAAACTTTCTGATCTACTCGTGACTACACCACCACGAAATATTGTCATCGCTGGCCATACCGATAACGTACCGATCAGCACTGCAAACTTTCAATCGAACTGGGAACTCAGCGCGTTAAGAGGGATCAACTTTATGCGCGTTCTGCTCGAGAATCCTTCATTGAAACCGAACCAAGTCAGCGCAAGCGGTTATGGAGAATATCGTCCAAAGTCAGAGAATAAAACTCCAGAAGGCCGAGCAAAAAACCGCCGTGTAGAAGTACTGGTCCTGCCAAATGTTAGTTTGAAAGCTGTGCAGTGATTTAGAGCTGCATATGACGATGTTAGAAATATGTGGAGAAGCGATGGGAATCGATCATAAATTCTGAGAACCGATCATAAATCTCGAGAATCGATCATAAATCCTGAGAGTCGCCCATAAGTCTTGAGAATCGCTCACAAACACATTTCACACAACTCTTGCTTCACACCACATCTAATACATCCATAAAAAAACTGGCTTCTAAAAGTGGTTATCCACTGTCAAAGAAGCCAGTTTTCATCTTTATTCCATCTTTTTACTCGTTTTATAGCTATCCAAGAAATGAATACGCTCCAGCATGGTCGGATGGCCGTATAAGAACCATTTTACAAGCTTTGGTGGGTTCACTTCGCTTAAAGAAACGGTCGCGAGTTCTTGGAAAGCCCCTACTGCGGCTTTCGGGTTATTAGTCATCTGAATGGCATACAGATCAGCGTCACGTTCTGCTTTTCTTGAAACCGCATTTTCGACCGGAGATACAGCAAAGCTTAACAGAGAAAAGATCAATAGCAGTGCGGGAAGTGCCGCTAGATCTCCTATCCCTTTTATCCCCCATGACTTTCCGTACTTCTCGACCCATTTTCGATAGATGATATTTCCGAGCCACAATCCTAAGAACGATAGGACAACAGATGAAATCAAGTTCCAATATAGATGGTTCATCACATAATGACCAATCTCATGAGCCATTACGAACAAGACTTGATTATCACTTAATTTATTTAATGTGGTATCCCATAGTACGATTCGCAAGTTTGATCCGATTCCATTTACATAAGCATTTAATGCATTTGTTTTTTCAGACATGTTCACTTCATACACATTTTCAGCCGGAATGTCAGCTCTTTCTGCTATATCTAAAATTTTTCCTTTTAGCACTTCATCCTGAAGCGGATAGAACTTGTTATACAAGGGATCGATCACTACAGGCTGAATAAAATAAAGAAACAAAGTAAACGGCACGGAAAGCAGCCACGCGTAAAGCCACCATCTTTTTTCGTATTTCTTGATCAACCAATACATTACAGCGACCATCACGGTTGTTAACAACCAGTTGATCCAGAAATCCACTAGTCCATCCCTCATCCAGCTGTGGAACGATTGAACGGATATATTGTAACTTTTGGAAACGGTGAAACTGTAGTAGCGGAGCGGGAATGTTAACACCCAGCTAGCAAACGAAAGCAACAGCACGTAAAGAGCGGTGTGTACAATAGAGAATCTAGTTAACCCACTAGAAGTCTTTCGGAACCATTTCGATAATCCGAACCCTAGAACAAACAGATAGATCAACCATTCTAGCGGCACAGAAATGAAGTAGATGAAATCTTTGATCCTTGAAAAATCAGTGCTAAGTTCTAGTTCACGGTCAGTCATAAAAACTGCTGGATCTGCAGCAGAGCCTTTTAGATCTACAGGCAAGTTTGCGTCTGCTCCTTGAAACAAGTAAAACCACATCAAACCCGCGTATATCGCAAAGCCGATTACAAACCATAACAATTTTTTCAAAGCATGCGCCCCCCTTTATTACCTACTATAAAGTGTAGGGCGATTTGTCCAAATTAGAACAAGCTTTCATAAAATACTTTGAGAATCTTAGAGAGCATTGGCTAAAGTTGGAACGACATGAAGGTTTTCATGCTCTACATCAATGGAATTAGGCTGGATGTATACCGCTCTTAATCCCATTAGAAGTGCTGGTGCGATTTCATTTATAAAATTATCACCAATCGATACTGCTTCATGTGGCTGTACGCCGTATTCATTCAATATCGTCTTTAATTTTTCTTTCGTCTTTAACGGTTTTTCACTTTCCGTATAAAGAGCATGAAACAGGTCATGAAGCTCTAACTCATGTAACAAGCGTTTCACATCTTCTCTTTCGCTGTTCGTTAAGAGAACCACCTTTTTCTTCTCTTTTAAACGTTGCAATGCCTGTTTAAGGCCAGGTGTTTTCGATAGCTGGAACTGATCGGTTACCATGTACTCTTTTGTAGCATTGTAGCATTCCCATGTATCTGCTTGTTTCAAGCCGAAATGCATAGCTGTAGCATATGGCAGCCACCAACCATCACCGATCGCAATCAATCGTTCAAAATCATACACAAGCTCCCCTGAGAATTCTGCTCTTACTTTATCCTGTGGCCACTCTTCTCCATTAAAGGATATTACTTTTGTTACTTGCAGGGTCATGGGATCAACTGTAACACTTGCATCATTCTTGATATCATACACTTTTCCGATCCCAACGGGGTGTGTTCCTTTCTTCATACTCTCATATGTATCCCAAAAAGCTTTCTGTTTATCATCAGACACCCTTTTTTGTAACAAGCGGCAGTAATAATCAAAATGGTCTGTATCTTCATATAGCGTTCCGTCCAAGTCAAAAATAAGTAACTTTGCATCATCAATAATCGATTTCACGTCTCATCCCTCCTACTTTCATTGTAGTAATCCTACTCAAAAAAAGTAAAGAAAAGTACGTTGACATAAATTTACTAATCTTGTATGTTATAAGTGTACTATACACAGTAATACACACATATAGTATATAAAGGTGGGATAACATGATATTGAATTTAGATCCCCGAAGCAATACACCGATATGGGAACAAGTCGTTCATCAGATCAAGGAATTGATCTTGCGAGAAATTTTGTTGCCAGAAGAAAAATTGCCTTCGGTACGCGAACTATCAGGAACATTACTGATCAATCCAAATACAGTGAGTAAGGCTTATCAAGAATTAGAGCGCCAAGGGATCATTGAGACCTTGAGAGGCAAAGGAACGTTCGTTTCCGCTTCTATCGTACCTAAAGCAGATGATCAGAAGATTACGGAATTGAAACAACAGCTGAAACAGCTATTTATTGAAGCTTCCTATCTAGGTATCGATCACCAAACATTATCAAAGTGGTTGAAAAACTTTTCAGAAGAGCTTGGGGGTAAAGACAGTCATGCTGAGAGTGAATAATATTAGTAAAACGATAGAAGGGTCTCAAGTGTTAGATCATGTGAACATTACACTTGAACCAGGTACAATTGCAGGTTTGGTCGGAAGAAACGGTGTTGGAAAGTCTACGCTGCTTCGCGTGATCGCCGGTATTTTAGATCCTGATGAGGGGCAAGTGCTCTTTAATGATACAGATATTCATCAAGATCCTCAGGTTAAACAAAAGATCACGTATGTACCTGACTCGACTGAGATTTTAAAGAGCTATAGCGTGAAAGAAATCGTAAAGCTTTACGATGCGATTTACGAAGATTTTGATGTTGTGTACTTCTACTCTCTTCTGGATCGCTTTAAACTTCCTAAGAATAAAAAGATCAGAACATACTCTAAAGGAATGAAGGCACTGTTCTTAATGATCCTTTCTTTTTCAACGAAATCGGATCTGATTATTTTAGATGAACCAACAAACGGACTTGATCCTATCGTGAAAAGAAATATTTTGCAATTTATTATTGAAGAAGTGAGCGAGCGACAGTTATGTGTTCTCATCTCTACTCATCATTTAGAGGAAGTAGAGAAGATGGCAGATGTTCTTATCATGATTAAAGAAGGACGAATTGAATCCACAACCTCTATCGAGGATGCGAAATCATCGTTCCGCAAAGTACAAGTTGTTTACAAACACTCTCTGCCTGAAAAGATTGAGCAATTGAACAACGTGAATATCTTAAATCAAACAGGACGTGTCTATACATTGATGATCGAAGGTAACATTGACGCGACACTTGAAAAGATGAACTCAGAGAATCCGCTATTATTAGAAGAACTACCTATGACACTCGAAGATATTTTCATTTCAACACTTGGAGGTGAATCACATGTTTCATAGAGCATTGTGGATGAGGAACCAAAAACTAGGAAGTCCTGCCGTATGGGGAATCTATATTTCGTTGTTTCTGTTTCTGCCGTATTCTTTTTTTGGAAAAGCACAAAACATGTTAACTGAAAAAAATAATCCCTATCGTGATGCACCTGAGAACTATTACTTAAACTTTCATTTTACTGGTTCCGATATCGTATTATTTCTCTTTTTAGTAATAGGATTAGCTGCACTTTTAGTGGGCAGTGAACGTACGTCTCATGCTACTGATCTAACGTTCTCACTTCCGTTTAAACGTAAAGAGATCTTTCTTTCAAAATGGATCTTTGGAGTTGGTCATATAACAACTGGCCTTTTGGTTAACTTGTTAGTTTGTATGCTTATCGTAAAGTTTACTATTCTTTCAGAAGTAACGGATGCAGCATTTCTTTTTGAATTCATGATGATCGTTATTCCGTTTTCTATCGCTATATTCTCTTTTAGTCTTTTTATTGGGACAGTTGCAGGCAGTCTAGTCTCACAATTAGTGTTAAGTGGTATCTTTCTACTTTTCCCGATTGGGTTTTTATCTCTAATTGCATCGTTTTTAGAGTACCACGGGATTTCTATTAATCGTGATGCACATACCACTCAAGTATTTGGTGATTTAATCAATAGTTTAACACTGCCAATACCTATCATTGATTTCCGTTATGATATAAATCTTTCAACAGAAAATTCTTTTACTGAATTCTCACATATACCTTATGTCATGTTACTCATTCCACTAGCTTATACGATTCTATCCGTAGTTTTTGGAACTTGGCTCTTTAGCAGAACTAAGAACGAGAACAACGGTAGATTACTTGTTTTTGAAAAAGGTAGAGGATTCTTTACCTTTGGCGTTGTATTGTGCTTTGCTCTAACGTTCGGAATGTTAGGTGGCGGTATATTTGGCGACTATGATTCAAGATCTTTAATAGGCTATTACTTATCTGCAGCAATAGGCGGCGTTCTAGCATACTTTATGTTGAAAAAATTGATTCATTTCCGTATGCAGTTTGGCAAATAAAGAGAAGAGCGGACAATATGTTCGCTCTTTTTTGTTTGCCTTATTTTTGTTTGGGCATCCTGATAACAATAACAGCACATGTAAATGAGGGATGACAATGGATGGAATCTTAATCACGATCTATAGAACAGTTCTAGGTTTTGCTTTTTTGTTAATGCTCATGAGGTTGCTCGGGAAAAAACAACTTGGTGAACTTACATTTTTTAACTATGCAACTGGCATCGCGATGGGTAATATCATTGGAGACATGGTCGTTCATAAAGAGATCACGGTTTGGGAAAGTTTGGCGTCTCTGAGCTTCTGGGCGTTAGCCGTATTCGGCATAGAATTTCTCAACCGCCATTCTCCCCTGCTCACAAAACTAACGAAAAGTCAGCCGACAATCGTTATAAAAAAAGGACAGATCATGCAAAAAGAGCTTAAGCGGATGCAGATGTCGATGGATGATTTATTGATGCTTCTCAGGATCAGTGCGGTCTTTGATATTACGGAAGTAGAGTATGCGGTTATGGAGCCTAACGGACAACTCAGTGTGTTAAAAAAGCCACTTAAAGACTCTGTTACAAAAGAAGATCTCAACATTCCACCAGAAGCTCCTCAATATTTGCCGGCTATGCTGATCTCAAACGGAGAGAAAATAGATCAGCCCTTTAAAGAATATAGCTTGTCAGACGAATGGTTGGATCAGCAATTAAAGAGTGCGGGTTATCAAGATGTAAAAGAGGTCTTCTTCGCACAGTTACAAGATGATGGAGAGGTATTTTTTGTAAAAAAAGAAAGAAGCAGCTGACACGCGTATCAGCTGCTTTTCTTCGTTATTTACCTTTTTTCACTTCATGCAGAAGATCAGGGAAGTTTGTGAAAATACCTGTTACACCCCAGTCGATCAGTTTCTGCATTTCTTCTTTTTCGTTTACCGTATACGGATGGATCTCTAGGTCGTTCTGCACCGCTTTTTGTACATACTCGCGGTCGATCATATCGCTGTTTGGCCCGATTCCCATCGCATATTGTTTGATGGATTGTACTTCTTCATCCGTTAACTCAGCAGGACTTGTATACTCTAAAAGCTGAACAAGTTTTACTGAAGGATCGATCTCGTCCATCTTTAACAGACTTTCAGAGCTGAAAGATTGAACCAACAACTTATCTTTATTAATTCCATACTCATTTACTTCATCAAGAAGCTTTTGTTCCATACCCGGATAAACTTCAGGTGATTTTGTTTCAATATAATAGTTCGCATTCTTTCCAAACGTTTCAAATACTTCTTTTAATGTTGGTACTTGAAGTCCTTCGTATTTTGCTTTTGCTTGCTCTGGATATTTTTCATTGAACCAGCTTCCGGCATCAAGCTGTTTGATTTCTTCAAGAGTATAATCTTTTACTTGACCTGTTCCGTTCGTAGTACGGTCCAACGTCTCGTCATGCATAGCGATCAACTCGCCATCTTTTGTCATCTGAAGATCGACTTCAATGTAATCTCCATGCATTTTTTCACCCATCTTATAGGATGTAATCGTGTGTTCTGGTGCATAACCAGAAGCTCCTCGATGCGCAACATTTAAGATGTCTTTATGTTTTTCTTTTGCATCAACCACTGAACTATCAGCCCCCATCAATGTAAGACTTAGTGCTAAAGCTCCTATACCCGTTTTTATTAATTTCTTCATCATGTTGCACTCTCCCTTTGTTGTAAGTGAACTACTTTGTCACTGTAACAAGGGAATGTGAACCTGCTTTTGCATTTTTGTAAATCATGTGTAAGTTTTTGTATACAAAAAAAGCTCGTCCGAAATGTTCGAACCAGCTTTTGTAAGTGTTATTATTTTTGTTCTAAAAATTTCTTGATTGCAAACGAGACACCACTCTCATCGTTTTCTTTCGTAACAAATGATGCCATCTCTTTTACCTCATCAACAGCATTTCCCATAGCTACAGGAAAACCTGCCACTTCTAACATGGAAACATCATTATAGTTATCACCGATTGCCATCGTGTCTTTTAAAGAGATTCCTTTAAGTTCTGCATACCGTTGAACCGCCACACCTTTTTGTGCTTCACTATTCGTGATCTCTAAGTTGTTATCAGCAGAAGCACTGACTGCGAGAGAATCAACTCCTTTTAAATGCTGAAAAGCTCGTTGAAGTTTTGCTGTATCACTTGAAAAGGCAAGAAATTTATAAACCTCAATACCATTCTCACTTAAAAGTTTATCAAAATCTCCAACAACACTCACTAATCCTAAGCGGAAACGACGAAGAGCCGCTTTTTGAACGTCGTCATCTGTAGCTTCTGGATTGGAAGTTAACACGATATCTTTCATCACTTCGTAAGCTTTTTCCCGATTATCTGTAAATGTTCCTTTGCTCGTGTAGAGTTCATAATAAATATCTTCTTCGTCCAGAATTTTTTTGATATCCTCGTACTGCTCAAATGTTAAAGGAATCGAAGAAAGGATCTCCCATCCTTCTGATCGAATCTCTGCTCCATTTACGCAAATTAGCGGCAGATGAAGATCTGCATCTTCTAGCGTGTGTTTGGCTTCATCATAAGAGCGACCTGTAGCGATTACAACATGATGGCCATCGTTTACAGCTTCTTTAATGGTTTCACTGTTCTCTTTTGTTACTTTTAACTGTCTATTAACTAGAGTTCCATCCATATCAATTGCGATTAATTTCATCTAAATCATCCTTTATTGCTTAGTCCATTAGTAAGTGTACCCATAATTGAAAGCTTGTTAATCATTATTTGAAGCTTATCAGGTAACAAAAAAAAGAGCTATAGATAGCTCTCCGATTTTACAAATTATTAATCTTTATAGATAAAAGATTGTACAACGTCCGTTACAGCATGAAAAATCTCAACGGCTTGAAAAGAGAGTACAGATAAAGCTGAAACGGAAAACAAACCAATTAGTACAAAACGAACTAAATGAGGCATCTTGTATCTCCTCCTTTTAATTGTGATTATACGCCCACCTTTTCAACAAATCAATTCATAAGGTGTAATATTTACAAAGTAAATTATGACAATATCCTACAAAAACGTATAACCGTACAAAACGAAGATTGAAGATAGCACGACCACGATCACATTTAAGTTCAACCAAGCCGCGATAAATGCTGCAGCAGCACCTATTCCCCCATATAGATAATTTTCTGGATTGATGGTAAATACACCTGGAAAAATGAGTGCACCTAGTATAGCAAAAGGAACGTTCTTCAATATCCCTTGTATCCTTGGATGGAGATGGTTCGTATGAAAGAGAACGAGCGGCAACATCCTAGGAATATAGGTAACGATTCCCATCCCGACAATTACCCATATTAATTGTTCACTCATCCCTCTCATCCCCCTTCATAAAAAACTCGATTGAAACGGCAGCGATTAAAGTAGATAGAATGATTCCCCATCCACCATTTAAAGTGGGAACGAACGAGAAGATTGAATTTAATACTGCTGCAGTCGCGGCAAGTGCAATTACCTTCTTGCTCTTTTTGGCAGCAGGTACGAGTAGTGCGATAAACATCGCATAAAGCGCGATCCCCATACTATCTTGCAGTGATTGTGGAAGTCCAGCTCCCATCACATAACCTACCCCTGAAAAGATTACCCAACAGCTGTATGCAACGATTCCCAATCCAAGCAAATAGCTTCCCGTAATTTTTTTCTCGGATGAGGTCGCAGCAACAGAAAAAGTCTCATCCGTAATGAAAAAAGCGTAGATCGCACGCAGCCATTTAGGGTCATCCTCAGCACGCTCCTTTAAAGAAGCACTCATAAGAAGGTGCCTAATGTTCATAATGAAAGTGGTCAGGATTAGTTCTGCAGCACCACTCATTGCCACAATCATCGATAAGGCGATGTATTGCGAAGCACCAGCAAACACGATAACGCTCATGCCTATCGTTTCAAAAAGACTTAACTCTGCAGCTTTAGCGAGCAGACCAAATGTAAATGCAACTGGCATATAACCAATTGCGATCGGCAAACCAGCTTGAACACCTTTCTTCCAGTATGCAGGTGATTCTTCTCTATGTACGGCAGGGCTTGGCATCATCTTTTTTCATCTCCGTTTTATAAGATGTGGAAGCTATTAAATTGTAAGGGGTCTGTCCCCGGGACAGACCCCTTATCATTATTTCTGTCCTGTGATCGTGCGTAGAATAAGGTCTACACTATCAGAAGCTTTAAATGTGTCCATGTTTTTCTTCATCTGCTCTTGATCATCTTTCAGATCTTTTAAAGAGGTGATCAATGTTACTTTCGTAAGTTCTTCTTCATAAAGAACGTGGCAATAACCCTGTTTTTCAAAGGATTGCGCATTAAGGATCTGATCTCCTCTGCTCGCCGCTCTTGAAAGCGGAATAAGTAGCATTGGTATCTTAAGCGTTAACCACTCAAAGATACTGTTCGATCCAGCACGAGAAATCACAAAGTCTGTTGCTGCAACCACATCTGGAAGTTCACTTTGAATATACTCGAACTGTCTGTAGCCTTCTGTATTTTTTAAACTTTCGTCTACGTTTCCTTTTCCGCAGATGTGTACGATCTGATAAGAACGTAACAATTCAGGCAGTGCTTCACGAAGAGCTTCATTGATCTTACGCGCACCTAAGCTTCCACCCATGATTGTCAGTACAGGGAGATGGCTTCGGAAGCCTAAGAAAGACAAACCTTTTTCTCTAGTACCTTGAAGAAGTTCATCGCGAATTGGTGAACCGGTCACAATCGCTTGCCCTGCTGCAAAATGTTTCTTTGCTTCATCGAACGTTACAAAAATCTTAGAAGCAAACTTAGATGAGATTTTGTTAGCCAGACCTGGAGTAATATCTGATTCATGGATATAAACAGGAATGTTGCGCATCCATGCTGCGATAACCACAGGTACAGCCACAAAGCCTCCTTTTGAGAAAACAGCATCGGGCTTTAATTTTCCAAGCTTAAAATAAGCCTGTGCAACACCAGCTGCCACTTTAAAAGGATCTTTTATATTTTTTAAGTCAAAATAACGACGCAATTTCCCACTAGATATTCCATGATAAGGCACGTTCGTTCCATCTTGGATCAAACTTTTTTCGATACCATCAACAGAACCGATGTAATTCAAGTCCCATCCCATCTTCTCCAATTTAGGTATTAAGGCAAGATGCGGTGTTACGTGTCCAGCTGAGCCACCGCCAGTTAAAACTAACTTCTTCAAACAGCATTCCTCACTTCTTTTATATCCGCCGTGCTTTTCTATAGCGGATGTTATCTTATCGCCATTTTAATATATGTAGCCCAAAAAAGAAAATGGCATGTGAGTGATAATTGTTTGTAAATTCTGATTGAATATCACATTTTGAACGTTTTTGTGCTTGAGGTGTTTCCTCTAAGAACTAAATACACGTCATTTCAGCGATCGAAAGAAGTTCCTAATGATACCAGCAGGGGTATATGCACAGCGAATTCTAGAAATTCAGGCATTAATCCTAGAAATTCCGGACTTATTCCAGCGAGTTTGAGCGATAATCCGGCGAGTTTTGATCATATATCGGCGAGATGACATAACTCGACAAACTCCTGACTCCATATACCCTTAACCCCAACAAAAAAACGGCCTACAAGACCGTTTTTTTCACATCATCATAACACTCATACAGAGCTTTTCTCTTTTTTGCGAGCTGGAGGTACATGAATCGCTTTTCCGCTCGCGCTCTCAATCGCTTCAAGCCATGCTTCGTTCAAAGCTGGATGCGCATAGACCGGGTAAGCCAGATCCTCTTCACGCGCAACCATCTCAAGTGCAAATGTTCCCGCTTGTATCATTTCGACAGCGCCAGCTCCCATCATGTGAATGCCGAGAACCACATCACTCTTCGCGTCCATCACCATCTTGGACAATCCTTCTTTTTGACCGAGGATGGAAGCAAAGCCATTGCCACTCATTGAAAATTGCCCCGTCTTCACTTCATAGCCCTCAGCTAGAGCTTGCTCTTCTGAGAGACCTACGGAAGCAATCGGCGGATTCGTGTGCACCACATAAGGAACAAGACTTAAATTGAACGATGACTGCATTCCTCCCATATGTTCAGCTGCCGTCTTTCCTTGCTTAATTGCTTTTGATGCTAACTTCATCCCAATCGTACAGTCACCAGCCGCGTATATGTTAGAAACAGAACTTTGGCTATGTTCGTTTACGATAATAAAACCATTCTCGTCACGTTCGATCGAAATCGCTTCTAGTCCTAGACTATCCACATTCGGCGAATAGCCAGCAGCATACAATACATGAGAAGTCTCGACAGAAATTTTTTCATCACCGTCTTTTTTCAACGATACGGTTACTGAATCAGCCATCTCTTCAGCACTTTCCCATAGATGATTCTTAAATACTTTTATCTTGTTTTTCTTTAAAACACGCTGCAGTTCTTTTTCAATGCTAGCGTCAAGACCAAAGCCATTACGGGGTATGGCTAACGTAACATCACTCCCAAGCTGTCTGTAAGCCATAGCTGCTTCCAGTGCAAAGTAATCAGCTCCATAGATGAATAGACTTTTAGGAAGCTCACCCAACTCCCATAACGTATGAGGTGTCATGATTCTATGTGATAGCTTTGCCTGTTCTGGCAATAATGGTGAACTTCCTGTCGCGATGAGCGCGTGCTCAAATTCATACATCTCAAAATGATGACCAGAGTCGATACCTATTCTCTCACCGGACATAAAAGATGCTGTACCTGTTAAATGCTCAATTTTGTTTGCTTTTATCAGGGCTTCTACTCCCTTTTGAAGTCCAGTTACAACCGAAGAATAATAGTTTGTGAAGGTATCATATTCAAAACTTGCGTCTGAAACTGAAATCCCCATGTTTTTATATTGATAAAGGCTTGAAAAGTTAGAAGCAGACTGTGTAAGGCTCTTTGAAGGAATACATCCCTTATGAAGGCAAACACCGCCTAACTTTTCTTTTTCGATCAGCGTAACTTCCATTCCAAGCTGTGCCGCACGGATTGCGGCATGGTATCCGCCAGGTCCGCCTCCGATAATAACCAGTTGTCGTTTTGTTGCAAAATCACCTACAACCATCTATATCAGCTCCAGTGTCATGAAGTAAGGATTCTCGATGAGTTCTTTTACGCGGTTCGTGAACATGACAGCCGTTGCGCCGTCTGCAACGCGGTGGTCAAACGACATAGATACGTTCATCATAGAACGAATCACGATCTCATCTCCGATCACAACAGGCGTTTTCTTTGTTTTATGAAAAGCCATCAGCGCTACTTCAGGATGATTGATGATCGGTGTCGCAGCGATCGAGCCGAGCGGACCAACGTTTGAAATCGTAAACGTGCTTCCTGTTAGATCAGAACCTTTCAGCTTGTTCGTCTTAGCACGTGTGATCTTGTCTTTCATGTCAACCGCGATGTCTCGTATATTTCTTTGTTCGACTTTTTGAATCACTGGTACGATCAAACCTTCATCAGAGTCGGTGGCGATGCCGATATTCACATTTTTCTCAAGACGAATGACTTCTTTTTCTTCATCTAGCTTTGCGTTGAAAATCGGGAAATCTTTTAATGCGATCTGAATCGCTTTTACGAAAAACGCTGCAACAGACACGTTCATGCCACGCTTGTTATCTGGATCCATCGCTTTAAGCTGTTTCTTCAGATTCATAACAGCTGTTACATCGATCTCTTCAAAATGCGTGACGTGCGGAATCGTCGCAAGAGATTGAACCATTTTCTTCGCGATCTGCTTCCTGCGTCCTTTAAACGGAATCTCTTCCGGGTCACTTGTTGAAAACTCTTTAGTCGGAGCAGTCGCTTTTTCTTCCACAGAACCATGTGGTGTTGCCTCAGTTTCTGTAGGCTGATCAATAAAGTTATAAACGTCTTGATCTGTCACACGTCCACCAGGTCCTGTACCCTTGATCTGTTCGATATCCACACCGTTTTCACGCGCAATTTTTCGAGTATATGGAGCAGCTAGAACACGCTTGTTCAATGTTGCGATACCGCCCGAAAAGGCAGTGTGACTTGGTGCTTTAACTATTTTTTCAACGACCGGCTGATCTTTGTTTTCTGGAGCGTCTTCTGCTTTTTGGGAAGACGGCGCAAAAGCATCAATCGTTAAGATAACAGATCCTACAGTCACGACATCTCCCTCTTTTACCTTGATGTCTTTAATCGTTCCGGCTGCTGGTGAAGGAAGTTCGGCGGTTACTTTATCCGTTTGAACCTCTACTAAAGGCTGATCAACTTTTACGGAGTCTCCGGCTTTTACGAAAAAGTGTATAACTTCTCCTTCGTGCATTCCTTCACCGATATCATGCAATTTAACTTCTACCACTCACACTCACCTCCTAAAATTGCGTTACTTTTTCAATAGCTTGAACAACACGATCCGCACTTGGCAAATAATGATCTTCTAGCGCAAACATCGGAACCGGCGTATCAAAACCTGTTACGCGCTCGATCGGCGCTTTCATATAAAGGAAAGAAGTATCATTGATCAATGATATGATCGTTTCTCCCAGTCCACCTGTTCCCGGTGCTTCATGAACAATGACGGCACGACCCGTTTTTTGTACACTTTCAGCGATCATTTCTTTATCTAACGGATATAGTGTACGAAGGTCGATCACGTCACACTTGATCCCTTTTTCTTCTGCTGTCTTTGCAGCTTTCATAACGACTTCGATCATCGCGCCATAAGCAAAAATTGTTACATCGTTTCCTTCTTGAAGGCGAGCAGCTTTTCCAAGTGGAACATTATACTTTCCTTCAGGAACATCCATCTTCGTACTTCTGTAACAGCGCATCGGCTCTAAGAAAAGGACAGGATCAGGATCTTCAATCGCTGAAACAAGCATCCCTTTTGCGTCATACGGATTAGATGGAACAACAACCTTCATTCCTGGCATCCCCGTAAATAAAGCTTCAACAGAATCAGAATGGATTTCAGGTGCACGTACGCCTGCTCCAAAAGGTGCCCGAATGACCATTGGCACTGTAAAATGTCCAAGTGTTCTCGCACGGATTCGAGACGCATGAGTCATGATCTGATTGAACGCAGGATAGATGAAACCAAGAAACTGCATCTCAGCGATTGGTTTGAAGCCGTTTATCGCAAGCCCGATCGATGTACCAATAATGCCAGATTCAGCAAGCGGTGTATCAATGACTCGATTCTCTCCAAATTCAGCAACTAGACCATCTGTTGCACGGAACACTCCGCCGTTCTGTCCAACATCTTCACCAAGCACGATTACGTTCTCGTGTTCTTTCATCATCACTCTCATACCGTCTGTTACAGCTTGAACCATCGTTAATTTTTTCGTATCTACTGCCGTTGTCATTAGCGATCACCTCTTGAATGAGCGTATGCTTCTTTTTGGCTTTCGATCGGCCAAGGATTCTCTGCAAACACATGATCAAACACATCGTTATAATGCGGTGCTTGTGCTTCTTCCATCTCTTTTACTGCTGCTTCAATCTCCAGCGTTAGTGATTCTTGGAGGTCAGCCGCCCACTTCTCATCCCACATGTTTTCGTTCTTCATAAATCGCTCTAATCTAAGAATCGGATCCGTCGTCTCACGGCGGTTCACAGACTCTTCTTGATTTCTGTATTTGGAAGGATCATCAGCTGTTGTATGTGCACCATAACGCCACGTTACAGCTTCAATCAACGTTGGTCCTTCCCCTTTTCTGGCTCGCTCCACCGCTGTACGCGTGTGGAAATATACAGCGAACACATCATTACCGTCTAATCGAACGCCTTCCATCTCGTATGCTACTGCTTTTTGAGCGATTGTTTTACTTTTCATCTGCTTTTCGATCGGTACTGAAATGGCAAACCCATTGTTTTGATTAAAGAAAACAACAGGAGCGTTAAACACGCTAGCAAAGTTTAAGCCTTCGTGAAAATCACCTTCTGATGTTGCTCCGTCTCCAAAGTAAACGATAGAAGCACGATCTGTACCTTTTAACTTTTCAGCCCAAGCAGCTCCTGTCGCATGAAGAAGCTGTGATGCAATCGGAACGGCTGGAGGAAAAATGTTCTTTCCTTCCGGAGGGATACATCCTTCTTGGCGGCCTTTCCAATAAAGAAAAAGTGTTTTTAGCGAATGACCAAATGTCATCGTTGCCGCGTGATCTCGATAAGTCGGGAACATCCAATCGCCTTCACCCATCGCCATCGCGCTTCCGATCTGTGACGCTTCTTGCCCTTCGAAAGGAACGTACGTACCGATCCGTCCTTGACGCTGCAGGTTTACCCCTTTACGGTCAAAAAGCCTCGAACGAAGCATCTTCGTGTAAAGCTCTTTCGTTAGTTCCTCTGTGATCTCACCGCGGTATGTTTCGTCATTCCACTCACCGTTCTCATTAATGATCTGCATCTTTGGAAATAACTTTTCCATGGATAAATTCCCTCCTTAGTTTCGAACTTGCCATTTTGGTCTTCGGTTGTGAGCGAAAAAGCTGTTTCGTTTTGATCGGGCTAGAAGCTTCTCCTCACAGAAAAGATTTGCTGCTTCCATCGTTGATATCTGGTTCTTCGTGCTCTCACTATAGATCTGTATCAAACTGTCATAGATCGCTCTCGTTTTTGTTAAGACTCGAGCCTTATTCGGACCATAAAGCTCATCAGCTACCTGAATGAGCCCTCCTGCGTTCACAATATAATCCGGACCATATAGGATTCCTTTTTGTTGCAGGTAAAGCCCATGTTTATCTTCTAAAAGCTGATTGTTAGCACTTCCAACTATCGCTTTAACTTTCAACTGTTCGATCGTCTCGTCGTGAATGATTCCTCCTAGTGCACATGGTATGAAGATGTCAGCGTCCACCCCGTAGATGTCGCTTCCCTCAACCACCTCCACATTTCCAGGCAGAAGTTCTGCTCGTTCTTGAATCATCTTTAACGCTTTTTCGTTAATATCCGTTACATAGATCTGTGCACCGGCAGCGAGCAGTTGCTCTGCGACCTTAAACCCTACTTTTCCTAATCCTTGTATCGAGTAGGACCTACCTGCAAGTTCATCTGTTCCTTCGAGAGTCTGAATCGTAGCTTGAAGGCCATAGATAACTCCTTGTGCTGTTGGAACAGAAGAGTCGCCGCTGCCGCCATATTCCTCAGGTACCCCGACGATACAATTCGTTTCCTTTAACGCGTGAACAAAATCATCAGGCGTCGTACCCATATCCGTTCCTGTGTAAAAACGACCGTTTAAAGAATCTACAAACTGTCCGAACGCTCGAAACAACTCTGGTGTACGATCAGTCGTGGGGTCTCCGATAATGACCGATTTACCCCCACCGAAGTCAACATCCGCACCTGCACATTTGTATGTCATACCTTTTGACAGTCTCAGAACGTCCTCAAGTGCCTCATCCACCGATCCGTATGGTCTCATTCGGCATCCCCCGAGTGCTGGGCCTAATGTTGTGTTATGTATAGCGATAATTGCTTTGAGACCTGTTGATGGATCGTTACAAAAAACAACTTGCTCATGCTGTGATATTTTTTCAAACATGTGTAAATCCCCCTAGTGTGTCTCTTGTTACTCTATTTCTTTTTCGCTTTGCCGCTTTAAAGTGTAAGCGCTTTCATTATTGGATAAAAAAATTTAAATCTTCATTTCTTTAATTTTTTGTGAGATTGCTTCTCGTGGCAGAATATATTGTGTTACTTCTCCTTCACCTGCTATTGCTTTACCGTTATAGACGGTCACATCACATATGACAGCTTTGCCTTTAACTTCTCTTAACGTGGCCGTTACAGTAAGCTCAGCGCCTTCTGGTGTCGGAGCCATATGCTTGGCTGCAACTCCACCGCCGATTCCTTCTTCGTGCTCTTCAAGATATGGCAATATAATCTGTCTCGCTGCCCATTCCATATGATAGACCATGCTAACCGTTGAATAGGCTGGATGGACAAGCTTTCCTTCAAATTGAGCAAACATATCGGGTGTAACGGTAGCTTTGATGGTCGCACTTTGGCCGACCTTCATGCCTGATTTCATGCACACACCTCATATCTTTTATCAAATTTATATAACGTTTTCTTAACGTAATCATAACATTTTGTGTGATATCCGGTCAATGAATCCCCAGAATTGTTTGATTTGTAAGAAATATGAAAAATATGCAAAAATGGTTCTGGAGGTGTATTTATTAAATGGATGAATGTATATTTTGTGATCCCATGAGTTTTCCTGAACAAAAAATAGTATTAGAGAATGAAAGTTGCTACTTTTTGCAGAGTCCGAGAGCTCAGGATATTTTACAAGGTGCGGGATTGATTATTCCAAAAGCTCATAAACAGACTGTATTTGATTTAAGTGAAAAAGAGTGGAGTGATACATATGAGTTGATGCAGCAAGCAAAAAGTTTGCTAGACTCAGAGTTTGCACCTGATGGCTACAGCACGGGATGGAACGTAAATCGAGTGGCTGGTCAGAGCATTCCACACGCTCATTTTCATATCATCCCTCGATTTGATGACGAGCCGTTCGCAGGAAGAGGCATTCGTTCGTGGATCAAGTCTGAGGAAAACCGCAGGACGGGCAGGCAAAGTAAGACTTTATAAATTCCTTTTTTATGTGATGGACGATTATTTTTATGTGATTCATAATCATTTTTATGTGATTGATCACCTTTTTTATGTGATCGGCGCTGTTTTTTATATGATTAAGTTTAGCGGAAGCTCCCTACCGCATAAAAAAGCTGATACAGCACATGCTGTATCAGCTTTATCCTTATCATTTCCGCAACTGCTTCAATACTTCGTCAACTTTCGCATGATCTTCAGGAGTTTCATCCATGTGCTTCCACAAAACCTCTCCATTTCGATCAAACAGCCATGAACTTCCTTGAATGTTCACATCTTGATTTTTCACTGCGCTTAAAAAATGCTTTCTTTCCTTCTTATCTTTAGGCACAATGTCGCTTATCTTAACTTCACCTTTTAAGAGATCCGCACCTACAGACAGCATGCTTTTAACAGTCGTCATGTGGTGGTTTCCCATTTCCTCGTATAGCTCAAGCTCCGGATCACCATAGATTTCAAACGGAAATGGTCCATGTACATTCATAAATTCTTGAATCTGTTCACGATTTGCTGGTGATACGACAACAACTTTTACATCTAAACGTTCAAACTTCTCAAATGACTCACGCAACTGCGCAAGGAACTCTTGATAGTATGGTCAGCCAAGGTGTCTGACTAACACAACGAATGTTTTATCTTCACCGAACAACTCATCTAGCTTTACAGATTTTGAACCTTCAATGGATAGCACTTCCTGATCTAGTTTCATCCAGATCGCCTCCTCATATTATACGTTCGGGTATTCCTGAGAAAGAGGGTGAAGCATGATCTCATCAACCACCATGTGTTTTGGTGCGCTTGCCATGTACGCTACAGCTTCTGCGATATCATCTACTTTTAGCCAATCTTCTTTAAAATCAAGACCTTGTTCAGAATCAGCAAAGTACGTATCGATCGCTCCTGGATTCACAGTACCTACACGAACACCAAATTCTCTGAGTTCTTGTGCAAGAGACCCCGAAAATCCTTGAACCGCATACTTTGTAGCTGTATAGACAGAGCCGTTCGCAATCGTTCTGCGACCCACATCTGATGAGATCGTGATAATCGTTCCCTCTTTTCGCTCTTTCATATGTGGAACAACCGCTGTACTACATAAGAATACACCTTGTACGTTAACTTCAAACATTTTTTGAAAGTCTGCTAATGAATGTTCTTCTGCCAATTTAAACTGACCGACACCCGCATTATTTACTAGAATATCAATGTTTCCAAACGCTTCAAACGTTTGTTTAAATAGTTCAGCTACGTCCGCTTCATTTGTCACATCGGCTTTTATGGCAAGAACATCGAAACCTTTAGCTTTTAACTCTTCTCCGGTTTTGAAGATACCATCAGACGAACCAACGATCGCTAATTTTGCTCCTAATGTTCCTAGCTTTTCTGCTATAGCTTTCCCACACCCGCGAGTTGCTCCAGTTACTACTGCTGTTTTGTTTTTTAGCATGTATAAAACTTCCCTTCACTTCTATGTTTCACAAATTCTATTATTAACACAAAAAAGGCGCTAAAACCAATTATGGTCCGCGCCTTTCTTTCTAATTTCCTTTTAAAAAAGTCCAAGCATGTTAACGAATACGATGATGATGACAACAGGAACGACATAACGGATCAGCATGAGCCATAGCGCAAAGCCTTTTACCGAAACAGAGGAACCTGCTCTAAACTCTTGAAGTAGCATCTCTCTAGGATAACGATAGCCTACGAATAACGCGATGAATAACGCACCTAAAGGAAGTAAGATGTTACTAACTAAGTAGTCGAGTTGATCAAAGATAATCTTGTCAAACAGCGTGAAATCTGACCATACGCCATAAGACAAAGTAGATGGTACTCCGAATGCAAAGATAAGAATTCCAATGATCCATGACCATTTTGCACGGTTCTCTAGTTCACCCTTTGTGATTGATGCAACGATGATCTCTAACATCGAGAAAGCTGATGTAAGGGTCGCAAATAAGAACAGCGCCAAGAACACGATAAAGAATAACTGTCCAAAAACAATCTGATCAAATACGGCAGGAAGTACAACGAAAAGCAAGCCAGGTCCTTCTGTTGGCTCTAGACCTAAAGAAAATACACCTGGGAAGATCGCTAACCCTGCTAATAAGGAAATCAATACGTTCAGTAATACGATAGTTGTCGCTGATTTTGTAAGACTTTCTTTTTTACTCAAGTAAGAGCTGTACGTTACCATTACAGAGATACCTACACTTAATGAGAAGAAAGACTGACCTAATGCAAATAGGATATCGTCTCCACCGATCTTGGAAAAATCAGGAAACAAGAAGAACTTTACGCCTTCCATCGCATTATCAAGTGTTAATGAGCGAATGATCAATACAGCAAACAAAACAAAAAGAGCTGGCATCATGATTTGGTTTGCTTTTTCGATACCGTTCTTAATCCCGCGACTTACAACGAAAATCGTGATCATCATAAAGATGAACTGAGAGATCAAAACGGGCCATGTACTAGAGATCGATTGGCCAAACATTTGACTAAAGTCATGATTAAAGAAGTCCCCGGAAAAACTTTTACCAAGGTAGAGTACGATCCATCCACCGATTACACTGTAAAATGATAATAAGATAAATGCTGTCGCTACACCCATTCTGCCTAACCAAGGCCATGCAGTACCTGGCGCGATCTTTCGATAAGCGGAAACTGCCTCTTTTTGTGCACCTCGACCGATAACAAACTCAGCCATTAATAGCGGAAAACCGATTAGAAACGTAAACAATAAAAAGAGAAGGAAAAAAGCTCCCCCGCCGCTAGTACCGGCAACATAAGGGAATTTCCAAATTGCACCGAGTCCAATTGCTGATCCTGCTGCAGCTAGAATAAAAGCTAACTTTGACGTCCACTGGTCTTGCTGATTCATAATTACATACACCCTCCTGTTACTATTACTACTGAATTAGATGAAACGATTGTTTAACATACTTACTGCTTCTCTTGCTTCTTTCATCATGGTCTCTAGCAGATCTTTTACGCTCGGCACATCCGAAATCGCACCAGCGATCTGACCGCTATTAATAAAACCGTTCTCCAAGTCCCCTTTTACAGCTCCTAAAATATGATGATCCTCTGAGGTGTGTGTAATAAACTCTTCAGGTGAGACGCCATTTTTTTCAAGTTGAATTAACTTTTGAGCATAAGGTGTATCATAAATTCTTCTGATCTTTCCAGTTGAGCGGCCAACGATTAACGTTTTGGTATCATCTGCCTCTACTAAGGAAGTCTTGTATCTCTCATGAAAAGGTGCTTCCTTTGTTGCAATGAATCGAGTTCCCATCTGAACACCTTGGGCACCAAGAGCAAAGGCAGCTGCCATACCGCTCCCATCAGCAATACCTCCAGCAGCGATAACCGGGATCTGTACGCTTTTGGATACCTGCGGCAACAGAACCATTGTCGTTGTCTCATACGGTGAGTTAAGTCCCGCAGCTTCATAGCCTTCAGCTACTAGCAGATCTGCCCCTGCTGCCTCGGCTTTTTTAGCATGATAGACAGAAGCCACAACACAGATAACCTTTAAGCCGTGTTCCTTTAGTTTCGGTATGTAAGGCGCTGGATTACCTGCAGATAAGGAAACAACTTCCACTTTATGTTTGATCAGAAGTCTAAGAATTTCTTTTACATTTGATGCAACGGTTAAAGGTACATTAACAGCAAATGGCCTGTCTGTCATCCCCTTTGTTGCAATTATCAAATTTTCTACCTCTTCAGGTGACATCGTACCAGCACCGATTGTGCCTAACCCACCTGCATTTGATATAGCAGAAGCTAGTTCTGCATTACTAACATTTCCCATTCCTCCTTGAAGGATCGGATACTGAATGTTTAACAATTCACAGATGGAATTCAATTTCTCCACTTCCCATTCTAACCTTTGTTATACTGAACCTATAACCTGTACGAGGGAGGCTCATAATGAAATACACGTTTAATGGAAAAACACCAGATGTTCATGAAAGCGCTTTTATTGCGCCTGGGGTTCACTTGATTGGCGACGTTACAATAGAAGAAGGAGCAAGCGTCTGGTTTAACTCCGTTCTTCGAGGTGATGAAGGACCGATCTCCATCGGCAAAAAGACTAACGTTCAAGACAATTGCACGCTACACCTCTATGAGGGGTATCCTCTCATACTAGAAGATGAAGTGTCGATCGGTCACAACGTCATCCTGCACGGATGTACGATTAAAAAAGGCGCACTCGTTGGTATGGGTTCTACCATTCTTGATGGTGTAGAAATTGGTGAACAAGCATTCATCGGTGCGAATACACTAATTCCTCCCGGCAAAAAAATTCCGCCGCGTGTCATGGTCATGGGTTCACCGGGTAAAATCATACGCGAACTGAACGACGATGATCTAAAGCTCATTCAGCTTACGATCGACACGTATTATGAAAAAGGGAAACAGTTCCGTGATGAATTAAAAGAATAGTAGAAAAGCACTTTCGTACAATAGCTTGCGAAAGTGCTTTTTTAGTTGTATCTAGCCTAATTCTTTTATGACCGGTTCTCCTGAATAAGAGGATGATTAAGAGCATCAAACTCTGAATCTTTCTTTAGATCGTTTCCATCCGAATAGATGCTTTCAAAGAAACGACTTGCAGGTCCTGCTAATGCTCGGTAATAATCACTAAAGAGCGAAGCTGCGTGATCACCTAGCCAGTCTGCATGAAGAAGCTCCTTCGGAAGACCTGGATCGATAAACAGGAACTTACGATATTCGTGAACAAGTTTTGTACGCTCTACAAAGCACTCTCCGTCTGTCATCTCACCTTTTTCAATCTTATTCTTATCGATCACATACTTTTGAGAATACGTTACGATGAACTCGTTGTATTTTTCGTTAATGTCATTCAGATCCCAACACTCAGAAACTAGCTTTTCATTCTCATTCGGCCCATTGTAAACGGCTGTAAACGAATGAACATAGTCTTTGATCTCATATTTATCAATCATAGATTGAATCTGCTCAGAGTATGCGTGCGGTGAGATCCAGAAACTGTTAGCAAGCAGACCAAATCCGCTCCAGACCAGTTCCTTTCGAAGCTCATCACGAATGCTTCTTTTCTCTTCAGGAATCGTATAGGTGAACATCATCCATTCGCCGTTCCACGGTTCCTGTTGCGCGTTAAAAATTCTCTTTGCTGCTTCATCCATCCGCTTTTTTCCACGCTCAGTTAAAAAATAATAACTTTTATTGCCTTGTTTTCTAGCTGCGATCCAGCCTTGCTTATTCATTCTGGAAATCGCTGCTCTTACGGCCTGTTCGTTGTGACCAAACTCTTCTAACAATCGAATCAAGCTGCCGATCCATATCTCACTGCCATAATGCCGGATATAGTCTCCGTATAATGTGAATATCATGGAGCGTGTGTTTAAACTATTCTGCATGTTCATACCCTCATTTGTACCTGTTATTGTCTGTACAATCCTACCATAAAGAAAACTGGACTAACATCAAGTCTTTCAGTTCAGAACTTCATTGAACTTATATTAACGACTTATATGTAACCTCGTCGAAAATCATCGGTACAAAAAAGTTATACTCTATGATAGTGGAATTATGGAGACAGAAACAAGTTACTCTCCCTTAAATACAGGCGGTCTTTTTTCTCCAAAAGCAACGAGTGCTTCCATTCGATCTTTTGTGGGAATTGTCACTTCATACGCTTTCGCCTCAATCGCAAGTCCTGTCTGAAGATCCACTTCCGTTCCATGCTTGATCGCATACTTTGCTTGCTGAACGGCAACTGGTCCATTCTTCATAATAAGACCAGCATAGTTTTCACAAACAGCCATCAATTCTTCTCTCGATGTTACTTGGTTTAAGATACCGTATGAAAAAGCTTCTTCCGCCATCATCTTTTTCGCTGTTAAAATCAGTTCCATCGCTTTCGCTTGACCGATCAGTCTAGGAAGACGCTGAGTTCCTCCCGCACCAGGAATGATCGCCCAACTAAGTTCTGTCAGACCCATCGACGCTTCTCTCACAGAAACCCGCAGATCACAAGCAAGAGCTAACTCGAAGCCTCCTCCAAAAGCATGGCCATTGATCGCACAGATCGTAGGCTGCGGCAACGCTTCAACAGCAGAGAACACATCGCGAATCTTACGTACATTTCTTCTTACTTCTGAATCACTCAGTGTACGGCGTTCTTTTAGATCAGCTCCTGCACTGAATGCTTTTTCCCCTGCACCTGTAAAAATCACAACGCGAACATCATTATTGTGATGAATGTCTTCTACGACTTCTTCAAGCTCTTTTAATGTTGAAAAGTTAAAGCAGTTCAAAACTTCTGGACGGTTTAAGGTTACATATGCAACATAATCTTTTACTTCGTATAAAATAGCACTCATGTTAGATGACCCTCCTATTCATTGATCGCTTCAACTACGGAAGCAATACCTTGACCAACACCGATACACATTGTTGCTAGACCGTAGCGCGATCCTTGCTTTTTCATTTCATGAATAAGCGTTGTTAAAATACGCGCGCCACTTGCTCCTAGCGGATGGCCGAACGCAATCGCACCGCCGTTTACGTTAACTTTGCCAGAATCTAGTCCAAGTTCTCTCATACAAGCAAGTGATTGTGAGGCAAAAGCTTCATTCAACTCCACCAAATCTAAATCAGCTATAGAGAGACCTGCCCGCTTCAGTGCTTTTTTGGAAGCTTCGATCGGGCCTACACCCATTATAGCGGGCTCAAGACCTGCCACACCGGATGATACATATCGAGCCAAAGGTTTTAATCCTAACTGATCTGCTTTTTCACGGCTCATCAAAAGTAATGCAGAAGCTCCATCGTTGACTCCAGACGCATTTCCCGCTGTGACGCTTCCGTTTTTAAACAACGGTTTAAGCGTACCAAGCTTTTCGAGCGACGTTTCAGGACGAGGGTGTTCATCTTCTGTAACCCACGTTTCGTTTCCTTTTCGGTCTACTACTCTTACAGGAACAATTTCTTCTTTAAAACGGTTCTGTCCGATAGCTTCTTTTGCTTTCTGCTGAGAATCATAAGCGAATTGATCTTGTTCTTCTCTTGTAATTCCATATTTCTTCGCTACGTTCTCTGCTGTTTCAGGCATAGAATCTGTTCCGAACTTTTCATGCAAAAGCGGATTAATAAAGCGCCATCCGATCGTCGTATCAAACATTTTCATATCGCCACGAGGATAGTCGACTTCAGGCTTCCCCATTACGAGTGGTGCACGTGTCATACTCTCCGTTCCACCGGCGATGAAGATATCTCCTTCACCAGCCAAGATGGCTCTAGCACCGTAGATGACCGCATCCATACCAGATCCGCATAAACGGTTGATCGTCGTTCCGCCTACCTCTACAGGAAGTCCCGCGAGTAAAGCTGACATTCTTGCCACATTACGATTATCTTCTCCCGCTCCGTTTGCGTTTCCGAATATCACTTCTTCAATCTCGTTGACAGGAAGTTCAGGGTTTCTTTCCACAAGCGCTTTGATCACCTCTGCACCAAGATCATCGGGCCGAACCGTTTTTAGTCCACCTTTATATCTTCCTATAGGCGTACGAACAGCATCAACGATGACAACCTCTCTCATCACTTTTTCACCCCGTTATCTTCCGTGGTATAGTCGTATACCCCTTTACCTGACTTTCGGCCAAGTCTACCCGCCTTAACATACTTGACTAAAAGTGGTGCCGGACGATATTTTTCACCTAACGTTTTATGAAGGTAGTTCAGGTTGTTTAAGCGTGTATCTAATCCTACTAAATCGCCAAGTTCAAAAGGTCCCATCGGAAAATTCAAGCCCAGTTTAATCGCTTTGTCGATGTCTTCTGGCGTTCCTACGCCTTCTTGCAGCATATAGAACGCTTCATTCCCAATCATAGCTGAAATCCGGCTTGTAACGAATCCTGGGAACTCGTTAACCGTTACGGTTTCTTTCCCCATCTTCACAGCAGCTTCTTTCGCGAGCTCGACCGTTTCATCGTTTGTTTCATGCCCGCGAACGATCTCAACGAGTGGCATTCTATGCACCGGGTTAAAGAAATGCATGGCGATTACTTTTTCAGGACGTTTAGTAAAAGATCCTATCTCAGTTGGACTCATCGTAGAAGTGTTTGTCGCAAGCACGCAATGTTCAGGTGCTGAACGGTCTAGTTCTTCAAAAACAGCACGCTTGATCTCTATGTTTTCTGGAACAGCTTCAATCACTAAGTCTGCACCGCTAACGGCCGCTGAGAGATTCGTAGCATACGAAAGTCTCGCTTGCGCTTCTTCAGCCACACTTTGTGATAACTTTCCGCGAGATACTGCTTTTGAAAAAATAGAATCGATCTCTTTTTTTGCATTTTCAAGTTGTTCTTCTTTTACATCAACGAGTTGAACATCAAAACCGCCGACTGCGCTCACGTAGGCGATTCCTCTTCCCATCACACCAGATCCGATGACTACAGCATTTTGTAACAATAGTCTCTCCTGCCTTTCTTTTAAACAAATGTTTAACGTTTTGTATGCAATACTGCTTTTGAAGGAGGTTAATTTCCGCTGCAAGGCTCGCTTTCCGCAGGGTGTGCGGTGAGCCCATTCGCCGCTTTGCGTCATTGAACGGTCTCACCTGTCTAGCTACAGCTCCTAGCCCCTCGAGGTCATAAGTTAAATGGTACACGAAGGCAAAGAGCGCCTTCCCTACCCATTTTCCTTATGCTTATCAGGGCTGTACAGTCGCTTCCGCATTTCAATAGTCCCACTCATCCTGCAGGCGTCTCGCCTTTCCGCTCCAATTAACTATTCAATGAAGTAGTAATTCAAATCTCTTTGCAGCAAATTCTTGTATAAAAAGCGAGCACTAAGGCTCGCTTTTGTTTTGTTCTTTACTAAATAAATCACTGACAGAAAAGCTTTAAAACCTTCTGTTAAAGGTGATTTTAGTGGAAGATGCGAGACTCCTGCGGGACAGGCCGGCAGGTGAGACACTTAAGAGTGAAACGCTTCAAATGTGGCTCACCGCCTGCCCCGCGGAAAGCGAGCATCTGAAACGGAAATCAACTCTCCCACAAGCAACAAAGCTTAAATAAACAGTTATTTTGTTTTTACAGATTAAAAGGATTCAACGGACGTGATCCTGTGTAGGACACGACACTCTTTGTTTCTGAATAAAGATCAAGTGTCTCGATGCATAGCTCGCGGCCGAAACCTGATTGCTTGTAGCCTCCGAATGGAGTTCCCGGGAATGCAGAGAACGGTGAGTTGATCATAATTGTTCCAGCTTGAATCATACCCGCTACACGTGTTGCCTTTGCGTGATCCTTCGTCCAAATTGCTGCTGCAAGACCGAAGTCAGTATTGTTTGCAAGTTTCACAGCCTCTTTTTCGTCTTTAAACGTAGAGACAACAACAACAGGTCCGAAGATTTCTTCTTTAACTACTTTCATTTCTTCATTTACGTCTGTAATGATCGTCGGAAGATACCAATGACCGTTTTCATATCCGTCGACTTTTGCACGTCCGCCACCTAAAAGGATAGTTGCTCCTTCTTCTTCAGCAGATTTTACGTAGCCGTCGATCACTTCAAGCTGGCGATCTGAAATAATCGCTCCAACATGCGTACCTTGATCGAGTGGATTACCTAGTACAAGCTTCTTCGCTTTTTCAACGAACTTTTCCATGAACGCGTCATAGATACTTTCCTCAATGTACAAGCGAGATCGTGCTTCACAGGATTGCCCTGTATTGTAGAAAATACCGAATAATGAGCCGTCCACTGCTGCATCAAGATCCGTATCGGCAAAAACTAAGTTAGGTGATTTTCCACCAAGTTCAAGCGTTACACGTTTTAACGTTTGAGACGCCTTAGCCATGATGTCTTTTCCTGTTCCTGTCTCACCAGTAAACGCTACTTTATCAACACCTTCGTGTTCAGCAAGGTATGAACCAACCGTAGCTCCGTCACCTGTAATGATGTTTACAACACCTTCAGGAACACCCGCTTCATGACAGATCTCCGTCATAACGATCGCTGTTAAAGGCGTTAAACTAGCAGGCTTTAAGATGACAGAACAGCCCGTTGCGATTGCTGGTGCGATCTTCCACGCTGCCATCATCATCGGGTAGTTCCAAGGAATAATCTGTGCACAAACGCCTAGAGGCTCTTTTAGCGTGTAGTTCATGAATGGTCCTGGCATAGGGTTCACAGCACCGCGGTGGCTTACAATCGCACCTGCGTAGAACTCAAAGTCTTCAATCGCTTGCATGACTTGCCCTTGTGCAGCACTTAAAGATTTTCCACTGTTCAAAATTTCAAGCTCAACAAGTTCGTTATAACGAGAACGCATGATGCTAGCGATCTTGTTCATCGTGCGAGAACGCTTGTTTACAGGAGAGCGCTTCCATTTTCCTGTTTCAAAAGCTGTTCTTGCAGCCTTTACAGCAGAATCCACATCAGCTTTTGTTGCTTTTGCAACTTTCGCTAACGGTTCACCTGTTGCCGGGTTATATGTAACAAAGTATTCTCCCTCAGATCCACCAACACTTTGTCCGCCTATCACCATTTCATATACGTCACGTTTTACCGCTTTAACTTCTGTCTTTGTGCTCATGTTCTCCACTCCTTTTAATCTAGATGCCTATTTTCCTGTGAATGCTGGTTTTCTCTTTTCTATAAATGCATGCAGACCTTCTTGATGATCCGCTGACTCACCAGCAATTTTTTGCGCTTGTGCTTCATATTCCAGCACTTCGTTCAGATCGCTTTCCCAGCTTTTATTCATATAGCGTTTGATGAGACCGATTGCTTTGGTTGGCATGTTTGCAAGTTTCTCAGCGAAGATTTCCACTTCAAGCATGAACTCTTCTTCGCTTACCGTTTTTGTTACAAGACCAAACTCTTTAGCCTGCTGAGCGGTGATCTTCTCACCTAACACAGCTAACTCCATCGCTTTTGCATGACCTACTAATCGAGGCAAGAAGTACAGATTTCCAGAGTCAGGTACGAGACCAACATGAATGAACGCTTCTATGAAGCTCGCTTTCTCACTTGCGATACGGAAGTCACAAGCTAGAGCGAGACTCATTCCTGCACCAGCTGCAACACCGTTCACGGCTGCGATTACAGGCTTCTCCATGGCAACTAATGCTTGCACCATCGGATTGTATCCTTTTCGCAGAACATCGCCATAATCAGCGCCCTCTGGTGAACCTGTTAAGTCTTGACCTGAACAGAATGCACGCCCGGCGCCCGTTATAACAACAGCTCTTACATTGCTGTCTTTGTTTGCTTCTTTAATCGCTGAAACCATTTCCTTATGCATGAGTGATGTGAATGCATTGAGTTTATCCGGACGATTTAAAGTAATCCAAGCCGTTTTTCCTCTTGTTTCGTAGCTGATCGTTTCAAACATGTTCATATCCCCTCTACTTCCCTTTAAATTCGGCTGGACGCTTTTCAACGAAAGCCTTCATGCCTTCTTTTTGATCCTGAGACGAGAATAATAGATAAAAGTTTTTACGTTCGAACTGCATGCCTTCGTGTGTGGAATAATCAATAGACTTATAAACAGTCTCTTTTATTAAACGAGTAGATAAAGGTGCTCTAGAAGCTACAATCTTCGCATACTTTTTTGCCCCGTCCACGACAAGTTCAGGTGCGATGACACGGTTGATCACTCCGTATTGAAGAGCTTCATCAGCTGTCATCGGATCACCGAGCCATAGCCACTCGAGCGCTTTTTTCTGACCCATCAGCTTTGTAAGTTTTACAGTGCCACCAGCACCTGGCATCACACCAAGTTTGATCTCAGGAAATCCGAACTGTGCATTTTCTGCTGCGAAGAGGATGTCTGCGCATAACGCTAGTTCAAAACCTCCACCAAAGCAGTAACCGTTGACGGCACCAATGATCGGCTTTTTGATCGTTGCGAGACGATCCCATTCTTTAAACTGGTTTAATAGTTCAAGAGAGACCGCTGTATCTTCTTTCATCTCATCAATGTCAGCACCGGCTGCAAATGCACGCTCACTGCCTGTTAAAACAATTGCTTTCACCTCATCATTACGGTCGAAGCTTTCAAAAGCATCTAATAGTTCCGTAACCATCGGCCTGTTGATCGCGTTTAACACGCGCGGCCTGTTTAATTGAATAGAGGCTATCCCATCTTCAATAGAGGTTAGAATTGTTTCGTAATTACTCATTGATTTCCTCACCGATCATGAGCGTTACAAGTTCAGCTGCAAAGCTCATCAAGTCTTTTCCAGAAGCTTTACCTTCATCAGACTTCATCGCTGCTTTCAACGCATCATGATCGTCATAGTACATTTCACAAAGAATGTGATAGTCGCTTTTCCCCATCGGCGAGCCTACGATTTTCGTTACTTCCATTTTGCGAAGTCCAGGAATCTTCTTCGTGATCTCAGTATGATGTCCAAAATAGTGGTCGTCGAACTGCTCCAAGTTTTCCGGTGTTTTGTAAAGTGCGATTAGTTTTACCATGTGTGTTTCCTCCCTATTTTTAAACTCATCATTTTTCTTATCCCATATCAGCAACAGGTTTCATCGCTTCAAACGGGTTCTTGCACGACTTGCAATATAGGATACTTCTGCAGGCTGTTGGTCCAAAGATGTTTTCCATCGTTACGTATGTTGATCCACAATACGGACAATCGATCTCCCAAGGCTCACCCATCACATGGTTCGCTGGTGGAGGTGAGATGCCAAACTCTTTTAACCTCTCTCGTCCCTCTGGTGTAATCCGGTCTGTTGTCCACGATGGTGTAAATACAAATTTCACTTCTGCTGAAGTAATTCCTTCTACATTTTCAATCGCTTTTTTAATATCTCGTTCGATGATGTGAAGAGCTGGACAGCCAGAGAACGTAGGCAGAACAGAAATCCTTACCCTATCATCTGTCACGTCAACTTCGTGCACCATCCCGAGATCCAATATACTGACAGAGGCGATTTCAGGATCTTTTACATCCCCAAGCGCGTCCATCACACTATCAGTCATGCTGCTTTTTAATTCGGACACGGGGTTCATCTCCTTTCTAAATCGTCTTACCAGCCAGTTGCAGGATTTGTTGCATAAACTTCAGAAAGTGTTGCAGTTGCTTGCTTCAAGTCTTCCGTGTGTACTCCGTTTCGACCGTTGCCTCTTTCCATGCGAGGTTCCCCAGGATAAGATGCACCTACTTCTTTTAAGACAGCCTCAATCTTGTTGTTCCATCTCTTCTTCATTACGTTCTCATCATCGATGAAGTTCGCCTTTACGATATCTTCATAATACGGTCCGAGCGTAAGAACGCCGCCAAAGTCTTTCCAAACCTTTTGGATGGCTGCTGTCATTCGAAGGGTCGCTTCATCTGTACTGGTCATAAGCTGCTTGAACCAAATCTCCCAATGCATCAGATGGTAATACTGTTCTGTCATGATTTTACGTGCTGCTTCTGCCAAAGGTTCATAGGAAGAGTGGCGCAATGAATCTAGACGTATATGTTTGTGTACAGCGTAAAAGTAGTTGCGTACGACAGTGAACGCCCAGTCGTAATCTGGTTCTTTTAAGTACGTTCCAGGTCCGTTCACTTCTTCTAAGATGATGGCATTTCGAAACAGATCAGGTGATCGCAGGTGAGCAATCCTGTCTGCTTCTCCTTCTTCAAGATTTTCGAGTAGGTTATAGTACAAATTCGCATGCCCCATCATGTCTTGTGAGATGGATGAGAATGCAACATCCTCTTCAATATGCGGTGCTAGACCAAGCCACTCCGATCCGCGAAACGCAAGAAGAAAATCATCGTCTGCAAGCTGATAGAGAAGCTCGATCAATGCTTTCTTTTCTTTTGGTTTTAACGTTTCTTGTGTCATGAATTGTCTCCCCTTCCGCCAAGGATGTGCTGTTCGGTAAACTGCTCCTGATTATAGTCGCGCCACTTCTTCTTTAGATAGCCGTACCCTTTTGTTTCTCTATATTGTTTATCGAGACGTTTTAGCATCTCTCTTTCGTCTTGGTTAAGTCCCCTGATGTTCTCTCTTTTCACAACCCAGATGTCGGCGACCGTTTCTCTTCTGAAAAAGTTCTCTTTTGCCATGATGAGCGCCATATCTGCGTTTGGTGCTAAAAGGCTGAAGCTATGCTGAAACGGAGATTTATCTGTTTTTTTACTGAATACTTCATACACGTTGTAAAACTCATTTGTTGATTCGTTCACCTTTGTTTCTCTCCTTTCCGCTGTTAGTTCGCCTTTTTAGCAGCGAGTGCCGCGCGTACCCACTCGTTATTTTTGTATGAGCGGCGACGAAGATCTAAACGATTCTGTGATTGTGGTCCGTTACCTGAAACAATCTGTTTGAACTTGCTCCAGTCAGCGTCCTTATAGATCCACATCTGGCTGTCTTCATCAAAACGGATCGTATCATCTGGAATCGTTAGCCCAAGCGACCAAATACGCGGAATATATTTTGTGAAGAACTCTTGTCTAAGGTCCTCGTTTGTTTTTGTACGGATCTTATACATGATGTTCTTATCAGCGTTTGAATTTCCGGTTTCTTTTGCTGACTTTGGTCCGAAGAACATGATCAGTGATTCCCACCAGCGGTTTAACGAATCCTGCAGCATTTCACGCTGTTCCGACGTTCCTTCTGCCATCGCTAAAATGATGCTCTCACCATGTTGCGCGTGGAAAACTTCCTCCGCACAGATACGCTTTAACGCCCTGGCGTATGGCCCATAAGAAGAATCAAGCATCATGCTCTGAGAGATGATTGCCGCCCCGTCCACAAGCCAAGCGATAATTCCCGCATCACCCCAAGTTGGAGCATCCATATGAAACACGTTATGAAATTTTAATTTACCTGAAAAAAGATCTTCCATGATGTCGTGGCGGTTCTTGCCAAGAGGGGCCATCAAATCTTCTGCCACACGAAGCAAGAGCTGTCCATGTCCCATCTCATCCTGAACCTTAGCCATAATCGCAAGTTTGCGGTGAAGAGAAGGCGCTTTAGGTACCCACTCTTTCTCCGGAAGCGCTCCCATAATTTCAGAAATGCCATGCATCGAAATCAAACGAATCAGCTGCAGGCGATAATCTTCCGGCATCCAGTCATCCGGTTCGATCTTTTCACCGGCGTTGATCCGATCAAGAAAATGAGTCATCTTCTCTTCTTCACTAAGCTGATTAAAACTCATACCAACTGTCATGTTGTTCCCTCCTATTATATTACGTTTATTTACCGTAATTATAAATTATCGTCATACGATTTAAAAGTAATTATACGCCCATTTTTCTCTGTGTTTTCCTGACGACTCGAATCGCCTTACCTTCAGAACGTGGAATACCTTTTGGTGGATACACTTTAATATTCATGGATACGAGGCATGTGTCTTTAATTTTTTTTGTGATCGTCTTCTTTAACAGGTGCGTCGCCTCATGATCTTCGTCTCCGTTTGTTACAGCATAAAGTTGTTCTGTCATCTCAACATGAAGTTCGATATGTTCTTTTAATCCTTCTGTTAAAATATGAACTTGGTAGTGAGGTACAATATCCTCTATCGAAAGAAGACAATTCTCAATTTCAGAAGGAAACACATTAACTCCACGTACGATAATCATGTCATCGATCCGGCCCTTCACACGGCTCATTCGTATGGAAGTCCTTCCACAGCTGCAAGGTACTCGATTAATGGAAGCAATATCTCCTGTACGATATCGAATGATCGGAAAAGCTTCCTTCGTTAAACTCGTAAACACAAGCTCTCCATACTGACCATCAGGCATTGGTTCGAGCGTATCAGGATTAATGATCTCAGCTAAAAAATGATCATCCATAATATGAAGGCCATCCTGTGCCTCGTGGCATTCCATCGCAACGCCTGGACCCATCACTTCGCTCAATCCATAGATATCCATCGCTTTGATGCCAAGCTTCTCTTCAAGCGTCGCACGCATCTCTTCAGACCACGGCTCTGCTCCAAATATTCCATATTCTATCGAAGTCGCTTTCGGATCTTTTCCTAGCTCCTCCATCTTTTCAGCAATGGTTAAAATATAAGAAGGTGTTCCGCATATCACCTGAGGTTTAAAGTCTTCGATCAAAAGGATTTGCCGTTCTGTATTTCCGCCTGAAACAGGAACTGTAATCATCCCCAGCCGCTCAGATCCGTTATGAAGTCCGAGTCCACCTGTAAATAGACCATAGCCATATGCATTATGAAGGACATGACCAGGTTCTCCACCTGCAATGGCAATAGAACGCGCTACCATGTTGCTCCACCTATCAATGTCACCTTCTGTATAGCCAACCACTGTCGGTTTACCGCTCGTTCCAGAAGAGGCATGCAGTCGGACAAGGTGATCGTTCGGAACAGCAAAAAGACCAAAAGGATAATGATCGCGAAGATCTTTTTTTACGGTAAAAGGAAGTTTTTGAAGATCTTCTAATGTATCAATTGAAGAGGGATGAATTCCTTTTTCGTCAAAAGCATTTTTGTAAAAAGAGACATTCTCATATACGTTGTGTACCGTCTGCTTTAACCGATGAAGCTGAAGCTCTTCTTTTTCATCACGACTCATACATTCCACTTGTGGATGGAGGATCATTCTTTCATCTCCCTTTATAATATGTAAGCGATTACAATTGAGATTAAAAAAATATGACGTTTTTGTACCGTTATCTAATTATTGTGTGATGTATTTGGTTTCAGCTTATCATTTATAATAATTTTCTGTCAAATGATTTTGAGTGCTGAAACAGTCGTTTAGACACGACCAGCACTTTATACTTTTCTGAAGACACGCTCATTGTGTCACAAGAAAAGTGTAATGTGACCTCGAGGGGCTGGTCTTTGAAGCTGGACTGATTTTGAGTGCTGAAACAGTCGTTTAGACACGCAACTTTTGGATGAGTTGTTGAAGACTTATAAATTGTCTTTGAGGACTTATAAAAAAATTTGAAGACTTATAAATTTTTTTGAAGACTTATAAATGAAAATGAAGACTTATAAACGATATAAACAAACAAAAACCGCCCATGAAAAGGCGGTTTTCTTCCTAATATAATAGATCAAGAAACTCCTGACGCGTTACATTTCCGAAATAGTGGCTTAAATCTAAATCCTTAAGCACTTCCTCGATCGCCTCGCGGTCATAACGTACACCGTTCAGCTTGTTTTCAATATCTGATACGTCACCTACACCAAAGAAATCACCAAAGATCTTACTTTCTTGAATGATTCCTTTAACGATGTGCAGACGGATATCAACAGAACCTGCTGCAAATCGGTTCGAAAGTTCCACATTGAACTTCGGAGATTTTCCGTAGTTCCAATCCCAGTTGGCATAACGCTCTCTTGAGATTTTGCGGATCTCTTCCCAGTCCTTTTCGGTCAATTCGTATTTTGGCACAGAATCCAACTCTTCGAATAAATACGCAAGAAGGGTCTGTTTGAACTCTTCCATCGTCATATCTTCATCCAAGTGCTCACGGATATTGGTTACTCGGCTGCGGATGGACTTGATTCCTTTTGACTCGATCTTGTCCATACGTACATTTAGAGCAGAAACTACATTTTCGATCTCAGAATCAAATAGCAAAGTTCCGTGGCTAAACATACGGCCTTTTGTAGAAAACTGTGCGTTTCCGGAAATTTTCTTACCGTCAGCCAAAATATCGTTTCGTCCGCTTAATTCAGCGTTCACACCGAGTTTTTTCAGTGCTTTTACAACAGGATCGGTAAACTTCTTGAAATCATGAAACGAATTACCGTCATCTTTCGTGATGAAACTGAAGTTTAAGTTTCCGAGGTCATGATACACCGCACCGCCACCAGATAAACGACGAACCACGTGAATCCCTTCATCTCGAACATAGTCCGCGTTGATCTCTTCAACGGTATTCTGGTTCTTACCGATGATGATCGATGGTTCATTTATATAAAAAAGCAAATACGTTTCATTGATGTCTAAATGTTTTAAAGCGAACTCTTCTATAGCTAGATTCACTCTTGGGTCTGTAATATTTTCATTATCAATAAAAAGCATATTTCTCTCCTCTTTCAGTCCCTATCTTTAAGCTCCCCACGTCCAGCCGGAAGAGGCAAGCTCCACTTTATTGTTATACACCTCTTTTGCCTCTGTGACAAGCTGTGATAACTGACCAAAATGAGGAAGGTGAGAAAGAAGCAGTTCACGAGCTTCGGACTCATGTGCTAGCTTGCCGCAATCCTCTGATGTCATGTGGCCTGGGCCGCTTCCATCCATTCCTTTGTAAAAGTTGCATTCTGCGATTAACAAGTCCGCATATAGGCTGAACGGAACGAGTTCAGGAATGAGCGCTGTATCTGCCGTATATACGATGGTATGTTTTCCGTCTGTAATGCGCATCGCATAGCAAACCGCAGCATGCTTTGTCAGTTGAAACGTAATCGTAAAAGGGCCGACCTTCAACACTTCATCTGGATGATAAAGAATTCCCTTTGTGGTAGTCCCGTGCGTGAGAGAGCGAAAACCATCTTGATCCTTATCGTGGCCATAGATCGGAAGTGGCTGTATTCCTTTTTGTAAAAACGACTGGATGAGACGACTGTATTGAAGAACACCTACATCAGCTACATGATCTGCGTGATAATGCGATAATACGACCGCATCTAGTTTTTCTGGCTTTATATACTTTTGAAGTTGTGAGAGAACGCCGCTTCCACAATCGATGAGCAGATTGAATCCCCCACTCTGAAGAAGATATCCCGATGTGGCTTCTCCCACTCCTGGATAACCACCCCAATATCCAATGACCGTTAGTTTCATAACTCTAGCCCTCCGCCTTTTTATTTACTAGTTTACACAATGCCCGACTCTTTACACTAGTTTTTGCGTTTAAGAGCATCTAGTACTTTTACTAAAACGGGGTTGTTTTTATGTTCTACTTTATATGCGGCATAGATTGTGTTTTCTGTGGTTAGTTCAGGAAATAATACCTTCACACGTTTTTCTAGTAATGATTTTTCAAAAAGATAAGTGGGAAGTATGCTCATTCCTAACCCATTTTCGATGCCCTCTAAGATCGATCTTAGATCAGGTATCACGTGGCAAGGTTGAAAGTCTGGTCGCTTTTTGAAATGATCACGCCAATACCTTCTTATGATAGGAAGTTCTAATCCATAGCTCAGCCAGTTCTTTTTGTTCAGCCACGCCTCTATTTCAGCAGTACTTTCTGCACTCGTTTCATAGGTTGGTGGTCCCACAGCAACAAATACTTCATCTTCAAGTTTTTGAAATTCAATTCCTTGCTGTTGCATTTTTTGAGTCGTCAGAATAAGATCCACTTCATCCTTCTCTAACTTTTCTAGTAACGTACCCGCCACTCCAAACTGAGATAAAAAACGAATATCTAAATCTCGGATTTTAGGAAGAGTTCGTATCGTAAAATATTCTACAGGCGAACCGATTCGGATAACAGGTGCACGTCCATTGCCAGATGAACTATGAAGCATTTGAAGTGTCGTATTTTCCAAGTTCTCAATGAGCGGAACAATTTTTGTATACAGTTCTTTGCCTTTATCCGTTGGTACCATTTTACGGGGAGCACGAATAAATAGAGGCTCTCCTATTTCTGCTTCTAAAGCTGCTAGATGCTGGCTCATAGCAGGCTGTGTTAAGATTCTAGCTTTTGCAGCAGCAGAAACAGAACGGTGTTTGTAGATGCTGATGAAACTTCTGTACCATTCAAAATCAATCATAAAAATCGCCCCCCCTTCTAAAGAATCAACATAAAAAACTGCACCGATCCGGATGAGGCACGATGCAGAATTTTATCCTATAGATCAATGATGTTTAAGCGGTATACTTCTCTTTCCTGAACAAGTGTTTCTATGTTTTTTCGATAATTTTTATAATGGTCGGATTCGATATGCCTGTTGAGAGCATCTTCATCACGCCAGTTTTCATAAAACACAAAAGTCTCAGGGTTCTCAGTAGATTCGTGAAGTGTATAGCTGATACATCCTTCTTCTTTCCTTGATGCTTGTACAACCTTAATCAATTCTTCGCGCAAACTTTCCGCTTTACCTGGTTTTGCTTTGAGTATTGCGTTAATGGTAATAGCCAAAAAATCATCTCCTTAAACAATCTTACAAACAATCTTGCCTTTAACATGTCTCTCTGAAAGCTTTTCAAGAGTTTCAGGTACTTCTTCTAGTGAAATCACTTGTTCTAGTAAAGAAGAAACTTTCTTATCTGCTACAAGCGCCAACAGCTCGTCACCCATTTTTGCTAAGTCGCGCTCAGCCACCTCGTCATGGTTATGATGAATGGCGTTTAATGCTACCTCATGAAAAGAGATTACACGTGTAAATGGTTTTACCTTTGTATAATCAGGAGCGCCAGCAATATGTGCAATGTGACCGTTGTATGCGATTAAGTCGAGTGATGCAGTTGCATTGTCTCTAGAGACTGTATCTAGAACTGCATCAACACCTCTACCGTTTGTAAAAGCCATCACTTTTTCCTTAACGTCGTCTTCCTTATAGTCGATCACAAGATCTGCTCCTAAAGAACGAACGTACTCATGGTTGTGTTTGGATGCAGTAGAGATCACCGTTTTCCCTGCATGTTTTGCAAGCTGAACCGCAAACCCACCTACACCACCCGCACCTGCATGGATCAAAATCGTATCGATTGAAGACATAGGCAATTTTCTAAACAGAGCCTGATAAGCTGTATAGCCTGCTGTTGGAAGAGCAGCTGCTTCTTCAAATGATAGAGAATCTGGAATACGTGAGATGGTATGTGCTGTTGTTACTCCATATTCAGCGTATGCCCCTTTTTTGTTAAAATCTCCGTGATACACAACACGATCACCGATCTTCCAATCTGTTACACCTTCTCCAACTTCATGTATGGTACCTGCCGCATCAAGCCCTAAAATGTGAGGATACGTCCAGTTCGGATTTCCTCCAGTTGCCGTTTTATAATCGACAGGATTTAGGCCAGCCGCATGAATTTTTACTACTACCTCTCCATTTCCTGCAGTTGGCATGTCTATTTCTTCTACCTTCATTTCTTTCCATTGATTGAGATCTTTCAAAAGTAATGCTTTCATCCGAAATTCTCCTCTCCCATATTCCTTTTCAATGTTCACAAAAAATAAAGCCTGCAAACCTTTTATTATAAAGGTCTGCAGGTTCACCTATAATTATGCTAACTGTTTTAGAACTTCTTTAGCCACAGAAACTGTAGATTGTGGATTTTGACCCGTAATGAGTTGTCCATCTCTTTGGACATGATCTGACCAATTTTCAGCAGCGACAAATTGTGCACCTAGTTCACGCATGCGTGTTTCTAACAAGAACGGCATATATTGATCAAGCGTTGTTGCTACTTCTTCAGCATCTGTAAAAGCAGTCACTTTTTTCCCAGCTACTAACGGAGTACCGTCAGAAAGTTTGACTCCAACTAGACCTGCTGGACCATGACATACCGCTGCTACTACTTTATTTTGCTCATATAGGTCGCGGATGACTTCTTGCAGTTTTGTGTTTTCTGGAAGGTCAAACATAGTTCCATGTCCGCCTGGCAAGAAGACAGCATCAAAACCATCAAGGTCTTTGATTTCTTCTAATTTTAATGTGTTTTCAAGATATTTGGCTGTGTCTAGTATCTCTTGAGGCACTTCACCCTCTAAGCTGCGGTCATCTACAGGAGCTTTTCCACCTTTAGGACTTGCAACAGTAATAGTATGACCCGCTTTGGCGAACTCCACATAGGCTTCACCAAATTCAGAAAGCCATAATCCTGTTGAATGTTCGTTGTTCATGTTATCAGCCGTAGTTACGACCATTAATATATGTTTAGACATCGTCTAATTCCTCCTAACAAAAAGTAAGTTATTACTCTAACAATACCTATTGTAGACTTCCAAAACCCATAATACAAATTAGAAAATATAACCCTATCTATAAATATATTTATTAATAAAGAATGAACATCTTGAAAAGATGACATGAGAAAAACCCCCGCTTTTTTGCGAGGGTTTACATACCAAGCTACTCTTTTACCGCACCTGAAGTTAACCCAGACACGATTCGGCGTTGGAAAAGCAGTACCATGATTACAAGCGGCACCGTTACGATAACAGTCGCGGCTGTAACCTCTCCCCAAGGAATCGTGAACTGTCCTTCAAACATTGCGATTCCGACCGGAACCGTTTTGAACTCATCATCTGTATTGATTGTTAACGCGAACAGAAACTCGTTCCATGCTGATATGAATACCAGAATCGCTGTTGTGAAAATTCCTGGTATCGCAAGCGGCAAGATCACACGCCAATACGTTTGCATAGGTGATGCCCCGTCCATTTTTGCTGCTTCTTCAAGATCAAACGGGATCTTTCGGAAGAACGTGACAAGAAGCCAAATCGATAATGGCAACGTAAATGTTGTGTACGGAATGATCAAACCAAGATAACTGTTCGTTAATCCAAGATTTTTCAAAACAATGTAGATAGGTGAGATCGTTGCGATCTGCGGAAACATGGATACCGATAACACTAATCCAAGGATAACTGTTTTTCCTTTAAAGTTTAATCGTGCGATCGCATAAGCCGCAAAGCTGGCTACAAGGACTGCGTACACAGTAGTAATCGTCGACACGACTAAGCTGTTCCATAAATATTTTAAAAATGGATAGTTAACAAATACAGATTCATAGTTCTCACCTGTCATGTTATTTGTAAACGGTATGAACGCACGATCACCAAACAGCTCAGCAACCGGTTTGATTGAACTTGCCAGTACCCATAAAAACGGAAACATGACAAGGAAGACAAACAATGTTAAGAATACGTAAAACATTGGGCCTGCTTTTTTGTTCATTTCCTATTCACTCCTTTATCTGTTCCGTTTTTATCTATCATTTAAAAGGTCTCGTCCAAGGAACTTGATATAGATCATCGAGATAATCGCTACACAGACAAAGACAATAACCGACAGCGCCGAACCTTCACCGAAATTAGTCTGTGCAAACATGACTTTGTAAGCAAGGATCGATATCGTTTCCGTAGAGTTTGCTGGACCTCCACCTGTGAGTACATAGATTAAGTCGAACACACGGAACGCATCTAGTGTACGGAACAACAAGGCAACGAGGATGCTAGACTTTAATAGAGGCAGTGTGATCTTTAAGAACTGTTTCCACTTGCTTGCTCCGTCGATTGCTGCTGCTTCATACAATGAACTCGGAATCGTTTGAAGCCCCGCTAATAACAAGAGTGCCATATACGGCGTCGTTTTCCATACGTCTGCGAAAATGACGGCAAACATAGCGCCCGTGCTTGTTGTGAGCATATCCGTCATCTGATCAAACAATCCGATCTCTGCAAAAGCTTTGGCTACGATTCCATTTTGACCATCATATAGATACTTCCACATGAATGCTGAAACAGCAGTTGGGATCGCCCATGGAATGAGGATGGTTGCTCTGACGAGTCCTCTACCAAAGAAAGCTTTGTTGATAAGCAATGCGATCGCGAGTCCGATAACGAGCTCTGCAAAAACAGAGATTACCGTAAAGACGGTCGTATTCTGAATCGCCTTCCACATGCGGCTATCTGTTAGATTTTCTTTATAGTGCTTCAATCCGATAAAGTTTGGTGTGATGACTGAATCCTTTAATGATGATGAAAGTCCGATCACGTCTTCAGGGTTTTTCAGTTCACTCTTTAACTCTCTAAGTTGTTCGGAAGAATCTGTTACAGCTTTCTCTAGATCGAGCGCTACCTCTTTGTCCAAATCAGAAACAGCGAGCTCTTCACTGATCGGCTCCATCACGGTTAGCTTCTCATCTATTTCGTCATACTTGCTACTCAATTCTCCATCAGCTTTTAATTCTGAATCCACTTTTTCAAGATTTGTTTTAATCGCTTCAAGCTCTGATTTTGTTTTTCCTGTTGCTTCATCTAATTCATCTTCAAGTGAACTGATCAAGAAAGGATAGTTATCTAGATAGGTTTGCAGATTCACTTTATACGACACATACGCTTCAGATTTTGCAGGATTGTTCAGTCGTAGATCAAACATGCTGTAATAGAAAGATTGAAATACTGGCCAAATGGCAATGATTAAGATCAAGATCATCGACGGGGCGATCAGCATGTAGCCTAGCGAACGGTCAGAACGCTTTTTCTTCGCCTTTTGTTTAGTTTTTGCTGCTATCGGCTTTTGGTTGTTAGGCATTAGATCAGGTTTCAAACGTTTCAGCTCCTTACTATTCGAATGCAATCGACGGACGGGCGCTGTTACGTCCATCCATTTCACTCTTTGTGTGTGGAATCGATACCAATTATAAAAGTAAGGGGAGCCTCTCTAAGAGAAAGGCATACCCCTTATCCATTTACGTTTCTTACTTTACTAGTTTTGCAGAGATTTCTTTTTGCATGTTTTTAGCTGCTTGTTCTGGTGTGATCTTTTTCGCTACTGCTTGAGAAACTTGTACTTGAATGATGTCAGAGATCTCAGGGTAGTTCGGTGCTACTGGGCGAGATACTGCTGCTTCAAGTGCGTTTACAAAACCTTCTTCTTTAAAGTATGGGTTTGCATCTAAAATTTCTTGGTCTTCATAAAGAGAAAGAATCGTTGGCGCGTGTCCACCTTTGATCGCGTCGATCTTTTGTCCTTCTTTACCAGCCATAAAGCTTAAGAATTTCCAAGCTTCTTCAGGGTGTTTTGTGTTTTTGTTGATACCAGCCATCCAGCCGCCAAGTGCTGCTGCAGAACCTGCATCACCTGCTGGAAGTGGAGCTACTCCAACTTTACCTGCGATCTTAGATTGCTTCTCATCATTTGCTAATGCGAATTGATATGGCCAGTTACGAATCAGACCTGCTTGTCCGTTGATGAATGCTGTATGTGACTCTGGCTCGGCAAACGTTGTAACGTTTTGCGGAACAACATCAGAGTTTGCAACTTCTACAAGCTTAGCAATTCCTTTGATCGCTTCTGGAGAGTCAACTTTAACATCACCATTTTCGTCGATGATCTGACCACCGTATGATGCGATAAATTCAACCGCGTTACATACAAGACCTTCGTATTGCTTCGCTTGCATTAAGTAACCAAACTGTGTTCCACCTTGCCCCTTCGTTTCCTTCGCTTTCGCTAAAAGCTCATCCCACGTCTTTGGAACAGAACCTGCATCAACTAAGTCTGTGCGATAGAAAAGCATTCCTGCATCAATAAACTTAGGAAGAGCCCATTGCTTTCCTTTAAATTTAGATGCCGTGATCGCACCTTGGTTATAATCATCTGGGTTAATACCGTCTTTTTCCATAAAACGGTCTAAAGGCATCAAGAATCCTGCTTGTGCAAATTCTGCCGGCCAGATTACGTCTAGATCGATAACGTCGATCTCATCTGAGTTAGCGTTGAACGCTGTCACATAAGCGTCATGCTGTTTGCCCGTATCAGCAGGCATCTCTTTAAATTTCACATCAATGTTAGGGTATTTCTTTTCAAAAGCTTCCACCATTGCTGTTGTACCTTGTGTATCATCCTTACCACGTGCATAGACGATCGTTACTTTTTCGTCTTTATCACCGGCGGAATTGTTACTGTTGCTGCTTCCTTCTTCTTTGTCCGAACAAGCTGCAAGTACAAGTGACAACGCTAGTGAAGTAGAAATCACTTTTGAGATTTTCTTAAGCTTCTTCATTGTGTTTCCCCCTAATCTCCTGTTTTGTAAACGATTACATTTCACCACATAAAGTTACGTTGAGGATCGTTTGATCAACTGAAATGGCAGGATTACTTCTTTTCGACTTAAAGGTTTCTTTGCCTGAATAGCTTCTACCATCAAATTCATGGCTTGCTTAGCAATAGTGTCGATCGGCTGTTCGACCGTCGTCAGATCCATTAATGCTGCCAGAGGCTGATTATCAAAGCCGATGATAGCAAGATCCTCTGGTACTTTCCAGCCAGCGTCAAACGCCGCTTTTGCGATACCTGCTGCCACTTCATCACTACCGGTAAAAACCGCTTGCGGCTTATCATCCAGCTCACTCAATTTTTTAAATGCAGCAAAGCCGTCTTGCACACTATAAGCGTTGTAAAAGAACCATTCTTCCTTCATCATGATTCCTGCTTCATCTAGCGCTTGTAAGAATCCGATCTTTCTGTCTTTAGAAACTCTGGAGCTTTTGTGGTTGCCAGTGCAATACCCGATCTTTGTATATCCTTGATCGATCAAGTGCTTCGTTCCTAGATAGCTTCCTTCTATCTGGTTTAAGTAGACGGAAGGTACTTGAGCAGAGTCTGAGTATTCGTTACAAACAACGATGGGGCCGAACGATAAGTATGGTTCAAACTCACTCCAATCGTTTTCTATGGATGTTAAGATCAGACCATCTACTTGCTTTGTTTTTAAAAGCTCTAAAAAATTCCGCTCTTGCTCTTTCTTATAACGGGTCTGGCACAAAATCAGCTGATAGCCTTTTCTCGCGGCTTCCTTCTCCATCACTTCAACTAGATGACTGAAAAATGGATTCGTGATCCGAGGCACATAGACAGCGATCGTTTCTGTCTGCTGTCGCCTCAATCGTCTTGCTGATGAATTGGGCACATAATTCAGTTCTTGCATCGCCTGTGTTACGAGACGTTTTTTCTCTTCTGTCACATACGGATGTTCATTGATCACCCTAGAGACAGTTGTGCGGGATAATCCTGCTTTCTTCGCCACATCTTGAATGGTTGCCATCAGATTCTCCTCTTAAACAATTGTGGAATCGAATTCATGAAATCGTTTTCATAATCAGAGTATAGTTCACGAAATATTCACAGGTCAATCCTTTTTTTCAGAAAGTTTTGTAATTAAAGATTTCATCGGAAGCAGGAAATACAACGATTCAAACGAACTTATGATAAAATACATACACGATTTTGTTTTTAACGTGAAAGGAGCCGGACCATGATTACAGTAAAAAATTTAAAAAAGTCCTTTGGTGATCTTGAGGTATTGAAGGATATCAATGCAGAAATAAAAGCACAAGAAGTAGTTTGCGTGATCGGCCCTTCTGGCTCAGGAAAAAGTACATTTCTCCGCTGTATCAATAAACTTGAAGATATAACTGGTGGCCAAGTCATCGTGAACGGGACGGATATCACAGATCCGAAAACGAATATCAATAAAATCCGGGAAGATGTCGGAATGGTTTTTCAACAGTTTAACCTTTTCCCTCATAAAACCGTCTTAGAAAACGTAACACTTGCTCCACTTAAAGTGAAAAGCGCCAATAAAGAGGAAGCTCGTGATAAAGCATTAAAATTACTCGCAAAAGTAGGCTTGCAAGATAAATCAAACGCCTATCCTTCACAGCTTAGCGGTGGTCAGAAGCAGCGTGTTGCTATCGCACGTGCACTCGCGATGGACCCTAAGATCATGCTCTTTGATGAACCTACCTCAGCACTCGACCCAGAGATGGTCGGTGAGGTTTTGGAAGTAATGAAAGATCTTGCGCGTGAAGGGATGACAATGGTAGTCGTTACGCATGAGATGGGGTTTGCGCGAGAAGTTGGTGACCGTGTGATCTTTATGGATGGCGGCTACATCGTTGAAGAGAATGTTCCATCTGAATTGTTCGGAAACACGCAGCATGAACGTACGAAGTCGTTTTTAAGTAAAGTTTTATAGTGATGGTAGTCGGTTCCCTGATTTGAAGGGACCGGCTTTTTATTTTGCTTTCTATGGTGTGTGTAAATGTCGAATGGCCTTTATTTTTGATTTTAGACTTAATTGGTCTTAATTTAGACTTAATTCGCTGCTGTTTTGACTTAATAGGATACAGTTTCGGCTTAATTAGTTAGCTTTACGACTTAATTGACCTGCTCCCCCCTCATAAACCACCCACAAACAAAAAAACTGGACTCTATAAAGAGTCCAGTTTGTTACTTTATTTGATCAATCCTTTGCTTTTCAGAAATTCTTGAGCTACTTCACGCGGATCTTCTTTATCAAGGTCCACTTTCGCATTCATTTCTGCCATATCTTTTTCTGAGATCTTCCCTTCAAGCTCATTGAGAACACCTTCAAGCTTCGGATACTCCTTCAACGTATCTTCCCTAACAACAGGTACTGCATAATAAGGTGGGAAGAATTTCTTATCATCTTCCAGCGTCTTTAAATTAAAACGAACGATTCTTCCATCTGTTGTATAAGCTGGAATCGCGTCCACCTTACCTTCTTTTACAGCAGAGTACATCAAGTTCGGATCGAGACTCTTCTTATCCTTAAAGTTAAGTTTGTACGTATCCACAAATGGCGTATAGCCGTCCTCACGTTCAAAGAACTCTGTCGGACCACCGAAAGTAAGCTGGTTCGACTTCGGTGCAAGTTCTGAAATCGACTTCACATTCACTTGTTTCGCCGTATCAGGATTTAACGCTAGCGCATATGTGTTTTCAAAACCGAGTGGCTTTGTCCACTTCAGATTATAGTCTTTCGCATAGCCTTCTTTTACTGCATCATAAATTTCTTCAGGCTTCATACTCGGATCATATTTTTCTTTTAAAATGGTTAGATAGCCTGTTCCTGTGTATTCAACATAAAGATCGATATCGCCTTTCTTGATCGCTTCCGTAAGAATAGGCGTCTCACCAATCGCTTCTTTAACGACTACAGGATAATCCGTTTTGTCTTTGACATACTCAGAAATCACATAAGGGAGGATGTATTGCTCTGTCCACTTCTTACCTGTGATTACAATCGCATCCTCTTCACCGCCACCACGCAGTGCAAAGAAAAGAACGAGTGCAGCGATCGGTAACCCAATAAGGACAGGCAGTTTCCATGAACCACGTTTCTTTGATGCTTTAGGTTCAGTAGCTAACTCAATGCGTCGCAGAATAAAATCAAATACGATGGCAAGTAATGCAGCGGGAATCGCACCTGCTAAAACAAGCTCATTACGAGTAGTAGATAATCCACGATAGATAAGATCACCTAATCCACCTGCTCCAATAAATGCCGCAAGTGTAGCTACACCAATCGTTAATACCGTAGCAGTACGCAGACCAGCCATGATGATCGGCAGAGCTAACGGCAGTTCGATCATTCGTAAGATTTGAGTATTTGTCATACCCATACCTTTACCAGCTTCAACAGCCGATTTATCTACCCCTGTAATTCCTGTGTATGTGTTGCGTAGGATAGGCAAAAGTGCATAAACAGTAAGTGCGATGATTGCTGTTGTACTTCCGATTCCGAATACAGGCAGTAAGAATCCGAATAAAGCCAAACTCGGTATCGTTTGGAAAATGGCTGTAACCCCAATAACAGGTTCAGCAACCGTTTTTCTTCTTGAGATAAAGATTCCTAGAGGAACCGCAATCACTGCTGCGATCAAAATCGATACAAGAGATAAAAATAAATGCTGCTGAAGTCCTGTAAGAATTTCAGGCCATCTGTTCACAAACGTATCTTTCATCGTGATCAAAAAGTTATTCAATGCCCGCACCCCCTTCAACAGGTTTTTGTGCGGAAATATTTAACCCAGCTAAACCGCGCATCATGGATGCACGTGTGATCAATCCAACTAATTTTCCGTTATCGAGCACAGGGATCATATGAACACCATGGGTTGCGAAGATTTCTGCAACCTCCGTGTACGTTGAGGAAACATCGACCGTAATGATCTCTTTTTCCATCAGATCACCGATGGTCTTGTCTTCTTCAGGATAATGCTGTTCGATTTTATCAAGTGTGGTGATTCCTAGAAGCTTGTTTTGCTGATCTGTGATCAAGAGACTGTCTACTCCATATCTCTTCATCATTTTTAATGACTCGGCAAGTCCTCTCGTTACTTTTGCCGTAACTGGATTTGGTCTCATAAGATCTACCGCTTCTGGCATGGACGATTCATCAGCAGACAATCGGTTCTCACCAATAAACCCTTTAACAAAATCGTTTGCTGGATGACGCAGAATTCGTTCTGGTGTATCGAACTGAACGATTTCTCCCTTATTCAAAATCGCGATCTTGTCAGCGATCTTAATGGCTTCATCCATATCATGGGTAACGAATACAATTGTTTTCTTAATGGTATCTTGCAATTTAACGAGTTCATCTTGCAGCTGTTCACGGCTGATCGGATCAAGTGCAGAGAATGGTTCGTCCATTAAGATGATAGGAGGTTCTGCAGCAAGAGCTCGAATAACACCAATACGCTGCTGTTGACCACCGCTTAGCTCAGAAGGATATCGCGTTCTGAATGTTTTAGGATCTAATCCAACTAAATCTAGCAATTCATCAACTTTGCCATCATACTTCTCTTTTTCCCACCCTTTTAAACGAGGTACGAGTGAAATGTTGTCTTCTATCGTCATATGAGGCAATAGACCAATTTGTTGAATAACATATCCAATATTCCTTCTCAGCTCAACGGGGTTTCGGTTTGCAATATCTTCTCCATCAATGAGGATCGTTCCTTTTGATGGCTCGATCAAACGGTTTATCATTCTCATGGTCGTTGTCTTACCACAACCACTAGGCCCGATTAATGCTACTAACTCCCCTTCTTTAATTTGAAAGTCAATATTCTTCAAGGCCTCAAAACCGTCAGGGTACGTTTTCCCTACGTTTTTGAAAGTTATCAAGTTCGGTTCTCTCCTTTTTTTACTTAAAATAAGCTGCATCCATTAGAATGTCCATAACTTATGTTTCCCTTGCTTGCTTGCTTGAAAACTTCTTTTCTAAAAGTTTTTTGTTTACATTGTTGCAATTGCTGCAGATAGACCGGCTTTTCCCTTTACAAAACTATAAAAAACACCTGAAAGGATGTTGTCCCCTCAGGTGCGTTCTAGTTATGCTATTGAACCTTCATCTTCGCTATTCTTTTTTCTAAACTGACTGGCAAAGTAAGCCCATGTACCGATCATACAGATCGCCATGAAACCTACTAGAATCCATAGATTAAAGCTAAAGCTTTCCATATCTCCGCTTGAGATTACCGCTTTAAATCCTGAAACCGAATATGTCATAGGAAGCCAAGCATTGAATCCTTGCAGTCCGTTCGGAATAAGTTCTAATGGGAATGTTCCCGCACTCGTTGTAAGCTGTAGGATTAAGATAATAATCGCTACAAATCGTCCTGGATCTCCAAGCACTGTAACAAGTAACTGAACGAGAGCTAAGAATGTAAGACTCGTGATAATACTAAGTCCGAGGAACGCTCCTAAGTTACTCACTTCGATTCCTAGACCATATATCAATACTGCATCCGCAATAAGTGCTTGAACAACACCGACAACAGCTAAGAACGTGAACTTACCAGCAAACCAGCTGAAGCCTGAACGCGGGTGTCCAGCTTTATCACGTAATGGGAATACGATCGACATCAACAATGCTCCTACGAAAAGACCTAATGATAAGAAGTAAGGAGCAAAGCCTGTTCCGTAGTTCGGAACGTCAGAAAAGCTTTTTGTTTTAACTGAAACAGGGTTTGCAATGCGTTCAAACATGTCACTGTCTGGATCAAGTTCACCTGTTTTGTCCGCAGCATCACTTAATGAAGAAGATAGTTTCCCGCTTCCATCAAGCAGCTTTTGTTCACCATTATGAATTTCTTTCACGTGCCCTGTAACCTCTTGCCAGCCTGTTGCAACAGTGGAAGTTCCATCTGCTAACTTGTTACTCGCCCCTAACAGTTGCTGACTGCCATTAGCCGCTTCGCCTAATTTAGATTGGAACGTTTGCGTACCTTCGTTTACTTTTGCCTGACCGCTCGCGAGCTGATCGACTCCGCCAACAAGTTTAAGCTGACCGTTATGAAGTTCTTCTGCTCCATTTGCTAAAGCTGTTTGTGAATCACTAAGCTTTTTAGCTCCGGCAGAAAGTTCATTCGCTCCGCCAGCGATCTTACCTGTTGCTGCAGTTAAACTATCCAATCCGTTATTTATGCCATTACTAGCTGCTGCAAGCTGTTTTAAAGATGCTGCCATCTGCTCATCTGACATGTTTCCTTGGTTTTGAATCAGTGCATTGATTTGTTGTTCTAATTGTTTTGAACCTGCGGTTGCCTTTTGTGCACCAGCGTTCCATTCGTTTACAGAGCCTGCAAGCGTACTTGCACCTGTCGATAATTTAGATGCCCCGCCTTGAAGAGCTAAGCTGCCGTTCTTAATTTTTTCTGAACCAGCTGTCGCTTGGCTCAGTCCACCTTTTAGAGCTTGTGCTCCATTACTTAATTGACCTTGTCCGTCTGCTAGTTGTTTATGAGCAGCAAGTAATTTATCAATTCCATTATCGAACTCAGTCATTTTTGAATTAAACAGGACTGCTCCATCTTTTAGTTCGTTGATCTGTGGTGTTTTTGCTTCCATTCCAGAAGCTAGCTCACCACTGCCAGAAGCTGCTTTTTTTAATCCATCTGTAACTTGATTTGACCCATCTGCTGCTTTCTCTAACCCGCCAGCCAATTGCTCGACTTGATCGAACATCACTTCAGCGTAAGTTTTTGTAAGTTCGTTAGACAAACTTTCTTTCATTTTATCTACGGCTGTTCCGCCAATTTGTGCAGCTAGAAAGTTAAAGCCAGCGTTCGGTGTATAAATGATCTCAGGCTTTTTGTTTGAGTTTCCTGATAGAGCAGTTGCCTCTTCAGAAAAGTTCTCCGGAATCTCGATCATCATATAATAATCGTTATGTTCCAAGCCTTGCTTTGCTTTTGCTTCACTAACAAATTCCCACTCAAACTGTGGATTTTCTTTGAGTTTTTTTACAAACTCATCTCCCACGGTTAAGTTCTCACCGTTATATTCATAACCTTCATCTTGATTGACTACGGCCACTGGCAGATCTTCCATCTTGTCATACGGATCCCAGAACGCCCATAGAAACATTCCGCTGTATAACACAGGTATAAATAGAACTGCTAGGACCGGTACTGCAATTTTTCTGTTAGAAAAAACTGCTTTAAATTGAGCTCCGATACTTTTTAGCACAGTTGTTCACTCCTCCTGATACTGAATGACTGTTTTAGTCATTTGGTCATTTAACGGTAAAAAAAGAGACTCTTACAGTCCGCTTTTTCGAAAATGACCGAAATAGAAATTTGGTCACAACTTAATGTAACACGTTTTTCTTGCTTCTGCAATACTATGGTTTCCTTAAACCATCCATTACAAACATCTCCAAAACCTCAAGCATCTTTTCTTTCTGAAGAGCTTCGTGATCACGTTCCCAATCAAAAATAAGAGCGATATATACCTTTACCATCATAAACGCCACAATATCTGTGTGACATTCTTTAATCTCGCCTTTTTCTACCGCTTTATCCAGCTCTTTTTGAACAAAACTTAATACCGCTTTTTCGATTCTCTGCAAAGCCTCAGTTACAGGCGAAGTATTTAGCTCTTTCACTTCTTGAGAAAGTTTAACAGCTAACTTATGCGTTTTACGAAGTTCTACAACTTCATACAGTGCATTATGCAAGTTCTCGTAAAACGGCCGATCTTCTTTTATTGCAGAAGATGCCGCTAATTTTGTCTCTGTTACTAAGTTTGTGATAATCTCAGAAAATAATTCTTCTTTGTTTGCGAAAAAAGTATAGATCGTTCCTTTTCCAACGTTTGCGATCTTAGCGATTTGATCTACTGTACTCGCCTTATAGCCAAACATAGAAAAAGAGCGCTCTGCTGCGTCTAGAATACTTTTTCTGCGGTCCATCATCCCACCTCCTCACCATTAACAATATTTCGTTTCGTACATAACTGCAAGGTTAAAAGGACTCTTGTACCTTCATGAAGCACGCTCTCATACCGAAGTTTGCCGTCCATATCTTGAATCAGTTTATAGGTTACCATCATACCTAGACCCGTGCCTTTTGCTTTTGTTGTATAAAAAGGTAGCCCGATCTGTTCTAGCTCCTCTTCTGTCATACCTTTACCATTGTCTTCAATCGCGATTGTAATACTTCTTTTTGTAACTTTATAGCGATACAGATGGATCGTACCTCCCTCTTCAATCGCTTCTATTCCGTTTTTGATAATATTTATTAAACCTTGCTTAAGTTTTGGTTCATCAATGCACACATTGTAAGATCCTAATGGACTTGCGGTAACCTCCACATTATTAATCGCTCCATAAGGGGCAGTAAGCGCGATAACATCTCTTAATACTTTTTCTAGTGAAACGGTCTCAAGCTTAGGAACATCAGGCTTAACCATAGACAAATAGTCTGTGATGATTTTGTTCGTTCGATCTAGTTCTTCAATTAAGAGTGGGGAATGCTCCCTCAATTTTGCATCTGTAGTCGTGCTGCCGAGAAACTGAATCATTCCACGAATAGTCGTCATCGGGTTTCTCACTTCATGCGCGATTGCCGCTGCCATCTGTCCTGCAACTGCCAGTTTATCTAAGTAAACGGTTTCCTTTAACTGCATGTTGATCTTAACGAGTCTCTCGATTAAGAATATACAAGAAAAGAATGCGATCAAGAAGCTCGAGAAATAGACGAGATAAAAATCGATTGTCAGAAAATCAAGATATGTATGAATGAACAACATATAAAAAAGTGTATAGACCAAAGCAATATAGATAGCAGAAACCCATCTGCGTTTATCTTCATCAAAGAATCCATGATAGATCAGACATACCACATATGCTAGTGAGATTAAGACGATACCCAGCCACGCTAATTCTCCACCTACGGCTAACCTAGCGATCGCAACAATTATCGAACAGATCGCTCCCGGTAGCCAGCCTACATACAATGTGACAATCATGATTGGAACATTTCGAAGATCAAAAAAAGAATCCTTCAGCGTTTCAATAGGAAACAGCATACAGACTAGTGCACCCGCACCACTGATCAGACCAAAGACAACTTGGTTCTTATAACTCGGAATGACACCGGGATGAAGGGGGAAGAACATGTTCAATAGATGAGTAAACGAAAATATGATTGCAATATTTACAAATAACGGCTCGATAAATGCTTGCACAACAGCTTCCCCCTTCCTTTTTTCTCCCTACAGTATAGCAGAAACATTCTACAAGAAAATATAAAAAACGACAAACATATCCATTTGCCGTTTAATTCTTAACATATTTATTATTTTTTATATAAGTTTGAGTGATTTCATGTCTCATTCATTACGAACGGAACAAAGAATCCACAGCCATTTTCGCTGAATTCACACAATCTGGCAATCCTACACCATCATATGGAGCTCCTGCTAATCTTATGCCAGGCAGCTCATGTTGAAACACAGTTCTGAGCTTTTTGACATACTCTTTATGTCCGACTTCATATTGCGGCATTGAATCAATCATACGAGAAACATGATAGAATTCTGGACGAGAATCAACACCCATAATTTTCTTCAAATCATCTAATACTTTTTCCAAAATAACTTCATCTGGTTGTTGAACGATATTCTGGTCTTCTGCTCGTCCTACATAACAACGAAGAACCACTTTTCCTTTCGGAGTCGTATGCGGCCATTTTCTGCTCGTCCATGTACAAGCGGTGATGGATGTTTTTTCACTTTTAGCAATAACAAAACCTGTTCCATCAAGACTGAAGTTCACGTCTTCTTCATTAAAACTCATTGCAACAGTTGCTACTGAAGTTGGCTTCGTGTCGTGAAAACCAGCAGGAAACAGAGATTCACCAAGAAGTTTTTTCGTAACATGATAAGGTGTTGTGACAATTACATGATCACCTTTCATAACCGAACCATCTTCCATCACCACAGAATATATTCCGTCTTCAGACCGCTCGACAGCTTTAACGGAAACCCCTGTCTTTATACTCTCTTCTGGCACTGCTTTCGAAAGAGTTTCAATGAAAGAGGACAGCCCGCCTTTGAGTGTTAAGAAAGCACCTTTTTTCTTCTTCGTGATCGGTGTCTTATCTTGTTTAGGCTGCGTCTTTTTCATGCCTAAGATTAAACTTCGATATTTCTTTTCCGTTTCTACAAACTGTGGAAACGTAGATTGCAGGCTAAGCCGATCGATCCTTCCGGCATATATGCCTGATAACAAAGGTTCGATCAGCCGATCAACTACTTCATCACCAAGACGTCTTCTAAAAAAATGACCGACAGAAATATCTTGTTGCGCATCTTTTCGTTTAGGAAGAATAAGGTCTAACCCTGCTCTTGCCTTTCCCGTTACAGAGAAAAGAGGTGTTGTCGCAAACGGCATCACTTTTGTCGGGATTCCCATCACAGCTCCTTCAGGAATAGGGTGAAGCCTCATATTATGCAAAATATAAGCCTGACCCGTTTCATTAGAAACTAAATCGTCGCCTAGACCAACATCTTTAATAAGTTCTGTCATTACTGTTTTTCTGGCAAGATAGGAATCAGGGCCACGCTCTAGCACAAAACCATCTTCTTTAATCGTATCAATCTTGCCGCCAAGACGGTTGCTTGCTTCGATCACTGTGAAGGTTATCGGCTTGCCCGTTTCCTTACCATATTTCTGAACATAAAAGGCAGCGGCTAAACCTGTTATGCCGCCGCCCAATATAATAACGTGCTTTCGCTCGTTCATTTCTTTCACATTCTTTCTTTTGCTAGTGCGTTTTCAATGACCGTTGCCAAACAGTCTATAAATTCCGGCTTTGCGTTAGGCATCTCAGGACGATAATAATTCACGCCCAACTCATCTGTGACCACTTTACACTCATAATCGTTGTCATATAAAACTTCTAGATGATCGGCAACAAAACCAACCGGACAATAGATAAAATGCTTGTAGCCATGCTCGTTATAAAGATCTTTAGTTAAATCTTGCACATCTGGTCCGATCCACGGTTCAGGTGTATTACCAGCACTCTGCCATCCAATCGTGTAATGAGGGACATTCACCTCTTTTGCGATCAAATCAGCTGTTTCCTGAAGCTGCGCCGGATAAGGATCTCCCATTTGTAGAATCTTTTCTGGCAGACTGTGTGCGGAGAAGATTACAACGGTTTTGTCGTGTTCGTTCTCTGGAATAGAGTTAAACGTTTGTTTAATGCCGTCCGCCCAAAATTGTACATACTTCGGCTCATCATACCAGCTGTCGATCGTCGTAAAGGATGGTCCACCGATTTTTGCAGACTCTTCCACAGCACGTCCGTTGTATGATTTAACGCTGAACGTTGAATAATGAGGAGCAAGAACAAGCGTTACTGCTTCTTCAATTCCATCTTCCTTCATCTGCTGCACAGCATCTTCAATGAAAGGATCGATATGCTTCAAACCAAGATAGCTTTTAAACTCACGATCGGGATAACGCTCATTCATCTCTGCTTCAATTTTTTGCGCTTGCTCTTCTGTAATCTTAGCAAGTGGCGAGATTCCACCGATCTGTTCGTAGCGTTCTGTAAGTTCTTGCAGCTGTTCAGGAGAAGGCTTACGTCCTCGTCTTATATGTGTGTAATAGCTTTCTACTTCATCAAGACTTCTTGGCGTTCCGTACGCCATGATTAATAGACCTGTTTTCTTGTTACTCACTTTTTATCACCCTAGTTTTTTAGACGTATATTCATGAACAAAGGTGGTCAACTGCTTTAATGTTGCAATGTTTACTTCAGGGAAAATACCTTTTCCGACATTGAAGATAAAGCCTGGTTCTTCCATACCTTCATCCAAAATTTCTTTCGTACGTGCTTCGATTACTTCCCATGGCGCCAATAGAATGGAAGGATCTAAGTTTCCTTGAAGAGCCTTCGTAACACCCATCTGACGAGCTTCTCTTGGGGACAATCTCCAATCAAGTCCGATCACATCGATCGGAAGCTCGTTCCATTCCATGATTAAGTGTCTTGCACCTGTTCCGTAAAGAATCAAAGGAATATTTTCTTCTCGTAGTGATGAGAAGATCTTGTACATCACAGGCTGAATGTATTTTCTGTAATCAGCTGCATTTAACGCGCCGACCCATGAATCAAAAATCTGAAACGCTTGAGCGCCAGCTGCAATCTGTGCTTTTGCATAAGCGATCGTCATATCGCCTAGCTTGTCCATCAGCATGAACCAGCTTTCAGGATCAGAGTACATCAGCTGCTTAGTTTTATGATAATCACGAGATGGCCCACCTTCAACCATATAGCTCGCAAGGGTAAATGGAGCACCAGCAAACGTAATAAGCGGCACTTCTAACTGCTGTCTTAAAATTTTAATCGTATCCAAAACATACGGTACGTCTTTCTCAGGATTAATCGTCCCTAAGCGCTCAACATCTTCGCGCGTTCGTACAGGCTTATCGATCACTGGTCCGATTCCCGATTTAATCTCTACGTCTACTCCAATCGCTGGAACTGGAGACATAATGTCTTTATAAAGAATCGCAGCATCCACTCCATGTTGATCTACAGGGAGTTTCGTAACGCCAGCGCACATCTCTGGTCTATGTGTGATTTCAAATAGTGAATACTTCTCTTTCAGTTTACGGTACTCTGGCTGGGAACGGCCCGCCTGTCTCATGTACCATACAGGAATATGTGAATTCTTCTCCTTACGACACGCTTTCAAAAACTCTTCATTCATAGTCAAAACGTACACACCTTTCTATACAAGACCAAAAGCTGCAGCACTATTGTTATCTCCTAGCTGCTGAAACTTAAAACCTTTAACGTCAATATCCATACACATTGTAAGGGAATTCATAATAAAAGTATAGAAGATAAGCTTAATTGTCATGATTTTGGCAAAATGGATGTTCTTTGGGTGTTGAAAGCCTTTACAGGCGCATGCTGCTTAAACCCTATGAGATAAGTAAATGATGGATTTCGTCTTCGAGCACATCGATTAAGTCAAAAGTGGCATCAATTAAGTCGAAATGAGCAACCATTAAGCGGTAACACGCCACAATTAAGTCTAAAATGAAAAATATAGGCTTGCCGATACAGTTCGATTCCCTCGCTCTACTTCCAACTTCCAAACTCTCATCAAAAAGGAAGACGGCCTCCTTGGCCATCTTCCACTACCACTCATTCCTCATTTTTCTTCTTTTTCTTTTTCTTCTCATTTTCACGATCTTTACGAATCTTATCTCTTACTTCTTTTTTATCTTCCTCACCAAAACTCGGGAAAAGAGAGATGGACACCACATTCGACGGCTCTCCTTCTTGTTTTGTAAGAGAATTATACGGAACAACATAAAAGTCTGGCAGCGTGAAGAGATTCTTGCCAGAAGCACTATACTCCCCTTTGCCTTTTATCGTATCTAGTAGAGTCGTTTCTCCTTCATTTACCGCGTAAACCTTGTATTGCAGGCGCTCGTCTTTTGACGGAGTCCAATTCAGTTGAACGGAAGGAATTCCATAGTCCCCCATACCAAATGAAGCACGCAGATCGTTTAGATCAATAAGCTCGATTGGCGGTGGCAAGTCTTTTACCCCGTCAGGTTTTTTGAACGATAGTCCTTGTTGAGACGGCATCTCGTTAATCACTTGTTTAAATAAGAGAGTAGGTAGAGAACTACCGCTATTAAGGTATGCTTCCTTGGTCGTTCGATCATAGCCAACCCAGACTGCACCGACTATTTCTGGCGTATATCCGACAAACCATGTGTCTTTGTTTCCTTTATCTACGTTCGGATAATTCGTTGTACCCGTCTTCCCGGCGATCTCCATGTTCTCTTTTCCATCAGATCCAGTTCCGTTCTTCACGACTTGCTGAAGCATACGCGTCATGTACCATGCATTCTGTTTTTTCCAAACTTTCTTTTCTTCCTTTTTTGCTTTGCCGATCAGTTCTCCTTCATTGTTATAGATCTTGCTGATCACGAAAGGCTCGATCGTTTTACCCTCATGAAGGAAACTGCGGTATCCTTTTACCATTTGCAACGGGGTTACACCTTGATCGATGCCGCCGAGTGCAATTCCGAGTCCTTTATCCTCAATCGGCATGCCAAGCTGTTCAAGATAACTTTTAGAATCAGGTATTCCGTTCTTGTTCAACAGCCATACTGCCGAAGAATTTACAGAGTGAGAAATGGCATCCACCATGGAAACTTCACCATCGTATCTGCCGTTATAATTCTTAGGTTCATAACCGTCGTAGCTTAATTCTTCGTCACGCAGCATCGAATAGGGTTTGTATTTTTCAGACTCAAGGGCAGGACCATACACGGATAAAGGCTTAAAAGTTGAACCTGGCTGACGATTCACCTGTACGCGATTAAGTCCCTCTGTCACATAATTTCGTCCGCCTTGAACAGCGAGCAGACCACCCGTTTTTCCATCCATCAGCACCATAGCGCCTTCGGGTTTTTCCTGACCCGTCCCTATAAAATAACGACCGTCTTGAAAGCTCTTATACACAGAATCTTGTGCAGCAAGATCCATTGGAACGACAATTTTATAACCACCTTGTCGCAGCTCTTCTCTTGAAAGTTGATACTTTTCTTTTGCTTCTTTTATAACCATATCAATATAGGTTGTATAAGCCGGATTTCGTTTTTCTTGCTGAAAATCTAAAGCAATCGTTTTCCCTTGCGCCCTGACGGTTTCAGAAGGTGTCAGATAATCTTGTTTCTCCATGAGTGTCAGAACGAGATCACGCCGCTCTTTCGCTTCCTTAGGATTCTTTAATGGCGAATAATAGTTTGGTACTTTCGGAAGTCCGGCAAGCATCGCACCCTCTGCTACAGTTAATTCGCTGGCATCCTTATTGAAATACGTTTTTGCAGCGAGTTGGATGCCGTATGCGCCATGGCCGAAATAGATTTGGTTCAAATACATCTCCAAAATCTTATCTTTCGGGTATCTTCTTTCCAGATTGATCGCAATTACAGCTTCTTTTGTTTTTCTTAGCCATGATTTCTCATGGGACAAAAAAACATTCTTTGCTAGCTGCTGAGTAATCGTACTGCCGCCTTCGACTTTTCCACCAGCTAGAATATCTTTATAGATAGCACGCGAGATCGCTTTTACATCAATTCCATTGTGTTTATAGAAACGGCTGTCTTCAACTGCAACAAATGCTTCCTGCACATGTTTTGGGATGTCCTCAATGTCTACGATCTCTCGATTTTCATCATAGATCTTCGTAATTTTATCTCCGTTCTCGGCCACAAGGACAGTAGCTGAATCCATTACAAGATCTTTTTCATCGATCACATAATCTCCCGCCAAGATAATGAAGAGATAGGCAAAAAAACCTATTATAAGTGAACCCGTTAAAATTCCGAGTACGATAAGACTTCTCTTTACCATAACCAACCCTCATTTCATTCTAGGTCGAAAAGTACATTTTATATAATTTTCCCTTAGTTGGAAAGTATATTACAAGTAACCAACTTCTTACACTGTTTAATGTGCTGAACGGTTGGGTAAAACAAAGGTAAATCAATAAAAAGGGCAGGGATTCCTATGAACATATATATTACTTATGGGACTTTAGACTATTTAGCAACATATCAGGAAAAATACGATGGAGCTCTCCTACTAGAAGGCGACTCTAATTCTGCTCTCGTAATTGAAACAGATGGAGAGAACCCATTTACAGAAAAACATGAGTATGAAGTGATAAACCAAAGAGGATCCTTAACTGGTGCTGGTTTTGTTGTTATGAACCACATCCCGGTATCTGAAGAAGGAAGGTCTCTTTTTGAAGAACGTTTCCAAAATCGTGCCGGGCTGGTTGAAAGCGAACCAGGCTTTACTGGCATTAGAATACTACGACCTCTTCACCAAGATCCTTATATCGTAATGACACTTTGGGATTCACATACTGACTTTACGAATTGGCAACAATCCAAAGCTTATGAGGAAGCTCATAAGAATAGAGGCACATCAAAAGCACTTCCAGAAACACTTTTTACTGGAAAATCATTTGTAAAAGAATACATGGTTGCAAAATGACTAGAAATCCATCAACAATAAAAAGTGCATCTGTCATATTAAATCCTTCTGCCGGCCAAGGCAGATTACTGAATCAGTGGGATGCCGTGCTAGAGCAGCTAAAAGTTGGCTTTGAAGACGTTCAAGTGTATAAGACGACCGCTCCTGGGGAAGGAGCTTCCTTTGTTAAAGAGCTGGAAGGTAAGACCGATTTGATTATTGCCGCTGGCGGTGATGGTACGGTACATGAAATTGCAGAAGCGGTATTGTCGATTGAAGAAAATCAACCAGCTTTCGGAATCTTACCAGGTGGAACGTGCAATGACTTTTCAAGAGCGTTAGGCATGAATCAAAATCCAATCAAAGCCGCATTACAACTCAGTGAAAAGAATTTTAGCCATATTGACGTTGGAGAGTTTAACGGACATTTCTTTACAAACTTCTGGGGTGTTGGATTGATCACACATGTTTCAGAGTCAATTGACCCCGATACGAAAGAGAAGTTTGGTCGCCTTTCCTATTACTTATCAGCGGCAAAATCCTTTCAAACTTGGGAGCCATTTGAGATATCTATTTCATCCGAAGAGTTTCAATTTGATGGACAGGCTGCCATGTTTCTTGCTGTAAACGGTCCTTTTACCGGCGGGATACGGCCATTTTTTCCTGATACAGATATACAAGACGGAAAGCTCGATTGCTTGCTGATCGAAGAACCTTCCACATCGTTTATATGGGACGTTCTTCTGAATCGATTATCCGATACTTCAAAAGAAGGACAAGGGTACCATTATTTTCAAAGTTCAGAGATCAGCATAAAAACAGCTCCCCAACAGCTTATTGACTGTGATGGAGAGCGTCAGCATCGTACACCTGCCGTTATTAAATGTTTGCAAAATCAACTACTCACACTTACTGGGGATGCTTCCTTCTAAAAAAAGGAAGCTTCCTTTTTTGATAAGCTCTGATCGATTCACGTCCAGCTATACAAAGCAGTAGCCAAACCGTTCCAGCACTAAATCCAGCTGCTATGTCAGATGGATAATGAACGCCTAAATAAACACGGCTAAAACCAATAAGAAGAATTGTAGATATAAATGCAATCGTGAGAATGATCTTAAGCGGTTTTCCTCTTCTGCTTCTGACGACCAAGTAACCAAGAAAACCATAATAGATAAGACTGCCCATGGCATGTCCACTTGGATAACTGAAACCTTGTTCTACGATTAAACTATCTTCAGGTCGTATTCTTCCAAACCAATGTTTCAACCCAAGGTTTAAAAGACCTCCGCCTGCAACTGCAATCAAATAGAAAATAGCACCCCAATAGTTCTTGCGTTTTGCGATCAGCCAGATCAGACTTCCTACTAACAACAGTGTTAGAATATCTTTTGACCCAAAAAAGGTTATCACTTTCATTACTTCCGTTAGCGTGTCACTTCTGATATCCGTTACATATTGAATGATCACTTGATCGAACTCAAATACCTCATTCTCCATCAAATCTTCTGAGAGCTCAAAAAAGATATTTAACGATAAGAACGAGAGACCTAATCCACTTATCACATAAATAAGTGGGAGGATTGGAAAAGGTAGTTTATTGGCTAGTTCTCGTAACATAAAATTCTCCTCAACATCATTTCTTTTTCATTTTATTTTCGAGCTTACTTGTTGATAAAAAGTTTCTAAATCACTTCTCTATAAATTAGTTCACACAGATGAGCTCTTATTAAATCTAAGTTTTCACTCTTTTTTCTTTGTATAAACCACTTTAAAACATTGTCGTTTTTTTGTAGTCGTTTGTAAACGGTCATTGAGGTGTATTTATTGACGTTTTAGCAAACTTTATTGTTTTCCAAGATTTTTGAACGGACACTGCTTTAGTTTGGATAGCAGTACTCCATGCGACACGGCAAATAACGGTATGTGTAATAAAAAAGCCGCTCAAAGATGAGCAGCTTTAGAACGTTTTCTATTTAACAAGCTTAACTAACATGTGAGCAAGCTTATGACGCTCTTCTTGCTCTCCAACTTTCCATAGTTCTTTTAAGAGATTCTCTTCTGAGTTACGAGGCTCCTCATGGTTAGCTAAGTAATCTGCTACTTTCTCTGCAGTTTTTGCAAGTGTTTCTTCGCTCATGCCCAATTTTTCACCGATTTGCACTTTCCCATGCAAGTAGCTCTTAAACTCTTCAAAGTTTGATAAGATCTCGTCTTTTTTGCTCTCGCTCATACGGCTTGCTGTTTCTTCTACCTTACTTGTGTCAACGTTACGCTCTTCATCAACCATGTGTCTGCTATCCATTTTTGTTACCTCCTTAGATTTTGTATCACTTTTGTTCAACATTTGTTTCACGTATAGTAGTCTTTTACCGATTTTCCCAATCCTTAAACCTCATTCTGCAGTTCCTGTTTTTTTTAGTACGTCTTTCCTATAAATTTGTTTATGGTAAAGGGAAAAGGGGAAGGATATCTCTGTAGAACAAGATTCAGGAGGTTATACAAATGGAAAAAGACTTACAAGCACTAATCGATGGACTAAATGAGGATCTTGCAAACGAGTACTCAGCAATCATTATGTACAACCATAATGCAGCTACGGTTTCTGGTTTGTACCGTCAGATTCTAAAACCTTTCTTCCAAAGTGAAATTGCTGATGAGCAAGGTCATGCTCTTTATTTAGCAGAAAAGATTAAAACACTTGGTGGTACACCGACTACTCAACCAAAACCAGTTAAACAAGTAGAGAGTGTTCGTGAAATGTTGGAAGAAGCTCGAAACGCTGAGGAAGATACGATCAGACGTTATGAAGAACGTAAAGAGCAAGCATCTAACTTAAAATTGACTGAGCTTGTCGTTCAGTTAGAAGATATGATTGCTGATGAGACGAAGCACAAAGAGGAAATGGACCGTTTATTAAGCGACAGTCGATTCTAAATCACACATATTACAAGCACCCGTAAATTACTGCGGGTGCTTGTTTTGTATAATCCGCTTCTTTTTTTCATCTGTTAACAAACGCCATCGGAAACAATTCTTTGCCACATGACCTAAATCATCAAGAAAATGATAATTGGCATAAGCCCCAACAATTGCTCCCAATCCTGGGATCATCTGAAGCATCTTTATGAGATCGATATGATCCCGATAATCCTGCTGCAGTTCTTGCCAATTCATTTGGTTGATCGATTCAGGAGACTCCGGAAATTCTTGAATGGTCTCTTTCCATGAGATTACCCTTTGATATGCCTCTTCTCGCTTGTGCGGATCAGAAAAAGCTAGACGAAATACATGCAGAATAAAGATTCTCTCTTTGTAGTCTTTAACATCCAACCCATAAATACTAGCTGCTTCGAACAAAAATTTCATTTTTATTCCTAACAATAATGGAAGATCTGCAATACCTAGCAAAATGCCTCCAGCACCTGTTCCTGCTCCCTCAATTGCTGCTGTTTTTTTATAGAAGGATAGCCGATCTTCAAATTTAAAATCCCGCTCTCGTAGATCTGCAGTAAACTTAATCGTTTTTTTAGTCGTATATTCAGAACCGATCAGAGTCGCTTTAATCATATGTTTCATACTTGATGTCATAACATCATGCACTTTTTGCGGAATTTTTTCATTGATTTTTATTTGAAGAGATTTTGTTGTCTTATTCCATAGTGAGGGCCTTTTACACATTTCCGTTTCCCATTTTTTAAGCTCTTCTACTACTTGTTCTTCATAAGTGTTCATCATCTACCTCCCTTCTTCTATACGATTTTTGTTAGTCTTTCGTTTCAATATTTTCGCCCTCACGTTATGAGATCTACACAATCATATTTGCAGTCGGAATTCCTAGTGGGAACGTAAACACATTTTTTGGATCGTATTTTGTTTTCACTTCAATTAAGCGAGGAAGGTTCACGAAGTAACATTGTTCTAACCAGTCCTTAATACAATTATCATGAAAATTCACATAAGCTCCATCCGCATAAGGAAGTAGAGAATTTCTTAGACTTTCTACCCAGCGTGTATTTATGTTTGCCTCACTCTCATTCTGCCATTTCGTAATGTATAACAAACTGAACAATGCTTCTCTATGAACATAAGCAGTTTCAGTTGGACTTATACAAGAAGCATTTCCAGCTAGAGCTTGCAGCTGCACTTTGTTCTCAATACTAGGTGAGTTTGATAGGAATTCTTTGAGTTTTTTTATCGCACTAATCGGTAGCTGCCTTTTCGCAAACGCACCTGTATTCTTAAATGGATGCGCATCAGGATCACCATGGTTAACAGCATACTCCATCATCCCTGGCATCATTCCTCCAAATATCTTAACCGCTTCAATATAAGGTACTTTCTTAACTTCAACTACTTTTGGTGGAAAGGCGATCAAAAGAGGCTCCAGCAACTTTTCCAGCTCATCCGTACTGCCAAGAAATTCTCCTAATGCACGTAACTCACCAATGTCTTTCGTTAAGAGATCAATAATGGCTGTCAATCTTACGTCTGTATAAGGAGCCCATTTTTGCCACGCATCCACCACTTTTTCAAACCCTTTAAAGTCCCATGTAATTTTAAAGATGGCAACATCATCTACGGGAACAATTTGAAAACGAAATGATGTGACTACACCAAAGTTCCCTCCACCACCGCCTCTTGATGCCCAGAATAAGTCCGCGTTCTCATGCTTATTTGCTATGATGATATTTCCATTTGCATCAACCATCTCCAGCTCCAGAAGCTGGTCGATCAGCATTCCATAAGGCCGGGTTAACATCCCCCATCCACCACCAAGTGTCAGACCAGAAAGTCCTACTGATGGACATGTACCTCCTGGAATCGTGAAACCTTCTTTATACAATTTTTCATATAATGGAAAAAGCAATGCCCCAGCACCAAGTATGGCCGTTTTTGATTTCCGGTCCACTCTTACTTCATTCAACTCGCTTATGTCTATCACTAAACCTCCATCTAATGATGAATAAGCTTCATAACTATGCCTTCCTGTTCGAATCCGAAACTTAACCTTCTTCTTTCTTGCCCAACGTATTGCGTTTGAAACGTCTTTAGCAGTTTCACAAAAATTGATAATCAAAGGAAATAAGTTAAAACGAGTATTGAACTCTTCTCTTGCTAGATCATAATCAGGACTTCCTGGTGTTACAATCCTCCCTGTTAGTCCATAAGTATTCATGAGGCCCAGCTCCCTTCCATAAAAACTTATAGGCATTAGCTATGAAAGATGCCGAAAATCTGTATATAAAAAACTTCCCAGCTAAGAAAGAGCTAGGAAGTCAACGTAATGTGTTTTTTTGTCATACTAGGCAGTCGTAATATACTGTATAGAATTGCTCCCACAGGCATTAGGATCGCGATCATCCAGTCTCCTGAGAGTAATCCATAAAAGAGGCCATAAAATCCCCCTTGTATGATCAGCAAGTATCTCAGCCAATTTTGAAAGGCTTTTACTCTTGTATCTTGTTTGATCGGATAGATCATGAATACAACATTCCATCTATACTGGGTGTAAAGTGTAAATAATTGTAGCGCAAACATTTGAAAGAACAAGAACACGACAATCAACTGCCACCACCCTGCAGGAATTAAATAAATAAACAGAAAGCCGATTAAGATCAGTCTTACATATAAGCCTAGGTAATCGCCTGAACGGACAAATGTCTTCATGTATAGAGCAGAAAGTGCATTCTTCTTTTTAAAAGAAAAACTGGCTAAGCTGTTTAACCATGGTCGCTTATGAACGGTCTGCTTTAAAGCCGGGACATCTGTAAAGTAATTGACGAATCGGTAACCTTTCATCTTTAAAGACTGTTCTTCGGCTAATAACATTTCCCACTGATAGCCATGCTGTTTCTTAAAGACCCCGAAAACAAAATTCTTTAAGACATACATAATCGCAAAAATAGCGATTAAGAATATGTACGCTTCATTAAAGAGCAAATAGGCATATACAAAGTTTACAATGAACCTCATGATCTTATAGTTCGTTTGATGACTCTTATAGGGTAATCGTCTTTCTTCCCATGATACATAAATATTAAATACTTTGGCTGCGATCAGAAAGAATCCAAACGTGACATACATCTTCCATCCATCATGGATAAAGAATTGAACAATCGGCCATAACAGCGTAAAGATAAATAAAGTTAAAAAAGCTCCAGTAGCTGTTGCAGAGGAGATTGCTTTTGAGAAATATTGTTTCATTCCTGATTCTACAGGAAGTAAAAATACGAGATCTCCTTCTTTTAACAATGTACGGATTGGACTTTTAGTCAACCAGAATGAAAAAACGATCGTTAAAATAAAAACGGCCGGAAAATTTTCAGGAAGTGCTTGCAGAAGCTTAGCATAATATACACTTCCGATCACGATGAGCAAAATTAAGGAAACAATAAGTCCGCTGTTTGCCATTAAACTAAAATATTTAAGCGTTTGGGTAACGTGTGCATTGCGTCGTTTTGTCCATAATTTTTTTACATCGATCATGTGACTTTACCTCTTGCTACATAGAGATAGATCTCATCTAACGTCGCATTCTCCAGCCCGCTTCTTACGCGTAGTTCCTCTAAAGTTCCGCTTAGGACCAGCCTTCCTTCATGCATGATCAAAAAGCGATCGCAATATCTTTCTGCCGTAGACAAAATGTGAGTAGACATCAGTACGCCAGCGCCGTTGTTTCTAAATTTAACCATATATTCTAGAAATGATTGAATACCTAATGGATCAAGACCCACGAACGGTTCATCCACGATATATAGCTTAGGTTCGACCAATAGTGCACAAAGGATCATTACTTTTTGCTTCATCCCTTTTGAGAACTGACTTGGAAACCACTTGATCTTATTATCCATTCGAAACTCTTCTAGTAATGGGCGTACACGAGTTAAAAAGGTTTGTTCTTCTAGTCCATATGCCATTGCTGTTAGCTCTAGATGTTCCCATAACGTTAATTCTTCATAGAGAATCGGCATCTCAGGTATGTAAGTAAATTGACTTCGATAATTTTCTGGTTCTTCCCTGAACGTCTGTCCATCGATTTTAGAAGTGCCTGACATGGGTTCCATGAGACCTAACACATGCTTGATGGTTGTACTTTTACCGGCTCCATTCAATCCGATCAAGCCTACTATCTCATTTTCTTTCACCGTGAAATCTAAGTGATGAATAACAGGCTGATTGGGAAGATACCCTCCTGTTAGATCTGTAACTTCAAGGATTAGTTTCATATAGTACCTCCTTCTGCAATCCAGCATTTTCATTATTGTTTGCCATTTTTCTCGTTTTACACCTTATGAGGCAGGCATCGGTGTCGGAGTTGGCTCTGCATATCCTTCTTTGTATTTCTCATCGATCATGTTTCTAATTTCCACCGGTGTTTTTCCATCAGCAGAAGCACTCATGCTGATCGCTGCGATCTCTAAACATGTACCGCACTTTGTACCATGATCATCCCATACGATTTTTCCATCTTCTTTGTTTTCTGAAACAAAGCAATCATAATTGTCTTTATGACCTGCCGATTCACCACAGCCACAAAAACAAGGCATTGATTCTAGCAGTTCTTTATATTTCGGAACTTCCGCATAAATGGCAGCGATCTCATCAGGTTGCTTTTCTAGAAATCCTGGCAATACATCCATTGAAGCAGTAAGTTCTTGAATATCACCGTTCGGCAGATGATTCTCATGTCCTTCATGAGAAGCTTCCTGTTTAGCGCTTGACTGCTCTTGGTGATTTTTATGCTCATCTTCTGATTTATTCCCGCACCCTGAGATGAGGAAACTAACACCGAGTGTCATTGTAAAAATAAGTTGTCTTTTTTTCACGGAGAGTCCTCCTTTTTGTCATTCTTTCCTTATAATAGCTCAATTCACGTTTCCTTTACCAATTTTATATGTATAACTTATAAGACTTCCTGGACAAGATATAAGAGAAGAAGGTATCCCCCCTTCTTCAAGGAGAAAGATGCAAGGTATTAGATTTTTTCAGATATGCTTTTCTTTAAGGAGATGGTTCTCTTGGACTATTTAGTGCTTGAGCAATTACAAATTCTTAACATTGAGGTGCATGGCTAAAAAATCGTATTGTTTTGTTTTCGTGTTCTCCTTTCTTCTCTAACCTCTATAAGAAGAAGGGTTCTATTTTTGAATAGGACCCTTCTTTTTTTTTTACCTGCTTTTGGAAGTGTTGATTTCCGTTACAGGCTGCTCGCTTTCCATGGGCAGACGCTGAGCCACATTCGTACGTTTCACTCTTAAGTGTCTCAGCTGCCTAGTTGCAGTGGCTAGCCCCTCAAGGTCAAAAGTTGAACGGTCTGTGATGAGCAAAGTGCGCCTTCGTAGCCCATTCACCTTTTGCATGTCGGGGCTGAACGAGCCCACTTCCACTTTTTGAAATGCCCGCCTTCTTGCTCCTTACTCCTGCGTCTACAAGTTAATGCTAGCGGAGTAAGCTTCCTCGTCGCATGCCTTGCGAGATGCATTTCAGGTGGTAGGCACGCACCTTCCACTCCAATCAACCTGTCTATGAAGAAAATAAAAAACATTCACAAGCAACTATCGTATAGAAAAGAACCTTTTAATAAGATAAAAAGAATACCTTATTTTTTAGGTTGATCTTGTGTGATATGATAAGTAAAAAAAATGAGGTGAGCCACTTGTCCCACGATTCAAACTGCATTTTTTGTAAAATTGTTGCGGGAGAAATTCCATCCTACAAAGTGTACGAAGATGAAAACGTCCTAGCCTTCTTAGACATCAGTCAGGTAACAAAAGGACATACGCTGATCATTCCTAAAGAGCACTCCACAGATATTTTTGAACTGCCTGCAGAAACAGCAGCGAAGCTTTATTCTGTCGTGCCTAAAATTGCCTCTGGAATTAAACAAACGTTTAACCCGATCGGTCTGAACATCTTAAACAACAACGGTGAAGCAGCTGGACAATCTGTTTTTCATTACCATATGCACTTCATTCCACGCTACGGACAAGGTGACGGATTTGGAGCAGTCTGGAAAACACAGGATACCCCTGCAGACGAAATGACTGAAATCGCTCAAAATATTAAAGAAAACGTTAAAAACTAACGTTACATATTAAAACTGCCTTTTTTAAACTGGGGCAGTTTTTTCATATTCTTTTTTGCACAATCTTTGTTGCTCTTGAAAGTAGTTGATCTCCGTTACAGGATGCTCGCTTTCCGGGGGGCGTGCGGTGAGCCACCTTGTCGCATCGCTCTTAGGTGTCTCACCTGTCCCGCTCATCCCCCAAGAGTCTCGCACCTTGCACTCCAATCAACTTTTTCCAAGAAGTAGTTCTAAAAATTTTTGAATGCAATCATTTTTTAAACATAGCAGTTTTACATTTTTGATGAGGAGGAGAACGATGACACGCATCTATTTTCAAGCCGGACCCACAACATTGCCAAAAGAGGTTATGCAGCAAGCAAAGGAAGAGTGGGATGACTTCTTAGGTACTGGATTAAATATTATGGAGCATAGCCACAGGGGTTCAGAATATGAAGGCATCCATAATCAAGCGAAAACACGCATGAAACGTTTGCTCAATATACCAGATACACATGAAGTATTGTTCTTACAAGGCGGAGCAAGTCTACAGTTTGCCATGATTCCAATGAATTTTATTCAAGGTGGTAAGACTGCAAAATACGTACTCACTGGGGCATGGTCTGAAAAAGCTTATAAAGAAGCTCAGAAAATCGGAACGTGTGAGGCAGTCATTACAGGTAAGGACTCGGACTATCGCACCCTTCCAGAGATGAACTATGTTTCTAGCGAAAATGACGCCTATCTTCATATTACTTCCAATAACACGATCTATGGCACACAATGGTCAGACCTACATGCCTTCACTCATCCAAATCTTATAGCGGATATGTCGAGCGATATTATGAGCAGACCCCTATCTGTTGGAGATTATGGATTAATCTATGCCGGTGCTCAAAAAAACCTTGGACCTTCGGGTGTAACCGCCGTTATCGTACGTAAAGATCTGCTACAGGAAAATAAATCTGTTCCATCCATCTTGTCGTATTCGGTTCATGCAAAAAATAATTCTCTTTACAACACGCCTCCTGTTTACTCCATCTACTTGCTAAACCTTGTACTAGGGTGGGTAGAAAAGTGTGGTGGTGTCATTGAAATGGAAAAGAGAAATCATAATAAAGCTGGAGTCATCTACGATACGATTGATAGAAGCAATGGGTTCTACAACGGGTATGCTACAACTGAATCACGTTCGAACATGAATGTTACTTTCACTCTTTTAAATGACGAACTGGAAAAGCTGTTTATTAAAGAGAGTGAAGAAAACGGAATATATGGGCTAAAAGGACACCGGTCGGTCGGGGGTTTCAGAGCTTCTATCTATAATGCTGTACCTCAAGAATCGTGTGATAGCCTAGCACAGTTCATGAGACATTTTCAGGAAAAATACGGAAAGTAGTTCACAAACCTTTTCAGTTGTACGTGCATCTGTTAACATAAAGGTACTTTCGCATTAGGCCAAGAGGGCACTATTGGAAAGAAATTAGGCTAAGAGTAGCTGAGGAGAGATGAGAAAATGAATACGAATACTAAATCATTAGCTTTAACATCTGTACTTATTGCATTAGGGTATGTGTTTCACACTGTTGTACCCCCATTATTTTTTGGAATGAAACCAGACTTATTACTCGTGATGATGTTTTTAGCCATAATGCTATCACCTACTAAACAAAACGTGATCATTGCAAGTATGGCAGCTGGAGTCATTTCAGCACTAACAACTGGTATGGCCGGCGGACAGATCGCCAATATCGTTGAAAAACCTATAACTGCTTTTATCTTTTTGGCGTTGTTCTTACTTGCTAAAAAAGTAAAAGTAAATGCGATAAGCGCTGTTCTTTTAACAGTAGTCGGAACGATTATCAGCGGTACATTATTCCTCATGGTCGCCATGCTCGTAGCGGGATTACCTGGTACATTACTTAGCTTCATTGGAATGATCGTTGTTCCAACAAGCGTCGTTAGCGGCTTGATCATGTTCTTTATCTACCCGATCGCAGATCGACTATCTAAACGTTCAAACATAACTGCTAATTAAATAATGATAATTTCCAAATAAAAAGCCAGCTCCTATGGAGTTGGCTTTATGTATTTATCCTCTTCTTCTTTTTCTTCTTCCCACGTCTGAAAAGCTGCTATCTCAGTTGATAACGTTGAAAAAATAAAAGCTAGGACAGTTGCATCATCCAATAGTCCTGCTCCGATTAAAAAATCAGGCACTGCATCAATTGGACTAACAAAATACAGAAGTCCTGCGACCACTAATAGTAAAGATTTTTTCGAGACATCACGATAGTCGCCTCTTTTATATGACTTTACCATTCGAACTAACGCTTTTACTTGAGAGCCTAGGTTACTTAAACCTTGTTTATCTGGTTGTGAACTTTTTTTCTCAGCTTCTGTAACGAGCTCACCCGTTTGAGTAGAACTTTCGAGCACAGCATTCGCTTTTTCCTTCATTTTATTAAAGTAGTTGCCGATTGTGTTTTGTTTCAACCCATATCCCTCCATTCTTTTTATTATGTATACCCTCTTTTAAACATCTTCGTCAATTGTGAAACTTTTTTTCCTTTTCATTTATTTTATATTATCATTCTCCAAAGTCAGTCAAATATCTTCTGTTTTAGACAAGTATGACATTTTTTGAAACAACGTACTTCGTCACTATTTCCTTCTAACATTCCTATTGTATCAACGGTTTCAAATTTCGACCGTTCTATAATAGCTTAATCTTGCATGTCCAAACATGACGAAATCTATCGGGAAATATTTTTATATTCGTCATTATTTTTCATAGGAATATAAGAGAAATTCACGAATTCATTAGATAATAAAAGAATGAGGAGGAATTATAAGATGTCTAAACAAAAATCCATGGTAGTAGGTTTCGCATTAGGAACGGTGGTTACTGCAGCAGCTACTCTGCTTTCTACACCAAAAGCAGGTAAAGAAGTAAGACAAGATCTTAAAGTGAATATGGATAAAATGAAATCGACGTTCTCCAGCATCAAACGTGATGGCATTCAGCTTAGAGCAAAGATCAGATTTGCTAACAAAGAAAAAGAAGAGGCTCTACAAGAAACAGCTGCCTCTACAATTGAAGAAGCTCCTGAAGAAATGGAGCAAGAAATTAAATAATCCCAAAAAAATTCTCCCTTTTTGGAGAATTTTTTTTATCTATACTCCAAACGAGTAAGAACACTTACATCAACACCATATCAGCTAAAAGTTATATAACTATTTTACTAAAAAATAAGGAAAAATTGAAAAATTTTACTTTCTTATTATAGGAAATACTGGCATAATGAGGAATAGGATGTGTTTTATAAGATGGAGGGGCATTTTAAAAATGAACAAAGATCAATTATATAGTTTTCAAGAAGCCATGATCTATAGTCACAAACTTTCACAGATTAGTAAAGCATTATGGAAAAGTGTAGAAAAAGACTGGCAAAATTGGATTAAGGATTATGGTTTAAACATTAATGAACACCATATTCTATGGATTGCTCATCATCTTGAGGGTGCATCAATCTCTGATATTGCAAAGTTTGGCGTTATGCACGTATCCACTGCTTTTAACTTTTCAAAAAAGCTTGAAGAACAAGGCTATCTAACATTTTCTAAAAAAGAAGATGATAAGCGAAATACATATATTTGTCTAACACCTAAAGGTGAAGAGCTTTTACTTCAAACATTGAACACGTACGATCCTTCAAAGTTTGGTGTTTTCAGTGCTTCTATGCCGATTAAAGAGTTATTTGGAAGGTTCCCAGAGTTTCCTGAATTGATGTCGATCATCCGCAATCTATATGGCGATGACTTTATGTCGATTTTCAACAAACTCGAAGAAAAGATCGAAGCATCATTAGATGATCAGCCTGCATCACCTGTGATAGCAGCTGAAGAAATTGCCTCTTCTCATTCGTAACGTACAGATAACTCATAAAGCTTCTCCATCAAAGAAATATACTTTTCTTGTTGAAGCAAAGCAGTAATCGTTTCTCTTGGGGAAAGCTTTGGCGTTAACATGCCTGCAAAATGCAACAATAGCGGTGTGTAATGTACAAAGCCTTCTTCACTCTGCATTTCATATTTTCGTTGAAGCTCATCGCAAAGAAGGAAGACCTTATTCACTTCCTGCTCGGTGAGCTTCTTTTCCATGACCAGTCTAAAAAATGGATACGCTGTAAGATCGACACTCTCAATCGTTAGCTGATTATAAAATTCTAGTCGTTCAAGTCGTTCTTCCACCGTCTCCATACAAAACCCTGCTTTCTAGTCATTGTCTGTCTATAATAATTATAATCCAACTTTCTCCATTTGGGTATGAATAATTGAGGAAGAATAAATAAAGCGCTCCTTCCCTAACGTGCTCGGGTAGAAGCGCTTTTTTCTAGTTATTCGTATAGACTCCGAATTTAATAGAGTTCTTCTTTAGATCGAATTCTTCCGCTTTCACCGCATAGCCCTTCTTTGTTGGCATTTCGGTCACTCTCATCAAAATGCTCTCATCTTTCGGATAGACATCTACCCATTCAGGAAACTGGACGGTCTTTTTAATCAATGTAAACACCTCGTCACCGGGTAGTGGGAAACGTCCTACTTGCATATCCTTTTCCTTCAATAACAGATCACCGTTTTCAAGAACCTCAGGCTCAAAGGTAACCTGATAAGGAAGCTCTTGATCAAACGCGATAAATGATCCGTTAAGCACGGCTTCATCATTGCGCAAATTAACGTATACGTTCACATCTGGCGCTTTTTTGCGGAGCTCTTTATTTAACAGATCTTCCACCTGTTCCTTTTCTGTATGTATGCTTAAGAGCTTTTGATTGTCTCGAATATCTGTATCTAGTGAACTACGATCTAAACGGCCACCAACAGGGTCACTAAAAAGCATAACGGCTATGGCGATCGGTACAATTAAAAATAGAAGCAATAGTGTAAAAAATGCCGTTTTCCATTTATTCATAAATTTCTCTCCCTCTCTCATCTCTTAGAAGTTATTTTCCTATTCATATTCCACATATTTTGGTAAAGTTAAACAAGTAGTTCATGTTGGAGGTTTTCATATGGCAGGCTATATCTTCGTTTTTTTGGCACCAATCTTTTTATTCGTTTTTAACTCACTCACTCACAAGTTATGTGACAAAAAGAACTTGTCCTCAAAACAGCAAGACTCGGTTTATCGTACGATCAACGTTTCTATTACCATTCTGCTCATTTCATCCTATGTTTCAAACGTTCTATAGAAAATATAAAAAGGGGGAACCTAGATTGCATTCCCCCTTGAGTAACCGTACCATACACATGCTGCACCTTTTGATCAAGAGTAGTAAAACACACATTAACGAAACTGCTTATAAACGTCAAGCCTGATCAGTCCCCCTTCGTAAGAAAAGGTCCTGCTTAGCCGTCATTTATTTTAGCAGAAACATGCAGCACCTACGATAATCAAAAGAATAAACAACACAACAATCAATGCGAAGCCTTTTCCATGCCCGTATCCACCGTAACCCATGAAAGCCACCTCCTTTGATATTCTGTACACTATCCTATGCATGACCCGTAATTCACGCATAGGCATTCGCCCTTTAAATTAATTTAAATTTCTATTCACCATCAATAGCAGTAACAAGCTCCAATAATGATGAGAAGGATAAAAAGAACTAAGATTAGTGCTAATCCTCCCCCATGACCGTAACCATAACCCATCATCATACCTCCCTTTTCTTTCTCCATATCATATAGTGATACGCCCTATTGTGATTAGACGAATGACCCGGTTTTTTAAATTTTTTTATTAAAATCGTGTAGAATACCCGAAAATACTGGATTTATAATGTGTAAATTTTCTCATATTTCATTTATTGAATAGGAATACCCATAACGTTTATGCTATAGTAAGAGTTGTTAAATTATTACTTCACAGTAGGAGTGTTTGAAAATGAAAAAATGGATGTTATCAATTGGACTCACAGCGGGACTAATTTCATTATCCGCTTGTAATAATGCTGGTGGTGCTGATTCAGAAGCCATCGTAGAATCTAAAGCAGGAGATATCACGAAAGAGCAATTCTACAATAAGATGAAGGAACAGTACGGGGATCAAGTTCTTAATCAAATGATCGACGAAATGGTGCTTGAAGATAAATATAAAGTAACAGACAAAGAGATTGAAAAAGAAACAGATAAGATCAAAGAAGAGCTTGGTGGCGAGGATGCTTTCAAACAAGCACTTGAACAAAACGGCTTATCTGACGAAAAACAGCTAAAAGAACGCATCAAGTCTATGCTTTTAAATGAAAAAGCAGCAACAGAAGGTGTTAAAGTTTCTGAGGATGAAATGAAAAAAACATTCGAAGAAAAATACAAAACAGAAGTTAAAGCGAGCCACATTCTTGTAGAAGATGAGAAGACGGCTAAAGAAGTTCAAAAGAAATTGAACGAAGGCGGAGACTTTGCTAAATTAGCAGAAGAATACTCTAAAGACCCTGGTTCAAAATCAAAAGGTGGAGACCTTGGCTTCTTCGGTAAAGGCGCAATGGTTCCTGAATTCGATAAAGTTGCTTTTACCCTTGAAAAAGGAAAAACAAGTGAACTGGTTAAATCTGATTATGGTTACCACATCATTAAAGTAACGGACAAGCGTGAAAACAAGTTCGAAGACAAGAAAGAACAGATCGAACAAGAGCTTAAGCAACAAAAAGCGAAGCCTATCACTGAGATCTTAGAAAGCCTGAAGAAAAAAGCGGATGTTAAAGTAAAAGATAAAGAATTAAAAGAAAAGATGGAAAAGAAAGCTGAACAACCTCAAATGCCACAAATGCCTCAACAATAATGGTATGATATATGAAAACCAGACCTTTGATGGGGTCTGGTTTTTGTTTTGTACTTATATAGAAAGGCTATGGGACATCAAAATTGGATGCAATAGCCACAGAGAAGTTACAGATCACATAAAAATTGTGGTGAATCACATAAAAATCATGGTGAATCACATAAAAAAAACACGTCATCACATAAAAATGGCGTATCATCATATAAAATGATAATATCACTCGAACATACCTACCCTAGAAAGACAGAACAATCAAAAGACCTGCTCTTAGCAGGTCTTATCCTTAATTCTACAGACGATTTGAGTCATCATGATAATGATCTTCATCCCCTGCTGCTGCGACTAAATCCTCTGCATCATCATCTTCAGCGGAAGGCTGAGCCTTTGCTCTCTCAATACGCTCCATGTATACTCTGCCTTCTTCTTCAATTACTCTTTGCTCGATTTCACGATCTTCTTGGAACAATGTAACGATCCGATAACCACTATAGATAATGCCGCAAAGCACAAAATACATCCACCATGGAGTCATAGTAAAGAAGTTGCCCACTCCAGCTGAATATTCTTTTAACACAAAGGCAGCTATGAGTATGGCACCGAAAAATAAAGCAGCGTATCCTTTCATCATTTAACTCCCCCTTATTAGACAAGCTTTTAATCCAGTCTATGAGGGAAAATTAAAAGTTATGTCATGAAAGTACAGGTTCAGCTTTAGATTCTTTTTCCTTTTTGTTGGACTCCATTTTTTTATCAAACGCACGGAACATCAAGTAATAGAGTCCTGCACTCATTACTGCTAATACAAACAGAAGGTAGAACGTATTTTCAAAACCAATCCACATCGTTAATGGAATAGAGATCGGTGCGATCGTACGTCCGATTGTAAAGCGCAGACCCGCTGCAGCAAAGTACTGCCCTCTCATGTTTTCGGGCGCTAGCTTAGAAATAAAGCTTTCTTGGATCCCAACTACCATCAGTTCAGCCGTTGTAAAGATGACCATCGCACCAAAAAGGATCCACATCATCGTCGTACTTCCAAACACTAGCATCGACACACCATATAGAAGTGCAGAAAGAATAAATACCCTGCCTTCTTTGAATCGATTCATCCATTTAGCCATCCAAACTGTACATAACGCTACCATCAATCCGTTAAGCGAGATCAGATAACCAAAAACCTTTTCACCCGTTAACGAAATATCCCAATTGCCAATTGCAAAAAGCGATTGTTCTGGTACTTTTTCCGTTGTATAAACAGCTAGGAGTAGATCCATTTGCATGAAGGTCTGAGCTACAAGAATACCTGCTAAGATAAATAACAAGAATAATTTATCACTCGCGATCACTCGATAGTCTTTCAACTGTTCGCCGATCGCCTGGAACCAATTCTTATCAGTCCCTACTTGTTCTAATACTTCTTTCTTTACCGGAACCGTTTCACGAATGTATTTTGCTAACACGACGGCTAACACAACGCTTACGAGCAAACATGCTAGCAATAATTCAAAACGGTAAGAGAAAAAGAAGATACTCCCTAAGACAGGGCCAAAGACCACCGATATATTGATCGATGTGTAAAACACTGCAAACACTTCACTTCTATGCTTTTCTTCTACAACGTCTGCGATCATCGCATGACTAGCTGGCCAATATAGTGAACCAAACAATCCTAACGCTGAAAACGCAATAAACGTTAAGATCGGTGAATCCATCCACGGTGAGTTAGCAAGACAGAAAAATATAAACGTTGCTGCCTGGCCCCAAGCCGAGATTACCATCATCTTCTTTCGTCCATATTTATCCGCACAATAGCCACCTACAAGGTTTGTGATGACGCCGACAACTTGTGACAGGACTAATAAAATACCAGCTGTTGTTTTTCCCATTTCATCTGAAAAGTAAATCGCCATAAACGGGAAGAACATCCAAAACAATAGATTTACAAAAAACTCTCCAATTAAACGAACCTTTAAATTAGCATCCCAATCTTTCCATCTCATGCTGTCCACTTCTTCCTTTTTGTTATTTCCGACACTGTTGATTTATCTGATCCAACTTTTGAGCAGTCACCTTCATAAGCAAGCCGTGAATACAGCAATTTTTCCAATGAGAGCATAGAAAAAAGCCTATGAGTATACACAGTCACATGTGCATACCATAAGCTTTTCGTTAAAAAGGCTCGGGATGACACATGGAGAGATTGCTCAAAAGCAGGTAGAATCGCATAGCAAAATAAGCCTTCCCAAATGGGACTAGACGTTATTTAGCTTGCTTTCTTACCTTACCTTGAACAATGCTAACCATGAGTCATTGCCTCCTAAAATTTCGTTTCTTAACTTCCAATTCCAAATTTACCATAACTCCCATTTTTACACAATGGGTTAATTTTATTAATATTGGTGCTTCGTTGTCCTTGTCAGTTGTTGATTTCCGTTTCAGGTTGTTCGCTTTCCGCGGGGCAGGCGGTGAGCCACATTCGTACGTTTCACTTTTAAGTGTCTCACCTGCCCGCCTGTCCCGCAGGAGTCTCACACCTTCCACTACAATCAACTTATCAAAGAAGACAATAAAAACGATTAATAGCAAAAAACACTACAACACTGCCTTTATAATAGGGCCTTAATTTTTCGCAAATTCCCCTTGGAACAACGGTTTGTATAACGATCGATTTTCTAGAGCGAACTGCTTATCTGTAAATTCTCCAGGCTGTACCTTTTCGAGTGCGCGGTCCATCATATTCATTCTAGCATCAAAATTATCGATCATATGAAGGATCTCTGCTTCACGAATCAACGGCGCTTTAGGGCTTCCCCACTCAGGTTTACTGTGGTGACTTAAAACTAGATGCTGAAGGACGGTTACTTCTTCTCCTTCGATCTCTAACTCATCTGCCGCCTTTCCGATCTCGTTCACCATGATTGTAATGTGACCGAGCAGCTTTCCTTCGAGTGTGTAAGACGCAGCAACTGGTCCTGACAACTCGATGACTTTTCCAAGGTCATGCAGGATGATTCCAGAATAAAGAAGATCCGTATCTAGAGACGGATAGAGTTTGCTGAATGCTTTTGCCATATCCAACATGGATACAACATGAAAAGCAAGACCTGATACAAACTCATGGTGGTTCTTAACCGCAGCAGGGTATTCTAGAAATTCAGCTTGATGTTTCTTTAATAAGTGTCTTGTGATTCGTTGGATATTTGGATTCTTCATCTCAAATATGTATTTGGTGATCGTCTCTACCATCGCGTCTTGAGATAATGGAGCTGTTTCAAGAAAATCACTAACCTTAACACCATCTAGTTCCGTTGCAGGGCGAATGGCTTTAAGCTTTAACTGCATTTTTCCTCTGTAGTTCCCCATCTCACCAGCTAGTTTTACGATAGCTTGAGCTGCGTAGAGCTCTTCATCTTCTGGTGAACTATCCCATAGTTTTGCCTCCACATCACCTGTTTGATCTTGAAGGATCAGCGTCAAGAATGGTTTACCATTACTTGCCGTCCCTTTTACAGATGATTTGATAAGAAAGAAACCATCTACGACCTCTCCTACCTTATAAAACGCAAGTCCTTTTTTCATCTTTCACCCCGCCTTTCTTTGCTTTAGTATAGCATATCCGTCTATTTAACTACTTGTCGTAACACTCTAGCTGTAAAAATTACAACTAGTGAATGATTCTCTTCTACCTTTTTCTTTTAAGGTTAGTAATCGGAATTTTAATCTGAAAAGCTACACCTTCTGCTCTATTTTCCGCGACAACTCTTCCTCCATGCAATTCCGCAATTCGTTTTACGATAGCAAGGCCCAGCCCAAACTGACCTTTATTTCCTTTACGGAACGGCTGGAAAATCTCTTCTCCAGTCACACCAGTAAGACGTTCTCCATCATTAAACACTTCAATAACAAATTCAGATCCGTTATTAAAAGCAGAGAGTCGAATCGTCTTATGTGCATAACGCAATGCGTTTTGAACTAAATTATCAAGGAGGATACCCCATTGTTCTTTATCGCCGTTCAGATTGTAATGATTACCTGTAATCTCAAAATCTATATCTTCACGCTGATATCTGAAGCGTTCAACAATATCTTCTGCTATGTCACCAAAGTTAAAGTTCTCTTTTGTTAGTACATCAAGTTTCAAAGCATCAAGCTTTGTATAGTACAGCATGTTTTGAACACGCTTTTCCATTCTTTCCGTTTCTTTTAAGATCACGTCCATCATATCTTCCGTTGTATCTTTCGGCATGATGCCATCTTTTACAGATTGAGCGTAGCTCTTAATCGTCATAATAGGTGTCTTTAATTCGTGAGAAGCGTGCTGAATAAACGTTTTTTGTGCATGGTCATGTCTTAACAAGTTTTGACGCATCTCTTCAAACTGCTTGGAAAGAATATAGAATTCATCATCACCCTTCCAATGAAACGGCTCTTGCCAGTTGCGTTTAGCGATCTGTTCGAACCGCTTTCCTAAGATGGTGAGTGGCGATCGTAAATACCGCGCTAACCAAATCGCAGGAATGATTGAGAATATGCCTGTGAACAATAAGATCAGTACGAGTCTTAGCCATAATCTGTTGACCATTTGATCGCGATACGTATCCCACATATAAGAGATTAAGTATACCTTTTCGCCTTTTACGTTCGTCTTTGTTGTGATTGCATAGAACAAGGTCGCATCTTCGTACGTTAACTCGTAACGACCTTTATTCTTCTTTTGGTTGTATGCTTTTTCAGCCATCTCATAAAGAACTTCTTCAGGTACAGGGTCACCTTGTGAGTTGGCATACTTGTCAACAATCACAACATGTCCAACATCACGAGCTGCATTCCTTCTCTCAATAAAATCAGTTGGAGACTCCCCTTCTCTAGGAAGCTGATTATTGGGATCCCAGACATTCTGCTGTTCGTTCTCAATGATTCGATACGTTTCTTCAGTCAGCGTGTCTTTAATGGAAAGCGGATAGATGATCGCGGTTAAGAGACCAATCGTAAATATCAGCAGACCGAATGAAAGCCATATCCGCTGAGTTAGATTTAAGCGTATCATGACGGTATGATCCTATAACCAGCTCCGTAAACGGTCTCTAAGTTCAATCGAGGCATCTTCTTACGAACGCGTCTGATGACATCATCCACAGCACGTTCAGATCCGAAATAATCGTCTCCCCACACATATTCTAGAATCTCTTCTCGCTTACGAGACTTCCCTTTATTCTCAATCAAATAAAGAAGAACATCGATCTCTTTTCCTGTAAGATTGATCATCTCACCATCACGTGTGATCTTTCTTGAGATTGGATCGATCATATATCCTGTAATTTCAATCGTTTGTGGCAAGCGGTTACCGGTTTCATAGATTCTTGTTAACAGTTTTCTTACGCGAATAACGAGCTCTCTTGGCATGAAAGGCTTTGCTAAATAATCATCACTGCCCAGCTCAAGTCCAACGATTCGATCCAAGTCTTGGTCTCTCGCAGAAACAAAAATAACAGGGATGTCTGAAGCTTTCTTGATCTCTTTAATAATTTCATAGCCATCCATACCTGGCAGCATAATATCTAATATCCAAAGGTGCGGTTTGTTTTCTTCCGCACTTTTCAAAGCATCTTCTCCATTGTGAAAAACCGAAACGCTCCAGCCTTCTTTTTCCATATAGGCTTTCAGCACTTGAGCAAGATCTTGTTCATCCTCTACTAAGTAAATGGAATACTCATTTGACATGAGCCATTCCCCTCCTTTGGTTACATTTCAGCGATAACAGATTGATGTGGCCAATGTATGACAGGGACTGCCGAAACCGTAGATGCAATATGTTTATGACAGGTAAAGAATAACACCTGCCGATCAAACGCCGTTTCTTGTATCAGTTGTAATGTTCGCTTTGTCCTTAACCCATCAAAGTTAACCGCAATATCATCCATTAAAATCGGGAAGTCTCTTGGTCCGGCATGATAAGCTACTGCTAATCGGATAGCCAAATACACCTGTTCAGCAGTACCTCGACTTAACTCATGCGGATAAAAACCTAAGCCATCCCCATTTAAAACCATCAATTCATTATTATCTGTGAATGTGATAGATTGATATTCACTTTCTGTTATTTTACTAAAATAAACACTCGAAGTCTCTAAAACCGCTGGCAGCTTTGTTTTTTGATAATCTTCCTTCACTTTTGAAAGTGCATGCTGTGCCAGACGTAAGCTTGCCCACTTCTTCACTAGCGTGTTCCATTCTTCTTTAAGTATCTCATATCGATGCAGGTTCTCTGAGTAACTGCCATCTTCAAGCAGTTTCGTTAATTCCCAATCCAATTTCCCTTTAGCTTCTACCTTCTCGTCGTACCGTTTTTGCTTTTCTTGCACCTGTTCTTCCAAGATTGAAAGTTGATGAAGGGTTGTTTCATAATTCACCGTTACTTTTTCTGCCATCATTACGATTTCATCATTTGAAAATCCTAACGATATAAATTGATTATAAAGCGTTTCACGTTCTTCTTTTAGCTTGCCGAACCGTTCCTTGTTCTTACCTTTTACATAAAAGTCCGCTTCGTTGCTAACTTTAGCTGCATCCCATAGACTGCGGATTTGAATATCTATAAATGAAATCTTTTTCTGAAGCTCATTCTTCCGCTCGCTGAGTTCTTTTTTGTTTTGCTGTATGTGATCTGCTCTCGACTGATTTTTAAGTTGCTTCTCTAATTCTGCATAACAAGAGTTGATCCAGCTTTTCGTATCTTCCTGGAGTTCTTCACCTAATGCAAGCGATAGTGAGGAAGCCTTCTTCTCATAACTGCTTTGCTTAAATTCTATATCCTGCACTTTATTCTCTGCATCATTTCGCTGTCTTAATAACTCTTTAAGCTGAAGCACTCGTTTCATATAACCTGAAACAAAAAGACGATCCAACTTCCCTCTGTATCCTTGATCAGACGCCCATCGTTTCGCATGGTCCCAGACAGATGCTTCTTCCACCTCTAAATAATCCAGACGTTTAGCAAGCTGTACATAAATGTTGTTTTCATTAGAAAGTTGTAATGAGAGATCAAGCCATTGTTTCCTATGAACCTCATCTACTAACAATCGCTGATGTACGTGTTTTGGCATCTCGTCACCAGACTGATTCCTCTTTAAATACAGAAAACTTAGTACTAGAGCTGTAATCAGTAGCAGCACTCCTCCAAGCACGACAGGAGGATGGTTTGAAACCCAGCCCGACCATACGAGTAAGAGGGAAGAAAGAATGGGTAATAGTGTTGCGTAAACAGGAATCTTTCGAGTTTCTTTATGATTGGAATGCTGATACTTTGCATATTCTTCTTCAGAAAGAAGGTTCTTCTTTTGTTTTGCTTCTTCCGTTTCTAATCGCTCCAACTTCACTCTAGATTCCTCGAGCTCGTCTTCTAACCTACTTTTTTTATCTTGAATCTGCTCATTCTGCCTGATTAAATCTTCAAGAAAATGAAGCGATGATAAAGACAGTGAAAGTTCCTTGAGTTCTTTTCCAGACCAAGCTTCACCGATTTCATCATAAAGCTCTCTTTCTTCTTTTCTTAACGACTGAATGTGGCGTTGTAGCTCTTGAAGCTGGTTGAAAAGATGTTCATATTCAGGAAGTAAGTTAAACAAACGTTTAATCTCTGTTTCATACTGTATGATATTTTCATTACTTATGATGGATCCGAGCTCACCTTCAGCATCTTGAATACGGCTATCAACGTAAGTAAAGTCATTTTTCAAGCGTGACAATTCTTTTCGTAACTCCTCATATTGTTGAAGACCGTTCTCTGGAAAAGAATATGATTCAGAATCAAAAGAGCGAATCTCGACATCAAGCTGCTTGTACCTTTGTAATACGGGCTTTAATTCGAGCAGCCTCTTGTTTGAGAGAAGTTCGGTTTGAAGCTCTGTAAGTATTTGTTTAATTACTTCTAGATCCTTTTCATGGCCATCTTTCTCGTTCGTTAACGCTTGATAACTCTCATTTTTTTCTTTTAAGAGTTGCAGGGATTTTGCTGCAGATGATAGCTGTTCTAATCTTTCATTAATGATTGGTTTTTTACCTGCCTTTTTAAATAAGAGGGCTTGTTTCTTTTCAAAGGTTTGTTCGATGTCTAATAGATCACGGTCACCTGAGATCGCGGTGCTTAATAAAAAGTTGCCAAGTTCTTCCGATGATAACTTGTCTAATTTTTGTAATCCATCTAGTCCAAAGCAAAAAGCACCCGTATACAAAGATTGTTCCATTCCGTCCAACAATTGTAGCAAAAATGTCTCTTCTTTCTGTTGACCGCTGTCATCATAAAGCCTTAGATCACCGGTTACAGTTGAACGTGCAACTCTTTCAATCGTCCATGTTCCGTGTACCTGATGATGAATGGTAATCTTACCACCCATTCTGTTTCCGTCTTTCGGTTCATAGCGGCGTTGATTTTGACTTTTTGTAGGAAAACCGTAGAACATACATTTAATAAAGTCCATCAAAGTAGTTTTTCCGGCTTCGTTTTCTCCGTAAAGAATCTGCAGCCCTTTATTTTCGAAGGAAATTTTACAATCCTTTAATCCACCGAAATGATAGATATGTAGGGTAACGAGTTTCATCTTTTCACCTACCTGTTTTTATGAAGTTCAGATAATAACAATTGTTCTGCTTGTTGTTTAATATCTTCCCAATCTTGTTCGTTCAACTCTATGTATTTTCTAGCTGTTCTGTGTGTAGATAACTCTGAGATCGCTATTTGCAATTCTGTGTCATCCTCTAAAATACTCTGTAGATCTTGAAAAAAGGCTGACTGTTTCATGGACTGTTCCTCTTGAAGAGATGGACTTGTTACATTCTTGATCGCAACAACATGTACAAAAGAAGAGTCATAATCTTCTTCACGCAAGATTTCTTCTAGATCTTCTATGAATGTTCCATCCAAAAGCTCATGATAAAGCTGTGTTTGACCCGTCAACTTTAAGACGAGGAGTACACCTTTATTTTGTTGCAGATAAGTGCTGATCTTTTTTTCGCACAAAAAGATCACTTCTTGCAGACTATCAACCTCTGTTAAATCAACTCGGCATTCCTGCCAATCGATTTCAGACGTGGAGTAAAACTGACTTTTTACTTCATTATGGTTTAATGTAACGATGTAACCACCTTTTTCACCTAGTTCTCCACTATGTCTGCCTTGTATATTCCCTGAATAACGAACGGGTGGTTCGAGATTTAGATCGATTCGTTTATGAATGTGGCCGAGTGCCCAATAATCGTAGCCTTTTTTTAGAAGCTCTGTTAGTAAAAATGGTGCATATCTGCTGTGTCCGCTATAACCATCAGCCTGTCCATGCAAAATACCGATATGATAAAGATCATCTCTTTTTTCTGGATAGTGTAATGTTCGATCATCTGTGACCGCTGCGGTCTCATAACTAAATCCGTGCAGAGCTGCTACTACTCTTCCCTGTTTTTCAAAATGAAGAGTCTGAATGTGGCTGCCATAAAAAAAGTGCACATTGCTTGGCCATTCAAGATCTACCCATTGTCCATCTAACGGATCATGATTGCCATGAACAACATATACATTTATGTTGTGACTGTTCAATTTCATGAAACAATTTTTCAAAAACGACTGAGCTTTTAAACTTCGGTTCCCACTGTCATAAAGGTCACCTGCAATTACTACAAAATCTACTTCTTCTGAGATTGCCAGATCGATAAGCCGTTTAAAGGATACGAACGTGCTATCAAAAAGTCGCTGAAAAAGCCTCTCAGGCAACGAGGAAAGTCCTTTGAACGGACTATCTAGATGAAGATCTGCACAATGTAAAAACTTTATCATTTCACTCATCCTCTTTTTCTACCATTCTTCCCTTCATTTTAACATATATACGAAAGCACGTTCGCTTGTGAACGCGTAAAAAAGAGAGCACGAGGCTCTCTTTTTTAGATTAGATGTCGGTTGTGTTTTTCTTCTCTTGCTTCGATAAAAGAAGAGCTTGCTTGAACAACTTCAGGGACGGTGCGTTTCCGTACATTAATACACCACCGCGATACACACGAGCACCAATTATAGCAAACAAGAAGATAGCTCCGACTAGGACGCTGATTCCTAGTGCTACTTCCCAAACTGGTAATGAAAGCATCCCTACACGAAGCAGCATGAGCATCGGTGTGAACAGCGGGAAGTAGGATGCAGCAGCAACGAAACCAGACTCTGGGTTTTCTCTGCCGAACATAGCGATCATGAATGCCGCTACGATGACAATCACTACAGGTGTCATTAAATTATTAACTTCTTCAACTCTGCTGATCAATGAACCCAGCATCGCAAATAGAGTTGAGTAGAGGAAGAATCCTAAAATGAAAAACACAAGAGCATAGATGATTAATGAGGTTGGAATCTCATTCAACTTTAATTCATTTATGATACTCTCACTTCCGCTAAGCTGTCCGTTCAATTTAACAGCAAGAAATCCTCCCGCAACAAACAAAGCAAGCTGAGTTAATGCGACGAGTACGATACCAAAGATCTTCCCAAACATTTGTGTCACAGGCGATACAGAAGAAATCAGGATTTCCATAACACGTGAAGATTTTTCTGTTGCTACCTCTACGGCGATCATACTTCCATACATCATGACGGCCATGTACATGAAAAATAGGACCACGTACACTAAGATATATACTTGTGCTGCTTCTTCCTCACTTTTCGCTGAATCTGACAATGACTCCTTTGCAAAAGTAACCGGAGAATAAATAGCAGCGAGCTGTTCTTGGTTCAATCCAATGGACTCGGCAGCTGATTTGTTCTTAATCTGTTGCAGGGCCAACTCTACATCCGCAATCAGGCTCTGCTGTGTTACATCTTCTGCTTTATAAGTTCCTGTAATGATGCCTGAAGCATCTTTATCCAGAATTAAAAGTCCTTCAATTTTACCATCAAGTACTGCTTTTTCTGCTTCACTTTCCGATTTCGTAAACGCTTCTGCTTTCAAATCATCATTTGTTTGCTTAAGTTGTGTTTGAAGAGCTGGAAGTGTCTCTCCTGTTCGGTCAATAACCCCAATTTTAGAAGCCTCATCTTCACCGAACATTTTTGTGATCTCGTTCATATTCGTTATGACAAATAACAAACCGATTGTAATCAATGTAGTGATCAGGAATGGTTTCGATTTAATTTTAGATCGGTATGTATGCATCATTACCGTCATAAATTTACTCATGAACTACACCTACTTTCTCGATGAAGATATCATTTAAGGAAGGTTCCTCAAGTTCAAACTTTCTTACAAATCCTTTTGATTGAATAGCTTGGAATAAATCCTTTGCTACTTCTTCTCGTTCAATTTGAAGAATGATTCCGTCTCCTGTTGTACGATGCTTAATAACTCCAGCCGTATCTTTCAGATAAATTAGATCAAAGTCTGCTTTAACAGATACGTTCTTTTTCCCAAAAGATCGTTTGATTTCTTTTAGATTTCCTTGAACAACTGACTTTCCTCTATGCATGATACAAAGATGCTGACATAGTTCTTCTACATGCTCCATTCGGTGAGAGGAGAAAACAATCGTCGTTCCTTCTTTTTTAAGCTCATTAACAGCACTCTTTAGAAGCTCAACGTTCACAGGGTCTAGTCCGCTAAACGGTTCATCTAAGATCAAAAGTTCCGGACGATGAAGAACAGCCGCGATGAACTGAATTTTTTGCTGATTTCCTTTAGACAACGCTTCTACCTTCTTATTCAAATACTCTTCTGCTCCGAAGCGCTTCAACCACTTATCCGTCTGTTCTTGAATTTGTGATCGCGTCATACCACGCAACTGCCCGAGATAGATCAACTGCTCTCTAACTGTCAGCTTTGGATACAATCCTCTTTCTTCGGGTAGATACCCTATAAGATCGCTCGTCTCATACGAGATTTCTTTATCGTTCCATGTAATTCTTCCTTGTGATGGTGTTAATAATCCTAAGATCATTCGAAATGTCGTTGTTTTTCCCGCACCATTCGCACCTAACAAACCAAAGATCTCACCTCTAGGAATCTGTAAGTTAATTCCGTCAACGGCTGTAAAACTACCAAACTGTTTCCTTACTTCGTTAATGGTCAACATGACTATATCCCTCCCGCTGTAAAATATACCATATATTCCTAGTACGCGGGGTAATAGCTTAAGTTTCATATAAATTCTTAAGTTTAAGGCAGGAAAAATTCGTCGAATGTTGAAATCCAATTTAGATACGAAAGGAGTTCGATCATCATGAATACATACGCACTAACTGCATACGAAAGTAATGGTGAAAAAATATTGGATGAAACAATTTCTGCACAGAGCGACTCTGAAGCAAAAGAGCAAGGAGAAGCCCGTTTGGCTGAACTGAACATGCAAGAAAAAACGCATCGTCTGACTTCACCAAAGGGACAGTTGCTTCTTTTCCATCGCTAATGAAACTCATGGAAACGAGGGAGAAAACAGTGAGTGAAGTGATTCTACGAGAAGCTCGATACGATGACAGTTATGAACTTTCTTATTTAATGGGAGAGCTCGGTTATCCAACCAAGCCAGAAGAGATGACAGAGCGATTAGAAACGCTGCTTCCTAATCCGGCTTATGCTTGTTTTGTGGCTTGTGTAAACGACCAAGTGATTGGGATGATCGGCCTTGCAAAAGGTATATATTTTGAAAAAAACGGCTGCTATGCACGTATTACTGCTCTAGTGGTAAGTGAAGAATTCAGAGGAAACGGTATAGGCAAGGAACTTGTTCGTTATGGGGAAGAATGGGCAAAAGAACAAGGTTGTACGGCGATCCTGCTTAATAGTGGAAAACAAAGAACGGATACGCATGAGTTCTATCGTAGTCTAGATTATGATGATACAGGGTTGCGGTTCATTAAAGTGATGCTTTAATTATCAGCCGCTTAAAATTTTTCATTTAGAAGCAAGAAGATCGAGGAAGTGATGTTTTTGAGGAGCGGAGTGTAGTCCTCCTACATGAGCACCGAGAAAACAAAATCGACGAAGAGATTCGCCGCTTATCAATGAATAAAGATAAAACCGGATGCTGGATCTAGCACCCGGTTTTTCCTATTTATCCGTTCAATTCTTTGACCCCGTTATATCTTGTTGTCTATTTTAAGTTAACCCACACACTCTTAACTTCTGTGTAGTTGTTTAATGCATAAGATCCCATTTCACGTCCGATACCTGATTGCTTGTATCCGCCGAATGGTGAAGCAGCATCAAACGCATTATAGCAGTTCACCCATACCGTACCAGCACGAAGCTTGTTCGATACATAATGAGCTGTTTTTAAATTCTCTGTCCATAGTCCTGCAGCAAGACCATACTCAGAGTCGTTTGCACGTGAAATCACATCATCCAAGTCTTCAAACGGCATTGCAGCCACAACTGGTCCGAAGATCTCTTCTTTTGCGATCGTCATCTTATCATCTACATCAGCGAAGATTGTCGGCTCAACAAAGTATCCTTTGTCAAATGGAGTTGTTCCTCCTGTTAACAATTCTGCACCCTCATCTTGTCCTTTTTGAATATATCCAAGAACGCGGTTATGCTGTTCTTTAGATACGAGCGGCCCCATCGTTGTATCTGGATCTAATCCAGGACCTTGCTTAATTTTCTTCGCATGAGACACAAGGTCTGCCACTACATTATCAAATGATTTCTTTTGAATATATAAACGTGATCCCGCACAGCAAACTTGTCCTTGGTTGAACATGATTCCGCTTAAGGCACCAGGAACTGCACGGCTCATGTCAGCATCAGGCAAGATAATATTTGGTGATTTACCACCAAGCTCAAGCGTTACACGCTTCAAAGAGTTAGACGCATTACGCATGATCAACTTTCCAACTTCAGTAGAACCTGTAAATGCGATCTTGTCCACGTTTGGATGATCAACTAGCGCTGCACCTGTTTCACCAGCACCCGTTACAACGTTTAACACACCTTCTGGGAACCCAGCTTCATGTGCTAATTTTGCCAAGTAGAGTGCTGAAAGAGGTGTTTGCTCAGCCGGCTTCAGTACGACCGTACATCCCGTCGCAAGTGCTGCACCAAGCTTCCAAGCAGCCATCAATAATGGGAAGTTCCAAGGAATGATCTGTCCAACTACACCAAGCGCTTCATGACGCGTATAGTTAAAGAAGCTTCCTGCTACAGGAATCGTCTGCCCTACGATTTTCGTTGACCAACCAGCATAATAGCGGAAATGTTCGATCGCGAGCGGAACATCCGCATTCATCGTTTCACGGATCGGCTTCCCGTTATCCAATGTATCAAGCTGTGCTAATTCTTCTTTATTCTCTTCCATTAATTCTGCTAATTTGTAGATCAAGTAGCTTCGCTTTGAAGCAGGCATCTTTGACCAGTAACCTGTTTCAAAAGCTGCTCTTGCTGCTTTTACGGCTTTATCGATATCTTCAGTTCCACCTTCAGATACAACTGCTAAAACTTCTCCAGTTGAAGGGTTTAACGTTTCAAATGTTTTTCCGCTAGCTGAGCTGACCCATTCCCCATTAATAAAATGCTTTTTCGTTCCGTTAAGAAACTCGGCCACCTTTGGTCTTAATTGAAGGTCTAAAGTTTTTTCCATTTGAATCCTCCCTTTACATTGTGGTTCTTACATAAATATTATTCGTCACGATTCATGTAAACCCTTTCATTTTCTACATTTGTAATAAAACTGAAACGTTTTTTACGAAATTCGACGGGAGGTGTCGAAAGTACTCTATTTGTATGTAATCAATGGACAGACCATCAGGGTTTAGGAATCGCTCATAAATCCCTAGAATCGCTCACAAATCTCTAGAATCGCTCACAAATTTCAAGAACTGCTCACAAATCTCAAGAATCGCTCACAAATGCCCACATATGCCCTTCTCCACTTTTACCTACAAAAAAAGACTCCTCTCAGACAAAATGTCTAAAAAGAGCCCTCTTTTACTAATAGACTATCTTTTCATCGTCTGGAAGCGCATCTGCTTGCGGAACACTTCTTTTATCATGTACGGAACGCCTAGCTGGTCGTTTGTACGCGTGATCCACTTTGCTTTTCTCTTCACTTCATCAGGTGCGTTTGCCATCGCTACCCCTAGACCTGCAAATTCAATCATATCTAGATCGTTATACGAATCCCCGATCGCTACCATCTCATTTGGAGCGATCTCTAGTTTCTCACCAAGGTACCTTAAGGCATTTCCTTTTGTTACTTTTTTTGCTGTGATCTCCAACTGACATTTTGCCGATGAAGAATACTCAAAGTCTGGCATATGTTCTTTTAAATACTTCATTGCAGAATCGCATTCTTTCTCATCAAAGAACTGTACATCCATCTTTGGCGGTGCCACTTCTTGTGAGAGAACATAGTCTCCCAGATTCTCTGTAAAAGATACTGGGTAGAACAGCGGATCACCCGTGCTTAATGTTAATTTCGCAACGAGCTGACTTTTTTGCTTGAGTTGATTTCCTACGGAGAAGCGCTCATGGACTACGCGCATGTGGCATTCGTAATTTCCAAGAACTTCTACTAATCTATAAGTATCCTCGACCGATAACCTTTTCTCTTGAAGAGGTTCATCAAGAGATGAAGCAATGAATCCACCATTATGACTGATCAAATAACTGTCGATCTTTAACGCTTTTGCTATCTTTTGTGTAGATGGAAAACTCCTGCCCGAAGCGAGTGTGACATAGACCCCTTTTTGCTGCACATAATCAATGGCTTCTTTCGTTTCTTTATCGATACGGAAATTGCTTCGCAGTAGGGTTCCGTCGATGTCAATCGCTAGTAAACGGTATACCATGATGCGCTCCCCCCATTTCGCGAAAATATAGTATAAGAACTCGTGTTAAGTTTATGACCTTGAAACATGCTTTAGAACGCGGACAAACCTAAGAAATATTAGGCAAAAGAAAAAACCCCTGCTACAAAAGTAACAGGGGGTTAGATCAGCATATTATTATTGCTGTTGTCCTTCTTCTTCAACCATTGGTCCGTAAAGCTCTTCCAGTGGCTTTGTGATCACTTTATTTAGATCATTGATGATCATGCTCATACGTTGCTCTGCTGCCATAAGCTTTGAGATCGTTTCGTTCTGCTGTACATCAGCAAAAAGCTTTTGAGCTTCTTCAATCTCTTCAGGAGTCACTTCTTGGCCGTTCATTTGTTTTTGTTGAAGATTTACTTGAATATCACGGAATTTACCGAAAAGTTCTTTCGTTTCCGGATTGTTATTTACTTCATCATAGCTTTGTTTTAAAGCTGTAAAGTCCTCACTATTGCGCAATGCTTTTTCTAAGTCGTAAGCAACATCGTATACGTTTGACATTGGTAAAATACCTCCTATTGATTAACTACGGTACCCACTATAACAGACTCTACAAAAATAGTACAAGGATACCTTGAAATACACCGATAATTCCGCCTAACAATGCTCCTAGCCATGTTATCATCTTAAGTTCACTTTTTGCGATTGATATGATGATTTCCTCTAGACGCTCTAGAGAAAAGGCCTCAACCTGTTCTTCCACGATTTTAGCAAGATGCATCTTTTCAAGCAGCATTTCTAATCGATCGACAAATAGATCTAGACCTGCAGATACTGCTTTTGGTGTTAGGTCATCAATAATCCAGCTCTCAACCGAACTCGCTAATGAAGATACAGGTGTGTTTAAATACTCTTCGATAGGAAGTCTAGCTGTAATTTCTTTTGCTAAACCTGTAGTAATCTCAGGCAGTTTCAGCAGCCCTAGTGCCTCTTCTGTTCTTTTTTCCATAAAGTTTCGGTATTCTTGCTGAAGAAGACTCAGCATGGTATCACGTGTATTTTCATGTTTCATGAACTTGATCAGTTCCGGTTGTACTTTGTCTGCAAGACTAACATTACCAAAAAACATAGATACCATATTAACGAGCATCCCTTTATCCATTAGGAAAGCATCAATGCCACTCGCAAGTGATTTCCGGCCTTCTTCACTTTCTAAATAAGTAACCCCTTTGTTCAAGAGCCAATCTACGACTTCTGGTAATTTTTCTTCCCCTCTGGCAACAAATTTTTCTGGCAGAACATCTTTCATTTCCTTACCATTTGATTCTTGAAGCATTCTATTCATTCGAGAACTCAGCCATGCCTCGGTTGTTGCTTGGATTCTGTTCTGAACATCATCCACACCAAAATCTTGTTTAAGCAGATCACTGATCGTCATATCACTCTTTAAGAAGCGTTTCAGTTCTACTTGAACAAGTTCAGTCATCTCTTTGCGAAATACGTTGTCGTTAATTTTCGCTTGTACACCTTCTGCGGTTAATAGATGCTTGGTTACGGTCTCACCCAGCTGCACGGCGAGTTGTTTTCTACGCTTCGGTATGAGTCCAGGTGTAAATGGAACTCGATATTTACCAATGTATAATGTAGTAAACGGTCTAAATAACATTCGGATTGCAATGGAGTTTGTTAGACCACCAATAAACGCACCGACGATCGCCATAATAGAAATTGAAATCCATATATCCATATTTTTGTCTCCATTACTCTAGATTCTATTTTCCTAGTAAATGTGAATTATGATTGCGCTAGCTATTTTAGCTCCCCTTTTGGAAGGATATCCACATAATAAAAACGATCTTCATTACTGAACATATCTTTTACCATTCTCGTCTCACCTAACGTATACGTAACAGGAAAGGCAAAGTTCGGTCCATCAAAAACAAACGTGTGAAATTCTCCGTTCTCACCACATATATCATGTTTCTTCGGATAGTCTTCTATAAACTGCTCGTCTATGACACGGCCAGTAAAAGAGGCATCTATTTTTAATGTATCTGAGCAGCACACAACAGTCTTAAATCCTTCACTCAAAAACTCCTCAATAATTTGCTCAGAACTCTCACCCCATATTGGAAAAAATGGTGTGATTCCTGTACCTTCTAACATGTTTTCGCGATATTTTTTTACATCTTCTAAAAAAATATCCCCAAACATGATGTGCTGTATACCATCAGCCTTAATGTTGTCAACAGCTTGTTCTATTCTTTGTTGGTACATATCATTCGAACAATCTTTAGGGATCCAAACTGCTCGGAGAGGTAAACCAAGTGATTTAGCCTGCATTTCTAAAAGTTCATTTCGAACGCCATGCATGGTTGTCCGATCGTAGTCTTCTGTTAATGTTGTTAGTAAGGAATCGATCTCCCAATCTGCCGACTTCTGCAGTCGATACAGAGCTAATATAGAATCTTTTCCACCACTGAATGAAACGACAATTTTTTTCTTCATCTAGAACCCTCCCTATATAACGATTTAGGAGGCAATACGAACTCATAGCCTTCTAGTTTTAATTCAGAAATCAATTCATCTAAAATTTCTACGGTTTGCTTTAATTCATGAAGAAGAATAACAGAGCCATCCTCAGCATGATTCAAGATGTTATGAACAATGTGTAAGGGATCTTTTTTGTGTTCCTAATCCAGACCCGCCACTTCCCATAAAAAAGGCATCACATTGAGCTTCTTTAGAACATCCAAAGTATCTTCATTAAATTGTCCAAAAGGCGGACGAAAATATATCATTTCTTGGCCTGTGAGAGATTCCAGCTGTTTCAAATTCGTAGAAATATCATGAAGCTGGTCACGATAAGAAAGTCTCGTTAAAACGCGATGACGCAATGAATGCCCACCAATCATATGCCTTTCTTCAATCACCCGTTTCCAAGGTCGTTTTACATGCAACAACTTTGATTGCCAAAAGAACAATGCTCTTACTTGATGTTTCTTTAGGATATCTAACAGTTCAACCAAAACAGAGGATGGTCCATCATCAAATGTAAGAATCAATGATTTTGTTCCTTTAGGTGAATCCTGCTTGTCCCAATTTTTTTTATTCGTCCAAATCTCTTTATTTTCCCAGTCGTACACGACCGTTGCAGAAGTTACTCAAGGACACGTTTTCATAGTGTCTCCTCCTTCTTGGGAATCTGTTAGTTTAGTTAACCACTTAACATTGCTATAATAATAGCAAGCTTTTTCTTGAAAGGATATGAAAAAGGATGCTCGATAAGCTAAAGAAGCACTATAAGAATTCTATGACAACAGACCTCTCCCAGCAGTCTGGCTATTACTGGTTCCTTTCAGAGGACAGCGAACCGTTCGGTATCTCAAAACCTGCTGTTTCAGAGTCAGAACTAACATTACTTCGCTCCATGTTTAACACATATGAAAACGATATTTCTTCAAATATTTTTTCAGCACAGCAGTTAAAATGGAGAGCACTTCTTTTTGACGAGAAAGCTACAACAGAAGAAGGCTTCTATCGATTTGTACACTTTTTTAGCAAGCAGCCGATCACGGATCATGCATCATTTTCAGAAGCAGTAAATGGCCTTTTTCCTGAGGATGCAGTTCTCCTTCTTAACAAAGATCTTAAGAGTGGCGTTATTATTGAAACATCCAAACAGGAGTTTAGTGAGACACCTTATGAAGCGTTAAAAGACATGCTCTCTACAGACTTTTATTTAGATATTTCAATTTATATAGGCTGCTATAACAATCAACTTCATCGCGCAAAAGAAACGTATACAAGAGAACAGCAACAATTTTTAGACGTGCGGAATCGTTTGATGCCGAAATCCATATATACAGTAGCTGATATCGTTCCGTATATCCTTCTTCAGTCCGCCAGTCCGATGGCCGATCAAACATTAACATCACTAGTAGAAGAATGGCGAGAAGAAGACGAGGAAACGCTAAAAAGCATCAAAGTATTTGTTGAATGCAACCTTAACGTTTCGTTAGCAGCGAAACAATTATATATTCACCGAAACAGCCTTCAATATCGTGTGGAAAAGTTTTATGACAAAACAGGCATTGATGTTAAGCAATTGAAGAATGCACTAACCGTTTACTTGGCCATTCTTCTTATCGAACAAAAAGATCTTCGCTAGCTTCAAAAATCCTCTTTGTGCACATTGCATAAAGAGGATTTTTTATTTTAGGCATGTCGTCCATTTACGATTACCGATATGAAAGCGTAAACTTAAAACATTAAGAAAACGTTTACATCGGAAGGGGAATTATAAAAATGGCAGGTATTAAGTTAAATAACATCGTAAAAAGATATGATAATAAAGTAACAGCTGTACATGATTTCAACCTTGATATTTCGGATAAAGAATTCATCGTATTCGTAGGACCATCTGGTTGCGGTAAATCAACAACGCTTCGTATGATCGCTGGTCTAGAAGAAATTTCTGAAGGTGATCTTATCATCGATGAGCGCGTTGTAAACGATGTAGCTCCAAAAGATCGTGACATCGCGATGGTTTTCCAAAACTATGCCCTATATCCTCACATGAACGTTTATGACAACATGGCATTCGGTCTTAAACTAAGAAAGTTCAGCAAAGAAGAAATTGAAAAGCGTGTTAAAGAAGCAGCACGTATTCTTGGTCTTGAGCAATACTTAGATCGTAAACCAAAAGCACTTTCAGGTGGTCAGCGTCAGCGTGTTGCACTAGGACGTGCCATCGTTCGTGATGCAAAAGTATTCTTGATGGATGAGCCGTTATCCAACCTTGATGCAAAACTTCGTGTTCAGATGCGTGCTGAGATCACAAAACTTCACCAACGTCTGCAAACGACTACAATCTACGTAACGCATGACCAAACAGAAGCGATGACGATGGCAACACGTATCGTTGTTATGAAAGACGGACGCATCCAGCAAGTTGGATCTCCGAAAGAAGTATACGATACACCTGAGAACATCTTCGTTGGTGGATTTATCGGAAGTCCTGCAATGAACTTCTTGAATGGTACGCTTGAAGACGGATTCTTCAAAGTCGGTGACACGAAGATTGCAGTTCCTGGCGGAAAGATGAAGATTCTACAAGAAAAAGGCTACAACAACAAAGATGTTGTCCTAGGTATCCGTCCAGAAGATATTCATGATGAGCCTGTATTCTTAGAGTCATCTTCAAACACGAAGATTGAAGCGAAAATCGACGTTGCTGAACTGATGGGTGCTGAAACGTTCTTGTACTCTACAGTTAGCGGACAAGATTTTATCGCACGCGTAGATTCTCGTACAGACATTCGCAACGGTCAGGACATTTCCTTAGCGTTTGACATGAACAAAGCACATTTCTTTGATAAAGAAACAGAACTTCGTATTCGTTAATTCATATGTAATAAAAGCTCTGCTTAATCAAGCAGAGCTTTTTCTTGTCGACTATACGACCATTCATTACCGAAATTTGTATTTTATGTGATACATTCATATTTTTATATGATAACTCTTAATTTTTATATGATAGGACTTTAAAATTATGTGTTTATCCCTCCTTTTTATGTGATAATGTGTCCCCTCAAAAAAAATCCCCTGTTATTTTTTTTTTTATCGGGGAAAATGTTTAATGATTGACGAATTCGCCATTCGTTTATACAATAAATTCTATAAAATTTGTCGGGATTATCCTGACGAGGAGGACTTCATTTGAAAAACACATTTAAATTCCTGTCAGCTCTCGCTCTTTCTGTCATTCTGTTGTCAGCATGCGGAAATTCTGACGAGTCAAAATCAGGTTCAGGTTCAGATAAAAAAGTACTTACAATAGGTACAGAAGCTACATATCCACCATTTTCATACCGTGATAAAAAGACAAACGAAATCACAGGCTATGATGTAGAAGTAGCTAAAGAAGTTGCTAAGCGTCTTGATATGGAGCCGAAGTTCGTGGCAACTGAATGGAAGAACATGTTTACGTCTCTAGACTCTAAACGATTTGATCTAGTTGCGAATCAAGTAACTGTAACAGACGAAAGAAAAGCTAAATATGACTTCTCTACTCCTTATACCGTTTCTGGTGGACAAGTCATCGTGAACAAAGACAACAAAGATATCAAAGGAATTAAAGATTTAAAAGGCAAAGTAGTCGGAACAACACAAGGAAGTAACTACGCTGCTGAAGCTGAAAAAGCTGGAGCAAAAACAAAGTTCTATAAAGGTGCTGCACAAGTATTAACAGATTTAGATGTTAACCGTGTAGATGCTGCAATGAACGATCAGCTTTTCATCCTGACAGAATTAAAGAAAACAGATTATAACGTTAAAGCGGTTGGCGAACCTTTTAACGAAAACGAAATGGCATTTGCATTCCGAAAAGATGACAAAGATTTAATTAAAGATGTAAACAAAGCACTTGAAGAAATGAAGAGTGACGGTACACTGAAAAAGCTCTCCGAAAAATATTTTGGAGAAAATGTAAGTGAGTAATTTATCAGAAATTCTGATCAACTCCCTCCCCTATTTATTGGAGGGAGCTGTTTTTACTATCGTCATAAGCCTTGTATCGATTTTCGGAGCGCTTATTTTCGGGTTGGTTGTTGCTTTATGCAGGATGTCATCGAATAAATTCTTGTCAGGGATTGCCAAGGGGTATATTTCTTTCTTTAGAGGAACGCCATTATTAATTCAATTATTGATTCTCTATAACGGTTTCACGTTTATTTATGTACCAGAAGGATGGCAGGCTGCGCTTGCTGGACTCATACTTCATTTTAGTGCCTATATAGCCGAATCCTATCGGGGTGCTATTCAGTCGATTGAAAAAGGTCAATGGGAAGCTGCTTTTTCACTTGGGATGAACAGATATCTTACGTATAAAGAAGTAATTCTCCCACAAGCATGGAGAATTTCAATTCCATCCGTTTGGAATTCATTGATCGATATCGTTAAAGCTTCTTCGTTAGCTTCAGTAATTACAGTACCAGAGCTTACTTTGATGGCAGATCAGATCAGCGCATCACAACTGATCGTATTACCTGTTCTATTAGAAGCTGCAGTCCTTTATTGGATTTTAACTTCTCTATTGGACGGTCTTCGAGTACTGCTTGAAAGAAGAATTAGAATCAGCCAATAATCCCTTCATGTCTCTTTTAGATATGAAGGTTTTTTCTACTCCCACTCACCTATAAAAAAAAGCACTTCTTGATGACAAGCATCACAATAAAACACATGTGGGCATTGGCTTTCTGCAAAATTACTCGGATAGCCATCCTCTAGCTTCAGTTCATCCACTTCCATGTAGGGACTGTAATCATCGAAAAAATCACTTACTCTTCCTTGATCTTGAACCGCTCTTCCGCATTCTGGACAGCGAACGTTTATCGTTTGAAAGTTATTACAGATCGGACACATCGCCATCATTATCAACTCCTATGATTTAAAAAGGGAGTGGATTCCTCCACCCCCGTTTTGTATCAGTTACGAGCTAAGTTAGCGATTACCGCCACTTAACTGTTGCTGACCCATTGCGACTAAACGTTTTGTCATTTCCCCACCAACCGAGCCATTCGCACGAGCAGTTGTATCTGGGCCAAGTGTAACACCGAACTCAGATGCGATCTCATATTTCATTTGATCAATTGCTTGCTGTGCTCCTGGGACAACCAATTTGTTTCTTCTTGCCATGTGTTTCACCCCCTTGCACTTATTGTGTATCTCACCAGTTTCTCTATTCGTTCCTAACACTGGCAATATATAGCGTTCTTCCCACTACAAATCGGGTGATGTATTCAAAAAGGTTGTCTAGTTGGTTTATACTGAATTATAGTAAGAAAAAAATCATGTGATGATTATGAAAAAGTTGGTGAAAGAAAATGTCAAATGAATATGCAGTAGAGATGTTCAGAAAAACCATACCTCTGTTTCAAGCATTAGGTGATCCAGTCAGACAAGACCTCGTTCTGCTTTTAGCGGAGACAGATAAAATGAATGTTACGGATATTGCCAGTCAATCTCCAATGTCACGACCAACAGTCTCCCATCACTTAAAAATTTTACGAGAAGCTGGAATTGTTGGAACGGAGAAAAAAGGGAAAGAGATTTTTTATTTCTTAACCCTTGATCAAACCGTTGTTCAGCTCAAACAGCTCATTCACATTATTGAAGAGGAATGTATTTTGTAAGCTCTTTGTTGTATTCGCTGTTGTTTATGAAGGTAGTTGATTTCCGCTTCAGGTTGCTCGCTTTCCGGGTGGTGTGCGGTGAGCCACCTTGCCGCATTGCGCCATAAGGTGTCTCACCTGTCACACTGATCCCCCAGGAGTCTTCCACCTTACACTACAATCAACCTTTCAAAGATGCCTTTTTGAAAACTAATAGCAACAACTTTTTAAAGAACTGTCAATTTCTATTGAAAAAAGACTTCTAAAAAACGATTCAGCATGGTTGGCTGAATCGCTTTTATTTTTGCTAACTTTTCTTTTTGTTATTACTTCATTGACAAGTTGATTGAAGTGGAAGTGCGAGACTCCTACGGGACGAGCGGTCAGCCTGAAAAGTGGAAGTGGCTCGTTCAGCCCCGACCAGCAAAAGATGAATGGGCTATGAAGGCGCACTTTGCCTTATTGACCGTTCATCTTTTGACCTCGAGGGGCTAGCCACTGCAACTAGACTGGTGGAGACTCCTAAGGGCGCAAAGCGGCAGGAGGCTCACCGTTCGCCCCGTGGAAAGCGAGCAACTGTAACGTAAATCAACTACTTCAAAAACAACTCTGCAAAACGAAAACAGCTCTATTTTTTCCTAAGTTGTTTAATACCTGAACGAATTAATGCCGCTCTTTGTTTGCTGTTTGAGAAATAAGCTCTGATCAATGTTCTTATTTTTGAGTACTTATTTTCGTACGGGTACCAATTTATTTCTCGTTGTTTGATTCCCGCATCCTTCATTACCGACATCTGACGGGTAAAGGTGAACAAGCCTTCGTCTCCGTGATACCTGCCTACGCCGCTGCTTTTCACACCACCAAATGGAAGATGAGGATTTGCTACTGAAACAAGTACATCATTAATTACCGCACTGCCTGTTACAAGCTTTGATGAAACACGATTCGCTTTTTTAGCGTCCTTTGTCCATACACTTGCGTTCAATCCAAACTCAGTGCTGTTCGCTTTTTCGATCGCTTCTTCCTCTGTTGAGAAGGATATCACAGGCAGTACGGGTCCAAACGTTTCTTCTTTAACGATGTTCATATCTTCAGTAACATTCGTTAAGATCATTGGTTCCAAATACATGCTGTCTCCCCACTGATCTGGCTCTTTGCCAGTAAGCAGAAGAGCACCTTTCTCTAATGCATCCTTCACATGATTTCTGATAATCTCTTTTTGGTGAGGAAAAGTTAATGAACCTATATCTACTCCAAGTTTCAGTTTCTTCGTTTCTTCTACAAGCCTGTCGATAAATTCTCCATGAATCGCATGCTGCACATAAACTCTTTCAATCGACATGCAAACTTGTCCTGCATTCGTAAATGCCCCCCAAACTGCACCATTCACTGCTCTTATCATGTGAGCATCTTCAAATACAATCATTGGATCCTTTCCACCAAGCTCCAGGGTATAAGGAATAAACCTCTTACTTGCTTCAACGCCTATCTTACGTCCTGTCTCAACAGATCCTGTGAAGAAAATGCCATCTGGCGTTCCAGAAACCAAAGCTTGTCCCAGCTCTTTTCCCCCATGCGCAACTTGAAGAACATTTTTCGGCAAATTCACTTCTCTCGCAATTTTTTCAATCAACAGTCCGATCGTAGGTGTTACCTCAGATGGTTTTACAATAACAGAATTCCCTGCGATCAGTGCAGAGATTACAGGTGTCATCGATAGTTGAAAAGGATAGTTCCATGGTGAGATGACTAATACTGTTCCTAGAGGAAAATAATCTACATATGAAGATTTACCTAAAAAAAGAATCGGTGTGGAAACTTTTTTCCTCTTTAAAATTTTTGGTGCGCGCTTTTCATAATGCGCAATGATATCAATTACAGGCATAAGATCTGCTGTTAGAGCTTCTGTTTTCACTTTTCCAGTCGCAGCACAAATTTCATCTACGATCTCATCCATGTTATCTAATAGATGCTGCTTTATCTTTTTTATAAACGTTAATCGAGTTTCTAATGTACGTGTGGACCAATATTGAAAAGCAGCAGAAGCTTTTTCATACATTTCAGGAACGTAATTTTCTCCCGTTTCTAGCCACTGGTCGATGGTTTCACCTGTTGCAGGATGTTTTGCAATCATTACGTTTTTCATTCAAGCGCACCTCCTTTGTAAAAATTTTCATATTTCTTCCATCATACCTTTTTTGATGAGTTATTGTTTATTTATTTCTATGGATATGGTATCATGTTGATATTCTTAAACATATAAACATAATGATAGAAAGGATGTTTCTTTTGATAAATAATAAAATTGCACTCATTACAGGAGCCTCAAGCGGAATTGGCCTTGAATTTGCCGATCTCTTTGCGAAAGACGGCTATCATTTAGTCCTTACAGCTAGAAATGAGTCGAAGCTTAATGAGATTGCCGAACAGATGTCTAAAAAATACAATATTCCAGTTACGGTAATTGCAAAAGACTTAAGTCGGACCGACGCTGCAGAAGAACTGACAGCAGAGATTATTGCAAAAGGTATTGAGATTGACGTTCTGATCAACAATGCAGGATTTGCTGCTTACGGACCTTTTAACGAGACATCATGGAAAGATGAAAAAGATATGATACAAGTAAACATAACGGCTCTTACAACACTTACAAAACAGCTTCTTCCCGGAATGATTAAGCGTAATAGAGGGAAAATCTTAAACGTGGCCTCTACTGCAGCTTTCCAACCTGGACCATTAATGGCTGTCTATTACGCAACAAAAGCTTATGTACTTTCCTTCTCAGAAGCCATCAACTATGAATTACGCCATACCGATGTAAGTGTTACCGCTCTTTGTCCTGGTGCTACAGCTACAAACTTCGAAAAACGGGCAAGCCTTGAATCATCTCGCTTGTTTCAATCTGGTGCAATGAATGCGAGCGACGTTGCGCGGTCAGGCTACAACGCCTTGATGTCTAAAGAATCATTGTCGATTCCAGGATTTAAAAACAAGGCATTAGCTAACATCGTACGATTCTTACCTCGCAAAACGATTTTAAAAATCGTGCATTATGTACAAGACAAAAAATAAATGTCATAATTTTGAGAACAGCTTTAAATCGCTGTTCTTTTTTTAATGAACCTTATTTAACATAAGACTTCGAATGCTCTTTTCAATTTATTGCTTGATAACAAAAATTCTATTGTGTAATATTACACTAAAAGAGAATATTTATGTTTCGTCCTGTTTTGTTTGAAATATACATATACATGAATTGAGGTGGTAAAACATGAACAAAAAATGGATGAGAAAAGAAGGTCAAAAGTGGATCGCTGACAACATCATTTCCGAAGATCAGTTAGATTTAATTCTTGCAAGATACCCTGATTCTGAAGACAATGGCAAAGTTACTGGGGTATTACCCATTCTAGCTAGTCTTTTAATCGGCATCGGAATTCTATCTTTCATCGCATCAAATTGGGGAGAAATCTCACCAATCGCCAGACTTTCCTTACTTATCGTGTTTATGCTCGGTTTTTACTATTCTGGTGAACGGTATTTAAAAGCCGGCCAGCGTTCATTAGGTACTTCTCTTAATCTCCTTGGAATCATTACATTTGGAGCAAGTATCATTCTTTTAGGTCAAACTTTTAACCTTAATGCCGTCGATGCACGTTTATTCGTTTTCTGGAGTCTTCCTGCCATCTTTTATTTATTCAGAGATCGTCACAAGTTATATTTTTTCCTTATTGGGCTTTTAACAGTTGGAGGGCAACTTTACAGCATAAGTGAATTTCAAAGCTTTAGTTACCTTTTATGTATCGTTTTTATCATAGCTGTCGGAGGCTTTGTTTTCTTGTACCCATCCACTCTAAAATCTTGGATTTTTACGATTGGACTCAGTACACAAGTTCTCATGTTTATTACGGTTAAAGATATAAATTTACTTTGGTTCTTCTTATTTGGATTCGCTTTATTTACAAGCAGTTTATGGGTTGAAAAGAGAGTATTTAAACAACCGTTTAATCGCCTAGGAACACTCATTGGATTTGGTTTTGCTTACGGATTATATTTCTTACTTACAAATGAATTTTCTTCTGATTTTGAGCTGCCGAACCCTTATCTGTTCATCCCCGTACTGGTCGTTCTATTCGCTCTATCAGTCGTCGGAAAGCGTCAGGAGAATTTATACATGCATGCATGGGAACTCTTGATTTTCATGCCGTTCTTTTACCTTGTCAAAGTGACTGAGCCGTTAATAGTAGGCATTGTTTATTTAATCATCATGTTTGTTTATTCTGGCTTCAAACTTGCGGAGGGCTATCGTAACGAAAGTCGGTCGCAGATCAATTTTGGAATTGTACTCTTTCTGCTCGTTTGCTTAATGGGTTACTTTAATCTGGCATGGTCCTTTATGCCAAAGTCCATTTTCTTCTTATTAGGTGGAATTCTTTTATTTATACTAAATGCGTTTCTCCAACGTAAGAAAAAGCAGATCTTAAAGAACGGAGGTCCGCATCATGATTAAAAAAAGAGGTTGGATGATCGCTGCCCTTCTTCAAGTATTATTTCTGATCTTAATCGCAGGAAGTTATTACACCATCGATTATTTCGGAAAAGAGATCAAGATTAAGACCGTTCCCGTCGATCCAAGAGATCTTTTGTATGGCGATTATGTAACACTTCGTTATGATATCAGTACAGCTCCTCTCAAAAGCTACAAGGGCGATGCCGCTGAACTAGATCGCGGCAATCATAAGACCTATGTTGTTCTGCAGCCTAACAAAGAAGGTTATTATGTGGTTAAGAATGTTTATTCTGAAAAACCAGATATAGCAAAGAACCAGGTTGTGTTAACTGCTAAAGCTGAAAAAGTCTGGGGTCAAAACTCGTTCGACCAAATTCAGCTTACGTATGGGTTTGAGAGGTATTATATTCAAGAGAACACGGGAAAAGAACTTGAACAGCAAGCCAAAGACATGGATGTGATCATAAGTGTTGCACCTTGGGGAGCTCATAAGATCGTAGAGCTGAACCCTTAGATGCTGAACGACTCATAAAGAGCTGAAAATGCCCTTTATGAGTTTTTTTGTTTATTGCTGGGAAGTGTTTGTCGAAAATCGGATAAATAATTTTATCTACGGAATTACCGAGGATTACCTCGTATAAAAATCGGTTTACCTCGTAATAAAAAGAGATTACCTCGTAATGTGTGCCTCAGTTCTCCTCTTATTTCGATAATGTCCTGCAGTCACGCACTACAGCATTCCTACTAAAGCGTTCGTCAGCTAGAAAAACTCTTGCATACATTTTTTATATCTAATTACTCATTATTCTCCGGTTTAAGTTTAAGGATTACGGGAAAATTGATAATGAGGTGAAAACAATGTCAGATACTAAAATTATCGAACTAAAAGATGTACTAAATGGGTGGGCTGGTAACCAGATTTCTATTCGTAAAGAAGAAGCAGGAGATCTAGATCAAATCAGAATCTCATTGGATAAGGCAACCTTTGAACAAAGAGACGCACATGATGACTATTTAGGTGATCACATATTGTTTTTACACGGTACAGCTTATGCAGCAGAAGAAGGTTCACAAGTAGAGCTACCAACAATTACGTACGAGATACCAATCGATGGAATCAATGATATACGAACAGACGATAACATCGTTTCATTCGAAACCAATAGAGCACAATATGTAATCAATAAATAAAGAAGAGATCCCGCGGGATCTCTTCTTTATTCTTGTTGCATGCTTTTCGTAACATCTGTTAACGAATCTGCTGATACAGCGATCTGCCCTACAGCATGACTCAGTTCTTCTATCACTTCAGCCATCACTTCTACTTCTTTTTCTAACTTTCCGCTTCGATTCGTACTCTCATCCATCTTAGAAAGAATAGCTACAAAGAAATCAGATATTTCCGTAGCTTCACTGACACTGTCATTTATATAATGATGAATGCTTTCAACAGATTGAGTGACAGCTTCTATTCGTTTGTGTGTGTTTTTCACAAGTTCAGAAACACCTGAAACAGACGTCTTTGTTTGATCAGCTAATTTTCGAACTTCATGAGCTACAACAGAAAATCCTTTTCCAGCCTCACCAGCTCGAGCGGCTTCTATCGCTGCGTTAAGGGATAGAAGGTTCGTTTGTTCTGCGATCGCTGTAACGATATCCACAACATCGTTAATCTTAACAGTTGCTTGTTCCAAGCTGATTAGTTCTGTTGTAATCTGTTCTGATTGATCTTTTACTTTTAGGATCATTTGCTGATGATCATCTAGTTTGTTCTTACCTGCTAACGAATTATTAGAAACCTGTATAGCAGATTCTGCTGTGCTCTTTGCAAAAACAACCACTTCATCAGCCTTTGAAGTTAATTCTTCTAGTGCTGCACTCGTCTCTTCTGAGATACTCGCTAGTTCTTCCACAGAATCCCCGACCGATAATGCGATCTGTCTTTTTTGCTCTTCATGTTGCTCTCTTTGTTTGATTTGCTCTAACTCAAAAGCTTCTAAAACAATCTGCTGTTCAAAATTTAGAATCTTCGTCACTGCTTTAACAGCAAGCAGATACTCATTTTTATTCTCAATATGCTTGTCCAAAATAGATAAAAAAGACAGCAACATATCCTGAAAAGAACAGATATACCATTTCGGCTGCAGTCCGATCTTAAAGTGGATGCGGGCGATCACTTTTCTTTGTTCGATATACGCTGTGTCGATAACGCCGTCAAACATTTCTTGTATGTGCTGAATCAGCGTTACTTGAAGTTTATTAATAGAGCTGTGTTTTTGAATAATTTCCATCAAACCAGGCACATGTTCAATATTTTTATAAAATTGGTTCACGATTTCTTCTATATTCTCAGAGATCAACGGTTTGATCGAGCGAATAATCGCTAAGTCATCCACTGTTAATGAAATCATGTTCAATTGCTTCTGCCATTCACTGTTTGGAGATACTAAGATCTTCACATCTTCTTTTACGTTTTCAGTAGGATCAAATAATAATGTCGTACTCTTCTTTTTTGTTAGTATGCTTAAAATAGATGCCAATTTGCTTTCCTCTTCCTTTATAATCACTCACATTTCATCCAATATGATGCAATTACATGCGACTATACGCTCATTTTATAGATTCATATGTTTTATCGACTTCTTTAAGGGAATCTTTTACTAAACAAAAATATTTTTAAAAAAATAATTAGAGGAGTGATTCACATGTGGAAAAAGAGATGGGCCGCTGGAACCTTGGCAGCAATGTTAACGTTAGGTGGATTAACTGCTTGCGGTGATGGTGTAGACCAAGACAACGGTGTAGACGATGGCGAACAAAATGATGAGATGGATGAAAAGAATAAAGAAGAAGGTTAATAATGAACCCTCTAAAAATAACGAAAAAAAGGACCCCTTAGTGAGGCCCTTTTTTTCGTTTAACTTACGGCACGTGTTTCCGTTTTTCCTTGTTGTAGCTGGTACATCTGGAAGTAACGTCCCTTTTCTTTCATCAATTCATCGTGACTGCCGCGTTCTACGATCACACCACGATCGAGAACTAGGATCTGATCGGCACTCTTAATCGTAGAGAGTCTGTGAGCAATAATGAAAGTCGTTCTTCCTCTTTTTAACACATCTAACGCCTCTTGAATCACAGCTTCTGTTTCAGTATCGATGCTTGCCGTTGCTTCATCAAGAATTAAGATAGCTGGATTGTACGCTAACGCTCTTGCAAATGAGATTAATTGTCTCTGACCTGATGAAAGGGTACTCCCTTTTTCAATAACCGGTTCATCCAATCCTTTTGGTAAGTTGTTGATAAACGGCATTGCCCCTACATCCGTCAGCGCTTTTTCAACTTGTTCACGTGTGATCACTGGATTATCTAAGCTCACGTTGGATGCGATCGTTCCTGTAAACAAGAATGGATCTTGTAAAACGATTCCCATATGCTGTCGGAGCTCTTGTTTAGAAAGCTTCATGATGTCTTGGCCATCGATCATGATTTTTCCTTGTTTAATGTCATAGAAACGGAACAGCAAATTCATGATTGAACTTTTCCCAGAACCCGTATGACCGACAAGCGCCACTGTCTCACCTTGATTTGCTTCGAAAGCGATATTTTTTAGGACAGGTTCACCTTCTACGTAACTGAACGTTACATCTTGGAACGCTACATTCCCTTTGTATCGCTCAATCTCTGTTTCTGTTACTTTCTGCCCTGGCTCATCCATCAGCACAAATACTCGCTCTGCAGATACAAGTGCCTGCTCAAGCTGTGCAAGCTGGTTAACCATACCTGTAACAGGGTGGAACATTCGGTTTAAATAATCTACAAACGCATACAGAACACCTATTGAAATGACAGAACCTACGCCAAGCGCCTGCCCTCCAAAGTGCCAGATGAACGCCATAAATGCAAGGTTCTTTAATAACAATACAAGGTTATGTCCCGTCATCGCGTTAAGACTTAAGAGCTTATTTTGAAAGGTGAAGTATTCTTTATTCATCGTTTCAAATTCTTCAGAAGTCTTATTTTGCCGCTTAAATGCTTGAATGATTGTCATACCGTTGATTGATTCATTTATCATTCCGTTAATGTCACTAAGCGTAGAACGAATCTTATGATTGTATTTAGACGCAAACTTTCGATAAACAATGATCCAAACCACAAGGATCGGTACCAGGATCAAACAGATCGTTGCAAGCTTAGGATCAAGCAAGAACAACGCGATGAATATCCCTGTCAGATAGATGATTCCTGTAAAGAAGTTTGCTAGAACGTTAATAAATAATTCTTTAATTGCTTCTGTATCATTCGTAATTCGGGAAACGATTTTTCCAGCAGGTTGATTATCAAAATACGTAATCGCTACACGCTGAACGTGGGCGAACACATCTTGACGAATCTTCTTGATAACCAGATTTGACGAGCGCTGCAGCATATAACGCTGACCATACTGAAAGAATGCTGCAAAAACGAGAAGACTTAAGTAGATCATGGTCAGTTTCATGATTCCCGCTATCTCCGGCTTATAAAAAGCAAATGTTTCACTCGTACTTAGTTTATCTGCCGAATAAGTTTCTGATTTTCCTTTAAAAGAAATCGTCACCTCTCCGTTACTCGCTTTTCGTTCCCCATCAAAAGCTATTTTGTTTGGTACAACGAAATAGTCTCGTTTCACTTGGATAACTCGTATCTCTTTTCCTTTATCTTCTCCTTGATCAAAATGATCGCTTCGCTTATACCAGTTTCCATCGTATTTCACTGCTTCTTTTTCTTTATTATCCACTTGATGCCATGGCCGCTCGATACCAAGAATATGGTCATCGATCATTGTCTTTGCGATGAACGGTCCAGTTAGCTCCGCTCCAATGGCAACAGTAAGCATCAGAAGCCCGAGAATAAAATTCTTTTTATAGTGAAGTGCGTATTGAAACAGGCGTTTTCCAACGTTCATGGCTACACCGCCTTATTATCGTTTAAGTTTTGTTCGATTTGTTGACGTTCGTGCTGTTCTTTATACCAGCCGTCTCTTGCTATTAAATCCTCATGTCTGCCTTGATCCACAATGGCCCCATCATCAATTACGATGATCCAATCTGCATGTTCAACTGCCGACAATCTGTGAGTTGTAATAAAAGTGGTTTTCCCAGCGCGTTCTTTTCGGATATTACCGATGATCGCTGTCTCCGTCTTCGCATCAACAGCTGATAAGGCATCGTCTAGAATCAAGATCTCAGGATCTACACACAGTGCTCGTGCAATAGACACACGCTGCTTCTGCCCTCCTGATAACGCGACACCTTTTTCACCAACAAGTGTGTTCAATCCTTCTGGAAGGAACTGAACATCTTTTCTGAATGATGCCATCTCCATAACATGATTCAACTTATCTACACCCGCTGTGCTATTTCCGAACAGGATATTTTCCTCTACTGTTTTGGAGAAAAGAATAGCATCCTGAGGTACGTATCCGATCCATCCTTGCAGATCTTCTAATGCGATATCCTCAATGCTCACACCAGAGAATGTGATGTTCCCTTTTCCAGACGGATATTCTCTTAAAAGCTGTTTAAGAAGTGTTGTTTTTCCGCTGCCTGTTCGGCCAACAATTCCAAGAGTCGCACCTTTTTCCACCTTAACATTGATGTTCTTTAAGTTATCTGTCTCAGAAGAAGGATAACGGAATGTCACATCTTCAAATGCAATCGTCCCCGGATCTTCTAATGAAATGAGGTCTTCTCTATCCTTAACATCCGGCTCGTAGCTAAGCGTCTCATTCACACGATCAAGTGACGCACTTCCACGTTCCATGACGTTAATAAGCTCACCGATCGCGATCATCGGCCAGATCAACATACCTAAGTAAACGTTGAACGTAACTAGCTCTCCAAGTGTAATCGTCTTATGAAAGACCATGTATGCTCCGTAACCTAAACCGATCAAATAACTGATCCCTACTAAAACCTTGATCGTCGGTTCGAATAAGGCATCGATTCTTGATACAGCCAAGTTCTTTTCAAATACATCTTCTGTAACTTTATTGAAGCGCTCTACATCCTCTTCTTCTTGAACATAAGCACGAATAACACGTACTCCTTGTATGCTTTCCAGAACAGAATCGTTCATTTCTCCAAAGGCGTCTTGTGCAACGGTAAAACGCTGATGTACTTTCTTTCCGTATTTTTTAATAATAAAAGCGATAATCGGCAGTGGAATGAGCGCTGCAAACGTTAATTTCCAACTGATCATGAATCCCATCACGAACAGGATTGTCAGCATGAACAAACTAGAATCAACAAGAGTTAAGATTCCAAATCCTGCAGTCATCGAGATGGCTTTTAAGTCATTTGTGGCACGTGCCATCAGGTCTCCTGTTCTATTTTTCTCAAAAAACGTAGGAGTCATCTTTAATAAGTGCCGCATAAAACTAGAACGCATCGAGCGCTCGATGATAAAGGCGCCTCCAAAAAGCTGATACATCCAGATATACATCGTAATGTACATCGAAACGAGAACAGCTACAAAGATTCCAAGAGTCTTCATCATGTCTTCTTTTGTGATCGTGCCCATATGAATGGAGTCAATGATGTTACCGATGAGTTTCGGTGGGATGATCTCGATGATCCCAACGCCAGTCAGCAACACTACCGCAATTGTGTATCGTATCCAATGTTTCTTAAAGAACCAAGCTAATTTACCTAAAACTGAAAACATAATGTCTCTCCTCTCGATCTACCATTCTTTTAAACAGTTGTTTAACGAAGCTACCCAAAAAGTGTATGATCCTTGCGTTCTAGCCACACATTCAACGATTTTCTTTTCATTTGTTCTCCTCCTCATAATTAGTGGATCTATTGCAACAAGAAGAGTGATTTCTTCTATGCAAACAAAAATAAAAAAGCATACCATTCGAACTCGGTATGCTTTGAAATCATAAAAAAACACACGTCACGACTGGGGTGACCTGCGTACAAACTTGTATATAGAAAAGGCAGATATGTAGAATAATAATTCTAATACATCTCTTCCGGCAGGCCATGGTATGAAATTGTAGAGTCAACATGCATTACTACAGTGACCGCAATTTGAGTAACAATCATTTCTTTCACCATGACACAACCATCCTTTCCATAATTTTGTAGTTTGTAACTTTGGTAATCTTAACACTATTCTAATAACTATGTCAATTGCTTTTAGATATGCTTAAAATTATTTAAATTGCTGTTAATTTGTGCTTTAGAAGGGTGTCAGGCTTGATGTTTTAGCCCCCATTCCAAAAGTTGTAGTATTCAATCCAGAAGTTGTAGCATTTAATCCACGAGTTTTCACCTTCAATCCACAAATTTACGCACTCCATCCACGAGTTATTACTCTCAATCCAAAAGTTACCCTCGAATCGACACCCTTCGACAAATCCAAAAAACCCGCCACTACAAAAGTGACGGGCTATCACACACATGCTATTTATCCTAACTGACGCGTTAAGTTTGCCATTTCAATAGCAGACACAGCTGCTTCCCAACCTTTGTTTCCTGCTTTCGTTCCAGCGCGTTCAATCGCTTGTTCGATTGAATCAACGGTTAACACACCAAAGATTACTGGAACACCGCTCGTCATAGATGCTTGAGCGACTCCTTTTGCTGCTTCGTTACATACGTAATCAAAGTGAGGCGTTGATCCGCGAATGACAGCTCCTAGCGTTATAACTGCATCATAATTACCGCTATCCGCCATCTTTTTAGCGATCAGCGGAATCTCAAACGCTCCAGGAACCCAAGCGATGTCTACATCGTCTTCAGAAATACCGTGTCTCTTAAAAGCGTCCTGTGCACCTGAAACTAATTTATCTGAAATAAAATCATTAAAACGTCCTGCTACGATACCTACTTTTAATCCTGTACCAACTAGATGTCCTTCAAAAAATTTTGCCATGACTATTCCTCCTGATTTAGAAATGAAGCATATGCCCCAATTTGCTCTTCTTTGTTTTTAGGTAATCTTCGTTGTTCTTGTTATGAGGCATCTGAAGCGCCACACGATCGGTCACTTCTAAGTCATAACCTTTTAATCCAGCAATCTTTCTTGGATTGTTCGTTAGTAGCTTCATCTTACTGATGCCAAGGTCCTTTAAAATCTGAGCACCTATGCCATAGTCACGCAGATCTGGTGCGAACCCAAGCTGTTCGTTGGCCTCAACCGTATCTAAACCTTCTTCTTGAAGTTTGTAAGCTTTCATCTTATTGATGAGTCCGATGCCGCGGCCTTCTTGTCTCATGTACAGCAGAACGCCACGACCTTCTTTTTCAATCTGAGAAAGTGCAGCGTGAAGCTGTAACCCACAATCGCACCGAGCAGAGCCGAACACATCACCTGTTAAACACTCAGAATGAACACGAACTAATACAGGTTCTCCGTTTTCTACGTCACCTTTTACAAGTGCCACGTGTTCTTTCTCATCCAATACATTCGAAAAACCGATCGCTTTAAAATCTCCAAATTCGGTAGGCAGATTAATCTCTACTTCACGCTTAACCATCTGCTCTGTTTTGTTTCGGTACGTAATAAGATCTTTAATCGTAATCAGCTTCATATTGTGCTGTTTCGCAAGCTCAACAAGTTCAGGAACACGAGCCATCGTTCCATCTTCTTTCATGATTTCACAAATAACACCTGCAGATTTACTTCCTGCCATTTGGGCAAGATCGATGGCAGCTTCTGTATGTCCTGCTCTTCGCAACACACCTCCATTTTTTCCGATCAACGGAAAAATATGACCAGGGCGCTTAAAATCTGTAGGCAAGGATTCTGTATTTACTAACTCACGTACTGTTGCCGCTCTTTCTTGAGCCGAAATCCCTGTTGTTGTGGAAATATGATCAACACTAATCGTAAAAGCTGTCCCATGTGAATCCGTGTTGGTAGTTACCATTGGTGAAAGGTCAAGCTTTCTTGCAATTTCTTCAGAGATCGGTGTACAGACTAATCCTCTGCCATGCGTCACCATAAAATTGATGGTTTCAGGAGTGATCCCTTCAGCGAGTGCTACAAAATCACCCTCGTTTTCACGATCTTCATCATCGACTACGATCACAATCTTTCCTTCTTTCAGATCTGCAACTGCTTCTTCTATGGAGTGAAACATGAACTCTCCTCCTAAAATCCGTGCTCTTGTAAGAAATCAAGAGACAACTTCGACTTTTGTGTAGTTTCTTCTTTCGGCGACAACATATTGTGTACATATTTGGCAAGCATGTCGCATTCGATGTTCACGATGTCACCCGTTCCTTTCGATCCTAAAATCGTATGTTCTGCTGTATGAGGAATTAAAGAAACGGTAATCGTACTTTTGGTTACCTCAAATATTGTAAGACTTGTTCCATCTACACACACAGAACCTTTCAACATAAAATAGCGCATGAGATGGTCGGGCAACGCAATCGTATAATAGATGGCATTTCTTTCTGGACGCTTTTCAATGATTGTTCCTGTCCCATCCACATGCCCGGAAACAAAATGTCCACCGAACCGGCCACCGGCAGCCATCGCTCGTTCAAGATTGACGAAATCACGGTTGTTTAACAGTCTCAATGTGGAAGAACGGAACGTTTCAGGCATAACATCTACGGAGAACTCCCTTTTACTAAAAGAAGTTACCGTTAAACAAACACCGTTTACCGCTATACTATCTCCAAGGTTTACATCTTTTAATACTTCTTCAGCTGTTACGGTTAGTACGATTGTTTCGTTGCCTTTGGAAATGGATTTTATCGTACCCTTTTCTTCGATAATGCCTGTAAACAAAAAGCTTTCCCTCCCCTCGTATGACGTTCGTATCATCGTAAATATGCATAAGCAGGAGTCCTTTTTTCTTAATACAAATAACCCCGGAAACAAAGCTTCCGGGGTTTTAAATGTTAAGAATATAACGAAATAAACCTTTAGTTATACCTATTTTAAACACAGGTATTCTAAAAGTGTTCACGTTCCTTCTCCCATCCAGACTATACTGTCGGCTTCGGAATTGCACCGAATCCACCGTTTCTGCTACAAGCAAAACCGGGTCACGGACTAAGAGGCTCTGGCCTCATCACCGCCGGTTGGGAATTTCACCCGACCCCGAAGGACTTATTTACTTATGTTCATTATAAGTAAACATCGAAGTGAATTCAAACGTGATCACTTTTATTGACCAATTATTAATTTTTCTTTCGGATAATGAATGTGCTCTGTAACCACTTTTCCTCGAATAATGAACAAGAATGACAATACGCCAATTCTTCCGATAAACATCAGAAGCATTAAGATCACTTTACCGGTTGAGCTTAACTGACCTGTAATTCCAGTGGAAAGCCCTGTCGTTCCGAAAGCTGAACATACCTCGAAGAATAAGTACTCGATCGGCATAGGGTCAGTAATCGCTAAGATGATTGTGGATGTCGTACAGAGCACCATTGCTACAATAATAACGATAAATGATTTTTGAATGTCTTCTGGATAGATCTCTCTCTTGAAGATCTTAATCGTGTTTCTCCCTTTTGCATAAAAGAGTATTGCTAAAAGAGCTACCGCAAACGTAGTCGTTCTTATCCCTCCACCAACAGAGCTAGGTGAAGCGCCAATAAACATCATGATCGATAAGAAAAGCATGGTTGGAACTGTTAGTTGCGAGATATCCATCGTAGATAAACCGCCACTTCGAGTCGTTACAGATTGAAACATCGAATAAAAGAAAGACTCATGCCAAGACTTCCCTTCAAAAAAAGCGTTCATCTCTAGTACATAAAAACCAATAGCACCTGTTACAACCAGAATAGCAAATGTAGTTGTTGTAACCTTTGTAAAAAGAGTGAACGTATAACGTTCTAGGTACTTGCGCTCTTTAATGAAGTTATTGATCTCAACTAGAACAGGAAAACCGATCGCTCCTGATGTGATCAATAACATCGTCACGATCTGAACGAGATAATCATGACGGAAAGGAATTAACGAACTTCCGGTGATATCAAATCCAGCGTTGGTTGTGGCTGTAACTGCCGCGAAAAAGGCGTGATATAATACTTCTATCTCTGTATCATAATATGGCTGAAACAAAATGAAGAACAACACAGTTCCTACAATTTCAATTCCAATAATTAAAGTCAAGATCTGCTTCATCAGTTGGACAAGTCCAGCAAGAGTTGATTGGTTTTGATCCGTCATAATCAATTGACGTTCTCTCATCCCAATCCTCTTTCCTATTAATAACCAGACTGCTGTACCGAGCGTCATAACACCGATACCACCAATTTGGCAGATTAATGCTAATAGGATGACTCCAACGTGATTGAACGTTTCTGAGATACTGACAGAAGTTAGCCCTGTTACACTAACTGCACTCACCGCTGTAAATAGAGCATCAATAAACTTCAGCTCTACTCCTTCGTTATGCCCGACTGGTAAGCTTAATAGTAAAGTGGCTACTAAAACAGACAATAAATAAAAGATTACAATAAGCTGAACGGAAGTTAGAAATGATTTTTTTTGTTGTGTAGTTGCTGTATTTTTAAACATATATTTTCACCTGTCGAGAGGATTTTTCTGTAACCTTCTGAAATCTTAACAATAGCATTTCCATTTAACAAGGTGAAATTGAACATTTGCTAAAAAAAGACTGTTAATCTTCTAAAATACATTCTTCATCAGCCATTCTCTTTTCAATAAGCCTCATTAATTCAGCCGGATGATCTACTTTAATAACTACCCTTGTTACGTTCTTCTTAAATCCATATATGATATCTGACCTTACAGTTTTTTTCAACAGCAACTCAATATTCGGTTTTTCCGGAATAAAATCACTTACTCGCGCTTCAAACGTATACTTGAGTTCAGCTGCACTCAACTCATCAGGTCCTTCATACGTTTTCCATTCTTGGATGTCTTTAAACGGAAGTTCAAGGCTCTTGATAAAACCTACATTCAGAATCAACGAATCCTCTGTGACAATCACAGGTACTTTTTTTACGGCTTGCATCTGACCGATGAGAAACAGAATAGAATAGATGTTGATAAATAGTAAAATCAGAGAGACGGTATGATTCCACTGGCTGAAGAAATAATGAAGGCCGACCGATTCTATGATCAGCGCGTGAATCAGCATGAGCTGGAGAGCTACATAACTCGTATTCTTATGATAAGTAAATGTTTGTTCATTCATTAAGGGTCCTTTACGCCAGGAAAAGAGTGCATAATAGAACATCGTAACTTCACTAACGAGAGTATCCATCAAACGACTTCGTGTGAAATGGACGTTAACAGCTTGTTTGATTTTTAATAAAAACGGTAGTTCTCTATTTAACTCACGATACGTCTTCTTTACTTTAGGAAATTTTCTGCACACGATAAACAATAAATAAAGCTCAATGGAGATAAAACCCGCTTCTAAAAGAAGAAGAGCTTTCGGGATAAATGATACAGATTTCAGCAGATCATCTGGAATGATAAATGAAGCGACAGCATAACTCACTAATGCGACAAGCAGTGTCAGCTTCCATGAGTATCTTTTGCGAATAATAAAGTAATAGGTAAGTAGAGGAATAACAAGAAGAAAATCAAACATGGAGCCAATGAGCACAGAAGTAGGTACTGGTTGGAAATAAGTTGTCTGATAAAGAATTACATTGCTGCCAAAGACCAATAAGCTAAGAAATAGATAAGGTATCCACCTGATCGGCCTGTTCATGGTTTCAATCATAAAATCCCTCCTCATTTCCATTATACAATAAATTCCATTATGTTCTTCTTTTGCACGGCTTTGTCACAAAAGGTACAAAAAAAGGACCTATGCTTTTAACGGCGGATGGCCCTTTTTGGAGTGGATTCGTTTTTCTTTGACCGGTATAAAAACAAGCAGACATAAACAGAAAGCGACTAGTTCTAATGATAGGATATACCACGGATAAGGTCCTAAGAAATCCATAAGAGAAGCACTCGATGGTTTCTCTAGCAAAAACATATAATTCGCATCAATCGCTACATCTACAACGTATACAAGTACCGCGTAAACGTTCAGCCATAAAAAGGATTGAAAAAGAAGATGCCAGCTAATGGTATAAGACTTTATAATCGCGTAGTAAAGAGCAGTCCAAACAATAAATGCATGCGCCAGAAAGTATTGAATGAAACGAAAATGCCAAGGTTCCTGAAACAGCTCTGGTGTCAATAATCCTTGTACAGCACCTGTTAGTCCAAAAAGATAAACAAAAGCAAAAAGTCTCCGATTATCCGTTAAGAGCAACAAAACGCATAGCAGAATATTGAAACTGCATAACTGCAAAGGAAGGAAAATATGAAGGTCCCATAAATCATTATGAATGGCCCATATGTGATATGTGCTTTCAGAGACGATAAGTCCTGTGATCAAGATCTTCTTCCATACGTGCATCTTCCTAATCCGAATACGGTAACCATACATGCTTATACTCACAAAGAAAATAAAAACTAATAATGAAACATGCTCCCACTGAAACATCCTAAAACCAGAAGTCCCTGCACTAAACCAATTCTCCATTAACCCCTCCACCTTCTACCTATTATTATTCAAAAGTCTTTCTGCACTTTCCTTTATATCATTTTAAAAATCGTTGCATAACGTAACAGTGTTATGTTACATTGAAAACAAGGAGGTTAATCATGGAAAATCTAATCTCAAAAAAAGATCTATTAGAAGAAGCGAATATCTCATACGGCCAACTATACAGATGGAAAAGAAAGAACTTGATTCCAGAAAACTGGTTCATTCGAAAATCTACCTTTACAGGGCAAGAAACATTCTTTCCTAAAGATGATATTTTGCTACGCATCGAAAAGATAAAAACCTTAAAAGATGATTTATCACTCGATGAACTAGCTGATATGTTCTCCCCTTCTCCAACACTTACATCATTATCAACAGAAGAACTTACTAAACGTAACATTGTTTCACAAACAGCTTTAGACATGTTCAACAATTTTCATGGGCCTAATCTATCTTTCTCTTTTGATCAGTTATTAACGCTATATGTATTGAATTCCTTGTTGCAAACAGGCGATGTAAACCGATCAGAAGGCCTAGACTTGTTGAAGCTCTTTCACGAACAGGCACAGACCCTTAAGAGCAATGAAAGTGAATTGATCTTTATCAGAAAGATGGGGGTCTCCATCTTTATTCTTACACCTGAACCAGCCAATCTTTTATTAGAGTCTCAAGCCAAAAAAATCGCTCACTACAAATTAAGTCAGTGCATGGAAGAACTAAAATTAAAGCTTTCTTAATATTTGAAGGAGGAATAGAAATGGAACAAACTCAGTTAAAAAACATTAGCATTTCTGGATCAGGGACTTCATCTGGTGGCGAGTATGATCAAGTAAAGGTTAACGGATCTGCACATATACACGGTGATCTTATTTGTGAACAGTTCAAATGCAACGGAAGCGCTCATCTCGAAGGAAACATAACAACAAATACCGCTAAGATCAATGGATCCACACATTTTGAAGGCGATGTAGAAGTGAAGGAAATGACGATTAACGGCAGTACCGATATCGACGGGAATCTTTTATGTGATGAATTAAAGGTTCAAGGCTCTTCTACGATTAAAGGAAATGTTAAAGGTAAAGAGATTATCGTTCGTGGTTCTGCCTCTATAGATGGAAATGTTTCGAGTGATGAAATAGATGTAAAAGGGCAAGTGAAAATAAAAGGAGATTGTGAAACTGAATCTTTTGAAGCTCGCGGCAATTTTAAAATTGATGGCCTCTTAAATGCAGGCACGATCGATGTGGAACTTCTTCGTCATTGTGAAGCAAAAGAAATAGGTGGCGAGAACATCACGGTTAAAAAGACTCGCGATGCATCTGGTTTTAAAAAACTAATTAAGTTTTTTATGAGCAACCACAATGACCAACTAACCGCAGAGGTGATCGAAGGCGACAACTTATACCTTGAACATACACATGCAGAAGTAGTTCGAGGAAACACAATAGAAATCGGACCCGGCTGTGATATAAAAAGGATTGAATACAAAACAAGTCTAGAGATTGATCCCGATGCTAAAGTGGGAACACAGGAAAAAATTTAATCATAAGGATTCGAACTTTAAAAAAGCTACCCGATCTTGCGGTAGCTTTTTTGTTTTGGTTGTTACAATACTCTATTTGCGAGCCCCCTTATGCGATAGAGCGAAAGTGCGGAAAGCGAAGCACATGAAACGGAAATCTACAGCTTTCATCCACCCTTCATGACTTTCATGGTAAATAATGTATAGTTTTCTTCCTTCATCAAACATTATAGGATGAGGCAGGTGTTAACAATCATGGATACAACAAAAGTAGAAGTTCCTATAAACAAAGATCTACGAGCAAATGATGAATATATGCGTAACCTCTATAAAAACTGTGATGATATTAAGATCAGACACTTTCAATTTGGTTCAGATTATAAACAAGAAGCTCTTGTTGTACATTGTGATTCTCTCGTTCAAGAAGAAAAATCTAACCTGCTTCACCAGGTACTAAAGGATATGCCTGATTTTGAGGCAGCCCTTTCACTTGCTGTTTCTGTTCAACAGATAAAAGTGTTTTTTGAGAATAAAGGCGTCTCATCAAGGCCCGTCATGCTACTAAAAAACTACAATGAATTAAATGCCAACATCGTAAATGGTCATATTGTTTTGCTTTTTGACAAATGGGATTTAGCTCTGAGCTTTGATGCTTCTTCTGTAGAGAAGAGAAGTGTTGCAGAACCACAGAACGAGGTAGTCGTTGTAGGACCTCGAGAAGGAACGATAGAAAACCTGCAAAAGAACCTTGGCTTGATTCGTTCAAGGTTAAAGACACCCGATCTTAAGTTTATTTTCAAACAGACAGATAGCAAGTCCAACACAAAATTTGTTTACGGCTATTTAGATGGAACCGTAAAAAAAGAGATGCTTGAAGAGTTTGAATCGAGAATCAACAAGATTAAAAACGAAGAAATTCTAGAAACTTCTTATATTGCTGAATTGATTGAAGAGTCGTCCGTTACTCCGTTCCCTCAATATCGATTTACCGAAAGACCTGATGTTGCTTCAGCCTCGTTGTTAGAAGGTAAGATCATTATCTTAATGGAAGGAACAGGCACGATCGTTATCTGTCCCGGATTGTTTAATGAATTTTTCCAATCCGCTTCGGATTATTATCAACGATCTGTATTTTCATCAATCATCAGGTTGGTACGATTTGTGGGGTTTATTTTGAGCCTGGCTTTACCTAGCATTTATATCGCTTTGACTACTTTTCATTCTGAATTAATACCGACCGTACTACTGATCGCTCTTTTGGATACACGGGAAGGGATACCCTTTCCTGCAATCATAGAAGCTTTGATCATGCTATTTTTTTTCGAACTCTTACAAGAAGCAGGTGTCCGGCTGCCCAAACCCATTGGGTCTACCGTAAGTATCGTTGGAGCATTGATAATCGGAGAAGCGTCTATTAACGCTGGTCTCGCATCACCGATCATGATCGTTGTTATTGGATTAACGGGAATCGCTTCCTTTTCTATCCCGTATTATGATTTTGGATTCGCTGCACGTTTATTGCGAATACCCTTAATGTTTCTTGCAGCCATTATGGGAGGCTTCGGTTTATTTTTAGGATTTATTCTTATCTTCCTCCATCTTTCCAAGTTGCATGTTATGAAAGAACCTTATCTTGGTACGTTTACTCTTAACAGCACCTCGTTGCTTAAAGACGGATTCTTCCGTTTGTCCCTAAAAAAGTTATTAAAACATCGAAGTACAGGAAAAAACGTTTAAGGCGATTACATATTAAAAGGTGGGGTTTACTTTGCAGAAGCTAATCAAATACATCGTTGCCTCCTCCCTCCTTTTTTTATCAGGCTGCTGGGATCATGCAGAACTCACTGAATATGTTTTTGTTCAATCTCTTGCGATCGATCAAAAAAAAGATGGAAGAATTAAACTTACCACTCAATTCTATAAGCCTGCTCCAAAGATTGCGTCAGCAGGCGGTGGTGGTGAATCTTATTTCGAGCTTGAAACGGAAGCAAAATCCGTTTTTGATGCTATAAGAGATGTGACCATCCATTTAGGTAGAAAAGCTAACTGGGGACATGTCCGATTTATTGTGATTAGTGAAAAAGTCGCTAGAAAACAAAATCTCGGATCCGTTCTTGACTTCTTTTACCGAGATCATGAACCAAGACTTTTAACTGGAGTTGCGGTTACAGAGGGGACCGCCTCTGACTACATCAAAATAAAGCCACATGTCGAAAACACAGTAAGTGAACAGTTAAATGAGGTAACGAAAACCGGAAGTAAATTCAGTGCCAAAACCTACCCCGCTAATTTATTTTCGATTGGAAAGCAGCTTCATAGCGAGGTAGATACGGTATATGCTCCTTTTCTAAGAAAGGAAAAAGAAAGAGAAAAAAGCATCTTTGTCGATGGTTTATCTATCTTTAAAGGCGGAAAACTGAAGACGATTATTTCAAACAAAGAAACGAAGTCACTTATGATGGCTCTTAATGATTTTCAGTATGGAATTATCGGTATCACTTGTAAGGGAAGTAAACTGCAAGAATCATTTGAGATCACAGAATCTCACACAAATTCATCTCTTGAGATAAAAGAAGGTGTTGTTCATTACTCCCTTCAACCAAAGCTTCAAGCTAGCATAGGAGAATTGGAATGTTCGACTATTGAAACGAAACAACAATTAGAAGTTCTTCATAAAAAATTAGAAAAACAAGTGAATAGTAACATGATGGTTTTATTAAAACAATCACAAAAAAAGAATATCGACATTATCGGATTGGGAAATCATATCTATCGCTCGAACTCGAAAGAATGGCAGCGCATAAAAAAAGAAAAGATTCCTTACTTACAAGACGCTGTTTTCCATGTTGAATCAGAAGTTAACATCTTGAACACTGGTACAGACATAAGCAAACCTTTTCACAAAAAATATTAGAACAATGAGGAATCACTATGATTGAAAAACTCATTATAGGATGCTTGATCGTACTCTTATACTTCGACTATCAATCGATCAAGCAAGATAATAAGTCCAAAAAAATTTATCTCATGCTGTCCATTCCTGCAGGATATATGCTTTATTCTTATCTAACAGGCCGTAACCTACCTAATTTAGATGATGGATTCCAGGTAATCGTTGGTCCTATGGCTGAAGCGATCACCTCATGGCTGCAAGTAAAATAATAAGGAGTACCTTTATGCACACAGGAAAAATTAGTTATTGGCAGATGGCAGTCTTATTTCAAGTGTATATGACAGGTTCAGCTCTTATTAATATCCAAGGGCCAATGTTGGCTGCTGCTCATAACAGTGCCTGGTTCGCCATGCTTCTCGCTAACTTAGTTGGTTTTGTCATCTTATCTCTCGTATTAACGCTTCACAACGAATATCCTGATCAATGTTATGTGAACCAAGTTCGTCTAACAGTCGGAAATGTGATGGCATACATAATCATCATTCCGTTGTTCGTAGTCATGTTGTACATCACAGCAAACATTGTATATGGAATGGGGCAATATTTTACGACATCGATGATGAGAGAAACGCCGCTCTTTATCTTTCATCTACTCATCTTAATCACTTCGAGCTTAACCGCAAAAGCTGGAATCGAAGTGATGGGTCGCATGTTTCATCTATTAATGTACATTTTGTTATTCATATTCATCATCATGTTAATTCTGCCTTACAACACGTATGAGATCACCAATCTGCTTCCTTTAGCACCTTTAGGGTTTAAGCCGATTCTACACGGCGTATATGTGGGTTTTGGATTTCCTTACATGGATGTTCTTTTCTTTGCCATGATCATCTATCTCGTAAAGCAAAAACCTGGCCAGTCTATCAATAAATGGCTCTATTTAGGATTATTCATCAATGGAATCGTACTCACACTTACAATTCTCTGTTCGTTGTTAGGCCTTGGCCCTTTAGTGTTTCTCAAAAAATTCCCTCTACATGTTCTTGCTCAGCTGATCAGTATCGGCGAGATCGTTGAACGTGTAGAAGCGATCTTTGGCATCGCATTAATTCTAGGAACGTACATGAAGATTTCTTTATTGCTTTTTATACTTGATCAAGCTCTTTCTACTCTATTTAAAGTAAAAGCTGCACACTTTATTAACATCATCACAGTCGTCGTGTTCTTACTTTCTCTTACGATGTACAAAAATGAAATTGAATTAGGTGAATCTGGTTCCTTCTTGCAGACACCTGTAACATTTATCTTTGGATTCTTGCCCCTTTTACTTGTCGTGATTGTGGCTAAAGTGAAGAGAAAGAAAAAAACAGCTTAAAAAGAAGGCAACCAGAGTGGCTGCCTTCTTTTTTACCTTTAAATTGTTCTTTTTTCAAGTGCTGCGCTCCATGCGGTTAAGAGAACCGCACCAAATACCATAACTCCACCAATCCAAGGTGTATGGATGATACCGATCGAGTCAACGATCAGTCCTCCAACAGATGCTCCAATCGCGATACCTAGATTAAATGCGGCGATATTAATGGCTGACGCAACATTTACCGCAGATGGTACATATCTTTCAGCCAGTTTCACAACATAAACTTGTAGACCCGGAACATTCATGAAAGCTAAAAGTCCTAATAAGAAGATAGTAACCGTCCCAGCAATTTTAAAAGGTGCTGTAAATGTCAAAATCACTAATATTACGGCTTGAACAACGAACATCCAAAACAAAGCTTTGGTCGGATTTTTATCTGCTGCTTTACCACCTATAGTATTTCCGATCGCAACAGCAATCCCGTAGCCTAGCAATATCCAGCTAACAGATTTTGGAGCATACCCTGTTACATCTTCTAAGATCGGTGCTAAATACGTAAATGCTACAAACGTTCCTCCGTAACCTAGAGCAGTAATCGCAAAAGCTAATAGCAAACGACCATTTTTAATAATTTTAAACTGATCTTTTAAACTTGATGGTGGTGCTTCTTTTAAATTCTTTGGAACTAAGATCGCACTAGCGATTATGGCAACAACACCTAGTAGGGCCACTGCCCAAAACGTAGCTCTCCATCCAAAGGTTTGTCCGATAAATGTTCCAAGAGGAACCCCAGTTACCGTTGCAACAGTAAGCCCTGTAAACATAAAGGCGATCGCACTTGCACGTTTGTGTTCAGGTACGAGATCCGCAGCGATTGTAGCGCCTATTGAAAAGAACACACCATGAGAAAATGCTGTAATGAACCGCGCGATTAATAGCAGCGTAAAACTTGTTGATATTGCTGCAACCATGTTACCTGCGATAAAAACGACCATTAACAGAAGTAACAGTGTCTTTCTGTTCATTTTATTCGTTAACGCTGTAAGAACCGGTGCGCCGAATGCGACACCCATCGCATATCCAGATATGAGTAATCCTGCGAGGGTGATTGAAATGTTAAGATCTGATGCTAATGAAGATAAAAGTCCTACAGGTACAAACTCAGTTGTACCAATACCAAATGCCGAAATGGCTAATGCTAATAATGCTGGAAAACCACCTTTTGACTTCGATGTGGTTTCCGTTTGAACGGCTGTTGAATTCATCTATTAATCCCTCCATTAATTTTTTTAGTTGGTGAATGAACTAGTCATTCGGATGACTTAATGCTATTATGAAATATACGCAAACTAAAAGTAAGTACGCACTTTTAAGTAATGTAGGCACTTTTAAGTAACAATTAAGCGATAGAGGTGATTATGGATGAAAAAATACAATATACCTGTTGAAGCTGCACTTGAAGTGATCGGCGGAAAGTGGAAAGTCGTCATACTCTGCCATCTTATAAAAGATAAACGAAGAACCGGTGAGTTGAAGCGATTAATGCCAGGAATCACACAAAAGATGCTTACACAACAACTTCGAGAACTAGAAGATGATGGGGTTATCCTTCGCGAAGTATACAATCAGGTTCCACCACGTGTTGAATATTCTCTAACCGATTACGGTTGGTCGTTAAAAGGGATTTTAGATTCACTCTGCGCTTGGGGTGAGCAACATATCGAGAAGACTTATCCGAATAAAGATGATGTTTTAGTTCAAACAGAGGAACTAGTATAAATTTAGAGAAATGGCAGCCATCATTGGCTGTCATTTTTAGTTTTAATTACAAAATAATATTCTTTAATAATTTTTAATACATTGTTAAAAGGAATGAACGTTCATTTAGGGGGACTTGTGATGAATTCAAACCGTTTAACAGTTGAGAGAATGCTGGATATTATACAGAACGGTTTACCCATGACAAGCTCTCCAAAAAGGATGATTGTCGTTGGTGCAGGAATGGCCGGGCTTGTTGCAGCCACACTTTTAAAGAACGCTGGACACGAGGTCATACTTCTAGAGTCTACTCACAGAGTTGGCGGACGTATTTACACAGTCAGATCACCTTTTACCCACGGTAACTATTACGAAGCAGGTGCGATGCGAATTCCTGAGATGCATAAACTTGTTTTAGCATATATCGAGAAGTACAACCTAGAGATTAATGAATTCGTAAACAGCAATCCTCATGACCTTCTTTTAGTCAATGGCATTCGGACCACCTATAATGCTTATGAGAAAAATCCTGATATCTTAGGATTTCCAGTCTTAGAAAATGAAAAAGGAAAAACGGCTGAAGAGCTGATTGCTTATGCTCTTCAGCCGATTGCAGATTTCATAGATCGTGATCCTGATAATAACTGGCCGATCATCATTCAGAACTTTCAACAGTACTCCCTTGATAACTATCTACGTAACAACCCTTACGGAAGATCTTTATCAGCTGGAGCTATAGATATGATTAAAGTACTCCTGTCACTAGAGGGGCTTCCGGAGCTCTCTCTTTTAGAGATGCTTCGAGATATTTTAATCATCTTTAAAAAACCTCCACTCAAATATTTTGAAGTAACAGGCGGCTACGATCAGCTGCCTCGTGCTTTTCTTCAAGAACTACGGCATCATATCTATTTTGGGCAGAAGCTAACTCGCCTTGTGCAGACAGAGTCTACCGTTAAACTATATACAGAAAGTCCTCAAACACTACATCGTTTTTCATTTGAAGCAGACAAAGTTTTAATTACCTTGCCTTATTCCGTTCTTAATTTTGTGGATTTTGAACCATACGATTCGCTCTCCTATTTAAAAAGAAAAGCGATTCGGGAACTTCATTATGTACCCTCGATCAAGATTGGACTTGAATTTAAACATCGTTTTTGGGAAAAAAATGGCCTTTCTGGTGGAAAAACTGTCACTGATCAAGCAACACGTTTCACTCATTATCCGAGTCGTATCCGTCAAGACATCCCATCAGGTGTCGTGATTGGAAGTTATACGTGGGAAGATGATACGTTTCCTTGGAGAAGTTCGTCAAATGAGATGAAAATTAAAGAAACATTAAAATATCTCGCACAGTTTCACGGCGATCACATCTATCAACATTTTGTTACAGGGTTTAGCCATGATTGGTCAACGGATCCGAATGCAGGTGGATGCTTTACGATGTTTAAGCCCTACCAAGAATTAGAGTTATTTGAAGCGATTAAAGCTCCGGAGGGAAGACTGCATTTTGCAGGGGAACATACAACACTCAAGCATGGATGGGTGGAAGGAGCCGTGGAGTCAGGAGTCAGAGCTGCGATCGAGATGAACACCATTTAGCCGATCAATATGTACACAAAAACGAGCTGATTTCATGTGAAATCGGCTCGTTTTTTAAACAAATGTTTAATTTTTTGATAAGTATCTCTCTACGATGATGTTACGATGGTGCATTTCGTGACCAGCTATAATCATCATTAGGGCACGAGTGCTAACCGGATGACCATTTGCTGTTCCTTTCCTTTCTAAAGCCATTTTGCTCAAACTCTTAATAAGCTGGATTGTCGCCAAGCGTACTGATACATAATGTTCTATTAAATCTCTTACCGGAATATCATCAAAGCCAGCTTCCTCTACATAAGCATTTTCATCATATCCAGGAAGTGAGCTTGTTTCCCCTCGTGCGATCGATAATAAACGATAGCTCATGATTCTCTCCGTATCGGTTATATGACCAACCACTTCTTTTACGCTCCACTTCCCTGTTGCATATCGGTAGGAAAGCTGCTCATCATCTAACTTGCTAACGATTCCCACTGTTTCTTTCATTTGATCTGTTAATACTTGAATGATATCCCCTTCAGGTACTAAGCTTACATAAGTTTGATAATACTGTGCGTACTCTTCCCCTGATATCTTCTCCATATAAATTCATTCCTCTCTTATGTATAAGGTATAATGATATTCTTCTACTAATGCTACTTTAAAACAAGGTTTTAATCTCTTTTATGAAGGAAGACCTATTCCTTTAAAAACTTTATGGTCACTCTTAACCACTATTGAAATTATAGAGAAATAGTCTAACATACACGCTTTTTTATACTTTTTTCATACCATATAAAAAGTTTATACAATCGATGTATTATAGATAAAACCGAAATTCTCTCTTTCATAAAATTTATGATGAACACACAAGGATTGAACCTTTATTTGATGGTGTCGATGCTTTTTTTTTCCATTGAGAGCAAAACACTACTTTCAATCGAATTATCTGGTATAAAATAAACATATTCACCGAAGTAACCGACAAAATACGTATGAACTATAAAAAGGGGTATAAGTATGTTACAAAGTAAAAACTTAAAACAAAAAGTTCTTTCCATACTTGAAGATAAAATACAACTTATAAAAAAAGACGAAGGTGCGATTTATTTAGTTGGTCCCATTCGTCTGCCTGTTAATCTTTATGGAGATACCGTTGTTTTCAACTGGTACTGTTGGCTTGAAGGCTGTGAACAGACCGAAAACTTTGAAGAAGTAATCGACAAGCTATCCTCTGCAAACCTGGCTGAATATCAACAGTCCAGTGTTTTAGTTTATGGTGACTTTGCTTACAATGATGAGGCACTAATTCGTATGCACTCCATCTGTCACACAGGCGATATTTTTGGCAGCAAACGATGTGACTGCGGATACCAGTTAAAGCAGTCGATGAAAATGATTGTAGAACATGGGACAGGTGCACTCTTTTATTTAGCAAACCATGAGGGCCGTGGTATTGGTCTATTTAGTAAGGCGATGGCTTACCTTCTTCAGGAAAGTGGACAAGATACCGTAGAGGCGAACGAGAGTCTTGGATTTGTAGATGATTCTAGAAATTACGAAGACGCTATTGAAGTATTAAAAGCATTACGTTCAAAGCCAGTTACACTCATTACTAACAACCCGAAAAAATTAGAAGCACTTCATCAAGCTGGTCTTTCTGTTACAGCACGTGCTCCGATCTGGGGAGACGTTTCTGAATACAACGAGAAGTATCTTCAAACCAAGATTAAGCGATCTGGTCATCTAGATGAAGGAGTATTCACGAATGAGTAGTCACGAATTCTACATGCAGCTCGCCCTAAATAATGCACAAGCCATGAAAGGTCAAACAGACCCCAACCCTTTGGTGGGGTCTGTAATCGTAAATCACAACGAAATCGTTGGGGTTGGTACACACCTTAAAGCTGGTGAACCTCATGCAGAAATCCATGCCATTCGTATGGCTGGAGATAAGGCGAAAGGTGGTACGATCTATGTTACACTAGAACCCTGCTCTCACCATGGGAGAACGGGACCCTGTGCTATAGCGATTGTAGAAGCAGGCATTAAAAAAGTGGTCATTGCTGCATTAGATCCTAACCCACTCGTATCTGGGAAAGGTGTACAAATACTAAAAGATGCAGGGATTGAAGTTGAGACAGGAATTCTTCAAGAGGAATCAAAACGAATGAATGAAGTGTTCTACAAATTTATCGTCCAGAAGATCCCTTTCGTAACTTTGAAATCAGGAATCACACTTGATGGGAAAATTGCAAGTCATACGAACAATAGCAAATGGATCACATCACCAGAAGCTCGTGAAGATGTGCATAAAATGCGAAATGAAAATCGAGCTATACTCGTTGGCGTTAATACGGTCATTCATGATGACCCTGAACTAACGACCAGAATTCTGAATGGTCGAAATCCGCTTCGAGTGATTATGGACTCGACACTTAAGATCCCTTTAGAATCTAAAGTTGTAAGAGACAATCAAGCTGAAACCTGGGTATTTACTACCGAAAATTATGACAAGCAAAAAAAGCTTCAACTTGAAGCTCACGGATTAAAAGTGTTTATTGCTGGTAAATCACAAGTTGACCCGCTTGAGGTCTTAAGAACGCTAGGAAGTAATCAGATTTCTTCCCTTTTGATCGAAGGTGGAGGTACGATTAACGCGGCTTTTCTAGAAAACAAACTAGTTGATAAAGCGGTTTTCTACATCGCACCTAAACTGATCGGTGGCCAGCATTCACCTTCCTTTTTTGGTGGGACTGGTATTGAAAAGATGTCTGATGCCATCCAGCTGCAAAATCTTACGGTTACTCAAATCGGACCTGATTATAAGTTCACAAGTTATCCAAAATACGAATAAGAGGTATATTTAAATGAGATTTGGTTTTGACATTGATGATACACTGATTAATCTTCGCCAACATGCCTTTCATATCTATAACAAAAAATTAAAACAAAATGTTCCAATCGATGTTTTTGACACGATTGAAACTCTGGAGATTCATGAACCGTTCGGTCTCTCAAAACAGGAAGGCAATCAGATGTGGATCGATTCTATGGAAGAGATTTATTTTACAGATTGTCCTGCTTACCCTGATGCCATTGAAGTCTTGCAAGAACTTCATAAGGAGGGGCATGAAATTTTCTACATCACAGCGAGACCAGCTGAACATTGTGAAGAAACAAAGAAATGGGTCGAGAATGCTGGATTCCCGGTTCAAGAAGGTCGTTTCTTCTGTGGAATGAAAGATGAGGAGAAAATCCATACGATTAAAGATTTGAAGCTGGACTTTTACTTTGATGATAAGCCTAATGTCTTAAATACGCTAACGGAAGAACCTGTTCAGCTTTATGTTAGACATCAGAATTACAACAAAGATTTAGACATGCCTCGTTTGACGAATTGGTCTGAATTAAAAGAGATCATTAAAAAACATAGCAGCAAAAAATAGGACGCAGTCTTTTGTTTGATGCTTCTTAAGGCAGCACGTTAAAAAACGTGCTGTTTTTTTAAACGCTCGTTTTGGTGTATGGTAATAAGACTGGAGGTTAAAATGATATGCTGCTATTCTTATTGCTTTGTTTACTTACTGCAGGTTTTTTTTTAGAGCTCTTTCAAAAGCATATTTTAAGGGTGAAAGACCCTGATATTCATGAATTATGGGCAGAATTAGAAAGCGAAGAATGGTTCCAAGAATTAAACGATCTCCCTGAAATCAAGAATTGGATTGAACTAGATAAACAGAACGGCTTATTAAAAGATCCCTATTATGTACGAAAAATAATTGATCAAGTCGGACATCGTGAAGGTTACATACGCTACATAATCAATAAAACGAAGTAATGGCTCAAACAAAAAGTTGATCTTTTGTTTGAGCCTTTTCTTTTGCCAAAAGCAGCTGTGTTTAATGGATTGAGGTATTCAACAGGGCTTACTGCCCCATTAGCAATTCGGAGGATTATGTTGAAAATTTGCGAGTGTTCCATCCAAAACTCACTGGTAAAACTCTAAACTCCAAGGATTCAAAATGAGATTGCCTTTAAGAATTATATTTACCTATAGAATAATGCCTTCAAATTAAAACAATACTAAACCATATTCAATAAACCGGAGGAACGTATGAGAATTCAACCTGGTGTAGCTCCACTTCATATTTATGTTCTTTTAATTCTTTCATCCGGCCTCGTAAATCATGTTCTGATTATACCCGTCATCTTATCAGCTTCAGGAAGAGATGCTTGGGTAAGTATTCTTCTTTCAATAATTCCATACATCCTATTTATTTTACTAATTGGTTCGGTTTTAAAAAAATTAGGAAATCAAAATATTATAGATTTTATAAAAAAACGACTCGGTCCTGTCCCTGTCTATGTGCTCAGCGGTGTATTTATCCTTTACTTTTTCTTAAATGCTACGATTACTTTTCGAGATACCATTACATGGACAAAAACAAATTATTTAATGGATACTCCTGCTCTTGTCCTATGTATCTTATTAGGTGTGCTCTGTTTTTTAGGGACTTATAAAGGACTTCAGGAGTTAAGCATGGTAGCTTTGATAGCCTTACCTTTAGTTGTAACATTCGGTTTTTTTATTGCGATTGGAAACATTCAACATAAAGACTATTCCATGTTATTGCCGATTGCAGAAAATGGCTGGTCTCCTGTGTTAAAAGGCGGAGTTTATGTTTTATCAGGATTGACAGAGTTAAGTACGCTTTTATTTCTTGTACATCACACTCGTAAAACGCTTAAGTGGAAACACATCATTTTTGTAAGTTTTGTTTTAGTGGGGCTTATGTTAGGACCGACAATGGCAGCCATTGCAGAGTTTGGCCCTTACGAAGCCAATAAATTGAGATACCCTGCTTTTGAGCAATGGAAACTTCTAACGATTAGCAAAGAGATTACCAGGATGGACTTCCTTTCCATCTTCCAATGGATTTCTGGCGCTTTTATTAGAGTAAGTCTATTGATGTACTTAGTTACAAAATTGATTGATGTAAAAAAACACAGGATATGGCTAGTTGCTTCCCTATATATACTTGCAATTGCTTATGCCCTTGCTCCTGTATCAAACATTTCTGTTTTTAACTTTTTGTATCATTACTTCTTTCCGATACAGATGTATGTGATGATGCCAATTATAACGATTTTCTGTCTTTATGTTCTAGTTAAGAAATGAGGAACCTATGATGAAGTTTATCCACCGTAAAGAAAATACTAAAATTCATGAACTTCTTAGCTGGTTCGCTCATTCCACAGACGTAGTGGTAAAAAAAGATTTATTTGCAGAAAAAACAAAAAATGCATATACCTTGATGTTCTGTAAAGGGCTAGTTGATACCCCATTACTAGAAGAAAGCTTGCTTCCCTTCTTAAATGACATCGCTCAGCAGGATGATGTTGATATGTTTAACTCTTTAAAAAGTCGTTTTGTGGTTCATGAAATCCTTATTGATTCAGAAAACAAAAGAAAGATAGAGCATAGCTTGTTTTCAGGTCAAGTACTGTTAACCGGTTCAAACGACAATTCTCTATGTGCCATCAATCTTGCAAATATGCCAAAGCGTACACCAGAAGAATCGAATACAGAGATCTCAATCCGTGGCGCACGAGACGGTTTTATTGAAGATTTGGAAATCAATTTCGCGTTAATCCGAAAACGTCTAAAAACATCTTCACTCAACAGCAAGTCTTTTACGATTGGCAGAAGGAGCCAAACGGCTATTTCCTTACTATTTATTGAAGATATAATCGATCCTGATCTCGTCGTAAGGGTCGAACAGCGTCTTTCTAAAATTGATATCGATGCTCTTGTATCAAGCAGTGAACTAGAAGAAGAATTATCCGATTCCGTTTTTTCCATTTTCCCCCTGCTTGATAATACAGGTCGTCCTGATTTTGCGGTTCAATCATTAATTCAAGGAAGATTTGTTATTATTGTAGACGGTTCACCTACAGTGCTTATCGGACCATCTTCTCTTGCGATCACGTTGAAGTCTCCTGAAGACGCTCATGCCAGTTTTTACATGGTATCGTTTGAACGTGTTCTTCGATTCACAGGACTTTTCACAACCGTTTCATTACCCGGACTCTGGATTGCACTGACAACCTTTCACCCAGATCAGCTTCCTTATCCCCTTCTTGCAACGTTAACACTCTCAAGAACAGGATTACCGTTATCGTTGCCACTTGAAATGATGATCATGGTCGTTTTGTTTGAATTGTTTAAAGAAGCAGGAGCTAGACTTCCTAGAGCTGTTGGTCAGACCGTAGCGGTATTAGGCGGATTAATAGTTGGGGATGCGGCAATCCGGGCAGGGTTAACCTCTCCTACAACACTTGTTGTTGTAGCTATAACGATGATTGCAAGCTATACGTTCGTCAACCAATCATTGAGTGGGAATCTGCTTTTTTTACGGATATATACCCTTCTCATGTGTGCAACATTTGGACTGTTTGGATTTTTCATATCTATGCTTAGTATATTCTTGCTAGTCAGTTCCCTTCGTTCCTTTGACTATCCATATATAGAATCTTTAGCTGCACCAAATGTGGCTGATACGTTTAAAACATTTTTTAAAGCTCCTTTTACTCTTATCAAGAAAAGATCTTCGTACCTGTATCCAAAAGACGCTACTCGCCAAGGTGATCGCAATGAGAAATAAGACAAAGCTCATGTTCACGTTGTTAATCTTGCTTCTTATGCTAACAGGTTGCTGGGGCTCTAGGGGCATTAATGAACAACTCTATATTGAAGCTTTAGGTGTGGATTATAAAGATGGTAAGTATATCGTTTATACCGAATCCGCTGTCTTCTCATCAATCGCTAAACAAGAAGGCGGAGGCGCCCAGGCAGGTGACTCTCCTGTTTTAGTCGGAAGAGAAGAAGGAGATACCCTAACAATGGCTTTCAGGAAGTTAGAGAAATCTTCCCAGTTCCCTCTATATTACGGACACGTGCAAGTAATACTGTTTAGCGAGAGGGTGATTAAAGAAAAGCTGAGTGAAGTAATTTCTCATATCGGTCACGATCCTCTAATTCGATTTACAGCATGGATTTTTGGTACGTCAGAAGAAATAAGCGAAGTATTAATGGCAAAATCTCTTTTTAAGCAAGCACCAACATACAAAGTTTTGTTTCATCCAGATAGTATGTTGCAAAGAAACCACTCTGTTAACCCATTATCTATGCAGATGCTATTAAGAGATGGCAGCGAACCATTCGGATCAGCCATAATTCCTAATATAAAATTAGTAAAAGGAAAGTGGCACGAAGATAATGATAAACCAATGTTACCCACCATTAATGGAGGTTATGTACTTAATAGTATGAACTTTAAAGGAAAGCTGAATGATGCAGAACTTCATGGATTGGAATGGTTAACGAAAGAAAAAAAAGAGAACAAGCTGGAGATTTCTTTAGGAGACACTGTTGTTGAACTTGACGTAAAAGGATATAAAATAAAGCTGAATAAGCCAGTTCAAAATGAACTTAAGTATACAATCGAAGTCAAAGCAAAAGCAACAATCGATGAAAATTTAGATATTGTTCCTCGTAAAGAACTTGAAAAGAAAATCGTCCATAAAATGAAGAAGGATATTGAGCAGACTTATTTAAATGGAATTTCCATAGACAGTGATATTTATAATTTAACACGTTCTACTTATCGAAAGTCACCGTCTATAGTTAAAAGGTATGCTTTGCAGAAAGACTCATTGGCTTCAGTCAAAGTAAAAGTTCAAATCGTTCATGCAGGAAGTCAGAAGTATAAAGACTAACAAAAAAACTAGCACGCATGCTAGTTTTTTTGTTTGTTACTTTCTATCGCTTGTTTTACATTCGCAAATGTTTTTATTGATGAAAAATCGATACCTTCAGAAACCGCACTGATCGCTAGCTCAGGACGCAAACCAGTCACCATTACGTTAATACCAAGTAATGCTAGAACACGGTATACATTAAAAATATGAGACGCCACTTCAGTATCAATGTCGACGATTCCTGAAAAATCCATAATTAGCCGTTCAACTTGAAGCTCAGGGATTTTAGGCAGCACATGATTCATAAGGTGCTCTGTTCGATCAGCGTCGATGGTTCCAATCAATGGCAAAACAGCCAGTCCATTCTCGATAGGAACGACCGGTGTTGAAAGCTCACGAAGCTCTTTCTTTGTTTTCTCTAAAATTTCCTCTGACTTTCGTTCAAAGGCAAGAACCGTTTCATTAAGGCTTACGTCCAGCATATGATGAACACGCTTAATAATTAATACCACATCTTCCGTAGAAAGTCCGAAATCAATGCTTATATTTAAAATGAAATCCGCAAACACCATTCGAGTGTCAGGATAACGGATTAAAATATCAGAGATTCGATGATGCTTTGCTGCTGTTTTCTCTCCGTTTTCTCGACTCCACTCCAATAGTTCTTCTGGTACAGATCCTTCTTCACAATCAATAGATTCACTTAAAAAGGATAGGAATTCTGCATACACTTTTCTGGCCTGACTAATATCGGTCTCGCTTACTTGGAAACCAAACTGCCCGATAATATCATCAACGATTCTATTAGCTAGAAGCTCTGCATTTTCTTTTAGATAATGGGCAACCGTTAATGTCGACTTCATCTTCTTCACCTCAAGAAAAATAGTTTTATTATCATACCTTTAATGATTTTATCACTAAAGAACCAGTAAATGGCTAAACTGTGAAAATAATAATAGAGACAAGTGTTAAAAGATTTTGAAGAATTTTTTCGCATTGGTGGTTGTTCTTAGGTGTAGTTGTTTTCTGTTTCAGGATGTTCGCTTTTCGCGTTGCGTGCGGTGTGCACCATGAATGATAGACATTCAAGAGATTTTACTTACTCCTAAATAGACAAGGCAATACTACATATGTGAGCTTTCTCATTGATCATTGGCGAGATACTTATCAGTTGGTATCCATGACTTCCTCTCCAATCGGTTTGTTATTAAGAGAAACAATCAAATTAAATCTTCTTCTACAGTAGAAATATAAAGAGTATGTAAACCTTATAGTGATTAGGTTGAAAAGAAAAGGAACTCATGTTATTTTTATTTCGAAAACCGATATAGGTAATCAATATTGAGATGCGAATATAGGCGGTGATTATATGGAAGAGAAAACTTTAAGAAAACTTTTTCTTGGTTTCATACAAATACACATTCTGCATCATGCGCTTGAACACCCGATTTATGGCGTATGGATGCTAGAAGAACTCAGAGAACACGGCTATAAAATTAGCACAGGTACACTATATCCGATTCTTCACTCCATGGAATCAGACGGACTTTTGACAAAGGAAAACAAGAACGTTGAAGGAAAAATTAGAAAGTACTACACCGCAACTGAAAAAGGCAAAGTCGTCTTATCTGAAGCAAGAGCAAAAGCTTATGAACTGTTTAAAGAAATCAAAGAGTAAGAGGTGATCATACATGACAGAAAACAAAAGTTTACTTAAAACACTATTAGAAATTCTTATCGTTTCAACAAGACTTGGTCTCACTTCTTTTGGTGGACCCATCGCGCACCTAGGTTATTTTCATGAAGAATACGTTAGAAAACGCAAATGGATGGATGAAAAAAGCTACGCAGACCTTGTAGCTCTCTGTCAGTTTCTCCCTGGGCCTGCTAGTAGCCAAGTGGGAATAGGCATCGGTGTTATGCGAGGAGGTGTGTTAGGAGGAATTGTATCCTTTATCGGTTTTACCTTCCCTTCCGTTATCGCGCTCATCGTTTTCGCACTTATCCTGCAAGGATTAAATGTTTCAGATCTCAGCTGGATTCATGGATTAAAGCTCGTAGCCGTTGCTGTTGTGGCACATGCCATTTTAGGAATGGCCGAAAAGTTAACACCAGATTTAAAAAGAAAAACCATCGCATTGTTAGCACTAATTGGAACACTATTGTGGCAGACTGCGTTCTCTCAGGTGGGTGTCATCCTATTAGCAGGCTTATTAGGATTTTTATTATACAGGGACCAAACAGATAACGATGAAACAAAATATGAATTTCCTATCTCAAAAAAGTTTGCTGTAATCTGTTTGAGTTTATTCTTTGCGTTACTTCTTCTGTTGCCGATCTTAAGAGATGTGACTTCAAACAGTTGGATCGCGATCTTTGACAGCTTCTATCGTTCTGGATCACTTGTATTCGGAGGCGGACATGTAGTTCTTCCGTTACTTGAGCGAGAATTCGTACCATCCGGCTGGATCAGTGAAGAAGCATTTTTGGCCGGTTATGGAGCAGCCCAAGCCGTACCTGGTCCTCTGTTCACGTTTGCAGCCTACATTGGGGCAGTGATGAACGGATGGCAAGGCGGATTACTTGCTACAGTCGCAATCTTTTTACCTGCTTTTCTATTAATCTTAGGCGCTCTTCCCTTTTGGAACATGCTTAGACAGAATGCTAAGATCAAAGGAGCTTTAATGGGTGTTAATGCTGCAGTTGTTGGAATTCTAATATCCGCCTTCTATCAGCCTATTTGGACAACAACGATCCTTAAACCGATAGACTTTGCATTTGCAGCAGTACTGTTCAGCATGTTGGTATATTGGAAACTGCCTCCATGGGTAATCGTTATTACTGGTGCAATTGGTGGTTTATTGATGTCATTCTTATAAAATGAATTAAACGTTTGTTTAAATTTCTAAAAAGAAACTGCTTGAGTTCTTATTGAACGAAGCAGTTTCTTTTCTATTTTAATAATCATTCTCTTCACAACTTCTACATAAGTGTCCTTTATGCTAGTCATATGTTCATAAAGTTCTCATGAAGAAGAATACTAACACTAGCCCATAAAGGAGGTTTTATTAATGGTTAAAAATAAACTATTTATCACGATGTTGCTCTCATTCTCACTCGTTCTTTCAGCATGTGGAAAAGATGAGGAAACAAAAAAGAATGAAAATAGTCAAGATCATGCAGATCATGGAGAGATGAACCATTCAAGTTCTGGAGAAGTGCCTGAAGGACTTAAGGAGGAAGCAAATCCAACATATGAAGTTGGAAGTAAAGCGGTTATTCATGCAGATCATATGAAAGGTATGAACGATGCAGAAGCTACAATCGTTGGTGCATATGATACAACCGTATATACCGTAAGTTACACACCTACAACAGGTGGAAAAAAAGTAAAGGATCACAAGTGGGTCATACACGAAGAGATCAAAGATGCAGGTGATAAACCTCTAACTTCAGGAACAGAAGTTATCCTTGAAGCAGATCATATGAAAGGTATGAAAGGCGCAAAAGCTACAATTGATTCTGCTGAACAAACTACCGTCTATATGGTCGACTATACGCCTACAACAGGTGGAGAACGTATCAAGAACCACAAATGGGTGACAGAAAGCGAGCTATCTAAGGGCAAATAATTTTTATAGGCCCGAAATATGGATTTATGGGCCTTAAAAATATTTTATAGACCCTTAGTCTGCAGTTATAGGCTCGAAATCTCCATTTATAGTCCTTCAAAAAGTTTATAGGCTTTTCGACAAAGCACACATGAATATCGAAAAAAGCCGGCGTCCCTAATCACGCCGGCTTCCTTATCTGAAAAATTTCATTTTCACATCAGTTCCTCGCTTATACTCCTCATTTATCCAAATCTGTCCATCGTGAGCTTCAACGATTCTTTTTACAATCGTCAAACCGATCCCGCTGCCTCCATGTTCTCTGTTCCTTGATTTTTCTCCTCGATAGAAGCGTTCAAACACGTGTTTACTCTCTTCTTCTGGAATGCCGATTCCTGTATCTCGTATGGATATCAATACTGATTCGGTATAAACATGAGTCACAACCGTAACTTCTCCCCCTCTAGGTGTATACCTTAACGCATTACTGAACAGGTTCATAAACACTTGAGACATTCGTTTGCCATCCATATTTAATTCAATATCACTATCCAATTCACTTCGAAGTAATATTCCCTTTTGTATAAATGCTCCTGATACGGCATCCACACTTTTTATGAGGATATGGTTTAGTTGTTGTGGTTTCTTATTTAGTGAGAACTCAGGTGCCTCCATGGCTGTTAAATATTCAAGATCCTGCACGATTGTAATCAGTCGATCGATTTCACCTGTTAATGACTGTATACGGGCTGTAGTTGGCTCGAAAACCCCATCTTCAAAAGCCTCTAAATGACTTTTAATCGTCGCTAATGGGGTTCTGAGCTCATGAGCAATATCTGAAGTCATATTTTTACGGTAAGTTTCCTGTAATTGTAGTTTAGCGGCAAGCTGATTTAGAGAGTTACCCAGGTCATTGAGCTCATCATCTCCAAGTGTCTTCACTCTGACGTGAAGCTCTCCCTTAGCCATCTTTTCTGCCACTTTTCTCATCTCTACCATAGGTTTTGATAAGTTCTTAGCCACAAAATAACTAATGATACAGACTAAAAGTATTGCACCGATCGACGTCCAAAGAACTGAACTTAACAGCGCCTTTTCAAAGTGATGCGTTAAAGGCTCTATACTATTAAATTCCGGCACATCTTTTTGAAACATCGTAAAATGGAAGTGGACTTCGTACATGATGATAAGACCGGCAATAATGAGAATGGATGACGCAGCCAAAATAAAAATGAGTGTCAGTCTTGCATGCAGACCTTTAAACATGGCTGCCTCCAGTAAACTTATATCCTACCCCGAACACTGTAACGATATAACGCGGGTTCTTAGGATCAGTCTCAAGTTTAGACCTTAAATTTTTGACGTGTTGATCGATGGTTCTAGTGTCACCTTCATAATCGAACCCTAAAATCTTCTCCACTAATTCCTCTCTCGAAAAAACACGATTTGGATGTCTGCCAAATGTCAGCAATAGTTTATATTCATTCGGTGTAAGGTTGACAAGATCTCCATGTACGTAAACTTCTTGTTTACGAGCATCGACTTTAAGTTCTCCTTTGTTATAAGTAATCTGCTCAGCCAATAACCCCTCATCTCCTGTTCGGCGCAATATCGTTTTAACCCGTAAAACAAGTTCGCGCGGGCTAAAAGGTTTCACCATATAATCGTCAGCACCGAGAGATAATCCATTGATGCGATCTTCTTCACTCACCTTTGCAGTCAACATTAAAATCGGTAATGTGTGGGTCTGTCTAATTCTCTGACAGAGTGCTTCTCCACTCATATCTGGCAACATAAGGTCGAGTATTACGAAATCTACAGAGTTATTTTTTATAAAATAAATAGCATCGTTAGCAGTAAGAGCTTCTAAAGTGTTAAACCCTTCCTTTTTTAAGTATGAAGAGACAACTTCCAACAGCTTTGGTTCATCCTCCACGATCAAAATGGTTTTCACGATCATTACTCCTCCAAAAGTTAGATTACTTGTATTATAACGAAGAATTCACGGCTTAAATAAAAAATGAACTGCTCTAGAACGCTAGCAGTTCACTTTATTTTTTTAGTTAGCCTCGCTTTTCGGCTTACTCTGCAAACCAGCCTCATCAATCCTCTATGTGCTACAGGAAATAGCGTAAAAAAAACGTCCATCGTTCTTCGCATCGGCATAGGGCATATGATAGGCTTATTTTTATGTATGCCATCGATTGTTAGTTTTGCTAGTTTTTCTGGAGACATCATCTTTTGTTTTTGAAATTGCTTCATAATCACATCTTTATCTATTTGAATAGCTTTTGCTTTCTCGAAGATTGGTGTGTCCACGAACGTAGGACAAAGTGTACTCACTTTAATGCCGAATTCTTCTGCCTCATAATGAAGAGAAGTTGTTAATCCAACTACTGCGTGTTTCGTGGTTCCATAGGCTGCAGAAACGGGAGATGGACCTAGTCCCGCAGCAGAAGCTGTGTTTACGATATGGCCAAACCCTTGTTGTTTCATTATTCGATATCCTGCGTGAGTTCCGTGTATAACTCCCCAAAGATTAACATTCATAATTGAATGCCAGTCGTCTAGAGCCGTATCATACAATTCACCATACATCGCTATGCCAGCATTATTAAACAAATAATCTAGCCTTCCAAACTCCGTATATATATCTTTTATAGCTTTCTCTACACTTTTAGCATCCGTTACGTCTAAAAATTGAAATCTTGCATTTTTGGCTCCACTGTTTAATTTCTCTTCAACCTGTATACCTAATTCTTGATTGATATCCGTGATGATGACAAACACGTTTTGTGAGACGAGCTCCTCACAAAGTGCGTAACCGATCCCCGAAGCTCCGCCTGTTACAATCGCAACTCTTCGCTCATCCATCGAACCAACCACCTTTGTTACTTATTTTTAACTATGATTACTTCAATGCATCCTTTTCAATAAATTGATGTTGATCAATTATTGCTGCATATTCATCTGCAACAATTTGAGCGCCTTTACTGTTCAAATGAATGCCATCAAGTGTCAGATGCAACCCACGTTTCTTTGACAACTGATCGATTCTTGATGTTTTTTTATAAAAAAGAACATCTTTCATAACTGTTAATACTTTTGTACTGATATAGTCGGAACTCTTTATTGAAGAGAGGTGGTTTTCAAAAACAGTGTGTAGATTAAGTATGGAAACATTTGTATGTTTGTGAGCGATGGATGTAATGAGGGTATTTAATTGTTTAATCTCTTGATTTGAGACATTATTCAGATCCTCACCAACTATTGCTGGAGTAACCGTAATTACAACTTTTGAGGAAGATATTACACACTCTAAAATTTTTTGATAATACGCTTTAAACTCTTCATGATCTTCTGCAACAGGTTGTGCTTGAACACTTAGTAATTTTGAATAGACATCATTAACACCAATCCAAAGGAAAGCAAGATCAAAGGTTTCTAACTTCTTTTTTGTTAGGCGGCTATGCAAGCTTTTAACAGACTCCCCCGGTTTGCCTAGATTTACAAACGTCATGTGGGGATATTGTTTCTGTAAGAGTTTAAAAAAAGAAACACCAGGTCTTCCTTCTGTCAGACTGTCACCGATTAATCCGATTCTCATACCGTTTCCTCCTTATTTGTGGATGGATCCTAAAAAAATACTTACAGCATTCTTAAAGAGCGGTTCTAAGGTGTGAAGTTCCTGAGTATTCGTAAGCTGACAAAGGCCACCAAGCCATGTGCCGATCAACACCGTCCATTCATCAATATTGCCTTTCTTAAATTCGCCTTCTTCTATCCCTTGAACGAGAATTGCACGATAAGCACCCATTGGAATGACCGCTAATTCGTATAGCTGCTTAATGGATTCTGGACTAGATTCAGGATTGGAAGCAAGCTCTTGTCCTCCTTTTAAAAGAGGAGTTTGGTAATTATAAAGAACATGCAAAGCCATTCCATAAAGCTTATCGGATGCACAAGTAAATTCAGGTTCTTTATTCATCCACTTCAAATACCATTCCTTCATTGTTCGTTGAGCTAATAATACAAACAACTTTTCTTTATTCTCAAAATGATAATAAATGTGTCCTTTGCTATATCCAGAAGCTTTTGAGATATCAGAAACCGAAGTTTGTGTGTAACCTTTTTGCGAAAAGAGTAAAAAGGCTTTCTCCATGATTTCGAGTTTTGCTGTTTCACTGTTGTATCTTCTTTTACTCACTGCTTTAATTCCTTTCATAATTTGAACGACCGTTCTAATTTTATTATACATTTTTTAACAGTTGTTGAAAATGCATTTTCTAATACATTCACAAAATTGTAAATATTATCAAAAAAAACACCCGAATGAGGGTGTTTGGCAAATATGTACTATTCAATTCACCATCTGTAACCTTCTTTTCCATTTTACATATTACATGTATAAGGGGGAGATCACTTTGCTTGCAAACAATCGATATCGTACGGTCTATCATGGTACTACATTATTTGCTGCTAAGCTTATCCAACAAAACGGTATCTGGTTAGAAGCACAAAGATTGAGAACTGATTTTGGTCAAGGCTTTTACGTAACTTTTAGTAGAGAACAAGCTAAATCTTGGTCTTACTTTAGAGCAAAGAACAAGCAACTTTCACCCCATATACTAGATTTATTAAACTTTACTGAATCAGATTATCTAAACCACCCTGACACAAAGATCCCAGCTTATTTAGCATTCTCAGTGGATTTATATGCTCTAGGAAGATTACAGGGCAGAGTCTTCCCTTTACCACACGATGAGAAATGGAAATTGAATAAGGATGATTGGAAAGACTTTGTAAAAACGTCTCGTAAAGGAATGAAGCATGGTTACGACTTTGTATATGGTCCTGTTTGGAGTGGACATTTTAACAGTACAGGTGAAATAAAAGCATCTCCATTTAAAGAACAACTTTCGTTTCATAACAATAGAGCTCTACGTTGTTTATCAAGTCCGATGATTATCAAACTTCCACCAAAAAAGTGGATGAACAGTTCAGAATTCAAAAATCATTATCAAGAAGCGTTTATATCAGAAATCGGTAAAAACCTTATGATAATAAGTACAATGAAAGAGAAACAAGCCTATCCCTTCATAAAAAAGTACTTAATGACTCATTCATTCTCAGATCTTCATTCCCATGAAACTGCACTTTACTGGGCATTCTCTATCTTCTATCAATCCAAAAGGATATGGATGACGAATTCGAACGCTGTCTCGATTCCATCATTCAACTCTAATAATACTCTTTCTCAAAAATTCTTTATACCTATTTTCATCTATGAAATGGTTAGAGATAAAGAGCTTTAATCCATTTTGATTGTCATACCCCTCAAAAAAAGACACTTCCTCCTTAATAGCTAAAAAAGTTTTTGGAATACGCCGATGTGTATGTTCAATAACATGCCGAGGTATAGATCGCCCCGTTTTTTTAGCTCTGATTGCTTCTCTATCGATTGCAACATCAACAGGAACATCTACAATATATACGATTACTTCATATCTTCTTTTTTGTAAGCTGTTCACTAGAGATACATACTTACCTGTTTTCGCCATTGTTCCTTCTAGCAGGAACGACCTTTTTGTTTCTAACATGTGATGGACTAACTTTTCGGAGATATCCACCGATTCTTTATGAACAAGGGCAGCGGCTGAACTAGGAAATTTTTTTTGATACGATTGATACTCAGGAATCATTTTTTTTATTTCGTCCGGATTAATTGAGATCAAATGTCTTTTCTTCTTTTTTATGTTTTGTTTCACGATACTTTCACACAAAGATGTTTTACCAGAAGCACTCCCTCCTCCAACTAACACAGCAATCGGAGGTTGAAGGTTATCCATTTTTGATCGTTTAATGAGTGTAGCTAAAATTTTTTGATGCAGAGCTTCTCGTTCTTTTATATACATATTGTTTTTGTCTGTAAAGACCACTTTGGTTTCTTTGAACGGGAGACCTCTAACCCTCGAAGTGTATAGGATCTTTGAAACCATCCAACTCCACATCCCTAGTTCACCTCCAAAAAAAAGAATCCCCTATCACTAGGAGATTCTTCAAAACGGACATTTATGTTTAATTAAGACTAAAGTTAGCTATTTTGTCTGCGTTTTCGTATATAAAGAATGACAACAGAAACAAAGAGTAACGCCAAAACAGCATAGATGATTTTGGAGTAAACGTCCATATACCCTACAATGACTTCCCATGAAGCTCCAAAATACGCACCCAGATTAACGAGAGCGATATTCCAAATCAGCGTTCCGAATGTTGTAAGAACAAGGAATAAACCAAAATTCATATTGGACATGCCCGCCGGAATAGAGATTAAGCTTCGAATCAACGGAATGAAACGACAAAAGAATACCGTCCATGGACCATATTTATCAAACCATGCATCTGCTTTGTGAATATCCTTCTTCGTTAATCGAAGGATATGTCCCCATCTGTCAACGATCTTCTCCATACGTTCCACATCAAGCTGCAGTCCTACACCATATAGAATCACCGCTCCCAAAACAGAACCGACTGTCGCGGCTAAAATTACACCTACTATATTTAAATCTGAAGAGTGCGTCATGAACCCTCCAAAAGTTAAAATGATCTCAGATGGAATCGGAGGAAATACGTTTTCTAATGCGATTAACAGTAGAATTCCCCAATATCCAAATTCGTTCATAATATTGATTAACCAATTCTCCATAACTAACTCCTTTGTTTCTATAACTAAATTGCTAAGAACAACTACTGCTTTTTTATAAAAAAGACGTGCAGAGCTTGCACGTCTTCTTTGATTAGTTTATAGATTCTTCGTTCTTCACATTTAATACTTCAAGTGACTTAACATGATACCCATCAATTTCTAAAATCTTGAAACGATAGTTTTCCACTGAAACCTCATCACCCATTTTGATCTCCATCTTTTCAGAAAGAATCCATCCACCGATCGTATCAACATCTTCATCGTTAATGTTTAGACCAAAAAGATCGTTCACTTCTGAAATCAATACTTTACCATCAAGAATTGTTCTGTTTTCATCGACCTTTTTGATATCAGGCACTTCATCCTCATCAAATTCATCTCGAATTTCGCCTACGATTTCTTCAAGAATATCTTCAACCGTAACAAGTCCTGAAGTACCACCATATTCATCGATCAAAATCGCCATATGAACACGTTCTTTCTGCATTTTTAACAATAGATCATGTATAGGCATCGTTTCAAAAACCTGAATAACTGGTCTTACATATTCTTCGAGTGAAGCATCTGGATTCTTGCCGTTAACGAAGTCTGTTAATACTTGCTTCATGTTTACCATACCGATAACACTGTCTTTATCTCCATCTATGATCGGATATCGAGTATAGTTCTCTTCTGTTACAACAGCAATGCTTTCTTTAACTGTTTCTGATTTATCTAGTGTTACCATATCAACGCGAGGTACCATGATTTCTTTGGCGGTACGGTCGTCGAATTGGAAGATATTATTTACATATTTAAACTCTGACTGGTTGATCTCACCGCTTTTATAGCTCTCAGAAAGAATGAGTCTCAACTCTTCCTCCGAGTGAGCTAGTTCATGTTCAGATGCAGGCTTCAAACCAAACCATCCTGTAAAAATACGCGCAGATCCGTTCAATGTTTTAATAAACGGATACATGATCTTATAGAAAAACATGATTGGTTTTGCAATTCTTAACGTAACGGCTTCCGCCTTTTGAATAGCGAGTGTTTTTGGTGCCAGCTCTCCAATAACTACGTGTAAGAATGTAATTAAAGCAAAGGCGATAATAAACGATAAGATACTAGAAACAGACTCAGACAGATCAAACTCTACAAAAAGCGGATGCAACAAGTGCTCTACCGTCGGCTCTCCTAACCACCCTAATCCTAATGCTGTAATGGTTATACCAAGCTGACAGGCTGACAGGTACTCGTCGAGGTTTCCGACAACCTTTCTAGCAGCTACCGCTTTCGTATTTCCTTCTGCAACGAGTTGATCCAGTCTTGTTGTACGAATCTTTACAATCGCGAATTCGGTAGCTACAAAAAAAGCAGTCAACGCGATTAAAATAGCTACCATAATTAAGTTAATAATATCCAAATGTTCTCCTCATGGTTACATGAACCACAAGGAATACACCTCCCAGGTTGTATAAATAGTTTAGATCGTTTAACACGAAGAATATCTCTCAACTATTATTTACCCGAAAAGTAAAAGTAATGAATGCGCTAAAGTCATGCCTTGAGGAGAGACTTTATTTAAGAGCAGTTCTCTTTGCTTATCGTTTAAGCTCTCCATGATCGGTTTGATCTCTTTGATCTCTGCCTCTAGGTGTTTCATGAGCTCTGCGATCTGGTCCACGTACTTCTCGACCTGTTCATTTTCAGTACTTTTCAATTTGACTAGTTCAATCACAGACTTGATTTCATGCAAGGGCATGTTCAGCTTCTTATAATGCTCGATCAACCCTAATACATGAATCGTCTCTTCGTCATATAATCGATAATTCGAATCCGTTCGAAGAGGCTGGAGTAAACCAATCTGGGAATAATAGTCGATGGTTCTTTTAGATACATTTGTTACCTCTGCTAGTTCACCAATACGATACGCCTTCCCAATATCCTCACCTCTTCCTCTTGATAATTACATACAATGTACAACAGCCAAAACCATACAGTCAACTGGACAGTTCTACCTGTCACGAAACGTTCAAAAACAAATGGATGTTACGTAGACTTTGTTGTTTGTGAAAGACGTTGATGTCCGATTCAGATACTCGCTTTCCGCGGGGCAAGCGGTGAGCTCATTTGTTCGTTTCACTCCTCAGGAACTCATCTGTCTAAATTCAATGGCGGGGTCAGTATTCAAATGGTTTAGAATGGAGATTGCTTGTTGGGCCTGAACGAGCTACTTCAACTTGTATGTTCTTATTCATAAAAAAAACATCCCTAAAATAGGAATGTTTTTTAGCAGAATATGTGGATTGATTTTTGTTAATTTATACGCAACATTTGTTTTGATCCTTACTATTCTCTGTTTCACAACATATTGCTTCTTCTCTATCACTTACTTCAACAATTTGAACGCTGCAGCAATTAGCTTCTTTTTCATTTTTGTTTCCGAAGAAAATTTTTATGAAACTCATTAATTTCACCTCCTTTCAAGCTTTGTGAAAGATCTTAAACAAGATAGAAAATAAAACCAGAGATTGTTGACATGGTAATCACAGATAGGACAAACATAATGACGAGTTCTTTCTTGAAAATGGACTTTAAGAGAACAACCTCTGGAAGGCTAGCACCAGCTGATGAGATCATGAGTGCCATCACAGGGCCAAGCGCCATACCTTTTGCGATCAGAACTTGAGAGATCGGAATCATGCTCGATAGCCTGATGTATAAAGGAATCCCTACAACCGCCGCTATCGGAACGATCCACCAGTTATCGCTGCCAAACGTATTTGCAATCCAATTTGTTGGTACCAATCCATGAATAACAGCTCCAATAGCTGCTCCGAGTAAAAGATAAGGATAAACACTCCTCATCAAATTCATTGTTTCTAAAAGAGCAACTTTCACATCAAACTTTTTCGTTTCTTCTTGATACCCTGACATCACGACGTTCTTTACTGATTTCTCAAATCCTAATGCTTCAAGTGCAAAACCGATGATCACAGAAAATACCGCTGTGATGATGGTGTAGAGGATCGTTACTTTCCACCCTAATAACACTCCCATAATAGTGATGATCGTGGGATCAAGTACGGGTGAGGAAAAAAGAAATACCATCACTATGGAAAAAGGCATTTTCTTTTTTAACATGTTCACAACAACTGGTATGGTAGAGCAAGAACAAAAAGGTGTTACAAAAGCAAAGAGTAATGCGAATAATGCTCCTATTCCTTTGTTCTTTCCTCCCAAATATTTCTCAACTTTTTCATAAGGGATATAAGCTTGAAGTAAATTGATAACAAACGAGATCACTACGAACAGAATAGTCAGTTCTAGGGCTATACTTAAAAAACTTTGAAAGGTATCCATCCACATAATATTTCTTCTCCCTTTTTATCAAGCGCAGCATACTTGATTTGATTGTGTTGTTTCCCTCTTTATAAAGGGTGATCTACTAAAAGTGTTTGATTTTATTTGTTTTGGTCTGCCATTTTCTTTCGCAAAATTTTCCACTTCTCTTTTCTTCATTTCAATCATCTTTTCAAGAAAATAAATATTCATAAAAATCGTCCTCGGTTATATCAAAAATAATTGATTTATACATCAAAAAAATTTGATGTTATATGTAAAAATGAAGTACTACAGCGTAGTACGTCATTTAACAAGATGATGGTAAAAACACACAGCATAATTGATCTGATAAAATTCCTTTTAGTTCACTTACATTCAAAGAATAATAGTTCCAGGTACCTTGTTTTTCCTTTTTTATCAAGTCTGCTTCTAACAGAATTTTTAGATGATACGATAGCTTAGATTGCGGCATGTCAATAATCGGCGTGAGATCACAAACACATACACTTTCTTTAACAGCCAGGATATTGATAATTTGCAGTCGCTGCTGATCAGCGAGCGCTTTAAACTTTTGTTCATATTTCTCTAAATCTTGGTTTGATGCTGTAGTTATTGTATTTAATAAAGGAATTTCTTTTTTCATTTGTATCACTCCTAACATCAAAATTATTTGATGTAACTTCATTATATCCTTTATTTACTAATTTGCAACTAATAAATCAAAAAAAATTGATTTTTTATACTCCAACTTTTTTACTTCTTCGTTCCAGCAAGATGACGTCACGCCACACTCCGTTCATCTCACCAATTTTTTCTCTTGTACCCACTTCTTTAAATCCCCATTTTTTATGTAGAGCTATACTCGACTGGTTTTCAGGAAAAATCCCTGCTTGTAATGTCCAAATGCCATTTTTCTCACTATCTTCAATGAGGATTTTCATAAGAGAGCTTCCAATCCCCTTTCCTTGGTAATCAGAATCTACATAAACGCTTACTTCAGCAACTCCAGCATATACACACCTGCTCGACACAGCACTTAATGCAGCCCACCCTGATACTCGATCGCTAGAACGAACAACGAAACGACAACATGATAAATGACTGTTATCCCATTCATTCCATGAAGGAGCTTCCTGCTGAAAGGTAGCATTACCTGTAGCGATGCCTTTTAAATAGATGTTTCTTACATGTGTCCAATCATTGGTATGCATATTATCTATAAAGTAAGAACTGCACATACTATTTCAACTTCCTTTCAAACTATTTGTATTAAAAATAGCAAAAAACAAACTTGTTTGCTGAGTTTATATTTTCTTGTACAGAAAAAAAGCACACTTTTTTAAGCGTGCTTTCCTCGTTAACATTAAACACTTGTTTAATTTATAGATACTTCCGATGCACCGTCTTCCCATCATACGTAAACAAAACAGGCTTCTGTTCAATTCTCGTCTCCATATGAACAGGACGTCCCCATAGGTGATGAAGATGTGGAAGCACTTTTTCTAGATATTTCACATCCAGCTCCATATCTTCAAAGCTATGATTGAGGTAGAGCTCTCCGTTTTTCATATAATCGGCGTCGTTGACCGTGATATATGGAAATCCTCCGTTTACCCTCATCCCTACAAGCTGATCACGTACTTCTTCCCACTGCTTATCAACCACCTTGTATTCCTTACCTTGTTTTTGAAACAGATACATGTCTTCCCGCTGAGCGAGATCTTTCGTTAAATAGTTTCGGATGAAAGACATATCGGATTCTAGTTCACGCACTTCGAACATTTTCTCACGTCCTGAACCAGGTTTTACTCCTTGTCTGATTAACTCTGCATCAGGGTTGTTGTAGCGATCTTCAATGTCTTTAAAAATCTGTAAGCCTAAGTAATACGGGTTGATCGATGTCTTCGACGGCTGAACAACTCCAGCGTTCAGTTTCGCGAATTCAATGGTCTCGTGTGAAGTCAAATCCATCTCTTGCAGGATCTTTGCGTGCCAATAGCTAGCCCAGCCTTCGTTCATGATTTTCGTTTCAAGCTGTGGCCAGAAATAGAGCATCTCTTCTCTCATCATGGAAAGGATATCACGCTGCCATTCTTCAAGCTCGCGGCTATATTGCTCGATAAATAACAAAATATCCTTTTCAGGTTGTGGTGGAAATGATTTTTTCTTTTTCAATGCTGGTTTGGGACCTTTCTTGTCATCGAGTTTCCATAGATCATCGTAAGGGGTTTCTTTCTTAGGCGTAAGATCTTCCTCATCTTCAAATACATAATTTAACTTGTTTCGCACAAGTGATGGATCGATATGTTCTTGTATGGCGAGTACAGCGTCTAAGAACTGTTCGACCTCTTTCTTGCCGTATAGATGTTCATATTGAGCGACTCGTTCAGCTGTTGCTGTCATGCATTCAACCATGTCTCTTCTTGTATTGGAAAAGCGAACGTTGTTTTTGAAGAAATCACAGTGTGCAAGTACATGGGCAATGATTAATTTATTCTGGATAAGCGAATTCGTATCAAGTAAGAATGCATAACAAGGATCTGAGTTAATAACAAGCTCATAAATTTTACTCAGTCCTAAGTCATATTGAAGCTTCATTTTATGAAACTGTTTGCCGAAGCTCCAATGAGAGAAACGGGTTGGCATTCCGTACGCACCAAATGTATAAATAATATCGGCAGGACATATCTCATACCGCATCGGGTAAAAATCAAGGCCAAAGTGGTCAGCAATCTCGGTAATTTCAGCTATTGCTTTTTCTAGCTCCTTATTTTGCAAGTCCCAGTTCATATTTTCCCCCTCCTGCTATTTCCTTACTTTTAACTGTATGAAACAAAACAGGCATTCATGAGAAAACAAGTGAAATATTGGACGGGTTTCATAAACTTCTTTTATTCAAAGTAAAAAGGGGAATCCATTTTCACGGATCCACCTTGTTTTTACCTTGCTTCATATATATCTAACATGCACGACCATCCAGAACAATTTTGTGGAGTTCGTAGATTATTAATCCATAAGGTTTCAGGTGCATCTAAACCTTCTTTTACCATTACTTTTGCACTCTGGGTATTTGTACGAATCCATGTCAGTTGTTCACCTGGTAATGTTTTTGGATAAACATCTGCTTCCCCCCGTCCTGGATTCGTTAATCTCTTTCCACTTCCGTCATCTATTTTTACACTGACTAAGAATGGCTTTGCCCTTTTTTCCTGGGGTACCCCATAACCCCATTCAATCTGACGGCTTACTATGATGTTCCTATCATTCAACCAAGTAAAATCGCCGTCCGCATAACCGGTATAACTTAGATTTATCTCTTTACCGCTCTTAGGATTCCATACCGTCAATCGTTTATTTTCAGATGTCAGCCTTCCGATCCCTTTTATGTAGCCGAGCTGTTTTGTATTCGGCGACCAGTTGAACCAGTTCGGCTGATCCAACATGTTTCCAATCATACGAGTTTTAGAGCCGTCTAAAGAAACAACCATTAACGTGTTGCTGTCTGCCGACATGGATGCTGTTGGACATGCGATGAACGCAAACCACTGATCATCCATCCCCCACTTGAATTCTGTAGTACCTATAGCAAAGAACGTATCACTCATCTTAGGCAGTGTAGTAATGTTCTGTACTTTTTTTAAATCTCCGTTTGCATTTAAAGGAACATAAAAAAGTCGAACTGGACTCCAGCCATCAGGCTCTAAATTTGCAGAAGATGAGACAACAAACCCTCTCCCGTCAGGTGTCCAACTGTAGTTTCCTGTGCCTAGGATGACATTTTGAAAGGATGAAGCAGGTCTTGTTAGGTCGATCACATTGAGCACACCACCACTTTTCCACGCAAGCTTGGATTCTGTCGGAGACCATCTCGTCAAACTCACATCGCCATCGAATACTTTTCTTTTTAAACGCGTTACACAGTTATAGACCCATAGCTCTTTTCCTCTATGCGCTATGTAACTGATGTATGTTCCGTTGCTTGAGAACGTTGGATGAGTAAGCCCTGAACTTTCAACAAGCTTTCTTTCTAATTCACCTTCTTTAAGCCAAAGTCCATCACTTCTTATAAATGCGGCTCTTCTATCAGAAGCTTCCGCAAAGTTTGTATGGCTAATGAATATACATATAAATATCAATCCGCAAATAAATAGACGTTTCACATGATCACCTCATTAGTAACATGAGCGAAATGAAGAAAATCATACTAAAAAAGCTCAGGAACTATGAAGTTCCTGAGCTTTGTATAACTTTATTCTCCTGTTTCAGCAAAGCGTTTGATACGTGCAGCGATTTCGTCACGAACGCGTTGGAATTCACTCCACTCTTTTCCTGCTGGATCATCGAATCCCCAATGTTCACGTGTTTTGTGAGGTGGTGTTGCTGGACATACATCGTTTGCATGACCACATAGCGTTACGACTAAGTCTGCTTTTTCTAGAATGTCTTTGTCGATCACATCTGATGTCTGGTTCGTGATGTCAATATCCACTTCTTTCATCGCTTTAATCGCGTTTGGATTCACACCATGTGCTTCGATGCCAGCTGAGTATACGTCATATTTATCACCAAGGTAGTGGTGTCCAAATCCTTCTGCCATTTGAGAACGACAAGAATTACCTGTGCAAAGGAAATAGATGATTGGTTTAGCCATTTTGTAAAACCTCCTAAAGAACTTCTTTCGAGACCATCATAATATAAGTATATCCTTATATCAATATTTATTTATATATTCTTTGACATTTTATATAAACATATGGTTATATACTAATGAGGTGAAGTCAATTATGGAACTTGATCAGTTAACGGAATGTTATAAAGCAATGGCAGATAAAACACGATTGAATATATTAGCATTACTCCGCCACGAAGAGTTATGTGTATGTGAGTTAGTTGATATCTTAAAGATGACACAGCCTAGTATTTCACAACACTTAAGAAAATTGAAGCAAGCTAAACTCGTTAAAGAACGACGTAACAGCCAATGGATCTTCTACTCCATTGATGGAGAAATCTATCCATTCATTAAAGCAAATTTAGAAGCACTACCTGATATGTCAGCTAAGATTGAAGAGTTAAAAGCTTCAGGTGGAAAAGTTTGTTGCTAACTTAGAATTACATAAATAGGGGGGATTCTTATGAACAGCATGGCGTTAATGGCCTTCGCTGTATTTTTAGTTACGATTATTTTTGTTATCTGGCAGCCACGCGGTCTTTCCATCGGTTGGTCTGCGACCGTTGGAGCTATCATCGCACTTCTTCTTGGCGTGGTTTCACTCGCTGATGTGTGGACAGTTACCGGGATTGTGTGGAATGCTACATTAGCGTTTGTTGCGATCATACTCATATCAATTATTTTAGATGAGATCGGTTTCTTCGAATGGTCAGCCTTACATATGGCGCGACTTGCAGGTGGAAACGGTAAGAAAATGTTTGCCTATGTGATTCTGCTCGGAGCTGCAGTTTCAGCCTTTTTTGCAAATGATGGCGCAGCATTAATTCTGACTCCTATCGTACTTGCTCAAGTTCGGGCATTGAAATTAAAAGAAGCTATGATATTACCGTTTATTATGGCAAGTGGGTTTATTGCAGATACCACATCATTACCGCTTGTCGTCTCAAACTTAGTAAATATCGTGTCTGCAGATTTCTTTAACATCGGATTCGTTGAATACGCAAGCCGCATGATCGTGCCGAACTTCTTTTCACTGTTCGCTAGTATGCTCGTTTTGTTCCTCTTTTTCAGAAAAGATATACCGAAGAACTATGATCTCTCTCAGCTCAAACAACCAAAAGAAGCCATTCGAGATGAGAAGATGTTCAAGCTATCATGGATTATACTAGCAGTTCTATTAATCGGGTATTTAACGAGTGAATTTATTGGTGTTCCTGTCTCATTCATTGCAGGTGCTGCAGCTCTTTTCTTTATCATCGTTGCTCGTAAAAGTCCTGCAATTCACACAAAAAAAGTAATTAAAGATGCACCGTGGACTGTTGTTGTCTTTTCAATAGGAATGTATGTAGTCGTTTATGGTCTTCGTAATGCAGGACTTACAGATATGCTAGGCAACTGGATTCAAGTTATCGCTGATCAAGGATTGTTCTCTGCTACAATTGGAATGGGTTTCTTGGCGGCTATATTATCATCTGTTATGAACAACATGCCAACGGTTATGATCGATGCACTAGCTATACAGGGAACGGATACATCAGGAGTTATTCGTGAAGCATTGATCTATGCAAATGTAATTGGTTCTGATTTAGGACCTAAGATCACACCGATCGGTTCACTTGCCACTCTATTATGGCTGCATGTCTTATCGAAAAAAGGTGTAAAGATCACATGGGGCTATTATTTCAAAGTCGGAATCATTTTGACTGTCCCAACACTTTTCATAACGCTTACCGGCCTTTACTTATGGTTATTGCTACTATCTTAAAAAGAAGGAGAGATTATGATGATTCAACGCATGCATGTTGCAGTCAATTGTTCAGACTTAGAAAAATCTTTAGAGTTCTATAAAAGCTTTTTCGGTACGGACCCGACAAAAGTAAAAGAGAACTACGCGAAATTTGAGCTTGATCAACCCGCTCTTCACTTTTCATTGAATGCACGTCCCTTTTCAAAAGACGGAGTCCTAAATCATCTCGGTTTCCAGGTTAACAACACGGAAGATGTTCTGGCTATGGGAGAAAGACTTAGAAAATCAGGATTGCTCTTAATCGATGAGATGGATACAACCTGCTGTTACGCCGTTCAAGATAAAGTGTGGGTATATGATCCTGACGGCAACGCTTGGGAGATTTTCTATACGAAGGAAGACTCTGAATTTGAATCCGCTGGTGATGCACGAGATTTATCTTTATGCTGTGCACCCCCTCAGCAACCTCAACCGATCACGCTAGGTTTCACAAAAAAATAAACAAAAAATCCCTCTGCACTTTTTAAGATGCGAGGGATTTTTTTTATGATCAAATGGTAGATATCGCAACGATCTCTTCAATACGAATAATGATCTGATCCCAATAGTTATGGCTATCGCTCATCACACATAGCGTAATATAATCTCTTTCAACTGCTCTAAGTCTTCCTTCGTAAGAATGATTTGTTGTATCCACCACTACCTGCCTCTCCAAAAGACACTTCGCTTCTCTTCTGAAGTTCTTCAACACCAATCACCTTCCCTATTTTGCACTGCAAGCAAGGGGCTTTCTATACTATTACATGCACAAAAAAGAAAAGAGACACGGACAAACACCCTGTGCAGATGACTATTCTTGTACAACCAAGCATATTATGTAGAAATAATCTTAGACAGGGTGAATGCCATGTTTGAACGGACGATAGCGATTTTCTTAGGAAGCGTATTACTTGGCATAGGCATTAATGGTTTCATTGTTCCCTTTCACCTTCTCGACGGAGGAATGATCGGCATTAGTCTTCTCGTAAAATATGTGTGGGGTTATAAAGTCGGGCTTACAATCATTATTCTAAGCATTCCAATCTATTTAATAGCTTGGAAACTAGAGCGTCGATATTTCATAAACAGCATTCATGGCTTACTCGTATCGTCATTGATCATTGATTTGTTATCTCCTCTAAGAGGAGTGTTTTCAGTCTCTGTAATGGAAGGGTCTGTGATCGGAGGATTGTTCATCGGAACGGGCATCGGGTGGATGCTGCGTCATGAAACAAGTACAGGTGGGACGGATCTAATCGCTCTTTTCCTTTCCAGATGGTTTTCCATTAATGTTGGGATGGTTATCTTCTTGATTGATGCAGCAGTCATAATCGCTGGCCTTTATGTGATGGGAGAAGGCATTCTCTTCTACTCTCTCGTAACGATTCTTTCCGTCGGTTTCGCAACCATGACGATGACGTTGATCCGGTCGATCAATTTCTATAGAAGCATCTAGGGGGACTGACCCCTTACAATTTATTTCCCGCTTCAATTTAATCTTCAGCACCAATGCATTTTCTCAATATCATATAGTCGTTGCTATTGCTTTCATTTTGAAAGGAATTCAATGACACTATTCCCTATAGCTTTAATGAAAAAAAGGACCCGAAGTATCAATAAAGTACTTCGGGTCCTTGTTTCTTCTCGCCTAAATTTATTTTAACTTCAACTAAGAATATCTAGCCAGATCTTGACTGAAGTAGCGATTATCAGTGCTGCTAAGATAAATTGAAGAATTTTTGTATTTATCTTTTTACCAAACTGCGCCCCAAGTGGAGAAGCGATTAAACTAGCTACTACCATAATCACCGCCGGCCATAGTAAAACTTGACCTGTCGTAATCTTGCCAACCGTAGCGCCGATTGACGAAATAAACGTAATGGCAAGTGATGTAGCAATCGTCATTCGCGTTGGTATCTTTAGGACGACTAACATGATCGGTACAAGGATAAATGCACCTGCAGCCCCTACGATACCCGCTGCTACACCAACGACAAATGCTAGAACTGCAGCAAGCCATTTATTAAACTTAACTTGATCTAATGGAATGTCATCGATCCCTTTTTTAGGAATCAACATCATGATAGCAGCCAATGTAGCTAATACAGCATAAACAATATTGATTTGCCATTCTGACATCGCTTCTGAACCAAATCCACCAATGAAACTTCCTACTAGGATGGCGCTACCCATATAGATGATCAATGTCTTGTTCAGATAACCGCCTTTACGATACGCCCAAACGCCACCTATCGTTGCAAAGAATACTTGAACCGCACTGATCCCTGATACTTCATGAGCAGAATATGCTGTGAAGCCGAGCATTGCAGGAATATAGAGAAGCATTGGGTACTTGATGATGGATCCGCCGATACCTACCATTCCGGATATAAAAGAACCTATAAAGCCTATTAGAAAGATTGTGATTATGAACCCCAATTCCATGACTTCACCTCCCCTAAAGCTGATATTGTTTAAATAAACAAGTTGATCTTAGACTCATCTGCATCAGCTAGGTATGAAGCAACTCCTGCATAATCTAAACCATCAATAAGTTCCTCTTTCGTAATACCCATGACATCCATTGACATCGTACAAGCAACCATCTTAACATCTAAGTCTTGCGCCATTTCAATTAATTCTTTTAGTGTTACGATGTTTTTCTTCTTCATCGTATACTTCATCATCTTCGCGCCTAAACCACCATAGTTCATTTTTGAGATACCTAACTTTTCAGGTCCTTGCGGCATCATTTTTGCAAACATTTTATCCATGAATGTTTTCTTTACGTTCACGTATTCTTCTTTTCTTAAGATGTTTAGTCCCCAGAATGTGAAGAACATTGTTACTTGTTTCCCCATCGCTGCAGCACCTGTTGCGATAATAAAACTTGCCATCGCTTTATCAAGATCACCACTAAATACAACCATTGTTGATTTATCTTGTGTTTGTTCCATTATTGAACGCTCCTTTTGAACCAGATACCCATACCTCTATAGGTATCTGGTTGCACAAATTTTTTTATTAACCTTTTTGAATATAAAACTTAAATACGCCGTCTTCTTCTGTATGCTCTAATAATTCATGACCTGAAGATTTAGACCAAGCAGAAAGGTCATTAACTGCTCCTTTATCTGTTGCTAACACTTCTAAGATGTCTCCACTTGAAAGTGTATCCATCGCTTTCTTTGTTTTGACGATCGGCATCGGACAAGATAATCCTTTTGTGTCTAAAGTTTGAGTTATGTTCATTTGTAAAACCTCCATATAGTTTTTTTGTTTAGTTACTCAGTGATCGCACAGCGGTTTGGACCAATTTCCATCTCGCGCTGCTCATCGTTTGTAGGGTCGATTTTCCCCATGTTTGTTTGACGAATTTCTTGATATGCATTTGGCTGTGGCGGTAAGTTTTCCGTTACAGCTCTTCGAAACTCATCTTCATTCTTAATGTTTAATCCATCGTTCTTTTCAAAGAGTTCTCCAAGTGGTGCTGAAACCGCACCTCTTTCATCTAGTTCGCTGATCTTTCCAAAGTGGGCAGGTAACACGACAAGATCTTTAGAAAGGTTGTTGTATTTGTTATATAGTGAATCACGTAAATCACTAACCCAATCTTCTGCTTTACCAGCAAGATCTGGTCGTCCGATCGAATCAACGAACAGAATATCTCCAGAAAGCAAGAATTGTCCGTCAACGATCATAGAAGTACTTCCAATCGTATGACCAGGTGTATATAAAGGTTGAATCTCAATCTTCGTGTTGCCGATCGTAATATCTTTTCCTTCTTCCAATTTAGCGAAAGAGAATGTTACTTCTTTAGCATCTTTTGGTGGTAACCAATAAGTTGCACCTGTCTTTTCTGCCAGTTTACGTCCGCCTGAAATATGATCAGCATGAAGGTGGGTATCAATCATGTGCTTAATTTCAAGATTATTTTCTTTTGCAAAGTCTTCATACGCTTCAATCGTACGAGCAGAATCAATAATTGCCGCTTCACCGTTTGATTCTACAAGGTATGAAAGACATCCCTTACCAATACGATTAAATTGATAGATCGAACCTCCATCTTTCAAATCCCCAAGCTTCACCGGCATCAAATACTCACTCCAAGACTTCATACCACCTTCTAGATAATAGACGTCTTTAACGCCTGCTTCATCAAGCATCTCTGCTACCATGATAGAAGATCCTTCTTTTGCACAGACAACAAGAACTTCTTCTTTCGGAAGATCTTCTAATACTTCTTCAACCCCATCGATCAAATCAAAATAAGGACGGTTAATCGATTTAATTCCTTTTCCTTCAATTCTCCAATCTTTATAGTCACCTTCATTACGAACATCCAGGATAAACATGTTTCCGTCAACAACTCGATTTGCCACTTCTTTAGCTGATAATGCTTTTATCATTTTGAAAATACCTCCCTAGGTATATTTAAAGTTAAAATTTTTTATGCAGTCGGTCCATTCCATTCAACCATACCAGGTAATACATTTTTAACACGTTGGAATCCATTTTCAGCCAGCATTTGTGCAGCCATATCACTTCTTGATCCAGTACGGCAAATAACATGGATTTCTTTATTTTTTTCAAGTGTGTCTAATTTGCTTTCAAGTTCTCCTAATGGAATCGATACTGCCCCAGGTATACGTTTGAACTCATACTCTGCCGGCTCTCTTACATCTAGAAGAAGCATATCATCTTTATTTTCAGCCAAGACTTTTTCTAATTCATCGTTCTGAATTGTATGCTCGAACTTCACAGCTTCTTTAACCTCACCAGGATTTGATTTTCTTAAATAGTGCTTAAGAACTTCTCCTTCTTCTTTTGTGCCCAAATATTGATTCCCCGTGTTTCTTGCCCAGCCTTGAATATCAGCCAATGAGCCTTTATCTGTTGCCTGAACTTCAATAACTTGACCTGCTTCGAGCTGATCCATCGCTTTCTTCGTACGAACGATAGGTAATGGACATGATAATCCTTTGCAATCTAATACTTGATCAACTTTAATACTCATTTTGTAACCTCCACTTATTTGATAATTGTTTTACCTTTCCAAGAAAGCATTCCGCCTAACATGTTAATCACTTTAATATTGTGTGAAGCTAAAATCGTACATGCTTTTTCACTTCTTTTTCCAGACCGGCAAACCATGACATACTCTTTGTTTGAATCCAACTCATGAATTCGGTTAAGGATCTCTCCAAGCGGAATATGTGTTGCGGTCGGAATCATTCCTTGAGAAACTTCATCATTTTCACGAACATCAATGATATTGATTGGATTACCGCTTACTAATAATCGTTCTACTTCTTTTGCTTCAATCGTCTTAATAGACATAATCAACATCTCCCTTTCATAACAAGTACCAATACCCGTATAGGTATATAAAATGACAAAAAATATATGACAAACTTCTGATTTTATTCTTAATTATTATGAAGATTGCACCTCAAAATACCCATAGGGGTATATTAATTGATAAAAGGAAATCTGTCAACAGTCTTAACTACTGACAGATATTAACGACTTTTTACGAGAAGTTGCACAGCCTCTTTTACAATGTCAGAATTCATTTCTTCTCCGTTTGCCATTTGTTCACGTAAACACTGTTCAAGGTTGGTGCCTACGATTAATCCAATTGAACGGTCAATCGCTGTACGTGATGCGGACAATTGAGTGATAACAGATTTACAATCTTGTTCTTCCTCTAGCATACGCAATACCCCACGTATTTGCCCCTCAATTCTTTTTAAACGATTCTTCATTTCTTGTGTGTATTCCATTTCAGCACCTCTTCTTAATATACCTATAGGGGTATATTACATCTGTTTGTTGTTTATGTCAAATCTTTAGAAAAATGGGCTGCAAGGTAAGATCCTCACAGCCTCATATTATTTATTGTGCCACTTTTTGCATTCTTTCATGAACCATATCCATTACAGATTTTTTGAGGTTCACTAATGCTTCATCAGCATTCTTGTGTGAATCTGCTGAAACACCAAAATAAAACTTCACTTTCGGTTCTGTTCCTGACGGTCTTACACAGAACCATGAACCATCCTCTAATTGATATTTGAGTACATTTGATTTTGGAAGATGGATGTCACTCTTTTCATCTTTCACTACATTGTATTGAACGCTCGCCTTGTAGTCTTCAGAAACCACTAATTTTTGACCATTCACTTCAAGCGGCATATCCGCTCTAAAACCAGCTAATAGATTTTCGATCTGTTCTGCTCCAGACTTACCTTTTAATGTTAGGGACTCAAGACCTTCCTTATAAAACCCATGTTTCTTGTAAACATCATCTAAAGCATCAAAAAGTGTTTTTCCTTGTTTTTTGTAATAAGCAGCCATTTCAGCTCCCATCAAACAAGCTTGAACAGCATCCTTATCACGAACAAAATCTCCGATTAAGGAACCGTAGCTTTCTTCATAACCGAAAATGAATGTATGTTTTCCGCTTTTTTCGTATTCTTTGATCTTTTCACCGATAAACTTAAAGCCTGTAAGGGTATCTTCACACGTTAAACCGTATGATTCTGCGATAACTCGACCAAGTTCTGAAGTTACGATCGTTTTAAAGATGATTCCTTTTGAGCATAAGCTGCCCTTCTCTTCACGTTGAGAAAGTATATATTCGATCATGAGTGCACCAGTCTGGTTACCTGTAAGGATTTCATATTCACCTTTACTGTTCTTAGCCGCGATTCCTACTCGGTCTGCGTCAGGGTCAGTTGCCATTAGAATATCAGCATCGGTTTCTTGTCCGTACTTAATTGCCAATTCGAACGCAGCATGCTCTTCTGGATTAGGTGATTTTACTGTTGAAAAATTAGGATCAGGCTGTTCTTGTTCTTTAACGACGGTAACATTCGTAAATCCTAACTGTTGAAGTCCTTCTCTAACCGGAATATTTGCAGTTCCGTGAAGTGGCGTGAAAACGATGCTTAAGTCATGCATCTCATTGATCACTTCGCGGTTCAAACTAATTTTTAAAAGTTGCTCCATGTAAGCTTTGTCGATTTCCTCACCAACAATTTGAATCAACCCTTCATTTTTGAGTTCCTCTTCAGATCTCACTTCAATAGAAAGTTCATCTTCAACGGCATTTACTTTTTCGATCACTTCATCAGCTTCTTTAGGTGGAAGCTGACCACCATCTGGACCATAAACTTTGTATCCGTTGTATTCTGGTGGATTATGGCTTGCTGTAACAACGATACCACTATAAGCTTTCAAGTATCTAACCGCAAAAGATAACTCAGGTGTAGGTCTTAAGCTTTCGAATACATAAGCTTGAATACCCTGAGAAGCTAATGTTTTCGCTGCTTCCATCGCGAATTCTGGTGATTGATGACGAGAATCGTATGCAATTGCAACACCGCGTTTTTTAGCTTTCTCACCTTGCTGCTCAATAAAATGAGCCAATCCTAAAGAAGCTTTCCGAACCGTGTACGTGTTCATACGATTTGTACCAGGTCCGATTTCTCCTCGCATACCACCTGTTCCAAATTCTAAATTTTTATAAAAGCAGTCTTCAAGCGCTGTCCTGTTTTCCTTAATTTCCTCTAATGCAGTCTTTAATGGTTGTTCGAGCTCTTCTTTCCCTATCCATTTCTCATATGTTGTCTCCCAGGACATAGTACTGCCTCCTTATGTTATATAAAATGAATGCTAATTGTTTTTTTGTTAGTTTCGATATGAATCGAGTTATTCCTGCCATATCTATTAAATACGGCCTTTATTATACCGCTTTCAGCACAAAAAATAAAATCCCGCAATAAACCAGTCTTACACATTGACAGGGTTCGTGATATTTCCCGAGAAATAGAAAAAAAGCGGCAAGCTATCTATCGCTTACCGCCCTTCTCATCGTTATTTACTTTTATCTTTTTGAACAACACTATATAGATCTAGCCTTCTATCTCTAAGAAGAGTTACACTTCCTGTTTTACGTTGTCTTCTTAAAATCTCTAAATCCACATCACCTACAACAACTGTTTCGATATTTGGGTGACATTCCCCAACGATTCCGTCTCTTGGAAACGAAAAATCAGATGGTGTAAAGATACCGGACTGAGCATATTGAATATCCATGTTCTCTACTTGCGATAAGTTTCCAACCGTTCCTGCGATTGCTGTATAGATCTCATTTTCAATCGCACGTGCTTGCGAACAGTATCGAACGCGTAGATATCCTTGACGATCTTCTGTACAGAATGGGGTGAAAATGATCTTTGCACCTTGATCGGTTACAATACGTGAAAGTTCAGGGAATTCGATATCATAGCAGATTAATATCGCAACTTTTCCGCAATCTGTATCAAATACTTGTACTTTATCACCAGCTGTAATTCCCCACCATTTCCGTTCGTTCGGTGTGATATGAATTTTATATTGCTTATCAATCGTTCCATCTCTTCGGAATAAATAAGCCACGTTATAGATATCTCCGTCTTCTTCAACAAAGTGGGAGCCACCGATAATGTTTACGTTATAACGTACAGCAAGATTCGTAAAGAGTTCGATGTATTGCTCTGTAAACTCGGTTAGCTTACGAATGGCTAAGCTGGGACTCTTTTCTTCACAGAACGATAACAACTGAGTAGTAAGAAGCTCTGGAAACACAGCGAAATCTGAACCTTGATCTGATGCAACATCTGTATAATATTCAACTTGTGTCGCAAAATCTTCAAAAGAATCAATCGTCTTCATCATATATTGAATCGTAGTAATTCGAACAGGCTCACTCGTTTTAAAATACTTTTTCGTTTTATTCGGAATGTAGTCAACATTGTTCCATTCCATTAGTGTCGCATAGGCATTTGATTGTTTATCATCAGGCAGATAGCTCTTATTTAAACGCATTACTGTAAAACCGTTCATTAATTGAAAGGTTAACACTGGATCATAGATGTTGTGCTGAATGACTTCTCTTACATATTCGCGAGGCGTCATTTCTTTTGAATGTTTATGGTAGTTTGGAATTCTACCGCCTAGAATAATACTTTTTAAGTTCTTTTGCTCTGCTAGTTCTTTACGCGCTTCGTAAAGACGTGCACCTATCTTCATTCGGCGATATTCAGGGTGCACCATAACTTCAATACCATATAAGTTAAAACCTTCAGGATCATGGTTCGTGATATAGCCTTTATCTGTAATCTCATCCCACGTATGCTTATCATCATACTCGTCAAAATTAACCATTAAGCTTGAGCAGCTTCCAACAATCTTTCCTTCATACGTTACACAAAATTGTCCTTCTGGAAAGATACGTAGATGACTCTCTAGCTGCTCACGTTCCCAAGGCTCCATGTTTCCTGGAAAACAGATCTGCTGAAGTTCTAAGATTTCATCAATATCTTCAAACTCAATGTTGCGAAGTTCTATTTTTTTCTCGAATTTTGATACGTCGATCTCACTCATGTTATCCACTCCTCTAACTAACTTCCATAACTTACTTCCAATTCTTCATCCGCTCTTCGAGACTGCCAGTGAAGAATTCTATCTCATTTCCATCCGGATCGTTAAAACTGACTGTGTTTCCCCCACCTCTTTGTATCGGTCCTCTCGTGATTTCAACATTTTGTTCACGCAGCAACTGGACCGCTTTAGGAAAATGTTCTTCAGAAACTGTAAATGCAAAGTGATCAACACCTACTTGATTTTTATCCATAGGTTTTGCATCTTTTATTTCTATCAAACACAGCCACACTCCCCCGACGTCTAAGTATATATCTGTATTCCCTTTATGAACGATTTTAGCACCTAGTACGTTCATATAAAATATTTTGGAACTTTCTATGTTTGAAACTCTAATCGTAATATGATTGATGCCTTGTATTCTAACCATATTGGTTTCTTTACCCTTTTTTCTCTGCCTGCTTAATAAGTGATACGAGATTCAACTCTGCTAGGGTTTCCATCTGGTGATCAACATCGCCAAATGTCATATGTTTTGTAACGGGATTAGGAATAACCACACAATAAAGTCCTGCTTTTTTAGCCGCCACTGATCCGTTTACAGAGTCTTCAAATGCGATCGCTTCATGAGGTCTTACATTTAAGGCTTGTACCGCTTCAAGATATAGTGTGGGATCTGGTTTTACTTTTTCAACATCATCTGCTGTTTTAATAACTTCAAAATGGTGCTTCAAACCTATTCTATCTAAATGCTCTTCTACCCATTTTCGCGAAGAACTTGATGCAAGACCAACCTTTAATCCGAGTTCTTTTGCAGCTTCAAGGTAATCAAGAATTCCAGGAAGTTCCCGTTGTTCCGATATTAGAGCAAGTGCACGCTCTGTCTTTTTTGCTCGCAGCACTTCATGATTAAGCTTTTGATCAATCTGTCTCTCTAAATATTCGTAAGGATTAAAATCAGAATGGGTACCGATACATTCTCCCCAAACTTCGAGCGGCAGATCGCTTCCATGTTCCTGATACAATTCTTGAAAAGCGTTGTAATGCTGCGTTTCTGTATCCAAAATTGTTCCATCAAAATCAAACACCAATGCCTTGATCACGGTTAACCAGCCCCATCTTAAGCGTTTTATACTATTTTCTTGTATTTTTCTAAAAGACGCAAGAAAACCGATTATTAATGAAGGACATTCGTTCTAAACATGATTTTCTTTCCATTACTTGTGGCTATAATGGCTCCGAGCTGATCGGTCCGATAGACGGTCATCTTACGGTTATCTAAACGATACATCACTTCTTTCGATGGGAACTGATAAGGATTATTCCTACCGACCGAAATCACAGCCGTTTTCGCTTTAACTTTTTTTAAGAATTCCATCGTCGTCCCCGTATTGGCTCCATGGTGACCCAATTTAATAACATCGGCCTTCACCCCACCACGCTTCAAGATCTCCTTTTCTTCTTCAGCACCTGCATCTGCCATAAGAAGAAAATTCTTTTTGCCATGCTTGATTTTAATCACTGCCGAGTAATCATTGATGTGTTTATAATACGAACCCTTAGGGGCCAGCATTTCAACCTTTACAGAAAAGCCCATCTTAAAATTCACACCTGCTTTTGCGCGATCTACCGGAATTTGCTTTTCGTTGATCACACGAAAAAGGTCATGATAATATTTGGTGTCGTATGGCAGGTTCGGCATGTACAGTACACTGACGGGAAACGCTCGTATCACATCATCTAACGAACCGATATGGTCGTGATGGGGATGAGTGGCTACAACGATATCAAGATGCGTAACGCCTTCTTTTTCAAGATAAGAGATAATTTTATCTCCGTCATGTTCATCTCCACCATCGATTAGCATCGTTTGTCCATTTGGTGCTTTTATAAGAATACAGTCGGCCTGACCAACGTCTAAAAAGTGTATAGTCAACGGATCAAACCAGTCCGCTCGAGCTTTATGAGGAACAATAGTTAACATGAGCATTAAGCTCAAACAGAAAACGGCAACCTTGTTAATGATTTTCAAATTTCACACCCCTTTACATCCATTTTTTCGTCCATAATGCGTAACTTTAGTTATATGTAATTATGTTGAATTCAACAACAAAACCCGCCATCCAATACATGGATGCGGGCGATTTGGTTTTTTATGAATAGGCGTTCTCTAAATGCTTATATCTTAAAGAATCTTAATAGAACTTTATCTATATGCTCTCATCTAATGGTTATTGCTAATGAGTCAGTTTTTTCATTTTTTCACCCTAGACAGTTGACCGGAGTGCAAGGTGCGAGACTCCTGTGGGACAAGCGGTCAGGTGAGACCCTTAAAGGCACAAAGTGGCAAGGGGCTCACCGCCTGCCCCGTGGAAAGCGAGCATCTGAAACGGAGGTCAACCACTTCCAAAGACATCAATGATCATAACTGGCTTAAATATTCACTTCATTCTTCTTAAAAAAGCTCTTCATAGCATGATACACATCTGCTTTTTCTTTCAAGATATAATGACTAAACTTCGGATTATCCATATTCTTATACACACTCATCAAAGTAGAATGCCGATTATAGGCGTTCACTTCACCATAACCAAACATATTAGAGTGCTCCATAATTTGTTGAACGAGTTTAACACATCTTGCATTATCACTCGTAAGATTATCTCCATCAGAGAAATGGAACGGATAAATGTTATAACGGCTCGATGAATATTTCGTCTCGATCAATTCAAGCGCTTTGCGATAAGCAGATGAACAGATCGTTCCACCACTTTCACCTTTGTTAAAGAAGTCTTCCTCCGAAACAACTTTTGCCTCCGTGTGATGTGCGATAAATTCAATCTCTACTTTTTCATACTTCGACCGCAAAAAGCGTGTCATCCAGAAAAAGAAACTTCTCGCCATATACTTTTCCCAGATTCCCATCGAACCTGAAGTATCCATCATAGCGAGGACCACGGCTTTGGATTCCGGTTTGACGACTTCGTTCCATGTTTTAAAGCGAAGGTCATCATTATGGATAGGAGCAACACTTGGTTTTCCGATCAAAGCATTACGTTTGAAGGCTGTTAGAATTGTTCTTTTTTTATCCACGTTCCCCATGAGCCCTTTTTTACGAACATCATTAAATTCGATCTTTTCCATTATGATCTGGTCTTGTTCTTTTTGTTTGAGGTTAGGCAGTTCTAGTTCTTTAAACAGCATCTCTTCTAGTTCAATGATTGAAACTTCAGCTTCTGCATAATCGACACCTGGTTTGTCGCCTGCAGGTCCTTTTCCTTTTCCAGCCCCACTCTGTCCGGCACGTCCATCTCTGGCTACTACATCCCCCACCTGACTATCTCCATCACCTTGGCCTACGTGCTTGTTCTTGTCGTAGTTGTATCGGATTTTGTATTCATCCATAGAACGGATTGGAATCTTGATCACATCACGCCCGTTGGATAAAATGATATTCTCTTCACTTATCAAATCCGGCAAGTTGTTTTTAATGGCTTCCTGCACTTTTTCCATATGCCTTTGATGATCTTGATATCCTTTTCGGTGGAGGGACCAGTTTTCCTGAGACACAACAAAATTGTTCTTTTCCGGCTCGCTCATCGTTTTCCCCCTCCAGAGCAGCAAGAGTCAATGCTGCTTGTTCTTGATCAACCCGGGGCATAACTTGCTTGTAACAATCCGCTATTATCAGAAAAAAAGGGTTGGTTACACTATCATATGCACGTACTTCTTAGAATTGCTAAACTTTCATGATAAAAAAGCCTTCTTTTCTAAAAAAGAAAAGAAGGCTTTGTTTTGTATTTATTTATCATATTCTTCTTTGTCATGCTGCTGCGGATCTGGCGTTTTCCCACTTTTACGAACTTCTTCGTTAGTGGAGACGTGTTCCATCACTTTTCCGTGTTCTTTCATTTCTTCAAAGTTAGACACCATAGAGCTGTTTTTTCGTTTAGGTTCATTATCTTGTTTTGTCATAGGGATTCACCTCTTACAGAATTTTTCCCCATTTATTCCTTTTTAAAACCATTAAAAACTTTCATTTCATCCATCGGCCAATAACGGATGTTTGCCTCGCCCACGATATCAGTCATCTCTACAAAACCGATATGGCGGCTATCGATGCTGTGAAGTCTGTTGTCACCAAGTACGAAGATCTTGCCTTTTGGTACTGTATCATGCCCTGTTATCTCTTCTAACGTAAAGTTGCCAGTTAGTGTCCGATTACCAGCAAAGCGTTTAAATTCCTTTAAATAAGGTTCTTCCACTGGTTTGTTATTGATATATAACTTGTCATCTCGGTATGCAATATGATCACCCGGTAGACCAATCACCCGCTTGATATAATCTTCTTTCGGATTTGCCTTAAAAACAATCAGATCAAATCGCTCCGGCTGACTGATCTCATACCCAATCTTATTCACGATCAGTCGATTTCCATTTTGGATGGTCGGCATCATAGACTCACCATAAACCACGTATTGCTCAATCAAAAACTTTTTTATAATAATAGCTAGAATAAGTGCAACACCAATTGCTTTTATCCAATCCGTTAATCCGTTTCTTTCTTTTTTAGTCGAGCTCATCGGGCTCACTTCCTTTAGTTAGCTTATTAGTATCAATTTACCATTTTTAAGTAAGTAAATACAAGTTCAATTATTTTTAACATAAATATGAATGTAAATTCTATCTGCAATTTGTTTAGTTTTCCCTAAATTTCTGTAAAAAAACACACCCTGACAGACTTAACTCGTGTACAGGGTGTGTTGCCATATTTATCGGTTCAATAAACTGCCAACATATCTTAGTAGTTCGTTGGCACTAGTCGTATTATAGCCGTGTTCATCCACTAGACGGGCGATAACCTCATTAATCTTCTTCAGTTGTGACTCATCAGGGGTTTTGGATGATGTTGTGATCTTTACAACATCTTTAAGATCCGCGAATAATTTCTTTTGAATCGCTTCTCTTAACCGCTCATGAGAATTATAGTCAAATTTCTTTCCTTTTCTCGCATAAGCAGAGATTCTAATTAGAATTTCTTCACGGAACGCTTTTTTCGCATTCTCAGAGATTCCGATCTGTTCTTCGATCGATCTCATCAACTTCTCATCTGGACTCATCTCTTCACCAGTAAGCGGATCACGTAGTTTATTCTTATTACAATACGCCTCAACATTATCGAGATAATTGTCCATGAGCGTTTTTGCAGACTCTTCGTACGAGTAAACGAACGCTTTCTGAACTTCTTTCTTCGCAATATCATCGTACTCTTTACGAGCCGCCGAGATAAAGTTAATAAACCTCTCTTTATCTTCCTTCGATATGGATGCATGATGATCAAGCCCGTCTTTTAATGAACGCAGAACATCGAGTGCGTTAATTGAAGGTGTTTCTTTGCGGATGATCGCTGACGATATTCGGTTGATAACATAACGCGGATCAATACCAGACATCCCTTCATCAGCAAACTCTTTCTTCAGTTCCTCAAGGTCAACATGGTTGAAACCTTCTACGATCTCTCCATCATACAACCGCATCTTCTTCAACAGATCCATTCCTTGTTTCTTTGAATCTTTTAATCGTGTTAGTACCGAGAATGTTGCTGCCACTCTTAAAGCGTGCGGCGCAATATGAACATGAGACATATCACTCTCTGAGATCATCTTCGCATAAATTTTTTCTTCCTCAGAAACTTTTAAATTATACGGAACGCCCATCACGATAATCCTTGAATGCAGGGCTTCGTTTTTCTTATTCGCAATAAAAGACCGGTACTCCGATTCGTTCGTATGCGCGACAATTAATTCATCTGCTGAGATAAGTGCAAATCTTCCCGCTTTAAAGTTTCCTTCTTGCGTAAGAGAAAGGAGATGCCATAAGAATTTCTCATCACACTTTAACATTTCCTGAAACTCCATCATTCCTCGGTTCGCCTTATTCAGCTCTCCATCAAAGCGATAAGCACGCGGATCTGATTCTGATCCGTACTCAGCTATCGTGGAGAAGTCGATACTTCCCGTTAAGTCTGCGATATCTTGTGACTTAGGGTCAGATGGACTGAACGTACCAATCCCTGTTCGCTTATCTTCTGAGAAGAAGACACGCTCTACCATAACATCTTCAATACGACTGTCATATTCGTGTTCAAGCCTCATCGTATTAAGTGGAGATAAACTTCCCTCCACTCGAATGCCATAATCATTGAAGAACTCTTTTCTTAAGTGCTGTGGAATAAGATGTAACGGATCTTCATGCATCGGACAGCCTTTAATCGCATAGACCGCTCCCGCAGGTGTTTTTGTGTATTGCTCTAATCCTCTTTTGAGCATTGTAACTAAAGTGGATTTACCACCGGATACTGGTCCCATCAACAATAAGATACGTTTACGAACATCAAGGCGCTTAGCGGCAGGATGAAAATACTCTTCAACAAGTCGTTCGATTGATTCTTCTAATCCAAAAATCTGATCGCTGAAAAAATGATACACCTTTTGACCATTTTTTTCTGAAATGCCAGCATCTTTGATCATGTTGTATACTCTTGAATGCGCAGACTGGGCAACAAATGGCCGATCTCGTAAAATATCAAGGTATTCAGCGAAGGTACCTTCCCAGGCTAAACGCTGTTCTTCTTCACGATGCAGTTGGATTCTCGATAAAATATCCATGAGTACCTCCTTGATTGTATTGGCTCCATCAAGTGTTAATCTACTCTATGCGGGGATGTCCGTAATCATTCTGTTTGAATAGCGATTTTTATTTAAAAAAGTTGGAATTCCCATTCGCACAATCATGGTAAAATATGTTTATCCTTATGTTTTGAAACGGAGAAAGCGTTATGAATCAAAAGCTTGGCCTTATATCAGTACTCTTAATGCTCTGCATCGTGTTCTTTTCATTTATGGGCTTAAGAACAGAACATGAAAACTATATTCCTTTTCAAAAAGCGATTTCTTCGCTTGCTCAAGTGGAGAATTTGAGATTAGATGAAAACAGTCGCCTTCTTGATCAAAACGGTAATCTTCTTTATGAGTTCAAAAATAATGAGAGCCGTGTTTACCTAGACTACAACAAAATACCTGAACCTGTGCGTCAAGCTTTTATCGCTACAGAGGACCAAGGATTCATACAGCATCATGGAATCGATGGAAAAGCGATCGCCTGGGCTTTTATTACAAATTCATCAGCAGGGTCTGTTCAACAAGGTGGCAGTACAATCACACAGCAGTTGTCACGCAATCTATTTCTTACACATGAACGTACATATGACCGAAAACTAAAAGAGTTACTAATCTCATATCGAATCGAGCAACAGTTATCAAAAGAAAGAATCTTAGAGCTATACATCAACTCGATCTATTTTCAAAATGGTGTGTATGGAATTGAACAAGCTAGCCGTTATTACTTCAGCAAGCCCGTCGGTGAGCTTTCGTTAGCTGAAACAGCACTTCTGGCGGCTATACCAAACAATCCAAAGCTGTACGATCCTCTAACTAACTTTGAGAACACGAAGAAACGGCAAAAGTGGATTTTATTGAAGATGAAAGAGCAAGGATACATCAACGAAGCCACTTATGAAGCATCACTTAGTCAACACATTCATTTAAAGGTTTCACAGCCTGTCGTTCCCTATCCTGAAATTGTGAGTTATGTAAAAGAAGAACTTTTGAGTTTACTAGCGTTCGCTCCTGCTAATAAAGGGCTGACAACAAAACAGCTTTTGGTAAAGCGAGATCAGCTATTAAAGAGCGGTGTAGTCGTTGAAACTTCATTAGATCCTCGGTTGCAAAAAGAAGCAGTGCGTGCTGTGAATCACCGGTTGCCCTATAACGGCATAGAAGGATCTGTCGTTGTTGTTGATCATGTTTCAAAACAAATCGTTTCTATAGTTGGCGGAAAGAATGTTGGTTTAGAAGAATTTAACCGTGCTTATCAAGCGAGAAGACAGCCGGGTTCTACAATAAAACCACTTCTCGTCTATGCTCCTTATGTTGATGTGTACGGTGCAAAATCACAATCGCTCATTTCTGCAGCACGTATGTGTGAAGGTAACTATTGCCCTAACAATTATGGAGGAGCTTCTTACGGTACAGTCTCCTTAAAAAAAGCGATGGCGAGTTCCATTAACACCGCGGCTGTTAGAGTACTAAGTAAAACAGGCGTGAATAAGGCGTTTTCTTATTTACAGCCCTTCGGATTTTCTTCTGTAACGCGAGAAGATCTTCAGCTGGCAAGTGCGCTCGGCGGATTCTCAAAAGGCTTTTCGCCTCTTGAACTGACCAGTGCGTATACTGCATTTAGTTCTAGTGGAACATTTGTAAAACCTAGGTTGATAACTTCTGTAAAAGATAAAAACGGTAAGCTGTTATATGCTTGGAAAGAGAAGCCCGTTTCAGTATGGAGTGAGAAAACAAATAGCGTGATGCGCGAGATGCTTGCGGCAGTAACGATTTCAGGAACGGCAAGGGATGCTCGGTTCGCGGGATCAACTTATATTGGTGGAAAGACTGGAACGACAAACGATGCCCGCGATCTTTGGTTTATCGGACTGACTGATCGTTATACTGCAGGTGTTTGGGTCGGACATGATACACCGAGCAGTCTACGTTCTATTGAAAGCGCGTCTCCGGAAGTTATGATCTGGCGTGATATTATGAAAAAAGCTTATCAAAAATGAGAAAAAACCCTGTCACGTCAAGAGTGACAGGGGTTTTGGCTGGTACTTGTATACGAATATTTAGGATAATTTCGCGAGATTTCATATTAATCCCGCGAGATTTTGAGATAATTCTGTAAATGATTGAAATATTTCTGCGAGTTTTTATGATATTCCCGCGAGTCTATAGACAAATCTCTAAGTAATAGCTGCCACAAACGCGTTATACAAACGCATCACCGTATAGACCACAAGCAGGCCGAAACCTGTCCAAAAGAATAAGTGCAGAAATACCATTCCCATGATACCTATGGTTGATAAACTGTAGCTTATACGCAATAAGAATTGAAAAAAGTATAAAAGAGATGCAACAATAAACACAATACCTATCAGCAGCACGGAATGGTTCAGCGAGATTGCAAGCATGCCACCAACAAAAAAGTACCAGCTCCCGCCTTTTCCTTGCTGAAGCAGATTTCCCTCTGTATCTTTTGAGAAAAAGAACAGACTAAGGTGCGTTAACGTGTCAGACAGCAGCTTAAGAGCTGCAAACATCATAAAAAACAGCAGAAACAAACAAAAACCGATTGATAAATGAATCACATGATCGTCAAATAATTCTTGCATCCCCTGATATACACCAAAGTATGTAAGTTTATCAATTAAGAGTCTTTCAAAGTAAATGGCAAACCCCGAACTGAACAGAATGATAGAAAACAAGGGAAGATACCCTGTCATATATACGTTTTTCTTCATTTATGCTTGCACGAATCCCCTCGAATTGTTAAATTTCAGCAGAAATACATTCCCATGAAAACCGTTTTCATTTATAATGAGGAAAGATACTGGAAAGAATAATACTACTTTCAAAGGAGGAGTTCAAATGGATTTTATCCTCATCCTACTCGTGATGCTCGCCTTCCTGACTGCCATCTTTACAGCAGGCTATAACGATCGTCCTGGAAAAAACTAATCCATATACATATGGAAGTAAAAACGTCCTTTTTCAATAAGGACGTTTTTTTATGCTCTCAAAGATATTGTATTTGTTCATCATTGACAAGTTGATTGGAGTGTAAGGTGGGAGACTCCTGTGGGACAGTCGGGCAGGTGAGACACTTATAAGTGAAACTTGCGAATGTGGCTCGCCGCCTACCCCGCGGAAAGCGAGCACCTGTAACGGAAATCAACCACTTACAGTACGAAAACAGCTTATTTCAACTCTCCAAAACTCTGTTGACGCAATGCTTCATAGATTAAGATCGCAGCCGTATTCGATAGGTTCAATGAACGTATGTGTTCATTCATCGGTATGCGCAGACATCTCTCCATGTTCGCATCAATCACTTCACGCGGAAGTCCCTTCGTTTCTTTTCCAAAAACAAAGAAAACATCTTTCTCCGAATCAGAGTAATCAAAATTGGAGTACGTCTGTTCACCGAATTTGGTGATATAGTAAAACTCCCCGTCTGGGTATTCATTATAAAAAGCATCCAAGGAATCATGATGTGACAATTTTACATGCTCCCAATAATCAAGGCCAGCACGCTTTAAGTATTTGTCTTCTAAAGAAAATCCAAGTGGATGAATGAGATGCAGATGTGCACCTGTTCCTGCACAGGTTCGTGCGATGTTTCCTGTGTTCGCAGGTATTAACGGTTCGAATAAAACAACATGTATAGCCAAAAAGCTCACCTCAAAAACAATATTCCAACAAGTACTTATTATAGCACTTTTTTTGGAATATCACTCTCTGAAGGCAAGCTTATTCTTAAAGAATATGAAAAAATTTATATTGAATGCGCTTCGTGTACGCCGTTGAATCTTCATAGCCCCAATATCTCATTCTACTGTTTGTTGTATGAGCATTTACGAGTGGTTCTCCCGAAGGATCCTTTGCGACCACAATCGTTGTATGCTGATAATGGCCATCTCCATCAAAGTCATAACAGATCACGTCTCCCGGCAAAAGAAGATGCGCCGCTGATTTCTCTTGTGCTTGAAGCGTCGATTTAGAACCGGATAAATACCATCTCATCGCATTGGCTACTGACCAACTATAGCTCCAAGAATTATTTCGCATCCACCACCCCTTCGACTTAATCGATTGAGAAGTCATCGGAATGCCACCTGCATGTAGACTTTGAGAAATATAATTCGTGCAATCATTCTCAAAAGATTTATAGGCAGGATTAAACGTATTCCACCATCTTTCTGCATAGCGTACAGCAGCAAGCCGATCATACCCACCCTTCGTCGGTGCGATCGATTCGTTCTCCCGCTCGATCTTCGGAAGCTCTCTATAGTTTCCTTCCACATTCACAGGTTCATCGCTCTTCATATCACCATCTTGAAACGTAGCTCGTCGCTCTTGAGAGATCTCTTCCACATAGAAATCAAATCCATGTTTGATCAAGAAGCTGTAATGGACCAGATAATCTACCTGAACTTTATCCTCAGACTCAGTCGTTCGTAAGACGCTTCCGTTCGTTTGATTGTTCACGATAAACGCATTTCTATCGGTATACATTTGTTTTTTTCGAATGAAGCTCTCTTGTTCTTCTCGTAAAAAGTAACCTCTTCCGTCTGCATCTGCATGTATCATCCATTGAGATTGGTTTTGGATATAAGCTTTAAGTGTTTCCATCCACATCAGACATCCCTCCTGCTTCTACTAACATATGAGTGGGATATCAAAAAAAAGAACCCTTTAAGGGCTCTCTAGGATGTCTTCTTGCAGCTATTCTGTTCGATCGATAGCAATATTTCTTTTTTATCTAAGCCCCCGCCATAGCCTACAAGTGCTCCATTACTTCCAATCACTCGGTGACATGGAATAAAAACAGGTACGGGATTTTGGTTGTTCGCACTGCCTACAGCTCGAACAGCCTTTGGTGCACCAATGCCTTGAGCCACTTCCTTATATGAACAAGTTAGGCCATAAGGAATACTCGTAAGCTGGTTCCATACCTTTTTTTGAAAAGCGGTACCAAATAAATCATAGATCACACTAAATTCATGCAGGTTCCCTGCAAAATAAGCGTGTAGTTGTTGAACGGCATCGTCCAATCGTTCTGGAGAGTGTATAAGCTCTCCCTTAATAAAATGTTTCGCCATCCATGAACGTAAAGTTGGAAGGTTATCCTCCATTGAACCAAAATCGAGACGGCAGATTCCGTTCTCCGTTGCAATGATTGTTAACGGTCCGATTACGCTTTCCATTTCTTCGTAATAGAGTAACGTTTTAATCTGACACATAATTATCCCTTCTTTTCATTACTTGACCTTACTATATCGGACACTCCAAACATATGCGATTACGAAATTTCTTGATTTCGAACCATTTTCAGTCCCTTTTCAATCTCTAACGTGACCAAATCGTCTTTTTCACTCTCTTTTGCAGTTAATAGTTCTAATTCCGCATTTTCTCCGCCAATCTTACCAATGGCCCATGCCGCAGTTCCTCTAATTACGGGGCGTGGGTCATGATGGAGTAACATTAATAAATCAGGAATGGCTGTCTCATCTTTAAAATGAGCTAAAGCAATAATCGCATTTCGTTGAATAGGCTTCTTTCCTCTCCAACTGCCTGAAATGTAACCGAATTTTTCTTTAAACTCTCTATTGCTTATCGACAACAACGGCTTTAAAAGAGGTTTCACAATCTCTGGATCAGGCTCCATATTCATATGATGATGAAAATCTTTCCCCTTATTTTCAGGGCATACGGTTTGACACGTATCACACCCATATAAACGGTTACCGAGCTTATCTCTATATTGATCAGGCAGAAATCCTTTCGTTTGCGTCAAAAAGGCGATACACTTTGACGAATCAAGCTGTCCTCCTTGTACAAGAGCATTAGTCGGACATGCATCGACACATTTGTTGCAAGAACCGCACTGATCTTCCATTGGTGTGTCTGCAGGAAACGCAATGTTTGTAATCATTTCGCCGAGATACATATAAGAACCAAACTCAGGTGACATGATCGCACAATTCTTGGCACTCCATCCGATCCCGGCTCTTTCAGCAACAGCCCGATCCGATAGTTCACCTGTGTCTACCATTGATTTCACAGCGGCACCTGGAACTTTTTCTATAATAAAGGCTTCCAGTAATGAGAGCTTTTCTCTTAATATATGGTGGTAGTCTTTACCCCATGATGCTCTGCAAAAAATTCCTCTGCGCTCTCCTCGAACACTTCTTGGAGCATCTTTCATCTTGGAGGGATATGCAAGAGCGATCGAAATGATACTGGAAGCACCGGACAGAAGCCGGTCGGGCTCTGTACGCTTTTCTATATCACTTTCTTCGAATCCTGATTGATAGTTAAGGTCTTGTTGTAATCGGAGACGTTCTTTGAGCTCGGCAAATACATCAGCATGTGCAAAACCAATTTTGTCGATTCCGATTTCTTTACTATATGCAACGATCTCTTCCTTCAACTGGGCACTTGTCACGCATATCCCTCCTTTACATTTATTTTCCACAATTATGATAAACTACAATTACTTAAATAAGAAACGGGGTTACATAATGATCACAATTAATCCTAAACTAAACGAACTTGTCCCAAACTTTAAAATAGGCACAATTACATACCATGATATCGCGATTAGCGAATCACCGCAAATGATTAAAGGTAGGTTCCAGCTATTTACAGAATCCCTGCGACTTGAAGAAAAAAATGCTGCCGATTACCCTGGTGTTGCGGAATATCGAAAAGTGTTCAAGTCTCTTGGAATGGATCCTTCCCGCTATCGTCCCGCTTCAGAAGCATTGTTGCGACGGGTGTTAAGCGGCAAGGACCTACCTCCGATCAATTCTGGGGTCGATGTAAACAACTTCTTCTCTATTCGATTTGCAATTCCGATCGGTCTTTATAACCTTGATGGGATTGAAGGTGATGTTGAGATTGATCTTGGTAGCGCTGAAGATACATATGAAGGATTAAACGGACGTGAGATGAATATGGAAGGCAAATTGCTGTCTAGAGACGAGGTTGGTGCCTTTGGCAGCCCAATCGTTGACTCTAAGCGCACGATGGTAGATGAGAGTGTTAAGAATGCACTGCATATCGTGTATCTGCAGCCATCTATGGATAAGGGTGAAGCTCAAGAACTCTTGGAATCTATGGCTAAGATGTTTACTCAAGTGAATGGTGGGAGTGCTGAGATCAGTATCCTGTAACAAACGTATTACGGTGAGGGGCTCAATTTATTATCTTTGGTGCTTTTGGATACATTCCATTCGTGTTGGAATTTATCGACTCGCCGATATACGATGAAAACTCGCCGTATTAATGGAAAATCTCGCTGTATTATCTTTGAATCTCGCCGTATTATTGCTCAAATCGGCCGTATTCCTTATTCACACCATTAATAAACAAAAAAATGCAGGGCTTCATTGGATCAACGAAGCCCTGCATTAAAACCTACAACTAACTTGTTCTATATATAAGCAGCAAGTAGGACATTTATGACAAGTTCTTGAAACATTTTTTAAAATTTTGCTACCAACTTCAACTTTTATTCTACTAACGTATATTTTACGGATAATGTTGCTTCAATCTCGTCACCTTCATCCAATTCAAATACGTATTCAGGAAGGAAAAGGTCATCCCCTCTTCCTAATATGATATTGACTTTACTGCCTCCGTTTACAAAGTAATTTCCAAATCCGTTCACAGGCTCTACCTTATATCTTCCTGGAGCAATATCTTTCCCCGCTATAAATACGCCGGCCACTAGTGTTCGCGGCTCTTTTTTCTTAATTAGTATTCCTTTATTTAATGTATCAAGCGTATTTTGTTTATTTGCGATCTCACCGCTAAGTTTTTTTAATTCATCTTTCTTTGCATTTACTTGAGTACTTAACTCACCCACTTCTTTTTGAATCGCATCTTTTTGGTTGATCATTTCCGAAGCTTCATCAACCTGTATTTGAAGCCCAACTAATTCAGCTTGTTTACTGCTTTCCTCTTCCTCCATCGCTTCAACGTTTTCTTCTATACTTTCTAACTCTTTCTTCCATTCGTTAATCTCACCATCAATTTCCTCTGCCACAACCTTTTTATCTTTAAGAAGTACTGAAGCTTTGTTGTAACCTATTGCATGTGCCGATAAAGCGCTAATCGCCACTAATACTAGCGCGATTAAGCTTAAGTAAATCCACTTTTTCTTAAACATCGATAACTCCCACTTCATAAAAACTCCCCCTTATGATGGTATATGTACGTCTTTTGAACTATTTTATTTTCCTGAAAAAACAATATGCTTTTTCCACCAAAATAAAAACCCCTTAAAAAGGGGGATATTATCCTATCTATAAATATCGAAATAATACAAGGATAGAAAAGAGAAAAAGGATTACCATGACAAATAACAAGCGAACGGATTGAAAAAGCCTGATCAACAGACCATTAATCATGTGCATATAGTGAAAAATATCAGCAGAAATGAAGAGGATTGAAACGAAGGAGATGGTCATTAATATCAGACATACTGTAGCACGCCGGTCTCTATACATTAGAGAAATAACCTCCTTTACACCTACATATTCAGTGTACAAGAAGAAGATTCAAAAAAAAGTTCCCGGCTTAAGTTGCCAGGAACTTTTTTTTGTAACCCATTGATGTTGATCAGCTCGCTAAATCTAGATTTTTCGGTTCGCTTTTTGGCTTTGCAAACAGATAGACTGCGATCGACAATAAACTAAAACTTAATAGATAGATGAACAATATTCCCATATTGGAGAATGCAGAGCTCGTACTGCCCAATGAAATCAATGCCTTAAATCCCGCGATGGAATACGTGAACGGCAAAAATTCACTTAGCGCACGCAAATTCTCTGGCAGCATATCGATCGGCAAGTTAGCACCTGTCGTTGAAAGCTGTAAAATCACTAATGCGAACGCGATGAATCGTCCGATGTTCCCTAACGATGCAAAAAATAAGACGATTCCAGTAAATACTAAACTTACAAAAACCGCAAAACCTATAAATCCAAGTGGATTTTCAGTTTTCACATTTAAGACGAGCAGAACAACCGTCGAAAGAAGTAATGCCTGTACAACAGCCAGTGCACCTAGGTTCATGAATTTAGCACCGAACCAAGAGAATGCTGAAACTTCTTCTGGTTTCCTAAAGTTGATGAACATCGACATGATTAAGATTCCAACGAATAGAGCTAGTGAAAGAACATAAGGAGCTGTTGAATCACGATAGAGTGGATATTTATTGACGGTTTCACTCTTCAACTCAACAGGCGAAGAAAACATGCTTAGATTCTTATCATTGGCCGCTTTAATCGCTCCTGTTTTCTCTGCACCATCTTTTAGACCTGATGATAACTCGTTACTTCCATCATTTAATTTCCCTGCACCATCATTTAATTTGGTTACACCTTCCGTTAAGTCACCCCAGCCTTTTTCAACTGTTGCGTTTCCATCACTCACCTGTGACATACCATCATTAATCTTTGTTGCGCCTGAAGTTAGGTCACGCCAGCCTTTTTCAACAGAAGAGTTACCTGCTGATACTTGGGTTGCACCGTCATTAAGTTGGGATGCGCCTTTTGTCAAAGATGTCCAACCCGTGTTCACTGATTGGTTTCCTGCAGCAATCTGCGACGTTCCTGCGTGCAGCTCTCCTACCTTACCTACCATCGTGTTCCAGCCACTCTCAATCGACGCGGTCCCTTGTTGAAGCAGAGGTACCTTTTGGCTTAATGTCGCAACACCGTTGTCCACTGACGTTTGGCCAGCTACAAGCTGATTTACCCCATCAGCGACAGACTTTGGATTAGGTTCAGCATTTGCAGTGAAAGCTCCTGCGATTTTTGCAGCTCCTTGTTGTAGTGACTGGAGCTTTTGTGCTTTTGCTGGATCAGTAGCAGCTGTTGTGATAGCTTGGCTCGTACCATAAATCTTCATAAAAGCAGGATCCTTGGATAGTTCAGGGTGTTGCTCTAAATATGCCTTTAAATCACTTGATAACACTTGCAGCCCCTTACCTAGGTTTGCAGATTCATCTGCTACTTGAGCAACGCCTTGCGAGATCTGCTGTGTTCCAGGAGCGATTTCATTCTTGATCGCACTTTGAACACCTTTTAGTCCTGTTAAGATCCCCGTTGTTCCTGCTTTTAGTTGCGGTATGCTGTCTCCAAGTTGTTTCGCACCCGCTGCAAGGTCTTTTACTCCAGATTGTTTATCTTTTAAATTTTGTAATAAAAGTCCTGTTCCTTCATTAGCTGCAGCTGAACCTGCCGCAAGCTTTGAAATATCACCTGATCTAGATTGAAGAGAAGAAAGCATTTCCTTCATACCAGCACTTAGTTGCGATGAACCATTTGCCAGTTTGCTAATATCCGGCTGTTTGGCTGACAAAGAACTAGCCATTTGTCCTACACCATTTTTAAGTTCTTTTGCACCACTCGCAAGCTTTGAAATATCAGCCGCTTTATTTGTAAGCGATTCCAAAAGTGTGTTTGTTCCATCTCGTAGATCAGTCATTCCCGTATTTAATTTCGCAGATCCATCTGCAGCTGATTGAAAACCTTCTGATACATCACCGAGACTGGCGAACATGTTGTTCGCATACTTCTCCGTAATTTTATCTCCCAGTTTTTCTCTGAGCTTTTCAGTCGCACTTCTTGTGACTTGTGCTGCCATGAAATTTAATCCTTCGTTTTGAATATACGTAAGCTGAAGCTTCTCGGGATTATCACTTAAAACAGTTGTTACCCTTTGTGAAAAATCCTCTGGAATCTCAATAACCATGTAATATTTCAGACTATCGAGGCCTTCTTTTGCTTCCTCAGCACTTACAAATTCCCAACCGAGATCTTTTCCTTTCTTTAAATCTGCGACAAGATCTTTTCCTACATTGATCGGCTCATCGTCCGATAAAGCCCCCTTGTCCTTGTTGACTACCGCAACAGGCAAGTTTGACAAGTTGTCGTAAGGCCCCCATTTTGGTGATAGAAGTATACCACCATAGACGACAGGTACGAGCAACGCAGCAATGACTGAGATCAGCAGACCCTTTTTTCCTACTAACTTCGCCATTTCTGCCACAAACAAACGAAAAGCGTTCATCCCTTTACCCCCGTTCTCCCCTAATATAAAATACATTCTGTAAAAATGAACAGGTATTCACTTCTACTAGAATGTATTATTCGGAAGAGATAGGAATAAATCCTTCTTATTTATCAGAAAATTGTAAAATATTAAATAATAATGAGGTATTAAGTCCTGTTATAATATAAGATTAGATAAAAAACTGTTAACACGTGTGAACTAAAGGCTCTAAAAGTCCCATTTCCAAACACGCACTGATTAATAATTTCTTTTCCTTAGACTGAAATTTTAGAGAAATAAATTCTTCACTGACCTCTGTTATCTCTCCAGTCCCAAATACACGGTGAGTAACACTTAGACCAACTTGTAATTCTTCCTTCTTTTTGATGCTATTCGGATTAAAAGGTACTCCATTAATCTTTTTTACATTCTTTTTTATAGGTTCAGATTTCGTCATTCTTGTTGGATCTAATATATTTTTAACATCCGTTACAAACACAGATTCTTCAACTTTTTTCCCATCTCGATAAGGATACGTCACTAGGGTTAATTGTTTCTTGGCACGCGTCATCCCTACGTAAAATAAACGAGCTGCTTCTTCTAACATTTGATGATCAGTACGATCTTCTTTAGATGGGATGATTCCGTCCACTACATCAATCATATATACCCTCTCAAATTCGAGCCCTTTCGCACTATGAAAGGTAGAAAGTGTTATCGCGTCATGCCCCTTCTTCTTTTTTGCTGTCTTCAGAACGAATTCAAGATGCTTTAATCGTTTAGCAAAATCCTCAAGGCTCTCAAGATCTGTTGCAATTTCTTCGAGTGTGTTTAAGATCCCCACTAAATAATCCATTCGAAAACCTAGGCTCTTACTAATCTTTTCTATGGCTTTGTCATATCCTAATCGATCTCTGATCACACGAATAGCTTGAAGAGGCTTCATCTCCTTCATTTCTTTAAAGGTCTCTTTACTAGCCTTTAGAAGTTTTACTTGATACTCCTGTAGTTTCACATGTTTTAGCAGGTTATCAAATACAGAATCGTTATTGTTCAGTTGTTTGAGTGCTTGCATCTGCTGCTTCGAAATATAGCCGTTAAACTTTAAATGAATTTTTTCTAAAATGTCTGGTCTCTTGTCTGTAAAGGCCATTCGCATAAAATTCAATATATCTTGAACTACCCAATGTGAAAAGAAACGATTATCAGCATCCTTCATATAAAACGGAATTCCTGCTCGTTCTAAATCATTCATCAATCCAATGGATGACGAATTGTTACGATATAAAATAGCGATTTCCTTTAGATCAACGACTTCATTCAGTTCACGTACCAAGTATTTGGATTGCTCTTTAAAATTAACGAGTTGTTTTACTTCAATCGGTTGCTGTGAAGGATTTTGAGTGAACATATTTTTTTCATATCTATTTTTATTTCTTTTAATAAACGAATTAGCAACGTTAACAATATCCTCAGATGAGCGATAATTTTGCTCCATAAACAAAATAGATGCATCACTGTACTTTTCCTTAAATTTAAGTAAATACGAAGGCTCAGCACCTCTCCAGCTATAAATAGATTGGTCATCATCGGCCACAACACATAAATTTCGATGAGTAGAAACCATTTTTTCTATAATGGAATGCTGCACAAGCGATGTATCCTGACTTTCATCGGTTAAGAAATAGTCATATCTGTTTTGATAATGACGTAACACCTGCTCATTCTTTTCTAATACATCATTTCCGATCGTGAGCATATCATCAAAGTCTAACAATACATGATGTGAATCAGAACGTTTGAGTTCCTCATAATGTTTAAATATCTCTTCAGCCTTCGGAACATCACAAGAAACTTCTGACCAACGTTCGATAGGTATCATCTTGTTTTTTATGTAACTAATATAAGTGGTGAGCTCCTCCATTTGATCTTCGGTTACGTTTTCCCCAACAACGGACTTGAATAAATGTCTCAGCATAAGTTTTTTGTTGTATTGAAAGTTTCCTGCCGAACCCTCATCTAAATCGTGATCACCCTCTATAATTGTAAAGGGGATTCCTAAATTTCTATAATGATTCCTGACTACCTCAAAAGCAAAGCTATGAATGGTCGAAAAGTCCACAGAAGGGAGATCAGGATAAAATTTTGCGAAACGCTCTTTCATATCATTGGCTGACGCCTTACTGAACGTAACAGCCTTTATACGAGAAGGATGTATTCCTTTTTCCATAATTAAATAACCGATTCTCATAATGACTGTGGTTGTTTTTCCAGAACCAGGTGAAGCAAGTAATAGAAGGGGTCCTTCTGTCTTCATAACAGCATTCTTTTGAACATCATTTAAAATAATGCCTAGATCATTTTTCATTTTATTGAAGAAATCTCTCATTGATCAGTACCCTTTCGTAACTTGAATATATTCATCGTTAATTGAAGTATAAAGTTTAAAAGCAAATAAAAAAACTCCCCACAAAGGTGAGAAGTCTTAAGTTTAAATGTTAAGTTAAGTAAAATGGTACCGGTGGTCGGGGTCGAACCGACACTCCAGAAGGAACACGATTTTGAGTCGTGCGCGTCTGCCAATTCCGCCACACCGGCATTTGAATCTTTTTGAATTGGAATTTATGGAGGCGGCACCCGGATTCGAACCGGGGGATAAGGGTTTTGCAGACCCGTGCCTTACCACTTGGCTATGCCGCCAGAAAACAAAAATGGAGCGGAAGACGGGATTCGAACCCGCGACCCCAACCTTGGCAAGGTTGTATTCTACCACTGAACTACTTCCGCAAACATTTAATTAACTTATAATATGTTGTTAAAATCATCTTATGTTATAAAAATAAAAATGGCTGGGCTAGCTGGATTCGAACCAACGCATGTCGCAGTCAAAGTGCGATGCCTTACCGCTTGGCTATAGCCCAAAATTTAAATGGGGCGGACGAGGGGAATCGAACCCCCGAATGTCGGAACCACAATCCGATGCGTTAACCACTTCGCCACGACCGCCACAGTATTAAAATTGGCAGGGGCAGTAGGAATCGAACCCACACCAAAGGTTTTGGAGACCTTCGTTCTACCTTTAAACTATGCCCCTATATAAGGAATAAAAGATGGTGGAGGGGGACGGATTCGAACCGCCGAACCCGGAGGGAGCGGATTTACAGTCCGCCGCGTTTAGCCACTTCGCTACCCCTCCACGAATGAAGACAGGTTTTATTATAAAACATAATCACCCTGTTTTTCAATAAGTTTTTTGTTCCAATTCAGGAAGAAAAAACTGGTGCCGGCTAGAGGACTTGAACCCCCAACCTACTGATTACAAGTCAGTTGCTCTACCAATTGAGCTAAACCGGCAAAAAAAATGGTGGCTCGAGACGGAATCGAACCGCCGACACGAGGATTTTCAGTCCTCTGCTCTACCGACTGAGCTATCGAGCCAAGAAAAAAATCTTGGTGTTGTAAAGCCACCGTTTAAATAAAAATGGCGGACCCGACCGGGGTCGAACCGGCGATCTCCTGCGTGACAGGCAGGCATGTTAACCACTACACCACGAGTCCATTCATGAAATAAAATTGGTTGCACCCAATGGGCGCTACTGATATTTCATGGTCAAGAAGGAATCTCGACTTTGATCATGAAATAAAATTGGTTGCGGGGACAGGATTTGAACCTGCGACCTTCGGGTTATGAGCCCGACGAGCTACCAGACTGCTCCACCCCGCGATGATATGAATATGATATAAAATTAATGGTGGAGGATGACGGGTTCGAACCGCCGACCCCCTGCTTGTAAGGCAGGTGCTCTCCCAGCTGAGCTAATCCTCCATATTTTAAAATCGTTATGTATAAGTGGTGACCCGTACGGGATTCGAACCCGTGTTACCGCCGTGAAAGGGCGGTGTCTTAACCGCTT
>NZ_VDZU01000020.1 GCF_007673525.1 Fictibacillus phosphorivorans
GAATCGCTCACAAACCTCGAGAATCGCTCACAAACCTCGAGAATCGCTCACAAATCTCAAGAATCGCTCACAAACCTCAGGAATCGCTCACAAACCTCGAGAATCGCTCACAAACCTCAGGAATCGCTCACAAACCTCAGGAATCGCTCACAAACCTCGAGAATCGCTCACAAACCTCGAGAATCGCTCACAAACCTCGAGAATCGCTCACAAATCTCAAGAATCGCTCACAA
>NZ_VDZU01000021.1 GCF_007673525.1 Fictibacillus phosphorivorans
CTGGTTAGAGCGCACGCCTGATAAGCGTGAGGTCGATGGTTCGAGTCCATTTAGGCCCACCATATGATCGTAAAAATGATCAAAAAAGAATTTTAAAAAAGTGCTTGACTTTATAACTTCCATTCGGTAAGATAATAAAGCTGTCTCGGAAAAAGACAAGCCAAACAGTTCTTTGAAAACTGAACAAAAGAAATAGGTAAGGAATTAAGAATTAATTCCGTCAG
>NZ_VDZU01000002.1:0-23332 GCF_007673525.1 Fictibacillus phosphorivorans
AAACTGACGGAATTAATTCTTAATTCCTTACCTATTTCTTTTGTTCAGTTTTCAAAGAACTGTGTGTTTCGTGTGTCGCTCGTTTTGGCGACTTTATTAGGATATCATCTTAAAAACAAGATGTCAACCTGTTTTTTTATCGTGTTTCCCGACTGCAACATTGTTTCTGTGTGTCGCAGCGACAAGAAATAATATAGCACGATATAGATAAACAGGTCAACACCTTTTTAGAAAAAAGTTTATTCTTTTATTGAGTAGTAACGATGATACAGATTTTTGCTCTTGGTTTCCCGCTTGATAGCCTTTATATAACCTTTGTCTTTTAAGTGTGTAAGAATCATAGGAAGATCGATCGCATAGTCTTGAACCTCATCATGTTCCATTAATTCATGATATGCCCATTCATCTTTCTCTTTGATAATACCCAACAAATGATGGGCACCTAATTTAGTTTTAGAAGAAAGAGAAAACTCTGATGCTAATAATAGAAGTTCGATTCTTTTATCAATCGTCTCTTCTCCAGTTACGAGCTCTTCATACAACTTAAAGATTTCAGGCTGAATCATCTTCACCTGGTTCCAAACTGTAACTTCTGGATAGTATCCATGTTCAATAACAGATAAACGAGCTAGATGATGAAGAGCATGCATGATGTTGTTGAATGCATCTAAATAATGGCCGGAGTGGAAGAGTTCTTTTCCGTCGTTATAACGGCGGAGTAGTTTTGCAAACTCAAGACCAATCTTATGTGTTCTCTCTTCAGCCGGAAACTCGTGAAGTCGGTCCCTCAATCTCGTTATGTACTCATTTCTATTAAATAGAACTTTCCCGTTCATCACCCAATCAACCGCTCTTTTGTTTGTACCGAGCATCAACCAAGAATTAAGCAATTGTTCAGTCACAATGTGAAGCGCAGCTGAAGTTGTCTCAAACTCATAGTGTTTAATCATCAAAGGCTGATCAGATTCTTTAACTATAATAAGAAGTATTGAATCAAAGTGATCCGTGCCAGGGCTGAATGGTTTATTTTTTTCAACAAAAAGCACTCCTAATGTGTTTTCGTTGCTTGCTCTCTCTTGATACAGCGGGCGTAAAATATCTTCCATGAAGGTCATCTCCCATTTTAACAAAATCCTGTTTGTTACTTTCAACATCAAATAAAGAAATCCTTTTTCTTTTCCTAAGAGTTCATATGTTATACTAATGAACGGAGGAGGGACAGGTATGATAAAGTATACGAGCAAAATCAATAAAATACGTACGTTCGCGTTAAGCCTTGTGTTTATAGGTATTATCATCATGTATGCAGGCCTGTTTTTCAAGACAAGTTTTGTCGTTATGTCTATTTTTATGGTGATTGGGTTTATCGCAACGATCGCCAGTGCTGGTGTTTACTTTTGGATTGGTATGATATCTACTCAGGCTGTGCAGGTTGTCTGTCCAAACTGTGGAAAAGTAACGAAAGTACTAGGTCGTGTAGATGCATGCATGTCATGTAACCAGCCACTTACGATGGATAAGGGTCTTGAGGGCGAAGAATTCGATGAAAAATACAACTCTAAACGCCAAATGCGCAAAGAGAATAGATAAAGCTGACTTACCGTAATGGAAAGTCAGCTTTTTTTTAATGTTTTCTTTTGCAATCCGGGCATACTCCGTAAATTTCCATACGGTGTCGTCCTACATCAAAACCTGTTACAGATTCTGCTAGACTCTCGACCTCATCTAAACCGGGATAATGGAAATCCACTATCTTTCCGCATGAATCACAGATGATATGGTAGTGATCAGTCGTCACACAATCAAATCGGCTTGATGAATCCCCATAAGTCAGTTCTTTTACAAGACCCGCTTCTTTAAATACTCTAAGGTTATTGTAGACTGTTGCTACACTCATATTTGGAAATTTCCCCTCCAGCGCTTTGTAAATCTCATCAGCAGTCGGATGGGACATTGATTGGATAAGATGCTCTAAGATAGCATGACGCTGAGGTGTAATCCGTACACCTACTGATTTTAAGTTGTCGATTGCCGCATTTATCTTAGCGCTTGACATCGTCATGCACCCCATTTCTTTAAGAATTCTTACTTTATAATCGTTATAATTAGTCTACTGCTTATCTACAGGTTTTGTCAATTGAAGTGTATGTATGCAGTACTCAATCATGAATGATCTTCGTGTAGAACTGGTTCATTCACTTTCATTTGTTCATTTACATAACGTGCAGCAACAAATAGAAAATCAGAGAGTCTGTTTAGATAAGACAATACAAGTGGATTCACACCTTCAATTTCTACAGCAATACGTTCTGCTCGCCTCGCGATCGTTCGTGCGGTATGGAGTGCACTAGCAGATGGAGATCCTCCAGGAAGTATGAACTGCTTTAAAGGTTTCAGTCCAACCTGCCATTGATCAATCGTCTCTTCAAGAAATGAGATATCTTCTTCTTTTAATTTCCATGCTACTTCCTTACCCGCTGGAGTCGCTAGCTCAGCTCCAACATGAAACAAAACAGTCTGCACTTTTTGCATTACAGTCGTTGCATTTTCTGCCCATTTTTCCTTAGGAAACAAGCTTACGCCAAATCCAATCATACTATTCGCTTCATCACATGTGCCATACGCGTCTACGCGCACGTCGTTTTTAGAAACCCGTTCACCAAAAATTAAGGATGTTGTTCCTTTATCTCCAGTTTTTGTGTAGATTTTCATATTAATACCCCCGGTCATATGGAATGATATTGATCATATCTTTACGGTTATCATTTCTATATAGAGTTAGATTATCACAAAAGATCTCGATCGCTCTTTCTTGGTACTGAGGTGAAATCCCTGAAAGATGCGGTGTAACCGTTACGTTCTTCATGTCCCATAATGGGCTTTCTTCTGCTAATGGCTCTTTTTCAAACACATCTAGAACTGCGTGGCCAATCCGCTCTTCACGCAGCACACGAATCAGCTCTTTTTCATCTACCGTTTTCCCTCTACCAATATTAATGAACACCGCGTGCTGTTTCATTTCAGAAAAGGCACTCTCTCCGACGAAATGATACGTTTGTGGTGTCGATGGGAGAACATTCACGATAAAATCACTTTCTGCGTACAGAGTGGAGATTCCTTCTTTATCCACGATCACATCACAGTTTTCCGCCGGATTACCACTTCTATTAAATCCGATGGTTTTCATGTTAAAAGCTTTCGCGAGTCTTGCTATCTCGCATCCAATTGCTCCTGTTCCTAGTATACCAAGCGTCTTTCCTGAGATCTCAGTCATCGGCACTTTTCGATCCCACGTGTGCTGTTTTTGATTTTCTAAAAGCAGACTTGCTTTGCGTGAAACTTGCAGCATCATGGAAAGCGTATATTCCGCCATAGGTGTTTTGTGGATACCTCTTGCGTTCGTAATCAAAATATCTTGTTTTTCTAAAGCTTCAAAAGGCATTTTATCAAGACCAGCTGAAATGACCATGATCCATTTTAGTTCTTTTGCTTCAGCAACCAACTCATCAGTCAGGTCTTCTCCATAGGATACTAAGACTTCAGCTTGTTTAAGATACGCCTTAGCTTCTTTCATGTTGTTGTAAAAATGAAATTCTTCATTCGGAAACCGTTTCTTTAGCTCGTCCTTTATCTCATCTCGTAATCGTGCACTTGAAAGAATCATAAGAAACACCTTCTTTTCATGGAATAGAAAAAGCGGGACGTGCTCCCCGCTTTTTAAGTTGTTGCTGTTTTGTTTGGGTTGTTTGAGGTAGGCATTGTGCCTCATGTGGGCGGTTGATTTCCGTTCCAGGATGCTCGCTTTCCGGGGGGCGTGCGGTGAGCCTCTTAGTGCCTTGCACTTTTAAGAGTCTCACCTGTCCCGCTGATCCCCCAGGAGTCTCGCACCTTACACTCCAATCAACTTTCTCAATGAAGTAAAAGCCGCGGTATCCCTCTAATGCAAAATACTACTTAAGGTTCTCTGGATTAAGACCTTGAAGTTCTGGCAGAACGAACAAACCGTCTTTTCTGATTAATACATCATCAAAGTAGATTTCCCCGCCGCCATACTCTGGACGCTGAATCAATACCATATCCCAGTGGATGCCTGATTCGTTTCCGTTGTATGCATCTTGATACGCTCTTCCAGGCGTGAAGTGGATACTTCCGCCAATCTTTTCATCGAATAAGATATCTCCCATTGGATGTTGGATCAAAGGATTTACACCGATCGCAAATTCCCCAACATAACGAGCACCTTCATCTGTATTAAAGATTTCGTTTAATTTTTCGGTGTTGTCTGAAGTGGCTTCAACGATTTTTCCATCTTTGAAAGTAAGTTTTACGTTGTTAAACGTTGTACCGTGATAAGGACAAGGTGTGTTATATGTAATGGTTCCATTCACACTGTCTTTTACTGGTGCCGTAAATACTTCTCCGTCAGGAATGTTATTTTCACCTGCACACATTACAGCAGGAATTCCTTTTATCGAGAACGTTAAATCAGTTCCCGGAGCTGTGATGCGTACTTTATCTGTTTTTTCCATTAAAGCATGAAGTGGTTTTTGTGCTTCAGCCATCGCCTTATAATCCACGTTACACACATCAAGTACAAAATCTGTGAACTTTTCTAAGCTCATTTTAGCCATTTGTGCGAGACCTGTAGTTGGGTAGTTTAATAATACCCATTGACGGTCATTGATGATCATGTTTTGAACAGGCTTATTGATTTCTGCTTTCATCTGGAAGATCTCACTTGGAACTTCCGAGAACTCTGCATCATTGTTTTTACATTGAATCGAGATATACGCATCGATATCTTCAATGCGTGCAAGATCCCATTTCAATTGTGCCTCAGAGTGTTCTCTCGAAGAACCCATCATTAACGCACGTGAAATCTCTTCATCCGCAAGTTGAACGTAAGGAAAAGCTCCTAGTTTATATGTTTCTTGAACGAGCTCTTTTACGAGTGGCTTCCCTGCTAAGAATGAAGTAATAAGTACTTTTTGCCCTTTTTCAACCTTAAGTGAATGAGTCAGCAATGTTTTTGCCAACGTTGTTAAACGTTCATCTCTCATTATGTATAACCCCCGAAATTATCTGTTATAAAATTCACACTATTTCATTTTATCACGCATAAGCCATCATGCCTATTTATTAAGAAGGAAAAGCATAGTCTATCAGTCTCTGTTGCATACTATTTGGCGTGGAGGTGAATGAATTCATGAACGTATCACGTGCTCAACAGATCATTGAGTCGGAAAAAGAGATCATAGTGCTTCATAACGGAACTCCTGTATGGCTTCAATCTGTTGATGAAAACAATCAAACTGCTAGAGCTTACACAAGAGAGCAACCCGATCAAGAGATGGACATTCCTGTTACAGAACTTCAGGAGAGCTAAACCCTTGAATTAAAAGTAAAAAAGCCCCGATTTCTCGAGGGCTTTTTTCTATACTAAGTTTTCTTGGATAAATCGTAATGCTTCTTCTACGTGATCTTTCACTTTCACTTTTCGATATTCTTTCGCGATGTTTCCTTCTCCATCGATAATAAACGTAGAGCGTTCAATCCCCATGTATTCTTTACCGAAATTCTTTTTCAGTTTCCACACATCGTAAAGCTCAGCCACTTTATGCTCCTCATCAGCTAAAAGGATGAACGGCAGACCATGCTTCTCAATAAATTTGTCATGTCGTGCTAATGGATCAGGACTTACGCCTAGAATTACGGTATTTTGTTTCTTAAAGTCTTCGTGACGATCTCTAAAATCACATGCTTGCGTGGTACAGCCTGGCGTCATATCTTTGGGGTAAAAGTAGAGAACTACATTTTTTCCTTTAAAATCTTTTAATGTAACTTCTTCTCCATTACTTGCCGGTAATTTAAAATCTGGCGCTTTGCTTCCTGTTTCTATTGTCATCGCATTGAGACCTCCTTAAAGATTCATCTTCCTTAAGGGTAGCCTATTTCGTTATTTTCCAACAACTATTTTGCTGTTCTGTTATGGTGAACAACAGAAGATAGTACGAAAGCAATCGGGAGCAAGTACCCGATCAATGCTTGAAGAGCGGCTATCCACCTTCCTGCTCCAACAGGTACGATGTCTCCATAACCTACGGACAGAATCGTCGTGCTACTGAAATAGATACATGCTTCTATAAAAGAGAAAAAGTCACTCTGATTCAATTCTAGTTTGATGACGGGATAGCCCATTAAAGAGATAAGGGCATAAATGAGTCCAAATCCTGAGATGATTGTTCCGTACACGATGAACAAAATCAGCAGATGACTTGCTGGCATCAGATGTTCTTTAATTCCAGGATGTTTAAAGAGCATCCATATACTACGGATAATGAGACTAGCCGTTGTTATGATCAAGATTACTAAAACAGCATTTTCCATTCTGTCCACCTCTCTTTATCTTATGAAAAAAAGGGATTGAATAGGACAGCCTTATGATCAAAAAAGACAGTCTGCTTTTTCACAGACTGTCTTTCGGGTTTATTATTTTGCTTGGTTTACTGAAACGACTTCTGTTAATTCTTTTAACTGAATTGTTAATTCACGCACACGCGTTTGTGCCAATTCATCAACGAGTACGTTGCCTTCATCAAAATTAACCGGATCTGCAATAAATTGATCGGGCAGTACTAAGCTATATACACCACGAAGCACAGTGCGAAGGTTGGTCAATGCGTTCATTCCGCCTTTCCCGCCTCCAGCAGCAACAGCAATCGCTGACGGTTTATTCTTAAAATGTTTTCCTCCTAGGAAATCAAGCGCATTTTTTAGCGCTCCGCTTATTCCGCTATGATACTCTGGGCTCGTTACAAAGAACCCATCCGCTTGTTCTGCATATTCAGCAAGCTTTTTTACCGTTTCATTCTGAGCTGTCGTAGCATCTCCTGTAAATAGAGGTAACTTATCGATTCCTACATCAAAATACAACACTTCAACATTCATCTGTTTCAACGTTTCAGCAGCGAACTGCGCAATTCCTCTTGTTCTTGATTCTGCTGTCGGACTTCCTGCGATTACCATGATTTTCATATGTATTTCCTCATTTCTGGATGCATTATTTAGTATGTTCCTATTTTACAAGATTCCAATCGTTATATATAGCATAAGGAATTACGAGATCATAAACAGGTCTTAAGTCCGGGTGAACATTTTAGACGAAAAAAGAAGTGGATTCCTACATACCAGGATCCACTTCTTGAAAGACGTTCAACATCATAAATGACTAGTTACCAGCGCCTCTATACTTTGTTACTCCAACGTTCCATAACGTTACAGCGATTAAGAAAAACACGAGTCCAACAACTGGCGTTAAGAAGGCATACGTATACCACTCTTCACGTTCTAAGAAATAGGAAGATGGATATACACCGACAAACGCGAATGGAAGAATCCACGTTAACACATACTTGATTACTTTGTTGTAAATATCAACAGGATATCTTCCGTAGTTTCCAATGTTGTACATCATAGGCATAATATCTGTTCTGGAATCAGACCAAAAACCAATCGTGGCAAGTGAGATGAATATTCCTGCGTATACGAGCGCACCGCCGATAACCAACAAGGTAAAAATAAACGGATCGTACCAGCTCATCTCTAGACCAAGCTTATCACCTGCATAGAACATCACAACTAATCCTGTCACTACACCGAAAAGTGATTCTAACTCCATCCGTTCAAGCACGATTTGAAAAAGACTATGAACAGGTCTTGTTAAGATACGGTCCATCTCGCCTTTTACAATATATCTGTCTGTAAAATCCCAAATGTTAAAGAATGAAGCAAAGATCGAGAATGGAACTAAGAAGAATCCGTAAATGAAGATCATCTCATCCTTCCTCCATCCTGCCAGTAAATTTGTATGTCCGAAAACAACTAGAATGAAAACGAGATTAACCGCTTGAAACAATAGATCTGAAAAAATTTCCACTACCATATCCGCACGATACGTAAGTCTTGTTTTTAAATATTGTCCGACGTATTGAAAAAAGATTGAAATATACTCCATCTGCTATTAACCCCCTTGAACCACAAGCTGACGCTTCGCTAAAATCCAAAGACCATAAACTGGAATGATCAAGAGCAGCGACCATATTGCCTGATTGAGAAGGGCTTCATAGATTTGTGAGCCTTTGAACCCTTCAGTAAAAATCATACTCGGGATATAGCTGATGCCTTGGAAAGGCAAGTAGCTCATCACGTTCTGAGCCCACATCGGATAGAAGCTGAGCGGTAAGATAAGTCCTGAAAATAAATCGATCACAACACGTTTTGCACGAATCAAGCCATCATTGTTAAATAAGAAGAAAGTGGCAATACCAGCTAATAGATTAATCTGTGTGTTGATAATAAAACTAAACGTAATCGATAGGAAGAATAACAACCATGTACTAGCATTCGTTGAGAGTTCTATAGGAAACACGAGCGCTACGATAATCATGCCAGGAACAGAGAAGAATAAAAGTCTAAAGATCCCCTCACCCAATCCTTGCATCATCTTCATGTTTAAATACGGATAAGGACGAACCATCTCAACAGCCACTTTTCCTTCTTTGATCTCCATCGCAATCTCTCGGTCGATGTTGTTAAAGTAAAAGGCTCGAGCCATCCACGCAACAGCAATATACGTTGTCATCTGTGTGATAGACAGACCTTGAATGTTTTCTTTCCCACCATAAATGGCACTCCACAAAAAGTAATACGCACCAATATTGATGCTGTAAATGAGTATTCCGCTGTAATAGTTCGTTCGGTATGCGAGCATCATTAGAAAACGGATGCGAATCATCTCGATATACTTACCCATGACGAACAGCACCTTCAACATAAATATTTCGGATGATCTCTTCTGTTGAGATCTCGAGAATCTTCAAATCAGCAATCTTTTTAGCCGCAGTAACTTTTCCGATCACACCTGAGATGACAGTTTCTTCGGCTTCAACAGATGCCACCCAAACAAGATCACTTTCGCCTTTTTCCCAAACCACGAGATGTTCTTGCGTAAGATGCTGCAACTCTTCCAACGTCGCTTCTTCACTAAACTGAAACTGAATCTGTTTTCCTTCTGCCCAATTTTCACGAAGCTCTTTTAGTGGTCCATCATAGATGATTTTTCCTTCATCGAGCATAACCACTCGTTCACAAAGCGCTTCTATATCAGAAAGGTCATGCGTTGTTAAAAGAATCGTCGTACCGTACTTCTCATTAATTCTCTTTAAAAACTCACGAATCTTTAGTTTTACTAATACATCAAGTCCGATTGTCGGCTCGTCTAGAAAGAGCAGCGGTGGATTATGAATAAGGGCTGCAGCTAATTCACAGCGCATACGTTGTCCGAGTGAAAGCTTTCGAACAGGCTTATCAAGCAACGGCCCAATATCAAGCGTCTCGATTACGTCTTTCATATGTTCTTCGTACTGCTGATCCGGAACATTGTAGATTTTCTTCAATAATCTAAATGACTCTTGAACCGCTATATCCCACCATAACTGCGACCTTTGTCCAAAGACGACACCGATCGTTTTTACGAACTTCTCCCGCTCTTTATGTGGATTCATGCCGTTGACGACAATCTTTCCGTCAGTAGGTGTGAGTATACCTGTCAGCATTTTGATGGAAGTCGATTTACCAGCACCGTTTTCACCAATATAACCTACCATCTCTCCTTTTTTTATCGTAAAAGAGATATCGTCTACTGCTGTCTTGATCATATAATTTCGTGTAAAAAGATCACGAAACGCCCCCTTCAGACCTGATCGGCTGGAGAAGGATTTAAACTCTTTTTTTAAACCTTGTACATCTATAACGTTCTGCATAAGAATGCCTCCGTAAAATATAGGTATTAGACTCTTTTTATAAGATGCTGCTTGACGTTTGAAGCATCTTTCTTCAATGACAAGTTGATTGGAGCGCAAGGTGCGAGACTCCTGCGGGACAGGCGGGCAGGTGAGACACTTAAGAGTGAAACGTTCAAATGTGGCTCACCGCCTGCCCCGCGGAAAGCAAGCATCCTGGAGCGGAAATCAACTACTTTCAAGAGCAACAATTTTGCCAATTTCATGCAAGAGAAACTCAAGGCACTCGAATAGTTTACTCCAATCCCATTCATAAACTCAAATAGTTGAGACTGCTTTCGACTGTTTTGTCATAGATTCCCACCCCTGTCCCTCACGCGTATTCATGCTACAATATGAATTGAACTTAACAGACGTATCGTTTACAGGAGGTATTTATAGATGAATCACACGAAATCTGAAGCACTCTATGATGAAGCGCTTCTACATATTGTTGGCGGTGTAAACAGTCCGTCCCGTTCTTTTAAAGCAGTTGGTGGTGGTGCACCTGTATTTATGGAACGCGCACAAGGCGCATACTTTTGGGATGAAGACGGTAACCGTTACATCGATTATCTAGCTGCTTATGGTCCTATTATTACCGGACATGCTCATCCTCATATCACTAAGGCGATCGTGAAAGCCGCAGAAAACGGAGTTCTCTATGGAACGCCTACTTCTCTTGAAGTTAAATTTGCGAAGATGTTAAAAGAAGCGATGCCCGCCATGGATAAAGTTCGTTTCGTAAACTCTGGAACAGAAGCGGTTATGACAACAATCCGCGTTGCCCGTGCTTACACAGGACGCGATAAGATCATCAAATTCGCTGGCTGCTATCATGGCCATTCCGATTTAGTTTTAGTCGCGGCTGGCTCTGGTCCATCTACATTAGGTACCCCAGATTCAGCTGGTGTTCCGAAATCTATTGCACAAGAAGTAATCACCGTTCCATTTAATGATGTTGATGCTTATCGTGAGGCGATGGATAAATGGGGTGATCAGATCGCTGCTGTTTTAGTGGAACCGATCGTTGGAAACTTTGGGATCGTTGAACCGAAAGAAGGCTTCTTGCAAGCTATTAACGACATTACTCATGAGCACGGTGCACTTGTAATCTATGATGAAGTGATCACCGCTTTCCGTTTCATGTATGGAGGTGCACAAGATCTTTTAGGTGTAAAACCTGACATGACAGCGCTTGGAAAGATTATCGGTGGCGGTCTGCCGATCGGCGCATATGGCGGTAAACAAGAGATCATGGAAAAAGTAGCACCACTAGGACCTGCGTACCAAGCAGGAACGATGGCAGGAAACCCAGCGTCAATCTCAGCGGGTATTGCTTGTTTAGAAGTTCTTAAACAAGAAGGCGTTTACGAGGAAATGGACCGCTTGGGTGCGATCCTTGAAAAAGGTTTGCTTGAACAAGCTGAGAAATATGGTGTATCCGTAACGATCAACCGCTTGAAAGGTGCTCTAACGCTCTATTTTTCCGATGAAAAAATTGAGAACTATGTACAAGCAGAAGCAACAGATGGTGAGATTTTCGGAAGATACTTTAAACATATGCTTCATGAAGGAATCAATCTCGCTCCATCTAAATACGAAGCGATGTTCTTAACAACTGCACACACCGAAGACGACGTTCGCGCAACGATCGAAGCAGCTGGGAGAGCATTCAGCTCACTATAAGTTTTTATATGTAAATGAAAGAATCCGTCATCGCACGGATTCTTTTTTTGATTTAAGGGAAAACCTGTAATAGAGGGTGTTTGATTTTCATAAGGTTTATAGGTGTGTACTTTTCACAATTTGTTAACAGATATTTACTTGATTAAAAGGACGAAACAGTTTATAGTGTTTGAGATTATTAACATTTTTTATGAGAAAGGAATTATCGCAGTTATGAAACTAGGAGCCCGAATGATTAAAACGGGTTTAGCCATTTCTTTATCGATCTACTTAGCGATGTTGTTTCAATTGGAACAACCAGCCTTTGCCGCGATTGCCGCTACATTTGCGATCCAGCCATCCATCTATAGATCGTATCAAACCATTTTAGAACAAGTTCAAGGTAACGTGGTTGGTGCCCTTTTTGCTATTATTTTTGTTATTTTATTAGGCAACAACCCATTTGTTATCGGATTCGTTGTCGTACTTGTTATCGCAGCGAACTTAAAGATGAAGATCGAGAAAACGATTCCGTTATCCATCGTTACCGTAATCGTAATCATGGAGAGCCATACAGAGAATTTTATCGGTTTTGCGATCGATCGTTTCTTATTGATCATGCTCGGCGTATTATCAGCGTTCTTAGTTAACCTGGTATTCATGCCGCCTAAATACGAAACAAAGCTGTATTATAAAATATCCGATCACACGGACGAAATCATAAAATGGATTCGCATGATTACCCGTCATGCTACAGAACATAGTGCCCTGAAAGAGGATCTGCCACGCTTAAAAGAAAACCGCTTTAAGATGGATCAATATTACTTATTGTATAAAGAAGAACGTACTTATTTTAGAAGCAATAAGTATACGAAAACACGTAAGCTGGTTCTTTACCGCCAGATGATTCAAACAACAAACAAAGCACTTGAACTGTTGAAGAGCCTTCACAGTCATGAAAATGAGTTGAACAACATGCCGGAACCTCTTCAAGAACTGATTCAATTAAAACTGGATGGCTTGACCAACTTCCATGAACAAATGTTGTTGAAGTACACGGACAAAATCCGTGCGCAACATACACTTGATATGGATGAGGCCATCAACAAAAAAGCACTCATGACCTGTATCATGAGCTATTACAAAAACCCAGAGAACGAAGATTGGATTGAGCTGTTCCCCGTCTTCGCCCTGATCATAGATTACGCAGACCAATTGGAGCACTTAAACACTTTGGTGGAAAGCTTTAAGAACTACCACCAGGAAGACAGTGAAGTTCAGTTGGATCAGCGGTTAGAGGATTAATATTGTGTATTGGAAGCCAGCCTTTTTTTTAGGGTTGGTTTTTTTGGTGGGTGTGGTGGTTTTGCGAAGGCGGCGTGCGAATTTTGTCGTAATTTGTAAACTCGCTGTTATATGTTAAAAACTCGCCGTATTATTGAAAAAACTTGCCGTATTACGCTTAATTCTCGCCGTATTATAGTCAATATTTCTAGAATTAATTAGTTTGGACTCCGGTATTAGGTAAAGTTCTTTTTGCGTTACACTTCAGAATGTTGCAAACTGAGATAGAATTAATATGTAATTAATTTAAAGGAGAGATTTTTATAAAAAATGATAGAAAAGCGCCGCCTATAGTTATAAAATTATCCAAATTAATAAGAAGAACACCTCTAAACCATTCAAAAAGAAAAGAATTGCAAGAACAATTGCGAAATCATTCCTCTGGGCACAAGGGTGAACAATCTTTAAACTATTTTTATCGCTACTTACCTAAAAATGACGTCAATTTACTTCACGGAATTCGAATTCTCCATGATAACTACTATTTCCAAATGGATACTCTAGCCATTACTCCCAATTTCTTAACAATTTTAGAAATAAAGAACTTGACGGGACATTTATTTTTTGATGATAAATTTTCACAACTCATCAGAACATATGACGGAAAGAAAGAAGCGTTCTCTAATCCAATCGAACAGGTTAAACGGCAAAGATATCACTTAAATGAAATACTTCTCCAACAAAAATACTCTGCTCCCATACCCATTGAATCTCTTGTAGTCATGACCAATCCAAATGTGATCATTGAAGCTACTCCTACATATAAAGAAGCTTATGAAAAAGTAATTAAAAGCCCCAGCCTACAACAGAAATTCCAAGAGTTCATACAAAAGAACAAGCATACTGTCCTAACACAAAAACAAATAAAAAAACTAATAAAATACCTTTCCAATGTAAGTTCATCTTATGATCCAGATGTTTGTGAACTTTTTGAGATTAATAAAAGAGATTTAATAACCGGCGTTCTATGTCCATCATGTGATCAATCAATTATGACATATGTATGGGGATCCTGGCATTGCCACCCTTGCAATACTTCCTCAAAAATTGCTCATGTTGAAGCTTTACAAGACTACGCATATTTAATTTCTTCTAAAATATCCAATCGTGAGGCTATGAAATACTTACACTTAAGTTCAAGTTATCAAACTAACCATTTATTTCGATCTCTAAACCTTCCTACATCAGGTTCAACAAAATCCCGCAAATATAACCTAACCCCCCTCCTAGAAAAAACCACATAAAAAAGAAGCCTGGCCAAAGCCAAGACTCCTCATTTACAACTAATCTCTAACTCTTCATCCGTGGATCTAGTGCATCACGCAGACCGTCACCCATCAGGTTGAATCCGAGTACCGTGAGCATGATCGCTAAGCCTGGGAACAATACGGTCCATGGCGCTTGAATGATAAAGTCTTTTGAATCTGCGAGCATCTTACCCCACTCTGGAGTTGGTGGCTGTGCACCCATTCCTAAGAACCCGAGAGCAGCTGCTTCGATTATAGCTGCTGCTATCGCAAGTGTTCCTTGAACGATAATAGGAGCTAAGCTGTTCGGCAAGATGTGATGGATTAATATCCTGAAATCACTCATACCTATAGCTCGAGCAGCAGTTATATATTCTTCTTCCTTTACACTTAGTACCCTGGATCGTAATAGCCTTCCGAACGTTGGAATATTAATGATGGCAATCGCGATCAACGCGTTTTTTAATGATGGCCCAAGTACAGATACTACGGCAATGGCAAGTAAGATACTTGGAAATGCGAGCAAAATATCAAAAATGCGGGATATGATACCGTCAATCCATTTTCCATAATAACCAGCTATGATACCCAATAGTGAACCTATGATCACTGATCCTGCTACTGAAAAGAAACCTACCCATAGGGAAATTCTTGCGCCGTAGATGATTCTACTTAAAATATCTCGACCGAATTCATCGGTACCAAACCAGTGTTCAGCAGAAGGTGAAATATGTTTGTCTGCCAAATTTCCGTCTCTGTAATGGTAGGGAGCTACTAGATCAGCAAATATAGCTAGAATTATAAAAAATGAAACGATAGATAGCCCAACAAGAGCGATTTTGTTCTTCTTAAAATTCCTCCATGCTTCTTTCCAAGGAGAAATAACTTTGTCTTCAACTGGAGCTGGCACATGTTGCGGAACTAATGGAGGTGTTGATTTAGCTAGTTGTTCTGACATGCTCTTATTCCTCCTTATTTAAATTTAATTCTCGGATCGATCGCTGCATACAGCAGATCTACGAGAAGATTAATTAATACAAAAATGGTAGCGACCACAAGGATTCCTGATTGGATAACAGGATAATCCCTGAAGGAAATTGCATCATATATATACGTTCCGATTCCAGGCCATCCAAAGATTGTTTCAGTTAAGATTGCTCCTCCTAGTAGAAGTCCCGTTTGCAACCCGATAACCGTAACAACTGGAATCATTGCGTTTTTCAAAGAATGCTTGTACACTACCCAAAACATTTTCATTCCTTTTGCACGAGCAGTACGAATATAATCTGAACGCATGACCTCAAGCATACTGGATCGCGTCATCCTTGCGATGATTGCCATAGGGATTGTACCTAGTGCTACACCTGGCAGAATGAGATGGCGGATTACTTCAGTGAATTGGTCAAACCTACCCTGAATGAGTGTATCAATTAGATATAAGTGGGTAATCGGATCAACCGGAACACGAATATTATCCCGCCCTGTAGTAGGCAATAAGTCTAATTGAATGGAGAACACATACTGTTCCATCAACCCCAGCCAGAAAATAGGCATCGAAACACCGATCAGTGCGAGTACCATGGCTGAATAATCAAACCACGAGTTTTGAAACCATGCAGAAATGATTCCTGCATTCACTCCTACTACGATTGCAATAATCATTGCAATAAAAGCTAATTCCATTGTTGCTGCTAGATACGGCCAAATTTCCTCAGAGATCGGAACATTGGTCTTTAAAGAAACACCTAGATCTCCTGTAATTAATCCTTTAATATAAGCAAAAAATTGCGTGTACCAGGGCTGGTCCAAGCCAAGCCTTCTTGTTAATCCTTCAATGGCTTCTTGTGTCGCCTGTTGCCCTAAAATTAACTGTGCTGGGTTCCCCGGTATAGCACGAATCATCATGAAAACAATAAATGTCATCCCTAATAGTACTGGGACTAGTGTTGCTAACCGTCTGATCGTATAGGCAAACATCTGGTCACCTCTTTCTGTAAAGATTGCGAGTTAACTTATTTTCTCATGGTGCAAAAAAAAGGGGAGCAGGATGATCTGCTCCATACTCCCCGCCATACTTTATTCGAAAGATGTGTCTCCAAAAGATTGTGAACCTGTAGGATGAGGAACAAATCCTTTAATCTTGCTAGCACCTGCTAATTGCGGTTTAGAGTGAACAAGCGGTACCCAAGGAGCATCTTCATGAATGATCTCTTGTGCTTTTTTGTAAAGTTCAGCACGCGTATCTTCATCTGGAGTAGATTGCGCTTCTAGTAATAGCTTATGAACTTCTTCATTCGTGTAACGAGAATAGTTATTAGATCCAATGTTGTCTTTATCAAGTAATGTGTAAAGGAAGTTATCTGCATCTCCGTTATCACCAGTCCAACCTAGCATGAATACCGGTGCTTCACCATTACGTGTCTTTTCAAGGTACGCACCCCACTCAAACGTTACAATGTTAGCTTCGATTCCAACTTTTGCAAGGTTCGCTTGGATTGCTTCAGCAACTTTTTGTCCATTTGGCATGTATGGACGTGCTACAGGCATTGCCCAAAGGTCCATCTTGAAGCCATCAGGTACACCTGCTTTTGCTAAAAGTTCTTTAGCTTTAGCTTCGTCGTACTCACGGTCTTGAATGCTATCGTTATAACCATTGATTGAAGGAGGCATTGGGTTTTTAGCCGGCTCTGCAGTTCCTTCGAAGAAGTTGTCGATAATCGCTTGCTTATCGATCAAGTGGCTGATCGCCTGACGAACTTCTTTCTTGTCGAATGGAGCTTTTTCAACGTTAAATCCTAGGTAACCAACATTCATAGAAGGACGCTCAAACAATTGAAGTTTGCCGTTATCTTGAACTTTTTTCATATCAGATGGGTTCAAACCATCCATGAGATCGATCTCGCCTTTTGTTAACGCATTTAAACGAGAAGAGTTATCTTTGATTACTTTAAATGTTACTCCATCAAGTTTTGGAAGATCTTTTACCCAATAGTCAGCGTTCTTCTCAAGAACGATCGTATCGTTTGGCTTCCAGCTCTTAAATTTGAAAGGACCTGTTCCAACTGGCTCTTTGCTTAGCTTGTCGCCATCTAATGACTTAGGACTTGCGATAGCAAACGGGCTCATTGCAATGTTCTTTAAGAACGGTGCTTGAGGGCGCTTAAGCTTAAACACTACTTTATATTCGCCATCAGCTTTTATGCTTTCAATTACGTGACCTTCGTCACCTTCAAAGCCACCAAACATAGATTTGTAGTAATAGAACTTCTCTTCGTCTTTACTCTTAGCCCAACGCTCAAAGTTCTTGATAACCGCATCAGCGTTGAACTTCTCGCCATCATGGAATTTTACACCTTCTTCAAGCTCAAACGTATACGTCAAGCCATCTTCAGAAACTTCCCATTTCTTAGCAAGACCTTCAACGATATCTGTATTATCTTTTCCATAGTTTACAAGCGGCTCATAGATTTGCTCTGTTACGATGAAAGACTCACCGTCAGTAACAACAGCTGGATCAAGTGCAACAGAATCTCCGCCACGACCGTAGATCATGACATTGTTCGGATCGACTTTATCGTCGTCTCCACCTTTGCTGCTATCCCCGCCTGATGAACACCCTGCCAACGCTAGAGATAAAGCAAGCATTAAAGCAAATAAAGTTAATAAACTTTTCTTCATCTTCTTTCCCCCAGTTCTCATTTTAGTTGTGCCTTTGTTTATATGTACGTGTCTGCCGTTATTCGTAAAGATGGCAGGCAGCGTAGTGGCCTTCAGCAACTTCTTTTAAAACAGGCTTTACGGTTCCGCAATGATCCATCGCTGCAGGGCAACGTGTGTGAAATGGACAACCAGCTGGAGGATTTGAAGGACTCGGTACATCTCCTTGCAGGATGACACGGTCTTTCCGGTGCTCCACATCTGGAATCGGAACGGCTGATAAAAGAGCTTGTGTATATGGATGTTTCGGATCATCATAAAGCTTTTCACTTTCAGCAAGCTCTACGATATGACCCAAATACATAACTCCCACTCGGTCACTGATATGGCGGACTACACCAAGATCATGCGCGATAAACAAATACGTAAGGTCGAACTCTTTTTGAAGATCTTGTAAAAGGTTCAGTACTTGAGATTGGATGGAAACATCCAGTGCAGATACTGGCTCGTCCGCGATAATGAGTTTCGGATTCACGGCAAGTGCACGTGCGATTCCGATACGCTGTCTTTGTCCTCCTGAAAATTGATGAGGATATCGCTTCGCGTGCCAGCTTGAGAGTCCTACAACTTCAAGCAGTTCTTTTACTCGTCTTTTTCGTTCCGCTTTATCTTTTACACCATGAACGATTAATGGCTCTTCTAAAATTTTCTCAACCGTATGACGCGGGTTAAGGGAAGCAAAGGGATCTTGAAACACCATCTGCATCTCTCGGCGTTTCTTTCTCATCTCGCTCGAGGATAATTTTGTTATATCCTCACCTTCAAAGTAAATCTTTCCTTCAGTAGGTTCTAAAAGTCTAAGGAGCATGCGTCCCGTCGTGGACTTACCACATCCGCTCTCTCCTACGAGGCCGAGGGTCTCTCCTTTTTTTATGTGAAAAGAGATTCCGTCTACTGCCTTTACTTCGCCAACGGTCTTGCTCAGTATTCCGCCTTTAATCGGAAAGTGCATCTTTAAATTTTCAACTTTAACTAATGGCTGTGTCTGACTCATGCAGATTCACTCCTTTCCCGTCCTCGTAAAGCCAGCATCTGACTTGATGACTGCCTTCTTGAGTTTTAAGATGAGGAGTTTCGGATATACACCTTGTTCCTGCATGCTCACAACGCGGTGCGAACGAACAACCTGTGGTGATCGAACCAGGTTTTGGTACGTTTCCTGGAATAGAATATAGACGGCCGACCTTCTCCCTCATGTCTGGTACGGATCTGATCAACCCTACCGTATAAGGGTGTTTCGGATTTTGGAAGATGGTTTTCACTTCACCTTCTTCGACCACTTTTCCAGCGTACATAACAACGACTCGCTCACACATCTCTGCCACGACACCTAGATCATGTGTGATCATCATGATGGCGGTGTCTGTTTCTTTGTTTAATCGTTTCATCAAGTCTAAGATTTGGGCTTGAATCGTAACATCCAAAGCAGTAGTAGGCTCGTCCGCTATCAGAAGTTTAGGGTCACAGATCATAGCCATGGCGATCATGACACGCTGACGCATACCTCCTGATAATTGATGAGGATATTCTTTTACAAGTTCCTCTGCTCGTGGAAGTCCCACCAGCTTAAGCATCTCAATGGCTTTACCCATCGCTTCTTTTTTGGACCATTTTCTATGTATGCGCAGTGATTCAATAAGCTGCTCACCGATTGTAATAACCGGGTTCAAGCTTGTCATCGGCTCCTGAAAGATCATCCCGATTTCATTGCCTCTAATTTGCCGCATCCTTCTTTCTGGTGCTGAAGCAAGATTTTCACCTTTAAAGAGAATCTCTCCTTCAATTTTCCCAGGTGGTGTAGGTACAAGTCCCATTACGGATAGTGATGTCACACTTTTACCGCAGCCCGATTCTCCTACGATCCCTAGCACTTCACCAGGATTAACGTGGAAATCAACACCGTCCACAGCAGGGATTGCGCCATCGTCTGTAAGGAAAGAAGTTCTTAAGTTCTTCACTTCTAGAACTGGATTTCCCATGAGATCTCACTCCTTTCTCTAAGCTGCCAAATTTCCTAGAATATTACTTCTCTGTTGAGAATTATGACACTACTCTGACAATTTGACAATATTTAATTTTCAGAATAATCGACAAATATGTCTTATGTTGTAGTTCTTTCGTATGATATCTATCTACATTTAAACGAAAAAAGACCAGCATCTCTGCCGGTCTCGGACGATCTTAATTTAATTGTTGAACCATGAAAAGGTCGTAATAAGCACCTTGTTTTTCCATCAATTTCTTATGATTACCAATTTCTACGATTCTGCCATGATCGATCACGATGATTCGATCTGCATGAGTTATGGTGGAAAGTCGGTGAGCCACAATGAACGTTGTTCGATCTTTTGCAAGTTTTTCTAAAGCTTCTTGTATCAAATGTTCACTCTCAAGGTCCAGTGCGGAAGTTGCTTCATCTAAAATAAGAAGCGGTGGATTCTTTAAAAAGACACGCGATATAGCCACACGCTGCTTCTGACCACCAGATAGCTTCACTCCACGTTCACCGATCTTCGTGTCATAACCTTCAGGTAAGTTCATTATAAATTCATGTGCATTAGCTGCTTTTGCAGCCGCAATCATCTCTTCATCAGTAGCCTCTGGATTACCCATAAGAATATTCGCTCGAACGGATTCACTAAAAAGAATATTATCTTGAAGAACCATACCGATGTTGTCTCTTAGAGAGCGCACTTTAAAATCACGGATATCTGTTCCGTCCAGCTTGATACTTCCTTCTGAAACGTCGTAAAAGCGCGGGATCAAGCTGATCAACGAAGATTTACCGCCTCCGCTCATCCCCACTAGAGCAATCGTTTCACCTGCTGCCACCGATAAGGAAACATTATGTAGTACGTCAGCTTCTTCCTCGTTATAAGTGAACGATACATTCTCGAAATCAAGCTTCCCTTTTACGGATTCTAAGGGCTTGGCATGTGGAGAATCTTCAATATCATAGGACTCATCTAAAAACTCAAACATCCGGTCCATAGACGCGATCGATTGTGTCAGTGTTGTAGATGAATTCACTAGTCGTCTCAGTGGGTTATATAGTCTATCCATATACGCAACAAATGCAACTAGCGCACCGATCGTAATGTTTCCTTGAATACCTTGATACGCAGCAAATCCAATGACAAGAAGCGGTGCAATATCTGTTACGGTATTTACGACCGAGAATGTTTTCGCGTTCCATTTTGTATGATCCATTGCACGGTCTAAGAAGTTGCGGTTTCGTTTATCAAACTGTACCTGCTCATGATCTTCGAGTGCAAAACTTCGAATCACTGACATACCTTGAACACGTTCATGCAGGTGGCCTTGTACTTCAGCTAGAGCTTGTGAACGATCTTTCGTTAGTTGACGAAGTCTGGCATAAAAGAATTTTACCGAGAAACCGTAGACCGGCAGCATGGATAGGGCAACGACAGTCAGCCAGAAATCCATAGAGAACATGATGGCAGCGGCAATAATAATCGTGGCCATATCTAGCCATACATTCATTAGACCAGTAATGACAAACGTTTTTGTTTGCTCAACATCATGGATGACTCTCGAAATTACTTCACCCGATTTGTTGTTCGAATAAAAACGGAGGCTCAAGCGCTGTATATGGTCAAACATCTTATCACGAATGTCATATAAAACCTTTGTTCCTACCCATTGGGCATAATACTGCCTCCAATACTCGATCGGCGGACGAAGCACTACAAATATGAGTGCAGCCCCACCCATGAGCCAATAAAGTTTGTTTAATTTTTCATCTACCGGCAATGAGACTTGAATGATGTCATCTACAACATATTTTAAAATTAGAGGCGTTAATAACGGAATACCAAACTTAGCTAAACCGATTACGATCGTCCAGAAAATTTGCCACTTGTACGGCTTTACGAATATCAAATAACGTTTAATACTATCCATTTAATTTCACCATTCTTTCCTTCATAAAAAGAAAACTTGGCAAGCGCCAAGTTAACCAAAGATAAAAAAAGGATAACCTGTTGACTCTTCAACAGGTTTTCCTTTTTATCGGAATTCTAAATATCTTTCATACCATTGTTCCACAAATCCAGGTTCGAACGGTCCCTTTTTTTGTGTGACCATCAAGATTAGTTCTTGAAGGTTCTTCTTTATGATCGTATCAAGCTGACTCGGATACCTCATCATTCTTTTGTGCAGCTCATATTCATCTTCATCCAATAAGATATAAGTTCCGTCTGGAAATACTTTTATATCAAGATCATAATCAATATACTTCAGTGCTTCTTTGTCCCACATGAATGGTGAGCCTAGGTTGCAGTAGTAATAAATCCCGTCTTCTCGTATCATTCCGATCACGTTAAACCATTGCTTCGCGTTAAAATAGCAAATGGCCGGTTCCCTAGTGCGCCATTGACGTCCGTCAGATTCAGTAACAAGAATCCGGTCGTTGCCGCAAATCACCTGACTAGGAGTCCCTTTCAAAATAACCGTATCTTCCCAATTTCTATGAAGATAACCGTTATGCTTATAGCTTTGAATATTGATTATACTTCCGGTTGCAGGAAAACTCATCTCTCTCTCCTTTCTGCCCGAGTTCCGGAAGCTAATGTTACCTATTGAATTGTTAATTCTCCTTCCTCTTTAACCAATTGTCGGTAATTCACCAGCTCCATTAATAAACCTCGTTCTTCATTTTTTTCAATGTTTTGATTCCCGATCATTACTTTCTTTCATTACACACGCTTTTTTTCTCTTCTTTATTATATCGTTTTAAGAATAGTTTGGAAATGTACTTGTCCCTGTTTTTTTCATAAAAGCGCCTTTTTTCAAATAATTCCACTCGTCACTAGTATTCCCATCGGTCTTGTTTAGAAAACGTATGTACTTCATGTGAATGTTAGATAAAAAAATGAAGACAAACCAAAAAATGCTCCCTAGTGATTAGGGAGCATTCCTGGATAGAGGTTATTTTTGTTGTTGGTTTTTACCTTGTTGAGACTGTTGGTTTTGTTGGCGAACTTCTTGAGCGTTAGTTTCGCTAGCAAATTCAGTCCCGTAAGATTGACCAGCTTGTTGTTGTTGAGCGTTTTGTTGCTTTTGACGAGCTTGTTGTTGTTGTTGTTTTTGTTGTTTGTCCATGTTTTTCACCTCCACGAAATATAATTTACCCGGGGTCATGCTTTTTTATAAGCACTTTTTTTATTAGATATTTCCAGTATTAAAACATTGGGATATAGGGGATAAATGAAACCATAACGAATTCTTGATAAAGGAGGTACGACTCATGTATGTAGGACGAGATATGACCGAATTGAGTATGACGAGTAAGACCGATTGGAAAGATGCAGAACTGGCTTATTTTCACCACTCCTTGCAGCAGGTAGCTCCTTATTTAAACGAAGAGGGCACAAGCCTGCACCGCGAGATCATTAAAGAGATCGAAGCAAGAGGCGGTATGAAACGGGATGAAGCCGATTGGACGCATGGGACTGAGGTTAAGTACGATTGATTTCCTGATTGACTGGGAATCGC
>NZ_VDZU01000002.1:23430-94076 GCF_007673525.1 Fictibacillus phosphorivorans
GCTCATAAACCCTGGGAATCGCTCATAAACCCTGGGAATCGCTCATAAACCCTGGGAATCGCTCATAAACCCTGGGAATCGCTCGTCCAGCGAGCCTAACAGCCGCTGGACGAGCAAAAAAAACAAGCCCCTGCACTCGGCAGGGGCTTGTTTTCTTTCAAAGAAGTACTAAAAATTACTATAAGACTGTCCGCCATCTACGTTTAGCGTACTTCCAACGACCCATGATGCCTTTTTGGAAGCTAAAAACACCACAACGTTGGCTACTTCTTCTACTGTCCCGAATCGTCCGGCAGAAATATGTTCTTCCACAAACGAATTGATTTTATCTGGATCTTGTTCCAATCTTTTTTTCCAATTTCCTGTTTCATGCAAAATTGATCCAGGGGCAACGCCGTTTACTCGAATCCCCTTCTTGATCATCTCATCACCAAATGACTTTGTGAAGGAAATCATCGCGGCCTTGCTCGCATTGTAAGTGGGCTTACCACCCGATTCACGGCCAAAAATAGACGAAATGTTAATAATAGCTCCACCGTCAGATTTCCCAATCATTATTGCTGCCGCTCTCTTACTCAGATCGACTGCTGATAAAAAATTCAAATGCATAGCTTCTTCAAACTGCTCCATACTTGTCTCCATAACAGAAGAACCATTGCTCCCACCTGCATTGTTAACCAAGACATCTATTGTTCCAAACTTCGTAACGAAATCATCCATTACTCGTTCACGATCCTCAGCAATCGTTACATCACCTTGGAAAATTTCGATCCCTTCTTTTTGAGCAGCTTCGAGATCAGCCAAGTTACGACCGACGATCCCCACTTTTGCACCTTCTTCTAAAAAGGCATGGGCGATACCTTGACCGATCCCTTTAGATCCACCTGTAACAAGCACAACTTTACCTTCAAGATCTAAATTCATACGATTAACGCCTCCTTTATGAGCAGAATGATTTTTTGATGTGAGACAGGAAATGGATAATTTTCAAGTTCATCTACACGGACCCATTTCCAATCAGCAGGCAGCTGTTCCAAATCATCTTCACTTTCAATTTTTCCCTGCCATATTTGAATCTCCCATTTTAAGTGAGAAAACACATGCTCAATGTATCCTGCTTTTTCCTCTACAACCGCTCCAAAATCCGTCTGTTCTTGTACATATCCAACCAATGCCTCAATCTCTGCATCTTTGTGCTCCCCAACATACTCGGTGTTCGGAAATTCCCACATGTTAGCAAGCAATCCTTCAGATGGTCTTTTGTGAATGAGAATTTCCCCATCATGATTTAACAAAACACCTGCAGTCATCTTCGCTTTACGAACTTTTGTTTTTCCTAACTTTACAGGAAGTTCAGCTTGTCTTCCACTCTCAAACCCTCTGCATAATTCTCGCATCGGACATAATAAGCAAGCTGGTGATTTCGGCGTGCATATTAGTGCACCTAGCTCCATTAATGCTTGATTAAAAGAAGATGGATCTTCGTGTGAGATCAGCTCCCTTACTGCTTTTTCAAAAAGCACACGCGTTTTTGGTTTGCTGATATCTTCTTCGATCAATAGAATTCTGGATAAAACACGCATAACATTACCATCAACGGCTGGTTCTGGAATACCGTAAGCGATGCTAAGGACCGCTCCTGCTGTATAAGGGCCAACTCCCTTTAATCCAGCGATCTCTTTTGGCGTATTCGGTACTTTTCCTCCATAAGATTCGCATACTTCTTTTACTGCGGTTTGTAAGTTTCGAACTCGGGAATAATAACCTAGACCCTCCCATGCTTTTAAGACTTTTTCTTCATCCGCGTAAGCGAGGTCTTGCAGCGTTGGGAACAGTTGAGTAAATCGTTCAAAATAAGGAATGACCGTGTCTACTCTTGTTTGTTGAAGCATAATCTCAGAGACCCAGACACGGTAAGGGTCTTGATTTTCTCGCCAAGGCAATGTTCGTTTGTTCTCGTTATACCAAGTTAACAAATGGTCTTGAAATTGTTTCACATATGAATCATTGAGGGAAAATATACTATTACTTGTTGTGTTCAATTTACAGATCTTCCTTTGTGTTTAGCTTTTCAAACGCCCAGCAATGGATTTTTTCTAACCCTCCTGTTACACATTCGTCAAGGATTGAAAAAACAGGATGCTGAAGAGATGTTCGATTTTTTTTAATCGTATCATATGTTGCTTGATCGTTAACTTGGAAACATTCAACATATAATGAAGGCTGATCTGCAGCTCTGTACCATTGAATATCAGAAGCACCACTAGCTTTAAGCTCATTGATAACAGAATCCATTTGAGACTCATACAATTGAATGAAATCTGGACTTACTTTATACTCCATAAAAACCGTTAACATATTCTTTTCACTCCATTCCTACATAGGAGGTGATCGCCTTGGATACAGGCACACATATTGTGATGGGGCTCGGGTTAGGTGGTTTAGCGATGCTGGACCCTGCAATTGCAAATGATCCAGTAACCTCCCAAGCTATTCTTGCTGGGACTTTGATTGGTTCCCAAGCACCCGACTTTGACACAGTACTCAAACTAAAAAATAATGCGGTATACATCCGCAATCACAGAGGACTCACACATTCATTGCCAGCACTCGTAATATGGCCAATGCTTTTATTTGGGGCTATCTCATTATTTGTTCCAGAAGCCGATAACGGAAAGCTTTTATTATGGACAGCGATTGCCGTTTTCCTTCATGTTTTCGTTGATATCTTTAATGCTTACGGCACACAAGCTCTATACCCGGTTTCAAAGAAATGGATCGCGCTTGGTGTTATCAGTATCTTTGATCCCTTTATCTTTTTCTTGCATATCGGAGGCTTGCTACTCTGGTATATAGGTGTTGATCCCGGATACACGTTTCTAACGGTTTACAGCATACTCGTTGTTTATTACATCATTCGGATTATATCCAGACAGCGTGTGAACAAGATCGTGCTGAAAAAGATTCCAGAAGCGGAAGAAATCTATGCCAGCCCGACCATTCGTTGGGGACAGTACCATCTAGCCATTAAATCGAAACACGAATTCTTCGTAGCCGGTTTAAAAAATGGAAAAGTAACGGTTTGGGATACTTTCGATCGTCTTGCTGTTCCAAAAACAAAATTGATTGAAGCTGCGAAAAAGGACAAAAATATATCTGCTTTTCTTTCGTTCTCCCCAGTACACCGATGGGAAGTCGAAAAGAACGATCACGGACACCTCGTTCAATTTATTGATCTTAGGTATAGAAGTAAAGGACACTACCCTTTTGTCGCGATGGTACAGCTAGATGAGAACTTGAACATCATTACTTCCTTTACAGGATGGGTGTATTCTGAAGACCGTCTGAAAAAGAAGATGGAGTTCTCACCGCTCGACCTTATCAACAATAATGAATAGGAAGAAGACGGGCTTATTGAATAGGCCCGTCTTTTTTTACGAATCGCTGAAATTTAGGATTGTTTGAAAAATACTCGTGAAGCTTATGACCATAAGAAGTAATCAGCTGTGTTACCATCTTCTCGGTAACCTCTTGTCCTTCATATTCCCATCCCGCTTTCGCTCGAGTAGACTCAAAATCTTCCCATAATCCTTCCACCCATTCCCTAGCTTCTTGATTTGTAAGGGCTGGGTTCTTTTTTTGCAGTAGTTTCGCCAATCTGTCAAAACGCTCTTCCATTATTCTCCCTCCTTATCCAATTTTTAAAGAAACCCCCGTCACATAAAGGGTTCTCTCACGTTTCATACTAGTTGAGAACCGATAACAAGGAGGTAATCACATGCGTAACAAATCAAAAAACTTCCCTAATCGGATCTCCTTCTCAGGTGAGCCGAGATCAAAAGAAGAATTCTCTTCTAAACGGCCAGATGGATCCATTCGTGACCATCCGCAGGAACGAATGTTTTTATCCAATCAACACCGAGATGATCAGTAACTCTTGCGGTTATGAATTTCATTCTGGGGGGTGAATCAGTTGAACAAGAAAGACTACTTCTCATCAACGCGATTTAACGGTAAATATTCTGACCCCTTTCACTCACCGCGTGCCAATTCGAAGCATGCGTACAATCAAGTGAACGGGGAAACCCAGCAAGCATTAAATAACTATGTGCTTGAAATTCAAACACGTAAGCGTTCATAGTGACGAATAAAGGAGCGGTCCTGTACCGCTTCTTTATTTTGTTTATTATGTTTATAGCCTTTGTTGATTTCTGTTTTGAAGTTAATATCTTTTAGTGTTTACAATGCTTCTCTGACTAGTTGATTAGAGTGTAAGGTGCGAGACTCCTGGGGGATCAGCGGGACAGGTGAGACACCTAAGGTCGCAAAGCGACGAGGTGGCTCACCGCACGCCCCCCCGGAAAGGGAGCACCTGAAACGGAGATCAACCACTTCCATAAACATCATTGTAAATACTTATACTTTTTATTCTAGAACTGAAATCGGCAAAGCTTCGAGTGCACTTTGTTTATTTTTGTAACCCCAGGCAAAAATACCATTTAAGTACAGCACTGAAAACGTCGACCCCGGGTCTCCTTGAATTCCGTACTCTTTTCCGCTTTCGATCATTGAAGGATCCATCAAGTAGCATTTGCCCATCGCGATCTTTCGTTCATAAACAGCGTACTCACTTACCATGCCCATTTGTTCTGCTTTTTGTGCCTTAGCTCGAAGGGAAGCAATTTCGCCTTTAATTTCAACTTCTGTCATCTCGCTGAATCTTTTTTCCATTTGATTACTTCCTTTCTTTTCTGTACCCTATATATGCTTAAGAACTAACTACATAGGAGTGATAATTTTGAATAAGACTGTCATTATTACAGGAGGCGGTTCTGGTTTAGGACTCGCACTAGCCCGTGAATATAATAAAACGTACAACGTATATCTCGTTGGCCGTAATGAGCAAAAATTAGAGCAAGCTGTTCAATCATTCGCTCACAGCGAAAACAAAGTATCGTATAAAGTTTGTGATGTTACCGATTACGCAAAAACCGAATCCATGCTTCAATCCATCTTCCAAAGTGAGAACGTTCACGCTTTGATCAACAATGCAGGTATGGGTGTATTTGAGCCGCTTGAAGACTTAACAAAAACAGATATAACAGAAATGCTCGAAACGAATGTTTACGGCACCATTTTTCCGACTAAGCTTGCCTTTAAGCTATTTAAAAAGCAAGGCTTCGGCAAAGTAATGAACATCATTTCCACAGCCGGCTTACGCGGAAAAGTAAATGAATCTGTTTATTGTGCTTCTAAATTTGCCGTTAGAGGATTTACAGAAAGTCTCGTAAAGGAATGGGATGGCACTCATATCTATCCAACAGCAGTTTATATGGGCGGAATGGATACCCCTTTCTGGGATGATTCCAATCATATTGCAGATCGCTCTCGATTAAAGTCTCCGGAGCAGGTTGCTGCCCTAATCGTTGAACAGGACGACAACAGACCTGAGATCTTTATAGATCGTTAAGTTCATCACCGCTAAGCAGTTCTGAAATAACTCCAGAATCGAAGCCTTTGCTGTATAGAAATTTCTTCATGCGTGACTCGTATTCAAAGCCACTATACTTTTTATATTTTTGATGAGCTTTGCGAGCATGTACCAGCAAGGCTTCTTTTTCGTCTTCGGCAGATTGACTGATCTTCGCCTCTTGAAATGCCATTTCAATCACTTCCCACGAATAGCCTTTTTGCTGAAGCTGCTGAGCGATCCTCTGCTTCTGTTCTTTCTCAGAACGCTTCTTTCCGCTTGAAAATTGTTTTTGAATAAATGTAATACTCGCTTCTAGTTGCTCCTCATAACTGAACTGATCGAGAGCCTCTTCCGTATTACGTTCACTGATTCCTTTTTTCTTCAGCTCCTGCCGAATCATTCCTGGTCCTTTAAATGATGTGTTCATACGGCTTCTTACGAGTGATTTCGCAAAGGTTTGGTCATTCACAAAATCATACTCCGAAAGTTTTTGCAGAACTCGTTTGATCGTGGATTCAGGAACTTCTTTCTTTACTAGATATACCTCGATCTCATGAGCAGTACGCATTCGAAAAGATAAATAATGAAGTGCTTTATTAAATGCTTTTCGATATTGATCTTCTTCAATGATGGATTCCCATTCTTCTTCATCGATCTCCATACCTTTTTGAAGAGAAAACTTTATTAAAACATCTGCGTCTACACTAAATGCAAATTCTTCTTTTGGCCCTTTTTGTATAAAAATATTAAATCGTTCGTCGTTTTTTTGCTGAGCAGAAATCCTTGTTATAACAGCCATCTACCCACCTTCTTTCACCAAATAGTGTACCATATCTTATGGATTTCGTGCTGTTTGAACAGCCTTCAAACTATCGAATAGTATCTGTATGAGAAAGTTAACGGAAACAAGCACCTTACCTTTAGATGAAACACGGAAATTTAAGGAGCATCGGCGGTTAGAACTGATTTTCAGGTGTAAAAAGCGCAGGCACGGGTGCTTACGCGGCATTCTCAGGTGTAAATCGGTACATCACAGGTGGTTAACCCCACTTTACCGGTGAACGTGTAATAAAATATAAAAACACATACCGTAAAAAGCACACCTCCCTGCCCCCTACTCACCCATTCATCACATAAAAAAGCACCCTCCCCGTTTGGAGAGAATGCTTTTTTAATGAAAGTGCAACCTGCACTTATAAAGGCTTATCAACAGCGTTTTGCATTTGCGCCATATTTATTTTCGAGCAACTCTGCAAAAAACTCTTTTTCAGTCGGAGGTGTGCGATCGGGATGATTCTCTTTTAGATGTTTCACATAAGCTTGGTAATCAGGCAGATTTGAGATTCCCTTTCCGATATATAAAAGGATTTGAAAGATATCTTTCACCCATTTCCAAGCGGCATGAAATGTCACGATACATCACCAAGCTTTGTTTGCACAAATGGCTCTTCAACTGTTTCTAAAGGCTTCTCACTCTTAACAGCTTTGTACCAGATGCGCATCGCATCAATCAGTACACCTAGAATGAGCAACATAAAGATCGCGGTTAAATAAGCGTTTAACGTATTGTTGAAGACTAGCTGTTTAGCAGCTTCCATGGAAGGTACAGTTGCCGGCAAGTTTCCGCTCGCAATTGCTTCCTTCATCACTTCTGCTTGCTTTAAGAAACCGATTTTCGGAACATCAGAAAAAATCTTTTGCCAAGCCGCATAAAACGTTACAATCATCAGCCAAGCAAGAGGAACCAACGTCACCCATACAAACTTTTTCTTACCCATCTTCAAAATAACAGTTGTTGCCACGATAAGTGCGATAGCCGCTAACATTTGGTTAACGATACCGAACAATGGCCATAGTGTATTGATGCCGCCTAACGGATCCGTTACACCGACGACTAAGAAATAACCCCAGCCTGCAACGACTAACGCACTCGTGAAATATACAGCTGGCATAGAATCTGTTTTTCGTAAAGGTTTGTAAATTTGTCCAAGAAGATCTTGAAGCATAAACCTACCTACCCGTGTACCAGCGTCAATAGTGGTCAATATGAATACAGCTTCAAATAATATCGCAAAATGGTACCAGAACGCCATCAACTGTGGTCCACCGATCACTTGCGAGAAAATTTGTGCGATCCCTACAGCTAATGACGGAGCACCACCTGTTCGAGAAAGGATCGATTCTTCGTCTACATTTTCAGCGAGTTCATTGATCTCATCCGCTGATACCGTGAATCCCCAAGAAGATATCGTAGTAGCAGCTGTCGCGACATCCGTTCCGATCGCAGCACCTGGAGAGTTGATCGCAAAATAGATTCCTGGAGTTAGAAGCGTTGCCGCTACCATCGCCATGATCGCGACAAAAGATTCTGTTAACATTCCTGCATAACCGATCATAGGAGCATGCTGCTCGTTCGCGATTAGTTTAGGCGATGTTCCTGATGAGATCAAAGCATGGAAACCAGAGATGGCTCCACAAGCAATCGTAATGAACAAGAATGGAAAAAGGTTTCCTGCGAATACCGGACCAGTTCCATCAATAAATTTAGTAAGTGCAGGCATTTGAATCTCAGGCATTACGATAAGAATACCGAGTGCCATCATTCCGATTACCCCTACTTTTAGGAATGTGCTGAGATAGTCTCTTGGTGCAAGAAGCATCCAAACAGGAAGAACGGATGCAAGAAAACCATAAAAGATCAACATCCAAGCTAAAGTCTCACCATCAAATGTAAAAAGAGGTGCAAGTGTTGGAGAATCTGCAACCCATTGGCCGCTGACTAACGCAAAAATCAATAATACAAAACCAATAATGGACGCTTCCCCTACTCTACCCGGGCGAAGATAGCGCATATATACACCCATGAAAAGAGCGATGGGAATAGTCATGGCAATCGTGTATGTACCCCATGGGCTTGATTTAAGTGCGTTAACAACTACTAGTGCAAGAACGGCAATTAAAATAACCATAATAGCAAAAACACCGATAAGCGCTAGCATTCCACCAACTGGTCCTATTTCTTCTTTAGCAATCTGACCGATTGATTTACCTCTGCGTCTCATGGAAATAATTAAAATAACAAAATCTTGTACAGCACCGGCTAGAACTGCTCCGACAATAATCCAGATGGTACCAGGCAGATATCCCATCTGTGCCGCTAATGTTGGACCAACAAGTGGACCAGCACCCGCGATCGCTGCAAAATGGTGTCCATAGAGTACCCATTTGTTTGTCGGTACATAATCCTTACCATCTGCATATCTTTCTGCAGGTGTTGCATTGTTCTTATTAAGGCTGAAGATTTTTGTAGCAATGAATCGTGCATAAAAGCGGTAAGCAATAGCATACGTACACAAGGAAGCAACAACAAACCAGATTGCATTGATCTTCTCGTCTCTTTGGAGCGCGATGATCGATAAGGCGATTCCCCCAGCTAAAGCAATCCCAATCCATAACAGCGCTTTCAAAAAGGGGTTCTTCTTTTTTGCTTGCACATTTCTTTGGAGCTCCATAAGCCTTCTTTCCTCCTCAATAGGGTAATATAATATGTACAAGATGAATTATAACAAATATTCATAATTTTTAAATAAATAAATTGGAAAGAGGTGGATTATCTTGAAAAGAATCTTAGTAACCGGAGGCACTGGCTTTGTAGGAGGATTTCTGACCAAACACCTTACATCGCTTGGAAATGAGGTCTTTATTCTGACAAGAAAAGATAAACAGTCAGAGGAAAAAGGCGTTCAATATGTGCAATGGATGGGAAGCAATGAACCTGACCTGCCTCCGATCGATGCAGTTGTAAACCTTGCTGGAGAATCCATAAATGGCAGATGGACCGATGAAAAGAAAAAGTCGATCTTAAACAGCCGTTTAAAAGTTACAGAAGAATTATTAAAGCTTGTTAAGAAGATGCCACAAAAGCCTTCTGTTTGGGTTAACGCTTCTGCCATTGGTTATTATGGAACTTCTGAAACCGAAGTTTTCACAGAGAGGTCATCCAAGCATGGCTCTGACTTTTTAGCTGAAGTCGTAAGAGCATGGGAAACGAAAGCATCAGAAGCAAAATCTCTCGGTATCAGAACGGTTTTTACACGATTCGGTCTGGTACTAGGTAAAGACGGTGGAGTACTTCCCCAGCTAAGCCTTCCTTATCGTTTTTTTGCAGGTGGTACGGTTGGTTCAGGCAAGCAGTGGGTTTCGTGGGTACACGTGGAAGACGTAGCAAAACTCATTACGGAAGCCATAGAGAATGATCAATATTCAGGACCTGTTAATGTAACTTCCCCGCACCCCGTGACAATGAAAGAATTCGGTCAAGCAACAGGTGACGCTATGCATCGCCCACACTGGCTGCCTGCACCTTCCATAGCTTTTAAGATCATGTTTGGAGAAATGAGTATGTTGATTCTAAAGGGACAGCAGGTACTTCCAGAAAAAGCGCAAAACATAGGCTATACGTTCTCCTATCCACAATTAAAGGGGGCTTTACATGATTTGTTACAATGATAATAAAAATAATTTATCAGGTGACACATTATGAAAACATTAATTCAAAAAGCGAAAGTGTATCCAATTACGAGCAGTGAACTTCAGCAAGGCGACGTACTAGTTGAAAACGGCAAAATCATAGCTGTCGAAACGCATATTGAGCCAACAGCTGATATGGAGATCATCCAAGCTGAAAATCTGCATCTTCTTCCTGGATTCATTGATGTTCACACTCATCTAGGATTATATGATGAAGGAACAGGATGGGCTGGAAATGATGCTAATGAGACACACGAGGTGCTTACTCCTCATATTCGTGCGATCGATGGCTGTCATCCACTAGACATCGCCTTTAAGGATGCAGTACGTTTTGGAGTGACGACTGCACACATCATGCCTGGAAGTGCAAATGTTATTGGTGGAACGACCTCTGTCATTAAAACGCACGGACACGATATTAGAAAAATGATCATAAAGGAAACGGCTGGTCTTAAAATCGCATTAGGTGAAAATCCAAAACGAATTCATAGTGGACGTCATAATGATTCCATCACTCGGATGGGCATTATGGGTATGCTGCGTGAAGCTTTTTATCAAGCAAAAGATTCAGCTTACCAAGATAATTTACGTGTTGCACCGATCGCAGCCGCATTAAACCGAGAGATTCCTGTTCGCATTCATGCTCACCGTGCAGATGATATTCTTTCTGCTATCCGTTTTGCTGAAGAATTCAACTTAGACTTTCGTATTGAACATTGTACAGAAGGTCATCTCATTGCGGACTCATTCAAAGATTTAAATTTAAAAGTTAGTGTTGGTCCAACACTAACGCGAAAGTCAAAGATTGAACTGAAGAACAAATCGTGGGAAACGTATCGCATACTATCGGAAAATAATGTTGAGGTTTCAATCACGACCGATCACCCTTACATTCCGATTCAATATTTAAACGTTTGCGCGGCAATTGCCGTTAGAGAAGGATTGAGTGAAAAAAAAGCGCTTGAAGGCATCACTATTGCTCCTGCTAAGAACCTTGGAATTGATGATCGAGTAGGTAGTATTGAGCCCGGAAAAGATGCCGATTTATCCCTCTGGACTGAGCATCCGTTCCACTTTTCTGCTACCCCAGTCATGACCATGATTGACGGAGAAATAATTTACAAAAAATCTACAAAATAACTATTTTCTTTTTTGAAAAAATGTCTTATTATACAAATAGAGCAACATGCGGATTAAGCGAATCCGGAACATTTTAAAGGTCGCTCCAGAATCAAATACAACATTATTTTCATAAATTAAATACTGAAGCAAGGGAAGGCAATTGGTGCGCCACCAGCTATGACTGGTCCTAGTGGGTTCGATTCCCACCCCGAATTAATTTTTATTCTTAATTCGAGGGTGGGGGATAACTCTGCCCTCTAGGAGGGATTAAATTGTTGAAAAAGCGTGATTTATCAGACAGTCATGTTCTTTACAATTTAATGGTGCACCCAGACGTCTTCCCTTTTGTGCGTCAAAAAGCTGCTTCATTCGAGGAATTTCTATTTCTAACGAAGCAAACGATCGAGGAAGAAGACCAAGGAAACATTATTTCCAGAACGATTTTGGATGAGTGGCATAATCCAATCGGCACCATTAATTTATTCGATGTCCAAGATGGCTATGGCTTTCTTGGCACGTGGATTGGTCAGCCTTACTTCGGAAAAGGGTATAATTCTTTAGCAAAAGAAGCTTTCTTTTCTGAATTATTCTATGAGAAAGATATCCACACAATCTTTATGCGTATTCGCAAAGTAAATATTCGTTCACAAAAAGCAGCTGAAAAGATTCCTTATGTGACGTTAGCCAACGAAACAAGAAAAGATGTTTATGATCAGTTAAACCAAGGACAGGATATCTATAACCTTTATCAGATTGAAAAAGATAACTACCTCATGCACATGCTTCGTACACAAACACAGTCTCTGGAAATTATTGAAGAACAGTTAAAGGAAGCTTAATACAGGTAACTTGTACACTTACTCTGCGCATACTAATAAACATCACTTCCATTTGGAGTGATGTTTATTTTTTTGTAAGGAGGTAATGTCATGGAGAGTATAAAACAACAAGCAAAAGAAAGAAATGACGATCTAACTAAAACTCAAGAGATTCTTTATAAAGAGGAATTAAAATCTGCAGAATCAACAGCAGAGACACAAGAGATGACAAACGAAGATAATTCCTAAAAGGATGATTCTTCCTCTAATATTTAGCTAAAAAATGCACATTCTATAGTTGAGGACAAGTTCCTCAAATGCTTTTGATTTACGTTTCAAAACATCGTGATATCTTTAAGGAGGTATTTGTGTGGAAAAACGTAACCGAAAGTCCTCATTGCACAACAATGCTAAAGCTTCTCAAGCCAAAGGACTTGATGTCGAGTACTCAAGTGAATTGGCAGATCAAAACGATCTTGAAGCACAAGCACGTGCACAAGCCGCTGACCGACGTCAGAAAAATAGTCGTCGCTAAGTGCAAAAAGACCTGCTGGGATAGCAGGTCTTTTTTTAATATAGAAATCTTGATGCTCTACCTGTCTTGTGGATAAAGTTATCCACAGAGTTGTTAATAATGTTGATACATACAATTTTACGACATCTTAATGTGTGCAATTTTGTGCAAAACTTTTAAGTTATGCACATTTTCTGTGGAAAAACATGTGGATAGTGTGTATATTTCTGAATTTTTCAAGCTTTAAATATATTATTTCATTTCAATCGTTTTAATTATCTTAGCTGGATTCCCTCCAACTACTACATTTGCAGGAACGTTTTTAGTCACTACCGCTCCTGAAGCGACTACTGCATTATCCCCAATTTTTACACCTGGATTAATAATAGCTCCTCCACCAAGCCAAACGTTATTTCCGATATCGATAGGCTTTCCATACTCAGCCCCAGAATTTCTTTCTACTGGATCTAACGGATGAGTAGCTGTATAGATATGAACACCTGGTGCTAACATGCAGTTATCACCAAAACGCACCTCACATACATCTAAAATAGTGCAGTCAAAGTTTGCATAAAAATTTTCCCCTACATGAATGTTGTAGCCATAATCACATTTGAAGTTAGGCTCTATTCCAACATTTTGACCGGTTGAACCAAATAATTGTTTGATCAAGGAATTCCGTTTATCCCATTCCTCTTCTGTTGTCGCGTTGTATTCTCGGGTCAATTTTCTCGCTTGGATACGTTCGTTAACAAGCAGCTGATCATCCGCACGATACATTTCTCCATCGATCATTTTTTCTTTTTCCGTTTTCATGCAGCACCGTTCCTTTCAACTAACTATTTAAGAACTAATGTACATACAGCTTCAACTTGTGATGTTTGAGGAAACATATCCACAGGAGTGATCTGCTCTACCTTATAACCATTACTTATTAACATGTGGACATCTTTCGCTAATGTTGAAGGGTTACAAGAAACGTACACCATTTTTTTAGGTTTTGTTTTTATTATCGTTTCTAAGAAAACAGGATCACACCCTGTTCTCGGTGGATCTACGACTACTACGTCAGGTTGCCAGCCTTCTTTTACCCATTTCGGGAGAAGTTTTTCAGCTTTTCCTGTCTCATAATAAGCGTTTTTAATTTGGTGTTTTTCAGCATTCTTTCTTGCATCCATGATGGATTCTTTAATGATGTCCATCCCTCTTACTTCTTCTGCACCATTCGCAAGCCACATGCCGATCGTACCCGAACCGCAATAAGCATCGACGACCTTTTCATTACCAGTCAGATTGGCCTGTCTTTTTACTTCGTTATATAAGTTTACAGTCTGCTCAGGATTCAACTGGAAAAACGCACGTGCTGATAGCTCAAAACGAAGATCGCCAAGATGTTCAGTTATCGTATCTTTTCCGAATATACCCTCCGTCTGTTGACCAAATACGAGCGACGTTTTCTCTTCATTTACATTTTGAACAAAGGAAGTCACTTGAGGCAGTCTTTTCTTGATCTCTGCCACAAAAATTTCTTTTTTTGGCAGCTCATTCGTTGCAGTTACGATGACTAACTGAATTTCATCCGTACGGAAGGCTGTTCTAACTACAATGGTACGTATGCTGCCTGTTTGTTTTCTTTCGTCATATATAGGTAGATTCAGATCTCTAATGATCTGTTTAACTTTATTCGTGACAATATTCGTATCTTCATGTTGTACGAGACAGTGATCAATGTTGATCAACTTATGTGAGTTTGAGCTATAAAGCCCTGCGATTACAGTATCGTCGATCTTTCCAACTTGAAATTGAGACTTATTTCGATATGCCCAAGGCTCGTCCATTCCAATTGTATTTCTCACATTCAATTTATCTCTATGAATCTTTGTGTATCGCTCAAAAGCCTGCACAACGATATCTCGTTTTTCTCTTAGTTGAGCTGCATAAGACATATGCTGAATCTGACATCCGCCACATGTCTCATAGATTGGACAAGGTGGTGTTACTCTATCTTTGGACTTTTTAAATACTTTTTTTATCTTCGCTTCTGCTCGGTTTGGATAGACCTTTGTAATAATAACCGACATTTCTTCACCGGGAATGGCTCCAGGAACAAAGACTACTTGTCTTTGATGAAATCCAATTCCTTCACCGTTGATGCCTAATCGTTTAATTAGAAGCGGAATTGTTTCACCTATCTTCATAATAGGGTTGTTTTGTTTCGTATTTTTCATAATAATATTCACTCGTTTCTTAGCTAAAAGTGGCTTTCCTTATTGTAGACGAAACTCGCATGTTCTACCAACTTCAAATTCAATCGGAAAATGATTTTATACAAAAACAATACTAAAGTCAGATTGTGTTGGATTTTTAAAATCTCTATAATAGCTTTAACGAAAGCGCTTTCGTAAACAGCGCTTATATATTTTTAGTTTTCCCGAAACCGCTTTCGATTTACTGTTTATAAAAGGAGGATATTGCACAGTGAAAAAAATTTATGCTTTTGCTCTCTCTGCTTTATTAATGATGCCAAGCGGTGGGACCGCCTCTGCAGATGACGATGTGGATAAAGAAGTACAAAAAAAGAAAGGCAAAGCGAAATGGTCTCTTACTTGGTCTGATGAATTTAACAAACCTCCAATTGACCCCAAAAAATGGACGTATGATATAGGTAACTGGATAAAAGATGAAGAGGGCAATCTTATTACGCCTGGTTGGGGAAACAATGAAAAACAATATTATACAAACTCAGATGAGAACTCATTTATTAAAGATGGTAAATTAATTATTCGTGCTAAAAAAGAGAACACAACGGATGATTCTGGTAACTATGATTATACATCCGCTAAGCTAAAAACAAAGGGACTATTTAGTCAAACGTATGGCCGTTATGAGGTTCGTGCAAAATCTCCTACAGGTAAAGGGTTATGGCCAGCGGTTTGGATGTTACCCGAAAAAGATCGATATGGTGGATGGGCGGCATCAGGTGAAATAGACATCATGGAAGCTTGGGGAAGTAAACCAAATAAAGTGGCTGGCACGCTCCATTATGGTGAGACTTGGCCAAACAATCGTTATACAGGAAAAGAATTTGAATTTCCTTTTAACGAGGGAATCAATACTTGGCACACCTATGCCATCGAATGGGAACCTGGTGAGATCAGATGGTATGTAGATGGTAAACTGTATCAGACCCAAAATGAGTGGTATGCAAAAGGACCAAATAATCCGATCAAGTACTCGTATCCAGCGCCATTCGATCAAAACTTTTATTTAATCATGAACCTAGCTGTTGGCGGTTGGTTTGATGGAGATCCCGATGAAACGACTACGTTCCCTCAACAGATGGAGATTGATTATGTTCGTGTATATGAGTTAAAAAACCGCGATTACCGAGATCCAGTGGAACCTTCTCCAAAGCCTGTTGAACTGCCTGAAGATGCCAAACAACCTCTTGAAGATGGAAACCTCATTTATGACGGGAACTTTGAAAGACCATTTACTCGTATCGATCAAAATGAAACACCTTTCGATACATCCTACTGGAACCTTGTTACTCTTCCTGAATTTGGTGGTGAGGCTTCTGTAGAAAAGGAAATGATCGATAACAAGAATTTTGCGGTGATCACTCCATACGTTCCTGGATCATTTTCACATTCTGTACAAGCCATTCAACTTCTTTCACTCGGCAAAAGCGGACGTTACAAAGTTAGCTTTGATGCAAAAGCAGCATCTGATCGACAAATGACTGTTAAAGTAGGCGGTGGCGCAGATCGTGGTTGGGGTAAATACTCGAATGAAGAAAATATCAAATTAGGCACTGCACTTTCAAGTTATTCCTTTACCTTCGATATGCTTGTCGATACAGATCTTGCGGCTCGATTAGAATTCAATCTAGGAAACAACGGAAGCGTTCCGGTTTGGATTGGTAACGTACGTGTTGAAGAAGTTACAAATGAACCGATTGATGAATCCGCCTCTAAGCCACCACTTCGCGATGGTAACCACATTTATAATGGAACATTTGATCAAGGTGCGATGGATCGATTAACGTATTGGAAATTTGTTTCCAAACACAAAAAAGATAGAGCTGTTGTTAGTGAGAAATCTCGTGAATTTCATGCTGATTTAAAGGGACACTCTTCTAAGAAAACAGATAAATACCTTGTTCAAAAAGGAATCCAATTGATCAAAGGAAATGAATACCTTTTAACTTTTAAAGGAAAAGCCGATAGAGCTCGATCCATTGAAATTGGTGTGTTAGATGAAAGCGGCAAACAGTTCTATGTAACACCAGCTAAAGTAACTCTGAACAAAAAGAGTGATTCGCACGAGGTAAGATTTATGTATGAAGGAGAAACGTCAGATTATAATAGCCAGTTAATCTTTTACTTAGGCGGCAATCCTGCTGATGTTTACTTAGATGACATTTTTCTAAAGAAACTAACCAATATTCCCGATTACAACGATGTAGAGATGAATCCATTGAAAAATGGAGATTTTCTTTCCGGCCTTTCATTTTGGAACCCCTATATTCATTACGATGCTAATGCTGTAATCATGAGTGAGGAAGGTAAAGCCAAGATTAACATCGATTCTGAAGGAAATGAGCCATGGAGCATTCTTTTAGAACAAGGCAATTTAAAGCTAGTTGAGGGATTGAATTACGAACTACGTTTTTCGGTTTCCTCACAGATCACTCGCAACATAGAAGTAACGTTAGAGAACGCACAATTTGAGCGTTATTTTGCAGAGAACGTTGAAATTGCTAATGAAGAAACTACTTACACATTCCAAATCACCCCTACAAAATCAGATACGATGTCCTTGAAGTTTCTTTTTGGTAAAAGTCCTTTATCACCACTAGGCAAACATGAAATATACCTCGATGACGTACAGCTATCTGTTTTAAAATAATCCTTGAACGCTTAAACCACTGTCTTCTCAAACATAGGTTTAAGCGTTTTTTTGTATGCTTTTTAATACAAAAAGAAACACCTTCGCAAAGTATGCAAAAGTGTTTTTAAGATTTAAATAATAATGGAGTTGGCACAGATTTCTTAAGCTGTAAGTCGTCTAAGCTTTTGAATGTGTAGCCTCTTTCTTGAAGAGCTTCAATTGTGCGTTCGAGTGCATCTGCATTGTCTTTAGAAACTGTATGCAAAAGCATGATACTGCCTGGGTGAATCTGCTTCATGATCTGGTTGTATGAATATTGCCAACCACGCTGTTTATTGGTTTCCCAATCTAAAAAGGCAAGAGACCAAAACACATGTGTATAACCTTCTTGTTTAGCGAGCATGATCGTTCTTTCGCTAAACACTCCTCTTGGAGGCCGAATATAATTCATATCGGTTTTTCCCGTTATTTCCGTATATCTGATCTTTACTTTTTCAAGCTCGTTTTTTAATCGTGCATCAGACACTTGGGTAAGGTCTGGATGGTAATAAGAATGATTCCCTACAATATGCCCTTCTTCAGCCATTCGTTTTATTAGGTGAGGGTGAGTCTTCATAAATTGTCCGGTTACAAAAAAGGCTGCAGGTACTTTCTTCCTTTTCAACACATCCAAAACATTGTCGGTATAACCGTTTTCGTATCCATTATCAAAGGTTAAATAGATATCTTTTTTGGCAGGATCTCCAATAAAAAGGCTATCGTATTTGTGGACGAGCTCCATATATCTTGCATCTGTAACAGGAGGCTTTTCTTCCCCTTTTTTCTCAAAGTACCATTCTAGTCTTTGATTGGATACGCCTCTTTGAGCATAAATAACATGTGTTTGTGTGAAAAATATGATTGAAACCAATATTAGGCACAGGAGCCGATTGATTCTCATTAAACTTCCTCCTTCAAGCGACAACCTATACCTTTATTTTGTTGTAATTGTAGAAAACCATGCTAGGGATATAAAGGAAACGAGTGTAGTTGGTGATATCAAATGTCCCGGTGTGTGCGGAAATCCTAAGTTTTTATGATGAATCCAGAAGTTTTCTGCTTCAATCCACAAGTTTTGATGCCCAATCCTAAAGTTTTCTGCTTCAATCCACAAGTTTTGATGCCCAATCCTAAAGTTTTGTGCTTCAATCCACAAGTTTTGATGCCCAATCCTAAAGTTTTTGCGATTTATCCACGAGTCTACAGATATAGATAAATTTCGACATCCGAAACGCAAAAAAAAAAACCACAGTTCCCTATCAGAACTGTGGCTTACACATTCATTTTATTTAAATACAGGATCTTTAAACTGCTCCAACTTCTGTAAGGAAGACTTCTCCACATGCTCATGAAGACTGTTTCCGTGTGAGTCCATCGTTACAACTGCTGTAAAGCCATTAACGCGGATGTGCCACATTGCTTCTGGAACTCCGAATTCCATCAGGTCGACACCTTCTACTTTCTCCATACACTCTGCGTAATATTGTGCAGCACCGCCGATAGCGTTCAGATAAACACCGCCGTGTTCTTTTAGAGCGGCTAATGTTTTTGGACCCATTCCACCTTTACCAATAACCGCCCGGATTCCAAACTTCTTCATGATGTCGCCTTGGTAAGGTTCTTCACGAATACTTGTCGTTGGTCCTGCCGCTTTTACGACCCAATTTCCTTCAGCGTCTTTTGCCATTACTGGTCCGCAGTGATAGATGATCTGACCGTTCAGATCGATTGGAGCCGGATTATCCATTAAATGTTTATGAATAGCATCTCGACCTGTATGCATCATGCCGTTGATCGTCACAACATCTCCGACTTTTAGCTCCCGGATCTGCTCTTCGGTAATAGGAGCTTCAAGTGTGACGCTTCTCGTTTTTTCTTCCTGCTGTTCAACAGCTGCTGCTGCTTCCTCTTCAGCTTTAGTGAAGTCCACTTCTTCACCTTCTGTATACAACCAATCTTGAATTTCTCCCGTTTCAGCGTTCAGTTTTACACCTAAACGACGGTATGCCCAGCAGTTATAAGCTACTGATACAAAGAAACTCGCAGGAATACGGTTGATCACACCAACTTTACAGCCAAGCAATGTCGTTTCACCGCCAAAGCCCATCGTACCGATTCCAAGCTTATTCGCGTTCTCCATCACATACTCTTCAAGTTTACGAAGATTTTCGTTCGGATTAACGTCATCTACAGAACGGAATAGCATCTCTTTCGCTAATTCATAACCTGATGTACGGTCTCCCCCGATTCCAACACCGATAAAACCGGCACTGCAGCCTTGACCTTGAGCTTGATAGACAGAATGCATGATACATTTACGGATACCGTCTAAATCACGTCCCGCACGTCCTAAGCCTTCTAATTCAGCTGGCAGGCTATATTGAATGTTTTTATTCTCACACCCGCCGCCTTTTAAGATCAGACGAGCATCGATGTAATCTTCTTCCCATTGCTCGAACTTAATAACAGGCGTTCCGTCCCCTAGGTTGTCCCCACTGTTGTCTCCAGTGATCGAATCAACTGAGTTCGGACGAAGCTTCGTATCTTTTGTTGCATCCGCAATCGCTTGACGAATCGCTTTTTTCATCTTAATCTGGTTCGCTCCTACAGGAACTTTGATCTTAAAAGTAGGAAGTCCCGTATCCTGACAGATTGGTGAAACATTTTCATCAGCTTTTAAAATATTATCCGTAATCGTATCTAAAGACATCGCAGCACGTGTTCCGGCGTTTTCCTTTAGCTTAGCTGCAAGAATGGCACGGCGAACGTCTTTTGGCAATTTCGTTGATGTTTCTACAATCAGCTTGTACATGCTTTCTTGAAATTTCTCCATCTCTTCACTACCCCTTTATGACTTGCTATTGTAAGCGTAATCAAAATTATTAATGAGTTCATTATAACAAAAAAAACCGCTTCTTTAATAAAGAAACGGTTTTCGAGCTTATTTTTCTTCCCAATCGTGACGGAACTGTTTGCACTTTTCTTCTAAGTCATCCAGCATTCCGATGATTCGGTCGATCTCTTCAATTCCTGCTGTTTCAGCATCTATAGAATCTAAAACATCAACTAATAAGTCAATACGATTTTTAATATATTCTTTTTGAGAGGATTTATCCTGAATAGAGTTACCCATGTTGATCTCTCCTTTCCATCCCTTCTACTTTAACAAGGTCAACCGATTTTGCCAACAGAATATTATCCTTTTTCTTTAATGTGGGTTCGGTTAAGATAGATACTGTCCATTTATGGTCGCAAAGGAGATGTATGATGGTGTTAAAAACCGAATTAAAAGCGATAACCCCAAAGAATGATCCGTGGGAAGCTTATTTAGATATGAGTGAACATAAAAAACTTCAGCTATCCAATATAGAGATAACGACAACCACATTGTGTAACATGCGTTGTGCCCACTGTGCTGTCGGATACACGCTTCAAACAAAAGATCCTGAACCTCTTCCGCTCGACCTTGTCATCAAACGTCTTGATGAGATTCCTCAATTAAGAGCTTTCAGTATTACTGGCGGTGAGCCGATGCTTTCCTTAAAATCAGTAAATAATTACGTTGTGCCACTATTAAAATACGCAAGAGAACGTGGTGCACGTACTCAGATCAACTCAAATTTAACTTTAGATTTAGCACGCTACGAAAAAATTATTCCGTATTTGGATGTGCTTCACATTTCCCATAACTGGGGAACGGTGGAGGAATTTTCTGATACAGGTTTTGCCATGATGGAAAAGAAGCCTTCTGTTGAACAACGTGAAGCTTACTTTACCCGCTTAGTTGAAAACGCACAAGCTTTAACAAAAGCTGGTGTGATGGTATCTGCTGAAACGATGTTAAATAAGAAGACGTTGCCCTACTTGGAAGAGATACATAAACATGTTCTTGAGATGGGCTGCCAGCGTCATGAGATTCACCCTATGTACCCGAGCGATTTCGCGAGTACTTTGGAAACAATCTCTCTACAGGAAATGCGTGAAAGTATTCATCATCTACTCGATATTCGTGATAAGAACACATGGATGCTATTTGGAACTCTTCCCTTCTATGCTTGCTCCGAAGACGAAGAGGACTTAAGGTTGATCAGAAGACTTCAAAGAGAAGAAAATGTTACAGTGCGTAATGACCCTGATGGAAGATCACGATTAAATATCAACTTATTTGATGGCAATATTATCGTGACAGACTTTGGAGATGCTCCTGCACTTGGAAATATAAAAGATACGAGCTTACCCGATGCTTATGAAGCATGGAATCAATCAGCGCTTGCTAAAGAACTAAGCTGCCATTGCCCTGCTGTTCAATGTTTAGGACCGAACGTACTTGTAAAACATTCTTATTATAAAGAAGTAGATTTTAAAAATAACACCTCGAAGCTTTAAAGCGTTAAAAAGTTATAAACTTTACAAAAGTAAGTTTAAACCGTATAATAGAAGGCAAATATAGACTGTAGAAAAAGCATCGTTTTTTCATATAGATTGAGGTGAATGATAATGGATTATAGCACGATGTGTCCGAAGTACGAAGTAGCCATGGATATTATCGGAAAAAAATGGACAGGACTCATCATTCGCGTTTTGATGGATGGCCCTAAGCGGTTCAAAGACATCAAATCCCAGATTCCCGAAATGAGTGATCGCATGCTTACGGAACGGATGAAGGAATTGGAGTCTGTGGGAATTGTGAAGCGTAACGTTTACCCAGAGACACCTGTGCGAATTGAGTATTCACTGACGGATAAAGGTAATTCTTTAAAAACAATTATCAATGCCATTCAAGACTGGAGCGAACAATGGGTGGATCATTGTTAAGTATAGCCTGATAGTGTTAATTTCCGTTTCAGGTGCTCGCTTTCCAGGGGGCGTGCGGTGAGCCTCTTAGCGCTTTGCGCTGTTAAGAGTCTCACCTGTCCCGCTGATCCCCCAGGAGTCTTGCACCTTACACTCCAATTAACTTTTCAATGAAGCTTTCTTGGAACTCAGCACCATCTTGGATATGACTTTAATACGCAAAAAAGAAAGGACAGCTGATTAAGGAGCTGTCCTTTTTTACATATTGCTTGTATGAAAACTAAAAGATACATGGTCTTGAACGGGAATCCAAGCACCAATGCCTTGTTGTGTAACGTTTTGAATAACGATCTCTCTTTTACCGCCTTTTAAAACGATATAAACTTCTCCGTAAGTAACTCGTCCTCTTTCATTAACCGCTGGGACATAACTATCTAAATATCCTACCTGTTTTGGTGACACATGGTATACGTTTGATTTCTTTGTACCTGCGCCAACAGCTGTCTGAAACGATAAAGGCAGCTTTGACTTTTCTGCTGCTGTGATGAGCATCATCTTTTGAACCGCTTCACTATTTGGAATTGATGCTGTAAGACCACCACTTACTTTTTTATGAGCCGTTTGGTTATAAGACAGTTTTGCAACTGCTTTTGCACCTCTGTTGTCTAAACGGTTCGTATTGATTTGTTGGTGTTCCCAGTTCACAGTCGTCTCTGTTGATTGATAAGACAATGGCCATTGACCTAAGTAGATTTTTGCACGGTACCAAAAAGCTACTTTCGATCCATTTATCGTTGACTCATTCAATAAACGAATTAAATCTGGATTTGTGATTGGAACGTCCGATGTTTTAAGCATAGCTTTCGCAAGCTTACTCGGTTCTAAGTAAGGAAGATCTTGAGCTGAGTTAGGATATGTGTTCTCTTTGGATATGCTAAGAACCGAACTCGGTATTTTCACATCTGCTTTTGGAGCAGTTTTTTCTATCTTTTCTGTTTGTTTTTGTTTTTGTTCTGGTTGTTGCTTTGTTTTTTCAGCTGCTAGTGCTGTATTGGATAACACAAAAAGCATGACAAATAACATAATAAAAATTCTCTTTTTCATAACATCCTCCTTTCCCCTATTTTTTTCTAACCGATAAAATTTATCCATGTTCCCTGCTTAGATCTCTCCGGATTTTGTTGGAAAATAAAAAACCCTAATTCTATAGTGAATCAGGGCACTCATTTGACAATTGAATTTCAAAACTTTCCGTGATGTTTATACTGTCTTTTACAGATTGCACCATGGAACAGTTTTTTCTAGTTACGTTTAATGCTTTCTCGACCTTCTCTTCTGATAATTCTTTCCCTTTGATCAAAAAGTGAAGGTGAATGTCCGATACTCGGTTTGCCTCTTTTTCCACTCTGTTGATCTTTGCTTGAACAGTGATGTCATCATACTGCATTCTCATACGCTCTAATACTTTCCGAAGAACTCCACCACTGCATACAGCTATAGAAGAAACGAGAAGTTGAAATGGCCGATAACCATATTCAGCATTTCCACTTATCTCAAGTGTTCCATACTCTACATCCGCTTCAAATCCATTTTCAGTCATTTTAAATTCCAAGATTAATCATTCCTCTTCATAAAATTCCACTCAACTTTTTATGTTTTCCATTGTACAATGGTTTTAGTTTGTTTTGAAAAGGAGACGCTCATGCAGCTTTCTACGTATAAATTTTCAGTTTTAGTCAGCATTGTTTTTATTTCAGGTTTTGCTCAAGGTATGCTGCTTCCTTTAATTGCAGTCATCTTTGAACAGGACGGTACATCTGCTTCATTAAACGGTTTCCACGCAACAGCACTTTATATAGGTATCTTGATCGCTTCTCCGTTTATTGAGAAACCTCTTAGAAGGTTTGGCTATAAACCACTCATATTAGCAGGACTTTTAGCTGTTGTACTCTGTTTTGCTATGTTTCCTGTTTGGAAAGTATTTTGGTTTTGGTTTGTATTACGGCTCTTGATCGGTATTGGTGACCATATGCTGCATTTCTCTACGCAAACTTGGATTACGACAAGCAGCCCAGAAAAAAAGAGAGGCAGAAATATCTCTATATATGGGATTGCGTTTGGAGCAGGATTTGGAATCGGACCTCTAATGACAAAGATGCTGGAAGTAAACGAAAACCTACCTTTCTGGCTTGCTGCCGGTCTTTGTTTTCTTTCTTTTCTTCTAATGACGACGATTCGAAACGAAAGACCTGAAACAGAATCTGCTCGAACTTCTGGTATAACAGCCATCGACCGTTATAAAGATGTTTTGAAGTTAGCTTGGGTATCCTTATTGCCACCATTTGGTTACGGCTTTTTAGAAGCGACTCTTCATGGGTCTTTTCCCGTTTTTGCACTTCGTAACGGAATCAGCTTGGATTGGGTAGCAGTTCTGCTGCCAGCCTTCGTATTAGGCAGCCTAATCTTCCAGTTGCCACTCGGCATTCTCAGCGACAAGTTGGGTAGGAAACCAATCTTAATTTTTTCTTTTGTTTCGGGTTTCTTCTCGTTCCTGGCAACATATTGGAGCATGAATAACTTTTGGCTTCTGATCAGTCTGTTCTTTATATCCGGAATGTTTGTTGGATCGATGTTTTCTCTTGGTATCGCATATATGAGTGACCTGCTTCCTAAATACCATCTTCCTGCAGGAAATATCTTAGCAGGTATCAGCTTTAGCATCGGAAGCATGTCTGGTCCTATGATCGGCGGAAGCTTCATAAGCTGGTTTGATGGAGGTGCTTTTGTGTTTGCGATCTGCGGTATGTTATTTGTCCTATGCTTACCAATTCTTTTTATCAAAAATAAACATGAGATCGCGATAAAGTCCAAAACCGCTTAGAAATAATATTTTTCTTTTTATACCATATTAGTAAAGCAGGATTTTTGACTTTAGTTGTTCAACCTTTAAACTAGACATTAGATAAATTAAACTATCTTCAAAAACAAGGAGTAGATATTTTTATGATGAGATTACGTTCGGATATGCCAGAACTTAATGGTGCTACACAATGGATCAATGGAGAAGTTTCGAAAAGTGACTTGATCGGAAATAAACCAACGCTTATTCATTTTTGGTCTGTAAGCTGTGGACTATGTAAAGATGCGATGCCTAACATTAATCAATTTAGAGATGACTATAAAGACGAACTGAACGTGATTGCGGTACATATGCCTCGTTCAGAAAAAGACTTGGATATCGAGCAAATTAAAGAAGTAGCAGCAGAACACGATATTACACAGCCAATCTTTGTGGACAATGATCATGCTTTAACTGACGCGTTTGAAAACGAGTATGTGCCAGCTTATTATGTTTTTGATGCAGAAGGTAAGCTTCGTCATTACCAAGCTGGTGGAGATGGCATGAAGATGCTAACAAAGCGTGTTAACCGTGTACTAGGAAAAGAAACTAAGTAAGCAAACAAAAACCGGACAGCTGTAATCGCTGCCCGGTTTATTTTATAGTATTTGCTTTATTTTAATAATCGTTCGATCCATCGGAAGATCATCGCTAAAAACTTGTATAAAAATAGTCCTAGCATTGCTCCCATACCATTAAGAAAGATATCATCAATATCGAATATTCGTTTGAAATACTCATATTGAAGAACCTCAATAATGAAACTTGTACCAAAACCAAAAATGAAGATAAAACGCCAAGAATTAAACACTCGGTAAATTAAAGGCAGCAACAAACCAAATGGTACGAACAAGAGCACATTTCCGATGATATTCTTCAGGATAAGCCAATCATCCTCACTTCTCCACATCAGCCTTATGCTGTCAAACAAAACAAGATTAGCGGATCTACCATATACATACTCATTAAATGAAAAAAGAGTGGCTTTAATTAAGACTGCCATATATACGATAAAAACAAGTGTACCTAAAATGCTAAAGATGAATCTAACTTTTTTCATACTGCCTTTTCTCCTGCCTTTTAAAGAAATTCCCATAAGTGCCTTTTTAGTGTAACATGCAAAGCTCTTAAGGAGATACAGGTAAAAGACACAAACTTTTCTCCATTACCTATACACACTTCGAAGAATCCATTCAAAACATGTACTTCTTCTGTACTTTTTCATTGCCTTTCTTAACAAACAAAAAAGCCGCCCTGCTAAGAGGACAGCTTCATACTTGTTCGTATTTAGGTTAATGAAAGTCATTCTTTTTGTTCGAGGATTTACTTGTTTTGTGTTGACTATCATTTTTATTGTTCTTATTGCTGTGGGTCTGTTTGTTGCTTTTTCCCATATCAATAATACCTCCTTAACGACAAGGTATGTATAGTTTTTCCTAGGATTCAGCCTTTAACAAGCCCCTTTTCTTGGCAAAATCAATCTTAAACTTATGAAACGTGGCATTTAAGACGCCTCCAGATAATAAGACGATACCAGTGAGATAAAACCAAAGCATGAGAACAATAATCGCTCCAATACTTCCGTAAGTTGCAGAATAATTGCCAAAATGGTCAACATAAAAGGCGAAACCGAACGATACGATCTGCCAGAAGAATGTAGCAACTAGTGAACCGTACCAGATCTCACTATATTTCAGCTTTTTACATGGAGCTAAATAATATAGAACAGATACAACAGTAGCGATGATGAGGAAACTAATTAACCACCGTAACACTCCCCAGATCTGCAGGAACTCATCACTTAAACCTAAATAGGAAAAGGCTGCGTTCCCAAGCATCTTTCCGAATACAGGGAAAACGAGTGCAACAACAAAAGCGAAAATAACGCCAAACGTTAAGAATATAGCCAATAACCTTGTTTTTATGAAGCTTCGGCATTCTTTAACTCCATATGCTTCATTTAAAGTCTTGATTACAGCATTAATCGCATTAGAAGCTGACCAAATCGTAGCTAGAATACCGATTGATAAAAGGCCACCACTTCTTCCTTCTAATACAGCAAGTAAATTTTCTCTAACAGAATCCATCGCCTCTGATGGTACGAAGTGCTCTAACAGGTCGAGCGCTTCTTTTGGTTCTATAAAAAAGGCGCCAAGCGTTAATAAGAAGATAAGAAAAGGGAACAGCGAAAGCAGAAAATAATAAGCAAGCTGTGCTGCAAGTCCTGTTACATCTCCTCTTTGAAAACCGTGCATGAATTCAATTCCAAATGCTTTGGCTTTCATATGTTTGAGTATATGCCATAACGTCAAAGTTCCTCTCACCCCTTACTTATTTTTATACATTTCCCTTTATCTTTCCCCTTCCTTAGGGTGATAAAAACTTTTTTCAGGATAAGTTTATAATTTTTTATAATGGGTAACTTAAGAATAATTCCATATTACAACCTACAAAAAAAAAGGAGGAATTTTAAATGAGTTTATTATGGGCACTTATAATTGGAGGAATCATCGGTTGGTTAGCAGGTCTTTTAACAGGGCGTGACGTACCAGGCGGAATCATCGGTAACATCATCGCAGGTTTTGTTGGTGCATGGTTAGGTGGATTATTATTAGGTGATTGGGGACCAATGGTAGCAGGATTTGCAATCGTTCCAGCTATTATCGGTGCAGTTGTAGTAGTACTTATCGTAAGCTGGATCATGCGCAGTATGCGTAGCCGTGCTTAATAAGATTTACTAAAACATAATCTTTTTCGAAAAGAAAAGCTGGCTAAGGTCGATCATCATATGATCTTCCTTAGCCAGCTTTTTGCTTTGTTACAATAGTTATTAGGTTTTTTGAAATGCATAAAGATCTTGGTTCTTCTATTCGTGTTGGTTATTTTATTTGTTCTCAAAATTTATAGATCGGTTGTAGGAATTTATGTTCGCTTACGATTACCGACTGCTTATTTAAAATCTCTTTTTAAACACATAGCTCGGCATCTCATATTTCATCTTATCTGTATAAAAACGATGAGCGTCTAAACGGTTCACATTCGAACTTAACGCAACACAGTTACAGTTATTTTGAAGAGCAAAAGATTCCAAAAATGCTAGAAGTTCCTCACCATATCCTTTTGATCGTTCGTTGGAATCAGTGATCAGATCGTACAAATAAATATGCTTGCCGTCATAAAGATTGGTCAGCATAGCGAAACCTGCCAAAGCCACGATTTTCCCTTCATGAATATTGGCAAACAGCGTGTAGCCTTCTTTCTCCATCTGTAAAAAAAGTTCATAAAAAAGGTCTTCTGAAAGATGTGTACGAAGCTGATTTATAACCGGAAAAGCATCACGCACTTCTTGTTCTGATGATAATTGACGAATTTCACCCATCCGATATCCTCCTGATTATAACGATTCTCTATTTTTTATTTCTACTAAGAGTCTCTCACAGCCGATTGTCACAAGATCATATACTTCTTGGAAATTACCTGTAAAGTACGGATCTGGAACATCCTCTTTTTCAACCTCAGGTACAAAGTCCATTAGTCTTGCGATCATACCTGTTTGGGTTTGCCCCGCCATCCTATGCATGTTACCGATATTCTCAGCATCCATACCAATGATATAATCGTAATCTGTTAAATCTTTGGTTTTAACTTGGCGCGCTTTTTGACCTTCATAGGAAATTCGGTTTTCTCTCAAGATATTCCTAGTTCCCTCATGAGGCGGTTCTCCTGCATGCCAGTTTCCTGTTCCAGCAGAATCAATTGTAATAATTTCAGATAATCCTTCTCGTTTTACGAGATCTCGAAAAATCGCCTCCGCCATAGGAGATCGACATATGTTTCCTAAGCATACAAAGAGTACTTTAATCATGAATCATACCCCTTTCGTCTTCCTTTTAAAGGTATAACAATTTCATCCAATAATAAAGGGGAAATATACACAAAAAAGAAAACCAGGTTGATCCCCGGTTTTATTTGTTCTATTAACTATGCTGTTGAATGTCAGAAGTAACTTTTTTAGCATGCAGTCTTTAAAAGCTGAACGCCACGCGGAAAACGAGCTCCTGCAACGACAAGAAAACACCTTCGAATCTGAACAAAAATACCATCTTAGAAGTATTACAATAAGAAGATTCTTGATTTCTCATCACTGATTAGTTGATTGGAGTGGAAGGTGCGAGACTCTCGGCTAGGACAGGCGGGCGGGTGAGACACTTAAAAGTGAAACGTACAAATGTGGCTCACCGCCTGCCCCGCGGAAAGCGAGCACCTGGAACGGAAATCAACTACTTTCAAAAGCAACAAAGAAACACTAAAATATATTCATTTAAGTTAAGCCAGATAAGCCTCTCGAACGGACTCATTTGTAATGAGCTCATTCCCTTGACCAGCCATCACAATCTCTCCAGTCTGAAGTACATATCCTCGATTTGCAATTTGAAGAGCCTGAAACGCGTTTTGTTCAACGAGAAGAATCGTCATTCCTTCTTTATTAAGATCACTAATAATATCAAAAATTTGTTCTACGATAACAGGAGCTAATCCCATTGAAGGTTCATCAAGCAACAATAAACGCGGCTTTGACATAAGGGCACGACCCATAGCGAGCATCTGCTGCTCACCGCCACTCATCGTACCTCCTTTTTGAGTCAATCGTTCTCTTAACCTTGGAAAATAGTCGAAGACCTGTTCCATACGTTCCTTGATGACCTTTTTATCTTTTACAATAAAAGCACCCATCTCTAAGTTTTCTTTTACCGTTAGTCTTGGAAAAATCCTTCTTCCTTCAGGAACGTGTGCAATACCCGTTTGAGCAGTAATATGGGCAGGTTGTTTCGAGATGTCTTTTCCTTCATAGATAACAGAACCTGTTTTCGGGAGAACCTGTCCGCTGATCGTTTTTAAAGTAGTTGATTTCCCCGCTCCGTTCGATCCGATCAATGTAACGATTTCCCCTTTTTCTACAGAAATGCTGATACCTTTTAGCGCATGGATACCACCGTAATATGTGTTAATATCTTTTAATTGCAGAATACTCATCGTTCTCCTCCTTACGCTGGTGTTACGGCACTTTTTCCAAGATAAGCTTCAATCACTTTTACATCATTACGGATTTCAGCAGGCTTTCCTTCAGCGATCTTTTCGCCATGATCCAAAACAAAGATCTGTTCAGATATCTCCATGACTAGCTTCATATCATGTTCGATCAAAACGATCGTTACATCTAAGTCCTCTCTCATTCGATGGATAAATTCCGTTAACTCACGCGTTTCTCTCGGATTCATCCCTGCTGCTGGTTCATCTAGCAACAAAAGTTTAGGTTTTGTAGCCAGTGCACGCGCGATCTCAAGCCTGCGTTGAGCTCCATAAGATAGATTCTGTGCATCTTCGTTCAGATGTTTAGCAAGGCCGACATATTCTAGCCAATGGTAAGCTTCTTCTTTCGCCAGCTGTTCTTCTTCTCTTACTTTTTTTGTTTGAAACAAAGTACCGACAATTCCCGCTTTCAGCTGTTTATGCAAACCTACCATTACATTTTCAAGAACGGTAATGTTTGAAAAAAGACGGATGTTTTGGAACGTACGAGCAATTCCGTGCCGGGAAATCTCGTGTGGCTTCAACCCTACTAAAGAAGTTGATCCGAGTTGCACATTCCCATTGTCAGGCTGGTATACCCCTGTGATCAGGTTAAAAAAGGTAGTCTTGCCTGCTCCGTTCGGTCCAATTACAGCAGTTATCGAACCTTTTTCCACTGCCATATCCACTGAATTAACGGCAACAAGTCCGCCAAACTGTTTTGTAAGATTACTAACTGTTAATATGGACATCTTTATACCGCCTCCTATGCCTGAAACCCTTTGTCAGGTTCAACCGTAATCTTTTCTTTTCTGTGCTTCTTCGATCCTTCTTTAAGAGACTCTTCATCAAACACAGGATTTTTAGATGGTATTAACCCTTGAGGGCGATAGATGGCAAATATGATTAAAATCGCGCCAAAGATAAAGCGTTGCATTTTTGCAGGAGCGAGTGCTTCTGGAAAGCTGATCACACCGTCGAGACTCAGCTGATTTAAATAATTTGTTACCTCTGTCAGTACCTGTAGATTTAGAATAGTAATGACTGCTGCACCGAGGATTACACCTGGCACACTGCCCATGCCTCCTAAGATAACCATTACTAGGATAGTGATAGATTCTAGTAGTGTAAAACTTGTCGGATCAACGAATGTTTGTTTCGCTGCAAAAACAACCCCCATCATTCCTGAAAAAGAAGCTCCGATTGCGAATGCTAAAAGCTTCGTACGCACAAGGTGAATACCCATCGATTGTGCAGCGATCTCATTTTCTCTAACTGCTTTCCAAGACCTTCCTATTTTTGAGAACTCAAATCTTCTAACAGCTAGAATGACAAGAAACAAGATAGCAAGAACAATAAAGTAGAATTGATTCGGATATACAAACTGATAACCGAAGATCTCTGGAGGCTTAACTGAAGCTAGTCCCATTGCTCCATTCGTAATGTTCACCGGCTTATCAAGGTTATTAAATACAATTCTAATGATCTCACCGAAACCAAGCGTAACGATCGCTAAGTAGTCTCCTTTTACACGAAGTACAGGAATACCTAATAAAACACCGAAAAGTGCAGCTACAAAGCATCCGATTAAAATAAAGATCCAAAAGCTTTCACCCGATAACGGGAACGTTCCGAACGGCATAAAGTTAGCAGCTTGTCCTGTTGCAAAGATCCCATACGTATACGCCCCGATCGCAAAGAATGCGACGAACCCGAGGTCTAATAAGCCTGCTAAACCAACTACGATATTAAGTCCCAATGCCATCGCTACATAGATACCTACAACTGTAGCCACTTCCATGTAAGATTGATAACCTGGTCCAGTGCTTGATACAAAAGGTATTACGCCGATGAGAACGACCCCTGCGATCAACCATTTTAGACGGTCTGGCAGCTCTGTATAGTACAGAAGCAATAACGAGAACAACAGCAGCAGAAAAGCTGTGACAGATGCTTGAGCAAGATATAGGCTCAACGAGGTAATCAGTACATAAAGGACGAGCAGAATAATTTGTGCCAGCTTATTGCCTTTTAATTTACTTGTCAGCTTATTCATCGCTCTTCACCTACACTTTCTCAGTAACTGCTTTGCCAAACAGTCCTTCTGGTTTGAAAATCAATACGACGATTAAAATGGCAAACGCAAATACATCTTTATACTCTGCACCAAAGATACCACCCGTTAATAGCTGGAGATTGGCAGCAGCAAACATTTCTAGAATTCCTAACATGAGTCCACCTGCCATAGCACCACGGATATTTCCGATGCCTCCGAGTACTGCAGCCGTAAATGCTTTCAATCCTAGAATAAAACCGATATAAGGATCGATCGTTCCATATTGCACAGCAAACAGTACACCCGTTGCTCCACCTAGAGCTGATCCGATAAAAAAGGTCAACGAAATCACTCTATTCACATTGATCGACATAAGCGAAGCTGTTTCACGATCTTGAGCCACTGCTCTCATCGCCATGCCCCACTTCGTTTTATTGACGAAAAAGTCCAGTCCAATCATCATGATCACTACTGCAATAATCAGGATCAATGTAGACGTTTTAAAGAAAGCATCACTGAACGAAGAGGAGATGCTAGAAAATTTAATGGAAAACTGCTCATTAAACATGGATGGACCAGTTAAGATATAATTTCCTCTTTTGTATTCTGTAATAAAACGAACGAGATCCTGCAGCAAGAACGATACACCGATCGCTGAGATCAACGTGATCAGTTTAGGTGAATTTCGGAGCGGTCTGTATGCCATACGCTCTATTCCAACCCCCATGAAACCGGTTAAAATCGACGTAACAACCAAAACAAGAATCAAAGCAAGAATGGCAGGCATCGCTGCCAACCAGCCCATTCCTGTCATAAGAATCAGCATTGCAACGCCAATAAAAGCTCCGGTCATAAAAATCTCACCGTGGGCGAAATTAATGAGCTCTAATATTCCATAAACCATCGTATAACCGAGTGCAATAACGGCGTAAATCGCACCAAGAGCGATTCCATCTACAAGAACTTGTGGCAGACTTTGTAAAATTTCAGCTAACATAAATATTCCTCTCTTTCACGTCTGGGGAGTATGTAAAAAAGAAGAGGGACATGGCCGTTGGGGTCATTCCCTCTCTTGTAAACATAAGTTTACTTACTGATTTCGCCTTCTTGAACGCCTGGATATTTAGCTTCACTGAACTTGTAGATGTAGACTTTTGCAAACTTGTTATCACCGATATCATCAAACCCGACTTTTGTTACAACACCTTGGAAATCTTGAATCTTTCGGATTTCTTCTGCTACTTTTTCACGTGCTGGAAGATCTCCGTCACTTCCTTCGATCGCCGCCTCAAGTCCTTTTAATAGTACGCTCATAGAATCATAGCCATAAGCTGAATAAGACTCTACGTTTTTGTTGAACTTCTCTTTGTATTTTGAAGAGAAATCTTTGCCTTCTGTTGATTTGCTTGCATCAGCTGCTACAGAAGTATAATAAACGTCTTTTACAGAATCACCAGCGATCTCAACTAGAGTAGAAGAATCCATTCCATCTCCACCCATGAATGGAATCTTAATTCCTTTGTCACGAGCTTGTCTGATCAACTGCCCACCTTCTGTGTATAATCCACCAAAGAACACTAAATCAGGTTTCTTTGATAATACTTGTGTAAGTACACCGTTAAAGTCTTTCTCACCAACGGTAATTCCTTCGTAACCAAGAATTTCTGCTCCAGCCTCTTCAGCTGCCTTCTTAAACGCATCTGCAAGACCTGTTCCGTAAGCGGTTTTATCTTGGATAACAAAGATTTTCTTCGCTCCTAATTTATTGATTGCAAAGTCTGCACCTGCAGGGCCTTGGAAATCATCACGTGCTACGATACGGTTAACTGTTTTAAGTCCACGATCCGTTACTTCTGTCGCAGTATTTGCTGGAGAAACCATCGGCACTTTATACTTTTCATAAACTTCAGATGACGGGATGGAGACGCCTGAATTCAAGTGACCCACTACCCCTAGGATTGATTTATCTGAACCAATCAGCTGTGCGTTTGCTACACCTTTTTTAGGATCTGCTTGATCATCATACGGCTGAAGCTGAAGCTTGTACCCTAAGTCTTCAAACTTCTTCTTATTCTCTTCAAGCGCCAGTTGCGCACCAAGCTTAATAGATTCCCCTAGTGTTGCACTACCGCCAGACAAAGGAGTTTGAGTCGCGATTTTAATTACCTTTCCGCTTCCGCCCCCTCCATTGCTTCCTTCTGAACCGCCAGAAGAATTACAACCTGCCAAAAGTCCTAGTGATAATGCAGAAACCGCTAATACTTTTAACCCTCTCATAATCCCCACCTAAAATCCCCCTTGTTTTGAATATTATGATAATTTCCACTATTTAAAAAAATAGTACATGAAGAAAAGGGATTAGACAACTAAATTTTTGGAAAAATAGAATTTTTATGTTAAATTTAAAAGTTTTCCCTATTATTCAACATATTTCTTTATAGTTCGCCCATCTAGAACTTTAGTAGGAATAAAAAAAGACTCACTGTTAGAGACAGTGAGTCTTTAATAAATACTTTTATTTGTTCAATATTTTAACGTGATACTTTCGAGTTCGTGGACCATCAAACTCACAAAAATAAACACCTTGCCATGTTCCTAAGAGGAGCTTGCCGTTCTGAATAAATACCACTTGCGAAGACCCAACGGTACTTGCTTTAAGATGTGAAGCAGAGTTTCCTTCAGCATGGCGATACTTAGGGTGTTCCCACGGATACACCTCATCCAAGCGCATTAACATATCATGAACAACATCTGGATCTGCATTCTCGTTAATTGTTATTCCTGCTGTCGTATGCGGACAATATATGTACATCACACCATCGTTTACACGCTGCTCTTCTAGATAAGCCTCTAATGTACTCGTAATCTCATACATCTCATCTCTTTGATGCGTTTGTATCGTAAATACTTGTGCCAATCTCATCCCTCCTCATTCTTCTTATTTTGATGTTTCCCTATGAAAATCCTTTTTAATACTTGAAAGTTAATCATTCAGTATCAATAGGCAAAAAAAGAGGGGTGGTTATAAAACCATTCCTCTTCCATTTCAATTATTTACGATGAACGCGCGTGCGGTCACCAGCGAGTTTTTTCCATTTTGCTCTTTCGGCATTCGCTAACTTCTGATCTTCTTTGCGAGCAAAGTAAGCTAATTCACGCTGAAGTTTTACATAACTGTTATATCGATCTTTCTTTAACTCACCTGTTTCAATCGCTTCCTGCACTTTGCAACCAGGCTCATTTTGATGTGTACAATCACGAAAACGGCATAGTTCCGCATATCCTTCAACATCCTGGAAACTCTGGCTTAAGCTGCTGTCACCTTCCCACAATTGAAGCTCTCTCATTCCTGGAGTATCGATTAAGATTCCACCACGATCAAGAACAAGCAGTTCACGATGCGTGGTCGTATGCTTTCCTTTTCCATCTTCTTCACGAATAACGTTCGTTTTCAATACCTCTGACCCGAAAAGTTTGTTTGCAAGCGTGGATTTCCCAACACCTGAGGAACCTAATAGAGCAACGGTTTCCCCTTCTGAAATATAAGTTGCCAGATCCTCAAGACCAAAACCTGTTTCTGCACTAACTGCAAATGTCGGAACTCCAAACGCAATAGTTTCCACTTCATCTAATATCGTTTGAACATCATCACAAAGATCCGCCTTGCTTAGAACGATAACTGGAGTCGCACCGCTTTCCCACGCCATTAATAAATAGCGCTCGAGTCTGCGAAGGTTGAAGTCTTGATTTAGAGCATTTACTAAAAAGACCGTATCTACGTTTGTCGCAACAATCTGTTCATCCGTTGTTAAGCCGGCTGCTTTGCGAGAAAACTTACTTTTGCGCGGCAGGATTCCGTGGACGTAAGCTTTTCCTTCTTGCGGAATAGCCTGAACAGCTACCCAATCTCCAACTGCTGGGAAATCATGACGCCCTGTTGCATTAAAGCGAATCTTGCCTGTGATTTCACCTAATAATTCACCATGCTCCGTTAGAACGCTATAGAGCCCTTTGTGCTCTACACTTATTCTTCCTGGAACAAGATCTTGATTTTCATATGTTTTAAACGATTCTTCAAATGTTTGATTCCAACCTAATGATTTTAAATTCAATGTAATACCCTCCGAATAAATGTTGTCATTTTTTATAAAACTTTTCCTAAAACAATGTTGTCCTAGAATGTGGTTGATTTCTGTTCCAGGTGCTCGCTTTCCGGGGGGCGTGCGGTGAGCCACCTTGACGCTTTGCGCCCTTAGGTGTCTCACCTGTCCCGCTGATCCCCCAGGAGTCTCCCACCTTACACTACAATCATTTTCAAAGGAGAAAAAGGAACAAAAATTACTTCTTAGAAACAATGATTTAGTAAAAAGTCTTTCTTGCAAAATAAAAAGAACCTAAATATACATACTTAGGTTCTTTACAGAAAGAAAGGTACACAAATACCCCTCTTCATATAAAAAACCATGGCACTGTTGTACAGCCCATGGTTAAATGACAAATTTAAGAGAAGATATTACATACGCAAAAAAACTACTTGCGATTCTTCATTGTCCCAATAGGCTGTACATAAATTACACTCTCTGAAGTCAATCCATTAAGTTGTCTCATCATACATACCTCCTTGGGTTTCGTTAAGATTAGTTACTTTACTTCTACACTATAGCAGTATATGCATAAAATGTAAATAGATGCATATTTTTATTTTTGGGCAGAAGCGTTCTGATACCCCTCAATGATCCGTTTGATCATCGGCATATCCATCTGAAGGGGTGCAGCTTCTAATTCTTCTAGCATTCGTTGCGTATTGCTGTCATCAAACGTAATATTTCTGTTCAAGTAATTTTTATAAACATCAATCACGCTGTTGAGAAGCTGTTCTTCTTCATTAAGAGATGGCTCATAATCGTACGGAGCAAGCTTAAACAGCTCAAGTCCCGCTTTTTCCCTCATAACCTGAAAAACATCTGCACTAAGCGGCGGATTGTTATTTGTAATATGATAGATCTTTGTTTCTCTTCCCTTTTTTAAAACACCAGATAAAACATCCGCTACATAATCGACAGGAACAAGATTCTGCGTACTGCCTTCTTCACACAATAAGTGGAAGACGCGATCTCCCATTCCTTTTCTCTGAAACCTTTTCTTAAAGACCTCAAGGCTTCTGAGTAATCCATACAGCGTAAACTTAGAGTCCGCTTCTCCTGTCTTAGAGTCACCAATAATGATCGCCGGTCTTAAGATACTTACGTTAAAACGATCTGTGAACTCCATACATAAGTGCTCTGCTTTGCATTTACTTTCTTCATACGGATTGTTAAATACATTGTTCACACTGTGCAATTCTTCTTTAGCAAATTCGTCTTTGCCAAGTGTATAGGCTGTGCTTACATAATAAAAATGCGATACCCCCATGTTCTTTGCAGCATGAAGTGCATGTTGAGTACCTGTATAATTTATTTGAAAAAGTTCATCTTTAAGGTCTAAGTCAAATTTCACTAGGGCAGCCATATGATAAAATACATCAATTTTATCTGTAAGCTCTTGCTCCGCTTCCTTCGTCATACCTAAGCGAGGAGCTGTGATGTCCCCTTGAATAATATGAATAACGCCGTTCAAATCAGCTGTCTTGTGAAGAAGCTGTTCAGCTTTTTGTAAGTTTCGCGCTAACACATAAAGTGTATGACCTTCACGCGCCAAATTTTGAATTAAGCGACCACCTAGAAAACCAGTTGCTCCAGTTAAAAAAATATTCATTCAGCTGTTCCTTCCTATTCCTATATCAGCATACTTCTGCTTATATAGTACCACAACATTGCTTATGTGTTGCCGGTTTCAAAAGATATGAGAAATAAGCCACAAAATAAAAAAGCTGCTAAAAAGCAGCCTTATTTTTCATCATCAGGTTTAGCAATATTAATAGCTGGCATCTCACTATTCATATAATCAGTGGGATGGCCATCGGTTTGTTGTTTCTCATCATAAAAATAAGCGTTGATCTCTTGTTCTGCGTGAGCAGTCGGATCTTCAACGGGTTCGTGATTCTTACGTTCCTGGTCCACAGGCTAATCTCCTTTTCCACATGATTCACAAGCTTTAAATACTTCTTCATATTGAAGCTTTTCATTCGCATCAAACGTATGGTTGCTGAATTGAACAACACCTTTTTGATCGATAACAAAACATGATCGAATAGCAGTTCCATCTTCTTCGTTAAGAACACCAAACTTACTAGTTACTTTTTTGTGCCAATCGGCTAAAAGTGGGTAAGGCAAGGTTCCTAGGGCTGCCGCAAAGACATTGTGTGAGTATATGTGATCAACACTGATCGCAAGCACTTCTGTATTGGCATCTTCAAAGCGTTTGTAATCCTCTTTCCAAGAGGTAATTTCCTTAATTCAGCCAGGCGTGAAATCTAGTGGATAAAAAGCCACAAGGACATTTTTCTTTCCTTTAAAATCTGATAATGAGATATCTTTTTTTAATGTAGATGGTAACGTAAAATTCGGTGCAACATCACCTTTTTGTAGCACTATCCCACCTCCTTGCGTCTTTAAGAATATACTTCCCTGAACATATAAAAGAAAACGTTGGAATATATAGTCATTGCATGGTGCTGTCTAAAAACTGAGGACTTATAAAAAGCATTTCAAGACTTATAAATTTTTTTGAGGACTTATAAAAAAGTTTGAAGACTCATAAATTTTTCCGAAGACTTATAAAGAAATATTTCAATACAAAAAAGCCAGGGACCGCGAATCCCTGACTGCATTTTTTCTATTTTGTTGCCGTTTCTACTGTGATTTCAACCGTATTTTCAGTTGTATCTTCTTCAATTGCAGGTATTTCAACAACTTCTGAAGCATCTTCTTCTAAAACATCTTCAACTGCTAAAATTGCCGCGTTGATTGCTGCATGAAGCTTTGCATTTTCAGAAGCATGCTCAGCTGCTAATGAACGAATTTTGTTCAAAAGTGCAGAAAATTCTTCTTCAGTCGTTGTTTCTTCAGCTGCTGGTGCTTCCTCAGTTACTTCTTCTTCAGTCGTAGTCTCTTCAGTCGCCGGAGCTTCTTCTGTTACTTCTTCTTCAGTTGAAGTTTCTTCAGTCACAGGTGTTTCTTCTGTAACTTCAGCATCAGCATGTACTGCAGCATTTGGCGCAGCATGCATTTTTGCGTTTTCATTTGAACGCTCAAACGCATTAGAGTTGATTTTGTTTTGAAGAGATTTGTTTTCTAGCTTCTCTTTTCTGTCTTCAGAATCTTCATCATCAGAATGGTCTTTTCCATTCTCAGCATCATCGTCCTCTTTAACTGCATCATCATCAGCAATAACATCTGTTTTATCTTCTTCTTTTACTGGATTATCTGCATTTTTCTTCTGAACTGCTTCATCTTCAGAATCTTCATCGTCTTCTTTAACCGCATCTTCATCCGAAGCATATTCGATATCCTCTTTACGAGTAGCATCCTCATCATCTGTTACTGAATCTTCCTTTTTACCCTCTTCAGGATTCGTTGTAACTGGAACTTCAATTTCAATAACTTCTGTTCTTTCTTCCTCAACAGGAACTACAACTTCTGCTGTAGGTTCTTCAGTAACAGATTTTGCTGCAGGCTCTTCTGCTTTAGTCGAAACAGCGTGAACCGCCGCATTTGGAGCAGCGTGTTTCTTAGCCGTTTCACTCGCATGTTCAGCAGCTTGAGAATGACTCTTATCTTTTTCAGCTTTTTCTGGCTTCGTAGCTGTTTTCTCAGGTTTGGCTGGTTTTTCAACTTTTACTGGCTTTTGAATCTGCACAGTAACTTTAGCTGGTTTTTCAAACTTTTCGTCCTTAGCTTGTACGTGACCTTGAGATCCTTTTGCACTTTGAGCAGCAATAGCCTTTTCTGATTGGTGCCCAGCCGCCTCAGCAGCCCCAGTACCTACAACAGCTGCAAGAGTTAATGTTCCAGCAAATACGATAGATTTTACAAATGTACGGTTGACTTTTTTCATTTTTATTCGCTCCTTAAATTTTCAGATAGTTGTTCACATCACAATTTTCTAGAAAAATTAAAGAGCCTTTTCCGGTGGTATTCCTGGCGGTGCGTTCACCCATTGACTTCTTAAGAGGTCCATTCTGCCAAAATACACAGAAACCTTTTCCCCATCTTCAAAAATGATCGGCAACATTAAGCTAGCTTTAAAGTTAGCAAATGACGCTGTTCCGCTCCCACCATCCAAATGGTTTGTCGGTGAGGAGGATCCTTGTCCTGTAGCAGCTGGAATTACTTTTGAAACAGGATGCGGAGGTACTTTTGAAGACTTCTTATTTGATAAAGGAGAGACATCCTTTTTCATTTGTGGATGACTAACTTTCTCCTTTAATGGAGTTGGCTTCTTTCTAAGTACCTTTACCAATTCTTTTTTTGGAACGGATTTGTTTACCACTGTTTTTCTATGTATTGCACTTGATGATTCAGACTTTTTCAATTCAGAACGCTCTACCTGAATTACTCGTTCAGTCTGCTTCACCGGGACATGTTCTTTCGTTTGTCTTTGAGGAACTGATTTTTTTACCTTGCTTCGGTAGTTTGCATTTCGAGAATTTTTTTGTTTCGATATCGGAACTTTCTTCAACAACTTTGTTTCAGATCGCTTAGATTGAGGTTTATTCAACCCCGCTTTACCCTTACTTTCAGTCGGCTTTGCTCTCAACGCTGTTCCTACTTGCTTTGCTGCTTGTACAGGAACACGATCTGTAACTTTGTCTTGCTGTACGATTTGCTGGTTGTTTCGTTCAGCATTTTGATTCCGTTTCTCCACATCTTCTTTCTCTGCAAAAACTTCTGCAGGAATAAAAAGGACGGCACCCGCGATTAACCCCTGCATAATGAGGTTTGATATACGCATATACTCACCTCCCTTCTTTCAACTATATAATACTTCCATAACGTTAAATTTTTGTCGGTCTTTGTCTAAAATAGTCAAAATTTACTAATATCTTTAAAATTCATTGGAAATGTCATTATAATGAAGGATGGTGTGACATATTATTTTAACGCATGAAACTTTGATGATGTTGGTACGTATTTGATGTATGAAAAGAAGGAGGAATTTTCATGAGAAGTGCGAATCCTGCTTTAAAAGGCTCCACTTTTGATAAGTTCAGAGGGACGTCTTTTAGCAAGAAAATGACTTTGTCAGGAACAGTAAACAAAACGTTTATTCTTCTGCTTATCTTGATGGCATCTGCAATTTTTACTTGGTATCAATACAATTTAGGTAACCCAGTCGGTCATTTAATCGTGATCGGTTTAGTTGGAGGGCTAGTAACAGCATTAATCGTTGCATTTGTACCTAAAACAGCCCCTCTACTTGCACCGGTATATGCTGCACTAGAAGGACTGGCAGTTGGGGGGATATCAGCCAACTTTGAGGCTCAATTTAATGGCATTACATTGCAAGCTGTCGCTTTAACTTTCGGAACGTTGTTTGCCTTGTTACTCGCATATATGTTTAGGATCATAAAAGTGACTCAGAATTTCCGTTTAATTGTTTTCTCAGCGACTATGGGAATCATGCTCGTTTATCTCACCAGTTTTATCTTAGGTTTTTTCGGAATGAGTGTTCCTTATCTACACAGTACAGGTCCGATCGGGATTGGAATTTCCCTGTTTATCGTAGTGATCGCTGCACTTAATTTAGTTTTAGATTTTGATTTTATTGAATATGGAGCAGATCGCGGAGCGCCTAAGTATATGGAATGGTACGGTGCGTTCGGACTCATGGTCACATTGATTTGGCTGTACTTTGAAATATTGCATCTGCTAGCTAAATTAAGAAGAAACTAAAAAGAGAGAAGCCTCCATAAAAGGCTTCTCTCTTTTTACGTCAATATGTTTATCCATCGATAAATCGCCAAGCATCCTACACCAATATTGACTGCAAATAATGCAGCTAGCATGACTTTGTTATGATGAGTAACGAGCTGCGCGAAATATAATGCTCCCCACAGAATGAGAATAAGCAATGCCCATATGAGGCTGCTATCATTTCCTTGCATAACTGCTCCATAGCTGAAGATCCATGTATACGGAAGTAAGAGGCTTCCTGTAACAAAGTACATGCTATGAACACCGTGGGTTTGAAGTCTGTTAGCTAAAGGTGCTCCTTTAATCATTACACCATAAAGTAAACATATCCCCATGGTGATACCAAGGAAGAATCCGATCTGAAAAATTTCATAAAAGAAAACAGGCAATACGGAAAATGCCTCTAACCAAAACAATCTGCTAAAAAAAAGTATGGTTAGTCCGAACAAGATGTAAGGTAAGGAATAACGTGTTCGGATTCCCTTCCAAACTGTATGGCCTAATAAGATTAAGCCATAAACAAAAAACAAAAAACCCAGCAGTTTGCTGGAAAAAAGCATGAGGAAACTGTATAAACAGAAAAGAACGGCAAACGCAATATGATAAAAATAATCATATTTTGTATGCCTAGCTTTTTTGAACGTATTATTTATTAAATTCATGTTGCACCTGCCAAGACTAGTCGTGTTTATACATTTATCGTCAAAGACTGGTTATTTTCAAGTTATTCCTTTGGCACTTTAACCACGCCTCGCATGTGCCAGAGATGAATGAGTTCTAATCGTTTTCGATATTGTTTCGCCTGAAGCCTGCCTTTTTTGTATCTTTTCTTCAATAGCTGCATATAATCTTCAATCTTAATATGATAGTCGTCCATTCTTTTACCCACCCTCACCAATTATCTCATTGTCATATTCCCGAATTTAGTCGAAATGTAACATGAAATTTTGAATAAATGGGCAAAAGTAAGAAAAAAGTATTACTCGCCTAATTGCTTAATATCGTTTAATAAGTCAGTGTATACTTTGACATCATCTAGCAACCCACTCTTCTCCAAAAAGTCAGGAGTCAGTTCTCCGTTCTCTACTGCCGTTTGATACTTATCTATTCCATCTTGGAAGGTTTGATTATGTTCCATCACCTGATTATGAATATCTTCAAATACAGATGGTGGAGATAATTCATTAAATTCTTCAATCGTTGTATTCATTTCTTCAAGGGCCTTTTCTAACTCAACACGTGCATTTTGATCAGAGACAGCTTTCTCCGCTAACGAAGGAATTTCTTTTGAAAATTGTTGCACTTCGTTAATATATTCAGTTGCTTCTGGTACATAATTGATTCCGTTCGTTACGTCTTCGACCGCTGAACACCCTGTAAGTACACTAAATGACAAAAGAACAGCCAATATTGTTTTTTTCATTTCGATCTCCTCATTTCTTTAGAATTACTTTATTTGAATCTACATAAATTCGATTTTCACTTATTATTTTCTACGGCTTGGCTGCAAATAAGTTTCAAATTGGGACATTCTAATACTAGTTCAAACAGAAAGGCTGATTAACATGGCAAAAAAAGATAAAGAAAATGAAGGTAAAAAAGATTTATACTTAGACGTTGACCGAATGATGAACGAAGGAATGGCCGGAGGTACGGTAGCTGACGAAAAGGATCTCAATCAGATCGGCTATGATTCAGGAATCGATGATCAAGAAGAACCGCCAATAAAAGTAGATAAGAACAAGTAGAGCCGCTCATCATTGAACGGCTCTTTTCTTTTAAGACCTTAACTTATTTATTCTATCGAGTACCTCATTATATCGCTGATCGAGCTCACCTTTTCTATTGATATCTGAACAGGTGGAAAGCTGACTGATCAGTTCCGTCATCTCAAACTGCAGCTTTAGCAACTCATCACCATCGTGATTCTGCTCGTTTTGGGTTCCGCTTCGTTGTTTCTTAAACTCTGTATAGTCCCCTTCGAACCAATATGCCTTAGGTGGCTGCAGCTCTAGAATGTGTGTAGCTGTCTTTTCCATTAAACGTCTGTCATGTGTAGCTAAGATAAACGTACCAGGATAGGCTACCAAGACTTCTTCTAAAGCTTCTCTTGTAAACAAATCCAAGTAATTGGAAGGCTCATCTAACAATAATACATTGTAGTCACTCAAGAAAAGTTTGGCTAAAGCAGTCTTCATCTTTTCGCCGCCACTTAAGACTTCTACTCGTTTAAAAATATCCTCACGTTTAAACAACATTCTTGCCAAGATCGTTCTTACCCATGTTTCTTCATACAGACTATTTCCCATCACGTTCTCAAGAATACTTTTTTGTGGATCTAGAATATTAAGATGCTGATGAAAGTAGCCTACTTTAAGCTGATTGGATTTTTCAATCGCTTCATTTCCGTTATAGATCTCTTGTAGCAATGTAGATTTTCCGGTTCCGTTCTTGCCTGTGAGAACGATCTTCATCCCCGGTTTTATAGAGAACGTAAGATTTTGAAACAGTTGTTTTCCGTCAAATCCTAAAGAAAGGTCTTTAACAGCTAAGACTTGTTTTCCATGAATCCTAGAGAATCGTTGTATATCAAATTCCACGTTTTGCTGCTTATTTGGCTTTTCTTTTTTATCGAGCATCTCGATCCTTTTTTCAATAACTTTCGATTTTTTTTCAAGTGAACGCTTTGCATTTTGAAGTTTTCCTTTTCCTAGCTTTGCTTCACTATAAGACATGCGTGTTGGTTTGTTCTTCATGTCTCTCGCTTTTACTGCTTTTTCCTTGGCCGTTTTCTCTAACCTAGCTTTTTCTTTAATATACTGTTCATATTCAAGATGTTTTCTCTTGAGTTGTTGATCTTTTTGAATCTGATATTCTGAGTAGTTTCCTGGATATGTCGTAAACGTTTGGTGATCGATTTCGATGATCTTCGTACATATCATATCTAGAAATACACGGTCATGAGAGACAAGCAATAGAGCTCCTTTAAAATGTTGAAGCACACCTGCGAGCTGATCCATTCCTTCGACATCAAGATGAGACGTAGGTTCATCTAAGATAAGGATATCTGGGTCTTTTTCTAGAGCAGAGGCGATTTGAGTACGTGTTTTTTCACCACCGCTCATCGTGTCATACTTTTTGCCTTGCAGGTTCCAAGCGACCTCACTTTTTGAAGTAATACTTTGCTCTTCTTGGTCAAACTGACTTACGATTGCAAGTGTTCCGTTATGTTGGATGGACCCTGCATCTCTATCCTCAGTTTCTGCGATTAATTTGAGAAACGTAGATTTTCCAGTACCGTTCAAACCAACAAGACCAACTCGATCATTCGCAAAAAGTTGTAGCGGTTCTGTTTGTTTTATAATTAATTTTCCATCATACGATTTTTCTAAATGCTTTGCTTCTAATAGCAGCATAAAAAAACCTCCCCTATTTACTAGAGAGGTCTGCCCAAGCCATAATAAGTATCACAAAAAAACACGCAATAACACGTTTTTTTGCAACAAAAAAACAGGCCTGTAATGAAGTCCTAAAAATGGGCAGAGAAATCCTATCTAGCGTTCTACTTTTTTATTCAAGTAAATGGCTAAAATCAGATTAATTGCGCATTGGACGTATACACCTGTTCCTTCCGTTGTTTTCCTATATTGTAAGGTAGTTCAAATCCGGCCGTCAAGAATACGCTCGCTATTCTTGCACCCAGTTTAAGTTTACCTTTCGTTGGTTTGCTCCTGGTCGTGTATCTTTTAATAACCGAATAAACAACAACCCTTTTCGATAAAAAGCTTGAACAGGCTCCTGGAGGACTTTTTCAGGTAAATGAATCTCTCGATTAAATGCCCCGAGTTGAAATTCCTCTGAACTTAAGTGATAGGAATCTAACGTTAGTGATAACTTTCCTTGTACAGTCAGCTTAAACGGGTCAACCATAACTTCAACATCCTCTGTACGATTCAAACCTGGTAGCGCCAAAACACAGCATATTTCCTGTGGTGTGTCATAGATGTTGCAAAGAGGACTCTCATTATTTTGATGGTTATGCGATCTTTGATTTTGATTTGGTGTAAAGAACTGATCACCAAAATATTCTTCGGCCATCCTTTTCCAGTCCATCATTTGTTTCCAAGTGTCCAATTCAATCACCTCTTATGAAGGCGGCCCTAAAGGAACAGAAGGAGCAGTATCCGGATCCGGAATCTGAGGGGCAGGACCTGTAAAACCGCCTGTGTTAAATAATTGCGATATCGGCTGTATAACCCCGGCGCTTCCTATTTGGAGCACAGATGAGTTTTGTATGCCATCCACTCTTATCTGCTGAATAACGATCGTCTGACTAACAAAAAGGTTCATGTTTCCTCCTCCTCACTTTCCGGATTAGGATTCGTTAAGAAATTACGAACATGCTTCACACGAGATTGAAGTTTAATATCGTTAACCGATCCAATATGAAGGATTGATGAACTGGACACCCCAAGGATATCTATTTTTCCAACTCTAATATATGGGTTCGCATGATACGTTTGCTTTACCTTATAAACCGGGCAAACCGGAACTAATACGGGCTGTGAGAAAACTTTGTATTTGCTGTATGGAACATTGAACGTTCCAAACTTTGTACTTTCTCTCTGGATAGCTAATGCTGCAGAAAAGCTATTGATCTTGTCAGTATCTCCTGTTTGCAGTACACCTGAGTTAGCAAGAGAATTTAATATGATGCAATCAACGACAGATGTTCGATACATCATACACCTCTATAGAGGAACAAGTGATGTTCCTAAGACTAAAGATTCTGGAGGTGTATCGAATGCAGATCCTAGACTGATACAATCTGTGTCTCCGATTAATACGACTGACGATAACCCTACACCGATGATGTGAATCTCTCCTACATACAACTCATGATTGGTTACGCAAAATTTCACTCTCATCCCCTCCAGTAGACTTTGAATCTCGTAAATGTACGATAAACGTCTCAATACCACGATAGATGTCCTCTTTTGTTTTTTGAATAATATCTCTTCTGCCCCGCTCGTCTTTTGGTTCATATTTTGTGAGATAGTGCTTGATCCGTCCTGGCACTTGCCGCTGTACATCTTCTAAGATGAAGATTCGATAGGGTTCGTCTAACGGAATGTTCATTTTGCTTTCAAGTGACTTTAAATAAACAGGAGCTTCTTTTTCAAAGAAACCATCCATCACTTGAATCATCTCTCGGTAGTTTGGATTTTCGATCGTACTTCTTTCCATCTTCCCTGGCATCTGAAGGGTATTCTGACCAATATTGAACTGTTCGATCAAGTCTTTGCTATCATTTGAAGACCCAAGCCCAATGTGCAGGGTACCTTCAAGTTTTTCTATCTTTAATTGATCAAACTTATATTCAATGTTTTGAGGTTGGGACGACAGATCGCTTACTTTTTTCTTTAATGCTTTTATCTGATCTTCTAAGTCACTTATCTTATCATTCTGATCGAGGACCATCTGTTGAAGCTTACTCAAGTAATAGTTGCTCTCTTCATTCATACAATCAACTCCTTAGTTAGATGTATGCCTACTACCTAAGGAATTTGCTTGTCGTTTAAAAATTTGCTGCTGCATTGCTGTCATTTACATCAGGGTCTTGTGTAAACGTAACATTATAGCCGTTCTCCAGACGAAGATTATCCCCTGTATTGAAAGATCCCGCACCTGCATACGTTTTTGCGTAACTGACTGGGCAAATGGTCTGGACGTCTCCCACATGGAAAACGCTGCCGCTCGATATGGAGTTTACTGATACAGATCCCACAATTGCTGGCATATACGTTCATCCCCACTTTCAAGTACTTCTCACATGTTATGCATCCGCCCATTCTTTTGTGCCTAAACGCTTCCATTCACCATTAGGCTTCTACCTACATAACTTATCTGTAAAGGACGACGTCACAATCGTAACTTTTTAGAAAGAAGGAGGTGCTAAAAGTGCCCTGTTTAATTGTAGCTCCTATTAATATTAATGCGGCAGAAGGGGTTGTGAATTTTGGTGATACACTCGTCATCAATCCCAAATCAACAGGCAAAGGATACAACGGCTCTGGCGGAGGAAACACAGGGAATTTTATACAAACAACAAACGTAGTTAACGCAACAAACACTTTAGATCCTGATATTTTCGATTCTAATAATGCCGGCAATGCTTAGGGGGTATAAAGATGTTAGGCAAAGGTCCAATGATGCCTTTTTTTAATAACCGTTCTATGGATGACTGGCTAAATTCTTTTGAACAATACGTCAACAAAGGGCTCAATCAGTTCGAGAAATTTGCAGACCAGATGTCGTTTGAAGTGGATACAGAAGAAACAACAGACGACTACAAGATTCGTGCAAATCTAAAAGACTATAATCCTGAAGACCTTCAGATTGAAATCCTCAATCAAGGACTTCAGATTAAAGCACAACGCGAAGAAGTACGGTCAACAAAAAATAAACGGACGGGGCACTTTCAACAAAGAAAGGCAATGAAACGAACAGAGCGATTCGTCCAGCTGCCTTTCATGTTTCGAAACGAAGATGTTAAAGCACAATATACGAATGGCATCTTAACCATTTCCGTTAACAAAAATGGCGGAGAAGTTATGAATCCGACTGTACCTATACAAGTCGTGACTAATTCAAGTGATAATAGTGTTGAGAAAGACAGTAATGCTAACAATACTGCCAATGTAGTTAACAACAACGGGCAGTTTGAAGAGTAGGTGCAACATTTCGTTTTCTTATGTATATTAATGCCTATAAAAAATGCTGACAGAAAAGGCGCTATGTTCATCCTTTTATGTCAGCATTTCTTTTATCTTCCTAGTGTAGGCGCGATCCACACCTCGCCGGTACCTTCAAAAACGTGCAAGTAACCTTCACCACTTGTTGCAGATCCGATGATTGAAGAGGATGCTCGTTTTACAGAGAAATCGATATCCCCTTTTCTTAAGAGCGCAAAGTTCCCATCCACTTGCAGTTTTTCATCATGAAGCTGTATCTTCATGATCTGCTGAAGCGGAACTGGACTCTGAAGCACACAAAATCCTGAGCCTCTTAATCTCGTTTGAAACAGGCCATCCTCTCCTTTTATAGAAGACGTTAGTTTTTGTCTAGCTACACCCAATTGCACAGACGGTTCTGCCGCATAAAACATTCCGCGATCTGCAACAACTTCTTCGTCGTTTAAGTTTAATAATAAGTAATGACCATACGAGGGCTCTAAATAAATTTCTCCTGTACCTTCATATAATGGTTTGAAAAGAGATTCTTCCGTTAAGATATTGGAAGCCATCTTCTTCATGAACCCTCCAACTCCACCAGCATTGCTCTTCAAACCAAGATCACCTTTCATAAACTGCAAAGCTCCCGCTTCAGCTTGAACCGCTCCTTGGCGCAATGTGATCCGAACTTGTTTTAACGATATTCCCGTTTCTTTGGCGTAGTAAGAAGAACTTGAACCTGCACTTGTTACAGGCAACTGCTTATATTCAAGGACTTCAAAAGTTGCTCGACGTCCTTCTTCTTTTTCGATAACGTTAAAAAGTGATTCATTCATAACCATCAGCCTCCTCTTTCTAGCATAACAAACTCTGACTTTGTTTAAACAAAGCGTGGTATAATTCACACAAAGATATTGGCTAACGCCAAAAGAATATGAGAGAGGCGTGATTTGACGTGCAGAACAAAATCATTCTTGTAACAACTGATTCATTTGGTACTGGTAACGATCCTGCTCTTGGAGAAAACGTAATGGAAACGTATTTTACGGTTTTGAAGCAGCAATCCGATCTTCCAGCTGCGATCTTTTTCATGAATCGTGGTGTTTATTGCCTCACAGAGCAGTCTTTATGTTCGCTGCATCTAAAAGAAATAGAAGATAAGGGTGTTAAAGTGTTCGCCTGCAAGACTTGTGTTGATTACTATAACGTAGAAAATGAGCTTGCGGCTGGAGAAATTTCAGGAATGGCACATTTTGTAGAATTATCTGCTACATATGAAGTTATTACGATTGCATAATATATAAGAATTTTAATAGCTTTTACCATTTCGATGTGAGATTGGAAGTAGTTGATTTCCGCTCCAGGTTGCTCGCTTTCCGCGGGGCAGGCGGTGAGCCTCCTGTCTAGTTGCAGTGACTAGCCCCTCGAGGTCAAAAGTTAAACAGTCAAGAAGGCAAAGTGCGCCTTCATAGCCCATTCAACTTTTGCTTGTCGGGGCTGAACGAGTCACTTCCACTTTTCGGACTGCCGCTTTGCGCCACTAAGTGTCTCACCTGCCGGCCTGTCCCGCAGGAGTCTCGCACCTTCCACTCCAATCATCTTGCAATGAAGTGAAGAAAAAAATTCAAGGGCAACAATCCTCGAACAAAAAAGAAGATTCTCTACTTCCCACCTTCTTTTTTCTTCTAATTAATGTAACATAAAAAAACGTACACCTAACTTGCTGGTGTACGTTTTGTAGTCTTATCTTCTTTCTTCTCGGATAATTCTCTTTTCTCTAGTCGTTGCCTCGTCTCGGATAACGGGTTCTTCTCTAATAACTGTTTCACGATGAACGTGATCTGCCTTTCTTACTGAGAATAGCCTTTTCAGCAGCATGCCGACTACACCATACACAATGATTGCAACAATCGTAGACAATTCGATCACGAATCCATTGGCTAGTTCGATGTTTGGAAAAATCGCTGCAAATGGTAAAAGAAGCGGTTGGCTCAGACCGTATATGAGCTGTGCGAAAGCTGCTCCTTCATTTGCATTAAACAGTTGAAAAATAAAACGTAAAATTAAGATTAGCTGAATGATACCGACTATGAATGAAATAATTGTGGCTGGAACGGAACGCCTCATCGCAATTCCCTCATTTCATTGGATTTGCTACTAAACATACCCTTCTTTTCACAACATTAAGCATGCTCAATCGGTTTATTACTTTGATCATACTGACATAGCCATTTCTCCGTAAAATCCACCAGTTCTTTCTGTGGAATCAATCGACAATCAGCCATCCCTACTTTTCCTTTTTTGACAAGATAACTATTTCGCTCGTAAACCTCCCCAATCTCTTCGAACAATTCTTCTCGGTAAGAAATTTGAGTGAACGACTTCCATACTCTTTTTCCATCGCTAAAAAATGGGCCTGCATTTTGTTCTGTTTTTGGTGACGGTACGCGATGTTCGGCTAAATGCATGGAGGTATTCGAATCATAGCCTACACCTAGCAGAAGAACATGGCCCTGAAGTTCATAAACTCTTCCAAGAGGTGACTGTTCGCCTAAGCCGAAATCCACTGAATGATCGTTTATGATCGTTTCTTTATTTTTACCCCATGCAGCAAAAGAGTCTGTTGGATGATTGCTTCTTAGAACACCATGAAACGTGCGAAATGCTTCTACAATCGCTCCCATAAAATATGTCGGTGTTACAGCAGGATCAAACGCTGGCATCTCTTCTATGATTGTCGGCCACCAATCCTTTGGAACCGGTGGATTCAGCCACCCTGCCGGATCAGAATAATGAGCCGTATGTGTAGGCATAACCAATGTTCCTTCTTCTGTTATAACGTCCATCAACGCTTGTACAACTGCCACAGGTCCTCCTACCACCCATCCCATTGACTTCAAGCTAGAGTGAACGATAACGGTCATTCCTTTTTTCAGTCCTAATGATCTAAGATCCTCGGCTAAAGTCACCCTCGTTTTTGGATAATCTGTATGTAATTCAATACTACTCACGCTTCTCACAACCTTCACTTCTTATGTACCCTCATTATAACAAAAAGAAATGGAATACTTTGGTTATGATTGTTTTTGATTATTTTTGATTGTTTGTGATTGAAAAATGTAAGGGCTTACGTTACAATGATGTCAAAGAAAGAGAACATTTGGAGGTGTCAGGATGCTTACACCTGAAAGACATCGAAAGATTATTGAAGTATTAGGCGAAAAGTCAGTAGTAACTATACAAGAACTCGTAGAAGCAACAGCGTCCTCTGAATCAACAATACGCAGAGATCTAAGTCAGTTGCAGAGAGAAAAGAAGTTAAAACGCGTACACGGTGGAGCATCACTTACTCACCAAAAAAGCGAAGAATTGAGCGTTTTTGAAAAATCCGAGAGAAACGCTTTAGAAAAAGAAAAAATTGCACAATATGCTTGTGATTTAGTCCAGACTGGGGATTGCATCTATCTCGATGCAGGAACGACAACACTAAGGATGATTCCTCATCTAAAGAACAAAGAAATCACAGTTGTAACGAATGCCATCTCCCATCTTGAAGCGTTAAGTGAACATGAGATTAAAACGTACTTAATAGGCGGGCTCGTTAAATCTAAAACGAAAGCACTTGTGGGAAGCAGTGCGATAAAAAGTTTAAGTTCCTATCGGTTCGACAAGGTTTTCCTTGGTATGAACGGCATTCACATCGAAGCTGGTTTTACTACACCAGATCCCGAAGAAGCAGCAGTAAAAAATTTAGCGATCTCTCTTTCACAAAAAGCATTCATACTAGCTGATCATACGAAGTTTCATGAGACTTCTTTCTCAAAAGTAGCAGAACTAAATGAGGCGATCATTATAACGGACGATATTGATGATGACGTCATCTATGATTTTCAAGACAAGACAGAAGTAAGGGTTGTGACATCATGATTTATACTTGCACACTGAATCCGTCCATTGATTATGTAGCTCGAGTGGAGGATTTTAAAGAAGGGCAGATAAACCGCACATCAGATACATTTATTTATCCCGGAGGAAAAGGAATCAACGTTTCGCGAGTTTTGAAACACCTTGGTATAGAAAGTACTGCGCTTGGTTTCACGGGTGGTTTTACAGGTGCTTTTATCAAAGACTTTTTAACACAAGATCACATTCAGCATGATTTTATAGATGTTTCAGAAGTTACAAGAATTAATGTAAAGCTCAAGTCTCATAAAGAAACAGAGATTAATGGTCAAGGACCTGTAATCTCTATAGAAAACCAACAGAATTTACTTCAAAAAATCAATAACATGAGTAAAGGTGATTTCCTTCTTCTTGCAGGAAGCATTCCACCATCAATATCAGATAATTTTTATGCAGAGATTGCTAATAAATGTATGGTCAAAGGTGTTCATGTTGTCATTGATGCAGCTGGAGAAGCACTTCGTAAGAGCTTGTCGTACCGGCCATTTTTGATCAAACCCAACCACCATGAACTTGGAGAACTTTTTCATACAAACGTCCACAATAAAGAAGATGCTGTTTTTTATGGGAAGAAGCTGTTGGAAGCGGGGGTACAGAATGTCATCGTTTCTATGGCTGGAGATGGAGCGACCTTTCTCAACCAAGATACCGTTCTAATATCAAACGTACCCGTTGGAACCGTAAAAAATTCAGTAGGTGCTGGTGATTCTGTTGTAGCTGGATTTCTTTCTCAGGTTACCCAAGAACACGACTTCTCTACCGCGTTCCAATATGGAGTTGCCGCAGGAAGTGCTACTGCTTTTTCAGAAGATCTCTGCACATTAGAACAAGTAGAATCTTTACGAAAACAGATCGTTATAGAAGAATTACGGTAATGAGGAGGAATAAAAATGAAAATTACAGATTTATTAACTAAAGATACAATCTTACTAAACTTACAGTCTCAATCTAAAGAAGACGTCATAGATGAACTGATTGAAAAACTCTATTCAGCTGGAAAACTGAATGATAAAAAGGCATATAAAGAAGCTATATTAGCAAGAGAAACTCAAAGTACGACGGGAATCGGAGAAGGAATAGCCATACCTCATGCAAAAACGAATGCCGTTAGCGAGCCTGCCATCGCTTTCGGTCGTTCAACAGATGGCATCGACTATGAATCCTTGGATGGCCAGAACGCACATCTTTTCTTTATGATCGCCGCATATGAAGGCGCTAACAACGATCATTTAGCGACACTTTCCAGACTTTCTAGCTTTTTAATTGACCCCAACTTTAGAAAAAGTCTGGAATCTGCAGCAACAGAAAAAGAAATTCTAGACGCGATCGACGCAAAAGAAAAAGAGATGGAAAAAGAAGAAAATCCTACCTCTTCTTCTAAACAGAAGATACTAGCTGTTACAGCTTGCCCTACAGGCATTGCTCATACGTATATGGCAGCTGATGCGCTAAAAGCAAAAGCGAAAGAAATGGACGTCAACTTAAAAGTAGAAACAAATGGTTCGAGCGGAATTAAAAACGCACTTTCGAAAGATGATATTGAAGAAGCTCATGCGATTATAGTCGCTGCAGATAAACAAGTTGAGATGGAACGCTTTAACGGTAAACATGTGATTCAAGTTCCAGTAGCTCAAGGAATTCGAAAGCCTCAACAGCTCATTCAGCAAGCGTTAGATCAAGATGCTCCTGTTTATAAAAGTAACGGAGAAGCATCGAATGTTGATGAGAAGAAAAATGCTTCGCCAGGAAGATCTGGGTTTTATAAACACTTGATGAGCGGTGTGTCCAATATGCTTCCCTTCGTTGTTGGTGGAGGAATTCTGATTGCGATCTCGTTTATTTTCGGCATTAACGCAGCTGATCCGAAAGATCCTTCTTATCATCCGATCGCTGAAGCACTTAGCACAATAGGTGGCGGTAACGCGTTCGCTCTCATGATCCCTGTTTTAGCAGGTTTTATTGCGATGAGTATCGCAGATCGTCCAGGATTTGCGCCTGGTATGGTCGGAGGATTTATGGCCGCAACAGGAGGAGCTGGTTTCCTTGGCGGACTGATCGCTGGTTTCTTAGCAGGATATCTAGTTCTTGGATTAAAAAAGTTGTTTAGCAGTTTACCTCAATCATTAGAAGGGATCAAACCTGTTCTTCTTTATCCTTTATTCGGCATCCTTCTAACCGGTCTGATCATGATGTTCATTGTGATTGAACCCGTGAAAGCATTGAACGACGCATTAACGTTGTGGTTAAAAGGCATGGGAACTGGAAATCTTGTATTCTTAGGTTTAATTCTAGGCGGAATGATGGCTGTCGATATGGGTGGACCTATCAATAAAGCAGCTTTCACATTCGGTATCGCGATGATCGATGCAGGTAACTTTGCCCCTCATGCAGCCATTATGGCGGGGGGAATGGTGCCACCGCTAGGTCTTGCACTATCAACAACATTATTTAAAAAGAAATATACAAAAGCGGAGCGAGAAGCAGGTAAGACAAATTACATTATGGGAGCTTCCTTTATTACTGAAGGTGCTATTCCATTTGCAGCTGCCGATCCTGGTCGTGTAATTCCAGCCGCTGTGATCGGTTCCGCTGTAGCTGGTGCTTTATCAATGGTATTCGGTATCGGACTTCCAGCACCACATGGAGGCGCGTTCGTAATTCCAATCGTGAACGGAAATCCGTTGCTATACGTATTAGCCATTTTGATTGGTTCATTCGTTACCGCTTTTATTGCTGGTATGCTGAAAAAAGAAGTTCAAGAAAATAAAAAAGAACTCGCAGCTTAATGTGAGGGAGAATTGAAACAGAAAAGGATAAAACTAACTCGCGATGACGAGAAGTTTTATCCTTTTTCTTATGTGATGTTTTATTAACTAAATCAATATACTCATCCTAAAACCGTTCCGTTATCAATTAGAAGTTTAGCAAAAGGTTGTTTTTATGTTTTTCTCTTCATATGCAAGTTGATTGTAGCGCAAGGTGCGAGACTCCTATGGGACGAGCGGTCAGACCGAAAAGTGGAAGTGGCTCTTTCAGCGCCGACAAGCAAAAGGTGAATGGGCTGTGAAGGCGCTTTTTGCCTTCATGACCATTTAACTTTTGACCTCGAGGGGCTAGCCACTGCAACTAGACAGGTGAGACCCTTAAGGGCGCAAAGCGGCAGTCAGAAAAAGTGGAAGTGACTCGTTCAGCCCCGACAAGCAAAAGTTGAATGGGCTATGAAGGCGCACTTTGCCTTCTTGACCGTTTAACTTTTGACCTCGAGGGGCTAGTCACTGCAACTAGGCAAGGGGGCTCACCGGTCGCCCCATGGAAAGCGAGCAACCTGGAGCGGAGATCAACTACTATCAGAGCTACTAAGTAAATTGAAACAGCTTTTTAGTTCGATAATTAAACTTCTCTCGGTATCCATTCACCAAGAAGCTCACCCATCTTAACCTTGCCTTTTTTTCCTGTGAACTTCAAAGCCCCTTTTGGAATACACAAAACAACAGTAGAACCGAACGAAAAATACCCAAAAGAATCTCCTCTTTTTACAACCGACTCATGATTTGTGCGTTCAATCGTATTTACATTCAAAGCACCTACCATAACATGTGCAAGAGGTTGTCCGCTTGCATTCATTTGAGTAACTAATCTGTAATTACGTGTTAGAGGTCGAAGTCCATGACGTAATCCAAGTTCGTTGACTGGAGCAGCTTCTTTTCCTAGCGTGTAGACAGATTCAACTTCAGCATCCACCGGAACATGAACTTGATGGTAATCCGTTGGACTTAAATAAAAAACAAATACTTGTCCCCCGCTGTATTTCTTCGCTTCTGATTCAGAACCTAACAATTCAGCAACCGTATATTCTTGTCCTTTTACTGTAAAACGGCTCTCTTCTGTAAGATTATCGACTACGGATAACACAGCGTCACAAGGACTAACAAATGCATGAGCTTCTGATGGAACAGGACGAGCATCTGGTCTTAGATCACGAATAAAAACATCGTGCAGAGAATGATATTCTTTAAGCTCCCGTGTCGCTTCGTTAATGTTTATTTTATATAGTTTCACGAATGAAGGGATGAAAGGTTTACTTGCTTTAGATTGTGCAAACTTCTTTAATGATCGTGCCACAACGGGATGGCCGTTCAATTCGAATAGATTTCTATAAAATTTAGTCATGTTCATGCTCTATCACCTAACTTTAATTTAATATAATATGAATGTTATCATTATTGATAACGGTGTTTATATTTTTATTTTTGATATACATACAGTATAATGCATCCTGCTAAATATATCAGTGTTTCCTCTTTTTCAACTGCTCTTCTTAGGTTCAGGCACTAACATCTGAACAAGTTTAACCTTCTTATTATATTTTGAAGGTCTGTTTGGTACATATTTGCCGATGAGTTCTTGCATTCCCTGACTCAGTTCTTCCCATTCTTCATCATTTAAATAAAGATCCAACTGATTATAACCGAAAATATCTGTTTTAAAATCGGTATTACCGTTAAAGTAAGCTTCCACTTCGCCAGTTACACTGGATATAAACGTCATAAACATTTTCATGTGCTCTTCTTTAGACAAATTGGCTGCCTCTTCTGCGGTTATATATGTTGAGTTTTGATTCATAGCATAAGTCCGCTCTACCGCACCACGTATTTTTTTTTCTTGAACCACATAAATGATCTCATTCTTACTAAGAAGATTTAAATGCCTATATAGTGTGGCTTGCGGAACTTCAGATACCCATTCTTTTAGTTCCATTACAGTAGCCGGCCCTTTTGAGAGGTGTTGTATAATCTTCATTCGAACAGGATGCAAAATAAAATCTGCTTTGCTTTGCATGATACAGAATCATCCTTTTTTATTATTGTTATCGATAATGATAATATTTTATCTTATATTTGTCAAAAGAAAGAGAAGCATCTAACGAGATGCTTCTCAAATGTTTTCTATATCATTATGCCGCTGTGTGATCATTATTTAATGAATTCGTTTTTTTTTGACCAATACTCCAACCTGTATAAGCAAGAAGTAATGTGAACATTGGAGACAGCCATAAGAATAATGCATATGGAATGTATTCAATAACTGATACACCTAATGTTGATGCAAAGAATGCACCACTCACACTCCAAGGAACTAGTGGGTTTACAAGTGTACCTCCATCTTCTACCGTTCTAGACAAGTTTTTTAGTGGAACCCCAGACTTAATATAAGCGTCCTTCAACGCCTGACCTGGCAACAGGATGGAAAGGTACATTTCGCCTGCTAGTAAATTGATCCCTACTGAAGATGCCAGGGTGGTTGCAATTAACTTACTCGCTTTTTGTGTGGTGTTCTTTATAGCTCCAAACAATAGATCAAACATTCCTAACGCTTGGATGACTCCACCTAGTCCTAATGCGATCAGTACAAGTGAGATCGACCACATCATGGACATTAATCCACCTTTATTAACGATGGTATCGACTGTTTCATTCCCTGTCTGAATTTGCAGCCCATTTTGCATAGTATTAATAACTTTTTGCAGTGTCAGGTCTGGTACTAAGAAAAACCCTACGATGATTGACACTGTTACACCAGCTAAAAGGATAGGTATGATTGGCAGTTTACGAAACGCCAAAACTAGTACAACTACTGGTGAAATTAGAGTTACTAGATGAATTGGGAACTCATTTGAAAGCACTGACTGAATCTCTTTAATCTCTTGAAGATTCGCATTGCCTCCGCTACCGCCAAGTACGAAAAAGGCAATAGCAGTCAGGATGAATGCCGGGACAGTAGTCCACATCATATGTCGAATATGTTCAAACATATTCACGCCAACTACACCTGGTGCAAAGTTCGTTGAGTCAGACAATGGCGACATTTTGTCTCCAAAACACGCTCCAGAGACAATCGCTCCTGCAGCTAATGCTGGGTTCACTCCAAGCACGTGACTGATACCCATCAATGCTACACCTACTGTACCAACTGTTGTAAAAGAACTTCCTGTAAAAGACGAAACAATAACTGTAATGATTAGAGCACTTACTGCAAACCATTCAGGCTGAATGATATCCATTCCGTAAAATAATAATGTAGGAACTGTTCCACTTAACATCCAGCTTGCTATAACAAGTCCAACTGTTAAAAGAATCATGATCGGCTGCAAGCCAGCTATGATACCATTAACTATTCCTTTTTCAATCGTCTTCCATTGTGCTCCAAAAGCCACTCCTACTGCTCCCAATAAAATCAGGCAGGCTAACAATGGAATATGCGGTTCAACTTTTATATACACGAGACTCGTGAACATCACTGCAAAAATCATTGTAAACAATCCAAGAGCCACCGGTAATTTCATTTGTTTTTTCATGTAAATCTCTCCGTTCATCTTCTTACACTTATTTACTTAAACGCTTTTACGCGTTGAAGCGTGTTAGTAACTGTTATAATACTAACGAACTTTACAGAAGCTGTCAACATTACAGGCATGGTAAATTAAAGAAAAGAACGTTATGGAGGCTGATTATATGAGCAGAATTAGAAGTTCAGTAAAAGCATTAATCATTCATGACCATCATGTTTTAACGATTAAAAAAGGAAATGAAGATGAAGTGAAATATGTTATACCAGGTGGAGGACAGGATTTTAACGAGACTTTATCAAACGCTGTGATTCGAGAATGTTTAGAAGAACTTGGTGCAGAAGTAGAAGTTGGTCCATTGGTATGGGTTCGGGAGTTCATCAGCAAGAATCACGTTGAGAATCAAAAAAATGAGGACCGAATACATATTGTAGAGCATATATTCGAAGCTTTCTTAGAGAAGGTTCCAAAACACTTTCAGCCACTTTCTCCAGATTCTACTCAACTAGAAATCGAGTGGCTCCCTATCGATCGGCTATCAGATTATAATTACTATCCTAGAGAGATCATTCCGTTGATTAAAGAGATGGTCCATTCGAAAGACAGTAAACTTACTTATGTTGGAGATATAAATTAGATTTTAAGAACAACTTTAAAAGGGGGAGTTTGTTTTGTGGTGGCTGCTACTATTTATCATCGGAATTTTAGTTTTAGCATATGTCATAGATTACAGAAAAAAGAAAAGAAATGATAACCATACCCGTAATATCGACCCTAGCGTAAGGCAAGGTGAAGTGGGTAGCAGTTGGAATAGCGGTGATGGTCCTAATGGATTATAGAAAATGAAAACGCAGAGTTTATTCATTTCCTCTGCGTTTTCGTGTGTTTTTTACTGCTTCATATATTCATCTTCCCCGTCTTGCAAAATCTACAAATCGGAAACGATCTAGTCGGTGACGAGATTCTGTGTATTGAAAGAGGCTCGCATCTTCTAGATACACATAGTTTTTCACGACAACAATATGCTCAAAACGATCTAGATCTAACAACTCTTTATCTTCTTCCGTACAATCTTCAACGACTATTTCTTTTTTTGCAAAACTGATTTTCAGACCTAACTCATTCTCTAAATAAGCGTAGATAGATTGTTCCGCAATTTCTTTCGTGAGCTTTGGTACGTACTTTTTTAAGAAGTAATCTTTGTCCAAAATGATCGTCTCTCCGTCAAGCTCCCGGGAACGAATCACTTTCCAAGTAAGCTCTTCAGGTTCTGTCTGGAGCTGCTGTTGAAGAAACTCATCCGGCTCGATCAAACCAAATTCATGAACAGTCGTTACACTGTTCTTTCCAATAGACTCTGACAACTCTTGAAAACTTACTAGACCCGAAACAGGAAAGCTAAATTTGTTTGTCTCTAGAACGATTGATCCTCTACCACGGATTTTTTGTATAAAACCGTTTTGCGATAGAAGGTTTAGTGCCTTTCTGACAGTCTCCCTTGATGTTTTGTATTGTTCTGCTAAATCATGTTCGGAAGGAAGCTGCGTATTAGCCTTTATGACACCCTTTTGAATTTGTGCAGATATTTCCTGATAGATTTCTTGAAATTTATTTTTTCTCATCAATATTCACCATACATAGTGTAGCATTATTTTTTTAAGTGAAAAACGACAGATTCATACGGTCGTAATGAAAAGGAAGAAGGGTCTTCTGGTGTACCTTCATAATTACTGATTAATACTTCTCCTGATAGATCTGTAAGATCAATGGATTTTGGCAGTTCAAAATCTGTGCTCTTGCCATAAAAATTATTCACGACAAGAAGTTTTTCCCCATTGTCAGCGTTACGGACATAAGCGAAAATTTCAGGATGATCTTCAAGAATCAATTGATAATCGCCATATGTGATTACATCTATTTCTTTTCTTAGTTTATTGAGCTTTTGATAATGATAGAAAATAGAGTTCTCATCATTTATGGCTGCCTCGGCATTGATTTCTTTAAAGTTTGACGCAACCGGAATCCAAGGTTCCCCTGTAGTAAAACCTGCATTTTCACTATTATTCCATTGAACAGGTGTACGAGAATTATCACGTGATTTATGCTTAAGAATCTCTAGGACTTCCTCTTCTGTATAACCTTCTTCTATTAATAGATTGAACATGTTTAACGACTCTACATCACGGTACTGATCAATCTTTGTGAATTTAGGGTTTGTCATCCCAAACTCTTCGCCTTGATAGATATAAGGTGTGCCTTGCATCATATGAATCGTAGTCGCCAGCATTTTTGCAGATTGCACACGATATTCACCGTCATTACCGTAGCGTGATACGATTCGCGGCTGATCATGGTTGCACCAGAATAACGCGTTCCATCCACCACCCCTATGCATCTCCACTTGCCAAGTCGAAAGTATGTCTTTTAATTTTTGAAAATCAAAATCAGCGATGCTCCATTTTTCACCGTTCGGATAATCGACTTTTAAGTGATGAAAATTGAAAGTCATGCTTAATTCGTTTCGCTCTGGATTCGTATACTTGATGCAATTATCGATTGTTGTGGATGACATCTCACCTACTGTGAGAACATCATATTTTGAGAACACTTCCTTGTTCATCTCTTGCATAAATTCGTGCACACGCGGACCATCTGTGTAGAATTTCCGGCCATCACCTGGTGCTATAGAGCCATCATCATCAGGAAAATCTTGATTTTTTGAAATCAGGTTGATCACATCTAGACGGAAGCCATCTACCCCTTTTTCAAACCAATAGTTCATCATCTCATAAACGCGCTGACGAACTTCTGTGTTCTCCCAGTTTAGATCCGCTTGTGTGACATCAAATAAGTGGAGATAGTATTGACCGGTCTCTTCATCAAGCCTCCAAGCGGATCCACCAAATTTTGAAACCCAATTTGAAGGCTCTCCATCTTCACCAGAATCTTTCCAGATATAAAAATCACGATAAGGATTATCTTTTGACAGACGTGATTGTTTAAACCATTCATGCTCTGTACTTGTATGGTTCACTACGATATCCATGATGATTCTCAGATCTCTTTGGTGTGCCTCCTGAAGCAGACGATCAAAGTCCTCCATCGTTCCATAATCTTCAAAGATTTTGTAATAGTCCCGGATGTCATAACCGTTGTCTCGTTGAGGAGAGTCATAGATCGGAGTTAGCCATAGAACGTCTACTCCTAAATCTTTAAGATAATCTAACTTCTCTATGATTCCGTCAATATCTCCTGTTCCGTTTCCTGTCGTATCGTTAAAGCTCTTTGGATAGATTTGATACACAACAGATCGCTTCCACCATGGTTCCTTCTTCATACTTTCACCGCCATATTTGTTTTAGTAATGAAAACAACCGGAAATAAAATAGTGCCCTTCCGGTCGTTTTTGTTTAATAGTCTACTTCGATTTTTTTACTTTTGCATAAAGGTAAGTTAATACAAACGGTACGACAAGTGCGATTCCCATTCCGATAAAGAATGATCCCCAGCTTCCAGGCAAGATGGAAAGGAATCCAGGAATACCACCTACTCCAATAGATGACGCACGAACGCCAGCAACTGTAATCACGATCCCAGCAATCGCTGAACCAATCATTGCGAAAATAAATGGATAACGGAAGCGTAAGTTCACTCCGAACATCGCTGGTTCCGTGATTCCAAGATAGGCTGATAATGCTGACGTTCCAGCGAGTCCTTTAAGCTTTTCATCACGTGTTGCCATAAACATCGCAAGTGCTGCAGAACCTTGTGCAATGTTTGATAGTGCAAGCATCGGCCAAAGAAAAGTACCACCTGTGTTAGAGATAAGCTGCAGGTCGACTGCTAAGAACGTATGATGCATTCCTGTAACAACAAGTAGAGAGTAGAAACCACCATAGATCAACCCACCTAACCATGCAAAGTTATCAAAGATGGATACGAAAAAGTCTGTAATGCTATTACCGATCGTAAACGTGATCGGTCCGATAACGATAAACGCTAAAAATCCTGTTACTAATAATGTAATTGGAGCTACCAATAATAGCTGCAAAGCATCAGGAATACGTTTTTTCAAGAAAAGTTCTATTTTTGCTAAAAAATAAGATGCGATTAGAACCGGCAACACTTGACCTTGATAACCTACCTTTTCAATGGGTAGACCAAATAAGTTCCATGTTGGAATGTCCTTTGTCTTTCCGTAATCCCATGCGTTCAACAGATCTGGATGGACAAGCATCAGTCCGAGAACGATACCAAGTAATGGACTTCCACCAAACTTTTTAACCGCTGACCAACCGATCAGACCAGGTAAGAACACGAAAGCCGTATTCGCGATCAAGTTGATCATCCCTGCTAGATCAGCCCAGTTCTGATGAACATCAATAAAAGATTTCTTATCATAAAAAATATCCGGGCCAGTCAGGATGTTGTTGATCCCCATCAGTAGACCTGCCGTTACGATCGCAGGAAGTATCGGGATAAAAATATCTGCTAACGCTTTAATCGCTCGTTGCAGTGGATTGAGCTTCTTACTCGCCTCATCCTTTATATCTTCTTTCGACGCTCGCCCTGTACCTGTAATATCAATGAACTCGTTATAAACCTTATCAACCGTTCCTTGCCCAATCACGACTTGAAATTGGCCGTTTGTAGAAAAGGAACCTTTTACAAGATCAATATTCTCTAAAGCCTTCTCGTCTACTTTCCCCTCGTCTTTAAGAGCAAGACGAAGGCGCGTTACACAGTGAGTGGCTGCTGATATATTTTCTTTACCGCCGAGAGCTTCGACGATCTGTTCAGCTGATTCGCGTATTTTGCTCATTCTGTTCCCTCCTAGAAACCGTTTCCATTTCACCTGATAAAAAAGCCATATATCTCTATACCCTTAACTATCATTCAATGAAAACTTGTTCACCCTAATAATGTGTCTAAGCGTTTTCATAAAACCCCAAACTTGTATATACATCTTACAAAAATAATTTAACCTGTATATACAAATATGTCAATCACTTCGATCATATGGTGAAATTTACCGTAATCAGCTACTTTTTCTTTTCTCCTTATTTTTTGCTATAATCTGTTACATATAGAGAAACGAGAATAAAGGAGATTTTATGATGTCACCTAAAAAAGCACTTACGATTGCAGGATCAGATACAAGCGGTGGAGCTGGTATTCAAGCTGATTTAAAAACTTTTCAAGAGCTAGGCGTGTACGGTATGACTGCTCTGAATGTTGTGGTTGCCCAAGACCCACATCGTGATTGGTTTCATGAAGTATTCTTGCTTCCTAACGATCTATTCAAAGCACAATTAGAAACGGTTGTTTCTGGAATTGGTGTTGATGCATTAAAGACTGGTATGCTTGCATCCGTGGAAGCTATCCAGATAACCGCAGATCTCATTGAAAAACACGATCTTCAAAACGTTGTAGTAGACCCAGTTATGGTTTGTAAAGGCGCAGAACCTCTACACCCTGAACTTGCTAGTACCCTTCAAAATGTTTTGGTACCTAAAGCGACTGTTGTGACGCCAAATCTATTCGAAGCTGCACAACTAGCTGGTATGGAACCGATCACGACAGTTGAACAGATGATGGAAGCTGCTCATAAGATTCAAGCGAATGGAGCTAAATATGTAATCGTTAAAGGCGGCGCAAAACTTGAACACGAAAATGCCGTTGACGTACTTTATGATGGACAAGAGTTTGAAGTTTTAGAATCTGAAAGAATTGAAACAACATGGACGCATGGCGCAGGCTGCACGTTCTCAGCAGCGATTACAGCTGAACTTGCTAAAGGAAAGCCAGTACGCGAAGCTATCTTAACGGCAAAAGATTTCATTACAGAAGCTATCGCAGCAGGATTTGAAATCAACCAATATGTAGGACCAACTTGGCATGGTGCTTACCGTGATAAATTAAACAAATAATTTTTAGTGAAGACTGATCATCTTTGATCGGTCTTTTTTGTTCTATAAAAAATCTTTGTGACTACAAATCTGAAAAACGACATCATTCGTGGACCGACCAACTACTTTCACAGTTTTACGTTCAGCTTTTTAAAATGATAGGCATATCATACACGTTATTTAAGAATTTGAATTATAATAAGTACATCTATTCAGCACTGGAGTGTGAAGATATGCAGCTCATACAAACCAACGAAGTCCAGAAAACACTGGATCAGCTTATTGGAAAAGAACTTTATCTACATTTAGAAACAACCAATGGCGCATATGCCAATCATAATAACGAGAGTGTTCTAACCGTTAACGCATATATTCGAAATGGTAAAGTAACACCCTTATCAGGAAAAATCATGGGAAACGGCCCCTACCGTGTTGGCTTAAAAATTGAGCTAGGATGGATTTATGCAGAAGGTTTAACACATTGGGAAATCGATTCTGAAGGAAGATTACTGATGGCAGGTCATGACGCTGAAGGTAGACTTGCAGTAGCTCTTCAACTGAGCTCTTCCCCATTTGATGTATAAGGAGGATATATAAATGGATGATCATTTACTCGTGATCTTCCCCCATCCAGACGATGAAGCGTTCGGAGTGTCGGGGACGATTGCTCAGCACACTAAAAAGGGATTACCCGTTACTTATATTTGCTTAACGCTCGGTCAGATGGGCAGAAATATGGGAAATCCACCATTTGCTACTCGTGAATCGCTTCCACTTATTCGGCAAAAAGAGCTAAAAGATGCCTGTGATGCAGTAGGCATTCAAGATCTGCGACAGTTTGGATTACGCGATAAAACGGTAGAATTTGAAGATGAGAAATTTTTAGCAGATCAATTCTTAGCTGTTATCGATGAGGTAAAGCCAACACGTCTCATCACTTTTTATCCAGGATATAGCGTACACCCTGACCATGAAGCTACAGCAAGAGCAGTCGTGCGTGCAGTAGGAAGCATGCCTGAGATGGATCGCCCGGAACTATTATGTGTGGCTTTCGCAAAAAATTCTGAGGAAGATTTAGGAGCTCCACATGTAGTGACAGATATCTCGGATGTTTTTGAAGAAAAAATGAACTGTATCAAAGCACATCGATCTCAAACACAATGGCTAGTAGATAGCGTTGATAAAGATCCTGCCATGCTGGCTTGGGTAAAAAATGAGAGATTTTGGCGTTATCCTTTATAAACGAATAAAGCTTAATTAACCCATTGGCCTTTGAAGGCCGTGGGTTATTTTTTTGAGTAAATACTTGAATTTTCAAAAAAATGTACAAATTCATGTAGCATTTTCCTGATATTGTGGTATACTAATTGTAACAAATCGTTCACATTTTAGACGCTAATTTGTCAAAATTGTAAGCGTAAACAATACTTCAAGGGGTTGATTAGTAATGGATGTTTTTATGGTTTACTTATTTGTAGCGACTGCCACGCCATTATTTTTATGGAATGATAGTCGTAAGTTAGCCTTATGGCAAACGCCGTTCATCGCCCTTTTATGGACTTACGTTGTGTTATTCATGGCTAATGATAGCTTAAGCTTATTCGTACACAGTTTCTTCATCACCGTATTCATCGCAAATGTTGTTTTTGCTCATTATGCAGCATACATCGTATGGGGCCGTCCATATTTGGCGAAACGAAAGATGGAAAAAGCAAAATATTAATTTAAACTTTCATCCCCTCTATTATTAGAGGGGTTTTTGCATTTATTGGGAATTTATCTTATTCAGATTTTCTAATATATACTTCCATATAGCGTCCTCACATCCCCTCATCTCCTATGACCTAATTATCCCGCTTTTCTTCTGTTTTCTTCACTATTTGCTTGTTTTCTACACTATCTCATCAATACCTGTTGTGTTTAAATTTCACCATGTTATACTCGTTACCGTTGAAAATTTGAACGGAAAATGAATTCTTATAACTTACAAAACAGGAGTGATTTTTAACAGATATGATAATTAACGAATCAAAAAACAAACGAATTGTAATTAAAATTGGATCCAGTTCTTTAACGAGCAGACTTGGTGATATTAGCAGACATAAATTAGAGCGATTTGTTGATGAAGTCGTTAAATTAAAAGATGACGGCCACGAGGTATTACTCGTATCTTCAGGCGCAGTGGCAGCAGGATATAGACGTTTAGGCTGTTTGAACCGTCCTACATCTCTTGCTGAAAAACAAGCGGCTGCATCGATCGGGCAAGGTTTGTTAATGGAATCTTATTCTGAACGTTTTATATCTCACGGTTATACCGCTTCACAGATTTTAATTACGAGAAGTGACTTTTCTGACCGTGATCGTTACCATAATGCCCGAAACACGATCAACGTTCTTTTAGATCGAGGAATCATACCAATCGTAAACGAAAATGACACGGTTACAGTAGAGCGACTTAAGTTTGGTGACAATGACACGCTTTCGGCAAAAGTGGCAGGACTTGTTGATGCCGATCAGCTCATCATTCTATCTGATATCGATGGGCTTTACACGGATGACCCTCGAAAAAATCCTAATGCAAAACTTTTAACGAAAGTTAGTGAAATTACACCGGAAATCGAGGAATCTGCAGGAGAACCTGGAAGTGCGGTAGGTACTGGAGGCATGCGTTCAAAGATTGATGCTGTAAAAATCGCAATGGCTTCTGGAATTTCATCTTTCCTTGGCAATGCAACTTCACCAGATATCATTCACAAAGCCGTTATCGGCAAGGCCAGAGGAACGTATTTTGTTCCTGGTAAAAGTGAATTCAATCTTGATACAAAGCGACAATGGATTGCTTTCCACTCTGGTCCAGAAGGTGAGATCGTAGTCTCGAATAAAGCGAAGCAAGGTATTGATGAGCTCAAAAGTCTTTATCCTACAGGCATTCGCTACGTAAGTGGTCATTTTAAAAAAGGTTCAGTTGTTCGCATCAAAGATTTAGACGGAAATGAAGTGGGTCTTGGTGTATCGAATTATTCTTCTAAACAGTTGATCAAGATTAAAGGTATTTCGCGTGATGAGCTGGCTGAAGTCGGCCCTGAAGAAGCCATTAATAACAATGATTTAGTCTGCCACACTCGTTTGGCAGTACCTATTCACTAATATAGATTTTCGAAAATGTAAGGTTTAATATACAAGGAGGCGTTGGATGAGTACATTTAAAAGTACAACCAAAAATAGTGATGTGAAAGACCAAGCAAAGTTAGCACAGGAAGCTTCAAAAAAACTGGCACTCCTCAGTGAAAAAGATAAAAATAAAGCACTACTGGTGATTGCTTATACGTTAGAAAGCGAAACAGATTTTATCTTAGAACAAAACAAAAAAGATCTAGTTAATGGTGAAAACAATAATTTCTCTGAAGCTTTAATGGATCGTTTGCGCTTAACAGAAGACCGCGTTAAAGAGTTTGCTAACGGACTACGAGAGGTTGTTGAGTTAAAGGATCCTGTAGGTGAAATTCTGTCTGACTGGACACTTGATAACGGATTAAACGTAGAGCAAGTTCGTGTACCATTAGGTGTGATTGGTATGATATATGAAGCACGACCAAACGTAACAGTGGATGCGACAGGACTTGCATTAAAGTCCGGAAACGCGATCGTACTAAAAGGCGGTTCCAACGCTATTCATTCAAACTCAGCGATTGTCTCTGTTATTCATAAAGCATTAAGAGCAACAAAAATTCCCGAAGATGCTGTCCAATTTATTGCTTCTACAAATCGCGAAGCAGCGGGTCAATTGTTTACGATGAAAGAGCATATTGATGTGTTAATTCCTCGTGGTGGCGGAAATCTCATTAGAACGGTTGTTGAGAATGCTACAGTTCCTGTCTTAGAGACAGGTGTCGGCAATTGTCACATTTATATTGATCAGTTTGCAGATATTGATAAAGCCCTGAGCATCATGGAGAACGCCAAAACAGATCGACCGGCTGTTTGTAATGCCGCAGAGACGTTTATTTTCCATGAAGCATGGCTGAATGATCATGCTGGACAAGTTACAGCTCTTTTTGAAAAGTACGATATTGAAGTGCATGGCGATGAAAAAGCAGCAGAGTTATTACCAGATGTAATACCTGCTAATGAAAAGGATTGGGCTGAAGAATATTTAAGTTTAGCCGTTGCAGTTAAAGTGGTTAGCTCTGTCGAAGAAGCTGTTGCCCATATTGAACGTTATGGCACAAAGCATTCTGAAGCAATCGTAACTGAAAATCCAAAAAATGCTGTTGCTTTCTTAAACAGTGTTGACGCAGCTGCCGTTTACCATAACGCGTCTACACGTTTTACGGATGGGTCAGCGCTAGGATTTGGAGCAGAGATCGGTATATCCACACAAAAGCTTCATGCTCGTGGTCCAATGGGACTGCCAGCACTAACGACGATTAAGTATCGTATGACTGGTGACGGACAGGTTAGATAATTACATTGTAAACAGTCCCTTAATTGGGGCTTTTTTTTTGTAGAAATAAAGAAGGTGAAGCTAGGATGGTGAGAGAATGTTTTTCAAAAGGAGGTCGTTTATGTTAGTTAAAGATCGCGGAAAGTCTATAAGGATTAGAAAGCTTGAAGTTATGCATCGACGAGTGATTAAGCTTCACCCCAAATATTTGACCATGGAAGATGAATTAAGCGGAAGGTTAGCCGGACATTTTGGTGAGCAGTCGAATGACTACTTTTTAAAACCTTTTCGGGACTTCTCTGTTATGCATGACCTGAGGCTTACAGCGCATGAAAGTTATTTCCAGATCGACACCCTGCTTCTCTCCCCTCGTTATCTCTTAAACCTCGAAGTGAAATACATTACTGGAACCTTGGTTTTTGACCATCTCAACCAAGTCATCAGAGTAAAAGATGATGGATCCGAAGAAGCTTTTCGGAATCCTATTTTCCAAGTAAAGCGCCAACAATCTCACCTTATTGAATGGATGATAAAAAACCGAATACCTCCGATCCCTGTTCGCTCACTGGTTGTGATGAGCAATCCGAGAACCATTATTAAAGCCCCTCCCTCAAATAAAGATTTCCTTCATTATATTACTCATAGTCCCTATTTGCAGGAGAAAATTAAGATGATTGATAAGATGTATACGGACGAGAAGCTGACGATAAAAGAGGTCACTAAACTCTCCAAATTGCTTGTTCGACATCATTGTCCTGAAAACCCTGATCTTCTCAAAAGGTATGGGATTGAAGAAAAAGATATCATCAAGGGCGTTTATTGTACGGAGTGTTTTTATTTGCCGGTTGTGCGTCAATATGGAAAATGGCACTGCTCAAGATGTAACTTTCAATCTGAAGATCTTCATCTCGCCACATTAGAAGATTTCGCATTGCTTTTTGGCCCTACAATTACAAACAAACAATTTTGTGACTTTCTTCAGGTACCTTCTAGACATGTTGCCAAAAGAATATTAAGGACATTAGATTTATCTTACACAGGAACCTATAAAAATAGAAAATATCTTTTACCTTATCTCTTATGAATTTTTTATAAGCTTACACAATGAGTTTTTATTAAGCGCGGTGTTTTTTATATAGCGCTCGTATTTTTCATATGGCGCTCGTATTTTTCGTATGGCGCTCGTAT
>NZ_VDZU01000002.1:94174-281730 GCF_007673525.1 Fictibacillus phosphorivorans
ATTTTTCATATGGCGCTCGTATTTTTCATATGGCGCTCGTATTTTTCATATGGCGCTCGTATTTTTCATATGGCGCTCGTATTTCATACTCGCGCCCCTACCACTCCATTCTTTGCTTCCTTAAGTACCTCAAAAAAGCCTCTTGCTAAAGAAATAATCCCTAGCAAGAGGCTTTCAAATGTTTAATTATTATTCATGACTCCCATGTTCACCCGAATCATGCTCACTACCTCCACCATGATTCTCATGGTTTTCAGTCTTCGGTGAGTGCTGGTGCTTATCATGCTTCGCGTGACCTGCTGCCATTACCCAAACAGAACCGATTACGATAACAATCGCAACGAATGCTGCAAATAGGATGTTACCGATCTGTACACGGCTCGTTAAGTTACTCTTCGTCGAGTTCTCTGTTACGTGCATGAACATCAAGAGCTGAAGAGCAGCTTGTAGGAAAGCAAAACCGAAAATGATAATTAAAATCCAAGTCATTGATAGATCTGTTTCAAGCGCAATCCAAAGTGCGAATAGTGTTAGCACGATGGATAACACAAAACCGATTAAATGTTTCCACGGAAAGCCGTGGTGTTCATTAGCTACAGTTTTATTAGCCATTATGCATCACCATCCCCATCAGATAAACGGCTGTGAAGATAAAGATCCACACTACGTCTAAGAAGTGCCAGTATAGACTGGTGATGAAAACTTTTGCAGATGTAGCTGGCGTTAGACCGCGCTTAGCTACTTGAATCAAGACCATCGTTACCCAGAAGATACCGAACGTTACGTGAGCACCGTGAGTACCTACAAGAACGAAGAACCCTGACCATGCTGCACTTGTACCGATATTAGCACCTTCGTGAATGAAGTGTAAGAACTCTTCAATCTCAAAATAAAGGAATCCAAGACCAAGACCTAAAGTGATGGCCATCCAAGTGATCAAACCTTTTACATTTTGACGGCGCATCTCATGAACCGCAAGTCCACAGGTAAAACTACTTGTTAAGAGCAAGAACGTTTGGATTAACAAACTCTTTACTTCAAATAGCTCACCAGGTGATGGACCATCAGCGATACGATGTTCTAAAACCATATAAGTTGCAAATAATGTCGCGAACAACGCGATTTCTGCCCCGAGGAAAATCCAGAAACCGAGAATATTTAAACGCCCAGTCTCCGAACGATACTCTAAAGGCGTGTTGGGGTCGTGTGTTTCTGCATGTGCCATTTTTTCACGCCTCCTTATTTAGAAATCTTTTCTGTTTCGATTACTTCTTCAACACTTACATAATAACCATCATCATACTCGAATGAACGATAGAACAATGTTGCAAACACACCGATCATTCCAGCGATCGCCATCCACATCCAGTCGAACACCATTCCGAATCCGGCAACAAAGAAGAAGGATGCCATGATGAATGGAACACCAGAGTTACTTGGCATATGAATCGGTTTAATATCTTCAACTTTTAACTTCTCAACTTTTCCAGCTTGCTTCTGTCTCCAGAAGTGATCAAGACCTGTTACTTCAGGAATCTTAGCAAAGTTATAGAATGGAGGCATTGCTGTAGGCGTAGACCATTCTAAAGTACGGCCATCCCAAGCATCTCCAGTTGTTTCACGCTTCGCGTAACGGAAGCTGTAGTACATGTTGTAAACAAGGATTAAGAATGCGATCCCCATCATGAATCCACCGATCGTAGATACCATGTTCAATGGACCCCAGCCAGACTCTTCGCTGTACGTGTAAACACGACGAGGCATACCGTCTAGACCAAGGAAGTATTGTGGGAAGAAACATACGTTAAATCCGATTGTGAATACCCAGAAAACCCATTTACCGATACGTTCGTTCAGCTTGTAACCAAACATCTTCGGATACCAGTAGATCAAACCAGCGAAACAAGCAAATACTGTACCTGCGATCAACACATAGTGGAAGTGAGATACTAGGAAGTATGTGTTGTGGTACTGATAGTCAGCTGCTGCCATGGCTAGCATGACACCTGTAACCCCACCGATTACGAAGTTCACGATAAATCCGAGTGACCAAAGCATCGGCGTCGTAAATTGAATCTTACCTCTGTACATCGTAAACAACCAGTTAAAGATCTTAACCCCGGTCGGTATACCGATCGCCATCGTTGTGATGGAGAATACAGAGTTAACAAGTGCTCCTGAACCCATCGTAAAGAAGTGATGGACCCAAACCAAGAAACTGTATCCTGCGATTAAAAGCATAGACCAGATCATGGCTTTGTAACCAAATAGCGTTTTTCTAGAGAACGTAGAGATAATCTCTGAGAACATACCGAATGCCGGCAGTATTACGATATATACCTCTGGGTGACCCCATAGCCAGAAAAGGTTCGCCCAAAGCATATCCATTCCTGCTCCTTGAAGAGTGAAGAAATGGCTGCCGAATAAACGGTCAAATGTCATAAGTGCTAGTGCAACAGTAAGAATCGGGAAAGCGAAAATAATGATAACCATTGTTACAAGTGATGACCAAGTGAACATTGGCATACGGAACAATGTCATTCCCGGCGCACGCATCTTAAGAATCGTAACTAAGAAGTTAATACCCGTTAAGAGCGTACCAATACCTGCAATCTGTAGACCGAGCAGATAATAGTTCTGTCCAGGTCCTGGACTGAGCTCGTTACTCGCAAGCGGCATGTAACTCGTCCAGCCTGCTGATGGAGATCCACCGATAACGAATGAGATGTTGAACAACATCGCACCAATAAAGAACGTCCAGAAACTAACTGCGTTTAAATATGGATAAGCTACGTCACGAGCTCCAATTTGTAATGGAACAACAACGTTAATCAAACCAATCAAGAACGGCATCGCCATGAAGATGATCATGATCGTACCGTGTGTTGTAAAAATTTCGTTATAGTGCTGTGAATCGAGGAACTTAGCCTCTGGAACCGCTAGCTGTGTACGCATTAAGAGGGCATCTACCCCACCGCGGAACAGCATCAATACAGCGGAAACGATATACATGATACCTAGTTTTTTATGGTCAACTGTTGTAAGCCATTCGTCCCACAACCATTTCCATTTTTTATATTTAGTAAGATAGAACAGGATACCCACCATCGTTAGTACGATGGATACGTCAGCACCATAAATCATCGGGTCGCCTGTTACGAAAAATTCATCCCATTTCATATTGAAATGCCTCCTCTGTTAATGGGCATGAGAATCCCCATGAGACTCTGATTCAGATTCTTCTAGCTTCTTCATCTCTTCTTCACGCTTCTTCTTTTCTTCCTTCGCTGCTCTTGAGTGAGGAATCTTCTCTTCATAACCCAAACGTTCGCGAGCATCTAACGCGTATTCAGCGTTTGTAGCATGGTCTACCCAATCTAAGTGAGTAGAAGAGAAAGTCATTTCTTTCACATGACCAGGAAGCATCAGCTTGTCATACTGCCCCTTCGAAAGCTCAGGAGCATCAGCTTTTGTTTCGCTCGCCCATTTTTCGAACTCTGCATCGGACATTGCCATCACATCAAACGTATGATTAGTAAATCCTTCACCAGTAAAGTTGGAGTTACGTCCTTCATACGTCCCTTGCTCGTCAGCTTGCAGGTAAAGCTCTGTCTCCATGCCAGCCATCGCATATTTCTGACCACCTAATTGAGGTACCCAGAACGATGCCATCGAATCAGCTGAAGTCAGCTTGAACAAAACAGGTCGATCTTCAGGAATATGAAGATAGTTAACTGTTTCAATATCTTGCTCTGGATATGAAAACACCCATTTCCAGTTTACAGATGTTGCATGGATCACCAATGGCTTTTGATCTTTTGACTTTTCAGGAGGTCCTTCAAGAGAATAGATACTCTTTACCGTTGGAATCGCTAATGCAATAACGATGATGATAGGAATGATCCACCAAATCGTTTCAAGAAGATGACTTCCTTCATTATCAGGATCATAGCCTTTATGGTTTTTGCGATCACGATATTTATAAACAATAAAAGCAGTAAGTGCGTAAACAACTATTAGGATAAATAACATAAACCAGATGGAATACATGATCAGATCCCTCTGTTCTGCTCCTACAGGTCCTTTTGGATCTAAAACAATCATATCGCTGCAGCCGCTAAGCATAAATACGGCCATCAATAACCCGAATGTAAAAAACGGCTTAAACCGTCGCATCACCAGGTCCACCTTCCTTTCTCTATTTACAAGCATTTACTTTTGCCTAATAAAAAACGAACCAAGAGTGATTATAGAGCATTGTGAATTAAATCACAATTTAAAACATAGGCAAAAATTTAAATGACAAAAACCTTTGCTTTCATAGTACCAGAATCCTAATAAATGTGACTCTATCCACAACAAATGTCACGATTACTTCAAATAAAGCTCACAACTTTATCACAGTTTCGACATAGAATGTTCACGATTTTGGAAGAGACTTCTTCCATTGGTAAACAGTCTTGAGCTTTTTAAAAGTTCAGTTTTTACTTTTTACCCTAAAACCAACCAACATACACCTGCCTATGTAATTTTTTCAAATAAAAAACGACCTTGCCTGTATAAGACAAGATCGTTATTATTTTACTTTTATGCGCTTACTTCAACTTGATTTTCGGTATCATTATAAACATTCGTATCGAGCTGATTCTGCACCTTACTTGTTAAAAGTCCAGAAGTCATCGAACCACTTACGTTAACAGCGGTACGACCCATGTCGATTAATGGCTCAACAGAGATCAATAGACCTGCTAAAGCGATAGGAAGATCCATTGCGGAAAGTACCAGGATCGCCGCAAACGTCGCTCCGCCTCCAACACCTGCTACACCAAATGAACTTAGTGCTACAACTACCACCAGCGTCAACAAGAACGATGGAGACAACGGATCGATTCCGACTGTTGGAGCGATCATGACCGCAAGCATCGCCGGATAAATTCCAGCACATCCGTTTTGTCCGATCGAAAGACCGAATGAACCTGAGAAGTTTGCGATTCCGTCAGGTACACCCATGCTCTTTTGCGTACGAATATTTAAAGGAAGTGCGCCTGCACTCGTACGAGATGTGAAAGCAAAGGATAATACCGGGAATGATTTCTTCATATAAGTAATTGGATTCAAACCTGCAAATGTTAAAAGCAACAAGTGAATTCCGAACATGATCAGCAATGCTACATATGAAGCAATTACGAACTTACCGAGTTTTGCGATTGCATCCATATCACTTAGTGCAACTGTTTTCGTCATTAGAGCGAGAACCCCATATGGAGTTAGACGAAGAATCAACGTTACTACTCGCATGATGACTGCATAAAACGCATCAACAATTTTAGCAAAAAGCTCTGCATGCTCCTCTTGCTTGCGTTTGACTCCAAGATAAGCCACGCCCAAGAATGCAGCAAAGATAACGACAGCGATCGTCGAGGTCGGACGAGCTCCTGTGAAATCTAAGAATGGGTTAGCTGGTAATAATGAAAGAACCTGTTGTGGAAGCGTAAGATCTTTCACTTCAGCAAACGTTCCTTCCATCTGCTCACCGCGCGCTGTTTCTGCATCTCCTTGCTCGATCTGAACAGCTTCGAGATCAAAAACTGTTGAAGTTGCAATTCCGACAACCGCGGCAATTGCAGTTGTACCTATTAAGATTCCTATGATCAATCCACTAAGTTTTCCGATGTTACCTTTTAAGTTCAGACGCGTAAACGCTGAAAGGATCGAAATAAATACGAGTGGAACAACGATCATTTTTAAGAACGTTACATAACCACCGCCGACTAGATTGAACCAGTCAGTCGATTTAGCTGCTACCTCAGAGTCAGCTCCATACCCGTACTGAAGTCCAAGTCCGAACAAAATCCCTAGACCAAGACCCGTAAAAACACGCTTAGAGAATGAAACGTGCTTTTTTTGCATGTAATACAAAACACCCAATAGTATAAGCATAATTGCAATATTCGATAAAACTAAACCAGTAGTCACCTACAAGCCCCCCTTTAGTTAACTAAATTAAATTAATACAATTAAACCCATCTGTCAAGTAGGGATTACCAGTAGAACGTTTTTTGGCTGCCACCTCCTCACACAAAAAAAGACAAGCTTTTAATAAGAGTAAGCCCATCATTAGTGTGTTTATGCCGTAGTCACAGGTGAAATATTTAGTTGTGATACAGATATATTCAACTTAAAACTAAGATATGCTTGTTTTTGTAACAAATTCTTATGACTTGGTACTAGAATGAATCTCGACGGTGTCATATCCATGATGAAATGATTCATAAATACATCTGTATGTGGGCAAAATAAACTTTAAAGAGATTGAGGAGTGAAAAATATGGCACGCGGAAAATCGTTCGAACATAAAAAACAAGGTCATCCGGGAAGATTTCCTGATAATACCCTTCAGAATCGATTGGTTGAAAAGTCGGATGAAACAGATTCAGTGAACCTTGCAACAAAAGAAGCATTTAAGAACCGAACTGGTGAGCAAGAATAGATGACGATCATGGCACTCTTGGAAAATCTTCCATGGGTGCTTTTTCTTTTTTAAGATTACGTATGCACCTATTGAGTTCCTTCCCCATTCAATACTATAATCAAGAGGGTACAAATTACTGACAGAAAAGGTGTTATATAGATGAGTATTTTAACGGTGCAAGGCTTAAGCCATGGTTTTGGCGATCGTGCCATATTTAATGATGTTTCCTTCCGCCTGCTTAAAGGTGAGCACATCGGATTGATCGGTGCTAATGGTGAAGGTAAATCAACATTTATGAATATTATTACAGGCAAACTAAAGCCTGATGAAGGTAAAGTAGAATGGGCTAAAAAGGTACGTGTCGGCTATCTTGATCAGCACACGGTCCTACAAAAAGGCATGTCGATCCGCGATGTGTTGAAGAGCGCGTTTCAATACTTGCTTGATATGGAAAACGAAATGAACAGCATGTACGAAAAAATGGGTGAAGCGACACCTGAAGAGCTTGAAAAGATGCTTGAAGATGTTGGTGTCATTCAAGATACATTAACGAACAACGACTTTTACGTGATCGATGCAAAAGTTGAAGAGATCGCGCGTGGACTTGGTCTTGATGATATCGGTTTAGACCGTGACGTACACGATCTAAGTGGTGGGCAGCGTACGAAAGTATTGCTTGCTAAGCTTTTATTAGAAAAGCCAGAGATCTTATTGCTGGATGAGCCGACAAACTATCTGGATGAACAGCATATCGAGTGGCTGAAACGCTATCTGCAGGAGTACGAAAATGCGTTCATCTTAATCTCGCATGATATTCCTTTCTTAAACAGCGTTATCAACTTAATCTATCACATGGAAAATCAAGAGTTAAACCGTTATGTTGGAGATTACGACCACTTTAAATCTGTCCATGAGATGAAAAAATCTCAGTTGGAAGCAGCATTTAAACGTCAACAGCAAGAGATTGCCGGATTGAAGGATTTCGTTGCACGTAACAAAGCACGTGTTTCCACTCGAAACATGGCCATGTCCCGACAAAAGAAACTTGATAAGATGGATGTTATTGAACTCGCTAAAGAAAAACCAAAGCCGGAGTTCAATTTTAAAGAAGCGCGCACACCAAGCAAACTGATCTTTGAAACGAAAGATCTTGTTATCGGATATGACGAACCACTTTCTAAACCGTTGAACCTGCGTATGGAACGCGGTCAAAAAATTGCTTTAGTCGGTGCGAACGGTATCGGTAAAACAACTTTACTTCGCAGCATCCTTGGTGAGATCACCCCTGTTTCAGGTTCCGTTGAGCGCGGTGAAAACCTAGAGATCGGTTATTTCGAGCAAGAAGTGAAGTCAGCGAACTATAATACATGTATCGATGAAATCTGGAGTGAATTTCCTGGTTTCTCACATCATGAGGTTCGTGCTGCTCTCGCGAAGTGTGGCCTAACGACTAAACACATCGAGAGTAAAGTTGAAGTACTAAGTGGTGGTGAAAAGGCGAAGGTTCGTCTATGTAAGCTAATCAACCACGAAAACAATGTTCTTGTTCTCGATGAGCCAACAAACCACTTAGACGTAGAAGCAAAAGACGAGTTAATGCGTGCATTGAAGGCTTTCAAAGGCAGTGTACTGTTGATTTCCCATGAACCTGAATTTTATAAAGAAGTTGCAAATGACGTCTGGAACTGTGAAAGCTGGACGACGAAAGTGTTTTAAGTAAATCTGTTTGCTAGCCCTCATCTTTGGATGGGGGTTTTTTATTTGGGAGTTATTTTGGTAATGGGATGGTATAGGTTGCGGCTTTTCTTGAGCCATTTGGTTTTAAATCCAAAGCACGGAGAATTTTATACATGCTAGTAGAGGAATTAAGATGCAAGAAGTTTCGTAATTCTTCATTTTTAACTTGAGGATTTATCAAGAGTCCATAATCATGAATAGCTTTTATATGTGCATCAGCATTCTTATTAGAACATGTTAAACAAAGCCAGTGTCTCATTGCTCTTTTCATCGGTAAGTTACCACAATTAGGGCAAATAACTCCTGTGGCTAAATCCTCTTTTTTTATCTCATATTGTTTTAAAATATCAATATTTATCTGTTTATGATTCTTTATTAAAAGTTTACTCAATTTCTTTATATCTTTTTGAGATAAATGATTTTGAGTATAATTCTTAGTCAAACGATGAATCGTCAGAATCAAGTCTTTGCCTCTAACAATTTTATTTTGACTTTTCTTATATGAAGGAGAAATTTTAATTACTGAGTGAATATTAGTTATTACTACCAAATAAAAGATAGGGATATCAGCAAACTTATAGGAGGAAAGCCATTCCTTAAAACATGAAGCTTGAAATTCAACCTGTATAATCGGATCAGGAAACGCTTCTTCAATACCGTTTCTGGTGCGAATCACTTGGTTAAATTGATGGTCAAAATACAGGTTTCCTATTAAATTCTTAACTTCTATAATTAAACAATAGTGTGGAGTTATGATGAGAGAATCAAGCTGGAAGTATTGTTTTTGCGTTTTATCTCTTGGGAGCCTTAAATCGTGGAAAATATAATAGTTTTCTACAGGTAAATCACTTAAATGATAATCAAGGGACTTCTCTCCATTAAACCCAGCATTAAATTTTGCCCTATCACTTAAAATATCCGGTTTTTTGGAGAAATTCAGAGGCATTCTTTCTAATAATGAATCTAGTTTGAAAAGTGTTAACGGTTTTGTTCTTTCTTTTACTATCAAATCATCACCTCACGCTTAATTTCCTTATAAAAATTCAACAATTGTCACTAATTTTCCTTTCATGAAAAGGAGAAATTTTTTTATAAGTCCTCATACTGATTTATAAGTCTTCAAAAAAATTTATAAGTCTTCAATGCATTTTATAAGTCCTCAAAAATTTTTATAAGTCTTCATCCAAATTCTCCGCTTTTACAGTGTAAAAAACACCCCCTGCTAACAGCAAGAGGTGCCCACCCAATCAACTATTCATCTCTTCCACTAACAGAGAAAGCTCTTCCCATCGTTCCATCGCAGCTTCAAGTTCACTCTCCACTTTTTTCTGATCAGCCATAAGCTCGCTGATCTTGCCAAAATCACTGCCAGCAGCGACAATTTCCGATTCGATCTGTTCCTTCTTCTCTTCAAGGTTCATGATTCGTTCTTCAATCGTATCCCAATCTTGCTGATCTTTGTACGACAGCTTTTTCTTCTTTTCTTTACGATGCTGTGCAGGAGTTTCCGTCACTTCTACAGACGCAGTCTCTTTCTTCACCGCAGCGGCTCGTTCATCACGTTCTTTCTTCTCGTCCATATAGTCCGAATAGCTGCCTTGAAACCTTACAACCTCTGTGTTTCCTTCGAATGCGAGAAGATGATCGACGACACGGTCTAAAAAGTAGCGGTCATGGGAAACCGTCAGCACTACGCCAGGAAAATTTTCTAAATACTCTTCTAAAATCCCTAACGTTTGAATGTCCAAATCGTTTGTAGGCTCATCCAAAAACAGCACGTTCGGCTCTTCCATTAATACCTTTAGCATGTACAAGCGGCGTTTCTCTCCGCCTGATAACTTACGAATATACGTATATTGCATATAGCGTGGAAACAGGAACCGTTCCAGCATCTGTTCAGCCGTAATCGTCTGACCATCTACCGTCGTGATGACCTGTGCCGTTTCTTTAATATAATCGACTACGCGCAAGTTACCGTCGAGCTCTTCATGATCTTGTGTGTAGTAGCCGATCTTAACCGTTTCCCCTACTTCAACGGAACCTGAATCAGGACTCATTCTACCTGCTAACATATTTAATAAAGTTGTTTTTCCACTTCCGTTCGGCCCGATGATTCCAAGTCGTTCACCAGGAACAATTAAATAATCCAGGTCTTTAACTAACTCTTTTCCATCTAAACTTTTGCTCAAGCCTTCTACTTCAATCACTTTTTTACCAAGTCGTTGAGATCCGATCGCAAACTCAACAGAGCCTTTCACTGCAGGACCTGTTTCTTCTTGCAAAGTTTCAACTCGTTGAATTCTAGCTTTCTGTTTTGTAGTTCGCGCTTTCGCACCACGGCGTAACCACGCTAATTCGCGGCGAAGTGTGTTTTGTCGCTTATCTTCGTTCTGAATGGCGATTTCTTCACGTTCAGCCTTTTTCTCTAAGTACGTTTCGTAGTTCCCCTCATAAACATAAAGTTTCCCATTATCGAGCTCAAAGATGTTGTTAGTTACGCGGTTTAGGAAATAACGGTCATGGGTAACCATTAATAAGGCGCCTTTATAGTTTCCTAAGAACGTTTCTAGCCATTCGACCGTTTCATTATCAAGATGGTTTGTAGGCTCGTCCAAAATCAGTAGATCTGCAGGTTGAATGAGTGCTTTTGCGATCGCCACACGCTTCTTTTGCCCACCGCTCAAATGCTTCACTTGACGAGAAAAGTCACGAAGACCAAGCTTTGTGAGCACCGTTTTTGCGATGGTGTTCGCTTCCCATGCCTCATTTTCATCCATCTTTTGCTGACTGTTCATCAAACGCTTCAGTTTCTTTTCGTTTGATGGATCAGATTCCAGATCGAGGAGGGCTTGTTCATATTCCCGCATCGTTTTCATGATGAGAGAATCACCAAAGTAAATTTGGTCAAGAACGGATAACTCTTCATTGAGTTCAGGTTCTTGTGCCACATATTCAATCTGAAATGTGTTCGCATGAGAGAGTGTTCCTCGTTCCGCTGGTTCGAACCCAGCTATTGCTTTTAATAACGAGGACTTACCTGTTCCATTCGGTCCGATGAGTCCGATTCTTTGCTTATCGCTGATTGAAAAAGTGATATCGTCAAACAGCGTTTTTTCACCATATGTTTTATATAGATTTTCAACTAATAAAATACTCAAAACCATATCATTCCTTAGGCTAATGTCTTTGCATTCTATTGTAGCTTAACCCTGTCAGAATAGCATCTTTCGGTTATGATTTGCATTCTTTTTGGAATTTTTGTTATAGTGTAAAACATGTTCTGAAAAGAAGTGGGCACGTTTTTTGCTCAAAACGGATGCCACCTATTTTCAATTCACACATCGGCTTTGCTTTTTTCTTGTAGTTGATGCTGGGTTTTAAATTAATCCGGCAAGATTTTTAATGCGTTTATTTACCGCGCTTTTGACTTCAAGTTTTTTTCTGCTATTCCTCGCAAGCTCTTTTTGCAAATAAAAAGCTCTAAGAAACAACCTGCCAACTTTTTCATAAACAAGTCATCCGTTGAGCAAACTAACATGACCCATTTCATGAAAAAAGAAAAGGAGAGAAATTTTTACATGCAAACAGGAGTTATTATTTCTTTAGTTATTTACATGGCCGGTATGCTTTATATCGGATATTGGGCTTACAAAAAAACATCTGATCTAAATGACTACATGTTGGGTGGAAGAGGATTAGGTCCTGCAGTTACTGCACTTTCAGCCGGAGCATCAGACATGAGTGGTTGGATGATGATGGGTATTCCAGGTGCGATGTTCACTGACGGGATCAGCTCAATTTGGATCTCTGTCGGACTCGCTATCGGTGCTTATCTAAACTACATTCTTGTAGCACCTCGTCTTCGTACGTATACTGAAGTCGCAGATGATTCCATTACCATTCCTGATTACCTTGAAAATCGTTTTAACGATACACAAAAGATTCTACGAATCGTTTCTGGACTTGTAATCATTATCTTCTTCACACTTTACGCATCTGCTGGACTTGTATCTGGCGGTAAGTTGTTTGAAAGTGCATTCGGTACAACTTATCTAACTGGTATGTTGATTACGGTTGGGGTAGTTGTAGCTTATACACTATTTGGAGGATTCCTTGCAGTAAGTTGGACGGATTTTGTTCAAGGCTGTATCATGTTCGTCGCATTAATCTTAGTGCCTATCGTTGCGTTTACTGATATCGGTGACACGCAAACAGTTATCGATACAGTTCGTGGGGTTGACCCATCCCTTCTTCAAGCAACAAAAGGATTGACCACTCTTGGGTTGATATCGTTTTTAGCTTGGGGACTCGGTTACTTTGGACAACCACATATCATTGTTCGTTTTATGGCGATCACATCTGTAAAAGATATTAAAACAGCAAGAAGAATCGGTATGAGCTGGATGATTATCTCTCTTATCGGTGCATCTCTCACAGGATTGATTGGTGTTGCTTGGTTTGCTAGAGAAGGAAGAGAACTTGCAGATCCTGAAACAGTATTCATCGAATTTGCTAACTTGTTGTTCCACCCGCTAATTACTGGTTTCTTATTAGCAGCCATTCTAGCTGCAATCATGAGTACGATTTCTTCTCAGTTATTAGTTACATCCTCTTCTGTTACAGAAGACTTTTATAAGCAATTCTTAAAGAAAGATGCTTCTCAGAAGGAACTCGTTATGATCGGCCGTATTGCGGTACTTATTGTAGCCGTAATCGCTGTATTGTTGTCATTGAACCCTAGTGATACCATTCTTAGCCTCGTAGGTTATGCATGGGCAGGATTTGGTTCAGCTTTCGGACCGCTTATTCTGTTAAGTCTCTTCTGGAAGAAGATGACGAAGTGGGGTGCTTTAGCAGGTATCATCGTTGGTGCTGTTACAGTTCTTACTTGGGTACAGTTCCCAGACCTTAAAGAACAAGTGTATGAGATGATTCCTGGATTCTTCTTAAGCTTAATCGCAATTCTTATTGTGAGTTCATTAACGAAAAATCCATCTAAAAAGGTTCAAAACCAGTTTGATGACATGGAAGAGACACTTGATGATTTAAAATAATGTAAACAAAAAGCGTTCCTGACTACAGGAGCGCTTTTTTTATACCTTCTTAATAAGTCGATCTGAATGTGCGAGTTCTTCTATACGACCAGCACCAATTCCAAACATCGCTGCACGCATCTCAAATTCAATGCGTTCCATCTGTATGAGCAGCGCCTCAACATCATTTTCTACAGCAGATGGCAGTAGTAGTCTTCCAAAACCAGCTAGATTAGCACCTAAAGCAATTGATTTTGCCGCATCAACACCGTTTTTGAGCCCCCCGCTTGCAATCAATGGAGTGGAAAAATTATTTTTCCTGACCGCAAGGATGCTTTCAGCAGTCGGCAGTCCCCAGTCTAGAAAAGCTTCCGCTGCTTCTTTTCGAATGCTGTCGTTCGAACGATAGCTCTCTACTTGTATCCATGATGTTCCACCTGCACCAGCTACATCAATGAACTGAATACCCGCGGATGTAAGGCGGTCTGCCGTTTTTTCATCAATTCCCATTCCTACTTCTTTTACACCGACTGGTACATGGAGAGAATTTGCGATTTCTTCAATCTTAGATAGCAAATGAGAAAAGTTCGTATCGCCTTCTGGCTGAAACACTTCCTGTAACGTGTTTAAGTGCAATACAAGCATATCTGCTTCAGCCATCTCAACTGCTTGTCTACATTGATCGATCCCAAAGTCATAATTGAGCTGAACCGCTCCAATGTTTGCGATGATCGGAATATCAGGAGCATACTTCCGAATCTGAAACGTATAAGCAAGATCCTCGTTCTCAACCGCAGCTCTCATTGATCCGAGGCCGATCGCCCATCCTTTTTCTTGAGCGGCCATCGCTAACTGCTGATTTATTTGATAGGCAGTTTCTGTTCCACCTGTCATAGAAGAGATTAAAAATGGCGTACGCATCTCTTTGTTTAAAAATGTGGTTGAAAGTGTAATTTCATCAAATGATAGCTCAGGCAATGCGTTAGGAATGAATCGATAGTTTTCAAGTCCTGTCGTAATGTTCTTACCTTCAACATCTTCGTTCAAACTAATTCTAATATGTTCAGTTTTCCGCTTTTCCGTAAGGTCCTTCGAAATATCCAACAACTTTCCTCCTCTTGCGTTCCAGTGTTTTATTCTTTTGATCCAGGATTCGAATCAGCCTGAACCTGTTATATCTTTGAATAAATATAAAGGGTAGATTAAACAGAACGGCGTACATGATCATGATATTGCCGATCCAAACAGGGTTCCACAAGAAAAACAATAGAGCTGGTGGCATAGACAGCCAATGCGTTAGTTCTGCGCGACGTGTTTCCGCTAAAAAACGGGATAAATACTCTAGGGAATCTCCTTCTAGTGTTTTCTTCGCGAATCCTCCCTTATAAAAATCACCACCATCTGGCAATATGGTTTTCCATTTACGTATTCCTATTTTTTCATAACATCCTCCACTTTTTTCCCAACCAAAAGCTGAATCCCATCTGCTCTCTTTTGTAAAATTAGAAAAAGGAATTCGATGAATGATATAAGCCACAGTTAAATGAAAGATGAGCCAGGCAAGTATATTGATCACTACCGTCCAAAACGGAGAAAGTTCAATCAGCATTTACACATCCCCTTTTTCAGAAACCGAGATTTCTCTACCTTTCCACTTTACTTCTTTTTTGATCACACTCAAAATAAAAGACCAAATGTACACCACAGAAAAAAACAAGAAGTGCGCAGGGTGTGTTAAAGCTGAAAAAAACGTAGCCGTTCCAATCTTCTTCATTAAGGTCTTAATCTGAATAGCATAAAGCAGATAGAAGATTCCCCAAATCACCATTTCGCTCACATCTTGAACCATTAAAAATGGAAGCTGGATAGCAAGACTTATTCCTCCGGTAATCCAGGCAACAGTTAACACTAGGGGTATGAATGGGGTTTTGGCAGAACCAAGTGCGAAGCTTTTACACCATCCGAAAAATAGTGCTGAAAGACCTTCTGCATACATTCGAAAATAAACCGCCTTGTATCCTGAGAAACAAGTAACGTTCACATTTTGATTCATAGCTACTCTGCCCATTTCCATATGTTCAAGAACTTGATGTCTAATCCCTTCATGACCACCTATCTCTGTATACGTTTCTCGGTCCACCATAAGACACGGACCAAATGCTCCAGCAGTTTTTTTTCGAAATACCGTAAAGCATTGCATGGCCGCCATTACGATTATGTTAAATAGCGAAGATAATTTTTCTCCGGCACTCTTCATCTGATGAAACGGTTGAACACTGATCAATCCCCTGCTTCTTTCCCATTCACCGCACAAGCGTTCAATTCCGTCTATCTCAATTTCTAGATCTGCATCCAAAAATAACAATAAAGAGCCTGTAGCATGTTTTGCTCCATTCCAACATGCCCATGGTTTGCCTAACCAGCCGATTGGAAGACGTTCTGGCTTTACAACGGTAACACCGAATTCCCGAGCGACTTCTTCAGTTCGATCTTCAGAATCATCGTTAACAACGATCACTTCATGAAGCTTTATACTTTGGCTGCTCAATGTCGGCAATAAATTTTTTAAGTTTGCTTCCTCATTCCTTGCGGGAATAATAACTGAAACAGAATGTGGTTCATGAGGACCTTTAGCACTTAGCGTGCGAATATTCCATAGCATGAACCATCCACAAAGCCACATGATCGATAGATACAAAAGTGTAGAAAACATGTCGTCTGTCTCCTTTAAAGTAAAGTTATAGTTACAGCTTTGGCTTTGTATTCTTTTTTCAAACAATTCTCAAAAAAAGAGGAATTTTTGTATTCAGTCAAGAACTGAAAATAAAGAGTCACTTTTTGAATATGTTTAAAAAGCGTTCAATAATTTTACAATGGTTGTACATAAACTATACAATACAGAGGAACAGTCGTACAGCAACAGCTAAGAAACAACCTTAACCTTTCAATCCCAATACCGAGGAGGATTTTGATGAAGAAAAAAGTGTTAGTTGTAGGCGGCGGACTTGGAGGCTTATCAGCAGCTCTTCGATTAGCAGCTGATGGTCACGAAGTAACTGTACTTGAAAAGAATGAACGTATCGGCGGTAAACTCAATCAGCGTTCTGGAAAAGGCTATACCTTTGATACGGGTCCTTCCATCTTAACGATGCCATGGGTACTTGAACAGCTGTTTGAATCGGCTGGAAAGAACATTCACGATTACATAAACATCCAGCGTATCGAGCCACAGTGGAGAACTTTTTTTGAAGATGGCACTGTGATTGATGTAACGAGCGACCTACCAGAGATGCTGAAGGAAATCAATAAAGTGAATCCGCAAGATGCTGCTTCATTCTTTAAGTATCTAGATTATTGCAGCCAAATGTACGAACTTAGCATGAAAAGTTTCTATAAGAAAAGTTTATCAGGATTGAACGATCTGCGTACTCTTCACAGCTTCAAAGAACTGCTTGCGATGGATCCAGTAAAATCAATGGACCAAGCAACGAAAAAGTTCATTAAAGACAAACACCTTCAACAACTATTTAATTTCTTCATCATGTATATCGGTTCCTCCCCATATCAGGCACCAGCTGTTCTTTCTCAGTTGATTCACGTGCAGCTTGGACTTGGTATTTATTATGTAGAAGGCGGAATGTACAAAATTGCTGAATCGATCTTAAGTGTTTTAAACGAATATAACGTTGATGTTCGAACGAATCAAAAAGTAGTAGGAATCTTAACAGAAGGTACTACGGCTAAAGGGGTAAAACTTGAGAACGGCGAAGAGATGTATGCAGATATCGTTGTTTCTAACTTAGAAGCGATCCCAGCATACAAGACTCTTCTTTCTAATCATCCGCAAGCTAAAAAAGCGGCTGAAGATCTAAGTAAATACGAACCTACTGTTTCAGGTCTTGTCTTATTGCTTGGCGTTGATAAAAAGTACGACGAGTTCGCACATCACAACTTCTTCTTCTCTCAGAGTGGGGAAAGAGAATTTGATCAAATCTTTAACACGGGTATTCTTGCTGATGATCCTACAGTCTATGTGGGAATCTCTTCAAAAACCGATCCGACTCAAGCACCTGAAGGGAAAGACAACTGGTTCGTTCTCACACACGTGCCTCCTCTTAAAGAAGGCGAAACATGGGAAAGCAACCTTGAGAGCTATCGCGAGCTCGTCTTGAACAAGCTTGAGCGAATGGGAGCTAAAGACCTGCGCCAGCACGTTGAATGGGAATACACGTTTACTCCTGACACTTTAAAAGAATTGTACGGACCGAACGGTGGCTCCATCTACGGTATTCGAACAGACCGCAAGATGAACGGTGGATTTAAAATACCAAGCAGAAGCAACCAATTTAACAATCTATATTTTGTTGGCGGCTCTACACACCCTGGCGGCGGCGTTCCAATGGTAACTCTATCAGGACAGCTGACAGCTGATTTAATAGGTGAAGATTTAAAAAATGTTTCAAAGGAGATCGGGTAATATTGCAAACAGCACAGCAGCATGGCACCATCGATAAAGTCCTTTTTCGGTTCTTTATCTTTTGGTATAGCGTAGGATTAATACTTCTTGTTTTTGATATTCTTCCACCTGCTCTCGAGTGGGCAAACAGTGTGTTTTTAATCGCATGCGGTGTTCTTGGAGGATTTTACTTTTATCGAACGTACGGTAACTTTGGCGCTATTTTTACTTTATTCGTTCTGTTTGGAAGTATCGTAGCAGAGAGTATCGGGGTCAAGACCGGTTTGATTTTTGGTCAGTATAATTATAGCGATCAGCTCGGTTTACAATGGTTAGGCGTACCAATTGCCATCGGATTCGCGTGGGTGATGATTATTGCTGTCTCTCACGCGATCGCTGGTGGTATCGTTAAACCATTTAAAGGTCAAACAGCTATAAAAATACCACTCTATGTTGTTACAGGTGGTCTTATTGCTGTAGTCATGGATGGAATAATCGATCCTGTTGCATACCTTGTTAAAGGTTACTGGTTCTGGGATGGGTCTGGGATCTATTATGGCATACCGTTGCAAAACTTTGTTGGCTGGTTTCTTTTAGCTAGCTTCTTTCATATCACTCTAGTTACAGGATTGAACATTACGAAGAAAACTGCAACAACTCAGCATCCTTATTGGCATTCTCGCACGATTGCCGTGTTTATGATGGTCACGAGTATGTTTGTCGTACTAGGATTAACATCAGAGCTGTATCTAGCCTCAATCGGTGTGACTCTCGCTAGTATCATCCTGTTGAGTTTATATCGTATAAACAATAAACCACTTTCTCTAAATCGCAATATAGCTTACAGCCCGGGGAAAAGGTGATATTCATGGTACTTCTATTTATTACAGCTGCCACTCTCTTTTTAGCAGCAACCCTATTTAATAGTATCTTTTTACCCTCTCTAAAAAAGCCCTCATTCAGGGCTTCTCATTCAGAGAGGGTTGCTGTTTTTGTACCGATGCGGAATGAAGAGAAAAACGTAGCCGGTCTCGTCAGCACTTTAAAAGGACTCACGTATCGTGAAATATCCTTTACTATCCTTGATGATCATTCAGATGATGATACATATAACTCGCTTTTGAAACACATCGATAACGATAGCCGTTTCAGCGTTTTACAAGGGAAGGAGCTTCCTTCTGGCTGGGCAGGTAAAGTGCATGCCTGTCACCAGCTTAGTCAAAGTGCAACAGGTGATTATCTTTTGTTTATCGATGCGGACGTTCGACTTCATCCTCATACGATCGAGACTTCACTCGCATTATTGAAGAAGCGAAAAGCTAGTCTATTATCTGGGTTTCCAAAATTTCCTGTAACTCTCTTTTTTGAGAAGTTGATTGTTCCTCTGCAGCATTTTGTTATCCTTTTTCATCTTCCTCTTCTTTTTGCGAACTTTACAAAATGGCCTCCAGCAACAGCAGCACACGGTGCGTTCATGTTGTTTAAGAGTAAGGATTACCATGCCATTGGCGGTCATGCTAGCATTAAGGATTCATTAGTTGATGATGTAGACTTAGCCAAAACTATGAAACGAGCGCGTTATAAAGTTGTTCTCGCTAATGTAACGAAGTATGTTTCTTGTTATATGTACTCGACCAATAAAGAAGTTTGGAACGGATTTACAAAGAACTTGTTTCCTGGATTAGGACGTTCCTTCTTTCTCGTTGCTTTCTTATCTCTTTTTTATACCGGATTTTACATAGCTCCTTTACTCTTTTTCATATATGGCATATTTACTAATCAACTATTATGGCTGCTTCCTTATTTCATTACAGTCATTCAAAAGGCATATGTCGACCTGTTAACGGGACAAAAAGCTTATCTGGCCTTTACTATGCCGTTATCCGCAGTAGGGTTGGTCGTGCTTGTGAATGCCTCTATGTGGAAAGCACTTGTAAAGCAAGGCTACGAATGGAAAGGACGTTCTTATCAATGAGAAAAATCGCAATTGTCGGAGGCGGCCTCGGTGGATTATCGGCAAGCATCTCACTTGCTAGTAACGGATGTGAGGTTCATGTCTATGAAAAAAACGAGCATTTTGGCGGTAAATTGATGCCTGTAGCTTTAGGTTCTCATACGTTTGATTTCGGACCGAACACCATCACGATGCCTCAAATATTTGATGAGGTGTTTCTGGATGCAGGTGAGGATCCTAGAGACTATTTTGAATGGATCAAATTAGATACGCATACTCGAAATATTGGTAGCAATGGCGAAATTTTTGAGATGTCGACAGATGTAGATCATGTGCTGAATCAATTAAAAAAACTTGATCCCTATGCGGCACAGCGCTATCACGATTATCTTTCTGAAGTGACTCGTTTGTATCATCTAGCAGAAAAAGAATTTTTCCCTAGAACATTTACAAGTATGAAAGATTATCTTTCACCCTCACTGTTTAATGCTTTTACGAAAGTGAGACCGCTGCAATCCATGGACAGCTTTCATCATAAATACTTTAAGCATCCGTTGTTGCTGCAAACCTTTAACCGGTATGCCACTTACATAGGTTCATCGCCCTTTCAAGCACCTGCTACATTCTCTCTGATCGCTTATCTAGAGATGATTCAAGGTGTTTATTACGTAAAAGGCGGCAACGTAAAAATTGCCGAAAGCATGGTGCGACTAGCAGAAAAGCTAGGGGTACATTTGCATACAGAAGTAGAAGTAAAAAAAATAAACGTGACAGAAGCTGAAGCAAAATCTCTGATCCTTTCAAATGGACATGAAGTGGCGTTCGATGCTGTCGTAATGAACGGAGATCTACTTGAAGCGTATCCTAAACTCGTAGAAGAGCGCCACAGACCTTCTATGAAGAACAAGAAAGTGGAAAGTTATTCTCCTTCGATTTCTGCATTTGTTCTTTTAGTCGGCTTAAACAAACGGTTAGACAACCTATTGCATCATCAAGTGTATTTCTCGAATGATTACAAACGGGAGTTCGAAATGTTATTCAACGGAGAATATCCTGATGACCCAACCATCTATATTTCAAATTCATCTGTGACTGATCCATCCGTCTCACCTGAAGGAGACAACCTTTTTATATTGGTTAACGCACCGCCTATACGAACGTCTTCTTCTAAAAGCCTGGATGAGTTTGAGCAATACAAATATTTAGTGTATGACCGTCTAGAGTCGTTCGGTCTTCATATACGGCCGCATATCCTTCACGAGAAGATGATAACCCCTCACGACATAAAATCAAAATTTGGAGCTTTTCGAGGGGCATTATATGGTATATCAGCAAATGAACGTAAGAACACGTTCCTCCGCCCATCTAATCGCTCTAAAGATATCCATAATCTGTACTTTGCTGGAGGTACAACGCATCCTGGAGGCGGCTCCCCGATGGTCATCATGAGCGGCCGCAATGTCGCCCGTGAACTGCTGAAGGGGTCAGTCCCCAAACAATTATCATAAATCAATGAAAACGAGCAAACGCCCGAAGAGTTTGCTCGTTTTTAAATTTCTCTGTCATACTCTTTCCATTTTGTGGTACACTATTTTTTAAAAACATTGGGGGATATTGTATGGAAGTCCGTCTTTTAAAACCTGAAGATGCAGAAGCTTATTGGGAGCTTCGACTTGAAGCATTAAAATCAAATCCAGAAGCGTTTGCTTCAAGCTACGAAGAAGCGATTCAAAGAAAAGACCCACTAAAGGAAGTAGCGAGCAGATTACAAGAAGAAGGAAGTTTTACGTTCGGCATGTTTGATGAAGATCAGTTGATCGGCAATGTAACGTTAGTCCAAGAAAAAGCTTTAAAGATGCAGCACCGCGGCAACATTTATGCCATGTACGTAAGCGCTAATAACCGTAAAGCAGGTGTCGGTCGCTCTTTGATGAAAGCCGTTATCGAACATGCAAAACGTATACCTGTTCTTGAAAAACTGAACTTAACAGTTGAAGCTAACAATGAAAAAGCAAAGAACCTTTACACTTCGCTCGGCTTTAAGACTTACGGGTATGAAGAAAAAGCACTTAAAGTAGATGGTCATTTTCACGATGAGGAGCACATGGTGCTATTTTTATAGTATTTTTCATGGTCTTTCCCTTTTAATAGTATTTATCTAAAAATTATCCTTTCTTTGTCCATTTACTCCTTAAATATGAGCTAAGTTTGTACTTGTAACCTCTTTACGGATATACCGTCTAGGGTATGAAGCCCGTTAATACTAGAAATTTTCACCTATAATTCTAGAAATTAATGAATTAATACGGCGAGATTCGAAAGTATTCGGCGAGTTTTTCAGATATATCGGCGAGTCGACATTATTCTACTCTTACTACACTGCTCTATACCCCTCTCTCAAATAACTTGACCAACTAAAACAGAAACTAAAAACTCAAAAAGAGCTGACAACACAGGTAACAGCCACCTGGGTTCTTCAGCTCTTTTACAATCGGCTTATTTCACAGCAATCTGCTTCAACAGCTCTCCTTTTTCAGCACTTGACACAAATGCTCTTCCGGTAAAAACTTTATAATGCTGCTTACGTACTTTGTTTAGAATTTCTCGATAATAGATCGCTGCTAGTTGGACAGGCATTCGAGATTCAATCGGATAATGCTCTAATGTTTCATTAAATTTTGCATAAAAGACTTCTGCACGAAGCGCTAAACTCTCCCATGCCGCGATAAAACGAGCATCTACCACTTCATTTTTCAAATCCTCTTCTGTATAACCATGTTCAGCCATTACTTTTGATGGAACATATACTCTGTCACGGTCTAAATCTTCCGCGATATCCCGTAATACATTCGTAAACTGCATGCCGATCCCAAGTGCGATTGCTCCTTCGCGAAGCCGATCTTTTTGTTCAGGAGCTAATATAGGTAATAGCATCAAACCGACTGTACTGGCAACGTGATACGAGTAGTACTCTAGCTCTTCCACTGTCTCGTAATGTGTCTTATACAGATCCATTTCTTGTCCTTTAACCATATCTAAAAAGGCTTGGTGATCCATCTCGAAGTTTTGAAAAACATCCTGCAATGCGATCCACATTGGTTCGGCTGCAGGAATTTCGCCTTTAAGAAACTGATTAAACTCTGCCTTAAAGACAGCTAGCTCTTTCTCGGGGCTATCTCCCTCATCTACAATATCATCTACCGTTCTGCAAAATGAGTACACGGCCCAAACGGCACGTCGTTTGTCTTCTGGTAAGTATGAAAATGCTTTGTAAAAGGTTTTAGAATGAACTTTAATGATCTCTTCACAATGAGAATACGATTCCTGAACCGTTACCAACTGTTTCACGCCCTTTCAAGATATTTGGCTAGATGTTTTGCACTCTGCATAACGATGGGAACTCCTCCACCTGGATGGATCGATGCACCTACCGCGTACAGATTTTCATATGGAAGAGGTTTGATCTGTGGCCGAAACACACCAGATTGTTTTAAAGTAGGAGCAATACCAAAACTGCCTCCTTGGTAAAGCCCATCTGTGAGTGCATCGTTTGGTGTGCGAATTTCGCTCCACACGATAGAATCCTTCAGCCCTGGATATCCTCGTTTTTCCAAAGAATTAATAATAAAATCTGCATAACTATGTTTCTCTGACTCCCAATCTACGGTGTCTCCTGAAGGAACCGGAACAAGTACGTATAATACGCTTTTTCCTTCTGGTGCGAGTGTTGGGTCTATTTTTGAAGGATAGAACGTGTAAATGGCCGGATCACGAGGCAACTTCTTTTGTAAAAACACTTCTTGCATATGTTCATCAAAGTGATCAGTCATAAAGAACTGATGAACATCTGCTTCATCAAATATTCTGTCTAGTCCAAGGTACAAAAGAAAGCAACCAGAAGAAGATTCATAGTTTTTCTTGACTGGCTTTGACCCTGGAATAAGATGGTGAATGCCTGGGAAATCACCATTATAAATGACCATGTCATGCAGATGAGTGCCTTCTTTTGTCACAACCCCGTTACACGAGTTGCTTTGCAACGACAGCGCTTCTACAGGGGTGCTCAAACGGATCTCCACACCTTGTTCGACTAGCTTTCTTTGGAGCAAGTCTACAACACTTCCATATCCGCCTTTTACATACCAGATTCCGTGAGCATGTTCACTAAATGGTACGAGCGAATACATGGCTGGTGAGTTTTCAGGCGATCCTCCGATATACAGAGTTTGAAACGAAAAAGCTTCCTGCATTCTCGGATGACTGAAATACGCTTCTGCTAATTTTTTTACAGATTGATAAGCTTTTAGTTTTGTAAGTGTGTGTAGGTTTTTCGGTGTCCAGAAATCCCTTCGGTTTACAAATGAACGATCTAAGAAGGCCGTTTTCCCTTGATGAAAACGCTCGTACATATCCGTTACGTAACGTAAGAACCCTTGCTCTTCTCCTGGAAACATTCTGCTAATTTCATTCAGCTGTCCGGGCAAGTCACTCGTTTTATAAAAATGAGAGCCGTCTGGATAGTTCAACTTATACATCGGACTGCACAAGATAAGCTCTAGCTCATCGCGCTCTATACCAACCTCACTTAAGATCTCATAAATCATTTCAGGAAGAAGAACGATAGTAGGACCGCTATCAATTTTATAACCTTCTTTTTCAAAAAAGTTCAGCCTGCCACCCAGTCTGGAACTTTTCTCATAAATCGTTACCTCTTTACCTTGTTTCCTTAAGTAAAGTGCTGTAATTAAGCCACCAATACCTCCGCCAACAATTCCAGCATTCATACGGATCGAACCCCCATTGCGTCATGTTTCTCTGCCATCATGGTTGTTGTGATACGGGCAGATTCCATGATTGTAGGAAGACCGCTTCCCGGATGAGTACCACCGCCAACTAGCCATAATCCTTCTATTTCTTTTTGTTTATTATGTGGCCTGAAGTACATCATTTGGGTTAATTGATGACCTAGGTTAAACGTTGCTCCTTTATAAACTGAGAGTTTGTTTTCCCAATCTAGCGGCGTAAACATATATTCTGTTTCAATATGCTGTTCCAAATCTTTAAAATCAGTTCGTTCTTGAAGCTGCTCTAGAACTAGCTTTTTAAAATCATGCTTATGATGCTCCCAATCGATCAAGCTAAAATTGTTAGGAACAGGAGCTAAGATGTAAAGCGCTGATTTCCCTTCAGGAGCAAGAGTTGGATCTGTTACAGAAGGATTATGAATATAGATGGAAGGATCTTGAGACAGAATCTTCTTCTTCGTAATCTCTTCAACATTCTTACGATAATCTTCAGAAAAAACGATCGTATGATGTGGAAGGTCGTACTTCTTATCCACACCAACGTAAAGCATAAAAGCAGAACAAGAATAGCTCTTTTTCATTAGTTTGTCGCTCGTATATTTTTTTGTAGATCCTTTAGGCAGCAACTTTTCCATTGCATGAGCAAAATCCGCATTAACTACTACTTCATCCGCAAACACTTTTTCACCTGAATCGAGTTGAAGTCCCTTCACTCTGCCTTTTTCAATAATAAGTTCTTTTACACCTGATGAAGTTACTACTTCACCACCGTACTCTTTAATCACTTTAACCATTGCCTCTGTAATTTTGTTCACACCGCCTACAGGGTGATAAACTCCGTATGCGTGTTCCATATAAGAAAGAATCGTAAACGCACCCGGACATTCCCAAGGAGACATGCCCAAATATTTTGCCTGAAACGTAAATGCGAGTCGGAGTCTTTCATCAGAGAAATACTTTGAAAGTTGATCGTGTAATGAATCTGTCACCGTTAACTTCGGCAAAGCTTTTATAAATTTAAGCTGTAAATAATCCAACAAAGAATCATGCTTATTTTGTAAGATGGGCATGAGTGCTTCGAACTTCTCTTTTTCTTTCTTCATAAAACGTCGATAGCCTTCACCATTGCCAGGAAAGACAGCTTCAATATTTTTATACATGACAGATTGATCAGTTGTAGAATCAATCGTTGCATCTTTAAATTTCAGCTGATACATTGGTTCAAGTCTTTTCAACTCGATATAATCTTCTAAGCGTCGATCGGCAAGCTGAAACATTTCCTCCAAGATGTGAGGCATATTTAAAAAGGTTGGACCCCTATCAAACGTATAACCATCTTGATGAAAAGCAGAAGTACGCCCACCGATGAACGGTTGTTTTTCGTATACTGTCACTTGATATCCCTTACTGGCTAAAAGCATTCCTGCAGTTAAACCACCAGGACCAGCACCAATTACAGCTACTGATTTCATACATGCATACCTTCCTTCTACTTTTACAAACTATATACAAAATATTATACAAAAATTATACGATGCGAGTTCTACAATTGGCAAATTTAAAAGATATTAAAAAGCACACTCAAAAAAAGATTCATTGATGTGTGCTTCTTCACATATGGTGTGTATGTAACTTCGACGAAAAAAATAGAAAACCTTCCCAAACAGTTAAATAAAATAAACTTTAAACATAAAACATAAAATGCGACAAATGACCAAAAAAGCCTGTAGATTCTACAGGCTTTCTGAACATCATTCTTTTGAATGTTTTTCTTTGTGATTAAGATAGTCTTCTTCTTCATTTTTTGGCTTTTTCTTTCTAGCTTGGCGCACAATCAATATAACAATAATGACAACTAATAATAAGCTGACATTCAGGAAGCCTCCAAAAAACTTAAAGAGTTCAGACATAAAGTTATCCATGCTGCTTCACCTCTTCTCAGCATTTTCCCCTTTTTTATGGTTTTTAAACCGTTTCTCTACTAAGAAGATGTGTGAGGGGCAGCGTGACACTAACTTTTGTACCTTTCCCTAACTTGCTCGCATAATCAACTCTTCCTCCCATCGATTCAATGATTCGCGTAGATACCATCGTCCCTAAACCAGTGCCTTGCTCTTTCGTAGAAAAGAAAAGAGAACCCACACGCGCGAGCTGTTCTTTTGTCATTCCTTTACCGGTATCCCTCACGATAATCTTAACAGCGTCATCCTCTTCTATTAGTTTTATTGTCACACGCCCTTCTTTTGGCGTTGCCTCTACTGCATTCTTTAAAATATTTATTAGTGCTTGTTTTAACTGATTTCGGTCCGTTGTTAATACAGCATCTGATTCAATAGTGTGTGTGAGCGAAATTCCTTCCTTTAACGCATAAGGATTTAAAAGGATACTTAATTCCATGACTAATAAAGGAAGTGGAAATGTTTCAATCTTTTTAAATTCAGGTTTGGCAAAGTTTAAATAGTCGCTGATGATATTTTCCGCTCTGCCTAATTCACTTAAGATGAGTGGATAGTAATGCTTATGCCGCTCGTCTTCCCCTTCCATCAACTGAAGAAATCCTTTTACAACGGTTAAGGGATTACGAACTTCATGTGCGATGGATGCCGCGAGTTCACCGAGCGTATGCTGCTTTTCAGAACGCCTGATCTCATCCTTCATCAAGTTTCTTTCAATGACAGATTCATTTAATACAGCTGCGAAGACCACAGCTAAGATTTGAATGGTTCCGAACACACATATGTATAGTACTAATTTTTGATCAAACACTAAAAAGTTTTCATTAAAATATAGATAAATTAACAGGATGATCAATTGTACAAGTGCTGGCCATGACCCTGTGATAATCGAAAGATAAACTCTCTTTTTGGGGTTAGATTTCCAGAAGCAGTTATAGATAAGAAAAGGGACAGCACAAGAAACAACTGCGACAATATACGCTAAAAATAGGGTTTCACCACCCATAGCGGTTCTAGTCAGCATAAGGGCAGCAATCGTTATCATTCCAGATATAGGACCACCATAAAAAATAGAAAGAACGACAGGAACATACCTCAAATCCCAGTACAGCGATGAATCATAATAAGCAAAATACATACAGAGCGATGCAGCTGCTCCATATAACAAGCCTAAGAAATAGGGTGATCTTCCTATCTTTCGATGTTCGAACAAAAAGCTATAGCTTAATACGGGCGCAAGAACAATTAATACATGTAAAAGCAGCTTCTCAACAATCATTCTATACTCCTTAGTCCGAGTGTCTTATGCTCTATCAATACGACAAAAAAAGGGCAATCCCTTCAAGAATCGCCCTTTTTATTATGACTAAAGCCTCATTTCCTAACCTCATCCTCCGATCAAGCATCTTGTTTTAATTGACTATGATATAGAGAATGATAGAATTTCTTGTTTTTGAGTAACTCCTCGTGTGTCCCTTTTTCGAGAATACCACCATCGTGAAGGACTAAAATTTGGTCAGCCTGTTGAATCGTGTTCAATCGATGTGCGATCACAAAGCTCGTTCTACCCTGCATAAGACGCTGCAACGCTTCTTGTATCTTCATCTCAGTTATCGTATCAATAGAGCTAGTCGCTTCATCTAAGATTAGTAGTGACGGATCCGCTAAAATTGCTCTTGCAATAGAAAGAAGCTGCTTTTGTCCCTGACTGATGCCGCTACCTTCTTGGTTCAGTATCGTTTTATATCCTTTAGGCAGCTTCTGAACGAAAGAATGAGCATTCGCTAGCTTTGCAGCATTCACTACTTCTTCATCCGTAGCATTCAACCGTCCGTACCGAATATTCTCAAGGATTGTTCCTTCAAACAAAAAAGAATCTTGAAGAACAAACCCCATATGACTTCGAAGCGAGCTCCTTTTCACTTTTTTAATATCATGTCCATCAATCAAGATCTGACCGCTATCGCTCTCGTAAAACCTGGAAAGCAGATTTACGATAGTTGTCTTGCCTGCACCGGTCGGTCCTACTAACGCTACCGTCTCTCCTTCATTTACGGAAAAACTCAAGTCGCTCACAGTTTTCTCATCCTTTTCATAAGAGAAAGAAACATCTCGAAACTCTACTTTACCTTTTACAGCAGACAGTTCAGTAGCACCTGTTTCATCCATCTCCTCTTGTGATTCATCCAGGATTTCAAAGACTCTCTCCGCACCAGCAACGGCAGACAATAACGTATTAAATTGGTTGGCTAAATCATTGAGCGGTCTTGTAAATTGTCTAGAATACTCAACGAATATAACGATTACACCGATCGATACTTTCCCATTCAACGCAAGTACGCCGCCTATTCCCGCTATTAACGCAAAGCTTCCATTGTTAAGCACGTTCATCAATTTCGGAATAAAGCCTGAGAAAGTCTGCGCCCAATATCCAGACTCTCTCAACCGTTCGTTCTTAGCCATAAATTCTTCCATCACTCTTTTTTCCTGCGAAAATGATTTTACAATGCGCTGGCCAGAAGTGATCTCTTCAATATAACCATTGATCTCACCCAGATTTCTTTGTTGTTCTTTAAACCGAGCGCCTGTTCTTTTCGTAATCCACTTTAACCCAAAGAACATGAGTGGCACGATAGATAAAGAGATCAACGTCAGTATCGGACTTAAATAGATCATGACACCCACTGTTCCAACGAGGGTGAGTATGCTTGAGAACACTTGAATAAACGAACTGTTCAACGTGGAACTGACGTTTTCTATATCATTCGTCACACGGCTCATCAGTTCACCATGTTGACGTTTATCAAAAAAGGAAATCGATAATCGATGAAACTGGTTAAACAGATCATTTCTCATTTTTAACACGGTATCTTGCGCAATTCCAATCATCCAATAGTTTTGCAGCCAAGTAGAAAGAGATTGTCCTACAAAAACAAAGATAAGACCTAATAAAAGTTTGTTTAGTCCTTCTATATTTTCTTTGACAATATACGAGTCTATAGCCATACCGATCAGAAATGGCCCGAGTAAACTTAAAGCCGAGCTTATGATGACCATAAGCAAGACTAGACTAAGCAGAAATTTTTGATCAGAAAAGTAGCTTCCGATTCGTTTAATGGTACTTGCCCAATTTTTCGGTTTTACTTTTTTTCCAAATAAATGATTATGTGGATGAGGTCTGTTTGAATCCTTTGACATGCTGAAAGTCCTCCTCCCCAAACTGTGATTGAACGATTTTTACATATAACGGTGAGGTATTCAACAGTTCTTCGTGAGTACCCCATGCTTCAACAGCTCCATCGTCTAAAAGCAAAATATGATCAGCTTCCATCGCTGTACTAATTTTTTGCGTAATAATAAACGTTGTACAAGAATATGTTCTTAACGCTTTTAACAGCTTTCCTTCTGTTTTTAAATCCAATGCACTCGTACTATCATCAAGCATGAGTATTTTTGGCTTACGAACGAGTGCTCTTGCAATAGACAAGCGCTGCTTCTGTCCACCAGAAAGGTTTACACCACGCTGGCCGACTCGAGTATCATATTGATTCGGTAATTTTTCCACAGTCTCATGAATTTGTGCATCAACGGCTGCAGATATGATCTCATCAGAAGTAGCTTCCTCTTTACCCCAACCTATATTCTCTGAAATTGATCCGGTAAACAGAACAGCTTCTTGAGGAACCACTCCAATACCTTTTCGCAAGGTTTCGATCGGATAGTTCATTACATTTTTTCCATCAACTAGTACTTCACCTTCTGTTACATCATAAAGCCTCGGTACGAGCTGAAAGAGTGAGGTCTTACCTGAACCAGTTGAACCAAGAATCGCTAGCGTCTCTCCTGGTTTTACTGAAAAAGAAAGATTTCTTAGAACCGGAACATCACTTCCTGGATAGTGAAAAGAAACTTTTTTAAATTCGACTGCTCCGTTACCTATCTTCAGAGAGTGGTCTGTATCTTGAGATTCAACGAGGTCTATCTCTGTATCTAGCACTTCTCCGATTCGCTGTGCAGATGCTTTTGCACGTGAGAAAGCCATAATAATAAACGATATTATTGTTAGTACAGAGGAAATACGGAATGAGTAGTTTACGATCGCTACCACCTCTCCTACTTCAATTGACCCCATACTCACCTGTCTGCTGCCGAACCAAAGAATAAACAGAATTCCAATATTCATGACAAACAATAAGACAGGAATCGATACTTCGATCAAACGAAGAGAGAAGACTGTTTTTTCCTTCAACTCTCCACTCGCTTGTTCAAAGCGATTCTTCTCGAAATCTCTCCGTAAGAACGCTTTAATCAGTCGCATTCCCATTAGATTTTCACGCATGACACGATTCACACCATCGAGCTTATCTTGCACATCTCTAAACATACTGCCAGCCGTTTGGAGAACCCATTTTAAGAAAAATAACAAGAACGGTAATATAACCACTAGCACTAAAGCCAGTTTCCAGTTCACGATTAAAGACATGATCACACCACCGGCTAGTAATAGTGGTGCTCGAAGCATGATCCTCAAACTCATAAATACTGTATTCTGAAGTTGCGTCACATCATTTGTCATTCGTGTTATTAACGACGAGGCAGGGAACTTATTGAAATTCACAAAAGAAAAAGACTGCACCTTCTCAAATACACGCCGTCTAATATCAAAACCATAGTTCTGACTAACATGTGCTGAGAAGAACGAATTCGCAATTCCTGCTGCAAATGCGACTAGAGCCAGCCCAAACATGACAGCTCCCCAGTACTTTATTACACTCAAGTCGCTCTTCAAGATGCCATCATCAATAATCTTAGCCATGATCAATGGCTGCAGAAGTTCAACCCCAAGTTCAGTTAACGTTAAAAATAAAGCAACTCCGATTGCGACACGGTATGCTTTTAAATACGAAAATACTTTCCACATAATTTATCCCCCGAACGTCACCGATGTTTAACAAACTTAACCATCTATTAGTATTTTATCCTTTTTCTTAAAAATATTTAACTATTTCGACTTCTTATCCTATTTTTTAGTAAAAAGAAAACCCGCCTATTTGTTCAGCGGGTCTTTTCTGTATTATCTTCTTTTCCGTTCACTTCAATTTCTGCCTTCTTTGGCCACGTTTTCACATGGTCAGTTTCTAATATTCCCATCGTAACATCACCAATGTCTGTATCTTCTAAAAGCTTATCTCTCACCCGATACTTTATATCATCTGCGTCTGCCAGAGTAAATCCTTCTTTAAGTTCAATATAGCTTTCTACATGGTATCTTCGGCCTTCTTGCAAAATTCGTAGTTCTTTAATATCCACGACATCCTGGTCTGAAAGAATCATATTCGCAATACGGTCTTCAACTACTTTTGGGGCTGCAACTCCAATCAGTCCTCGCGTGTTTTCGATTCCTAACTTAAATGCTACAACAACGAGAAGGATTCCTATCAATAATGTTCCGATACCATCTAATATATATGCTCCGGTTAAGTCTGCTAATACGATAGATATAAGTGCTAACAAAGCCCCAGAAGTCGCGATTAAGTCTTCATAAAAAACTAAGCGGGTTGGGGGTGCAGCTAAAGCAACATTCTTAAAAGATTCCTTTACGATCCCGAATCCTTTTGCATCACTTCTCGTCTCGTGAACAATCTCCTTCATCGCCTTTATGAGGATAAAGCCATCAACCAAGATCGCTAGTATCATAATTGATATATTTAATAATAGATTCGTTGAAGATTGTGGATCTTGTATAAGCTTCCACCCTTTTAAAATCGTTTCGTAAGCCATGATAGAAACCACGATTACAGCTACTAAAACGAACAGATTCACCACGCGACCAAAACCTGCAGGAAATCGCTTAGTAGGTTCCTTTTCAGAAAGAGCACTTCCGAAAAATACAAACGCCTGATTTAGTGCATCTGCAGCTGAATGCAGAGTTGTCGCAAACATGGCACCACTTCCGCTGACTGCAGCAGCAATTCCTTTAGCAATAGCAAGTACTGTGTTTCCTAATGCGGCAATGCCGGACGATTTATTTCCTTTTTTAAGTAGTTCAATCAAAGGTCTGCCTCCACTCTTGTTTTGTATTTTTTTACATTCATAATAACTGGTTAATCTTATTCTTTGTGACTACGTTATCGAAGCTTAGATTGCGTACCCCATACAACAGCTAATTGCGGTAGGTAGCTTGAATGACTCTCCTTGGAAAGAAAGTGTAACTGAACACGGAAATCAATTACTTTTAAATGCACCAAAGTATACGAAAACACATTTTAATAAGCTCTTTCCTAAAAAATTGTTGCTTTAGGATATTCTCTTGTTCTCTTCCTTGCAAGTTGATTGAAGCGCAAGGTGGCGAGACTCCTGCGGGACGAGCGGTCAGGTGAGACACTTAGAGGCGCAAAGCGGCAAGTGGCTCACCGGTCGCCCCGCGGAAAGCGAGCAACCTGGAGCGGAAATCAACTACTTCCAAAACCAACAAAGTACACCAAAACATCTTTTTAATAAGAATTCCTGTAAAGCTCCCTATTTAAACCACATAAAAAACAGGCTGCTACAAACAGCCTGTTCAAAATCAATTATTATGATACTTTCTCTTCATTATTACCTTGTGCTTCCTTATATCCGCCTTCCCAATACTCTGCATTCTTAATGCCTAGTTTGGTTGAATCGAAAACAGGATCAAGCCCCGCTTTCTTCTGTTCCTCGTAATCTTTTAAAACACGAAGTGCAGGCTTTGCTAGTATGAGTATGGCAATTAAGTTCAGCCAAACCATGATTCCTAGACCAAGATCTCCTAGCGCCCAAGCTAAGTCTGCAGTTTTCACAGCCCCGTAATACGTTGTTCCTAACAAAACAATCTTAAGCAAGAACATTGGGATTTTGTTATTACGGCCTCTCATGAGGTAGGCGATATTCGTTTCCGCAATATAGTAATACGCCATAATCGTTGTAAAAGCAAAGAAAAATAGGGAAACTGCTACAAAACCTGAACCGAATCCAGGAAGCACTGATTCAATCGCCTCTTGTGTAAAAGCTGTACCCGCTTCTACGTTAGGAATGTTCTCGACAATAAACGACTTGTCCGCTTCATTTTGAACGTTGTACATGCCTGTAAAGAGAATCATGAATGCTGTTGCAGTACATACCAGCCAAGTGTCAATGTATACAGAGAATGCTTGTACCAGTCCTTGTTTGGCAGGATGCGATACTTCTGCAGCTGCAGCTGGGTGAGCCCCAGTACCTTGACCCGCTTCGTTTGAATAGATTCCACGCTTAACGCCCCACATGATCGCTGAACCTACAATCCCTCCAAATGCTGAATCAAAAGAGAACGCGCTTCTGAAAATTAAAGAAAGGACTTCAGGAATCTGAGGGATATGAAAAGCAACGATGATTAGTGAAACAAGCACATAACCAATTGCCATAAATGGAACAACATACTGTGCTACATTGGCAATCCTTTTAACACCACCAAAAATAATAGCGGCTAATATCACAACTAAGAAAATACCCGTTATGGATGGATTGATGTTAAAAGCATTATCAAGTCCTGCAGCAATTGAGTTAGATTGGATACCTGGCATAAGCAGCGCCATAGCAGCTAGAGCGGATACCGCAAAAATGATTCCGTACCATTTCCACCCGATGCCTTTTTCAATATAATAAGCAGGACCACCTCGGTACTCCCCGTCCTGTTTTACTTTATAAACTTGCGCAAGTGCTGATTCAACAAAAGCACTTGATGCACCGATAAACGCGATCATCCACATCCAGAAAACCGCACCAGGGCCACCAAAGCCGATCGCTGTAGCTGTTCCTGCAATGTTACCTGTTCCTACTCGGCCAGATAACGCAATCGCCAAAGCTTGGAATGAAGAAACCCCCGCTTTAGAACTTTTTCCTTCCATCATAAGTTTGATCATTTCTTTAAAGTGACGAACTTGCAAAAATCTCGTTAAAATTGAAAATAATAGCCCTACGCCTAAACAAAAATAAATCATCGGCTGACTCCATAGAATCGCCACTGCATCTCCTACAAACGTTTCAAAGCTGTTCAAAACTTTACCCCCTTGTATTTGACTGAAAATTTTCTCTATTTGTAATTATAAGATAAATCATATATGATTACAAATTGTGACTAGAAACGCCAAAATCATTTACGGTTTTTTCTTATTATGAAGTTAGTCATGGTAAGAAAACAAGATAAAATTCTTTCCAGTATGGACATTTGTATCTTTTGTCGTGTACAGTTCCTAGTTGAATCTCAAAAATCCAGAAAAAAATAGTAGAATATAAGTATGAAAAATTGTGCAACAAAAAAACCATCTGATGACCAGATGGTTTAAAAACTGTCTATTATTTAGTGCGTTTTGTTTACAATCGTCTTAAGCTTTGATTTCCGGATAATCTGGTTGATGACTTCAGAGAAAACAAGACCAATAGCTATACTCCCTGAGATCATAAAGGCTTTTGCAGCTAGATTAATGGCGAGATTATAATCATTCTCGACGAAGCTTCTCATCGCATTGTATGCAATACCCCCGGGTACTAAAGGAATGATGCCAGCTACACTATATATAATAACGGGTGTCTTATACTTTTTGGCAAAGTATTGTGAGGCGATAGCGATCGTAAACGATGCGATAACTGTTGCTAACACCATGTCTACCCCATTTGTTTCTAATAAGAAGTAGAAGATCCACCCGATCATTCCTACTAGACCACAGTGAAAAAGGGAGCGTTTTGGACCATTAAAAATGATAACAAACGCTGCTGACGCAATAAAACTCGTAATAATCTGTTCAACAATTGTCATCGTGAACGCTCCTTCTTAAAAAAATGAAAAGATAACAGCAATTCCTGCACCTATCGCAAATGCTGTTAAAAAAGCATCTGCGCCTTTAGCCAGTCCAGAAATAAGGTGCCCTGCCATTAAATCACGAACAGCATTCGTAATCAGCAACCCCGGTACCAAAGGCATAACGGACCCAATAATTATCTTGTCCAACTCACCGCCTATCCCTGTCGAAACAAAGAAGAGAGCTTGTAATCCAATTAAAAGGGAGGCAGAAAACTCTGAGAAAAATTTTATCGGGACAAGCTGGTGAAAATACAGCAAGGACAAGAACCCAAGTCCACCTGTTATAAAAGCCGGGAAAAAGTCTCTCCATTCTCCTTGAAACATGATTAAGAAACAGCCTGAAGAGACAGCTGCTGCTAAAACATGGATCCATAGAGAATAAGGAGAACCTGATTCACCGATCTTTTTTAACTCTTTATATGCTTGTTCAATCGTAAATTCACCAGCACTGATCCTACGTGATATACCATTCACTTGAGCTACCTTTTCTAGATCTGTTGTCCGTTCAACGATCCGAATCAACTTTGTCTTCGTTGGCTCGTTACCCTCTACAGAAAAAAGAATGCCCGTTGGTGTTACATAGGGATGTGATTGATAAGCACCAAAAGAAGAAGCGATACGCATCATCGTATCCTCTACCCGGTACGTTTCTGCTCCGCTTTGCAGCATAATTTTGCCTGCTAATAAACAGACTGCCATGATATCGTAGGTTTCTTGTTTCTCCATTTCCATTAAGCATACTCTCCAATATATTACTTACCATCATTCTACCCAAAAGTAGAGCGTTAATATTTTTACAGTTTAACTGATTGTGACTGAATTCGGCAATGGAGTTGAACAAGTTTACAGATGTTACTACAATAAATTCATAAGTTAGTCACCATACACATCAAATAAATAGCGAAAATAATCCTGCTTGTCCTGTTTCTTTTTGGGGAGCACACTTTTTTCGTGAAGTGAAATAGTAAACCATGAAAGGTATAGAATAGAGACACACATGAAAATAAGACTGACGATGCCGGTTAATATCACCACAAGGCATACCTCCTTTTGTATATATGCAAAGGGTATGGTATGAAACGCGTTTCAGAGCAAGAAAAACTTTTGAAGAGAAAAGGTGAAGGCATGACCAATATTAGAGATATAGCGAAGTTGGCTGGTGTTTCTGTTACGACAGTCTCTCGTGTAATCAATAATCATCCATATGTTAGCGAGGAAAAAGCATCTGCTGTAAAAGCTGCTATGAAAAAATTTAACTATCACCGTAACATTAACGCCGTTCATTTGAGCAAAGGAAAAACTCATCTAATCGGTGTAGTTGTTCCGTTCTCTTACCATCCTTACTTTGGTCTTTTGATTGAAGGAATCGCGAATGCCGCATTAGATCATAATTATAAGCTTGTTCTTATTCAAACGAACTATGAAGAAACAAAAGAAATGGAAGCTTTGAGGATGCTTGAAGACAAGCAGATCGATGCACTGATTATCTGTTCGAGGATCTGTGCATGGCACGTCATTGAAAGTTATAGCGTGTATGGCCCTATCGTCCTTTGTGAAGATTCAAGAAACAATAAGATTTCCTCTACATTTATTGATCATTATAAAACATTTACCATGGCTCTCCATTATTTATACAAAAAAGGGCATCAACAGATCGGCTATACGATCGGGAGGCAGACAGGTACTAACAGCAGCCAGAGAGATGCTGCTTATAAAGATTTCTTAACAAGCAAGGCTCTAAGTTATGAACCAAGTTACATCTTCACAAATCGTTTTGATGTTGAAGATGGTGTTAACGTAGCAGAGCATCTATTGGACATGAAAAATCGTCCGACCGCTCTACTTGTCACAAGCGATCAAGTAGCCGCTGGAATCCTGACAGGTTGCAGAGAAAACGGCCTAGCCGTTCCAGACGACCTCGCAATCATGAGCTTTGATAATCAACCCATCTCAAGGGTTATGCATATTACAACACTTGAGATCCCTTTTGTTGAAGTAGGAGAAAAACTTTTTCAGCAAGCAATGAATGGTCAGGAAGCAGCACATGAAGAGGTTCAGGTACGATTGATCGAGCGAAAGACGGTTTAACATAAAAAGAAAGCTAGCACTTTGAAGGGGTTAGATTCACCTCGAAAGAGCTAGCTTTTTTATTAAGGATGACTGTTTATTGTTGTTATGTTTTTTCTCATACCAGGTATGAGTAGCGCTAATAATAACGCAACGCCTAGAATGATTAAGGCAGAATAGATCACCGATATTGAAAATCCTGTTGTATCCTTATTCTGCTCTTCCCCATCATCGACAGCTGATAGATTATCTTCTCTTCCAGCAGCGAATAGTCCCATCGTTTTAGCTTTAGATGCCGTACTATTATCCACCTTAACAGATTGATCAAACAATCCTTCTTGCAAATCTTCCAATTGGTTATCTGCCGTCTTCGTAAACGTTAAATCCTTCTGCTCTTCCGGAAGACGCTTTTTCTTTCCAGACAGTGATTCCTCTTGGAGATATTCTGTGCTCTCTTTAATCTGATTTTCTTCATATAGATTTGGTGCTAATTCTTTAATGCTTGCACCTGCAAACACTGTTTCTGGTCCAAGACATACAAGAAATAGAATGATGATCAATAAAGTTTTTTTAATAAGCTTCATGCGCCTGATCCGTATTTGTTTTCTTAGATGGTTTCTTCCATAATTGAACGGCATATGGAATTAACGACAATACGACAATTAATCCAACTAAGAAGAAACAGCCTATCAAATAATCATTATCCGCACCATATTGTATGGACAGATATACAGCAGACATTGGATCTTCATATTGGAAGTTAGGTGCTGCTAGAGCAAGTAATGGGCTAACAAAGAATAAGATTAGACCTACACTAGCAATCCATCCAATAAATTGACCAACATTAAACGCTGAGCGTACTAAGGTTGATGCAGCTGTAAGTAATAGTATTGTGAAAACAGAAAACTGAATCGAATTTGTATTTGATAATGAGTAGATCTCTAACCCAAACAAACTAATAACAAGACCTACGATCAAGTTCAACAACCCGAAAACTGAATTTTTCACTAAAAATGGAAGCGGGCTAAAATAGTAACTGAAATAGCCTATTAGTAAACTACTGATTAAAATGACGATAAGAATTGCCACTGGCGGTACAGCTTTAACTGCTTGTGAATCTACCTGTGGATTATCACCCGAAACTTTTAATGGATTAGCTAAGTAATCATATACATACCCATTACTTTGCCCATCTAAGTAAGTATTACCGAGTACATCAAATACATCATCTCTTACTAACTTGGTAGATTCTACATTTGTTGTCCATTTCTCATTTAAGACACTTGCATCGTTCTGTACACTGCTTACTTTTGTTTGTAGATCACCTGTATAATTTACGACTGATGTTTGTCTTTCACTCAAAGAGTCCATTAAAGTATCAATCATACTAATCTCTTGACTGATGCTTTGCTGATTTGTTACTAACAAAGAACCTTCCCCAGCTTGTTCAGGTTCACTCATTTGCATCTCTTGTAACTTTACTAATACAGTATTTGCACTTTCTTCAATTGAACCGATGTCACTCATTAATGCTTGCTGTTGGTCTTCTAATGTAAGTTGATAATTCTCTTTAAACTGAGAAAACGAATTCCCTAATCCTTCCATCTCCTCTTGTGTAGTTGGGAATGAACCATTTACAGCATCCCACTTCTCTTGTTCTTCACCATTCACACCCAAAGTCTGTTCTACTCTCTTATTAAAATCTTCATTAGCTAGTACAGTTTCCTTATTATCATTCTCAGCCCCCACTAAGGTCGCGTGATAGTCAGAAAGTAAAGCATAGTAGGCAAGGGTACCATCAAAAGAGTTAATTGTAAGAGGTGTACTAAACAGACCTGCAAGACTATTGTTTAAACCTAAAATTTCTTGTTCTTTTTTATTGATTTGTTTATATAGATTGAAAAACTCATCATTCAACGAACTTGTGTTAATCACATTCTGATAGTTAGAAAGAAGTTGATCGTAAGCAATTTTTAACTTATCGTACTCCTGCTTCCAACCAGACTGATTGGATTTTGACTCAATCTTTCCTTTGACTGCAATTACTCGGTTATTTAAGTTCGTTAATTCATTTATTGCTTTATTAACATTTTCGGGTTTAGGATCCGGAACAAGCTTTAACATCTCAATGATCTCTGAAGTTTTTTGGCTAATTAATTGTAATTCGCCTAATTCTTCAGTAAGATCTGCTGGATTCGGCTGACCAGGAGTGCCTGGTGTTCCAGGTTGTCCACCACCACCTGGATTACCTCCACCTACTTGACCACGAGTTGCTTTTATCTTCTCTTCTAACTTAGCTAGTGTTGATTGTTTCTGCTGAAGGATAAAGGCATCTAGTAAATCGTTGTGGATAACCTTCATATCAGTTATTTGACGTTCAACTTGTTTCATTCTCTCGTCGTTTAGATTAGCAATAGACTGATTATTTCCTTCCAGTAAGTCGTTCATAGAATTCATACTCGTTACAAAATAATCACCTTGTTCACGGAAGTACTGGTTGGTTTCAGCTTGTTTATTAACTAAGCTTTCCTTACCTGCCTGAATGGATTGTAGATTTGTTTGCTGAGCTTCTCCTAATAGAAGCTGTTGCTCAGATTGATAGTTTTTATACTGTTCAACATAGGTAACAAAAGACGTTAAATTTTGCTCAAATTGCTTTAGATTATTACTTCCTTGTGCAGACGAATCGTCCGCTTGCTTCATACTTGATTGAAGCTGAACGAGCATATCTTTTTGTCTTTCTAGCTCTCCAGCAAGTTCACCAGAACTAGGCTTATAAAAACTAATCATGGTTGTTTGGAATTCAATCTCTTTCTCCAATATACGGTCAAACTCTGTTCTAACCTTTTTCATATCTTGAGAGACATAGTTCCAATAAAGCGATGTCATTTGTTTATTTAATCGATTACCTGCATAATCCAGTTCACGTAATATTTTTTCTTTATTTACAGCAGTTAACTGCGATTGAACTGTATATTGAAAATCAGCTTTAGTAGGCTGCTTTTCATCATATGTCATAACATTAGAAGTAAAGTTTGAAGGAATATAAACAACAGCATCATATTTCTTGTTTTTAAGACCGCTATCTGCTGCACTTCTGCTGATAACTGTGTACTTATAGTCGGATCCGTCTTTTAGAATAGCTGGAACTTCCCTGCCTAACTGTAATTGATTCTCCTCTTCTTCTGAACCGAGATCTTCATTTACAATTGCTATAGAACGGGTCCCGTTAGCTTTTACTTCCATAGGATTCTCTCCCAAAAAGTTCATAAACAGTTGGGGGAATACTAGAATAATAGCCACAGCCAGAAGCATCTTTATCCTATATTTCCATGAGTTCATCATGTGTATATCTTCCTTTCGATGACACTTAGAGGAATTTGAATTTTTGTTTCTTTTCCATTTTCTACGTAATAACCGAACCCTGCATGAACATCTTCTTCTTTCCTGTTATAAGGTAAGGTAAACAGGCTTTGTTCCGATTTTTTCATTAATACGAGCGCTTGGCGTATTTGCTTGATCTCATTCGTGAACAAGTCAAAACCTTTTGTGATTTCGTTGTTGTTTCCTGAGACAATAACATTAAATCCGAGATGACTGTAATTTTTCATGTACTTAGATAATCGATCTTGAAGGAGACTATCTGTTGATTGAAGGAACCTAGAGTACCCATCAACTACAAAGTATAAAGGGGTAAAAGTTTGATTCAATGTTGTGCCTTTTGATAAAGCTTCTACATATTCCCTCTCTCTGAGCTTGAGTACTTCTTCTGTTTGATCTAGCCACGCAGAAATTTGTTCTTTCGTTTCGAGATACACGACTTTTTCTTCTCCAACATAATTGGAAAGTCCACGATCCACTGAATCAAACAAACCTATCGTTTCTGTATCTTGAAGCAAAATGGTATTTAGCATAACTCTTAATGCATTTGTTTTTCCTTTTTGCGTTTGTCCCACAATTAAACAATGCTTATTCTTAAGGAAATTCATATAGACCGGCTGCACAAATTCTTCGTCAAGCCCAATTGGTAATATACCTGGCCTTTGATTTCCTTTTGTATATTGGGTGAAATTCACCATCGTTAGTTCAGAAGGCAGCATTGGTATTGCTTCAGGACTCGTACTATCTTGGTACTTTTCAACAATCCCCATAATATCTTGTTTCATATTTTCTAATAGTTCATAATCGTCATCGCCCCGAGTTGGCAGATAAACTTGAGAGAAATATGCTTCTTCTCGCTTGATAATCGCTCTTCCAGGGATAGGCTCTAACGAAAATGGCACCTTACCAAGAACAGTATACGATTCTGAATGATCCATTAAATAATGCACGATCTTAGTTTTTAAGTTGTTCATGAGAGACTGTCTAACCGAATTGATTCTTGTAGCTGTAAAAATCATATAAATCCCTAACGTTTGTCCATCCCGTGCAAACTGAGTCATCTGCATTTCTAAGTCAGGCATCTCTTCTTTTACTAAATCAAAGTTATCAATCGTTAAAAATATGATTGGTAACTTTTGCTCGTGAAGTTTGTTGTACATTTTAATGCTGCTTACTTCACTTTTTTGAAATTGCTGTTTACGTTCTGCTATTTCATCTTTTAAAAATCTCATGAACTTTTCTATCTTTCTTTCTTCGTCCATCAAGAAGTAATCTGCCGTATGAGGAAGTTGTTTTAAAGGTAAAAGGGCCCCATTTCCAAAATCAAACAGATAATAGTGTAACTCCTCAGGACTTAACTTTGTTGCCATGGATAACAAAATTGTCATAACAGAATGTGACTTTCCATAACCCGAAGAACCGAAGATCCCAATGTTTCCATCATCCATTAATTTGTATACATAAGGAGTTTGTGACTGTTTCTCAGGCTCGTCTACTAAACCTAAATAAATATCAGAGTCTTTTTCCTCAAACTCTATTTTATGAATTAAACGATTGTTTAATGGAGGCAGCCAAGGACTATTCAGCTTTTTAATTCCCATTTCCTTCTGCAGCTCTTCAATTCGATCAACAATAACATCTATTTCTGCTTCTGCATCCTTTTTCTTTTTAGAATCGGTTGATAGTCCGGATAAAGGTACCAGACCTAAATCTGTTACAAGTGCGACTTCATCTTCACTAACAACGTTTTCCTCCAAGTATGGCGCACCACTCCAAGCCGATTGGAATAATTCGTAAACTTCATTATTACCGACCTGAAGGTACCCTCTACCCGTCACTGTTATGGAAGAAGCATCAGCGTTTTTTAAAATTTCTCTACTATCTGCTGCATCCTGAACTTTTAAAGCTATTTTAAATCGAGCATTACTCCAAATCTGATCGTCGATTACCCCGCCTGGTTTTTGTGTGGCGAGTATAAGATGCACACCTAAACTTCTTCCGATCCTCGCAGCACTGACTAATTCTTTAATGAATTCAGGTTCTTCACTTTTCAATTCAGCAAATTCATCAGAAATTAAAAACAGATGCGGCATCGGTTCTTTGGTTTCACCACGTTTATACAGATTTGTATATTCATTGATGTGGTTAACTTCATATTTATCAAATAGTCTTTGCCGTCTTTTCAACTCACTTTTGATGGAAGCAAGTGCCCTTGCAGTAAAGTTTCGGCTTCCTTCTATATTAGTGATTGTACCTAACAGATGTGGCATATTCTTAAACGGTTGGGCCATTCCGCCACCTTTATAATCAATTAACAAAAAGGCAACTTCATGAGGATGAAAATTAACAGCTAGAGATAAGATATAAGTTTGTAAGAATTCACTCTTACCAGACCCTGTCGTCCCTGCTAAAAGACCATGTGGACCATGAGCTTTTTCGTGCAAATTGAGTTCAACTAGATCTTCTTTACCCTTTAACCCTATTGGTACTGCAAGTGACTTAGAAGATTCTCTCGTTGTCCAATTGTGCTGAATCGGCAGATCCACAACTTCTTTTGCTCCAAATAGCTCAAGAAACGAAACACTGTTTGGAATTGAATTCGTCATTCCAACAAGGTGATTCAATGTCTTCAGGGTTCTTGCATATCTTTCATTTCCGTCTTGTTTATGTGCATCAAGTTTGAAAGGAATTTGTACAGCTTTTTTATCTTCGATTAATATGTCGCCCTCTGCCTCGTTGATGTAACGAACAAGAGTATGAATATTGTCAGTTAAACTTTCTTTTGTTTCTGCTGCAAACACTACCGAAATTCCTAAGTGAGAGTATTCTCCCTCTAAATATTCAAGCAATACATGTTCTGAAAGCAACTGTTGATCGAGTACTATAAAGACTAGATGAGGAGAAAACCTGATTTTATCTTTTTGGCTGTGCGTATCTAAATCTCGCTCCCGAATCAATTCATAAACTGAGGATAATAGTTGATCCCTCGTCTGTTCGTTATAGATCAGACCTTTAGCATGAGAGTTGGGCAGCTGAAAATGCGGCAGCCATTTAACCCATTCCCACTGGCTGTAGTCTTTTTCATTAAAAATAAAAATTAACCTTACGTCATGATAGCTATGGAAAAATGCCAATTGGCCAATGAGCTGATGAAGTTCATTCTTCATGACTGATTCTTTCCCAATAAGACCCATTGCTCCATTTGATAAGTTAACGGTGATTGGAACGTTTTTAACTTCTTGGTATATCTTTTCCATCTTTTGCGATTGCTCTAGCAGGTCATCAATTTCCCTATTTGCCATATCTCCACTGTTTAAAGAAAGCGTATAGCTAGAAGGAACGTTTCCTAGTCCTATTCTTATTTGAAGAAGATCATGGCTTTCAAGTGTTCTTTCCCAGATCCGATCTGATATTTCTTCTGTGTAATATTTCATCTGCTCAAACGACGGATAATGGTACTGAAGCACATTCCTCTGCTTTTCCGCTAACTCTTCGAGTTCTTTTCTCTTGTTATCGAGATACAAGTTGTAAACCTTCTGGCGTTTAATCTTTCTTTTCTTGAAGTTCCCGCGTTCTTTAAAATACTGAACGGAGGATGTTACAAGTGTAGTAGCAAACATCACCATTGAAACGATTATAAAAATCCCTCTAGGTTGAATGATTGCAACAATGCCCATGACAATCATCATTAATAGCGGAGGCATGATGATTAACCACAGACCTCTATTTGGATTTTCGCCCTCTTGTGATGGAAATGACATTGTCACTTTATCTTCTGGGAGATCAAAAACCATTCGTGGTGTTCTTCGATAATTAGGATATTTCTTACTCATTTCTGAAACGGGCTTTTTGGCTAAAGGTAGTTTTGTTGTAAATTCTCTCCTACTCATCACTTGAATTAAGTCTGTATCCATTAACTTAACCGACATGAACGGCCAAAATAGAAGGTCACCTACCTCAAACTTTGTAGGACCACTAATCTTATGACCGTTTAAATAAAGCTCACCTTTTTCCGGTGAAATCATCCATCTCTCTTTAGTTTTAATAAGAACGAATGACACCTCTTCAAGGTCAAAGCTTTCTATGGATTGATAAGTGAGATCTGCCTCCGAGCCTGTTGCAGAAAACATGTACTCTTTTTCATAGCCAATATAATAAGACTGTTGAATCTCGATCTCATTTGTAAGGTAGATTCGTAATGTTTGATTTCCATCCAAGACCTGAAATAAATTCTCTTCCATCACAGGACCAATGACTTTACCATCTTGGTAAACCTCTATGTCTTCCTTATCTCGACTGATTGTTAAAGGACCCTTAGTAAATGGAAAGTTTCTAACCGTAACAGTATCTGAAATGTTCGGACCGATCGTTAACGATTTTAGAGACTCGTTATCCAAGTTGATCTGCTGATAGTTCTTATTAAAAAACACCCATAGTGTGCTCATACTTCACCCCCTCTAATTCGCATTGGTCGGTTTCGGTGGTGTTGCAGGCTTTTGCTTCTTTTCAGCAGCTGCTGCTTCTTCCTTAGCCTTTTGTTCCATTGCTTCTTGTTCTTTTTCCTTTTCTTCTTCAGCTTTTCTTTCTTCTTCTTTAAGTCTCTCTTCTTCTTCTTTAATTGCTTCTTGCTCTTCAAGATACTCATCTATTTCAGCTTGTACTTCTTTAATTTTTTGCTGTTTTTCTTCACTGCTCAATTTATCATCAGATTTTAATTCTTCACGATATTTGATAAGTGCGAACATAATAAGGTCTTTATCTTCTAAAGAACGGGCGATATCTAGCGCTTCCTTCGCATTCCCTCGTCCGATATGTATCCAATATTGAAAATAGAGAGGTTCCGATTGTAAGGAAACGGTGTTTTGTATATTTTCTTTTTGCTCTTCAGTAAGTGATTCATTGATTATGTAAGATGAAGCTAACTGGTACTGAACCACATTTGGCATATCTTCAACATCATAATCAGACATCACTTCCACGACTTCACTGTATTCTTTACCTAGAAAATGTTCGTTACTGTTAACAAAAGCTTCTTGTCTAGGCTGTAAAAAGAACAGGGAATAGATCGTATATACAATAGCTGGGATGAAACATATCAATAAACCTAATGATGCATATTGTGTAAACTTCCATTTCTTTTGTGGAATATTTAGCATTAATTTATCTTTTTCATCTATGTCATTTAATTTTTTTTGTATGAAAAGTAACAGTCCATTCAAATCATCGACTTCTAATACCTCTTTTGCTATGGTTGATAATTCGATGGTTTCATGAAGCTTTAAGTAATCATGAAAGGAATGTTTACCGTCTACTAAGAAAGCAATCGTAGCTTTAAGCTCTTTCCAAACTCTTTCATGCTCTGCTTCGTAAGGAGGAATACTTTCTTTCACTCCATAATGTAGGAAAGCTGGTGATAAACTTTGATCAAATACTATGTTTTCAGGACATACTACCAAATGTAAACGATTCAATGTGTGTTCTTTTACTTTTTTTGTTAGTTGAAACGCAAACATCCATTTACTTCTATCATTTTGACTTGTTAATTCGGGAAAATACCGGTAATTAGAGTGGGGGAGGATAGTAATCTTAAGCTCGTTTTCATCAACGATAATGGACCTTTGGATGTCTGAATCTAATTCTTTTAAAAGTTCTACTTCAATAACGTTATCTAGTTTTATTTTTTCTTTTTGAAATGCAAAAGTAATAGAATCCTCATCTCTACTAATCTGGGATTCTAAGATTTGTTCCAAATATGTTTTATTTTTTTCGGTCATTGCTTAGACCCCCTCAAAGAATTTCAAAACGATCACCTGTTAATATTCCACTCTCTATTAGCTTTTGGTTTCCGGAGAGTACAATATTTTTATTTGGCACACGTACCCAGTAACCGTCTCTAGGCGGAGAGTCAATTTCTTTTGTTTGCCAAACAATATCTATCACTTTTTTAACAGTATGGAAGTTTGAAAGTCGAAGATCAAACGCTTCCCCTGTATAATTTTTTAAATCTACGGTAACTTCAATGTACATAATCATCACCTCAAAAAATGAAGAGCGCCTTTAATAAAGAAGGCGCCCCCATGAAACAAAGTACCAAAAGTTAAAAAGGTTACCCTCTAATTTGGCTTGCGATTTGGTTATCAGCGTCTTCTAGAGCTCTAGATGTATTGTTAAGTTGAGCGGAGATATCTTCAAGCAACTGTTGCATTTGAAGGAAAGATGGTTTTAATGCCTCATATTGTTGGCTGAAAGCTTTACTTGCTTCCCCTTCCCACATACCTTCTAATTGGCTGATCATTGCATTCAAGCGTGAAACTTGCTCTCCTACTTGGCTACTTTCATTGGAGTAACGACCTGACATATCTACTAACTCTGCTGGTGTAACGCGAATAATTCCTGACATTTTCTTCTCTCCCTTATTTTTTAAAATTTATAAACAACGATCTTTAAGATCGGTTGCTTCCAATTAGAAATGGATAAATACACCTATATTTGCCCTATTATGGAAATAACGAAACCATAAATTTGTAAATTTTTGATACTATTTACTTATCACTATCAAAACCCTTGGTATGAGTGACGTTAGAGCAACGGAATATTTTCTACCCAAACCAATTACTACCATATTTTTACACGATATTTCAATAACTATCTTATCTTTTATCGAATTTTGAATCCTTATAACCATGATTAAAGTCCCGATATAATTTTCCGTAAGTAATTCCCTCTCCCTTTTATACTACAAAATTACCTTTAATTTAAAATGTTAATTTGTATTCTCAAATAATTTTTATGGAGATCTATTTCCATATTTTAATGTAAAATAGACAAAAAGACGCATGGACTCAAATCCCAGCGTCTTTTTGCATTTAGATTCTATAATGATCTGCTTTCCAGTTCGTAATTGCTTGTTTAATTTCCTTCGGTTTCATGTTTTCAACTGCTGCTTTCTCGGCCAAAAGCGGAAGTTCTTCGTCTGGTGCAAATCGAAGGGCTACGATCTGCCCAGCAGTAAGTCTTTTATCTAACAACTTTCCTGTTAATACGTAATAGCGTAAGTTCTCTTCTGCTCGAATCGCACGATCTTGAGCTTTCAATGGATATAAGCGAAGTAAAGCAAACGTCACTAACAGACTGAGTGCCATCACAATTAATATCACGCCTAGAAACTTATCTTCTGCTTTAAACAGATAGACAATGCTTGTGATAAGACCTCCAAGGACAAGCAAAGAAAGTACATAATGATAGATGGGGTGCATACGTGCATGATTGTTGTAATTTTGTGTATTCAATTCGTTCTCCTCTTTCTGTTACTTTATCTATTCCCACTTAAACGTAAAACTTGCCACGATAAACGCTCCGATCAACCAGCCACCGAGAATCATGGCCTCCATGCCGAGATCTAAAAACGACGCACCTACGTTCATCGTCTCACGAAGAGCATGGCTTAAGTGAGCAATCGGTAAAATTTGTACAAACGGCTGCAAAAACTCCGGCATGTCTCGTATCGGAAAGAACACACCACCTAAAAACAGCATCGGAAACGATAGAAAACCGGCAATCGGTCCCGCACTCTCAGGAGTCTTAGCAATACCTGCGATAATGAAGCCGATCGCCATAAAGGCTAACGTCCCAAGCGTGACAAACGCGATCACGGTTAACCATGAACCTCTCACTTCAATGCCGAACGCAGCCCAAGCGACAGCTAATACAATCATCGCTTGCAAACCGTTCAGCATAAAACGAGCTGTAATCTGCGCTGCAATAAATGTAGATGCTTTAAGTGTTGTTCCTTGCATACGACGTAAGATTCCACGTTCACGCCATGATGATATCTGGCCTGCCACTCCGTTCATGTTATTGCTCATGATCATCATCGCCACGATTCCCGGTACTAGGAAGTCGATGTAACGAAGGTTAAGCGCCTCTACCCCTTTTGATTCTGTTATAACAACAGGTTCATAGCTCACTGATTTTTTACTGATTGTGTCAACTGCATTATCGACAAGCTGAAGTCCGACTTGGGACATCGCCATGTTCGTTTCATTATAATAAACAGGCAGTTTAAAAGGATCTGCTTTGTTTCCACCAGCAAGATTTTCACCATAGCCTTTCGGGATCGTAATAACGAGCGTTAGGTCACCTTGCTTCAGCTGATCTAACACATCTTTTTCGTTTGAACTTTTTTCAAGGGATACCGCTTCGTTTTTTTCCATTTCTTTCACTAAGTTCTTTGACTGTTCACTCTTATCCTGATCAACAACAGCTGCCGTAATGGATACGCCATTACCGTTTCCTAAGAATGAACCTAACATGACCATCAGAACGATAGGAAATGCGAGGGTCCAGAACAGTACTTGTCTGTTTCTAAGGAAGATCCGAAGCTGAGCGAGTGTTAATAGATAGTATGATCTCATCCTTCTCTTAACCTTCTTCCTGTCATGTGGATAAACACATCTTCAAGTGTTGCCGTTCTCGTTTGTAGGTCTACAAGCTTCAGCTGTTTTTCAGACGCGATAGCGATTAAGCTAGTTAACGTCTTCTGTAGATCATCCGTATAGAGAACATGCACATCTTTTTGGCTGCCCACTTGCTTCACTCCGTCAATCTCTGATAAAGCAATATCTACTTCATCGTTAAACTTAAATTCAACCGCACTATCCGACTGAAGATTTCTTACGAGTTCACTCGGAGTGTCTAGTGCAATTAGCTTTCCTTGGTCCATAATCGCGATACGGTCACATAACACATGTGCCTCATCCATGTAATGAGTCGTCAGTACAACGGTTTTGCCCCGTTCCTTCAAACGTAAAATAATGTCCCATAACGTACGGCGTGCTTGTGGATCAAGTCCAGTCGTGGGTTCATCCAAGAAAATAATCTGCGGATCATGCACGAGTGCAAGGGCAATCGCAAGTCTCTGCTTTTGACCACCAGACAAACCTTTTATTCTGCTATTCTTTTTCTCTGTTAAAAGCATGTCATCAATTAATTCAGGAATTGAAATATGCTCGCGGTAAAAACTGCCGTAAAGATGAAGAATCTCATCTACGGTCAAGAGCTCAAAAAGAGTAGTAGATTGAAGTTGTACACCGATTACTTCTTTTACTTTATCAAGCTCTTTTGTAATATCGAATCCACCAACAATCGCCGTTCCTTCATCTGGCTTGCGAAGACCGACTAACATCTCAAGCGTTGTCGTCTTTCCCGCTCCATTCGGGCCGAGTAGACCGAATACCTCGCCATTATGTACAGAGAACTCACTTCCGTCCACAGCGGTGAAGTCTCCGTAGCGCTTTACTAGTTTCTGTACCTTAATTATTTCTTGCTGCGTTTCCATTATTCACACTCCAAGCATACGCCTTACTGCTTCTTTTGTTTGCTGCAGCAAAACATACCTTCAAATTTTGTCCATAGCTCTTTAAGCGTAGAAATCCATTCACATGCTTCATCCATCGAATCCGGTTTTATGGCGTAATAGCGAAAGCGCCCCTCTTTACGGTGTGTGACAAGACCCGCATTCTCTAAAACTTTTAAATGCTTTGAGATTGCAGGCAGCGACATATCAAAAGGCTGGGCTAACTCCTGCACACTCCTTTCTCCTTTTGAAAGCTGCTCGATTATCGTACGCCGAGTCGGATCAGATAGAACTGAAAATACATCATTTAAATGTTCTGCATTATATTTAACCATTTGGTTAAGTATAAGACGCAACATATCAGACTGTCAATTTGTACCTGTCCTTTCTAATTATACGTAAACTGGATTTTCACAGATGCTGTAATCTTGTTTTCCCCTGGCTGTATAGGTGTTTCAACACTTTGTGCATACATTACAGCTTGAAACGGAACGGGTCTAGGAGGTAAGGATTGAGATACCTCTTGAACGTTGACCGGTACCGGCCGAAGTGAAACTTGTAATGCCCTTGCCATAGAGATAGCTTTTTGCTGAGCATTCTGAATAGCTAGTGACAATGCTTGATTATAAAAGACATCAGGGTTTGAAACGGTGAATTGAATGGATGATACAAAGTTAGCTCCATTCGCTACCGCTTGATCAATTGCCTGCCCTGTTTGGCGAATATCTTTTACCATTACCTGCAACTGGTGCTCTACACGATATGCTCTAAATAGCTGCTGTCCATTTTCATAGTTATATTGAGGTTCAATTCGAAAACTAGATGTTTGAATATCACTTTGAGGAATACCTAATGACATAAGCGTTTGTATAACAAAAGCCGTTTTATCAGCATTCTCTTTTTGAGCCGCACTTAAATTTGGGTTTTCCGTAATGACTCCTATTGTAAGAAGAGCTCGATCCGGAACAGCAGAAACAGAACCTTCACCGGATACAATAAGACGGTTCATCGTTGTGAAGTCGTCTTGCTGCCTCACGCCTACATTTTGAAAACCTGGATGATTGTAATACATAAACAGACTCCTTCCGCCTAGTTAATCTATATAAGCTATGAGAGTTTATGAGAGAAAAGAAGAGCATTTGAAGAGGGTATTTGGGGAAGTTTTGCTAGGTCAAGAGGACTTATGCTCGGTCATGGACTTGATCGTTCGCGGCAATTACGCTCGTTCGCAACTAACACTACTATCCTTCTCCATAAAAAAAGCTGACATCCCGGGAGAATGCCAGCCTTTCCTTTCAAATTATATTTTAGAAATATAATTCATGAAGTTCTGAGAAGCAAATCCTCGGACTTCTTCTTCAGAATAATGTTTTAATAGCTCATTGATTAAGTTTTGAGTCATAGATGCATCTTCTAAATCCGTAATAAGTTGCGAGATGCCGTCAAAATCAGAGCCGAGGCCGATCTGTTTTACTCCGCCAAGTCCACAAAAATGGTCGATGTGCTTAATTAAGTCACTAATACTAGCTGCCCCTTCATTCTTCGTAAATGGCGGGTTATACACAACGTGCACGACTCCACCTTTACTAAACATCTCTTTAGCCATCTCATCCGTCAGGTTACGCGGATGGTCACACAGTACGCGTGAATTAGAATGACTGGCAAGCGGATAATCGGCAATCTCCATCACATCCCAAAAAGCACGATCACATAAATGAGATACATCGGTTAAAATTTTATTTTTATTATTGAACGCTACAATTTCTTTTCCAAATACCGTCAGACCAGCTCCACGCGGTTCTTGTGCACCATCAGCTGCAAGATTCGCGTGATTCCATGTTAGACCGATCAAAAGAACACCGAGTTGATGCAGGATGCTTAACTTCGTAAGATCATCACCAATCGCATCCACTCCTTCAAGCGTAAGAACTGCTCCAATTTCTCCATCCTTCAATGTTTGAAAGTCGTGCCAGTTCTTTAAATGCTTCATCTCTGGATTTTTACCAAGAACCTCTTTATAGAAATAGTCCACTTGCTGAAGAGCGGATTGAAATTTTTGATCGCTCGGAATAAAGGGCTCTATAAAAATCGCAAAGAACTGAACGTTCACTTTTCCCTTTTGCAGTCGTTTCTTATTTGTAGCAAGCTGTGGTGCATCTGCATAACTCAGCCTGCCTTCCGTTTCCCATAGTTTTAATAATGCATCGCAATGCAAGTCAATGACATTCATGTTGATCCCACCATTTCTTTGTTAAATAATCTCCATATCCCTAAAAGAATACGTTTAGTTGAAATTTATTTTTGTTATAATGTAAAGTATATCTTAGTTTACATATAAGGAAAGGCTTGATACGGGATGGAGAATAGTTCTTCTAATTTTATTAAAACAATCATCCAAAACGATCTGGAATCCGGAAAGCATAAGAAAGTCGTTACTCGTTTCCCTCCAGAACCTAATGGATATCTTCATATTGGACATGCAAAATCAATCGTAATCAACTTCGGACTTGCGGATGAGTTTGGTGGAGAAACAAATCTGCGCTTTGATGATACGAACCCATTAAAAGAAGACCAAGAATACGTTGATGCGATTAAGAACGACGTTGAGTGGCTTGGGTTTGAATGGGAGAACCTTCGCTTTGCTTCCGATTACTTTGAAGAAATGTATGCGCGTGCTGTGCTTTTAATTAAAAAAGGAAAAGCATATGTGGATGACCTTACGGCTGATGAGATTCGTGAGTATCGCGGAACGTTGACAGAACCAGGTAAAGAAAGCCCTTATCGCAACCGTTCTGTTGAAGAGAACTTAGATCTTTTTGATCGTATGCGTAAAGGCGAGTTTGAGAACGGACAAAAAGTACTTCGTGCAAAGATCGACATGAGTTCACCTAATATTAATTTACGCGACCCTGTCATTTATCGTGTCTCTCATGCTACCCACCACAATACAGGTGACACTTGGTGCATCTATCCAATGTATGCATTTGCGCACCCGATTGAGGATGCAATTGAGGGTGTAACACATTCGCTTTGTACCACTGAATTTGAAGACCAACGTCCTCTTTACAACTGGGTTGTGGAAGAGTGTGAGATGGAAAGCCAACCACAGCAGATCGAATTCGGCCGCCTAGGCTTAACGAATACTGTTATGAGTAAACGTAAGCTTAAGCAGCTAGTAGACGAAGGCTATGTAGATGGATGGGATGATCCACGCATGCCGACAATCTCTGGACTACGCCGTAAAGGCTATACACCTGAATCAATCGTTGAGTTTGTAAAAGCAGCTGGTGTTTCTAAAGGGTCTGGTGTAACCGACACAGCGATGCTTGAGCACTTTATCCGTGAAGATCTTAAGGTAAAAGCACCTCGTACGATGGGTATTGTTGATCCATTAAAAGTGGTAATCACAAACTACCCTGAAGGACAGGTAGAAATGTTAGATGCTGAGATCAACCCAGAAAACCCTGAAATGGGATCACGTCAGATTCCGTTCTCGCGTGAAATTTATATCGAGCGTGAGGATTTTATGGAAGATCCTCCGAAAAAGTACTTCCGTCTCTTCCCTGGAAACGAAGTTCGCTTAAAGCATGCTTACTTCATTAAATGCGAAGATTTCATAAAAGATGAAAACGGTAATGTCGTTGAACTACATTGTACGTATGATGTGGAGACGAAATCCGGCTCAGGTTTTACAGGCCGTAAAGTAAAAGGAACACTTCACTGGGTAGAAGCGACACAAGCTGTACCTGCAGAGTTCCGTATTTATGAGCCACTTATCTCAGATGCAGATATGGAAAAGGAAGAAGATAGCGAAGGCAAGACATTCTTGGATTACGTGAACAAAGATTCTCTTATCGTAAAACAAGGATTTATTGAAGCAAACATGAAGAATGCGAAACCTCAAGATAAGTTCCAGTTCTTCCGTCATGGCTACTTCAACGTAGATCCGAAGCATACAACTGATGAAAAAATTGTATTTAACGAAATTGTTTCTCTGAAAAGTTCGTTTAAATTATAGACAATAAAAGAAGGATCCGGCTGGATCCTTCTTTTTTGTTTGTACATTATCTCTTTTTGACTTTGTCTCTTTTTCGAGCTAAAAAGAATCCAACGATAAAAATAATTATGCCGAACCAAAGATAGAAAGCAATAAGCCATTGATTAAGATTACCGATAAAGGAATTAATAAAAAGTCCTAAAAAAGCCCCTGCAAACCAAAGCTTCATAGCCCAACTTGCCGCGGTATACGGCCAACTCTTACCTTCTAACTGATCTAAATAAGAATAATTAAGGCCAATTTGTTCTTCATGACCCATTTGGAGAAAAGCAGCTTCAACGTTGTATTTTTTACAATTCACAACGATATCATGCCAGCTAAGGGGCAAACAATGATCCTCTGGGTATACCTGTTTCCCATCTGCTTCACTTAGATAGACAGGCAAGACCTTAGCTCCATCGGGCAATTCAATAAATCTCAGCTGTCCTTCCACTGTTAAAAGGATATTAGCTCCTCCACGCTTTTTTAATTCTCTAATAGCATATTCTCTCATGAGAAGCTTCATATCATCTTTACGAAGAACTACCATAGATTCATGATTAGGATTGATTAGAAGTAGTTGCTGTTTATTTCGCAACGTGGTCTTCAACACAGTCAATGCATCTGTTCTCTTTGTATTCAAATGAGTTTGAAATGCATGTACCGCTTCCACATCTGTAAAAACAACGAGCCCCTCTCCTTCATCTGTTTTTATACGAAGTTCAGATTCAGGAAGTAGAAGATATTTCACTTTCGAAGCTAACTGAGGAAAGGCATGCTTCGGCTCTAGAGTTCCATCTTTTAACTGGTTAAGTAATAATGCTGGTTCCATGTAAACCCCATCCTTTAAAATATCCAATTTAATCTTCAGTGATCATAAAAAGGACTTGAGCTCTAGTTATAATATAATTTAGAACTTTTCATAAGGGATAATGCCGGACTATTAAAAATCTAAGTAACTCTAATAAAAAATCTTTAAACCTAATTATTATAGAGTATATTAATTTGTGTCTGGCGAGACCTGAAATCTTCCCATTGAATAATTTTTCCCCAATTAAATAAATTCTCATCTAGCAAACCTTGAGGGTATCCTAACTGTTCACACAACCACTCACCGTGTAAATCTGCATTTGGTTCAACATCCCATTCATTTAAAGCAGGGTCAAAAACAACTAAATTTACAGAAGTTATTAAACTATTAGCTGATGCTAATCTGACATAAAAATTTTTATTACCCAGCATAACAGGCTTTATAAATCTAACTGATTCACCATTAGCAATGATTTTTATTTCTTCATTCGGAAAGTAATTTATTACCTCAGTAATTTTAGTACTAGGTGAAATTTCAAAACCGTCAATAATAATTATTCCATCATTCAAACTTCCTATCATGGCAAATATCCTCTATTTTTCCAAGCTGTATACTTACTAATTTCACTGCTAAATAAAAAGATGGCCTCTAGCAGATATCATCTGATAGAATAAATTTCTTAGAATTCTTTAATTATATATTTCAAAGCTTAAACGGTTCCTTCTTTTCAAAAATATCTCTTGAAATTTTTTTAAGTTAAGGCTTATCTATTTCTTTCTTTTCTATTTTTTCTCATCACTAAGTATTTTAATAATAATTCACATGCATCACTTTCATTTTCAAAGGAATCTATAATATTTATTTCCCCTCTTTCCAAAGATTGATATACCTGCCACTGGTTAGTATCTTTTAGTAACCCCATTTCTAATTCACGAATAGGTTTTTCTCCTAAATTATAATCATTTTCCTCAATTCCCAAAATTTCAAGTTTGGCTTTTAAATCATTTATATTCATTTCCTATTATCCTCCATTACTTAAATCTCTTAGAAATCCAAAATCTTTTAAATACTCTACTGAAATTGGCAAGTTCCATTGTGTTCCTCCTCCTGGTGCACCGAATGCAGAAGCTATTCGTCCTCCAAAAGTCCTGAAATTTTCAATATCATATCCATATGCTTTAGCATCCATGTAAAACTCTTCTTTTAATAGCTGATCTGGCCAATTTTCAATTGTACTTTTCAACTCACTAAAGTCTTTTATTACCTCATATTGATGATATGCATAAGGATTTTCGATATATGGCAATGCTCTCTGTTCAAAGGAATAGCTTTTCCCATTATTTATTGGAGAGGTATAAGTTCCATACTCACTTCCATACCTATCAATCTTGTCTCCAACTTTTGGCCCTATTATTTGTTTAATTGCATTACCAAGTTCATCTACTTCATATCCTTCAGCAGGTGGCCATTTAACTTTCCCAGTATCACTATCAATAATTTTGACATCAGCCAAAACTTGTACGTCTGTTTTTATACCTGCATTGAGTGCTTTATAAAAAACTTGGATATTAGCTTGAACCTTATCCCTAGGTGTAAGACTAGATTTATTAATATCATTGATTAATGCCTTTACACTTGTGTCATCTAAGGTAGAAAAATCTATATTCTTTAAAATATCATCTATTTTATTACTACCTGTCCCTGTTTTCTTAGAAGACTGTTGCACCGATTCTCTTACTGTCTTCGTTTCAGAAATCACTCTTCTTACTGTATGACCGGTTGATGTTACTAGCTTCTCCACTCGAAAATTTATTGGCATTCTTGTATTTCCAACATTTGTACGAATGGTTTTGAAAAGATTCTGCGCTTTGCCTACTTGCTGCTTAGTATATTGAGTACTATACGGAAACTTATTTTGCAGCACTTTACCAATATCCATACGATCCAACGCATACCCAGCACTACCCACACCTGCAATTGCAAACGCATTAAATAGACTTTGATTTCTTTGCTCTTCTGACAACTCATTTCCGAACATATCTTTACCTGTAAAATACTCGCCGAATCCATTTGCAGATACAAGGCCATAAATACCGTATTCTGCTTTTTGAAGTCTCGTAAGACCTTGAGCTGTTTTATATGAATCGAGCATGTGATCGGCAGTATTTGCGGCTTTTACTGTTTTATAAATAGCTGATCCGCCCTTAACCGCTCTTCCAGCCCAGCCGATGACCGGTATAAACCCAGCTGCGGCCATAGCGCCTGCTGTAATACGTTCGGCTTCCGAAAGCTTTCTTCCTGTAACTGGATCAACACCTGTTGATGCACGGATGGAATCATAATACCCTGTGACTTCCCCAGTAAAGGTAGAGACTGTATCCCATGCTTTTTCATACCATGGACGGTTCTCCATCTCTTCCATCTCTTTTTGTATCTCTCTTGCTTCTTTTTGTTCTTTCTTAAAGTTTATGTACTTATCATTCTCTTCTTTTACTTTGGTGATTGCTTTGTAGACTTCGCTGTTATGATAAGCTTCCGCATTGAAGTATAACGGTGATATGGTTTCACCTTGTCGTGTCGCTTCCATTAATTGAGCAAATAGTGCATAAATATATTGTTCTTGTCCTTGAGACACAGCATATTCATCGGTTAATCTTTGATCTAACTCAATAACCTTTTCAACCGTTTCTGACCGACGCTTTTCAACTTTATGCATTTCGTCTTCAAAAGCATCCTTCGAGAACACAGAAAGAGAGACCAGATCACTGATGTCGCTAAAAATGCGTTGTAGCGCATCTTGTTGATCTGCTACTATATCTTTTGCCATTCTCCCCGCTCGTTCTACGTTCTCTTCTAAAAATGGAACCTGAACAACCGTATCCCCCGAAAGATCAACTTCCTCTGTATCACCTGGAATTCCTTTGAAAAATAACACATTTATATCAATCAATTGTATCCATGCATCTACTACATCAATTTGTCCCTGATAAAAGCCCTTAATGGCTTCAGCTCCCTTACCTTGAAAGTCGCTGTCGTCTGCAATCTTAGCAAGCTCTGTTTTTAAGGTTTGAAACTGCTCTCTTAGTCTTTCATATTGATGGGCTCTTTCTCCAGTTGCAGCATTTAAAGTTGAAGCTTCAAGTACATGACTTCCCATTTTCCAGATGCCCTCTTTCTATTTATTTCTAAAAATCGCTTCATCCTGATTCTTTAGAATCTCAATATTCGCTTTTGTATCCTCAATATTTTTTGTTACTACATTCATGTACTCAAGTATCATCTTATGAAGATTTTCTTCACGCTGCAGAAATTCTTTCGTAAACTGAAGTTCGTTCTTTCCAAGTGCTCCAGCTGAAGGACTAGGAAGAGTAAGCGCGTCAAGCGCTTTCTGTGTTTCACCGAGTTGTTGAGTAACATCATGAAATTGTAGCTTTATGGTCTGCATTAAAAGATCCTCCTTTTCAGATCATCAATTCGGCTTCCAAGTTCCTCAAGAGCATCTTCTCCCTTGTCTAGCAATTGACTAGCCTCATTTGCTAAGCCGCCAATAACATTCAAAGATTCTCTCTCTACTTTTAATAGACCAATTACAACACCAATCTTCTGTTGATAATCCTCATAATCGTCATTTACAATGTCTTGCATAATCTTATATGCTTCTTCTCTCGATTGGTCAAAGGCTTTCGCTCGATTTCCCATCCACAAACTACCAAGCTCTGGTTCTAGAATTTTGCGAATTTCTTGCATACTCGTGTTCTGTTCTTGGTTAATCTCACCTTTAGCTCGCTGCAATCTCGCTATCTTTTCATCTATGGCCGCAGTGCGACTTGATAAGCTACTATAGATAGCACTTAAATCGTCTGAAAATCCCACACCTATACCTCCTATATCACCTAGTTACTTATTCATCAGGTCAAATTTCCTATCATTATATAAAAATACCATTAATAGTTATAATTTTCCACGTAAAATATACCCTCTTTTCTCCTAAAATAAACCAGTTAAAATAGTACTTTATTCACCGCTTTTAAAAAGTGAACAGAAAAATAGAACTAAGGATTTCCCTTAGTTCCTAATGTTAGCTGGAGGCCTTTCCCCATACCGTAACTCCCGAATACTCAATCCAAAATCCATCTCAAGGTGCGGATAATCCTTAAAACCAGCCCAATCTCCACCCCACTCAAAGCCCAAATCTTTGGCGATCCCAACCACTTCCATCCAATCCGACTGTCCATTTCCATTGTCGTCTCGTTCGAGCTCCCACACCACTGAGCCATCATCCAGCTTAAGAGCAAAATCAATCGCTAGACCGTAGTTATGATAAGATTCGCCACCTTCAACATGAGTCACAATGGTTCCTTCTCTTGAACGGCCTTGTTCATACAGCCGATCCTGTTCGGCTGCGGATCGAAAATCATCGGTTATTACAATATTAATTCCTTTTTCGGACGCTTTTTGTATTAAAAGATCACGGTTCTCTGCCACGATCGGATGCAATTCAGTAGGCAGTGGTGTGTTCCTCTTTTTCCATTCCAATGTGATCAGATAAAAGATAGATGCAAGGACTGCGAGAAACAGTATACTTTTGAATATTTTCAATGAAACAAACTCCTTTTGTCATACAGCACTCTACCTACATTTTATATCAACGAATGGATTGCGGAAAAGCAAACACTCTTTTAGGATCGTATTTTTGATTGATTCGTTGAAGTTTCTCCACATTTCTGCCAAAATACTCTTTTTCATAGTCTTTCAGTTCACTGTATGGAAAATTAACAAATGACCCTTTTGTGATGGTCTTCAAATATCTGAACCTTTTTTCCACCCATCTTCTATTTTCTGCTGCAACGGCTGGATCTTCCCATACGGATTGAATGCCCAAGATATAGCGTGCTTTTCGGTAATAAAAAGCAGATTCTGTTTTATCAACATTTCGAATCTTTCCTCCCATTGCATACACGGTGAGTGCTGCAAACACGGAACCTTCCGCACGCTTTTTCACAAGATTCACGATTGCTTCCACTTCTTCTCGATCGTATTCTTTATATACGAAGCGTCCGGTAGATTTAAACTTTTCATATGGCGGATAGGTAGACTGAACTTCCTTAACAGCTTCTAAAAAGGTAAAAGATTTGGCAGAAATCTGAAATCCCTTTATTTTTTTATAAACATCTAACAGTTTCAATGCTTCTTCCTTTGTTCCATAAAAAAATCCCCTGCCAAAGATAGCAAGTCCCTCAGACGCAGCGTTATACATGCTGGCATTCAAACACATTCGTTCATCTAAATTCACAAGCCACTTCTGCCATATTCTTAAAAATTTGCCTAGCTCTTTTGTTGTGGCATTTGGCTTGTATAACTCAAACAATATCACTTGATCGATTTTAGGGGGAAGTTTGAACGTCATGGAAACGACCACTCCAAAGTTGCCTCCTCCTGCACCTTTGCATGCCCAGAACAGATCACTATTTTCTCTTTGATTTACTTTTAGAACTTTACCTTTGTAGTTGATCAACTCCAGTTCGATTAAGCTGTCACAACCCAAACCGAATAAACGGCTAGAGAAGCCCCACCCTGCACCAAGCACAAAACCACTTACGCCTACAGTTGGACAAGTTCCTCCTGGGAAGGGGTATCCTCTCGAACCTACAGCTTGGTAAAGATCTTTGTTTTGAATACCGCCTTGGACTTTAACCGTTCCTTCTTCCTCATTAAACGCGACACCGTTTAATCGACTGATGTCTATAACCAATACACCGTTACCCGTCGAATAGCCTTCGTAATGATGACCACCTGATCGTATTCTAATATTTTTATCATACTTTTGTGCCCACAGAATAGCATGGCTTATATCTTCATATTCAGAACAATAGACAATAACACTAGGAAACTTTTGAATGGCTCTATTCCATTCTTGCCGTGCAGCGTCATATTGCGAATCATCAGGTAAAATGACTTCCCCCGTTAAACTCTCAAAAATGTCCATTCTCAACACCCTTTTAAGAAAATGAATTACATTTTAAAGTTTATGAGGAGGTGGCATGGACAAATTCTGATATGCAAAAATAATAAAAGACCAGGGGTACCCTGGTCTTTATACATACATTTTTTTATTGTTGTGAACCGATTGCCTGAGAGAGGCTCGACTTTATGGAAACTTTCTCAAAGGATAATCCTAATTGAATAGCGGTCATTGCAATTTCTGGTCGAATGCCAGACAAGGTTGACTTTACTCCGATGAGACCAAGTGTTTCAATAAGAGAGAAAATCTGCTGCGCGACCATCGTATCAATAATTAAAACACCAGAGAGATCGATAAAAAGATGTGTGATCTCTTTTTCGGTACACTGTTCTAGCGTGTTTTCAACGATATACTTTGCTCTTTGTGTATCGATGACACCGATTAAAGGCAAAAGGCCCATATGATTGTTTAGTGCGATGACAGGTGAGCTTAGCTCGTTGATCATCTCTTGCTGCGCGATTAGTTTTTCCTCACTATATTTTTGGTTTTCTTCAACAAACCACGTCACAATTTTATTAAACGTATCAATGATAATTTCATTCCATGCATCGATGATTGTTTGTGGATATTCTCCTTGATGAAGATTAACGAATTCTTGTATAAGATTTAAATATTGCTTTTGTACATTGAAGAATTCTTTCATGATAACTGTTACGGGTGTGTTCAAATGCTCATCATCTTGAGCAATCATAAGCACCCATCTTTCGAAGTCTTTTAGAAACTTACCTTCTTCCGTTACAAAAACCTCACAAAAATGTTCGTGAAATTCGTGATTTTGTTTTTTAAGCGTTTCGATCGTCTTGGGATTTGTGGAAGCGTATACCCCCTTGGCCTTTGATTTATCAATTGATTGGTACCAATCTTCCGTCAACTGCCATGTTTTCTCCATTAAAAAAGAATGCAGCGCCTTATCTCTATGCATCTCTTTTCCACTCTCCCCATCTACCCTAATTTATCATTATTTTAATCTTCGTCCTTAGCATCCCAATCTTCTGGAATGGGTTCACTCAAGTACTCCTCAACCATCTTCTTATATTTTTCTAACTGTTCAAAATGAGTATTGAACTGTTCCTTATTAATAAGATGCTGGTCACCGTCAAAAATGGTACGGATTTTATTCTGCTGAACTAAGCTTTCAACTAACGCTTCAGGCATTGATAAATATTCAGCCGTTTCTTTTATTGTAAGATACATACTCATACATCCTGTCTAACTTTTGTTTAATCTTAGCTTACAGCAAGAACGGTATGGATTCAATATACCCTAATTAATAGCTTCTAAAATCTAATTGAAGGATTTTTTATTTTGTATTAAATGTTTTGTCATTAAAATGACAAAAAGGAGTAGGATTACATCTACAAATCCATATACCAAACCGTAACTACCAAGATGATAGAGGAAACTGCCTAATAGGGGTCCGATCGACATCCCCATATACCTGAAAAAGTTATACGCACCAATTGCTGTAGCACGATTGGATTGAAACTCTTGTGTAAGAAGAGCTGTTTGAACGGGTAATGACATCCCTAAGAAAAGACCGAAGAATGAGATCGAAATAATCAATAAGATGAGCGATACGTTCGAGACTAGGATAAAGAAAAATAAAGAAACGACGTTCAAAAAGGCGGAGTATACAATCACTTTTCGTTCATTATATCTTCTCATTTTGCCGCCAATAAAGCTTCCCACTACAATTCCTAGTGATAGCGGGAGGAAAACCAAACCCTTTTGTTCTACAGACAATGAGTACCTTTCACTCATAATAGCGGGTAGAAATACCAAGAAGTTATACAGTGCGTAGTATTGAATAAATCCTAAACCGATTACGGTGTACCCTATACGGTTTTGCAGAATCGTAAGAAAATCTTTAAATCTGAAATTCTGTTTTTTTGTTGTACTTGGTTTTGTTTCGTTCAGAAAGATGAAATTTCCTGCAAAGATGATACATCCAACACAGATTAATGCAATAAAAATCATATGAAAATCAAATGAAGCACTTAAAAAACCACCAACTACAGGACCTAAAACTGGTCCTAGTGATACCAACATTTGAAAGGTTCCCATAGGTTGGATCCGCTCTTTCCCTTCGAACAGATCACCAATGACCGTTACGGCTACAACTGAACCCGCAGCAATTCCGATGGCTTGTAGAGAGCGAAACACTAAAAGAATTTCAATGGATGAAGAAAAATAACATCCGATCGTAGCCACTAAATAGATCAGGATGCCTGATAGCATCACTTTACGCCGTCCGATTGAATCCGTAAGTGGTCCATAAACCATCTGCATCAAAGCCAGGAAAATCGTATAGATCGAGATCGAAAAGTTAACCAAGAAAGGTGTTGTATGAAGTTCTTTCGTCACCTCAGGAATAAGAGGTACATATATCGTTTGAGAAAAAGGACCGAGAAACGCAGCAAGTGCAACAAGGTAGACTAACAATCTGCGGTGCTTCACAAATAAAAACTCCTATCATTTATAAAATAAAAAAGTCTGCTGAAAAAATTCAGTCAGACTCCCCTTACATTAACTTTTTAAATTATACACCTCGTTAAGCACTTCTAATAAGATTTAGCTTATTCAGGGTGTTAGCGTTTCTTTTTCTTTCAATTCATTCATCTTTTCAATATCTTTTCGTTGTTTTTCATGATAGACGGCAGGTTTAAGTTCTCTAAGAATTACTGGCAAAAAAATAAGTACGGGTGACAGTAGACTGAAAAAGAAAATTTCAAACGATAACGCCAATGTAAACTTCTCTGAAACCTTACTAATAAGACCATCTACTGTATAAGTTGCTACAACCCATGAAAAGATTGTAGCCAATGCATATTGCAAACTATGCTTAACATTGATATGAGAAATCATGTAGATATAAATTGAGAAAAACAGTATGAATCCTGTGTAGAAATAAACACGAGACGTTAATGTCAACATCTCATCTGAGGTATATTCATTGTGAAAGAAATAAATAAAAAGTATCATCGCTAAAAATTGAACACTATAGATAGCCACTTTAGGAATTTTAAACTTTACCAATTGGTTGGAAACCAGTTTTTCCTTTGTTTCTGGTAGAGTATAATCATTAGGTTTTTCCCTAGTGATCCCTATATTTAAATCCTCTATAGAATATCTATAAAAATAAGGTCTTCTTTCTACTTCGCTCCTTACAACACTAAGATAATTCTTTTCGGTTACATACCTCAAATCAAACTCAGTGATTTCAAGGGGAATCTCGTTCTCACTTAGTGCTCTAAGCCATAAATGAATTTCCTCTTCGTCATGATGCGTGAATCTCATAACTTCCATATTACCTTTACTCGTCCGAAACAAAATATTAAAGGTTATGTGCTTATTGTAATAAGTTTCAAATGAATTTGTGGCTGACGTGCGAACAACAGAATGAGGAGATAGTAAACACTTCTCCATATCGGTGTATAAAACTTCTGCTTTTATAGATTTATTCGTCTTGGTGTCGATAAAAGTTGTCACATAGCCCGTATCTGTTAGTTCAGAATCACTCACTATACTAGTTCTCTTTTTCGTTTCCGTCACTATAAAAATTATGAGTCCTGTAAGGATTGCTACGAAAAATAACATGATAACAAGTATAACCGGGTCTACTTTCATAAATCTAAAACCTATATAAATAAAGAGCCCTAAAAATAATGATAAGAAAATAATTATTAGTATAGTAGAATCTTTCCCTGCCTGACTCAATCTACTCGTATATTTCCCTCTTTTACCGTTAACGTCCATTGTTACCTCCTATACTATTTAATCTCAATGACCAATTTATCTGATTTCGCACGTGAAACACACGGAATTATACAATTATTTGCTTCTTTTTGTTCATCACTAAGAAATGAATCATAATGATCAACTCTCCCTTTTAATACAGGAAGTTCACAAGTACCACAACGACCAATTTGGCAGGAGTAAGGAGCAATGATGCCATGTTTATGGAGGGCTTCTAATATCGTTTCTGTTTTGGATACGTTTATCGTAATACCATTGTGAATCTTAACTTGAAACGCTTTTAACACTATAGGCTTTGGCGGGCTAAAACGTTCAGAATGAATAGACAAAATTGGATAGCCTAACTCTATTGATGCTGTCCTAAACTGCTCAATAAACCCTTCAGGTCCACAAAAATAAACATGGGTTCCGATTGGATGATTTGCTAAGGAAGTGGTTTGTAAACGTTGATGTTGATCGGAAAAGTAAAAGTGGCTTTGATTCGGATAATGTTTTTTTATGTATGAATGAAAAACACAGCTCTCCTCAGATTTAGAGGCGTAATGAAGTTCAAAGGTTTGTCTGTTAGTTGAGATATCCTGCATCATAGAAAGGAATGGGGTAATACCGATGCCTGCCGCGTAAAACACGTGATGTCTCGCTTTAAAGCTAAGAGAAAAATGATTCTTGGGATAACTGATCTGAAGTCGATCTCCCACTTTCATACCCTGATGCCAGTGGAGTGAACCACCTTTAGAATTTTCACTTAATCGAACAGCAATTTCATAATTGGAACGTTTGTCTGGATGACTTACTAGAGAATATTGTCTCACAATGAGTCCTGACGGTATTTTTAGGTAAGTAGAAATATGTGCCCCTCCACTAAATCTTGGAAGTTCCTTTCCCGTTTCTGGGAACAGCGTAAACTTCTTAACCTGCTTCGTTATCTTTTCTATAGATGAAACCCGTACGAATAAAGTAGGTTCAATGTACAAATAGACTCACTCCTAACCTGTAGCTGGATAGCCTAAAAATGCATGGTAAAGTTCAGAATAGTGGTCTGACACTTCAAGCTTTAATTCACATTGATGGCAAGTTAATCCAGTTTGTTGTTCTTCTGCTCTGTTCAGTTCATGACAACGGCAACAGAATATACTAATCCACTTCTCACCATAACCAAAATATTGAGTCTCATCACTCGAGAAGCCGATACGTTTTGCCATCATTTGCACGGTATGAAGTTCAGAATAGGGCAGCTCCACATAGAGAAAAGTTCCCATCTTTTGCTTACTTAGAAATTCTTCTAGGCACTCTCTTTTTTCAGCAGAAAAATGATACCACTCATAAGCCAACTTCTCTTTCTTCACGTTTTCGAACACACTACTTAAAACCCTTAATCCATGCTCATCTGAACAAAATATATATTTTCTTTTTCCTTCAATAAAGACTGCATCCATACTCATAATGTCTTCACCTGTTGAAGCTGTTTCTCCAAGTACTTCAACACAGCTTTTTTGTAGGTTGAGATTCCCTTGTATTCTACAATATGGTCAGGAAGTTCAGATAGGATTTCGTAAAATTGCTGCAGCCATTCTATGTTTGTTGCTAGTTGTTCCAGAGCCAGCAAATGTGTGTGGATGGAAAAGAGAATACTGTTTGTACGTGGTAGCCTGAATAACTTCTGCACCTCTACTCGAATATGGACAAGCTCACCTGCGTTCTCACTTGTGACCTGTTTACGGAGACGCCCCCACTGATTAAAGGTTTCAAGCGATGTATCAAGTCGATCACCTGCCATAAGCGACCAATTCAAACGTTCCCAAGGTGTTCCTGCTTCAAGCCTCATGAGAAACTGTAGAATTCGTTGATCTAGCCCTTCTTCCTTAAAGCCTGGAATAGGATGATGAATGCTTTTAAATTTCATTCCTATGTTAAAAGCGAGAGACCAGTTGGCAGGAAAACAAAGCTGCCCTGCATCTAAATACAGATTATCGTCACGCTGTCTCATGTAAATGAGATCTTCTTGCACATGCTGACTAATAAAGAACAACGGTTCACATGGAAGAGAGTTTTTCTCACCAAAAATAAATTCCTTCTTTTCATCCAATATTTTATTGGTAAATATCCATCTATTATTCTCTTGCTCGATTGAAAAATCTTGTGGGTATTGTGAAACTAAGTGATCGATCACGATCTCAACAATCTCCCACTGCCCTGTAATAGAATGTGGCAGCGATTGATAACAACGTTCAGGGTGATCACTCAATAGTTTTCGCTTGAATAGCATCTCTTTTTTGTAACTGGAGGTAACCTCTATGCAATAAGGCTGTTTCATGGGGATTGAATTGTTGGAATAACGATACGTTGAACCTTTAAACGGATAAGGAAAATGTGCAAGATCACCTGTCCATTTCATGCCTTCACCCTTTACAGAATATTCTTATAATTCATTGTAAAGAAAATTCATGTTCTTGGAAAGGCAAAAAAAGAGAACTAACTTTTAACAAGTCAGCTCTCCTCCCTCTTATCCGGATAATCACACAGCTCAATAATCTGTCCTTGTGAATGCGCAGGATTCATATAAATCAACCTTCTGCCAAAAGGATTTGTTCGATACGTATCTTTTAAAAAGGTATACCCTCTAGCTTCAAAGTCATCAATCGTTTGAAGAAGATCGTCCACTTCATAAGCCAAGTGATGCACACCCTTTCCCTTCTGTCGGATGAACCGCTCGATCGGAGATGTTTTACTCGTAGGTTCAAGAAGTTCAATTACCTGGTTTTCAAGCTCAATCACGGCAATGTGAGTCTCTACTCCAGGCTTTTCACTCGTATATCGTTCAGTCAGCTTTCCGCCTAGTACATTCGTATAAAATTCAATTGCTTCATCTATTCGTCTAACTGCAATTCCGGTATGGTCTAGTCTCATCACGTTCACCTCATTTAACTAGCATTATAGAGGGTTGTAGGAATATAAGCAAAAAGGTAGTCCTCTAAAAAGAATCACCTTCACAGATTATTTAATTCTTTCGTGCCAATAGATACATAAAGTAAGGTGCCCCAATGATGGTCACAATGATCCCTGCTGGTATTCCACTAGGATCTAATACTACTCTTCCGATCGTGTCAGCTGTCAGGAGTAAGATTCCTCCGATTAATGCTGCAACGGGAAGGAAGACTTGATGTCTCGGACCTACTAGTGAACGTGCGATATGAGGAGCCATCAATCCTACAAAAGCAATTCCACCACTGACTGCTACAGAAGCGGACGCAAGTGCTACCGAGACCATAATCAACAAAATTCGTTCTCTACTTACATTCACACCTACTCCGACAGATACGTTCTCATGCAAATTCAACGTATTTAATACATTGGATTTAAATATCGTATAAGGAATCAGCAGCAAGATCCACGGCAGCAACGATAAGACAAACGTCCAATCATCGCCCCAAATCCTGCCTGCCATCCAGTTCGCCATGAACGAATAATCTTCCATATCTAATCTCGTAGATAGTGTCAATGTTGCTCCATACAAAGCGGCTGCTAAACCCACACCGACTAAGACGAGCCGGGTAGGTTCAACACCTTCGCCTTTTATGTAAGACATGATGTAGATCACAAACGCTGTTAGCATTCCGCCAAATAGGGCGAATAACGGCAGTACATATAAAAAGCTTGTTGTTTCCACTGTAAAAAACATGATATACACCACAACCATCAGACCAGCACCAGCATTTATTCCTAAAATACCAGGGTCTGAAAGCGAGTTCTTCGTGATACTTTGGAGGATGGCACCAGACACAGCGAGCCCCATCCCCGCAAGAATAGCAACAATGATGCGTGGTAAACGGAACTCAAAAAGAATTAAATTCTCTCTCGGCGTTCCTTGACCCATTATGGTTCTAAATAATTCTGAAGGAGTTAAGGAAGCAAAACCAGTCGCCACACTAATAATGAAAACGGCTATTAGCAACAAGATCGCCGCGATCGTCGTTACTCTTACTCTCTTAATCTGTTGTGCATTCATCATGATCGTTTTCTCCCTCCCTTTCTTGCAAGGTAAAGGAAGAATGGTACTCCGATCATAGCAACTACTGCACCTACTGGTGTTTCATAAGGAGCGTTAACCGTTCGGGCAAACGTATCTGCTAACACCATGAGCACACTTCCGAAGATCGCGGAACATGGAATGATCCACCGATAGTCAGTTCCAACTAAGAACCGCACGATATGCGGAACCATAAGACCTACAAATGCAATAGCACCAACGAGTGAAACGGCAGCGCCTGCTAAGATCAACACCACCGTCATGAGAACGATTTTCGTATATAGAGTCCGTTGACCGAGGCCGCGTGCTACTTCTTCACCAAAGCTTAATATCGTTAACTGCCTTGAGAACATAACAGCTACCATGATTCCAACCAACACGACAGGTACGATAATTTTCAGCTGTGCCCAGTTTGTGCCTGATACACCACCTGCCGTCCAAAACGCAAGGTCCTGAGAAAGCTTAAAATATAACGCAATTCCTTCTCCTAAAGAAGAAAGCAGTGCAGAAACCGCTGCACCTGCTAACGTAATCCGGATTGGAGTCAATCCACCTCGACTCATGGAGCCAAGTCCGAATACTAACATCGCACCTATTCCTGCACCTATAAAGGATAGAATCATCACGGTAAGGTAGTTCGCTTCTGTATGAAAAGCGAACACACAAGCAAGAGCAAGGCTTGCTCCCGCGTTCAAACCAAGTAGACCAGGGTCTGCTAACGGGTTTCTAGTCATCCCTTGCATGATAGCTCCACTCACAGCAAAGGCCGCACCTACGATTGCTGCACCAAGCTCTCTCGGTAATCGCAGACTCATGATAATACGGTCAGCTTCTCTAGTAGGATCATAGTTGATCACAGCGTTCCATACAGTTAGAAACTGAATCTTAGCGGCTCCCACAGATATTGCAAGAATGATACTCAAGAAGAGAAGTGCGAAACCTAACAATAGAATAGCTGTTCCTACCGCTGGTCTAGAATACACTTTATTCTCTTTTATAAGCTTGGTTTTTGTTTTGAACATAGCGTTTGTCCCTTTTTATAAAGTGCTTGTTATTTCTTTTTCGTTAACTCTTCAACGATAATATCTAGTTCTTTTTCTAGAGAGATCGGGTCATTGAAATAGAATGACTCTGAATCAAACTTAATTGCGTTACCGTTCTTTACAGCCGGCAACTCTTTCCACACATCTGACTCCATGAATGAGTTATCAGGATTTCCAGTTCCTGTTCCTACAAAGATATAATCTCCAGCGTATGTTGGTATCACTTCAGTAGAAATGGCTTTCCAGCCTGGGCCGAATACATCTTCTTCTAACTTCTTAGGAGCTTTAAGCTCGAGCGCTTGGTAGATTACTTCTGTACCGCGGCCCCAGTTCTTACCGTATACATACATGTCTTTTCCGAATGCTTCCATAACCATGAACGTCTTGTCTTCACCGATTGCTGATTTTACTTTTTCACGAGCTTCAGCCGCTTTCTTCTTCCACTCTTCTACCCATGCCTTCGCTTCTTTTTCTTTATTAACCATCTTTCCGATCTCGACGTGCTGTTCCATATAGTCATACTTGTCATACGTCATTGTAACGGTCGGTGCGATCTCTTCATATTTCTTAATATTTTTGTCATCAGAGTACGTAATGATAAGGTCCGGATCTAATTCTAGTAGCTTTTCATAAGAATCAGCAGTTACAACTTCAGCTTTGTCCAATTTGTTTCCGTAGAATTTATTTTGTTTCGGATATTCATTTACTGCTACTGGTGTGATGCCTAAGTCTAGTAGGTTACCTGCATACGTTGCAGCCATCATTGCAACACGTTTCGGTTCAGCTGGCACTTTGATCTCTTTCCCTTTTTCGTCTTTATAGATTCTCGTTTCTTTCTTCGACGATTCCTTTTCACCTGAGCTTGCGCCTTCTTCTGATTTATTTCCGCATGCTGCAAGTACAAACACTAAAAGCAGTGTCATAAAGCTCACTAGTAACTGTTTTGTTGTTCTTCTCATCTTGTTATCCCCCTATATTTGACAATAAAAATCATTCTCAATTAGCTATAAAAAAACAAAGGCGATTCTATCTACGCCAAGTTCTCAACTAACTTTACATTCTTAATTAGATCATACGTTAGACATACAGGTTTTCTCGTCCTCGGATCCACACCGATTTCTGCATCAATATGAAATACATTTCGTAGGACCGTACGTGTCATAACCTCATCAGCCGTTCCCTCTTTCATGATGGATCCATCTTTCATCGCGACCATATGGTGAGCAAAGCGAGCCGCGTGGTTCAAATCATGAATGACCATGACGATCGTTCTCTTCTCATCCCGGTTCAACTGGTATAACAATTCTAAAACTTCCAACTGGTGAGACAGATCCAAATATGTAGTCGGTTCATCCAACAAGATAATATCCGTTTCTTGAGCTAATGCCATCGCAATCCATACCCGCTGGCGTTGCCCACCTGAAAGCGCGTCTACAGAACGATCTTTAAACTCGCGAACACCTGTAACGTCTAATGCCCAATCTATCACTTCAAAATCTTTTTTAGTAAGCTTTCCGAAGCCTTTTTGATAAGGAAATCTTCCGTAAGATACAAGTTCACCGACCGTAAGTCCTTCTGGTGAATCAGGTGACTGAGGAAGGATCGCCATTTTTTGAGCAATCTTTTTCGTAGATTCTTTACTGACAGCTTTACCATCTAGATAAACAACACCGGATTTAGGATTTAGGATGCGTGACAACGTTTTTAAAACCGTTGACTTCCCGCAGCCATTCGGTCCGATGATTGTTGTAATCTTGCCGTCAGGAATGGAAATGTTAAGATCCTTTACGATGTCTTGTTCACCATATGAGATTTGCAAATCCTCAGCATACAGTCTAGACACTTTATTCGCCCTCCTTTAAAACAGTAATTTGAAATATATTTAAAGCATTGGACTTAATTGAAAATGATTATCAATCTCGTTATCATTTTATTGGATATGTATGAGAGTGTCAACGGTAATTTTATTTTTAATATAAAAAATCAGCCTTTGTCCTTCAAGGCTGATCTGTCATTATTTAAAACATCCCGAGCGCTTTCTTTGTCGCTGGACCTACCACACCATCAACTGTGAGCTTCTTAGCTTTTTGGAACTTGCGAACAGCGGCATCCGTATTGGCTCCAAAAACACCGTCGACTCCTTTAGTACTGTAGCCTAGATTCGTAAGTCTTCGTTGAAGCTCCATGACTTCGGCACCACGGCTACCCTTTTTTAGATTAACGACTGAGAATACTGGCACTGTCGAACTGTTTGTTACCTTATATCCATTTGCTGCTGCTAGAGCAGGGAATGACTTACCAGAAGTTGTGATCACAACAGGGGTATTAACTGAAATCCTAGCATACAACCACTGCACCTCGTTGTTGTACATGCGGATACAGCCTGCGCTCACATACTTACCTATGGAACTTGCATTATTGTTTCCATGGATTGCGTACGTCGTGCCCCATGTTCCATTTGCGTTTAAGCCTAACCATCTGTTTCCTAAAGGATTCCGCGGATCTCCACCTGGAATGTTTCCTGTATAATAAGGCCGATTCGTGATCTTGTTTACAATTTTAAATTTACCTTCTGGCGTATACGAGGGTAGTTTACCTGTTGCTACTTTAAATACCTTTGATAGTTTATTATTCTCAAAATACGCTAACTGGTTTGTCGATTTATTTATGACGATAAATGATGAAGCTGCTGCCTTTGCTGGTTGAACTAGTAAGAACATGAAACCAAACATCAGTAATGCAATCAGTACTTTTTTCGTTTTCATTCCTTCTCTCCTATTCTTTATTGAAATAACAAATCCTCATATTCTATGCGAGGGTATAGGAGATGCATTACTACTTTTATTAAAATTTAATCAAAAAAACATGAATATTAAGCTTGTACGATGAATAGACTGGTAGGTTATATTTGTCTTATACACATGAACAGAAAGAAGATGGAATGATGCGAAATGTTATGTTAAAGAACAACCATAGAGTGGAAATTCGCGAAGCTGTAAGTGATGATGCAGAGAACATCATCGATTTTTATAATGTGGTTGGCGGTGAAAGTGATTTTTTATCCTTTGGAGCTGGTGAATTCAAACGAGAAATAGAGGATTATAGTAATTACATTGTCTCTGTCTCGAATGAACCTAATTCGATCATGCTGCTTGCGACAATCGGTTCAGAGATTATTGCGATCGCAACCATCAACTCCTCACAGAAGGAAAGAACGAAACATGTTGGAACATTGGGGATTGTTGTTTCTAAAAAGTTTACGGGGTTGGGATTAGGAAAAGCTTTGATGGATGAACTTATAGAGTGGGCAAGACAAAATGGAATCACTCGAAAGATTAGTCTCGTAACAAACGAGCATAATACGAAGGCAATCGACCTTTATAAAAAGTTCGGTTTTGAAGAGGAAGGTTTGCTGAAACAAGATAACTTTATTAACGGAACATATCAGAACACGGTAATGATGGGGTTGATTTTATAGTAAAAGGTACCTGCATTTAAGCAGGTACCTCTTTTATTTACTCACCTTTAATCTCAAGCAGCTTCTGCCTCAATCCGATTTCCATCGTAGCCAGCTCTTCTTCTGCAAGACGTCGTTTCACTCGTCCTTCTTCTTGAATACGCAGTGTCTCTTCTAGTGTTGAAAGAAGATTCTCTTGTGTTTTCTTTAACGTTTCAATATCAATCAAGCCGCGTTCGTTTTCTTTTGCGGTTTCGATCGTATTGGTTTTTAACATCTCAGCATTTTTTAGTAAAAGCTCGTTCGTTGTTTTGGAAACTTGTTTTTGAGCTTCTACTGCATTACGCTGTCTGATTAACGTTAGTGCAATAGCGACTTGGTTCTTCCACAACGGAATAGCCGTCATGATGGATGATTGAATTTTTTCTACAAGCGCTTGGTTCGTGTTTTGAATGAGTCGGATCTGTGGTGCACTTTGGATCGTGATCTCACGACTCAATTTTAAGTCATGAACACGCTTATCTAGTCGGTCAGCAAACTGGACCATGTCATTTACTTCTTGGAACTTCATCTGATCGTTCGTCTGTTCAGCTACTCTTCTCATCTCAGGGATCGTCACTTGGTTTAACTCATCCAGCTTAAGTTCTCCTGCTGCTATATATACGTTCAACGCTTGAAAGTACTCTTTGTTGTTTTCGTACAGTTTTTCAAGCATGACGATGTCGGACATGAGAACATTCTTGCTGCCGTCTAGCTTTACCGAAATACGATCAATCTGAGCTCCTGTTTTTTGATATTTCGATAGGACCTCCTGAACAGAGCCTGAAATCTTTCCAAACATGCGGCCGATCAATGTAGGTTTGTTTGATTTTAGTTCTTCAGGATTTACATCTTGAAGCTTCCTCATTAGATCTCCAATGATCTCACCGATTTGTCCAGTATCTTTCTTTTTCACATGATCGAGCATGGTGTTCGAAAAGGAATGAAGCTTTGCCTGTGCAGGTGCTCCGTATGTGATCATCGTCTGGTGGTTCGTTGGGTCGATCTGCTTCGCCAGCTGATACGCTTTTTCTTTATTTTCTTCTGGGAGAACATCTATTAATCGTACCTGTTTGTTTTCATTCGAAGGCACAGTTGCTTCTTGCTGTTCGCCAAAAGGGTTAGCCAACAAGTCATCCATTAGATTTGTCGGTTCATCTGAATGATTAAGGGGTGCATTATTTTCTTTCATTTATATCGCCTGCCTTTTTTATGGATTGTGAGTCATTCTGGGATTTAATCGAGTACTTCGCTACATCGATCTCATAATGTAGGTCATCTATATCATTTGACAGTACTTGGTATAAATCCTTTTCGATCTGATCGATCAGTTCGTCGAGAGTTCTTTTCGTTTCTACCAATGATTGCGTCAATTCTTTTGATTTTCTTGGCTGCGAGGATAGAAACATATATTTCTCGGTAAGCTCAACAGCTGAATCTAAATGAGAAAAATAGAATTGTTCTGCTTGGTAAAAACGTCTTGGTTCTTTTTGTGTTAAACTCTGGATCTTTCTAACTACACGTACAAGGTCCGCTCTTTGTTTTAAAGTTGGCAGGTCTCGGACTGAAAACATCGCTTTTTGCAGTCTATAGATCTTAGGCTTTGCTTCATCTAAGTTCTTTCTGATGTATTTATACTCTCTTCTAGATAAGTGATGTTCACTGAGAAATCTCTGTTTTTGAAGAAGTCCTGTTGCTGTGTATGCGGCAGCTCCTCCAGCTACTGCAATGCCTGACGACAAAAGGTAGGTCTGGTCATACCCGATAATACTTGCCAGCCATACTCCTACTGAAGCTGGGATAGCAACAAACATGCGGATAAAAAAAGCTAAAAATCCGTTCATTGTAATCGACTCCTGACATAAACTCTTTACTATTCATACGGATATAGTGGTTTCTGAGTTTCGTTTTCATTAAAAAAGTTCATATATACTATGTTTCTATTATTACCTTATCGAAACCTTCCTAAAATAACCATGGCTTTAAGAAGTAATGTGTTCTAAGACTTGAGGCGTATATATAAAAACTCAAAATTGGAGTTGATTAATCAAATTTAGGATATAAACAAAACAAAGACGCTGAATATGTATACATCACATAAACAGCGCCTTTAGCTTAAACTCACTTTATTCACTTAAACGTTCTTTCCTTTCTTACTAATACACAAATGCTAGTTATTGTCCCTAACTAGACTTCAATTAATTGTTCGTTCAATCAATTGTCTTGCATTAGATCTTATTTTTCCTCTACTTCTGGTAAATTCCCACACGCCCACATGCTGCGAAAATAGTTTTCACGGGCTATTTCCATCTGCAACACGATCTTAGCATGCTTCGCTCACATACGTCATTGGAATCATCCTCTTTCGTTATGTGTATTTGCGCGTTCCCACATATCCACACATCTCGAAATCAGTTTTCACTGGCTGATCTCTAACTGGATGCGATTTGATATGCTTCGCTTACTTATTTCATTGGAATCACGCCTTCCTTTATTTGAAGTAGTGTTTCTTTGTTAACTACATATTAACTCATTCTAAATTTTATTTAAATATTCAGAATAATCAATATTATGTGATTTAGGGTGTATTTATTCCTCTTTTTTAAGCCATACTCCTTCATTCGTAAAATTTCTTTTTATTTCATCATATTTCAACAATTTAAATAATAAATGTGTATTTTTAGGCTATCACCTATTCCATCATCGTTACATAACATGCAAGTAGAAACACAACTACAAAAAAGAGGAGTGTTTTGAACCTTGACTGGAAAAATCCTAAATTATTATGCTGGCGGCAATACGGCTAGAGGTTTTCACAACTTATTTACATCAAATCTTAGTGGTCTTGATCGTCTCTATATTTTAAAAGGCGGACCTGGCACTGGTAAGTCGACACTTATGAAAGCGGTCGGGGAAAAGTGGAACAACGAAGGCTATGATATAGAATACATTCATTGCGCTTCAGACAACGGTTCGATTGATGGTTTGATCATCAGAGAACTCGGCATCGGAATTGTAGATGGCACTTCTCCACATGTTATTGAACCAAAAGCCCCTGGGGCGGTTGAGGAATACGTGAATTTAGGTGAAGCGTGGGATTCTAAAAAACTCCTAAACAAAAAAGCGGAAATATTAAAGATTACAGATTCAATTTCTGCTGATTATCAGAAAGCATATGCGACTTTCCATGAAGCGCTCCTCATTCATGATGAATGGGAAGAAATCTATATTATGAATATGAATTATGAAAAAGCTAATGAAATTACAGATGAACTGATGCATCAATTTTTTTCTAAAAAAGTAAATAAAGCCGCGAACGTTTATCACCGTTTTTTAGGAGCAGCTACCCCAAAAGGTGCAGTCGATTTTGTTCCAAACTTAACAGAAGGTCTAGAAAAAAGATTCTTCATTAAGGGAAGACCTGGATCTGGAAAATCAACACTGCTAAAAAAGTTAGCTGCAAATGCCGAGGCTTCAGGGTATGATGTTGAAATTTATCATTGTGGGTTCGATCCGAACAGTTTGGATATGGTGATCGTAAGAGAGCTCGGCTTTGCGATTTTTGATAGTACAGCACCTCATGAGTATTTTCCTGAACGTAAAGGTGACTCCATCATAGATATGTATGAAAAGACGATAAAAAAAGGAACGGATGAAAAATTCTTTGATAATCTAAAAGAAATCAGCGGCCGTTATTCAAAAAAAATGAAAGAAGCTATCGGATATTTAGCAGATGCAAAAAGTAAGCACGATGATTTAGAAAAGATCTATATAGCTGCGATGAATTTTTCAAAGATCGACAAAATTCACAAGAAAATTGATTTAGAAATTGAAAAACTAACCGCTGCACAACAACAAAAATAAGGTTTGGAACAGCCACTATTTTGAGGATGGTGGCTGTTTTGTTATGATGATCATAAGACAATCTTACATATGGAGGACAGGTTTAGTGATGGATACAGAACATACAAAAGCTGTTGAAGACCTATATTTTAACTTCTTACACGCGTGGAACGATCGGAATTCACGTGCTATGGCTGATTATTTTACTGAAGATGGCGAGATGGTTGGATATGATGGAAGCCAGGCATTCGGTCCTGAAGAGATTCATGCTCATCTCGAGCCCATTTTCAGCAGCTTCCCAACTCCACCTTATTACGCAAAAGTGAAGAGCGTTTCTTTCTTAAGTGATGATGCTGTCATGGTTCGTGCTATTGCTGGCATGGTACCAGTAGGAAAAACGGAATTATCTCCGGAACTGAACACGCATCATACAGTGATTGCAGTTAAGAATGATGAAAAATGGTTCATCAAACTTTTTCAAAACACACCTGCTCAATATCACGGACGTCCTGAACTTTTAGAACAGATGACGGAAGAGCTTCGTGCCTTACTCCCTAAATAAGCACAACAAAACCCGCTTGAACTACAGCGGGTTTCTTTGTATCTTTATTTTCTTAAAATTTCTTTGAGCCCTTTATAAATCAACACAGCTCCAAATACGAGAACAGTTAAAACCGCAATAATTTTAACAGCTGGACCGAATGCGGCTAAAAACGTGCCGCCTAGTGGAAGTGCAAGTAGAAAATAACCAGCTAACAAAGCACCAATGAGTGTTAATACGTTTGTATTAGACATATTGCGCCTCCTTATAACAGTTTTTCTTCTCGTTATAAGGTATGCGCCGATGTGGAGAGTGGTTAATATTGATAAAAGCTGTTCACTGTCGACTTTTTATCATTTACTGTCCACTTTCGTACTTTTACTGTCCACTTATTACAATTTACTGTCCACTTTCGTATTTTTACTGTCCATTCTTAACTCTTCAATAGATTCGTATAATCCTTCTTCGGCACGATGCCTTCTTCTCCAGCACGGTTCAATAGAGTTGTAATCGCCTCGAAGCCCTTGTCTCCAAGATCAGCGGTAAAATCATTCACATACAGATCAATATGGGATTTTGCAACGTCCTCTGAGAGTTCGCTCGCGTGCTGCATCACATACTCTCTTGATGCCTCAGGATTTCGCCACGCATACTCTACTGATTCACGAATCCACCCTGTAATAGACTCTAAATCTAGTGAACGGCGCGCGATGATCGCTCCGAGTGGAATGGGCAGTCCCGTATCTTCTTCCCACCAGCTACCCATATCGGCCAACAGATTCAATCCGTAGTTTTGATACGTAAAGCGAGCTTCATGGATGACAAGACCTGCATCAATCTTGCCGTCTTTTACAGCAGGCATGATCTCATTAAACGGCATAACGATAATCTCTCCCACCCCGCCAGGTACATTTTGAGCTGCCCATAAACGGAACAGCATGTAGGCTGTAGAGCGCTCACTCGGAACTGCCACCTTTGCTCCGGATAGCATGTCTGGTGTAACTTCACCTGGATGATTCACAAGTACTAACGGACCACATCCACGACCGAGTGCCCCTCCGCATGGAAGCAGAGCATATTTGTCCAAGACATAAGGAAGCGCTGCGTATGAGATCTTTAAAATATCAAGTTCATCTGACTCAGCGGCTAAGCCGTTTGTAATATCAATATCTGCATATGTAACATCAAAATCTGGAGCCCCAGAAACAAGACCATGAACCAATGCATGAAAAACAAACGTGTCATTGGGACAAGGTGAAAACGCAATACTCATTTTACTCATAACAAAACCTCCGCGATAACTTTACTAGCTCTCTCTAGTGTATCGAACGCTTCCTTCATACGCCAAGCAGAACGATCTCGCGGACCAATCGGATTTGATATGGAACGTATCTCAAGTACTGGCTTTCCAAATTCTTGTGCCGCTAACGCTACGCCATAGCCTTCCATCGCTTCAGCTACTGCATCAGGCTCACGATCCTGTAGATTTTTTGTGGTTTCAGAAGTTCCTGTCACCGAAGACAGTGTGAGAACGTGACCGAGCTGAACAGAAATTCCTGCAAGCTTTAATGACGTTAAGCAGTGCATGACCAGCTCGCTGTCTGCTTTTATGCGCGTTGAAGCACCAAAGCCAAGCTCATCTAATGTGATGAATCCTTCAGGAGATTCTGCCCCTAAATCTCCTGAAATTATCTCATCCGCAATAACAAGTGTTCCGACAGCTGCTTTATCCTTAAAACCACCAGCAATACCCATGTTGATTACAACGTCATAGTCTTTCGTTAATAAAGCTTTTGTGGTTTGAATACCCGCTGAGATCGGACCAACTCCAGCTAATACCACATCAATCGAAGGCGTTTGCCCAATTCCTTCTAAGATCGCCTCTTTTTCAGCAGCTACAGAAGTCATAATTAAAATACGGCGTTCGTTATTCATCGACATGAAGATCCCCTTTCGCCGGTTAGCTTAATTTTTCAATGAACACTACTTTTAAATAGTTACCCTCTTTGAACTCTTTGTGTGTTCTAAAATCTTGTGGAAGCTTAAACTCTTCCAAAATGTTATACGTTCCGCCTGTTTGTTTAAAAGCTGATGCTATCATCTCTTTGAATTTTTTCATCCCAAATGTTGAGCAGTTAGAAGAAGCTACGATTACACCGTTTCTTTCTGTAATCTGGATCGCTTGTGCTAACAGATCAGGATAATCTTTCCCTGCACTGAACGTATGTTTTTTAGAACGCGCAAAGCTCGGCGGGTCTAAAATCACAAGGTCAAATGACATTTCTTTTCGGACAGCATATTTAAAATAGTTGAACACATCTTCAACAATGATGTCGTGGTCTTCATAGTTCAGACCGTTCACACTAAATTGTTCTTGCGTCTTGTTTCGGCTTCTATTTGCTAAGTCAACACTTGTCGTTTTCAGAGCACCACCAAGAGCAGCCGCAACTGAAAACGCACCAGTATAAGAGAACGTGTTCAGAACAGTTTTCCCTTTCGCATATTGATCACGGATCGTCTTTCGCACGTCACGCTGATCCAAGAACACGCCTACCATCGCACCATCATTCAGATATACTGCAAAGTGGATGCCGTTCTCTCTCACGATCAGTGGACTTGGCGCTTGTTCACCTTCAACAAAATCGTCATCATCAATATATTTTCCTTTTACAGCAAAACGCTTCTTCTCGTAGATGCCTTTTACTTTAACAAGCTCTTTAAGAGAAGCGATTACTTCATCCTTAAAGGAGTAGATGCCTTCACTATACCAAGTTAGAACGTAGTAGCCGTTATAGTGGTCGATTGTCAGTCCACCGATTCCGTCTCCCTCTCCGTTAAAAACGCGGAAAGCTGTCGTTTCATAATTGTTAAAAAGATCTTGGCGGTGGTTGATCGCTTTTTTCAGTTTCTTTTCGAAGAATTCTTGATCGATGAGTTCTTGTGAATTTTGCGTGAGCACCCACCCGCGGCCTTTATTTTGTTTTCCATAATACCCCTTACCGAGGAATACATTTTTTTCGTCAAACAATTCAATGATCGTTCCTTCTTCTTTTACGTTGCTAATATTTTGTACAGTATCCTCCGTAATCAATGGAAAACCTGTTTTTAACCCCTTCACATAAGAAGGTTTTACTTTTAATCGGACATTCTTCTTCATCTTGTCACCCGTTTCTTATTTTCGTTTTGCAGCAAGTAAACTTTAATCATAAAGTAACTTACTTCTTCAGGAAGTAATTCTTTGATCGGCTTTAACTTTTCTCCGCCAGCTTGTTGAATGGCATCTTCAATCTTTGAGATATATTCTTCTGGAACAACGTCCTCCATTTGAACATCCATTCCTTCTTGCATGCATTGAATAAGATGATTCTCGACCGTACTTAAAGCTAGTTTCCGATGATCAGCGATCTCATCGACTGACATCTTCTCTTTATAGAGAGTGTATGTTTCAAGATGAGAATCAGGCGTTGTCTTTTTGGCAGGTTCTTTTGCAACGGTGCTCTGATCTGCACTTTCTCTTCGCTCAGGATGTTTAGATAAATAATTTGAAATCGCAGAGATAAACCGCTCTCCGTACTTCTCTAGCTTATTCTGACCCACACCCGTCACACTCAAAAATTCAGTCCTTGACTCAGGCAGTTTCACGCACATATCTTTTAACGCCGTATCTGCGAAAATAACGAACGGTGGAACGTTCTCTTGTTCTGCTATTGTCTTACGCACGATTCTAAGCTCTTCAAATAACGGGTCATCTGCAGCCACTTGTTTAGTTACTACCGCTTCTTTACGCATGATCTGTTCCTTACCAAGCAGGATGTCTTTCCCTTTTTCTTTTATATAAAGAGTTGGGAACGTCCCATGCTCAACGGCGATAATCTCTTGTGAGATAAAAAACTCAATGAGGTCTGTTATTTCTTTCGTGCTTTTATCTTTCAGCATGCCGTAAGTTGGCAGCTTATTAAATCGCATCTCTAACACTTTTTTATTTTTGGAACCGGTCAGTACTTGTGCGATCAGTGTCTTTCCGAAACGCTTCTGCCCCATTCGTACGATACAGGACAATACGATCTGCGCGTCTCTTGTCACATCGATGCTATCGCGATTATCTGTACAATTGCCGCACCGGCCGCAAGGGGGTATTTCTTCATCACTAAAATAGCGGACGATTGATTGCTGCAAACAGCTTTCGGTGTAGCAATAGTCCACCATGAGCTGAAGCTTCTCCAGCTCTTGCGCCATACGATCCTGCTCACTAGATTGATCGATCAGAAAACGCTGCACCTGAACGTCTTGTGATGAATATAACAGGATACATTCACTTGGAAGTCCATCACGGCCAGCACGGCCGGCTTCTTGATAATAACTTTCCATGTTTTTTGGCAACTGAAAATGGATAACATATCTAATATTCGATTTATCGATACCCATCCCAAACGCAGAAGTAGCCACCATGACAGATGATTCATCTTGAAGAAATTGTTCTTGTTGTTCCATACGCTCGTTGTCATTCATTCCTGCGTGATAACGAGATACGTTGATCCCGCTTTTTTGGAGTGTTTCATAAAGCTGATCAACCGTTTTACGTGTTGCAGCGTAAATGATTCCCGCTTCTTTCTCATTCTTTTTGAGAAAATCTTTTAAGTAAGAAAGACGATCTTGCCCCTTAATCACAGAAAAAGATAAGTTTTCACGTTCAAATCCTGTTAATACCGTCTTGTTCTCATCAATATCAAGCGACCAGCAGATGTCCTGGCGAACACGCGGTGTAGCAGTTGCCGTTAATGCGAGTACTACCGGACGATTCGGCAGATTCCCGATCATTCTTTGTATACGTTGGTAGCTCGGTCTGAAATCGTGTCCCCATTGCGAGATACAGTGAGCTTCATCTACCGCAATTAAAGGAATATCGATCTGTCGCAAATGATCCATAAAGTCATAGGATTCTAGACGTTCTGGTGCAATATATAAAAGTTTATACTCACCGCTTTTCGCCTTTTCAATTCGTTCTCTCGCCTCTGTCGTTGTGAGTGAACTATTGATGAAGGCGGCGGATATACCTAACTGCAATAATGTATCAACCTGATCTTTCATTAATGAAATTAAAGGAGAAATAACAATTGTCGTTCCTTCAAAAACAAGGGCAGGTATTTGATAGCAGATCGATTTCCCGCCACCTGTAGGCATAACACAGAGTGTATCGTCACCCGCTAAAACCGATTGTATCGCTTGCTCTTGTCCATTACGGAATGAAGAATAACCGTAATGCAAATTCAGCATTTGCTTTGCTTTTTCTATCAAAACTTAAATTAGCCTCCCTCAGGTAGAGTCATCTCTTGATTATAAAGGTACTGACTCCACATAGCAAAGACACATCTTACCGTTTTCTTCCGATAAAAATAGACAGACTACTTAATAAAATGTGATACATTAGGAATTGGAGAAATGAAAAAGGAGTTTTTACATATGACAAATCAAGAAATCAACAATTTACCACCAAAAACGTGTTCCATTGAAAGACTCGTAACGATGCCGGCTGATGTTGCAAAAGTTCTAGAAGGTAAGAAAACAGCTACTCGCCGTAACGGACGCTATGCAGACATTGGGGAAATCATGGAATTAGAAGGTCATTCGTTCGTAGTGAACAATGTATACCGACAATCCCTTGGTGAACTAACCGATCAACACGCTCAAGACGAAGGATTCACAACAGTTGAAGAGTATAAGAACGCTATTCTTTCGTACCACCCAGGTATGCCTTGGCTTCCTCATATGCAAGTATGGGTTCACGAATTCAGTCCTGCTAAAGGCTAAACTGTAACTTGATGGATATTTTGTATCGTATTTTTTTGTATATCCATATTTTAAGCGTGATCATTTCTGTTGGCCCGTTCTTTATTCTGTTCCCACTGATCAAAAAGTTGCGAACAGCAACAGAAGATGAGATGCAGGCTCACCTTGGCACGTTTCGGTTTGTCGTTTGGCTCGCCAAACACGCGGGTCACGTCTTGGTATTGTCAGGTTTATTGCTCGTGTTCACAGGACCTTGGACGTGGGACACACCTTGGATTATCATGACTTTAATCATCTTGTTCTGCTCGCTTTTCTTTTTAGCGCGCGCCTTTTCACCGACACTTCGAAAGTTTGATGATGAAGCGCATGATAAAGTGGCGCTAGCTCAGAAACTGCAGCGTGCCGTTTGGATATACCTCGGATTGTTGATGATCATGCTTTGGTTTATGGTTGGAAAGCCATATTTGTGGTGGTGAGATTTGGATTGATTGATAGATTGGTGGAAGCTGCCCCTTGTGTTGTGAGGGTGCGGCTTTTTTTGACTTGGTGTCCTTTTAAGGTGGACAAAATTAATGCGGCTGACTAAAAATGTGGATTGGAGCCTAAAAGTCGTGGATTAAACAGCTAAACTTTTGGATTCAGCATACAAATTTCTGGATTCAGAAGCTATTTTTGTGTATTCATTATGTTTGTGTCCAGCTGGCAAAGAAATAGGGGTCTATGTAAGAAGAGATTTTCCTCTCTATATAGAATAAACTATGTATGAAACTCCATTTTCAGAAGAGGAGGCACATATTCATGGATTTGCATCCGATCACAGTCAATGAAATTATGTTCACCGTAACTTTGATCAGCACACTTTTCATTATTGCTTTCTTAATACCAAAAACAAAGCGAAAAACCGGCTTATACACAGCCAGTGTCATCACAGCTCTCGTTTTACTATTTTTCATCATACGTCCCTTTTGGATCGACTATCATGTCTCCGTAAAAAAAGACCAGCTCACCTTATATTTAGAGAAGCAATTTCCTAATGAAAAGTGGCAGATTACACAAAACATCGGACGGCAATACAATCCTTATATCTTCTTAGTAGAGTTTCATAATGAAAAGGGTTGGAAGTATCACTATTTTGTGAAGAATGCAGACCACATTAAGCAGCACGGTCTTAGCATGCCAGATGGTTCTAAGAAAATAGAAGGTAAACATAAGCGAAATGATTGGTAGTAAAAAAAGAAAACCTCCTTTACTTGGGAGGTCTTACAGTTAAAATGACTCTCGTGTTGTTATAGTCAGCTCCCAGCCCCTATTGATGGCTCCTTGGTCTTGAGTAAATTGATCATATACATATAATCGCCATGCACCATTCGGATTCGTTCCATTAAAAACACTAAGAACCGTTCCATAAGGAAGTCCTGGCGCACCTGGTAATGCTGTAACTGGAAGAGTAGCACTTGGTTTATAAATGCCTGATGGAGGAATAGCATCTTCTGTCATAGAATTTACTGCAGCATCACTGAACGTATACGTAGCATTGACAACACCAGGACTAAAGCCTCCAACTGTAGACATTAAGATGACATTCTGTCCTTGAGGACCTACAAGCAATATTTGCAGATCAGCTAAATATGAATGCGTGAGGTTACGGAGAGTTACCGTCACATTTGCAACTGTCCCACTTAAACCTGACACATTAATAGTCGATGGATAAGGTGTTGCAGCTCCGCTATCAGGAATTGTAATAACATTAGGATTAGAAAATCTATTTATGTTTACAGCCGTTCTGCTACAGATAACCGCCGTTATGCATCTACAGTCTAAAGCAAGTACTTGGTTACCACTCGTTATACCCACTACACAATTTCCGTTGATTCCTTGAAAAATAAAAGGAATCTGCCTGTTACCTATTAACAGAACTACAGCTTGCCCGTATTTCAAACATTTTAACGTGTGACAAACACATGAATGAATCATTGTTTCCCACCTCCCTTTATACGGTTACTTCTATAATATGCATGTCTCCTACTTTTGCTTAGGTAACACAGTATTTAATTTCACAGAAATTGAAAACCCTTTCAATGTCTAATAATATTAAATATTTTAAAAATTTATATAATTCCCCTTGTCCCTCACTTTCTAAGCTGTTATGATTGTGAACATTATATTTCTAAAAAACACCACAGAAGGGACACATGCATCATGAAGAAATTATTATTGATCGTATTGATTTCCGCTCCATTTATCGCACAACTGGTCGTTCTACCGTTTGTAAACAGGATCGATCCTATTATTTTCGGACTACCGTTTCTTCAGTTTTGGTTGTTTTTGTGGATTGTTCTAACTCCTTTTTGCACATTAGGAATCTATCATCTTCAGAAATCGGAAGGGAGTCTGGATTAAATGCAGCAAGGTAATCTTACAGCACTATCTATCACGATTTTTATTATCTTAACGGTCGTTTTGATCGGATTTCTTGCCGGCAGGGACAAAGCTACACGTAGTTCTGTTGAAGAATGGTCTGTTGGCGGAAGACGCTTTGGCGGCCTACTCGTCTGGTTTCTAGTTGGGGCTGACCTTTACACGGCTTATACATTCCTAGGATTAACAAGCACCGCTTACACAGCTGGTAGTCTCGCATTCTTCGCGATTCCCTATTCGGTTCTAGCGTATTTTATCTCTTATTTTTTCCTTCCAAAGTTATGGAAAGTGGCAAATGAGCATAAATTAACGACTCTAGCAGACTATGCTCGCGAACGTTTTGACTCTAAGCTATTATCTTCACTCATCGCCATCGTCGGCGTACTCATGCTGATTCCGTATATCTGTTTGCAGCTGAGTGGTATTCAAGATACGCTTCAGGTTGCTGGGACAGGCTTTATCAATGTAAAAGTGGTCGTGATCACCTCTTTTTTGCTTGTTGCACTGTATACATTTTTCAGTGGGATCAAAGGACCGACTTATACTGCAATCATTAAAGATGTTCTAGTGTGGGCAATCATGTTGTTCATGGTTGTTTCTCTTCCAATCATGCACTTTGGCGGCTGGAATCCGATGGTTGATAAAATCGTAACGGAAGCTCCTCACCTCTTAACGATCCCAGAGTCTGGGCCGAAAGGTGTTACATGGTTCATTACAGCAGCTTTTGTATCATCGCTTGCTCTTTTTATGTGGGCACATGCGGCAACAGGCGTTTTCACAGCAAAAAGTGCAGATGCCATTCGAAAAAATGCACTGTTTCTGCCGCTTTATAATATCGTTTTAATTCTTGTTGTTTTCCTTGGATTCATCGCCTTTCTTGTTTTACCAGATGAAACGGATCCTAGGTTTGCTCTTCTTGCATTGATCCAAACGTCTTATGGTGGAATCGGTCAGGGATTAGCGTACTCAACAATTGCACTCGCTTCACTCATTCCATGCTCTATCATGGCGATCGGTGCGTCGAACCTTTTTGCAAACAACATCTATCGTGACCTCATCAATCCGAAAGTAAATGGTGCAAAATTAACGATGATTACGCGTGGCATGGTTTTCGTTGTGATCGGACTCGCCTTATTGTTCGGTCTTGTGTTTCCACAAGCGCTCGTTTCCCTACAGTTGCTTGGTGTATCAGGGATGGTACAGATCTTTCCTGCGATTGTTATCAGCTTGTTCTGGAGAAATCAGTCTAGAGAAGCTACCATTATTGGTCTGCTTGTCGGACTTGTCGTTACCTTCACAGTCTATTCAACAGGTACAAGTCTTGGAATCTATGAAGGTTTCTGGGGATTGATGGCTAACTTTGCAACAGTAGTTGTGTTGAATCCAATCTTCGTTAAAAAAGCGAAGCATTCATCAAACGCTGTAAAAAATTACTTGTTTGATCAGTCATCAAAAGAAGAACAACTTGTACGAAAAGGTGCATAACTTTTACTCCACAAAAAAAGCTTGAGTCCAAAATCTCTCGGACTCAAGCTTTTAAAATGAACAGATTGATCATAAAGCACTCGAAGCTTCTTTTACAAATGAGATAAGTTGTTTGGAATCAATCGAGTCTCCTTTACGCAGCTTTATGGTTTTACGTTCTGGTGGACCACTGAATAGAGCTTCTGGAAGTTCTAATGAATTTGCATTAAAAATTGTAAAGCTTACGGCATCTTTGGATGTTGAGATCACTGCAGCATATTTTCCGTTTTTTAAGAAGTGAGGTTTTTTATACTGAATTCGCTCATTGACGTCAGGTATTGCTTGATGAACAACTCCGCGTAGATTCGTAGACAACTCTACCTGCCAGGATTCTTTTAATTCCTCAATAAAATGGGTAACCTCTTGATTCATCGTTTACTGTCTCCTTTATTTTTATTCTCTCGGTCTTTTGCAACATATATATATGTTCTTCTAAGTCTTTACTAAGAACTTCTTTACTTAGACTCGAAAGTGGTTGCTTTCGACGTAATGAATGTTGTGCTTTGCGTTCTACTTTACCTCTCTGATATCGCATCCATCGTTTCCTCCTTTAGATTGTGATCAGCTTTCCTACCTTTACTACGAAACTGAACACTATAATCTACTAGGCTAAAAAAAGTTTGTTCAAGACTCACATTCTTTTGCTCTGTTCATTAGAAGGCTTTTCTCTTTTTCATTCTTAGTCATGGAAGCGGCGCGTTTAAATTCTATACGAGCGTCCTCAAATCTTCCCAACTTAAAAAGAAGATCTCCACGCACGCTATATAGAAGGTGATACTCCTGTAAAGAAGACTCCCTACTTAATTCATCTACAAGTTGAAGGCCGAGAGAAGGCCCAAATGCCATTGAGATTGCTACGGCATGATTTAGTTCCACAATAGGAGAAGGGGAAATCCTGTATAACGCCTCATAAAGCGCAGCTATTTTTACCCAATTCGTTTCTTCAACGGAATGAGCTTCTGCATGACAAGCAGAGATTTTCGCTTGAATCGCATATTGTCCGAGTGGTACACCTATCCTTTCACTCCGCTCAAGTGCCGCTAATCCACGGCGAATAAGCAAACGATCCCATTGTGCTCGATTTTGGTCCATGAGTAAGATTGGTTCCCCTTTTGCATTTACCCTAGTCTTCAACCGTGAAGATTGTATTTCCATTAATGCGACAAGACCGTGTACTTCTGATTCACTTTGGGCAATCTCAGCTAGAACCCGCCCTAATCTCAATGCCTCCTGACAAAGCAAAGGACGAACCCAATGATCGCCTGATGTTGCTGCATACCCTTCGTTAAACATCAGGTAAATAACTTCAAGCACTGTTGATAGCCGCTCTTTTCGGTCCTCTTTTGCTGGAACTTCAAAAGGAACATTTTCAGATCTAAGTGTCCTTTTGGCACGTACAATTCGTTGCGCTACAGTAGATTCTGACAGAAGAAAAGAACGGGCAATCTCATCAGTAGTTAAACCACATAACAAACGAAGCGTAAGTGCAACCCTTGCATCTTGCGATAATACGGGATGACAGGTCATGAAAATCAAACGAAGAAGTTCATCTCCAATCTCTTCGTTTACTACTAGATCAACATCTTCTTCCGTATACAAATCTGTTCCTCTAGCAAGTTCGGTATATTTTTGATCACGTTTTTTTGTACGCCTTATTAAATCAATCGCACGACGTTTGGCCACAGTCATCAGCCATGCGCCCGGATTATCTGGGATACCGATATTCGGCCATTTTTCTAATGCGATGATTAATGCATCATGAGCAATATCTTCAGCGATACCTACATCTCGCAGCAAGTGCGTTAAGCTTGCGATCAACTTCGCAGATTCCATTCTCCATATCTCTTCGATCGCTCGATTTACATCGATCACTGTCACGCTTTTTGTTGCTCCTCAGCCTTTTTTCGAAGTTCTCTTTCTTTCATTAAATGAATAGGGTTTCCCATTATTTCCTCTGCTTCAAAAACCTGTCGCAGTTCAATCTCACCATCCCCATACCCATGTGGATCTGGCATACGCAGAGCCCATTGAATGGCTTCTTCTCTTGACTTCACTTCAATAAGCGTATAGCCTGCAATCAGTTCTTTTACTTCTGTAAACGGACCGTCAACCACTTTAGCACGACCGCCCCGCTCCGTGTAAGAAATTCGTATACCACTTGAACTTGGTTGTAGGCCGTCTGCAGCCAGAAGCACACCTGCCTTTACTAATTTCTCGTTATATTTTTGCATGGCATCTATTAATTCCTGACTCGGCATGACCCCCTCCTCTGAATCTGCAGTCGCTTTAACGATCATCATAAATCTCATGTTTAGTTGCCTCCTCATTTTTGACTCTTCAATTTAATGATCTGCACGATAAATCTATAAAAAGGTTTCGGTATTTGTTAAAAAAATCCTTTCATGATTTCCTCTAGTTTATACTGCCGAAAAAAATGAGACGAGCTCAGAAGAAAGCTGTTTCGTATGTCCAAGCCCCTTCTTACTTATTAATTCAGCATTAGGAAGCACTTTTACTAAAGCATCTGCTCCGTCACGAAGCACTAAAGGACTTTCTGTACCTTTAAGTACAAGTGTTGGTATTGTAACGTTATTCCATAGATCTTTAGGCAGTGATTTTCCTTCCATATACCCGTCTAATAATGCTGCATCGTACGGAAGGGTATGTGCAACCGCCATAAGATTGGACCAAACACCCGGCATCATCCGCATCATCGTTACAATGATTGAAGGAGCCCCCATGCCCTTCGTCATGAAGAATTTAATCGTATCTGCACTGCGGTCATCAGCAATAAGTTCACTAACCTTTTTTGAAAAATCACTTGGTGGTACATGATCTGTGTCATTGACGATAAATGGTGGTTCGTGGAGGGCTAATTTTGTAATGCTTGCTCCATGAGCAGCAGCTTGTAAAGCAAGAACCGCTCCTGATGATAACCCCCAAACGAATGCCGTTCCTCCTGCCTTTGAGATAATTGCATCCAGATCTTCATACTCTCGTGCGGGTTCATACTCTTCTGAGTCACCGCTATCCCCACGACCACGCCGGTCGTATGTGTAAACTGTAAATTGGTCTGATAATAATTTCGCAAGTTTAACCATGCCTGGGAACTTTCGATAACTGAATGCGCCTCCGATTAAGATGAGTGAAGGCCCATTTCCTACCTTGTCATAAACGATTTTTGTTCCATCTTTTGAAATTACAGTATTCATATAAAATCTCTCCTTAGCATTTCATTGTTTTTGAGTTGATTTACTTATACGACGAAGAAGTTATAAATATTTAGACATAAAGTAAAAAAAAATAAAAAACACCTGCAAAATCACAAGTGTTTTTTTGGTTAAACATTGGTTTCTCTTTTCACTATATCTAAAAGCACCGTATTCTGGTCTGTCTGAACCATCCCTTGGTTCTGTTTATTCAATAGATAGTAAGGCAGTTCCAACACATCCCTCAGTCTGCCTTCTGTTAAAAAAGGCGTAGAAACTTTTAGTTGGATATCGTCCGGCTCTAAAGGAAGTGTTGAAGCAAGGATATAACCCCAATCTACACCCGTCTTGTTTGAGAAATTATGAAATGGAATTGTGAAGAATCCGCATTCTTTTAACGTCTTTTCAATGCTCCACATATATTCTGGCATCAAGTTGACAGTTGAACAGGCAATGGATAGTGCACCACCAGGGTTTAAGTGTTCTTTTAACTCATGATTAAACTCTAAAGAAAACAATCGGGATAGACTCGGGCATCTTTCAGTCGGTTCTGGTATGTCTACAATGATTACGTCCCATGTTTCTAGGCTTTGTTCTACAAAACGTCTTCCATCTTCAGTCTTAGTTTTCACTTTGTGATGGTTTAATGCCCCTTCATTAAATGACACTAATCGATCGAAGCTTTTCCCAAGATTCATCATCTCTTCATCAATATCTACTGCAATAATCTCTTCAACTTCTTCGTAACGTAATGCTTCTCGTACGCTGATTCCGCCTCCGCCACCGATGATTAAGATGCGTTTCGCCTCTTTCGCTGCAGCCACTGGAACATGTACGATCACTTCTGCATACTCATTCTCATCCTGTTTTGTACCAAACATGATCTCACCATTGCTGTACACCCATACTTCATCTCCAACTTCGACTAGTGCAATTTTTTGTGTAGATGTATGAAACGTTTGAAGCACGTTGAAATTACGTTGAGGTCTCTGGCTATCATTTATATATGTTATAAAAGAGCCGTTTCCCCATTTCACCCAATAAAAATACACACTTGCTTCCACTATAAAAACTGCGGCTGCACTAATCGCTAGCCACATGAGCTCATCCACTATGAACACTCCTTATTTTGAACAAGTTATATTCACATTTCTATTCATTCATAGAACATGTGGTGTTGAAAAACTTGTACATAAGCAAAATTTAGGCGTCTGCATAGTATAATGCGACAATCAATTTTTGGAGGTTATCTTATGAGCTATATGAATCCACAACAGCAGCAACAAGACAGCGGACAGCAACAGAGTGATGGGCAGCAGCAAGCACTTCAACTGTCTCTGCAACTCATCAGGGAAGCTGTTGCTGGCGAAAGAGAAGATGAATTATTTTACGATTACTTAATTTCTGAAGCACCAACGAACGAGCAAAAGTTAATTATCGCATCTATTCGAGATGATGAGAAAAAACACAACAAGCTTTTCAGAATGATATACAGAGATCTTACTGGTCAAGAAGTTCCACCTATGAACGGAGAAGAGTTTCAAAAACCAAAATCCTATAAAGACGGCCTTGTAAAAGCTCTGTTTGGTGAACTTGCAGCTGTAGAGAAGTATCGCGTTATTCGCCAAGGACTTCCTAATACGTATTATCGAGATATCCTCTTTAACATCATTACAGATGAAATTAAACACAGTGCAAAGTACAACTATTTATTCACCTTAAACAGTACATCATCCTCTCCTCGTTCTTTTCAACATGAAAACCGAATGCCACAAACAGAGAGCTTAGCGGATCAATGGGTTTCGTATATAGACCCACTTGTTAAAAGAGCTTTAAAAGAGACCGAAGAAGGCATTAATCTTACTCACCTCTATCAGGAATTTATTTTATCTGGTGTTCTTGTCGGTCAAGGATTTACACCTCAACAAGCCATTGAACAAGTAGAAGAGTGGGAGAAAACAGGTGAATCTCAGCTATTGAAAAAGAGCAAGATGATGGGAAACCAGTCAAGATAGGAGAAGAGAGGGATGGAATCTACACAAATATATTCAAAGCCTTTTATTGGAGATCAATTTCCGGAGATGACGGTTCATACAACCCTTGGGGATCTTGTCCTTCCAACAAGCTATCAAGGTCATTGGTTTGTCCTCTTTAGTCATCCAGGAGACTTTACACCCGTGTGTACAACAGAGTTTGTCGCGTTCCAAAAGCTCATGCCTGAGTTTACAAAACTAAATACTTATTTAATCGGATTATCTGTAGAACAAGTCTACTCTCACATAAAGTGGATTGAATGGATACAGCAGAATTTGAAAGTAGAGATTACTTTTCCGATCATTGCAGATAGTCTTGGGAAGGTTGCTACCAGACTTGGAATGATCCACCCTACGATGGGAACAAGAACGGTGAGAAGTGTATACATCGTAGATCCAACAGGCAAGATACGTCTTATGCTGACGTATCCCGAGAATGTTGGCCGTAATATCAACGAGATCATAAGAGCGGTTCAGGCGTTGCAGACAGCAGATAAAAATAAAGCCGCAACACCTGCGAATTGGCCGGAAAACGAACTAGTCGGAGACCGTCTGATCGTTCCAGCACCTACAACTATACAAGAAGCAAAGAAACGTGCAGAACAAGCACAAAGTGGAGAGATTGAGTGCTACGATTGGTGGCTATGTACAAAGCCACTTCATGATAGATAAAGAGAGCAGCCTTTGAATAGGCTGCTCTCTTTACCTCCACACATACTCTATGCCGTTTTAATTTTTACGATGAAATAGTAATACTTATACATCACAACAAGAATTAATATCACTCTTGCAAGCATGCTGTCAGTAAGGATAAAAGTAATCAATATCATTGAATCTGAAAACAGACTGATCATGATCTTTTTCTTTTTGGTGAGCGATCGATTTCTAACAAAATCATCTAGATGTTTTTTATAAATGTCGGTTCCTTTAAACCACATTTCAAACTTTTTTGAACCTTTTACGAAAAAATAAGACGCGAGTAATAAGAGAGGTGTTGTAGGAAGCAACGGCAACACAATTCCAATCACGCCCAAACCGAGGAAAAAGAACCCCAATGCTACAAATATGATGTTTTTTATTTTCATTGGGATTCTCACTTCCTTTTCCTTTTAAAATAGGTTTATTCGTATACATTGTTGCTTTTGTTAGTTGTTGGTTTCCGCTCCAGGTTGCTCGCTTTCCACGGGGCGAACGGTGAGCCTCCTGCCGCTTCGCGCCTTTAGGAGTCTCCACCTGACCGCTTCAAAGTTGTCTCTTTGCTCCTGCGTCTACAAGTTTATGCTAGAAAGTGGACTTCCTCGTCGCATGCCTTGCGAGAAGCTTCTCATGTAGCAGGCAGGCAACCTTCCGCTACAACCAACTTGCAAAGAAGAAAGAAAAAAACTGCAACTATAACTTTAAAAGAATCCTTAAATTTTGTTTACATTTTTATATAACAAACGCCTTTCTTTCCTTAGCGGAGCACCTTTAAAGAGTGCTTCTTCCTCTTCTGTCTCAGGAATGACACTTGGAACCGGAAACGGCTTGCCGTTTTGATCTATAGCGACCATCGTTAAGATTGATGTGGTATTCAGCGTTCTATTTCCCGTCTCTAGATTTTGACACTCCACTTTTACGTATACTTCCATCGACGTTCTTCCGGTTGAGATCACTACACCTTCTAATATGAGAATGTCTCCCACTTTAGCTGACGATAAAAAGTTTACATTATCAATGGATGCGGTGACAACCACTTTCTTGCTATGCTTCATGGCTGCAATCGCTGCAATCTCATCAATGTACGATAAAACGGTACCACCAAATATCGTTCCCATGTGATTCGTATCAGGGGGCAATACCAACTTTGTTTGAATCGTTCTTGAGATGTTTGCTGATAACTGCTGTTCCATACCATACCCTCTTTTCTGAAGCTTGAAAGCTCCTCTTTTTTGAGGGAGTTAGTGAACAAAGAAAAATACCCATCACTAAAGACGGGTACGTAAGAATAGATAACAGAAAGAATGATCTATTAAATATCCCTCGTCCTATCTTCCCAACTCCCGAAGAAGATCAACGCTATAAAGATGGCAGGTCTCCTGACTCGTGCATCAGCCTACTCTAAGCCCTTCCCGTCAGGATTGACAGTGGTTTTGCTTATTTCGTCAGCACTTACAGTTGCGGGTACAGTTCTGGTCTTACACCAGATTCCCTATTAAGTCTGTAACAGACACCATAATTATCGGATCTTATGAAATTTTGAATCTCTCTTATTGTATCATTAAAAAATTTACTTTTTACAAAACATTCTTTTCTACTTCATACTGCGTTTAAAATCCCCTGCTATGCTTTTATTAAAAGACTGGGGAGGTTTTCTAATGATACGTCCAACAGCATTAATCCTTACAGCTAACTATGGCAGCGGCCATGTTCAAGTGGCTAATGTCCTCGCTGAAGAACTAAAAAGCAAAGGACTTCAACCTGTCATATCAGATTTATTTGGGGAAGCTCACCCCATCATGTCCCAAGTCACACAATCGATATTTATCAAAAGCTTTTCACACGGCTCTTCTTTTTATAAATGGTTCTATTATGGAACAAACAAGTTGAATGCCAATACGATTACACAATTTTCACGGTATTTAGGAAGAAAAAGATTTTTAGAATTGATCAATGAACACCAACCCCGTTTTGTAATAACCACTTTCCCGCTTCATGCTGCTCCATTTCTTATAAAAAAATCACGGTTCAATATTCCCATCTATACCGTGATCACTGATTATTTCGCTCATCCTTTTTGGATCAATCCATCGATTGATCGCTATTTTGTTGCCTCCGATTCAGTTAAAAACGGACTGATCAAACACGGTGTGGATAAAAATAAAATTACAGTCAGTGGCATCCCAATCCGCGCAGACTTTTACCGTCCGATTAATAATGAAGAAATGTTTACTAAATACGGAGTTACGCCAAGTAGTCGTGTAGTTACGATTTTAGCTGGTGCTCAAGGTGTGCTGAAAAACGTTAAGGTGCTCGCACAGCGTTTGCTGAAAGATCCATCATTGCGGGTGATTGTCGTTTGTGGTAAGAACAAAGCGTTGTACGAAAAGTTAAAACCGCTTGCTGAACAATATTCAAGCTCATTCCGATTATTTGGTTACGTCGAGAAGCTTCATGAGATTCTAAAGATCTCACATTGCGTAGTAACAAAGCCAGGAGGAATCTCTATTACTGAGGCAGCCGCAGTAAGAGTCCCCCTCCTCCTCTATAAGCCAGTTCCAGGTCAGGAAGGAGAAAATGCTAAGTATTTTGAAGAAAAAGGCGCAGCATTTGTCGTTCATACTGTAAACGAAATCGTGGGAAATGTTCAGAAGTTATTTGAGAACGAAGCTTTGCTGAGTAGCATGCAGAGAAGTTTAGAGCTCATTCACCATCCTCACTCTTCCTCAATAATAGCTGATTATGCTTTTGAAGAAGTACAAGAGCTGTCTCAAGGTACACGTTAGTTTTTTATGTCTCGTAAAGAAGTTAGCAAATATTTGATGAAGATATAAAAAGACGGTGCAGAACTGAACTACTTGGATGAAATTCTTTAACTATTCGGCCATAATAGCCTTTTAAGTGCTCGCAAACCTGGTTCTCCCTTATACCGGTCGGGGTATAACTCTTATTATTTCGAGAACTATTAGGAATAATCCTAAAATTTTGGATTTATTCCGGCGAGTTTTTGTGATATTCCAGCGAGTTTCGACCATATATCGGCGAGTCGACATATCTCGACAAGTATACATCAGCCCTATACCCTCCACCTTAACATCGCAAAGCAAAGTTAACTCATTCACGCACCCATGCTTCAATACACACTCCAAACAAATAAACGGGCAGATCGCTATCATCAGCGATTCTGCCCGTTCTATAAAATTTCAATCTTCCATAGCACCGTCTTCCGCAATGGCTCGAAGGTCTGCATAGAAAAAATCATCATTACATAAAGGAGAGTGTTCCTTTTTGTTATCATAGTTCTCAACGATTTCCTTTAGTTCACCGGTGTCACCTTTTGCGTTAATGATCTCAACGAGCTCGTTCAAGCCATCCGTTGTTTCTTCGTCTATTCGTTTCTCATTCTTATCCTTCATATCTATCCCTCCTATACGTTTTTAGCTTCCCCAACCTGGAAAATTTCACACAAACAAAAAAGCCCCGAACATAGGTCAGGACTTCAATGGTTATTATTATCTTAAAATCAGCAGTGAAATTAGCTTATTGAAATAGTATCCGTTTCTTTGTTGCTGTTATTAGTTCCTCTGTTCTTCACGATTTCTGCATAACGATAAGCGCTGTCTTTCCAGATTCGCTCTTGAGAATCAAAGTCCACATAGATGATTCCAAATCGTTTGTCATAACCGAAGCTCCACTCAAAGTTATCCATGAGCGACCATAGATAGTACCCTTCAATATTCATGCCTTCGTCGTTCAGATCAGAAACCGCTTGAAGATGCTTTTCGATATAATCAACACGGCCATGATCGTGGACTCGTCCGTTCTCTAGCACGTCATCAAAGGCTGCACCATTCTCTGTAATATAGATAGGAAGATCTGTATACTCTTTTCTCAGCCTTCTAATGAGATCCTTAAACTCTTCTGGCGCGATATCCCATCCCATGCCAGTTTTCTCATAATCAGAATGAGCCCCTCTATGTAAGAAGTCATTCGCAGCAGAGAATTCAACAATGCCTCGGCTATAATAGTTGATGCCAAAGAAATCACAAGACGTTGAGATGATCTCCATATCTCCTGCTTTAATAAAATCATATGAATGAACATATTTAGAGAATAGGTTCATCATATCAACAGGATACTGCCCTTTGAAAACAGGATCTAAGAACCAGCGATTTGAATAACCGTCAGCATTATTCGCTGCAAGCTGATCGTTTACAGAATCTGTTTTAGCATAGATCGGTGATAGGTTTAACGTGATACCGATCGGTGTTTTGGATTGGAGCTCGTTCTTTAAATATTGTACAGCTTTCCCGTGAGAAAGAAGCATATGGTGTACCGCTTTAACAGCTTCGTCCATGTTCGTATGTCCAGGCGCATGAAATCCTTGATGGTAACCTAAGAAACCGGCACACCACGGCTCGTTATGGGTAATCCAAGAATCTACCTCTGCATCAAGCTCTTGAAAGCAGACTTCCGCTAAATCCATAAACCAATCTACTGACTCACGGTTCACCCATCCGCCTTCCTCATGTGCCCATAGAGGAAGATCCCAGTGATAAAGCGTGATCGCAGGTTTGATTCCTTCTTCACGTAAACGCTGTGTCAATTTTTTGTAGAAGTCCATTCCCTCTACATTTAAAACACCCTTTTCAGGAAAAATACGAGGCCAGGAAACTGAGAAGCGATACGTTTCTACGCCAAGCTTCTTAATCTGCTGAATATCTTCTTCAAAACGGTAATAATGATCACACGCTACGCTTCCATTATGCTGTTGATATACTTTTCCAGGCGTATCACAGAAAGTATCCCAGATTGAAAGTGTTCTTCCGCCTTCAAGACGAGCTCCCTCAATTTGATAAGAAGATGTTGCTGTACCAAACACGAATGACTTATTAAAATGCATAATTGTTTCTCTCCTCTACTCTTTGATAGAACCTGCTGAAATGCTGTTGACAATATATTTTGATAAAAATAAGAAAGCTACCATGATCGGTACCACGGAGATCGCGATCCCTAAGTACATGGAACCTAAGTTTTGAGCCACTTGTGAACCTTTTAAGAAGCCCATCAACACAGGAAGCGTAAACTTTTCAGGTGAGAATAAAACAACTAACGGCATGATGTAGTTGTTCCATGACCCGATAAACGTAAAGATAGACATAGTCGCGATCGCTGGCATCATGATTGGAATCGCGATCGTATGAAAGATTTTAAATTCACTTGCACCATCGATTCGTGCTGCCTCAATTAAACTTGGGTGAAGCGTTGTTAAAATGTACTGGCGCAAGAAGAACACCACGAAAGGACTCGCTGCTGCAGGAATGATTAATGGAATATACGTATCCAATATCCCTAAGTTCTTACATAGTTCATAAAAGCCGATTAACCCTAACTGGCCAGGAACCATCATCATCACTAGCATGAAAACGAACATCGCATTCTTGCCCTTAAACACATAGAACGCAAATCCATAGGCTGTTAAGGCTGAAAAGTACCCCGACAATAACGTCACGAGAACTGAGATGAATAAGCTGTTCTTAAAGCCCGCCCAAATATTGATGTAGCTCATCATCGTTTGGTAGTTTTCAACTAACGCACTCCCAGGAATTAGAGTAAAGCCTGAAAGAATAGCTTCATTTGAGCGTGTAGCGTTTACAAGCATCATTAAGAACGGAATGAAGCATACGATGGCCATAGCAATCAATAAAGCATAGATCAAAAGTTTTGGTATGCTGATTTTTCGCTTCGGTTTTGTTTCTATAACACTTTTCTTTTGAACAGAATTTGAAAGGCTATTATCTACCGCTGTTTTTCCTATCATGCTTTACACCTGCCTTGGTTGTTTACGTTCTTTCCCATACATCCCCTTGAAAATAAAAGCAGAGAAGATGAGCGTTATAACAAATAATCCGTATGCTACTGCAGCAGCGTACCCGTAATTGTTATACTTGAAGGCTTGATTGTATAAATAGAGCACCATCGTATTCAATGAGCCATCTGGTGATCCTATTCCATCTGTTAAAAGCATCGGTAGATCAAACAATTGAAGACCTCCAATGAGCGAGGTAATCATGATATAAAGCAGGATAGGCTTTAAGAGCGGAATCGTAATCTTTGAAAACGTCTGCCAGCGATTTGCACCATCGATTAATGCTGCTTCGTAGTAGTCCTTCGATATGCCAGATACACCTGCCATTACGACGATAAAGGAGTGACCAAACCACATCCAGGTTAAGATCAGTGAGACAGATAACTGTGCACTCGTTGGTTCGTTCAGCCAGTTGATTGGATCTGAGATAATTCCTAGCTTCATTAACATCATGTTTAAAGATCCGTGCTGCCAATCTAGTAAAATACCGAATAATAGAGCAACCGAACTGATCGTAATTAGATTCGGAAGGTAAAAGATTGATCGGAAAAATGCGATTCCTTTTAACTTGATTCTCATATCTGAAAAAATCATAGCCAAGATGAGAGCAAGTCCCATTTGAAGCGCAAAGTTCACACCCCATATTTTCCATGTGTTAAAAAAAGCTTCAACAAAATACGTGTCTGTAAGGAGTCGTTTATAGTTTGCTAGACCTACTAACTGTGCTTCACCACTCCCTGTATAATTGGTAAAGCTATAATAAAAGGTTAGGGCGACGGGATATATACTGAACACTAAGAAGACGAGCCAAAACGGAGCAATAAAAAAATAGCCATAACGGTTTATATTTTTCATCTCTCCTCCCCCTTTCAATAGATAGGTCAGTGGCGAGGAATTATTTCCCGCCACCCCCTAAAACTTATTTTTTCGGTACTTTTATGTCTGGATAAGCATTATGTGCTTTTTGATAGAATTCTTTAATCGCTTCTTTTTTAGACTTCTTACCTGTTACATATTGCTGCACAGCATTTCCGTAAAGCGTATCTAGCTGCTGATCGTACTTCGTCACGATCCCTGGTGTGATCTTAGTAGATTGATCCAAGAAGAATTGATAGTTGTTCTGTCCACCCAAAAACTTGTCGCTAAAGTCGTCTTTAATTGTCTCTGTTACAGGTAGATAAGAAAGGACATCTCCGGTTTCTTTACTCCAAGATGTTAAGAATTCATCGTCTTGTGTCATCATTTTCACAAATTTATAAGCAAGTTCTTTATTATCCGATTTGTTGTATACACCAAGCCATGTTCCACCCCAGAAATAAGGACTCGGACCACTCGTTACCGCCCAGTCACCAACAGATTCCTTAACATTGGTTTTTAGGACGCTATGTAATCCCCATGTAGGAAGAACATATGAAAACACTTGTGTTTCTTTTTCCTTGCCGCCCTCTTTTACCTTGATCGGCTTATCCATGCCTTCGAACCAAGATGGTGACCATTCAGGTGCTAGAGCTGTGTATTGATTATTACGAAGCTTTTTCGAGTAATCCATGTACTCCATTTTTTCATCTGTAAGCTGAAGCTCATTCTTATCGTTTACCCAAGGCTGTGGATTGTCACCTTGTGTGAACCAGCGGATAGCTCCCTCATCTGGGAACATGCTATAGCCTTTTGCTTTCATCTTATCTGCTACTTCAAACACCTTATCCATAGAGCTCATCATTTCACCAACTTGAGTTGGATCGTCCGTTCCTAATACTTCCTTTGCAATGCTTCGCTTATAATAGATGCCTCCTGGCGTTGTTTGCCAAGAAAGAGCGCGTACATCGCCATCTTTATCTTTACCAAGGTCAAATACGTAAGGTACATACTTATCAGAAAGCTTATCTGCGTTATAAGGCTTTTCAGATAAGTTCTCCCAATAACCTGCATCTACCCATTGTTTTAAGAATGCAATCTCGCCTGTGAAAACGTCAGGAGCTCCAACACCACTCTCAAGTACAGGCTTTAACTTTGTCGGGTAGTCAGCGATCGGAACAATCGTTAACTCCACTTTTACGCCATTCTTTTCCTCAAATGTCTTAATCGGTTTCTTCAATTCATCTGTAAACGACCAGATTCTTAAATCAACATCTTTCTTGCCATTACCAGATGTTTTCGAATCGCTTGAACAACCTGCAAATAATCCCACCAACAGAATAGATACCAAAAAGATACTTAACTTCCTTTTCATGTATAAACCCCTTCCTTCTTTAAAATTTATTGAGCGAAAGCGGTTTCGTTTTGTTTTAAAATAAATATTCGAAACCGCTTTCGAATTATCCTAAAAAAATTTTTTATTTTTTTTGTGCGCACGATTCACGAATAATCAATTCAACAGGTATGCGCTTGGATGTGATTAGTTTTTTCTTTTGTATAATTTGTTTCATCAATAACTTTGCTGCTTGGTATCCAATCATATCCGTATCTTGCTTAATCGTCGTTAATTTCGGCGTAATGTATGCTGCCATTTCAATATCATCATAACCGATGATTGAAATATCTTCGGGAACGCTTAGACCCTTTTCTTTTATAGCTTCAATTGCACCGATTGCCATATGATCTCCTGCAACAAATACGGCTGTAGGTACATCATCCAGCTTCAACAGTTTTTCCATAGCTGCTCTGCCTTCTTGGATAGAGAACAATCCACCGTTGATCAGATAGCCCTCATGAATCGGCAGGTTCAACTCATTCATCGCTTTTTTAAATCCTTTGATTCTTTCTGCACCTGCATCCGTTAAAGCATCGCCAGCGATATGAGCGATTTTTGTATGACCAAGTGAATGCAAGTAATTTACTGCGAGCTTTCCACCTTCAATATTATCCGAGAACACAAGACTGCAGTTCTGTTTGTTCATATCTATAACAACGATAGGAATGGTGCTGTTTATCATCTCTTGTACTTGCGGATCTTGTGGATCAGAACAGATCACTACAATGCCATCTACGGCACGGTAAGAAAAGTGTTCCAAATAGCTGATATCCCGATTACGCAGATTTCTTGAAGCGAAGATCAGATCATATCCCTCTCGTTCTGCATTCTTTCTGAAACTTTCTATTATCGCACTAAAAAAAGGATGTTTCATTCCTACTTCATTCGACTCAGAAAACATCACACCAATCGTCCAAGACTTTTTTGTAGAAAGCGATTGGGCATGTGCATTAGGCAGATATCCCATTTCTTCGACTGCTTGTAGAATTTTCTGCTTTGTTTTTTCACTCACATCAGAATAGTTATTGAGTGCTTTTGAGACGGTTGTCGTTGAAAAACCCGTCTTTTTTGCAATGTCATAAATTGTAGCCATTGTTATCTCCTCTTTACCGAAAGCGCTTTCGTTAATTGAAATTATAACTGACGCGAAAATAACTTTCAATATAAATTTTCTAACTTTTTTGAACAAAAAAAGACAGGGGACTTTGTATCCGACCTATCTTGCATGAATTTATTTAATCTCTAGCTAAAAACAGAGCCGAAATTTCAACTGCTTTCTCGTACTGCTTCGTGTCGGCATAATAGTGATATAGCTGCTTTCCAAACTTTTCGATCCTACTGAATTGATTATGAACTTGAAAAAATGGCAGAGCTATATTTTCTAAGTAACTGAAATAAGCATCTGTCTCACCCTTTATTATAAAAAAGTGAAGTTGAAACAAGTGCAGATATAAAGGATGTTTTAACATTCTGGCTGCTGTTAATCCTTCTTCTGCATTTTTTAAATTCTGCTTTTGAGACTGAAGTTTTCCATCAATACTATTGTCCAAAAAATTATACAATCGGTTTAAATAGATCGCTGTTTTTTTATCAGCCATCTTTAACGCTTTCTGATAATAGATGTGCGCATTCTCATAATCTTTTCTTTTAAAAAATTCAAGCCCTAGATTATGTAAAAGCATTCCGATAATACCAATTTCATTTAAGGTTTCACTATCCTGAATCAACTGAAGGTAACGGTCAACTTTTTGTTCAAATTCATGTTGTGTTGCACATTCTATTTGCAGCAGCATGACTGATTCTGCTTGGATGGCTCTAGAGAAGTTATTGTTTCTCTTAAAATAGTCCACAGCTTTTTTTGCATTAATATATGCCATCGTTTTGGATTCAACCCATTGATAAGCCATTGCTAAATGATAACAGTATTCTTCATTTCCATAGGAGATCTTATCAATCGTACTCAAGAGCTCGATTGCTTTCCTACGATTCTCAACATGAAAATTGTTGTACTTCTGCAAGAAGTAGATTCCCTTTACATGCTTATACATGTTGAACTCATAAGGAATCAGGTGTTCAGTTTGTATTCGCTTTAAAACCTCTGCTGCTTTTTGTGGCTCTTTTTTTAAAAGATAATAACGAGCAAGCACCAGCTGATACAGTGCTGCATGTTTTGAGGTTTGAACAATCGGAAATTGATCTAGTTCACTTTTTGTCTTCTCTACTTCTTTCATTCTTTGCATGATAATAGAGTTGTGCCATTGATGAAGTTTCTTCTCCATATCTTGAAAGAACTGCATCTCCTTCTGTATATCAATCTCTAGCCGCTTTGAAAATAACGCAATAATCTCCGTTGAGTACTTCGTCTGTCCCCGCTCAATTTTACTAACATGTGTTGTCGTACAGATATCTTTACCCAGTTGCTCTTGAGAAAGTCCTCTTCGCTTTCGATAAAATTTAATAATTTCTCCCTCAATCATATGTGTCTCTCCTCATGAACAAATGTTTAATGATAAAAGTTTCTTTCTAAATCGTTTTTTTTCCTTCTAAAGTCATGTTTTTAAGTCTTAGTGCTCACTATTTTTCCATAAAAAATCCACGAAAGAATACTCTCTCGTGGATCATACTGCTTATTGAGCCGGTACACCAATCGCATCGTAAGCTGCCATTACAGCTTTTGTTTCAGCGGACGGAGCGCCATTACGGTCTGGATAAAGATCACGAGCGGATTGGATCGCTGCCGCACGCATCTCTTTGAATCCGGATGAAGGTACAAGATAGTTCGTTAAAGCGCGGTAGTAGATCTTTTCAGTTTTTGAACGTGTGATACCCGTGACTTTAACGCCGTGGTGCTCGCCTCCCTCGGAGATGAGATAAGCTGCTTTATTGTTGATGGAGCTGTTAATATGAACCCCACCCTTATCCAGCTCGCCTAAATAACGGTCTTCATAGTGATCAGGATATGCATTATCCTTCAATCCATAAGCGGCAGAAAGCTTCTTGGACTTTGGATTACTCATGGAACGAAGTCCGCCATCACCAGGTACGTTTGGTGTGTAAATGTCTTCACCCATCTCCCATTCTGATGGACTTGTTAATCCGTGTGAATGCATCTCAGACAACGCACCGAAGATATCAGCTAATGATTCATTAATCGCACCTGATTCTCCTTGATAGGTTAGGTTTGCTGTTTTCGAGATTACACCATGTGTCATCTCATGACCTGCAACATCCATCGCACCTGCTAGTGAACTGAACAGAATACCGTCACCATCTCCATATAGCATCTGCTTTCCGTTCCATGCCGCATTGTTCCATTTAGATCCAATGTGGACCGTGCTTATGATCGGCATTCCGTTTCCATCGATACTGTTACGTTTGTGAATATTTTGGTAATACGTATTTACTTTGATAGAGTTCGTATGAGCTGAAACCGCTGCTGGGTCCGCAAAGAAAGACGTACCTGTTTCTACTTCAAAACCTGAGAATCCAAAAAGTCCGGATAGTAGGATGAAAGGTGTTTCACCCATGCGGTTCGCTTTGTACGTATGAACCGGGACGATGTTCGGATTCGTCGTTGTTCCTCCTCCTATTGCGGCACCATGCAGATAGCTTTTCCCGGATGTACTATCTTTTACAGCGATAAAGTTTTGAACTTTACCGAATAAGTCTAGTCCTCTTCCTGTTATCGGTGTTACTGCTGGAGCATCTGCTTCATGTACCGCGTTAAACTGATCAACGATATCACCCGTCGTTGCATCTATAAAATAATGATAAAACCCAGGTGCAGGAACAGAAGTCGAAACTTTAACCAAGTACGTTAAGTAGTTTCTGCCTTCATGTGGATAGATCGTTAATTCTGTGTCAACACCGTCAAACTGCTTAACTTCTCCAATCTCAGCAACTACTTGCTCTTTAGCCGTTCTTTCTGCATCTTCCTTCGTTATGGATGGATCTGTAGGAATGATAGATCGACTTGATTTTTGAGTCACCTTTCCAAATGACGCATACACATTGTTGTTTGCGTCCAACGCAACGGTTTGTCCACTGCCGTAGATTGGGATCCCGTTGTATTGCTCAACAGTTCGCACGTGGTATGTATTCGTGCTACTATCAGCAAACTCTTTTACGATCTTAAACTGCTCTCCTATTGTAGATGCTGATTTCACTCCAACCTCGGAAACGACCTGTGATTGAAGATACGCTTTAACGATTTCAGCTTTACTCAACCCTTCAGGAGCTTGGAATAAAACAGTTGTAGGATTCGCGTGTGCATTGGATCCAGGTAATGAAAATCCTCCAAGTGTAACGGACAATGCTAGAACTGCTGGAATTACCACTTTTTTGTTCAATCGTTTTTGTCTTTTCTTTTTCAACCCATTCACCTCTTCATCAAATTGTGCTTCCGGAATAATTCCAATTATTAAGAACATTACAAAGGTGGTCAATTGGGTTAATTTTTACTAAGTTTTTCTAGGTGTCATAGCGTTTGGAAGCTATTTTCGACAAAAAACGTCTATATTTTATCGATAAATTAACCCAATAACAATCTCGAACACATTCTGTAATAATAGGGTCAAATCACTAGACGAGGAGGGCTGATATGAAAGGCAAGCTTCATAAAGGGACTGTTCTATTGGGGTTATGCTCTCTATCTTTTTATTGTGGTGCTCAAATTACCGGTCAAACCGAAGCAGCCTTTTCAAGCCAAGCTCAAATAAAACCGGTGAAACTTTCAGCTGCAGTTGTTTTTCCAGACACGGTGGAAAACCTTAACGAAAAAGCTAACATCATTTATTCAAGAATAATCTCACTATATAAGACCCTTCCGAACGCTGCTGATGATGCAAGTTTACAAGAGCTAAAACAAACCATTGAGGAAATTACAGGATTAGAACAAACACTTTACTCACTACTCCGTGATTTTGAAGACATACATAATGAGCTCTCAAATTATGCGGAGCAGGTGAAGAAACTAGATTCGAAGACATACCAATTTGTCTATGAAGGATGTAATGAGACAAACGAATTGAGCAAAAAATTAAAAACGACAGTGGAGCTACAATCTATTAAACAATTACACCACTCAATTGAAGCTCGTATTAACAAGTTTGAAGATGACGAGGAAAAGAATGAAGAGCCTGTTAGATCAGCAGAGGTGAAGAATACTGATGATTCTATACAAAACGAAGGAGAAACAAAACATGACGAAAAAACTGTTGAAATTCACAACTAAACTAGCAAGCACCTCTTTTATTGTGTTGCTCTGCTTACTTGCTTTTATCATCCTATCGTCACGTGTCTCAGGATCAGAACCTTCCGTTTTTGGTTATCAGATTAAAGCGGTATTATCCGGATCGATGGAGCCTATCTTTCAAACAGGATCTATCATCTCTATTAAACAGGCAGACGACACCACTACCTTTAAAAATGGCGATATTATCACTTTTCAAATGGAAGATAAGTTGATTACTCATAGAATCATCGATGTTGAAAATAAAAACGGACAAATTTCCTATCGCACAAAAGGGGATAACAATGACGGACCTGATATGTGGTCGGTTCCTGCAAATGATGTAATTGGAAGTTACTCAGGATTTACGGTTCCATATATCGGATATGCATTAAAGGTGACTCAATCTAAGGAAGCAACTGCTCTTTTGTTATTTATTCCTGGGTTCTTATTATTTAGTTCAGCTGTTTTTTCTATCGTGAAAGCAGCTAGAAAATTAGATGTGGGAAAAGCATAAACTTTGGTTAGCTCTCTATGTATATAACCATACATACGAGTTTAATAAATCTAGATTACATATCTATGGAGGTTGAGAAGAATGGGGTTTACGAAGACAATTAGCAAAGGCGTTATGACAGCTGCACTAGGATTATCTTTAATGGGAGGAGGAACGTTCGCTTACTTTAGTGACACGTTCGAAACGAAAAACACATTCGCTGCAGGTACGTTAGATCTTTCCATCAACCCAAACGCTGTGGTTAACATTGATAACATTAAACCTGGCGATGAAGTGTACCGTGAATTTACGTTTGAGAATAAGGGCTCTCTAGACATCTATCAAGTACTACTAGATACAAAATATTCAGTTGAAGATGCAAAATCAGATAATACGGATGATCTGGCAAACCACATCAAGGTAACCATCATGTACAACACGAGCAGCGCAACTGTACCTGTTGTTGAGACTACATTGGCACAGCTGAAAGAAAAACAACCTGATCTTACCGCAATTGATGAATTTGTTGGCACAACACAGCGTCCTGATGGTATTCCTCCAGGTGAGAAAGAAAAAATGTTCGTATTGTTCCAGTTCGTAGATAATGGCGAAGATCAAAACCAGTTCCAAGGAGACAAGCTTCAAGTGGATTGGACGTTCAACGCGAAACAAGCTCCAGGTGCTTATAACGACGATACAGATCCAGAGAATAACTAAATTTCAGAACAAGCTAGAACTGCTAAGATTAGCAGTTCTTTGCTTTTCTATCCTAAGTTACAACGTTATTATTTATACTAAAGTTCTTGTCTTCAACTTCTTATTCAGCAGTGTGAACGTCTTTTTCAAAGCACTATTAGGTACTGCTAGATAATTGTCACCTAGGCTTACCTCAAAGAAACAACGATTCTCACCATTCTCGCGAAGATGTCCTGTTAATCCAACTCCACTCTCAGCATAAGTGTCTGCCAAAATGCGTTCCATTTCATGCTTTGGTGCTTGGACATGGACATGAAACATGTTTGAAACAGGCGTTATCGGAAGTGTGCGTATACCTTCACACTCGTTATAAAGTGCTGCTAATTCCTTTGCACCCTCATAGTATTCTTCCATTTTTTCAACTCGTTGATCGAAATAGAAATCCGCGCATAAGATATATGGATAAAGACTGATCAAGTCACCACCATGACGTCTTTTCCAAACCTTTGATTTCTCAGTAAAGTCTTTTGGCCCTGCTAAGATTGCACCAGCTACTCCGCCAATCCCCTTATAAAAAGAAACATAAACACTATCAAAAAGTACACAAACTTCAGCTGCAGTTTTATTATAAAATGGGAGAATTTCAAACAGTCTTGCTCCATCCAGATGAAGTTTAATTCCTTTTTCTCTGCAGTAATCAGAAGTAGTTTGTAATTCTTCAAAACTCGGCAGCTGGCCACCGATCTCTCGCTGAGGAAGTTCCAATAATAAACAAGAAACGTCTTCCTTCATGTTGACTACGTCATCCAGTTTAATAATTTTATTAGGGTCACTAAGCAGCACAGGTTCAATGTGGTGAAGTTCTTTCAAACCATCTTCTTCGTGAATTTCCAAGTGACATAAGGGATGATACGCCACTTTTTGGATACCCTTTTCATCACACCAAATCCGCATGGCGATCTGTTGGGCCATCGTACCACTCGGGAAAAATACAGCAGATTCTTTTCCTAAATAAGCAGCCATCTTTTCTTGAAAGCTATCAATGATGTGACCGCTGCCATACATATCACTTTCTTCCTGCCCTGTTTGATTTGAAATAGAATCTAACAGGACAGACACATCTCTTTTTCCGTGTCCGGTTACTTGGTATTTTGCATTTTTGTAGGCAGCAATTAAAGTGTTTTTGTTTTCCAACGTAACAAGCTCCCCTCTATTCGTTTATCCAGCTAATATCACCATTTATCTCAATATCGTTAGGTACTTTTAATAGAATAAAATCACGGCCGATCACAGAGCTGCGATTTTCTTGAGTAAAGTGTCCCCCCTTAGAGAACTGGCTGTATGCAAAGCCTGGTGAAAATCTCGAGAAGCTAACTGTCACTAAAGCTGGGTTATTTACGGTTAGCTGTTGTCCGTTTAACAAAAGCTCTGGGGAATGCACTTTGTCTGTAAAATCTACCCCATCGATATAAGATTTCCCTACATGATACGTAGCCTCAATCTCACCATCATTTTCGCTTTTTCGCTCAGCGAAAACACTCATGATGCCTGTTTCTCCCTCTGTTAAAACAATGTCTAACGACTTTTCATTAAAAGGAAAAGACCATTTTTTCTTTTCAGAAAAAATTTTATCTAGATCGACTACGTTTCCTGAATACAAATTGTCTATCGCTTTGGTTTGAGCGTCTTCTATGCTGCTCATTTCAGCTGCCGTAGCTATTTTTTCATCATTCTTGTGGTTTGGAAGGATGCTTAGTGAAATAACTGTAGCAATCGCTAGAATCATTGTATATCCGCCAAGGATCCAGCGGATTTTTCTTGTTCCTAAGCTTAATTTAGTGTTTGATCTCAGGATTCCAATTCCGGATGAGACAACTACAAAAATTACTAGTAGTAAAACAATATTAATCATTTCCTTACCTCCATTCTATTAGAAATCCCAAGGCTAGCCAGCAGTAAAAGGGACGAGACGATAGCAATTTTACAAATGAACAGAATAAATGAAGTTTCTTGTCCAAAGAACATGGTTACATTTTCAAAAACCCTAGGATCTCCACCGATTCCATCCAAAATTAAACCGCCAAACAAGACGGTCGGAATAATCAACAAAAAGCCTTTATGCAGCTGAATTAAAATTCCAACAAGATATCCTGCGCTAGCAAACAGAAAAATATAAAGAATGGAAGTAATCATTCCGATTATGAATTCAGTAACCGTTAATGAATCAACAATGATCGAATAATTATTTTTGAAGTAAAATGCTAAGATCTGAAATAGATTAGTAGAAAGATAAACCGTTATGCCTGCAAAAATACTAGAGGATAAAAGAAATAAAATGTTAGAAACTTGGCTTATGACACGATTCGTTACAAAAGAAAAATCATCATAACGATACGCTCTCGTTGTTATAATGATGGCTGTTATGAACGCCCAAATCATCATAAAAATGAGGATGATGTCACTTGTGTAATAGTAAAAATCATATTGTATTGAATTAGATGAGCCACTTCCCGAACCGGTACCATTAAAAGAAAAAAGAATCGCGAGCAGCTGGATCACGATTAACGATGTAAACACACCAAAGTATGATTTTAGCTTATAGCGATATTGTTTCTTTACAATATCCCAAGTCTTAACCTCTGCTAAATACATGATCGATTCCCCCTTTTGTTTTACTTGTTAAATAACTGAAAATATCTTCTGCAGAAACTGGCGTGACTTCTAATCCTAACTGTCTAGCATCCTCTAACTCTTTTATCGAACGATCGTTTCTTATGACCGCGTATGACATATTTGCGCCGATCTCTTGCACGGAAATGGGTTCCATCTTCTCTGTCCACTTCTCTACGTTAACTGTCTTTCCTCTCACGCCAATCGCGTACTCCTTTAACTGATCGATGGATAAGTGAAGACACTTTTCACCAGACTTAATGAGTAGAACCTCTTCTAACAAATCTTCTACTTCATCTAATAGATGGCTAGAAAGAATGATTGTTCTTGGATAGGCGATGTATTCTTTTAATAATGCTCGGTAAAAGTCCTTACGTGTCGCAGAATCCATTCCGCTTGTCGGCTCATCCATGATCGTCAGTGGGCAGCGTGCAGCTAAACCAACGATCATATTAAACGTACTCTTCATCCCCTTTGAGAGATTTCCATGATATTGATTAGAATTAAAAGAAAAATAATCAAATAATTTTAACGCTAAGTCGTGGTTCCAATTTGGGTAAAAACTCCCCGCTGTTTCAAGCAGTTCTTTTAATGTTAACCCTTGTGAGAAACTCATCTCGTTATCGATGAAGATTGTATTTGCCGAAACCTTTAAATTATTGAACGGATTTTCAGAGAAAACCTGTATGTCACCCGCAGAATGATGAAGATAACCAGCAATTATTTTTAATAATGTTGTTTTTCCTGCTCCGTTCCTTCCAATTAAACCGGTAATTTTATTTTCCGCTATCCGAAAGGTCATATTTTGGATTGCTTTCGATCGACCATATTGTTTAGTCAGTTCATGACAAACGACAACATTCATGATTGCTCCTCCTTTATTCTTTGGTGCATATCCCTGATCATCGTTACTAGTTCATCTTCTTCGACTTGTAGCTGTACAGCTTCTTGCGCTAACTCGGTAACAAGTGAATGCAGCTTAGAACTTTTTCTTTTACCGAGGATAATTTTTCTTGCATCCGCTGCAACAAACATCCCTAATCCCCTTTTCTTATAAAGAACGTTATCGTCCGCCAATAAGTTTATGCCTTTACCAGCAGTAGCTGGATTCACATTAAACATCTCAGCTAATTGATATTGCGAATATATTTTTTCATCTGCTGAAATCGTTTCGTTCAAGATTTCGTTCTCGAGCCATTCTGAAATCTGAACATAAATCGGTTTCATACTATCAGCATTTAGCAGCAAATGTACCTCACCTCCAACTTACCACTATAGTGCATTACATATGTAATGTACTATATATTTCCAATATATGCAATATGTTGTTTATGATGACATAAAAAAGACACTCTCCTGTATAAGGAAACTGTCTCTGAGTTAATGTTATTTATTTCTTCGCTGTATGATCTCTTCACTCATCATGGAGTATAAATTTTCTATCCCATCATGAGTAGCATCAAAACTAAACGCGTCTTCTTCTTTAATACCGAGATTTTGCGATTCAGCTATAACATCAATATTTGCACCCATAAAAATAAATTCCCAATTGTATTTATCTTGCTGATGTTTAATAAGCGTCTTTACCTTTTCGTGTGTAAATTCAGAGCTCGCGTTCTCCATTCCATCTGTCGTAATAACAAAGATCACTTTACCTGGTCTATCGTGTTCTTCAGTGCGTGAGAGCCTGTAACCCACATCCAATATGGTTTTGCCTACAGCATCCAAAAGCGCTGTAGTTCCGCGGACATAATAGTCCTTCCTCGTTAACTGGACTTGTTCTGCAGGGACACCGCTCCATAAAATTTCATACTGATCATCAAATAAAACGGTCGTAAGAAGGGTTTTTCCCTTCCGCTCAACTTGCCTTTTTACGAACGAGTTAAACCCTCCAATAGTGTCCTTCTCCAGCCCTGACATCGAACCACTTCGATCAAGCAAAAATACGATTTCTGTTACGTTTTTGTTCACCCTTAATCATCTCCTAACATTTGTCATGTTATAATCATAGCTAGAAAGATTCAGCAAATGGTCGCCTGTGAAGCGACATTTTAGGAGGTGGTCGGATATGCTTGATCAAAAGCTTTTATTAGAATTAGAAACCTACCTGATTGATTATTTCATAATGGAATTAGAAGGTTGTCAGTCTTCTAAAATGATGGAGGAATGTTTAGAAGAAAGCAGTCTCCGTTTTGAGTTAGATGCGTTTATTCATCAAAACAAAAAGCCAACGTTACAGGAAAAACTTTTTCAACTGATTGATGAAAAAGGTGTGACCGACGCAGATGTTTATAAGAAAGCCGGTTTAGATCGGAAGCACTTTTCTAAGATTCGCTCTAAATCAGATTACCGACCAAAGAAAAATACGATTCTTGCGCTGGCTCTTGGTTTGGAATTGGACGAAGATGACACAGAAGAGCTTCTGGAAAGTGCAGGATACTCACTATCTTTCAGCGATACAAACGACTTAATCTTTAAGTTTTTTATTAATAAAAAAATCTATGATATAGATGCTGTCAATGAGTACCTGGTGTATTTCAGCTTAAAGCCAATTGGGAGTACCATATAAAAAGACAACTCACTTAAGTGGAAGTTGTCTTTTTTCATAGCGATTATTCAATAGCACCAGATACATCATAGTTAGATATATCTAGTTCTGTAGATTTTCCTAATGCAAGCTTCGCAAGTTCAGCTCCTAAGTAAGGTCCACTTGTAAGCCCTGATGCACCAAGGCCGTTCGCGACCAAAATGTTATTAAAATTAGGAAGCGGTCCGATTACTGGTAAAAAACCTGGCGTGAACGGTCGGAAGCCCACTCTTGTTTCAAGAAGTGATCCTTCTGACAGACCAGGTGCGACAGGTAAGGCTTTTGAAAGTATGTCATGAATACCGCCTGCCGTTACCCGGTTATCAAAACCTGCCTCATCTTCGTGTGTAGCTCCTACGACTACTCGATCATCAAAAGTGAGAATGTACTGATTTGTCGGCGGCATCACCACTGGCCAATCGTCTGTATCTGTTTTTTGCAACTCCAAGTGGATGATCTGTGCTTTTTGTGGAGTTACTTTAAAGTTGATTCCAAGTGGCTTTAAAATTTCATTCGACCATGCTCCTGCTGTTATGATGATTTGATCAGCGAAGATTTTTTGGCCATTAAGAGAAACACCCGAAACTACTTTTCCTTCATAAAGTAGAGCAGCATGACCATGAAGAAGCTTCACACCGTTTTTCTTAGCTCCATTCACCAGAGTGTCACGCATCGCTCTTCCGTTTACACGAGCACCGCCACTTACAAAAACCGAACCGAATTCGTCGGATAAGGGTGGAAAGCGTTTCTTCGTTTCTTCAGGAGAAAGAATCGTGATCTCACCAATTTCCGGAGCATCTTCTCTACGTTTCAAAGCCCGCTCTGCCATTTGTTTAAGTTTTTCAGAATCTGCATGTAAGCTCAGTGTACCTACACATTTGTAACCCGTATCGGTTTCACCGTCTTCTTCGAGCATCTTGATAAGTTCAGGATAATACCGAGCTCCGCCCTTTGCTAACTGATACCAAGCTTTGTTACGGCGCTGAGATAGCCACGGACACACGATGCCTGCTGCTGCATCTGTCGCTTGTCCCTTATCTTTTCTATCGATTATTAGAACCTCTGCATCAGATTTACTAAGATGATAAGCGGTAGACGCTCCCAAAATTCCGGATCCGATTACAATTATTTTTTTCATTTCAAACATCCCTACTATCCCGTTGATATATGTATTTAACTATAGTATTTTCTTCAACAAAACTCAAAAAACCCTGATTTTTTCATCAGGGTCTCATCAGATGTTGATTACTTTAAATTTTCATTTCCCAACGTTCTTTCTCCGTTTTCTTTAACTGTTCCTCTACTTCCTGTGGATGAACAGTGCGGAAGTAATGTTCTTCGGCCGGGATGATTTCAATCATTCTCTCGATCATGTCCTCTGGATCATATTGATTCTTCAGTTGCTCTTCTTGCTTCTTCATATCTTCCTTTCTTGTAAAGTTCTTTTCGGGATCATACCATTTGTATTTTTCTTCTGCACTTCGATCATTGAATCCAGTTGCATATGCGCCTGGATTGATTGTTGCGACTTTTACACCAAACTCTTGAAGTTCTGCCTGCATCGTTTGAGCAATTCCTTCAATCGCATGCTTTGTTGCCGTATACGGTCCAACATACGGTGTTGCTGATATACCTGCCATAGAACTCAAAAAGATAATTTTTCCGCTTCGCTTTTTGACGAATTTTTTCGCTGCAAGCTGAACGGATTCTAGCGTAGCAAATACGTTTACCTCAAATAAAGCACGAACGCGGTCCATTGGAACTTCAGCTAATGGCCCACCTTCATTGATCGCTGCATTGGCTACAAATATGTCAAAGTCATACTTTTCTATTTGTTCTAGATCTCGTTCATTTGTAATATCAAGTTTGAACACCTCTATATCAAGACCTAGATTATTTGATTCTTCTAAAAGAGCTGTTTTTTGTGAAGTCGTTTCAGTTGTGGCGATAATGGCATGTCCTTTTTTAGCGAGTCCGATAGCTGCACCTTTTCCTAATCCACTTCCTGCACCTGTTATAAAAATCGTTTTGCTCATTAAATCTGCCTCCTAGTTGAATGTCTACTCTTATGTCTTCCCATACCTGTTGAAAGTAAACTTTGTTGTGTTCACAAACAAAAAAAGCAGGATCAGCTCCTGCTTTTTCTTATCTTTTATTAAACCCCTGGAAACCATCCTGGTGCGTTCAAGACTGCGTTCCACAACGGATCTGGTACTACAAGTTCATCTTGCTTTGATTTATCAAGTTTCGTTACGATTTCAGACTCTTTGCCTTGTTCGATCTTTTGTACCCAGTCTGGATCAATGATCAGTTCACGCCCTAAAGCAATGAATGGCACTCCTGTTTCTAAAGCTTTGATCGCATCATCTGCTGTATAGATGGATCCTACTCCCATAACAGGTACACGATCGCCTACTCTTTCGTTAATAATCTCAATGCGTGAACGTGTATCTTCAACTCCTCGTCTAGGTTCAGACCAGAAATCCATTACCGAAACGTGAAGATAATCTAATTTCTTTGCACTAAGAGCATCAACAAGCGCTAACGTATCAGCCATCGTAATTCCTGGTGTTTCAGGTTCTTCTGGTGAAAAGCGGTAGCCTACGATGAATGAGTCATCTGCATATTCAGCTACTGCTTTTTTCACTGAATCTACAACAGCTAAAGGAAACGCCATACGTTTCTCTAACGAGCCGCCCCATTGATCTTCACGGCGATTCGCGTGTGGAGAAAAGAACTGCTGAATCAGATAGCCGTTCGCACCGTGGATCTCAACACCGTCATAACCTGCTTCAATCGCACGTCTTGTTGTTTCACCAAAATCACGAATGATAGAAGATACTTCTTCTGAAGTCAGTTCGCGTGGCACAGGTTTCCCCTCACCTGAAGGGATATTGCTCGCACTCACAACATCTCCGTTAGGAACAAGTTCAGGTGGCACTTCACGACCACCATGGAAAATTTGCAGAATTGCTTTTGATCCTTTTGCTTTTATGGCAGAAGCTAAGTCGCGAAGACTTGGAATCATGTCATCCGTATCTCCAGCGAACTCTCCTGGGAATCCTTTGCCGTTAGCTGTCACATTCGTACAAGCTGTAATAACCATCCCAACACCATCAGAACGGCGCTCGTAGTAGCGAATTTCTTCATCTGTTACAGTTCCGTCTTCGTTTGAAGAAAAGTTTGTCATCGGTGCCATAACAACACGGTTCTTAAGTTCAACACCGTTTTTAAAACGATAAGATTCAAACAATGGTGCATACTTTTTATTCATCATATTTGTCTTCCACCTCTTATTTTTATTGGGCTCTTCAAGTCGTTTTTGCTTTTATCTTTTTTTCATTACTTGCATGAAAGTTGATTGAAGTGCAAGATGCGAGACTCCTGGGGGATTAGCGGGACAGGTGAGACTCTTAACAGCGCAGAGCGCTAAGAGGCTCACCGCACTCCCCCCGGAAAGCGAGCATTCTGGAACGGAAATCAACCACATACATTACTATCATTGAAATAGCCCGAATTATAACTTTCTTTTTTAAAGTAACTATTATAATAATACCCTCAGTTTCCAAATGCAAAAAATACGCTTCTGGTTTTAAGAATAATTTAAAAAGGGAACAGTATAATTCTAAGAAATATAGACAATTGCTTACACGATTCCCACTACAACCCAGGAGGTAAATCATGAAAAAATCCAGTATAGTCGTCTTTGTCATTATCTTTGCCCTGTTCTATGTTTCCAGTTTTCTATTTCCGGTTGATCGCGAGTGGTATGATGCACTGAACAAGCCATCATGGACTCCGTCAGGACAAACAATCGGTATTATATGGGCTGTTTTGTTCTTTTTAATCGCTCTATCCGCAACTCTTATCTACAATCAATATGGTTTTAAACCCATTGGCTTTTGGATTCTATTTGCGATCAACTATGTATTCAATCAAGCTTTCGGTTATTTTCAGTTTACACAAAAAGATTTATTCGCAGCGAGCATCGATGCTCTATTGATTGCGGTGACGACTTTACTTTTAGTCATCTATGCCGGTCGTTTAAGAAAAGTTTCTGGATGGTTGCTTATTCCTTATCTTCTCTGGAGCTCATTTGCTACCTATTTATCATGGACCATCTATAGCATGAATGCATAAGCAATTAGAGATCTAGCCTTTTAGAAAAGGCTAGATCTCTTTATTACGTTCCAGAAATCGCTACGTATTGATTCTGAAGAACAAATTGATTATTCTCCAATCCAAGCGTGTTTACCACGTACCCTAGAGCATCTGCGTTATATAAGCCTGCAATCTTTTGATAAGCGGAAAGTTCGTAAATTCCATTGGAATCAAAATCGATTGGATAGAGACCACTTAATGGATTCACAAAGCCGGTAATTGGTTTCTTCAGCTTTCCGTTCACATCATATATTTCATTTAAATACTCTTTGTCTCGTTTTGATAGATCAATGATATACGTTTTTTTATTACGTTTACTAACAACTCGAACTTTGTAGTTATTCTCATAGATCACATCATATTCATAAGCAGCATTGTAAGCGTTGAAATTAAACATCTCTTGCGGTGTATTCCCTACAAACGAATACACATAATGATACATGAATCCTCCGCTGCCACCAGAATTGATGCTGACCAACACGTCTGAAACACCGTTACCTGTAAAATCTCCTAAAAACAAAGCGGGGTTGTATCCAGCATTGTCAGAAAGAGGTACTCTTGTCTGAGCACCTGTTCTTCCGTTTTTTACAAAAAGCGTAATGTTCTCAATGAATGTGCTGTCCTGACTCTTCGTACCTGTTAGATATACATCGTCTGGTACACGATCTCCAGTCACATCTCCCTTAGCGAACGCAACAACACTCGGAGTTACTCTATAATTGTAATGGTTATACATAACATGCTCCTTGTTAAATACAGTTTTACTACCATGTTATGGGCACTAAACGGGATTGACACAATCATTTATCTAACAAAAAAAGCCCCGTATTACAATGGAATAACTCCATTGTTTCACGAAGACTGGTTTATTGCTTATTCTGATAAACATCACTCTTAGAATGGAATCCATCTTTAATAATTGTTTCTTCGAGATTCTCTTTATCAACCGCGATGGGAGATAACAAAACAGAAGGAACCTCCATTTTACCGTTGTTTATCTTTCGTTCTGTTTTTATCGTTTCCCCTTTTGCCATCTTCACTGCCAATTCTGCTGCTTTTTCTGATAATGCCTGAATCGGTTTATACACCGTCATCACTTGCGTTCCTTGTACGATCCGCTGCACGCCAGCAAGCTCCGCATCTTGTCCTGAGACCGGAACTTTCCCAGCGAGACCTTGTGCTTCAAGGGCTTGTATGACACCACCCGCAGTAGCATCATTCGCTGCGATCACCGCATGAATTTCATTGTTGTTCGCTTTCAGTGCCGATTCCATATTTATTAACGCATTAGCAGGCGTCCAGTCTTTGGACCATTGATCGTATACGACCGTGATAACCCCTTTATCAATTAATGGCTGCAGAACTCGGAACACACCTTTTTTAAACAGATGAGCATTGTTATCCGTTTCGGCTCCCCCTATATACACGTACTTTCCATTCGGAACAAGCTTGGTTATTGCTCGGGCTTGTAGCTCGCCTACCTTTTCGTTGTCAAAAGATACGTACATGTCGAGGTCAGCATTTTTGATTAATCGGTCGTATGCCATCACTTTAATGCCTGCTGAGTGTGCTTTCCTGACGATCGCCGCCATAGCTTCAGCGTTATGAGGAACAACGACAAGAAGGTCGACCTCGTTCTGAATGAGCGTTTCAGCTTGTGCAATCTGCAAAGAGTCATCACCGTTAGCAGCGAGAATCTCTACCTCTGCTCCTAGATTCTCTACGGCTTTCTTGAAGAGCTCTTTGTCTTTAAGCCAACGTTCTTCTAATAACGTATCCATGGAAAAGCCAATCTTAATCTTTTCCTCGTTTACTGACGCGCTGCCTACTTTTTCACTTTTAGAAGGAATCGCTTTCCCAAGTGTCTCTTTACTCGTACTGTCTTTGTCGCATCCGGAAACAAATATAAAAGCTACGAATAACAGGACGAGGCATAAACCATTTAAGAATCTTCTCATGAATGATGCTCCTTTACGGCCTTCATCCTTTTTTCCCAAGAACAGTCCTGCGATATTCTGTAGGTGAAAGCGTAACCATTTTTTTGAACACTTTGCTGAAATAGTTAGGTTCATGATAACCGACCTCAAACGTGATTTCTTTTAAGCTTTTTTCTGGATCTGCCATCAGTTTCTTCGCCTTATCGATTCTGCATTCTGTCAGAAAATCAATATAGTTGATTCCCAGCTTTTCTTTAAACATCTTACTAATATAGATCGGACTCAAACCTACTTTTCTTCCTAACGCCTCAAGAGAGATGTCTTCATGAGAATGCTTTACGATATATTGTTTAATCTGATGAATCGTATCGGCTTCAAGCTGTTCATAATGTTCTTCGTATGAAATCCGCATCTGTTTGAATAGATGTTCAGATTCAGAACGAAGCTGACGGTAGTCTTGAGATTGATATGAAAAGAAAGGTGTTTCAGTCTCCATTCCCATTTCGTTCATCACTCTCGCAGCCACCCAGAGCAGTTCAAGAACACGCTGCTGTGTTTGGAGCAGATCTGTCCCTTCGTTCTCGCAACGTTGGATGAGACTCAATACATTTTTAAGAACTTCATCCCACTTTCCTAACCTGATCTCATCTAAAAACTGTTTTTCTCGCTTTTTGGATTGAGGTCTGTCCTCTGTACTCCCAAGCATCGGAACATCATGATAAAAGCGATATTTAACAGGCAAGGAGGAATCCATCGTGGCAATAAGTGATTCTTGATAGGACTGCCGAACTTGATCTAAAGAATGACACACATTTCCGATTCCTATAAACCATCCATCATCAGTCTTTGCTTTTCTCAGTGAGAGAATATCTTTTGCGAGAAAAATCGCTTGAGAACGAAACGAAGAACCAGGTTTACGAAAGACGATAATAGGAAGCTGACGGCCATACAAGGCACCAACCCACCCACTCGCTGATTTCCTGACCTTTTCTTTGATCAACGAATAAAGGTTTTCTTCACCTTGTGGAAGTAGAATACTCATCACAAATGGTTCATGAGTAGAAGAGATGTCGAGCATATCAACAAGCATATCCAAATGGACATCATGTACATGATCGAACAACAGCTGCGTGACAACATCTGTTTCCACGAGCGGTAACGTACTTTCCAAAACCTTGTGAGATCTGCGCTCTTCTGCAATTTCCATTAAGACTTTCCCGACCGTCTCTTCAATCTCACTCACTCTGCTAGGTTTTAATAAATAATCCTTCACTCCTAATTTGATCGCCTGACGTGCATAATCAAACATATCAAAAGCTGTAATCATCACAAACTTAATAAAAGGATTCGTAGATGTAATTTGCTGTATCGCTTCTAGTCCATTCATCCCTGGCATCTGAATATCCATCATCACTAAGTCAGGCTTTACTTCCGCCGCAACTTGAACTGCGACTTTTCCATTCTTCGCTTGATAAATCTCGAGATTAGGAAATGCCTTCTGCAGAATAACTTGGAGCCCTTCTCTTTCAATCTGCTCGTCATCAACGATCAAGAGTTTGAGCATGCTGTTCAATCCCCCTCGTCTTAGGAATTCTTATTACCACCGTCGTACCCACACCGATATCACTTTGAATATCCATCACGTTTTCAAGACCATAAAAAAGTCGAAGTCGCTTCACAACATTCGTAAACCCAATACCTGTTGAAGCACTGTTTGTCTCAACAAGTTCTCCGTCTAAAATCTGTAACCTGATATTCTCAGGTATTCCAGGTCCGTCGTCTTCCACTTCGATTCTCACCATGTTATCGTCATCTTTAATGCGAAGCCAGATCTGTCCGCCATCTTCTCTTGGCTCAACCGCATAGATCACGGCGTTCTCAATAATCGGTTGCAGAGTTAAGCCAGGAATCTGAACTTCTAAACAGGACTGATCGATTTCTAGGTGCAACGTCAGCCGATCAGTAAACCTTGCTTTTTGAATGTTCATATATTGCTGAATCACCATCACTTCATCTTGAAGCGTAACGGATTTGTCTAACCACTTTAAGTTGTATCTTAAAAGACCAGCCACACTTACAAGTAGATCACTCGTTTCTTTTGATCCTTCTAAATAAGCCTTTTTCGATAGGGTATTAAGCGTATTAAATAAAAAGTGCGGGTTGATCTGGCTTTGCAGATTCTTAAGCTGACTCTCTTGCAACAGAAGCTTGCTTTGCTGAAGTTCATGCTCCAGCTGCGCCTTCTGCTGTATCTCCTGAAACAAATTATTGATATTGATGCGCATTCGGTTAAAGGTTTGAGCAAGAAATGAGATCTCATCATTTGAATCAACTTTGATCTCTTTGTCAAACTTTCCTGCAGATAGCTCGTTCGCGGCACGTGTTAACTGTTGCACCGGTCTTGTGATACTTAAGCTAAACCAATACGTAATCACGAGTAACAGCAGTGTAATCAGAAGCATCAGCCAGATGCCTAGTTTCTTAAATTCACCAGACTGATCAATAATGCCTCGATAAAAAACGTCGTAAGTCTTCAGCTCTGTGTCGATCAACGTAAGCGTCATTTCTGATATATATTTGGAAAGACGCGTCGCTTCTGTAAATTCTTTGTTTGAGGTCTCGGTGTCAGATTCCGCATAGAACATCAGAGAACGATCTGTTGTTTCAATTAAACTATCAATAAGATTCATATAATTCATGAGTGCAAATTCATTTTCTGAGTTTCTTAGTTTTCCGATTTCCAATTTTGCCATGTTAAGTTTATCTTTGCTTTTATCAAGGTTATCCATATGGTTCTCTGATGGTTCAAGCAAGTAGTTATTAAGGTCTGTGACCATTTTTTGACTCGTGCTCGTCACTTCATTCATGCTTAAATAACGTTGTAAGATGTCATTGTATTGATTTTGCGTTTTCTGATTATAGTATGTAAGCGCTATCCAAATAATGGCCATGATGATCAGAACGACTGATGCAAGCATCCATATTTTTTTCTGTATTCTGTTCATCTCTCGTCCATCGCCTTTATCATTCGAATTTCACTAGAATAACCATCCGCATCAAGAGGAACGGTTTCGTTCTTTAACCATTGCATCAAAACATCTACGCTTTTTCTTCCCATCATCTCAGGTGACTGCTCAATCACACCATCTAACTTTTTTTGGTTAAGCAAGGTCATCGATTCAGATCCATCATCAAAAGAATAAATAAAATAGGGCTCTACCTGTCCGCGTCTACCAATCTCCTGAATCATAGCTCCTGCCGTATTAGCGTTCACGGCAATAAATCCATCCGCATCGGGATACTGATTCAAAAGATCTCTTGTTTTTGCGATAACTTGCTCTCTCGTCTCAGGTGTTTCTGCATAAATCGACTTTATGTTCGGAAAGCTTTGAAGCACTTCTTTAATGCCTGAAAGCCGTTGCTCTTGATAGTGCTCTTTCTGACTATCACTTAATAAAATGACTTGCCCTTCTTGTCCCATGTCAGACAACATGAGTTTTGCAATCATCATTCCTGCTAAGTGCTGATTTGAACCAACGTATGTTTTTCGGAGGCTCTCTGCTTTAGGCACGTCATTTCCAACCGTAATAATAGGAATTCCATAAAACGCCGCTTTCACTTTCGTCAACTCTTTAAAACGATCTGTATCAAGTCCTTGCACGATGATGCCATCTACTTTTGACTGAATAGCAACCTCGAGCTTCTTCAGAAAATCATCCTGGTTCTTGCCGTAGCTTCCCCAGACTTCAAGGCTTGCTCCACTTTTTTGAGCTTGTTGTTCCGCACCTTTTCCAACCTTGTCCCAAAAAGGGGTATCCAATTCTTGCGTGATAAGAACAATACGAAAAGAATCTTCTTTCTGAGTAGACGCTGCAGGCAGTTTCCAATCAGACTGAAACGCTTTTTGAGCTGTAATAAACGTTAAATAACTTAGGAAGATACATATAAAAATCAGAAAGATTAATCCAGCTTTGCGCAAGTGAAGTATCCCCTTTTTCCGAATATTTACTAATCATATTTTATCATAAGAAATGTGATACACACGCTTACTCCGTTACCAATTATAGGGACTAAACTGTTGTTTAGAGTTAAAAAAGTGAAGACATCTTCGAGCATGATGTCTCCACTTTTTACCAAACCTAATTACGAGTTAGCTATCCTCTCTTTTTACGAGTTATTACATCGAAGAGTACAGCTGCAACCAACACGCCACCTCTAATCATGTACTGCATGGAAACCCCAACACCAAGAAGGTTCATCCCGCTTGATAATGAAGCCATAACAATGGCACCGATGATGGCACCCGTCACTTTACCGACTCCCCCAGCGGAAGACACACCGCCCACATAGGCGGCAGCGATGGCATCAAGCTCGAATAGCGTTCCAGCTGTTGTCGTAGCCGATTGAAGACGTGAAGTAAAAAGAATTCCTGATAGTGCAGCAAGCATTCCCATAGAACCAAACACCATGTACGTAATCTTATTTACATTGATTCCGCTTAGATGTGCTGCTTCTGGATTACTTCCTACTGCGTAAATGTGACGGCCAAGCACCGTTTTCGTCGTTAAGAAATGGTATGCTACAACGACAAGAAGCATGATCACAACCGTCCAAGAAAAGCCGTTATAACCTGCTAGAATCCAAGTAACATAGGCAATGATCGCTGAAACAAAAACAAGTTTGATCGTGAAGATCCCTTTAGATACAACATCGAACTGATATTTAATCTTGTTGCGGCGCGTAGAGATTTCGCTATAAATGTAAAATAAGATGGATAGTAAACCTAGGATTAGAGATAAAAGATGCAAACCATTTACGATCATAAGAGAAGGAATAAATCCGTTGCCGATCGCGTTGAACGCATCGTCTTTGATAATAATTGTCCCCGTTTTCTCAGTTACTTGTAATAGCGCACCGCGGAAAATCAACATCCCCGCAAGCGTAGCTACGAAGGAAGGGATGGCGTATTTGGCGATTAACAAACCGTTAAATAAGCCAATAAAGATTCCAAGCATAAGAATCACCGGAATCGTCACATAAACAGGCAGCCCCATCTTTGTTAAAAGGATGGCCGCGATCGCACCAAGAAATCCTGCTGCGAACCCTACAGATAAATCAATATGACGAATAACGATGACGAGTGTCATTCCTACTGCCAGTACTGCGATATAACCAGTAGAATCTAATAGATTACTAATATTACGCGATGACATGAACAGCCCATCCGTCATGATGGAGAAGGTAAGCATAATCACAAACAGAGCGATATACATCCCATAATCACGGATATTCTCTTTCACTAACGTTCTTGCTTCATTGATAAATTCCATTGTGTTAACCCCCTATTGCGTTGCAAGCTGCATGATGTTTTCTTGATTGGCTTCTTCAATCGGCAGCTCACCTTTCATTCTTCCTTCAGCCATAACGTAAACACGATCACTCATCCCGAGTACTTCACCAAGTTCAGAAGAAATCATGATAATACTCATACCTTCGCTGATTAATTGGTTCATAATCGTATAGATTTCAAACTTAGCACCTACATCGATACCGCGTGTTGGTTCATCCAAAATTAATAGCTTCGGCCCAACGAACAGCCACTTTCCGAGCGATACCTTCTGCTGATTTCCTCCACTCAAGTTACCGACCGTTTGCTCTAGTGAGGATGCTTTAATATACATGGATCGCTTGTATTCTGTTGCTCTTTTTACCTCTTCATTCTCGTTGATGATTCCCTTATCAGCGACTTCGTTAAGATTTGCAGCCGTTATGTTGTTCTTAATATCTTGAATGAGGAACAGCCCATCACCTTTTCGGTCTTCTGTGACATAAGCGATGCCTGACTTAATCGCGTCACTCGTGTGCTTGAACGTTTTTTCCACTCCTGAGACTTTAAGCTGACCTTCAAGTTTATAATTTTTCGGATTACCAAACATACTCAGTGCAAGCTCGGTTCGTCCAGAGCCCATAAGTCCGGCGATCCCAACGATTTCTCCTTTTTTTACATGAAAATCAATATTCTTTAAGACATGTCTAGCAAGCTCGGTACTGTAAGCAGACCAGTTGTTCAGTTCTAGTATCGTTTTACCGATCTTCTTATGGGGTCTTTTCGGATAAATATCATCAATATCCCGTCCGACCATATTTTTAATGATCATGTTCTCTGATATTTCTCCTTTAGAAGCATCGAGCGTACAGATTGTTTTGCCATCACGCAGCACCGTCGCTTGGTCGGCAATGGAGATGACTTCCTTTAGTTTGTGGGAGATCATAATACTCGTGATGCCCTGTTTCTTCAGCTCACCTAGAAGTTTTAACAGATTCTCACTGTCATCTTCATTCAGTGCGGCAGTCGGTTCATCTAAAATAAGCAGCTTAACGTCCTTACTTAATGCTTTGGCGATTTCAACCAACTGCTGCTTTCCTACACTCAAGTCCTTCACGAGTGTTTCAGGATTCACGTCGAGCCCCACTCGCTTCAGCATTTTCTTTGCTTCGGCAATCGTCTGGTTCCAATCCACCAAGTTTCCACGTTTGACCTCGTTACCGACAAAAATATTTTCATAAACCGTGAGATCCGGAAATAGAGCTAGCTCCTGATAGATGATAACGATGCCGGTTTGAACACTGTCACTGATCTTATTGAACTGCTGAACACTTCCTTCAAACACGATGTCTCCTTCATACGTTCCATAAGGATAGACACCACTGAGCACTTTCATAAGCGTGGATTTCCCTGCTCCGTTCTCCCCGATCAAGCAGTGTATCTCGCCTTTTCTTACTTTAAAATTTACATTGCTGAGCGCTTTCACTCCGGTAAACGCTTTGGAGATCTCGTTCATCTCCAAAATATATCCGCTCATCATGATCCCTCCAATTAGCCACTCCACTGACTTCATTGTGAAAAATAGTGATAGACGTAGAATCTATCACTATTTCTCGTCCTGCTATTTTCTTATTCAAGCCCTGTAAAATCGTCGGCTTTATAATAATCAGAATCAATTAGTTCTTTCTTAACGTTGTCTTTGTTCACAACGATTACATTCGTTTGTTTTGCTTTTACTTCAACGTTTCCATTGTCATAAGAACCCGTTGTTTCTGGCTTCTTCTCATCAAGGATCTCAACTGCCATTCCCATAGCATCCTTAACAAGTGTACGAACATCCTTAAATACAGTCATCGATTGTTTGCCGTCAATGACATATTGAATGGAAGCTTTCTCTGCATCCTGACCTGTTACGAGGTAGCTAGAAACCGCGCTGTCTGATCCAAATACATCTGCGATCGAACGAGCTGTTCCATCGTTTGGAGCTAGAATTGCCACATCACCTTTTAAGTCTGCCTTAGCAGCAGTCAAATGTGTTTGCGCTTTGTTCTTCGCTTCGTTTGCATCCCAGTTCGTTGTTACTTGGCCGATGATCTTGCTCAGCTCATCGCGAGAAAGTTCGGCTTTGTCTTTTAATGCTTCAGCTTCACTCGAGTTAGCAATCTTGAATGTGCCGTCAGCAATCTTAGGCTGAAGCACTTTCCAAGCTCCTTCAAAGAATAAAAATGCGTTGTTGTCAGAAGCCGCTCCAGCATATAGGTAAAGCGGAGTGTTCGACCCTTTAGCGTTATCGATCAAGTATTGACCTTGCGCAGCACCAACTGCCAAGCTGTCAAACGTTACATAATAATCAACTGCGTCTGTATTCGTGATCAAACGGTCATACGCGATAACCGTGATGTCATCCTTTTTCGCTGCTTCTACTGCTGCAGCTGCTGCATCGCCATCTTGCGGACAGATGATAAGAACATCGATTCCTTTGTTGATCAATGTTTCAACGTTTTCTTTTTCCTTTGCAGAAGATCCTTGGCTGAACAGAATCTCAGTCGTGTAGTCTGTTCCTTTTAATGCATCCTTAAATCTTTGCTCGTCCTGCACCCATCTTGGCTCATCTTTAGTAGGTAAGACGATTCCCACGCTTACCTCGCTATTGCTGTCACTGCAACCAGCTGCAACAAGCATAAGCATGACAACAGCCAGCATCAGAGATAGAAATTTACTTTTCTTCATCATTAGTTCCCCCTTTAAAAGTACTTACAAACTAATTATAGCTACGAAAAAAGAGGGTTTGAAAGCGCTATCATTAGCACTTTATTAACATCGTCTGTACTTTTTTAACAAAGGGTATTTTTTTAGCAGCCTCAAAAAAAGACAACGCCACTAAACTAGCGTTGTCTTCACCACTATTATTTATTTCGCATTCTCATCAGGCTGATGAATGCCGAAAATATTGCCTTCTGTATCTATGTAGTATCCTTGCCAAGCCATTCCTGGGAGGGCGTACTTCGGCATCGCCACTTTTCCGCCTTGCTCCAATATCTTCGCTTCTGATTCATCATAGCTTTCAACACCCATCGTACAAGCATATCCGTTTAATGCTTGATTCGGTTCAGGCGGAGGGCTTTGACGTTGCATGAGTGCCCCATTGATTCCCATCTCTTTGTCGTCCCCAGTCACTGCACCGTAATAAGGCATTCCGGCATATTCACTCCAATCTTGAAACGACCAGCCAAACACCTCACCGTAAAACTTCATTGCCCGCTCCATATCATCCACATGAATTTCAAAATGCACTAATCTGCCCATTGGTAACCTCCTGATTTTTTTATAATAAAACCACTTATGTCATTCCATACACATGATCGCAATTCCTTTAAACGAGAAAATACGGCAACAAAAAGGCACCCTCAACGCTAAACAACGTCTCAGGTGCCATCTATCTATTATGCTGCTTTTTGAATGTTAATTTCTTTTCCATCTTTACGCCATTCTTTGTACTCAGCTGCCGCTGTAAAGAGTACATCTGTTGAAGAATTTAGTGCTGTTTCGAAAGAATCTTGTAAAACACCGATGATAAAGCCGACACCAACTACTTGCATCGCCACATCACCTGGGATACCGAACAGACTACACGCTAGAGGAATCAATAATAACGATCCACCAGCAACTCCCGAAGCACCACACGCACATACAGCGGATAGAACACTTAGAAGAATAGCAGTTCCTAGATCAACCTGAATGTTCAGTGTATGAACTGCCGCAAGTGTTAAAACAGAAATCGTAACCGCAGCACCTGCCATGTTGATCGTCGCTCCTAATGGGATGGACACAGAGTAGTTATCCTTGTCCAAACCAAGCTTCTCACATAACTTCATATTAACAGGAATGTTGGAAGCGGAGCTACGTGTGAAGAATGCTGTGATTCCACTTTCTTTCAAGCATTTGAAAACAAGCGGATAAGGATTTTGTCTGATTGCTAGGTAAACAATAAGTGGATTTACAACCAAAGCCACAAATACCATACAACCAATTAAAAGTCCTAACAACTTACCATAACTCAACAATGATTCGATACCGTTTGAAGTAATCGATTCAACGACTAGTCCCATGATTCCTAGCGGTGCAAACTTAATGACCCATGTCACAAGTTTAGCTACTGCGTCTGAAACGTTTGAAAGCATCGTTTTTGTTGTTTCCTGTGCACTTCTTAAAGCAAGGCCTAAAAGTACTGCCCAAGCCAAGATACCGATATAGTTCGCGTTAACTAAAGCGTTGAATGGATTATCAACAACATTCATCAGTAACGTTTTGAGTACTTCGACAACACCACCAGGAGGGGTCACGCCTTCTGCTCCCTTTCCAAGAGTAAGGCCGACTGGGAAGATAAAGCTAGCAACAACTGCTACCAATCCTGCCAAAAATGTACCTAAAAGATATAGGCCAATAATTGATTTCATGTTCGTCTGATGGCCTGCCTTATGTTGAGCGATCGCCGACATAACCAAGAATAATACCAAAACAGGTGCAATTGCTTTTAGTGCACCTACAAATAATGTTCCAAAAATAACAACAGGTTTTGCTGCTTGCGGAATCGCTAAAGCTAAGATAATACCTACAATTAATCCGATAAAGATCTGTTTAACAAGACTTAACTGATTCCACTTTTTCAGTATACGTTTCATAGATGTCATCACCAATCTAGTTAGAATTGTAAAGCTGTTTATCTGAATAAACCTGTAACAAGATACGCCTTTAACCAATGGGACAACTGAAGCATCATGTTATAATCCACCTGGAAAAGACAATTGTCCTTCTATTAAATAGTATTATAGTGAGTATTCCGGCTTAATACAATGTATTTATAAAAGTTGTAATCATTTGAATATTTAGATAATGTTAGACGAGTTCTCTTTACTTGAATAAACCCTCAGGATAAAATTCCTGAGGGTTTATTTCCAATTACTTAAATTCACGGTATATCAATAAATACCTACCGCATCAAAGCCTGCGTTAACTGCAGTTACTTCTTCACTTCCCGACCCATAAAGATCTGTTGCAGCTTGTACGATCGCTTGACGAGCTTCGCTAAAATTAGAATTCGATGTTAAGTAGACCGATAGAGCACGGTAATATATTTTACCCAATTTTTCTCTACCAAGCTCCTCACCAATCAGATAGGCAGCGTGATTCGTAATAGAAGAGTTCACATGCACACCGCCATTATCTACATTCAGCGGCATGTTATAATATTCATCCATATGTGCAGGATAGACGCCACTGCCGTATGCTGCTCTTTGCGGGTTGCTCACAACAACACTGTTCGGGTCGCTCAAGCTGCGCAATCTTGTTACACCATCTGCTTTTGCTGCTGGTGCCATGATGTCCTCACCCATTTCCCAATCACTATCATCAACGAGTGCACCAAAAACGTCAGCGAATGATTCATTAAGTGCTCCTGATTGGTTACGGTAAGCTAGATTCGCTGTATGCGTAATCACACCATGTGTCATTTCATGGGCCGCAACATCAAGCCCTGCGGATAATGGAATGAAAAATTCTCCGTCACCATCTCCATAAGCCATATAGCTTCCATTCCAGAATGCATTATTGTAATCGACTCCCATGTGTACATATGAATTAATCGCCATGCCCTCTCCATCCAAAGAATTCCGTCCATGCTCATTCAAATAATACTCATAAACCTTTTCAGAATTATAGTGTGCATCAACGGCCGCTCGATCATAGTCACTCTTAAAGGATGCAGAATTCCCCGTATAAATCTTGTCATTACTAGAGTCCCAATCACTTGTAGCATCATACGTAAAGATTCCTTCAAGATTCTCATGAGAGTAATCCGCTAAAGCAAACCTTGTTCCAGATTTCGGCTCCTTCACTCGGGTAATATGTAGTTTTCTATGTTCACCATGAACGCCAAGCCCAGATCCCGTTTGTGTTTTGTGTTCCTCAGCATGCATGAGCCCATTATATTGATCGATGGCTTTTCCAGTCTTAGCATCTACAAATACAAACCAGTTCCCAGGTTCTTCACCCATGAAGTTAACGTTTATTTTATAAGCGGTATAATTTTTCATTTCAAATGGATAGATAACGAGCTCTGATGTTGGTTCATACGTTAGCTCTTGAGGGGCATTGACCGACGATAAGGCAGCTCGAAGGGCATCTTGTTTACTGATGGCAGCTTGTGTATCTACGAGTTGATCGACAATCGTTTGATTCGTTCTTCCATTCACAGAAACGATCTCATGATTTTTATTAAAATGGGCAATTACTTCAGAACCTTCTACAGGAACGCCGTTGACTGATTGTGTAAACCGAACATGAGTCATTCCAAGCTCATCACTTTCTACACTTTTGGTCTTTAAGTTTTTCTCCGGACTTTTAATACCCGTTTTATCTTGATTTTCCTTTAAATAACTTAAAGCATTAGCTGCGGTGCTTGAAGAAAATTTTTCTGCAGATCGTTCTTTCACAAAAAAAGGCACACTAGCTTTTTCATTCCATTCTTTAGCTGCCTGTACACCTCTAATCTCACTCGAATCCACAGGTTGAGCTAATACATTAACTGGAATAGAGCTTAACAATAGAGCTGACGACAGCATTACAGGTCCAATAACTTTTTTCATCACTAACATAACCCCTCCCATTAATTGGCTAATATTCATTATAAAGGAGGAGAAAACGTTGCGAATGAACAATAAGAATTATCTTAATTTTACAAAAATACATATAATAGCTATTTTACTTACTAGTGTATAGGTGAAATCTACTAAGTAGAATTATGAGATCTTCGTGTTTTTAGAAAAGTACTTTCATTCATCCAAAGCCCACAAAAAAGAAGAAAGCTGGGTTTTACTCTGCTTCCTCCTTCTTTAAATTTCTAATCTAGTTCTAGCATGCTTAAGTTGATGAGCTATATGACTTAAGGACTACATGCAAACTTCTTCTACAGAAAAGTAGGATTAAGGCGAAAACAGCTTCCAATGTCCTTCGGAGATCACTTTTACCTCTCCATCAATTACTTTGATGGCGGTATCATCATTTATGGCATAGGCTGGCCCCTGCATGTCGGTGGCCCACCGCTCTGCAGCAGCCATGGTGTTTCCCGGCAGCATTTCGTGGTCAACATGTGGGAATATTGAAAAATCGACAAATCCAAGTGCTTGATCTTCACCGCTCGGTGGCGTCCAGCCAATAAAGAATTCTCCAATCTTAGGTGCCATTACCATGCTTCCTGCACTCATTCCCACATACACTGCGCGAAGCGATGGTAAGAGCTCTGCCAATCCTGATTGTTGCATCCAATGGTATAGGTAGAGAGCATCGCCGCCTGAAACTAATAAGACGTCCGTCTCCTGTACGAGCGGCATCCAGCGTTCTTTATCAATGCTTGGCAGCGCTGTTAACTCAAGCACACCAACAGACTTCCAACCTAGATTAACCATAGGATTTGCTTCTTTCCCACTGATAAATTCCCAGGCTTTCACGCCCGGCCCCACCCATGGATGTCCGTACATTGCGGTAGGTATACACAGCGCGTTGCAATCAGCAATCGGCTTGTCCAGCATATCAACCAACGCGTCATGTATGCTTTTATTAATCACGCCTCCCGATGTAAGCAGTAATTTCATAACGTGTCTCCCCCTTGCTTTTTCCATGAATGTATCTATAATTCTACAAAAGGTGTCACCTTCCTTTTATAGAGCTTGTGGAGTTACTTTTCTATTTCAATATAGAACTAGTCATTATAAGCTTTGCTGTGCTGAATTTCCCCCATAATTTAAAAATTAAAAAAAAACAGTACAAAACCTTGAAGGTTTCATACTGTTTTCCACTGTAAGTTACCTATTTTTTACATTTCTAACTTATCTAGAATCGCTCTCACTTCATCCGTTGATTTTGTGTTCATCAACTGATTTCGTAATTCAGCCGCTCCAGGGAATCCTTTTACATAGATTTTGAAAAAGCGGTGAAGCCCTGTGATGGAACGAGGCACTTCTTCGGCGTATTGATCTTGAAGATCAAGCTGCAGTCTTAACAGATCAAGATACTCTTTGCTGCTGTGCTCTCTTGGCTCTTTTTCAAAAGCAAAAGGATTTTTAAAGATTCCACGCCCGATCATAACACCATCAATACCATACTTTTCAGCAAGCTCAAGCCCGACTTGACGGTCCGGAATGTCTCCATTAATCGTTAACAACGTATCTGGTGCGATTCGGTCACGCAGCTTTTTAATCTCAGGAATAAGCTCCCAATGAGCGTCTACAAGACTCATTTCCTCTCTAGTGCGTAAATGAATAGAAAGGTTTGCAATATCCTGCTCTAAAATATGCGTAAGCCACGCTTCCCACTCACCGATCTCTTTAAACCCTAGTCGTGTTTTCACGCTAACTGGAAGCCCGCCAGCTTTAGCCGCTTGAATCAATTCGGCCGCTACATCTGGACGTAGAATAAGGCCACTTCCTTTTCCTCTTTGCGCGACATTCGGTACAGGGCAGCCCATGTTAATATCAATCCCTTTAAACCCCATCTCTTTCATGCCAATACTCATTTGTCGGAAGTATTCAGGGTTATCTCCCCAAATATGTGCCACCATCGGCTGTTCATCTTCTGTAAACGTCAAACGACCGCGAACACTTTTTAATCCTTCTGGATGGCAATAGCTATCTGAGTTTGTAAACTCCGTAAAAAACACATCCGGTCGTCCAGCTTTACTTACGACATGACGAAAAACAACATCGGTCACATCCTCCATTGGGGCAAGTACAAAAAATGGACGCGGTAATTCACGCCAAAAATTATCTATCATTGATGCTCAAATCCTCTCACTATAATGCAACTTCAAAATCCCGGTAATAAATATTCTTTTACACTTATATCATGATTGTTAACTCAATATCAATCACTGCACATTTATAATTTATGGAAATTTATAAATGCACAAAAAAGACTCTCAATGGTTAAGATATCCACACAATTCGTACAAAAAGATAGTTATAAGCTGATTCAGGAATAGCATCCAAGAAAAAAACAGTACATTGATTTAATTCTTTGTTAAATAGCCTATTCTCTTCAGTTCCTCGTATACGATCCAAGAGAACTTTTTTCTTCCCTCACTGTTTAAATGATCGGGATCGATAAAATATTCTTTTTTGTTTACGAATCTTTGATCACTCATATAATTTAAAAATGGAACATCTAAATTTAGAGCTTCTAAATGCTGAAAAACAAGTCTATTCATTACTTCTTCATTGAAATATTCTTGATAAGACTTATGAACGGGCTCCATGGTCAACACGACTTGGTAGCCTTTATCGCTGCAATAATCTACAATTTCTTCTAACTGCTTTACACTTGGTTCGATGTTATTGTTTTCAATTGCTTCCTGGTATTGTTCTTCTATTTTCTCATACTTTCTTTCCGAATAATCTTGACCGTTATTTGACCAAGGTTGATGAGAATTCCATCGTAAGTCTTTTAGTTTACCCGTGATTGCAGAGCTAAGACTCGCCGTATTTGTCCCAGGTAAGTTCAAGTAAGTGTAATAATCAATGATATTATACGGTTCAATATCATTTTGATCCAAAATCCTATAATAGTTCCCAATGTTCTTAGCCTCAGAATTGGCGAAAGTCATCTGAGAGATGGAAACGAGAACGACACCACCAGGTTTAAGATGCTCACCATACTCTTTCAACAGTTTCGAGTCGTATTGAATGGTCTGAGAAGGAAGCGCTAAGTCCAGATGAGACAAACCAGTGGGCTTAAAATAATAACCATACATCGAATGAGATGCACCTAGATTGATGATATCAACGGGATGTGGCTGTTTCTTAAATGCCAGTATGTCATGGTCAATATTGTAATCATATGAATCCTTAACAAATTGATTAATAGGCATAAAAAGCAGGATAACTACACCGATGATAACTGTTAACTTGATAAATAAACGTACCATAGCAAATCCTTTCAACACCGTGTTTCTTTTACCAAATCTTCCCCTAAACTTTACATGGAAGTTGTTGTATTAAAATCCACCATAAACAAATCCATCACCTGTAACACCTAATACAAGAACTGAAAAAATAAGAAAAATATAGAATGCCAATCTAGTAAATGTAGAGTGCTTTGATAGAAATTCCCATGCTGAACCATTGTTTCTTTCTATATACTGGAACAGTTGTAGAATAATAAAGAAAAAAATGAAAAGTAGCAGATCAAATAACGGAAAAATTTCAAAAGCTTTAATCATTCCCACCGGGCTCCAAGAGCTGATGCTCAAGAAAAGTTTTGCATGTTCAAATGCTTGTGATACGGTATCCGATCGAAAAAAAACTCTGGAAAAGCAAACGAGCAGGAAGGTTATTGCAATTTTCAACCACCTATGGAGCACTGGGCTTCTATCCAAACGAAAAAACAAAGCCATACTTTCACGATAAGATTTCGTTGCATCTCCAAACACGCGATAAAACCCATGAATGAGACCCCATATAATAAACGTCCAAGCTGCTCCGTGCCAAATGCCGCTTACTAAAAAAGTAATCACAATGGCAAAATAGATTTCGCTTCTCTTCTTTTTCCTCTTACATAACGGGAAAAAAATATAGTCCCTAAGCCATGTGGAGAGCGTTATATGCCACCTACTCCAAAAATCTGATATCGAAACGGCAAAGTGCGGCTGCTTAAAGTTTTCAGTTAAATTGATTCCCAACATTCTTGCGCTACCAATGGCAATGTCACTGCAGGCTGAAAAATCAGCGTATAACTGAATCGAGAATAATATAGTAGCTAGAACGATTTCTGAACCAGAAGGGTTAGGACTATCGTAAACACTAGAAACGATTGGAGCTAGTCGATCTGCAATTAATGTCTTTTTAAAAAAACCCCATGCAATTCGCTTCATTCCATAGACTAAATTTTCATAGTTTAAACGTTGTTCGACTTTCAATTGTGGAATTAATTTTTTTGCACGTTCAATCGGCCCAGCAACCAGTTGTGGAAAAAATGCAAAATATACCGAAAAATAACCGTAATGTCTTTCCGCTTTTTGCTTTCCATAGAAAATATCCACAAGATAACTTACAGCCTGAAATGTATAAAATGAAATGGCTAATGGCAGGACGATCTCTTGGTAGGGTATCCCATAATTCCAACCCATGAATGTTGCCAACGACCGAAGCGACTCATTCACAAAATTAAAATATTTAAACCAACCGAGAAAAAACAACAATACAGAAATACCAACGACCAAGGCTTTTTTCTTCTGTTTTTTTGTCTCCTGTTTTTCAATAAAGATTCCAGTAAAAAAAGTAAAAGCTGTGCTAATTAAGAGTAATAATATAAATTGAATACTTAAACTAGCGTAAAACACATAACTTGCAACCAATAAAAGAACCCATCTCAATCGATGGGGGATTAAATAATTCAAAAAAACAATTATAGCGAGAAATAAAAGAAACTCAATTGATATAAAAGTCATCCAATCACCTAATAATAAATCAACATATATTTTTTCTAATAAATCGAACTAGAAATCATGCACAAATGGCATTGCAACGCGGTGGTCGGCCTTAGAGATCACCGACTATACATTAGCCAAGTTTAGGAAGGTCTGAATAGAGGATTTTCCCATAATGATTACGTGGGATTTCCTCAATTCTCATAATCTTAAAGCCCTTCAAGTTTAATTTTTCTTTGACTATTTTTTTTATCTGAACATAATCATCTCTTAATGTGTAGATATACATTTGGTCATCACTTCCAGCACAGATACAATCGTGGCCATGCTCATGTAAAAACGCTTCTACATCATCAAGGCCGATGCGGTTTCCGTACACTTTAATCATTCTTTTAATGCGCCCTGATATAAAGAAATACCCATCCTCATCAAAGTAAGCCATATCTCCTGTACGCAAAACACCTTTATTCTCATCTTTTTTCGAAAGATCGAATAACGACTCCGCATACCCTAAGGAAACATTTGGCCCTTTGTATATCAATTCGCCTATCAAATGAGGTGCTGTAATTTTATTTCCCTTGTCATCTTGAAGGATCAGCTCTCCACCAGGAATAGCGATACCAATACTTCCGGCTTTTTCAATGTTTTTTTCATAAGGTAAATAGGTCATCCGCGCTGTCGCCTCCGTTTGACCGTACATGGTAAAAAACTGAATCCCCTTCTGATTAAACACATCAGCAAATTTGCGAGATAGCGTTTCGCTCAATTTGCCACCTGCCTGAGTTAGTTTTTTTAAACTTGGCAGACTAAGCTCTTCAAACTTCATCCTGTCAAGCATCTCATACACAAAAGGAACTCCACCAAAAGTTGTGACTTGCTGTTCCTTACATAATTTCCAAAAATCCTTACTCATGATAGAAGCCCCCGTTACAACGACGGTAGCTCCACATATGAAATGGCTGTTAATAATAGAAAGCCCGTAGGAGTAATTCATTGGTAGTGTAGTGATCGGTTTTTCGTTTTCATGGATATCAAGGTACTTTGCTATTGATACAGCGTTTTCAAAAATATTTTCATAGCTTAAACGAACAAATTTGGGGCTCCCCGTACTTCCAGAGGTTGTTAAGAGGAGAGCAAGATGTTCATGAAGATTATGTTGAAAATGGGTGGGACATTTATATAATGTGTAATCACCATATACAAATGAAGAATCCATTGTCTTTGAAAGATCTTGATTATTACTACTTGCCCAGATGTATGCAGGCTTATAAAGATGAACCAGTCTTCGTAACCGATCTATATGAATGGATGCATCCAAAAGCACGGGGACAACACCACCTCTAATAAAGCCCACGTAGCCAAATAAAGACTCTTTATTATTTGAGCACAAACAAAAAACGAGCGTTCTTTCACCCACATTACCGCAGATGGCATCCGATATTTCTACCATTTCAGAGTAAGAATATTCTCGGTCTGCATATACAGCTGTGCGGTTCCCAAACTGCTCCATTTTTTTGAAGTTATTCATTAATCATGTTCACTCCCGAACGTTCCAATAGCTCAATTCCAGACTGGTAAGAATTGAATTCCGTCATCCATTCTGAATCTAATGAGAGATCAAATGCATCCTCAATCTCACAAATGAGCGCCATATGTGCAATTGAATCCCATTCTGCTGATTCTGCTAATACTAGATTATCAACTACTTCATCTTCCTCTAGTTCCAAAACATTCATAAAGGCATTTCTATATTTTTCGATATTTCTCATCGTTTACACCCTTTCCATAATGACTGTTTCTGCATTTGAGGGAGAAACAGTTTCTATATACCTAACCATTCTCCAGACACTTCGGAGATTATGATTTTCTATCAACACTACAAACTTCAGCATCATTAAAAGAAATAAATGGGAACTTTACAACCAGTACAAACTATTTTTATATTTTATAAAACTCTTATTGATAATAATTATCATTCCCAAGCATGATTCTAGCATATCGCCTTTTCAAAAACAATAACTGGCAAACTGTTAAAATTCGGTATCCCCCACTCTAAATCACTTTTCTCGTCACCAGGTTTTAAAAATATATTTTCAGTAAATCCAAAAGCTTCTTAGCAACTTAAGACGAATTGAAAGAAGAAACGACTCCTACCAACACGGCTAGGGCTATAATTGCAGATTCACTTCAGCCCTAATTGCGTCTCACACTTCATCAGTAGTATGCAAAAGCATCTTCAAAGACATAATCAAAAAAAAGTGAGCCCCCATGAAGGCTCACTCACTGTAATTACCTACTCATTTTCAATTAATCTTGCCATGCCTTGTCCGCACTGCTGACATGTTCCCTTCATCTCTTCGACATCCTTACAATTCGAACAGTCAGCATTAATTTTATGATTCATTAAGCTTGAGCAGCGCAACTGCTTCAACGTGTGTTGTCTGCGGAAACATATCAACCGGCTGTACTTCTACTGTTTTGAATCCACCATCTTCTAATATTCGCAGATCACGTGCGAGTGTGGCTGGATTACAGCTCACATAGACAACACGATTTGGTTTCATTTCAATGATAGTTTTTAATAATTCCTCGTCACAGCCTTTTCGTGGTGGATCGACGACGATCACATCTGGCGTGACGCCTTGCTTCTTCCACTCTGGTATCACGTCTTCTGATTTACCAACAGCAAACTCAGCGTTATGGATATTGTTTAACTCCGCATTGCGGCGCGCGTCTTCAATCGCTTCTGGTACGATTTCTACACCGTACACTTTTTTTGCTTTTTGAGCGAGGAACAGTGAGATCGTCCCGATTCCGCAATACGCATCGATGACCGTCTCATTCCCATTCAGTTCAGCATAATGTAACGCTTGATCATAAAGCACTTTCGTCTGGTCCGGATTGATCTGATAAAACGAACGAGCTGAGATGGCAAACTTGATGTCTCCGATAAAATCATAAATATATTCAGCACCCCAAAGCACACGCGTTTCTTCACCAAAAATCACGTTCGTACGTTTTGAGTTCACATTTTGTACGATCGATTTAATCTCAGGTAGTGCTTCTCGAATATCTTCTACTATCTTCTTACGTTGCGGCAGGTCTTGACCGTTCGTTACGAGTACGATCATCAAATCACCTGTCGTTTTACCGTATCGCGCAATGATATGGCGGAGAACACCTTTATGTTTTTCTTCATTATAGGCACTGATGTTGTACTGATTCACGATTTCTTTCACAGCTTGTACCGCGTCGTCGTTCGTATCCCCCGTGATGATACAGCTGTCCATCTCTACGATCTCATGACTGCGCTTTTGGTAAAAACCTGTAATGATGCGGCCGTTGCGTTCACCAACTGGCACTTGCGCTTTGTTTCGATACCGCCACGGTTCTTCTCCCATGCCAAGTGTCGAGAGTACTGGTACATCATCTATTTTACCGATTCTCGTTAGAACGTCTTCTACTAACTTGCGTTTATACTCCAGCTGTCCTTCATAAGATAGATGCTGCAGCTGACAGCCTCCACACCATTTATAGATGGGACAAGGCGGTTCAACACGTTCAGGGCTCTCTTCGATCAGCTCTTCTAAACGGCCAAAACCGAATCCTTTTTTCACACCAATAACCTTAATCTTCGCACGCTCGCCAGGCAATGTATTCGGCACAAACAAAGTAAACCCATTTACACGAGCAACTCCTGCTCCTTCATGGGTTAAATCCACTATATCTACTTCATAACTCTCATTTTTATGAACAGGCAAATCAGCCTTTGTCATTGTCATCGTCCCTTTTTGTCACTTATGCTTTTCTGATTGTAGCATAACTGTTAGTGGACACCAAATGCTTACATAAAAAAACAGACCACCTGAAGTAGTCGGCAGTAAGGGTTTTTTTTAGACGAAGGTATGCACCCCTGAAATATTTTTAAAGATTTTACATCTTATTATGTTTGAATTTTGTTAGAGGTCAATGATTTAAAAATTAGCATTCGTATTCCATTTTTATAAACTCAAATTTACTACCGTTTGTAGCTTGCATGAAAGTCTTAATTTCTTTAAAACCTATTTTTCTATAAACTTTTATTGCTCTTTGATTAAATGTCGCTACAGATAATGTTAACTTTTTTGGTTTAAATTCCGTCCTCACAAACTCTATCCCTGATTTCAGAAATTTGAAACCCACACCTTTACCAGTTAAGTCCGGTCTTACTCCTAAACCAATATCATATATATGATCATCTACTTTATTAACACTAAAAAAACCGATTAGTTCATTATTAGTTAAGACTGAATACACAGAGTTACCTCTCTTTTCTTGGTTAATAAATTCTTCCAAATCTTCTTGATCTGACTCCATATCATAAAATGAATACTCTCCATCATAGTGCCATTGAAACGCAATCTCCTCTGCTTGTTCTTGAGTCATAACCTTATATAGATAAGTCATTAATATCCCCCGTTAACTCATTCTTTTTATATAAAAAAAGAACACTCAGCAAATTTGCTTAAAGTGCTCTTTGACATGATTGGTTTATGGTTTAAGTCGCTCTTTTGGTACAAGCAATTCAAAATGATGGTGTAAGTTTTCGAACTCACCTGGCAGGATTCCGCCAAGCTCCCCATCTAAGTTGATTTGCATCTTTTCACGAGGCGTTACTTTTACACGCTTTGCCTTCTTATAGATCACGTGATCATCATGGATGTGTTCCCCACGGATCGCAAGAGAGGCAATACGAACAAATTCTGCAAGGTTTGTTTTCTTTAAGATGATTACGTCAAAAAGACCGTCATGAAACTCCGATGATGGAGCAAGCTTCTCAAAGCCTCCAACAGAATTTGTGTTAGCAACTAGGAAGAGCATGATTTCGCCTTCGTATTTTTCTTTATCATCGAATTCAATCTCAACAAATGTTGGACGAATCGATGGCAGCATCTCGATTCCTTTTAGGAAATAAGCCAGCTGTCCGATCATCGTCTTCAGCTTGCTTGGCACTTCATACGTTAGCTCTGTTATACGACCGCCACCTGCGATGTTGATGAAGAACCTGTCGTTTACTTTACCGATATCAACAGGCATATGTACACCACCGCATAGAACGTCGCAAGCTCCTTCAATCGTACGCGGCACACCTACTGCACGTGCAAAATCATTCGTTGTTCCCGCTGGAATAATTCCTAGCATTGGGCGATCTTCAAGTCCTGCTAATCCATTGACAACTTCATAGATCGTTCCATCTCCACCGGCTGCGATAACGAGGTCGAAGCCTCTTTCTCCTGCTGCACGTGCAGCGCGAGTCGCGCAACCTTCTTCAGGTGTTGTTGCATGACAAGACGTTTCATAACCTGCATTTTCAAGTCTGTCTAGAATATAAGGAAGCTGTTTTTTTACCGTTTCTCTTCCCGAACTTGGATTATATATTAGTCGAGCTCGTTTCATATCTTTCACCTTCATTGTTTGACTTCTTTTAAAAGTTTTAACCTAAATTTGTTTGTTGTATAACTGCAAAAAACAGCCCACTGCCGGACTGCTTCTGTCGATTCCTCTTATATTATAGTGATACCTGTCTTAAAATGCAAAGCAGTTATCTGCCAGTATGTGTTAAAATTGTGTCCAAATTGTAGGGGGTCTGTCCCGGGGTCTGACCCCGGGACAGACCCTAAAGGATTTCTTTACCATTTTATAGAATTATACATTTAATGCAGCTTTGGGCATGAACAAGCTTCATCTCTTTCTTGATTCGCATATATAAGGAATAACAACATACGGTAACGAGTAACATCACTACTTTTAGGAGGTGCTTCTATGTTTTGGCTATACATTTTAGGACCTATTGCCGCGGTGACTTTACTAGCTGCAATCGTAAACTGGAGAACAAGGCTAAAGTACAGAAGGTATAACTACAAATACGAGCTTGAAGAGCATGTTAGTGATCAGAACAAGATCAATAATGCAGCAGCCTGGAACGCATCCCAACATAATCACCACTCTGGCGGTGGCAGCGGTGGTGGTGGCGGATTTTAAAAGACAGGATCTCTTCTCCTGTCTTTTTTCATTTTATTAGGAGGTTAAGATGACACATACAATCGGGATTTCTGGTAGTACCATCATGTCTGATGAAACAAAATTCAACGATCTGTTTCGAGCTCATGAACAGATTACACATATTGAGATTGGAGAGTTTGAAAATGAAGATGCCTTTCAAAGGTTTCTAACACTTCTAAAGAAAAGCAACAAAACCTTTGGCATCCACTCTCCCATCTATAGAAACGGAAGTAAATATGATTTGTTAGAGAAGTTTCAATATGCACCTGAACAAGCATGGACACTGTTCGAAAAGGAAATTCAGCGTCTCGTTAAGTTAGGCGCTCAGTATATCCTTGTTCATTTTCCTTATTTTCAAGGAAGTGCTTGTAATCCGGATACCTTAATTGAGCAGGGTCTGAAAAGATTGTCCGAACTGCAGCTAACATACAACTTGCCCATTGTCTGCGAACCAAAGCTTGGATTGGATCAATCACCAAAGGGAATCGAATACCTTAATGCCTTTCCTATCACATTATGGGAAAAATACGGACTAAAGCTGTGCATGGATATAGGTGATTACCTATTGGCTGCTGATGAACAAGCTCTAAGTATGATTCAGAAATGGAAAGATTACATAAAAGTTGTACATCTTCATAACATCGAGTTTATTGATGATAAATACTTATGGGTCCCTATCCATCCATCACATGAAGATGACGGAAAACATTATTCCATTAATGAGATTCTTTATGTTTTATCAGGATACCGTGACCTTATTTGGGTGCTCGAACACACCCCTCACTCAAATCCTTCTCAAACATTTATTCAAGAAGGAATCAACTGGTTGGCAGATGACGTATTAAAAATTAAAAATAATCTTTCTAAAAAATACTGAATTTATTTTAGTATTTTTTTATTTTCATAACTATTAAAATCTATTACCTTGTCCGAACAAAGCAGGGTTGGAAATTTCATACAGAATGTTATACCAAAGACATATCAATTAGTTTACAATTATTACATACAGATTATTCTGTCAACTATCGTTACAAAAGAGGTGTATATATGAACTTTTCATTTACGAGTTATCTGAAGAGGCTTCGATCGATCTTGATCGGCGTTTTGATTATCAGCTTTCTTCCTTCTATCTTTTTTGGTATCGCACCACTACAAAGCATGAAGCTTTGGGAGTACACCATCGAGAATCGAAAATATAGTCTTTTCCCAGATATTTTTGATAAGTTTTTTTACTCGATGACTATTTTCTTTACAGCACTACTCCTAGGTCTCCTAGTAGCATTATTGCTGACTTTCTTAGCAACACTGCTGCCAAGACCATTAAAACGCGCCGTCTATGGATTTTTAACACTATTAGAATCATTACCAGACCTTTTTATCGTTATCGCGCTACAAGTTTCAGCAGTATATATTTTTAAGAAGACTGGATTATTAATCGCGAACGTTTCTGGTGTCTACGACAACCGCATCTATTTTTTTCCGATTCTAACACTATCTGTCCTGCCAACGATTCAACTCTTTAAGATTACCTTTCTACTAATGAAAGAAGAACAAAACAAACCATACATAACCGTAGCACGAGCGATGGGACTCGGAAACCTCTACATCACGCTCAATCACGTGTTCCGTAATATCATGACCAGTCTCTTTCAATATTCCAAGACCATCTTTGTTTTTATGCTTTCGAACTTATTCATTTTAGAATACGTCTTTAACTTGAACGGAATCATGACCATCATGCTGAACACGCAAGGTGTTTCATTTATCATAACGGTCTTGTTTATCGCGATTCCTTTCTCCTTTCTGTTCGAGGTTATGGAATCATACCGCGGAGGCATAAACGTCCAAAAGGAGGATGCAGCATGATCGTTCGATTGCTTAGACAGCCGCAGTTCTTAATAGGATTTCTATTTATTGCGAGTTTAATTTTATTAAGCTTTATTTATCCATCTCTCATGGATGTTCAAAAGGAATCTAAGTTTTTATATGACGAGAATGAGGTCATCGTTGGGGTAGCTCCATTCTCACCAAAAGATATGCCTCCATTTGGAACGGATATGAACGGAAAGCACTTGTTGTATCTTGTTCTAGAAGGCGCAAAGTATACGATCCTCATCACGTTAGTCATTGCATTTCTTAGAATTTTCTTTGCCCTTTTCTTTTCCTTGTTTCATAGAAAATCGAAGAGTACATTCTTTGACGATATCGTACAAGCTACCCTCTATATTCCAACAGCTATCTTAGCTTATATGTTCATGGTTCCGCTCTTTGTTAAAGACGCTACTGAACCGATGGGCATGATGACTCTTATTATGTTGCAATGCTTGATACTCGTTGGTATCGGTGTCCCGCCATTGGTATCAACCTTTTCTGAAGAGATCCGCTCAATCCTAGCAAAAGATTATATCGTCAGTACTTTTTCATTAGGATCGAAAAAGCCGTATGTTTATTACAAACATGTCCTGCCTGAACTAAGCTCAAAACTTCTGCTTTTATTTGCTCAGCAAGCTATTCAAACATTAATTCTGTTAGCGCACTTAGGTGTTCTTGCCGTTTTTATCGGTGGATCTAAAACAGTAATGATGGGTGATATCTTTAACTTAACGCCCGCTACCATATCATTAAGCGGTGAATGGGCCGGAATCATCGGCCAGTCGTATCAGAAGCTCTTAACGGCTCCATGGATTATTTTAGTACCGCTATCATTCTTTGCTTTTACGATTTTCTCGATCAATCTCATGATACAAGGTATACAGAACAGCCTCAAATCCAACAAATCATAAGTGAGGTGTGAAACATGTCTAGCAGGCTTTTAGAAATAAACAATCTAAACATAGCGTTCGGCAGTGGGAAAAACGTGTTTAACGCGGTTACCGATATAAGTCTCTCCGTTAGTACTGGACAGACTGCCGCTCTTATCGGCGAATCGGGTTCTGGGAAAAGTATCACTTCCCTATCTGTCCTGAAACTTCTACCAGCTAACGGACGAGCAGAATCAGGCTCTATTCGTTTTGACGATAAAGAAATTTTGCAGATGACAGAAAAAGAGATGCAAAAAATAAGAGGCAACGAGATCTCCATGATTTTTCAAGACGCGATCGCCTCACTGAATCCAGCTATGAAGGTAGGTGTTCAGATTACAGAAGGCTTGAAATATCATAAACAGATGCCGAAATCAGAGCTCATAACAGTTGCCCTCACGCTCCTTGAACAAGTAGGTTTCCATAATCCTGCACACATTTATGAGCAATATCCCTCTCAGCTATCAGGAGGCATGAAGCAACGTATCTTAATCGCAATGGCCATCTCCTGTAAACCTAAACTGATTATCGCGGATGAACCAACAACCGCGTTAGACGTAACGATTCAAAGGCAAGTATTGGACTTGATTGCTGATTATAAAATACGTGAAGACGCTTCTGTTTTAATGATCACACATGATTTTGGCGTTGTAGCAGAATATGCTGACTGGGTGTATGTGATGTTCGGAGGACGAATAGTAGAATCAGGAGATGTGTTTACGATCTTTAATAATCCGATCCACCCTTATACAAAAGGCTTGATCGGCTGCATCCCAAGTTTAGAGAGCGATGGCGAGCGGTTAAAGAGTGTTTACGATTATTCGTTTGAAGAAGCGGGATACAAGGGAAGAAAATTCGCACCAGAGACGTATTCTATGGAAAGCAAAGTCTATCATGCTCCGTCCTCTCTTATAGAAGTGGAACCAGGTCATTATGTTCGTCTTTTTGATGAGAGCGAGGTGACGATCGTTGGATAAACATTTAATAAGCATCCAAAACCTTTCAAAGTACTTTGTGACGAAAACAGGGACCCATAAAGCAATCGATGGAATCACACTCGATATTTTTAAAGGCGAAACGTTAGGAATCGTTGGGGAATCTGGATCTGGTAAGACGACCCTCGGACGAACGATCATGCGATTGTATGAACCAGAGCACGGAAACATTACGTTTGATGGTCTGGACATCACACATATGCCTGAAAAAAAGTTGCGGCCGTACCGCAAAGAATTTCAGATGATCTTTCAAAATCCTTATGAGTCACTCAGCCCTCGTTTAACGATCGGGGAAATTTTAGAAGAACCGCTTGTTATTCAGAAAATGTTAAGTAAAGAAGAGCGTACGAAGAAAGCTTACAATCTTTTAGAAAAAGTAGGATTACCGAAGACTTCTTATCTTAAAAAGATCCACGAATTCTCCGGTGGACAGCGTCAGAGGATAGGAATCGCTCGCGCATTGATGCTAGATCCTAAGTTTATTATTGCAGATGAACCTGTCTCGGCCCTCGATGTATCTGTTCAAGCGCAAGTGTTGAATCTATTAAAAGATCTTCAGTCCGAACTAGACCTAACCTGTTTGTTCATCTCACATGACCTTGGCGTGGTTCATTATATGAGTGACCGTGTAGCCGTCATGTACCTGGGCCATCTGATTGAATTAGCCCCAAAAGATGAATTGTATCGAAATCCGATCCATCCTTATACGAAATCTCTTTTATCATCCATTCCGATCGCAGACCCTGAGCGTCGGAATGCATACAGAGAACCTATTATTCTGCCTGAGAAACCGCTCTATCCACCGCAGTTGATTCATGTTGGTAACGAGCATTACGTATCTGCGAACATGATCAATATTAAAGAGTTTGAGATTGAGGATAATAGAAACCTCATTCGTAATTAAGCAAATGAAAGAGACTGCCCTCTAAGCAGTCTCTTTTAAAGTCAAATAATTATTTTCGCAACATCACAAACATACTCACACTCATCGCACCTATAGTAAAAATAGACGCAATGATTACCCCGATCCATGCCATGAATAGGTCGTCTCCTAGATAAGCGGGTTCAAGCGTTGCATAATACCAAAAAATCCACCCTAAGAAAAAGAGGAAAAAAGAGTTCCCAACGAACGCCATCTTCACTTTATCCTTCCTCGATCCCCTCCACACTTCAGAAAAAATTACCCACGTAAAAAGACTAAGCGGTATGCACATCATTAGCCCTGCGATGGCGCCATAAGGGAGAAAAAAGAGAATAACAAAAGCTAGTGCGAATAATGCTGTATTCGCCGCAAATAGCATTATACCTGTTTGCCAATAGTTTGTACTTAAAGAACGAATCTTCAATTTATGGGTAATGTTCCTTACTATACCGACAGAGGCAATATCCCTTTGCTTTGTTAAGAGGATTAACGTAAAAACAATTCCAGCTAACAATAAAACCGTCAAAAAAACACCCACTTTTTTACAATAAATTCATCTTATATTATCATTAAAGTGGAGAAATAGAATATAGCTATTTGGTAGGAGACGTAGAAGGAGGCGCCATCGATGTTTGAACTATTTTTATTATTTTTTGCTATTGCCGTAATTGCTCCCCTTGTTATTAAATACACGACTAAACCGAATTATCAAAAGGTGGCAGAAAAAACTGAACTTCCACCGAACTTGGGGATTCGTGAAGATTTACATTTACAAAAAAGTGTAAGAAACATGGAGAAAGCTCTCCCTCGTGAGTTCAAAGAAAAAATAAAGCGCAGATATCTTTCAGAACACCCGAAGGCAACAGAAGCCTACTTTGAGGTTGTATATTATGAGCTTCAACGCTTCTTTATCATGTGTTCACTTTTAAATAATGTTCCCATGTTCAGTAAAAAGGTGGATGACATCTGGCACGAGATGCTGATGTATACGAAGGAGTATGAAAAGTTCTCTACTGAGCTTTGTGGTGAACCCATTCATCATGCTCCGAATGATGTTGTAGAACCCGATCCACATGGAAGAGCTTGGTTTGATTTTTTGTACGCAAAACTTTTTACGTTTACTGATTTTACACATATCGCTTGGGGTAGTTTCTTTCAAAATCCTCTTCACTACGGATTTTTACAGGAGCTAAACGCACTATCTATTGAAGAGTTAAGTAAAAAATACTTTAGAGAAACAGCAAACAAAGAAACCGTTACTGCTCTGCTCATAAAAATTAAAGGAGATATAAAGCGTGTATCCCATGATAAAAATCCTTATAAAGGATTAAAGGTTTCACCTCATTCCATAGATAGTGCACCGATCTTAGCTGGTGCGATGCTTTATTATTCCTATAATCATTATGAAGACTATGATATGCACATGGCAAAATTAAGTCCCGCTTCTAACTATTACTCAGGCAACACAACCGCCTGCGGAAGTGGGTGTGGCAACCATCGTGACGACAATGGCGGACATGACAGCAGCTGCAGCAGCGATAGCGGGAGCAGCTGTGGAAGCAGTTGCGGTAGTGGATGCGGAAGTAGTTAAAGCCTAGCATTACACTCTAAATAAAAGCAAAAGCCCTGCAAGTGACTCAACATCACTTAGCAGGGCTTTCTTCTTAATTCTCTTCTACTTCTTTACGATTCTTTTTAAAGATTTTGGAGAGCACTTCATACACGATCGGCACGATGATAAGTGTCAATAGTGTAGAACTTGCTAAGCCGCCGATTACGGTAACACCAAGACCTTTAGAGATCAGCCCGCCACCACCTGAGCCGACTGCCAACGGAATCAATGCTCCAATTGTAGCGATAGCTGTCATCAGGATCGGACGAAGACGTGTTGCTCCTGCTTCTAGGATCGCATCACGCATACTCATTCCTTCGCGTTCCATGTGAATGATTCGGTCTACGAGTACGATGGCATTCGTTACAACGATACCGATCAACATCAACAGCCCCATCATTACGGATACAGAGATGGTCTCATCTGCGATCAATAGACCGACAAATGAACCAATCACAGCAAATGGAAGTGAGAACAGGATCGCAAACGGTGCGACACCTTCACGGAAGGTTACGACAAGTATGAAATACACGATCGCGATTGCCGCAAGCATTGCCGCTCCAAGCTGTGTAAAGGTTTCGTTCATATCAGCCTGAACACCCGCCACTCCAACTGTAACTCCTTTTGGCATATCCAGTTTATCGATGTCTTTTTGGACTTCCGAAGTTGCTTTGGACATATCATCGCCAATTGCCTTACCAGACACGGTAGCATAATACTCCCCTTTACTTCGGGCAAGGGTATTAAGTGTTGTTCCTTTTTCAACCGTAACGAGCTCAGATAACGGCATTGTCGTGCCTAGAGCTGTTGGTACCTGTCTTGCTAAAATATCATCTACGGACTTAGGTTGTTTCGTTTGCTCCTGCTGAACGATAACGTCTAGTGTATCTCCGTCTTTTTCGATCGTCGTTAAGACATCATCCGCTTTCATGGGATTGAGCATCATCACGATCTGACCTGTTGTTAGTCCATATTTTAGAATCTCATTCTGATCGACGTTAAACGTATGCTCGACGAACGCATCCTTCGCGCTCGAAGTAACATCCTCTAACTGATCGTTCTTCTTCATGGCTTCTTCTGCCATCTTCACCGCTTTATTGAGTTTATTCAGATCTTCACTGTAGAACGTATAGCTGACTTCGTTTTCCGCTCCTGTTGAGGCAGCGAAGTTCTGACTCTTCCATTCGCCTGATTGACCAAGGTCAGCGACATAGTCTTCTATTTCATCTCGCACTTCTGGGAAGTTCTCCATTTCTGGATCAAAGATGAGGTACATGAGTGCCCCGCCTTCTCCTCCACCGGCCATAGCCATCATGGGATCTGCGTTATCTGAAACAGAGATTTGAACGATATCGATATAATCACGTTTTAGCATCTTTTCTTCTAATGCTTCTACGTTTTTCAATGTTTCTTCTTTAAGCTCCCCGGCTTTTGGTGTGTATGTTAAATACATAACTTTGTCTTCTTCACTGCCCATGAAGCTGAAACCGATAATAGGAGTTAAAGCTAAACTACCTGCAAGTAAAAGGACTGCCAAGATAGAAGTGATAATTTTATGATTAAGAGATTTATTAAGAATCCCTTTATACCATTTTGCTAATTTACCAGTTTCTTTATGGCTGCTTTCTGTCTTTTCGCTATACAGCTTCTTTTTAAACAAAAAGTGTGATAATGCTGGAACGATTGTTATGGCAACAATGAGAGATGCCCCAAGCGCAAATGTCATCGTTAACGCGAAAGGCGCGAACAGTTCGCCTACCATACCACCCACAAAGATAAGCGGAGCGAACACCGCAACCGTTACGAGTGTGGAAGAAAGGATCGGCTTGAACATCTCAATCGTTGCTTCTCTTATTAACGCACGTCCGTTTAATTTTTCTTCTTTCAAATGCAGACGTCGATAAATATTTTCTACGACAACGATAGAGTCATCGATTACACGACCGATCGCAACCGTAATTGCTCCTAGTGTCATGATGTTCAACGTGATATCCATCCAGTTAAGCACCAATAACGCCATGAAGATTGAAACTGGGATAGAGATGATTGAAATGATCGTCGATTTAAAATCACGAAGGAATAACAGAATGATCAGTACGGCAATCAATCCGCCAAACAATGCTTTTTCAATCATGGTTGCTACTGAATCTTCAATCGGTTTTCCTTGGTCGAGTGACACATCAATAACAAGACCATCTACTTTTGATTTTTCTTCTTTAATCAGTTCTTTTACACCATTCACGACATCAACGGTGTTGGCTTGCTGCTCTTTCACGATTTGAATGGCGATCGCTTCATCTCCGTTTGTTCGAGAAACGGATTCCACTTTACCTACCGTTTTAATATCCGCGATCTCACTAAGCTTTACAAACGGCGTTGGGTTTGTCGCAGATGGTGTTACCGGAATCATCATGTTCTTCAGTTCATCCGAAGTCATGAACTTTCCATCAACGGCAACTGCTTCTTCACCTTTTTCAAACTCATACAGTCCTAATGAAACGGCCATGTTGCTTGCTTGAATCATTTCTTTCACTTTATCTTCTGTTAGATCATACTGTTTCAGCTTATCTTTTTTATATGTAAGATCTACTTCTTCGATATGCTGACCCGTAATCTTAGCGGATGCCACACCATCAATTTTCTCGATCTTAGGAAGTATAATCTCTTCTACCGTTGATGTTAATTCAACGATATCCTCTTTCGTGCTACTTACACTTAGTGCAGCAACTGGCATCATGTTCATGCTGATAGCTGTCACAGTCGGCTCCTCAGCCGTTTCTGGCAATTCAACTGCATCCAGTGCAGATTGAAGCTCACGCTTTGCCTCGTCCATGTCTATTCCGTATTCGTACTCCACTTGGAGATTAGACATGTTTGAATAAGAATTCGAATAAACGGCTTTAACGTCTTCAAGCCCTTCTACCGCTTTCTCGATCGGCATCGAAATATCTTCCATTACTTTCTCTGGAGTAGCTCCAGGATAAACGTCCATCACCATCAAGTATGGAATTGAAACATCAGGAATCGTTTCCATATTCATGCGTGTTCCTGAATAAATACCTGAGACTGTTATAATAATGGTAAGCAGCCATACAGCTAATTTATTCATTAAGACAAAATTAACTAAACCTTTCATTCATCCACCAACCCCTAATTGACTTATCCAACTCAATTACTTATACTAATGACTGATTGGTCATTTGTCAATGAATTACTTAGGAGCGATACAATGAGTAAGAAACAATTAATCATGGAAAGTGCCTTAGAACTTTTTGCACAGCAAGGGTTTGACGCCACATCTGTACAACAGATCACAGAACATGCCGGCATCTCAAAAGGTGCATTCTATTTATCTTTTAAATCAAAAGACGAACTGATCAACGGTCTGATAGACCACTTTATGCTGAGTCTCATCTCAGATATTGACCAAGTAGTCAAAAATCACGAAACAGATGCTAATCTTTTATACGAATTCTACCAAGCTGCGTTTCATTCATTTCAAAAGCATTCTGATTTCGCCAAGATCTTTATTAAAGAACAATCCAAAACCTTGAACGAAGAGCTTATCTCAAAGATCCATCAATACGATAAACTCATCGATAACATCATTCTAGGTATGTTAGACCGCATATATGGGGAAGAAATCTCACAGACTCGTTATGATTTAATTTATTGTGTGAAGGGCTTTATTCATACGTATTCACACCTGATCCTGTTCTTTGACGTTCCACTGGATCTTCATACATTGAGTCGCTCACTTGCAGAGAAAACAGCACTGCTCGCCAAGCATTCAGAAACAACATTTATCACAGAAGAGCTTTACCATACGATAAATGAGCCTTTTCATGTTCATGTAACAAAAGAACAACTGTTAGAAATGGTAGAACAAAAGATAGAGGAAGTGGATGATTCAACGCTAGAAGAATCATTAACCCTTCTGAAACAGCAGATGATTGAACCAAGTCTCAGTCCTGCAATTGTAAAAGGGTTGATCTTAAACCTGAATAATTCTCCAGCATGTAAGCAGATTGCTTTTTTGATTCAGGGTTGTTTGGGAGTATAGTTTTGAAAGTGTTGATCTCCGCTCCGGGATGCTCGCTTTCCGGGGGGTGTGCGGTGAGCCTCTTAGCGCTCTGCGCTATTAAGAGTCTCACCTGTCCCACTGATCCCCCAGGAGTCTCGCACCCTCCTCTACAATCAACATGTCAAAGATGAAAATGAAATACAGTAATTCCAAAGTAGATTTGTTTTAGAACTGCACTGCATTACGATACCCCACCGTCTGAACTACGCACTCCAAAAAACAAGAAAAGGGTAAAGCAACCACATTTAAACTTGGTCGCCTTACCCTTTAATTACAATTCTTATCTCTTTTTAAGTTCTTCCACAATCAGCTTGTTCACAAGTGGAGGGTTTGCTTTCCCTTTTGTTTCTTTCATCACTTGCCCAACAAGGAATCCGACTGCTTTTTCTTTTCCGTCTTTATAATCCGCAACAGATTGCTCGTTCGCATCAAGAATCTTCACGACGATTTCGCGGATTGCTCCTTCGTCTGAGATCTGCACGAGACCTTTTTCTTTTACGATTTTCTCTGCGTCGCCACCGTTCTCGATCAACTCTTTGAAGACCGTCTTCGCGATCTTGTTAGAGATCGTTCCGTCTGCGATCAGCTTGATCATGCCAGCAAGACCTTCAGCTGTTAGAGCCGTTTGGTCTAGCTCTTTATTTTCGTTGTTTAAGTACGCACTCACTTCACCCATGATCCAGTTGGAAGCTTGCTTCGCATCTGCACCAGCTGTAATTGTTGCTTCAAAGAAATCAGCCATCTCTTTTGTCATCGTTAACACTTTCGCATCATATTCAGGTAACCCGAAGTCACCCACATAACGCTTTTGACGAGCATCCGGAAGTTCTGGAATGTCTGATTTCACACGATCCATCCACTCTTCATCAATAAAAATGGATACGAGGTCAGGCTCTGGGAAGTAACGATAGTCGTCAGATCCTTCTTTTACACGCATCAGGATTGTCGTTTTCGTCGCTTCGTCATATCGCCGAGTCTCTTGAAGAATCTCTCCTCCAGCTGAAACCACTTCACGTTGACGCTTCTCTTCATGCTCTAACCCTTTTTGTACGAAAGCAAACGAGTTTAAGTTCTTAAGCTCTGCTTTTGTTCCAAACTTCTCTTGACCTACCGGACGAATTGAGATGTTAGCGTCACAGCGCAATGAACCTTCTTCCATCTTACAGTCAGATACACCTGTATATTGAATGATCGCTTTAAGCTTTTCTAAATACGCATAAGCTTCTTCTGGCGTACGAATATCTGGCTCGGATACGATTTCAACAAGAGGCGTTCCTTGACGGTTTAAATCGACAAGTGATCCGTCTGCCGTATGCGTCAGCTTACCTGCATCCTCTTCCATATGGATACGCGTGATGCCGATTTTCTTTTTGTTTCCGCCCACTTCTATCTCGATCCAGCCGTGTTCACCGATCGGCTTATCAAATTGTGACACCTGATAGGCTTTCGGGTTGTCTGGATAAAAGTAGTTCTTGCGGTCAAATTTTGTTTCTCTATTAATTTCGCATTTAAGCGCAAGTGCTGCACGCATCGCAAAATCTACAGCTTGATGGTTCACAACAGGTAACACGCCAGGATGTCCTAAGCAGATCGGACACACATTCGTGTTTGGCGGTGCACCAAAGTTTGTAGAACAGCCGCAGAAAATCTTAGTGTTCGTTTTTAATTCAACGTGTACTTCTAATCCAATTATTGTTTCAAATTCGCTCATTTTCTGCACCCCCTACAGCTTCGGCTTTTCTGTGTGATGATCTGTTGCTTGTTCAAACGCATGTGCTACGCGATAAATCGTGCTCTCATCAAAATGCTTACCGATGATCTGAAGTCCGATCGGCAGTCCATCTGAGAATCCACAAGGTACAGAGATCGCAGGCACACCCGCTAAGTTAACCGGAATCGTTAAGATATCGTTCATGTACATCGTTAATGGATCTTTCGTCATAGATCCACATTTAAACGATGCAGATGGCGTTGTCGGTCCGATGATTACATCGTATTTTTCAAAAATGTTCGTAAAGTCTTCTTTAATCAGCGTACGAACTTTTTGTGCTTTTTTATAATAAGCATCATAGTATCCAGAGCTTAACGCGAACGTTCCAAGCATGATGCGGCGTTTTACTTCCTCACCAAACCCTTCGCTTCTAGACTGCTTGTACATCTCGATCAAGTTCTCGCTGTTATCTGAACGCAGTCCGTAACGAACGCCATCAAAGCGTGAAAGGTTAGCAGATGCTTCAGATGATGACAGCAAGTAGTATGTTGCAAGGGCATAACGAGAGTGCGGCAGAGACACTTCCTCCCATGTTGCTCCAAGTCCTTCAAGTATTTTTAGAGCTTCCATCACGCGCTCTTTTACGCCAGGTTCTACACCTTCACCTAGGTATTCTTTTGGAACCGCAATCTTAAGTCCTTTTACATCACCAGTAAAAGAAGCCAAGTAATCTGGGATGTCCACTTTTGCAGAAGTAGAATCCATCGGGTCGTTTCCTGCAATGGCTTGCAGTAGGTATGCATTGTCTTCAACGTTACGCGTTACAGGACCGATTTGATCCAGTGAAGACGCGAACGCGACTAAGCCGTAACGAGAAACCAGTCCGTACGTCGGCTTTAATCCAACAACCCCACAGAACGCAGCAGGCTGACGGATCGAGCCACCTGTATCAGAGCCTAGTGAGAAAAGAACTTCTCCCGCTGATACGGATGCCGCAGATGCACCGGATGAACCTCCTGGTACACAAGAAAGGTCCCATGGGTTGTTTGTTGGGTGGAATCCGGAGTTCTCGTTTGATGAGCCCATCGCAAATTCATCCATGTTCAATTTTCCGATCGTGATTGTGTCCGCTTGATTCAAGCGTTCCACAACGGTCGCATCATAGATCGGTTCAAAGTTTTCTAAAATGCGAGACGCACAAGTTGTACGGATCCCTTTAGTTACGATGTTATCCTTTATTCCGATCGGCATACCAAAGAGCAGTCCTCTGTCAGCACCGGAAACGAGCTTCTCATCTAATTGTTTAGCCTTAATGCGGCTATATTCTTCATTAAGGGTTAAAAACGCCTTTACTTTACCATCTACTTGATGAATGCGGTCAAACGTCGCATCCACAATGTCAGTTACACTCAATTCTTTTGTATGTAATAACTGATGAAGTTCTGAGATCTTTTTATCTAAAATCGACATACGTGGTCTTTCCTCCTACTCCAAAATGTTCGGAACTTTAAACTGGCCATCTCTTTCTGAAGGCGCATTTTTCATCGCCTCATCAACTGATACAGAATTTCTCACTTCGTCTTTGCGAAGGATATTCTTCAGTTCCAGAACGTGTGTAGTCGGCTCCACGTTATCTGTATCGAGTTCGTTCAGTTCTTCAGCAAACCCGATGATCTTATCTAATTGTTCAGTCAGCAATTCGGCTTCTTCCTCCGTAACCGCTAACCTGGCTAAATGCGCCACGTGCTTCACTTGATCTTTCGAAATTCGAGACAAGCATGCCACCTCCAAGACTTTCTATACGAAAAGTATTATTCTGATGATAACAAAAAGCTTGCTGTATAAGCAACTTGAGGACGGAACATTCACGAAATTGAGTTATTTTTGTGGGGTTTCCGCGGGATTGTGGGTTTTTTTGCGGGATGTGAGCCCGTTTTACGGTACGTGTTTTTATATTTATTACGCGTTCACCTGTAAATGGGTTGTTTTCACCTGTAATAACTGTGTTTCCACCGGTATATGAGTTGTGAACACCGCTGTGAAGCGTGTGACCACCTGAAGTTGGACCGCTATCACCTGAAGCCCTCACTTACACCACATAAATAGCCCTCAAAATAGAAAAAAGAATCTACTTTTACATAGATTCTTCCGTCATTGATACTAAATGCTTTAGATTCCCCACTCATGAAGCTCTAAACGGCGCACGCCTTCTTTTACGTAAGGATCTTCTTCTGCTAATTGTTTCGCTTCATCTAATGATTCAGCTTTATAAACGACCATACCGCCTGCTCCGTCTAAGAATGGTCCTTTCAGATGAACTTTATCTTGTGCCACAAGCTCTGCTAGGTAATCTAGGTGAGCCTGACGGAACTCTTGATTGAGCTCTGGTTTTTCCATATGTAAAATTGCTGCGAAATATGCCATGTTTGTTACCTCCCTCATCTTTACTCTCATCTTACTATAGTCAGCTCTAAGCATAAAAGAAAAACATCCGGTGAGGAAAACCAGATGTCTTAATCTTTTCCGTAGCTCGAGTCTTTCGTTGGATGGCGAAGCATACCCTCTTTCGGCGGTGCTTTCTTTTCGATCAGGTCGCGGTTTATATTTGTGTTCCAGCCGATATCGTTCGTCGGATGCACCCACTCTTCTCCTGCCATCACTTCTGGATCTGTGTCTGTGCTCCAGTTGTTCAGTGGCGAATTCTTTGAATCGTAAAAACTATCTCCGATCACGACACCATGCTCGTTTATAAACGGTGCTTCCATCTTCATCCCTGTACCTTTAAAATCAGGAGAACTGATCTGGTGAGGCAGCGTTTCATCCAGATCGACTTCAGGAACACTCTTCTGTTGCTTTTTATCTTTTGACATCTTCACACCTGCTTCCATATCGTTATACGATTAACTTCTCCTGAAGCCGCGTGTACAATCCATTTTTTTGTTTGCAAGATTGTGTGAAGACTTATAAACCTTTTTGAGGACTTATAAAAAAATTTGAAGACTTATAAAATTTTTTCAAGACTTATAAATTCTGATGAAGACTTATAAATGAAAATTACCACAGAAAAAAACCCTTTCTCAGGCGAGAAAGGGCACAGTTTTTAATAATTAAAGTGTTTCTGAAGTTGTTTTTGCTTGCATGTGAAGTGTTAGGTAGTCTGGGCCACCCGCTTTTGAGTCAGTTCCAGACATGTTGAATCCGCCGAACGGCTGGTATCCAACGATTGCACCTGTACATCCACGGTTGATGTAGAAGTTACCTACGTGGAACTCTTCACGTGCGCGCTCGATGTGCTCACGGTTGTTAGAAAGAAGTGCACCTGTTAGACCGTACTCCGTGTTGTTTGCAATTTCCATCATGTGATCGAAGTCACGTGCTTTACATACTGCTACAACTGGTCCGAAGATTTCTTCTTGCATCAAGCGAGCTTTTTCATCTACATCAGCAAAGATTGTAGGCTGGATGAAGTATCCTTTAGAGTCGTCGCCTTCTCCACCAGTCATCAGACGGCCTTCTTCTTTTCCGATTTCGATGTATTTCATGATTTTGTTGAAAGAAGCTTGGTCAATTACTGGCCCCATGTATGTGCCAACTTCTTCTGGATTACCCATCGTTAAAGTTTTAGTAAGAGCTACTGCTTTTTCTAAAACTTCGTCGTAAACGTCTTGGTGGATAACCGCACGAGATCCAGCAGAACATTTTTGTCCAGAGAATCCGAACGCAGAGTAAACGATTGAGCTAGCTGCTAATTCAAGATCAGCATCACGGTCAACAACAACTGTGTCTTTTCCGCCCATTTCAGCGATTACACGCTTTAGCCAGATTTGGCCAGGGTGTACTTTTGCTGCGCGCTCATAAATACGGCAACCAACCTCACGCGAACCTGTGAATGATACGAAGCGAGTTTTCGGGTGATCTACTAGGTAGTCACCGATCTCCGCACCGCTACCAGGAACGAAGTTAAGAACGCCTGCAGGAAGTCCTGCTTCTTCCATCACTTGAACGAACATTGCTGCAATAATTGGCGTTGAGTTCGCAGGTTTCAACAATACTGTGTTACCTGTAACGAACGCCGCTGCTGCAGTACCTGCCATGATCGCAAACGGGAAGTTGAATGGAGAGATAACGATACCTACTCCAAGTGGAATATAGCTAAATTTATTAATTTCGCCTTCACGGCTTACAACTGGTTGTCCAGCTTTAAGCTTGATCGCTTGGCGTGCATAGTATTCTAAAAAGTCGATTGCTTCAGCTGTATCAGCGTCAGCTTCTTTCCATGGCTTACCTGCTTCTTTTGTAAGCATAGCGGAGAATTCATATTTACGGCGGCGGATGATCGCTGCTGCACGGAACAAGATGTTCGCTCGGTGTTCAGGATCCCACTTTTTCCAAGATTCAAATGCTGTTAATGCAGCTTGCATCGCTTGTTCAGCGTGATCTTGAGTCGCTTTGGAAACAGATCCAATCACTTCTTCTTTGTTAGCTGGATTTATAGAAACAATTTTTTCGTCTGTCGTGATCTTTTCACTGCCGATAACAAGCGGAAACTCTGTACCAAGCTTTGAGTTAATTACCTTTAACCCTGCTTCGTAAGCTTCCTTGTTTGCAGGAACTGAAAAATCCATAAATGGTTCATGACGGTATTCACGTGTCATAATAAATTCCCCTCCTATTAAAGCGTTTTCATTATTCGGTTTCCCACGTTCATTCTACATGAACATAACGGTTTGTTCAAACAAACTGATAATAGTCAGAATTCTTTATTTTCAAGGGATATCGTGCATTTTTGTATCTTTTTTCTTTGTAGTGAATGAATAGTAAAGTTTTACGTGATTTTTTTAGAAGATTTAAGAGTGAAACGAATAAATATGAGTTTTAGCCGCTGTTAAGCATATTTTTCCAAGAGAGTCTTTGAAAGTGGTTCACTTTTGTTCAATATAGTTCCGTTTTGTATTGCACAGAGCTGTCTTCAGGTGGTCCCGGTGCAATTTCAGGTGGTCAAATGCGTGTTAGCAGTCCTCACAACCACTTTTCAGGTGAAAACGAAGCATTTTAAGGTTGAAACAGCCAACTTAGCGGTGAACGTGTAACAAACATAAAAACACGTACCGTAAAATCGCCAACCGTAGTGCGGACTGCATCCCCAGGTACTTCTCACCTTGCACAACAAAAACCCACTAACCATAACAGTAGTGGGCTTTCAAAACATCCTTATTTACGATAAATATGCACGAACGGTTCTTCCTGTGTTGTTTCATCTTTCACGATAAGCGCCTCTGGCTGATCAACGGCTGAACCGATGTATACTTCTACTGGCACATTCGGCAACTCTCCTAGTGCGGATGTTGCTACGAACTGGGTAAAGGAGATGATTTCTGCTTTACCGCGGAACTGAACCGGAATCTCAATCGTTAATCGCTCAAGGTTACCGTCTTTATAGTACCCTTTCCCGATTACGCCGATATAGTTAGGGAAATATTCCTGTACCTTTGATTTAAAAGTCGTGAACTTTTCGTAGTCACTTCTCTTCTTTTTTGATGCTGCGTCAGATGGGAACAGCACATAATCTTCATCTACGTCTTCCCATGAACTTACTGAGTTGCTTCCTTTTTTCACAACGCCTGAAGCGAAGAAGTTTCCTGGTGTTACAGAATCACGTTCTTCTTCTTGATAAAGAGCAAATACGATCGGCACATCTTTAAGCTTTGAATCTGTGCGCAAACGGCTTGCCACTTGTCCAGCTATTTTCTGTGCTTCTTGTTTCACTTTTTCACGCTCAAGCTTAACTTCACCAGGGTAGATCAAGCCTTGTTGGTTAACGTCATAATAGTACGTGGAGTTAAAGGATAACCCGACTACCACACCGCCAAGCTTTACTTTCCCATCACCGCTTTGAACAAGATAGTTATGTTCTAATACATAAGAAAGATACTTAGGGTTGTTCTTGTTTGCTTCTAGCATCTTATTTTTGTATTCGGGATCACCTTCGTCTACTTTTGCACCGAGCTTAGGGTTCAATCCTGTTTGATCAAGCTTGCTCTTGCTTTTTCCTGGTTCTTCATCTGCTCTTTTCAGCCAGTTCGTAACCGTTGGCTCATTTAAGATCTGTCCTTCTTGGAAAAAGTACTTGTCGGTACTGAATGTGTCTTGAGCGATGCGCATTAAGCCCATCTCGAACTCGTTGATATCAAGCCGGTTATCAACGCCATAACGGATTACACCACGGGCACCACCTGGTTCGAACGGAAAAATACTTCGGTAGTACTTTTCACCAGTGTTAATCTCCCCTGTTATAATCGCTTTCTCATCTTTTTTGCCCTTTTCTTGCACGATCTTTTCTTCTTTTTCCAGCTCGTCGCCACCCCAGCAGCCGGTCAAAAGCAGTAAAGTACTTAAGAAAAGGAGCCCAACCCGTTTCATCATCACGGACACTCCTCTAGTATTGTTGGTTAGCTCTCGCCAATCTTATTTGTTAAGCTCGTCCACCAATTTCTGCTCATCCCAAACCTCAATACCAAGGGTCTTCGCTTTATCAAGCTTAGATCCGGCATCTTCTCCTGCGATCAGCATATCTGTATTCTTACTCACGCTTCCAGTCACTTTCGCTCCTAAGCGCTCCAATTTTTCTTTTGCATCATTACGAGTTAGAATGGATAGTTTTCCTGTTAACACTACCGTTTTTCCTGCAAACGGCGTATCCAGATCTTCAACTTTTACAAGCTTCGGACCTTTGTATTCCATGTTCATGCCAAGAGTCTTCAGCTCAGCGACAAGCTCGTGCACTTCTGGCTTTGAAAAATAAAGAAGAATCGAGTCTGCCATCTTTTCACCAATCTCTTCAACAGCTAATAACTCGTCTTTAGAAGCACTCATCAAACCATCCATCGATTCAAAACGCTGTGCGATCGTTTTTGCCGCTTTCGCTCCGACATGGCGAATGCCAAGCCCAAACAGAAGACGCTCTAAAGAATTTTCTTTCGACTTTTCGATCGCTGCAAGCAAATTATCTACCGACTTCTCACCCATACGCTCTAATTCTAACAGTTTCTCACGCTCTAGCTTAAACAAATCGGCAAAGTTTTGAATTAATTTTTCTTTAAATAACTGTGCGACTACTTTTTCACCAAGTCCATCAATGTTCATGGCGTTTCGAGATACAAAGTGGATGAACCCTTCTCGAATCTGTGCCGGGCATTGCGGATTCAAACAGCGCAGTGCTACTTCTCCTTCTAAACGCTCTAGCTTGCTGTCGCACTCTGGGCATTCGGTCGGCATATTAAAATCGATCTCATCACCAGTTCGGCGCTCCGTAATCACATTCACGACTTCTGGAATGATGTCACCGGCTTTTTTTACCACAACATAATCGCCGAGCTTGATGTCTTTTTCGCGGATCAAGTCTTCATTATGTAACGAAGCACGCTTTACCGTCGTTCCCGCGACTAAAACAGGCTGCAGCAGCGCAGTGGGAGTGACAACACCCGTACGTCCTACGTTCAACTCGATGCCTTCTAGTTTTGTTACTACTTCTTCAGCAGGGAACTTGTACGCAATCGCCCAACGCGGGTTCTTCGCAGTAAATCCTAGTTCCTCTTGCTGATACAGAGAGTTCACCTTGATTACGATCCCATCGATCTCATATGGAAGGTCTGGTCGCTTCTCCTGCCAGCTGTTCACATATTCAATCACTTCTTCGATGTTCGCGCACTTCTTCCACTCTGGATTCGTTTTAAAACCTAAGTGGTTTAAGTACGTTAAGCTTTCGTCATGCGAATCGACCGAATGACCTTCAAGCTTTCCTACACCATAAAGAAATATATCAAGGTTACGGCTCGCCGCGATCTTTGGATCGAGCTGACGTAAAGAACCCGCTGCTGCATTCCGTGGATTTGCAAACAGCTCTTGTCCTTCTTCTTCTCGATGTGCGTTCAGCTTTTGGAAAGATTTTTTCGGCATGAACGCCTCGCCTCGTACTTCGAGCATCACATCTTCTTTTAACTTAAATGGAATAGAACGTATCGTTTTTAAATTATTCGTTATATCCTCACCAATTGTGCCGTCTCCGCGTGTAGCTCCACGAACGAAACGACCATCTTGATACGTGAGGGATACGGCTAGACCGTCAATCTTGAGTTCGGCAACATATGATACGTTCGAACCTACCCCATCTCTCACACGGCGGTCAAAATCTCGCAGATCTTGATCATTGAAGGCATTGCCGAGACTTAGCATCGGTACGGTATGTTCCACTTTTTCAAAAAAGTCCAAAACAGCACCGCCTACACGTGAGGTAGGCGAGTGCTCGTCATGAAGTTCTGGATGATTGTTTTCAAGTTCGATCAGCTCTTTCATAAGCTGATCATATTCAGCATCAGGTACAGACGGCTTGTCTAGTACGTGATATTCATAATTATATTTTTCTAGCATTTCCCGGAGTTCCAGGATGCGTTCCTTGGCTTGTTCTTCGTTCAACCCGTTCCACTCCTTCTTTTCTTACGCTTTTTCAATCGGGGCAAATTTAGCAAGCAGTCTTTTCACACCTACAGGCTGCGGAAACGCGATGTCGAGTTCCATTGAATCTCCTGAACCACGCATGCTTACAACGGTTCCTGTTTCCCATTTACGGTGTTTGACTTTGTCGCCTACTCTCCATTCCAGTTTCTCCCCACCAGAAGATTGATAGACAGGTGTAACCATTTTCTTTTTCGGTGCCATGAACGATGGCGTAGCTCCTCCACCCGAGCGAGCACTCGCTCCCCACGGCACAGATGGTTTCTCTTTAACTTCGGTTTCGATAAGATCTTCTGGAATCTCAGCGATAAAACGAGATTCCGGATTTGTCGTCGTACGTCCATAAAGGGTACGCATTCTAGCATTTGTTAAGAATAATTCTTCTTCTGCACGTGTGATCCCAACATATGCAAGACGACGTTCTTCTTCCATCTCATTCTCTTCAAAAAGAGCACGGCTATGCGGGAATACCCCTTCTTCTAGACCCATCAAGAAGACCATCGGAAACTCCAGACCTTTTGCAGAGTGAAGGGTCATCAGTACGACAGATTCTTTCGGCTTATCATCTGCTGCATCTTCGTCGAGCTTATCAATATCTGCAACAAGTGCAAGATCAGTTAAGAACGCGATCAATGATTTATCATCTTGTTTCTTTTCAAAGTCTTGCGTAACAGAAATAAACTCGTCGATATTCTCTAAACGGCTTTGTGCTTCGATCGTTTTCTCAGCTTTTAGCGCATCACGATAGCCCGTCTTGCTAAGCACTTCTTCTGTTAGTTCAGTCACAGAAAGAAATTCCTGCTGACGCGTCCAGTTCGTAACAAACTCGGAGAACTCTCTTAAAGCGTTCGTTGCACGCGCGCTAAGACCGATCTGTTCCACTTCTTGAAGCGCTTGATACATGGAAAGATCATTGTTTGCCGCATACTGTGCCACTTTATCCATAGAAGACGCACCAATTCCGCGTTTCGGTACATTTACGATACGCTGAAGCGAGATATCATCATCCGGATTCGAAATAAGACGAAGATACGCTAAAATGTCCTTGATCTCTTTTCTGTCATAGAACTTTGTGCCGCCGACGATATTGTACGGAATGTTTGATTTGATCAAAACTTCCTCAATAACACGTGATTGAGCATTCGTACGATACAGGATCGCGATGTCATTATACGAACGTTTACCTGATGATACAGCTTCACGAATCTTACCTGTTACGTAATAGCTCTCACCTTGCTCATCATCGCCTTGGTAGTACGTGATGCTTGCGCCATCCGTATTATCTGTCCAAAGATTCTTTGGCTTACGGTTCATGTTGTTTTCAATCACTTTATTAGCTGCTTGAAGAATCTTTTTCGTAGAACGATAGTTTTGCTCTAATAGGATAACTTCAGCATCGTTATAGTCTTTTTCAAACGATAGAATGTTCGCGATGTCCGCGCCACGCCAGCCATAGATCGACTGATCCGAGTCCCCTACAACACAAAGGTTACGGAAACGATCCGCCAGCATCTTCACGAGCATATATTGCGCTCTGTTTGTATCTTGATACTCATCAACATGAATATATTGAAACTTGCGTTGATAGAACTCGAGCACTTCAGGTACTTTTGCGAAAAGCTGGATCGTCGTCATGATCAGATCATCAAAATCTAACGCCTGGTTCTTACGCAGTCGCTTTTCATAGCCTTCATAAACTTCCTGAACAACACCTTCAAAGTGCCCGTTCGCCACCTTCGCAAAATCGGCTGCTGTTTTTAGTTCGTTCTTCAAAGACGAGATCGCGCTTAAAATTCCACGAGGTTCGTATTTTTTCGGATCATAGTTCAAATCTTTCAATACCGCTTTTACAACAGACAATTGATCTGTCGCATCTAAGATCGTAAAGTTACGGTTAATTCCGATTCGATCGATATCACGACGCAAAATGCGTACGCACATGGAGTGGAACGTAGAGATCCAGATCTCTTCTGCTACAGGTCCTGTAATCTTTGCGACCCTTTCCTTCATCTCTCGTGCTGCTTTATTTGTAAACGTGATCGCAAGGATGTTCCATGGTGCCACTTCTTTTTCCATCATTAAATAAGCGATACGGTGAGTTAATACTCTCGTCTTACCGCTTCCCGCACCAGCCATCAATAACAACGGCCCATCTGTATGTTTTACTGCCGCTTTCTGCTCAGGATTTAGTCCTGATAATAGCTTTTCAATCATTTGATGCATACTCATTCTTCATTCACCGCCCGAACATATATTCTTGTTTTTATTCTCACTTATTCTTGAGATTTTATCAACTTTTACTCTTAACCGCTTCAACCGTTTCAATCGCCGCGTTTACATCGTCGTAAATAACGTTTCCGACAACAACTGTATCCGCAAACTCTGCCATCTCTTTTGCTTGTTCAGCCGAATGAATGCCGCCTCCATAATAGAGGATCGTGTTTTCAAGTACGCCCTTAACTTGGCGAACGATATCGACATCACCGTATGTGCCGCTGTATTCCAAATAAAAGATCGGAAGCTTAAACATTTTTTCGGCCAAGCGGGCATATGCTACAACATCATCTCCCGAGAGATCACTGTCGGCACTCGAACGTTTTGCAGCCGCACAATCTGGATTTAAGATGCAATACCCTTCTGTAAGAATCTCGTCCCAGTTCATGATGTCGCCAAATTCTTTTAATGCTTCTGTATGAAGCCCTGTAATGAAATTAGCATCCTTCGCATTTAAAACGGTAGGAATATAGTAAAAATCGAACCCTGGTGTAAGTGATTCGATATTAGATACTTCAAGCACACAAGGAACCGCATATCTGCGTATTCGTGACATAAGGTCTAACGTATTATCAAGCGTTACGCCACTAGATCCCCCAACGATAACAGCGTCCGTTCCGCTCTCACAGATCTTTTCCAGGTTACTGTCACTGATCTCTTTATCAGGGTCTAGCTTAAACACATGCTTCCATTTTCGATAATCAAACATTGTGTTCTTCCTTTCATGTTTAGAAACACCCGTGCCTGCTATTTTAACAAGCCAGTTCTGTACTTCTGCATTATAACAAAAATAAGGTTCTCACTCTATGATTCATCATGTGGAAAGATTGTGAAGTTCATACTGCTTTTTGGGAGGAATAGCTATGCTTATGTGGCATATCGACGACGAAATCATGCTAAAACAAGCAGACATTAAAGAATCAGACATCATCTATGGAATGTTAGAAAAATCACGTCATCATCTTGGACCTTGGATCAGCTGGGTCGATTATACCCAATCTAGCAGTGAGATGCGTCAGTTTATTAAAACGGTGAACAAAAAGATGAAAGAACAAACAGATGTTGTTCTTTTTATATGGTATCGCGGACAAGTAGCAGGCTCTGTTGCTCTATATGATATTAAGTGGCACAACCAGTCAGGTATGCTTGGCTATTGGGTAGGATCAGGATTCGAAGGTCATGGAATCGCACAACGCGCTGTAAAAGGAATGCTTATGTACGCCTATTACACGTTGATGCTGAATCGTGTGGAGCTGCGTGCTGCGGTTCAAAATGAAAAAAGCATCAAGCTCGCCCGCCGACTAGGCTTCCAAGCAGAAGGCGTTGTCAGGCAGGCAGAATGGATACGCGGAAACTGCCGCGACCAAGTCCAGATGAGCTTGATGAAGAATGAATTTCATTAAATTTCAGGATTTAAAACATATGAGACATAGTTCTGCGCGCTTTGTTCAACGGCTTCCTCTGACGCGCGAATTGCACTATGGAAGACGAACGGCGTGATATAACGCGTTCCGATCAAGTTAGATGTCGCTTGGAACGGACGAAGCAGTTCACTAATCGTATAGTGGTTGTGACCACCCGCTTTGTAAGAGAAGTCTGGGCCTCCTGTTGAAATAGCCAGTACTAGCTCTTTTCCATGTAATGCGTCGCCTCCAGGACCATAAGCCCAACCGAACGCTAGCACTCCATCTTGCCATTCTTTTAAAAGTGAAGGTGAGCTATACCAGTAGAACGGAAATTGTAACACGATGCGATCGTGTTGCAACAACATACGCTGTTCTTCCTCAACGTTCACTTTCCCATCCGGATACAGATCGTAAAGTTTTCGAACGGTAACATGGTCCTGTTTTTCTATTTCCTCAGCCCATCTTTTATTTACTGTAGAGTTTTTTAGATTAGGATGTGCGATAATTACTAATGTACTTTTCATTAATGAATCTCCTTTATGAAAAAATATTAAATTTCATTTGCTTGTACAAACAACTTAATCGGTAAAGAAGAGAGCTCTTATGATTCGAGCTGCCCTGCTGCTAGATGTGTTGCTTTTGTGAGTGCTTTTCCTTCTTCGTCTCCTAATAGATCCGAGTATGTTCGGTAAAGATCTTTCCAAGCTTTTTCGAGATCTGTTTGAATTTCCGTTCCTGCTTTTGTCGGATGGATGTGCGACATCTTGCCTTGCACTTTACGCTCTGCAAGTCCCTTTACAACAAGCTTGTCCACGAATCTTGTGATCGTACTTGGTGTCATGTGAAGTTCTTCCGCCAATTCCGATTGAGAGATTCCTGGTTTGTTGTTCACGAGCATCATCATAAAGCCATGAGTAGGCGTAATTCCTGTCGGTCGAAAAGATTCCTCAGCCATTTTGGAAATAACGCGAGAAAGCTTGTTCACAGTAAAATATAAGCAGTTTTCTAGATACTTTTCGGGCATTTTAGCACCTCTTTTACATCGTTAATGTTGTTTGTACATACAAATATAAATTGTAGTGTGATTTCTGTCAATATTTTGAGTCTATAAGGGTGCTTGGCTGCCGCCAAGCTTACAATACTAGTCCATTTAGTGTTTTACAGAGTGGTAAAACTACCGTGCTGAGCTCCAATCCTAAAGTTTTTGCTCTTAATCCACAAGTTTGGGTGCTCAATCCACGAGTTTTAGCGTTGAATCCAAAAGTTTTTACAGTTTATCCACGAGTCTACAATCCTCGACATCTATCGACAGCCTAATAACTACTCCGACTACATACACAACCCACACAAAATACAAAAAACCCACCCTCAGGCAGGTTTTCTTCTCATTATTTCGCTTCTTCCTCTTCATGAACGCGGTCGAGTACCATCGCGTATGCGTCGTTTCCAAAGTTCAAGCAACGTTTTACACGAGAGATCGTTGCGGTACTTGCTCCCGTTTCGCTCTCGATCTTGTGATAGGTTTTTCCTTCACGAAGCATGCGCGCTACTTCAAGTCGCTGCGCCAAAGATTGAATCTCGTTCATCGTACAAAGGTCATCAAAGAATCGATAGCATTCTTCCATATCCTTCAGCGATAAAACCGATTCAAAAAGCTGATCTAGTGCTTTTCCTCGTAATTTATCAATTTGCATGAAACATGCACTCCTTTTTATTGCATCTTAACCGAATCAGTCATTCCACTCGGTACAATGTTAATCCATGTCTTTCCTGGAACAAACGCTCCACCGTCCGGAACGATTCTTCCGTTTTCGTTTTTCCACGAAATGTTTTGCGCGACACCATTCTGAATCAGAATCGCATCTCCGCCTGACGTTAAGTTGATCTCTCGTCTGCCGGCATCATCGATTACACGGTGAGCCGCTTCAACAATGAATACATTGCTAACCGTAATGGGTGTTTCGGTCTCACGATCTATCGTTGGTTCATTGTTGCTGCTTCTAGCGTACGTCTTCTTCTTAGTAGAGTAAGTGAATTCTACTGTTTCTCCGCCTGGATAAGAGATATTAACCTCTTTTGCAGGTGCACCTTCTAAATTTTTAGCACTCTCACTAGTTAAAAATGAAAGCATATCCAGATCACCTGATTGCTCAGCACCAATCTTCTCCATCCCTTTTTCAATATTTTCATAAGTGATGTAAGAGTTATGAGGCGCTTTTCTAAAATCAGCTCGATTGAAAAGAACACCATCGTAATCCATTCCGTTTAGGTGATCAATCGTTCCGCTATCGAGAATCTCTCTAGCTTCAGGACTGAATCCGTGTGCCACGAATAAAGCATTGTAGCCACGTGAGAGCTCGATATAATAATCTCTTGCGCTGCGAACCGGGCCTACTACTTCTGGCATTTCACTTTGGAAGATCGCCAAAAAGCGAGTAAGTTCTCCCTCAGCTAATACTTCGTAAACAATATCAGCTTTATGAAGTCCAGATTGCGGTCGTGCTTTTGGGTGGTTGTTCACCATGACCGAAACTGCGCGATGATCTACCTCTTCATTCGTACCCAAGCCAGTGAGTGAATAAACAGAAGAAAACTCCTCTTTTTTTGAATCCGTCGCTTCAGCTTTATCTACTTTACCTTCTTCTAATACTTTATCTCTTGCGTCTTTACATGCAGACAGCGTTAATACCATCATGATCGACATCAAGATGACGTACCACTTTTTCATTGGGCTCACTACCTTTGTATCGTATTATTTTGCCCAATCCTTTTCTATATTAACGCATAATCGAAGGAAAGAGTAACCCTTTCTTTTTAACATCGTAAATGCCTCTTTGCGTAATGCGGATGTATGGCAAGTGTGTGGAAGAGAAAAACAAAAGCGAATAGATTGGATCTTCGTATTGGTAGCCTCTTTCTCTTAATGCGTTCGTTAATCTTTTCTCTTCTACCACTAGTTCTTCTATACTAAGATTCGACATTCCTCCCGCTAAAGGAAGTTTTATCTCAGCGACAATCTCGCCTCTCTCCGCAAGAACGATGCCTCCGCCGACTTCTTTTAAGCGTTCGAACGCCACAGCCATATCTTTTTTGCTTTTTCCGATGATCAGAAGATCTCCCGTATTGGAATACGAGCTCGCAAAGCCATACAGATTTTTCGCAAAACCCTTTACGACCGTATTGATTCTCCACTTTCCTTCTTTATCGATCAGCATTAAGAAACACTCGTCTGATTCTCCGTTAATCTCTTCAGAAAAAGGATTGATCGATACATTATATGGCCGTGTGATGACACTATTGTACATTTCTATACCAACGAGACCAGAAAACTGAAAATCCTCGTCTTGAAGGTCCCATGTGATCTCTCTTTTTAGGATACCATGACCTTCCCAATCAAATTGAAAATCACGATCGGCACTAACATCCTTATCGTCACGCTTCATCCATTTTCCTTTTGCCAAAACAGATTCAGGCAGAGGATTTGTTACGTCATCTAAAATATTTAAATGTGCGACTCGCCCTGCGGCAACCATACCGAAGAGGTGATCCAGACCATAATATCTAGCCACGTTATAAGAGACCATCATATACGCATCCACTGGATCAAGCCCTGCTTCAAGCGCGATCTGCAGCATCTTATCGGTAACCCCTTCTTCATAAAAAGCAGGTGTGGATCCGTCAGTCGTCATAAAGATTCTTTCATAGTTCGTGATGCCTTCTTCTTTCATCTGACGTAATAATTTCGGCAAATCTGGACGAATCGAAGAATAACGAAGCGACACTTGCAGACCAGCATTCAATCGTTCCATCACCTCTGTCCCTGTCATCGCTTCATGATCACAGTCCACACCGAGCAACGTCATCGCAGTTAAGGTCTTTTCAGAAGCCCCTGGCAGATGTCCCTCGATCTTCTTACCCGCTTTCTTCGTCTTCAGCATCCAATGCAATAGCGTATCATCACCATGAAGCACTCGCGGCCAGCTCGTTAACTCCCCGCCTTGTAGGACATATGGGCTCTCGAGCAGCTGCCTCACACTTTTTTCCGAAAAATAATTCTCTTCTTCTAAGAGTTCTGTTTGTGCGTCATAACGGCACCACCAAAAGAAATTAGAAGGCAGATCGTTCACGTCTTCCATAAAAGAAAGCGCTTTCGAAATGTTCATTTCAAAAAGCAGCATAAAGTTGTCGGCTAAAAATACGGACGTTCCACGCTGCAATGCATATCGCGAGAGCGACTGGGGATTATAAAGTTGGAACGGATGACAATGAGGTTCAATATATCCCGGCACAACAAACTTACCTTCTAGATCAGCGATTTCCGTACCTGTTGTATGTTCAGGCATCTTTTCGCCTACATAGACGATGCGGTCTTCAAGGATCCAGATGTTTGCTTTTACCCATTTTTTAAGAGCTGTGTTTAAGTAAGTAGCGTTTGTTAAGACAAGCGACGGTGCCAATTCACCTTGAATGACGGCCACTTGTTTGCGCATTTGCGCTTTTGTCCAAAAAGCAATGTGTTGGTTCATGTTGGATCACCTGTCTTCTCTCTGAAAATTTCGTTTTTTCAAGAATACCATATTCATCAAGCAAATTGGTGAAAATTGAAAGGAGTATCATAATGAGACAAAATATTGGTTTAGTTAATAGCATGATTCGAATAATTGCAGGTCTAACACTGCTTTCTGTTTATACAGCAAAGCTGACAAGAAAGCCTTACAAAGAGTCATACATTCTTATGATCTTAATGGCTGCGATGAAAGTAGCAGAAGGAATCGTTCGCTACTGCCCAGTGACTGACCTTCTTCACAAAAGCAAAGAAATGAACGACATGGATCTTGGTAATATCGCGAAAGAAGGTTCGCCGTTCAACCCTTCATAAAAAGAAGGAGGCAGCACTATGCCCACTCATTCTTTACTAAAAGGCAACAGACCTCTGTTCAGTTTATTGGTCGTTGTCTTTATTACCCATCTTGGCTCGTATCTAGTCTTGCCTGTCCTTCCTATCCTCTTAAAAGTGGAAACCGGACTAACAGCGGCACAGATTGGATTTACTCTCGCTGTTATCTCGATCTTCATGCAAGTCGGAAGTGTAGTCGGAGGCGTATTCGCTGACCGTACAGGCAGACGTTTTATCATCGCACTTGGTGCTTTAATACGGGCTGGCGGGCTATTAGGTTTCGCTTATTTTTCAACCTATTCACTTGTTTTATTAACTGCTGCGATCAGCGGGCTTGGTCTTGGGCTTAATGCACCGTCCACAAAAGCATTTATTTCATCACTCGTAAAATCAGAAATGAGATCTACTGCTTTTTCATTGCGTGGAATCTTTGCGAATATTGGAATGGCCATTGCTGGATTGACCGTTTTTGCTTTATTTACAGGAAGTTCAAAACTAATCTTTATAACCGCTTCTGTTATTTATTTAGGAGCAAGCGTGATCAGCTGGTTCTTCTTGCCTGCAGGCTGTGGAGACGAAAACTGCCGAGAAGTTAAGTGGAGTGAATATCGACAAGCGTTAAAAAACATCCCCTTCCTCGTTTTTGTGATCGCGACAATCTTTGTTTGGGCGCTTTACGTACAGTTTGCACTCGTGCTCCCGCTTCGAGCTGAAAATGTCCTGTCCAATGGAAAAGACATCAGCATCATCTGGACCATCAACAGCATCACGGTCATATTAGCTCAAACGCTTATAACAAAAAATATTATCCGAAACATTCATCCCTTGACTTCTGTTGGTATAGGGGCGATCTGTATCGGATCAGCTCTCGGAAGTTTATACTTTGCAAACACTTTATTTTTCTTTGTTTTTACCGGAATCATCTTTATTACTGGTGAGATGCTGATCATGCCAACGTTGGATACGTCGATCTCACAGCTTGCGGCTGCTAGGTTTCTTGGCATGTTCTTTGGATTAGCCAGCGTTTTTACAGGGATTGGGGAAGCGATTGGAAATTCAATCGGAGGACGTTTGTTTGAGGTGGCGGATGGCGGACAAAGCGCTGTTCCTTATGTCACGTACGTGATAGCAGGTTTTGTTATCTTTATTGGGATGCAGCTCTTGCGGCGGTGGAAACCGTTGTCTATCATACAGCCACCTAAACCCATGGCAACCGCAGCTCCGAACACGGACTCGGCCACATCTCATCCCAATCCAATAAATGAAGGCTGACGAACAATGTCATCAACCATGTCCGTCAGCCCTCAATTTCAATATAGGAGGTAAGCCATATGAGTTACGAATACTTAATGGATACGGCTTTTCTTTATATCTTGCTTATCGGCGGAATCATCGCCATCTCGTTTGTGTTTATTAAGAAGAGACGTGCGAAATAGCTCGAAACCCGATATCTTTGCGATAGAATGAACCTTCGCACGTGATTTTCTTCATTTCTTTATACACGTTTTCCTGAGCTTCACTTAATGAACGTCCTTTAGAGGCTACCAATAATACCCGGCCACCATCTGTTAAAAGAGATTCACCCTCTCTTTTCGTACCCGCGTGAAATACGTTAGAGTCACCTGAAATGTTTTCTAGCCCCGTGATCACTTGAGCTTCTGAAGAAGAAACAGGGTAACCATCAGATGCAAGAACAACACCAAGTACGGATTCTTCAGACCATTGAAGTTCCGGCTTTTTGCCGTTTAAAAGGGATAAAAGCAAATTAGCCAGATCGTTTTCTAGTCGAGGCAGAATCACTTGTGTTTCTGGGTCACCGAAACGAGCGTTAAACTCGATCACTTTTGGACCATTCTTCGTTAGAATTAAGCCTGCATAAAGAATTCCTGTAAAAGGAGTACCTTCTTGTTTCATCGCAGATACGGTTGGCTGAACGATTTCTCTTATCGCTTTTTGGATGTCAGCGTCAGGAATTTGAGGAACGGGTGAGTAAGCCCCCATCCCACCTGTGTTTGGACCTTTATCCCCGTCATACGCACGTTTATGATCTTGTGCTATTTCCATCGGAAGGACAATCTCGTCATGCACGAAAGACATTAACGAAAATTCTGCCCCTTCCAAGAATTCTTCAACAACTACCGTTTCACTCGCAGAACCAAAGCGTTTGTCCACCATCAGCTCATGTAGACCCTCTTCCGCTTCATCTAAGGTCATTGCCACAATGACACCTTTACCTGCAGCAAGTCCGTCCGCTTTTAACACGATCGGTGCTCCTTGTTCTCGAACGTAAGCAAGAGCCTCATCATAATTCGTAAACGTTTTAGAAGCTGCTGTCGGTATGTCGTACTTCTTCATGAGATCCTTCGCGAATGATTTTGAGCCTTCGATTTCTGCTGCTGCTTTAGACGGACCGAAGATAACAAGGCCTTCTTCTGTGAAACGGTCTACGATGCCTTCTAGTAAAGGGACTTCGGGTCCAACGAATGTTAATCCAATTTTGTTTGTTTTTGCAAAAGTAACAAGCTCATCGATGTTGGTTTCTTTGATAGAAACGCATGTTGCTTGTTGAGCCATGCCTGGGTTTCCTGGTGCAGCAAACACTTTTGTGACGCTCGGGCTGTTGGCAAACTTCCACACAAGCGCATGTTCACGTCCACCTTTGCCGATTACAAGAACGTTCATGGTTGCTACCTCCTTTTTTAAATAGGCAGAAACGGCCGCATGGACCGCTTCTATTTATTTTTTTATATCTAAAAAACAAAGCGTTTGAAGATTTTAAGTATTTTTCATCATTGAATAGTTGATTGGAGTGCAAGGTGCGAGACTCCTGGGGGATTAGCGGGACAGGTGAGACTCTTAACAGCGCAGAGCGCTAAGAGGCTCACCGCACGCCCCCCGGAAAGGGAGCACCTGGAACGGAAATCAACACTTCCACGTAATCCTGAGTAAGATTAGTGCTTAAAGTGTCTTACGCCTGTGAACACCATCGTGATGCCGTGCTCGTCTGCTTTTTTGATCGAATCTTCATCCTTAATCGATCCGCCTGGCTGGATGATCGCTGTAACACCAGCGCGTGCCGCTGCTTCTACGGAGTCATCCATTGGGAAGAACGCATCTGATCCAAGAGCAGAACCTTGTGCACGTTTCCCCGCTTGCTCGATCGCGATTTTCGCTGCGCCAACGCGGTTCATCTGACCCGCACCAACACCTACTGTCATTTCGTCTTTCGCTAAGACGATCGCATTTGATTTCACGTGTTTTACCACTTTCCAAGCAAGCTTCAAATCTTTCCACTCTTGCTCAGTCGGCTGGCGTTTTGTAGGAATCGTCACGTTCGCATCATCTAACCCGAAAACGTCTTCCTCTTGAACTAACATTCCGCCAGAAACGGTTGTGATTTTTTTGGCGATTCCTTTGCCTTCTGTAAAATCTAATTTTAATAAACGGATGTTCTTCTTTTTCGTTAGGATCTCTAACGCTTTCACTGTAAATGAAGGAGCGATGATGATCTCTAGGAAAATCCCACTCAATTTTTGAGCTGTTTCTTCATCTATTTCTGTGTTAGCAGCGATGATGCCGCCGAAGATTGATACAGGGTCTGCTTCAAACGCACGGGTGTACGCTTCAAGGATCGTTGAGCCTGTTCCAACGCCACATGGATTCATGTGCTTAACCGCAACTACAGCTGGATCAACGAACTCTTTTACGATCGAGAGTGCTGCATCTGCGTCGTTGATGTTGTTGTACGAAAGCTCTTTTCCGTGAAGCTGTTCAGCGTCTGTTAAAGAGAGCGTGTTCTTCAGTGGCGTCGAATAAAACGCGGCTTTTTGATGAGGGTTCTCACCATATCGAAGGTCCTGTTTCTTTTCATATGTTACCGTGTAGGATTCCGGGTGTTCCTCTTCTACAGCTGCTGTTAAATATTCTGCAATCAACGCATCATAAGCCGCTGTATGACGGAACGTCTTCGCAGCAAGTCTTCGGCGCGTCTCTTCACTTACAGCTCCTGCACCATCAAGCTCATCCGCTACTGTCTCATAGTCTGCCGGATCGACAACGACCGTTACGTAGGCGTGATTTTTTGCAGCTGAACGAAGCATACTCGGTCCGCCGATATCGATGTTCTCGATCGCATCAGCGAATGTTGTACCTTCTTTTGCAATCGTCTCTTTGAACGGATAAAGGTTTACGACAACTAGATCGATCGGAGAGATCTCATTTTCTTGCATCGCTGTTTGATGTGTCTCATTATCACGGACAGCGAGTAAACCGCCATGAATTTTTGGATGTAGCGTTTTAACACGTCCGTCCATGATCTCAGGAAAACCAGTCACTTCAGAAATACCGATTACAGGAATTCCTGCGTCTTGTAACGCTTTTTTTGTTCCGCCTGTAGAGATGATCTCTACGCCGTGATGAGCTAGTTTTTCTGCAAAGTGAAGTAATCCTTCTTTATTTGATACGCTTATAAGTGCACGTTTGATCGTCAATGTAAGAGGCCTCCTACGGTGTCTTTTTGTAATAGTTTGTTGATGATGGCTGGGTATAATTGGTGTTCTGCTTTTTGGATGCGCTGCTGCAGGGTATCCTCTGTATCGCCTGGCAATACGGGGATTCTTACTTGTTCGATGATCGGACCTGTATCCATGCCACTGTCTACATAATGAACCGTTACACCTGTTTCGGCAACGTTCGCTTTTAGAGCTTGTCCGACCGCATCTTTACCAGGAAAGGCTGGCAGATACGACGGGTGGATATTGATGATACAGCCTTCATACGCTTTTAATAATACCTCACCAACCAGCCTCATATATCCTGCGAGAACGATAAATTCTACTCCATAGGATTGAAGTTCAGAAACGATTTCTTTTTCAAAATCAGCTTTTGATGCAAATGTTTTAGGCAAGAATGAGTACGTTGGAATCCCGAAGTGGCGCGCACGATCGATCACCTTTGCCCCCGGTTTATCACATACTAAAAGCTCGATATCCGCTTGAAGCTCGCCTGCTTCAACCGCGTCTACGATGGCTTGAAAGTTACTTCCGCTTCCAGAAGCAAATACAGCTATTTTTCTCATTCGATGTTTCCTCCGCCAAAGATCACGCCTTCACCTTGCTTCACGCGACCGATAATGTAAGGCTTCTCGCCCGTTTCTTCTAAAAGGCGGATGATCGGAAGCATATTTTCTTCTGAAACCGAGAGCACCATTCCAATTCCCATGTTAAACGTTGTGAACATCTCTTTCCGTGTCAGGTTTCCTTTTTCTTCGATTAGATCAAAAATTGCAGGAACCGGCCATGAACCATAATCTACTTCTGCCGCAAGACCTTCTGGCAGCATGCGAGGAATGTTTTCAATGAATCCGCCGCCTGTAATATGAGCAACACCGTTCACATCAAACTGATTGAACACTTCAAGCAACGGTTTTACATAGATGCGAGTCGGTGTTAACAGCTCTTCACCTAATGTTTTAGATAAACTTTCAATGTGTTCGTTCAGATCAAGACCTGCGTTTTCTAATAAAACTTTACGGACGAGTGAAAAACCGTTGGAATGAAGACCGTTTGAAGCAAGTCCGATCAATACATCGTTCTCGGAGATAGCAGCGCCGTTGATCAGCTTCGATTTCTCGGCGATTCCAACCGTAAACCCGGCAAGATCATACTCTTCACTGTCATACATGCCAGGCATCTCTGCCGTTTCTCCGCCGATGAGCGCACATCCTGCTTGTTCACAGCCATCCGCGATCCCACTAACGATCTGCTCAATCTTCTCAGGGTGAAGCGTGCCGCAAGCAATATAGTCCAGGAAATAAAGCGGCTCAGCGCCTTGCGCTACGATATCGTTCACACACATCGCAACCGCATCTACACCGATCGTATCATGCTTATCCGCCATGAACGCAAGCATCAGTTTCGTGCCTACTCCGTCTGTTCCGGAAATCAGCACAGGCTCTTTATGTGAGAATCCTGATAGATCGAACATCGCACCAAATCCACCAAGTCCTGCTAATACTTCCGGACGCTTCGTTCTCTGTGCATGCTTCTTGATACGATCGACCGCTTCATATCCTGCTTCGATGTTCACGCCTGCTTGCTTATATGCTTCTGCCATCGTCTTCTCCCCCTTTAAACAAGCTCTTTTTCATATGGTAAAACAGTATCTGGATAAATTTCTGTTGGATATCGTCCTGTAAAACAAGCTAAACATTGACCGCAGTTCGGCTCGGCATTCGATCGTCCGATACCTTCCATTAATCCTTCTACGGAAATAAACGATAAGGAATCAGCACCAATAATCTCGCGAATCTCATCTACCGAATGCTTAGATGCGATCAGTTCCGCACGTTCTGACGTATCGATGCCGTAGTAGCACGGATGCGCGATCGGTGGCGCTGTAATGCGCACGTGAACTTCTGTAGCGCCCGCAGCACGCAGCATCTTCACGATTCGGCGGCTCGTCGTACCGCGTACGATTGAATCGTCCACCATCACGACACGTTTACCTTCTACAATTCCTCGAACCGGCGAAAGCTTCATCTTCACACCTAGTTCACGAAGCTCTTGAGAAGGTTGGATGAACGTACGCCCGACATAGCGATTTTTAATCAAACCGATCTCATAAGGAATACCGGATGCTTCTGCATAACCGATCGCAGCTGAGATACTAGAATCAGGCACACCAGTTACAACATCCGCTTCAATCGGTGCTTCTTCATACATCTTTTTTCCGAGACTTTTACGAGCCGCATGAACGTTTATTCCTTCAATGTTGCTGTCTGGTCGTGAAAAATAAATATATTCCATCGAACACATGGAGCGTTGTACAGACGTCGAAAACGTATCAACCGTTAGTCCATCTTCATTAATGATTAAAAGTTCTCCCGGCTGCACGTCACGCACGTATGTGGCACCAACTACGTCGAACGCACACGTTTCAGAAGCTACAACATACGCATCTCCCAGCATACCTAGAGATAATGGACGCAATCCGTTCGGATCTAGTGCTACCATCATTTCGTTTTCTGTCATGACTAAGAATGCATACGCGCCTTTTAGCATCGTTAATGCGTTTTGTACTTTTTCTTTTAGAGTAAAATAACCGCTGCGCTTGATCAGGTGAGCAAGGACTTCTGTATCCGATGTTGTCTGAAAGATGCTTCCTTGTGATTCCAGCTGATGCTTTAATGCATTGGCATTTACGAGATTACCGTTATGCGCAAGAGCCAGAGAGCTCGTTTGAGAACGGAACAATAAAGGCTGAACGTTCGCAAGCTCATTGCCGCCTGCAGTGGAATACCGGACATGGCCGATTGCACCATGTCCGATCAAACCTTCTAGTTCACCTTTGCTAAACACATCGTTTACTAAGCCGCTTCCTTTATGAATGCGTAAACGCTCACCGTCTGTTACAACGATTCCTGCTCCTTCTTGTCCGCGGTGCTGCAGGCTGTGTAGCCCGTAATATGTTAGTTGTGCAGCATCGGGGTGACCCCAGATCCCAAACACACCACATTCTTCATTTAAGCCTTTGATGTCAGCAAGCATGGAATAGCTCCTTTCCAGGCGTCTTGCATCTCCTGGAGCGTGCAGGATAACAACTCTTCACCCTGCTCATTATCGATCGCTAGACCGCTCTCAGAACGTACAAAACCTATGATTTTTGCGTCTTTTACAAGCTGTTGGAACTCATCTTGATGTTCAGGTTTTACTGTGACTAAGAAACGGGATTGAGATTCTCCGAAAAGACTTCCGATCGGCTCATCTGTTAACGTTACGCTCGCTCCTACTTTTCCGTCCATTACAGACTCGGCAAGTGCAACAGATAGTCCGCCTTCTGCAACGTCATGCGCAGATTGGATCAAGCCTTTTTGAATCGCTGCTAAAAGCTCACGCTGTCTTGTTTCTTCCACTTCTAGATCGATGTGAGGCGCTTTACCAAAAATGCGTCCTTCTTTCATCTTCTGAAGCTCACTTCCGCCAAATTCAGCTTTGCTCTCACCAACTAGATAGATGATGTCGCCAGCTTCTTTAAAGCTTTGAGTCACGATGTGCTTCGTGTCTTCAATAAGCCCAACCATACCGATGACGGGTGTCGGGTAAACGGCTACACCGTTCGTTTCGTTATAAAGAGATACGTTACCGCCGATGACTGGCGTTGCGAGCTTGTTGCATGCCGCACTCATACCGTCAGCTGATTTCTCTAACTGCCAGAAGATCTCTGGCTTTTCAGGATTTCCGTAGTTCAAGCAATCTGTCACCGCTAGAGGCTGTGCTCCTGAACATACGAGATTACGAGCTGCTTCAGCAACAGCGATCATGCCGCCTACTTCTGGATCGAGATAGAGATAGCGAGAATTACAGTCTGTTGTCATCGCTAACGCTTTTTTCGTTCCGCGGATTCGAACAACTGCTGCATCCGATCCAGGTGCTACAACCGTGTTCGTACGTACCATATAATCATATTGGTTATAAACCCACTCTTTACTCGCGATCGTCGGCTGCTTTAAAAGAGATAGCAATGTAGATTTGAAGCTAGTAATCTCTGGGAAGTAGTCTGCTTGCGCTTGGAACTCACCATAATAAGCAGGTTCTTTTGATGGTTTATGATAAACCGGAGCATCTTCTGCAAGTGCATCTACTGGTACATCTGCCACGATCTCACCTTGGTGAGTAAGACGAAGGACTTGTTCTTCGATAACCGTTCCAACCGTTACGCAATCAAGATCCCATTTTGCAAAGATTTTTTCCACTTCATGCTCACGGCCTTTTTCAACGACTAACAACATGCGCTCTTGAGATTCTGAAAGCATCATCTCGTATGCCGTCATTCCTGTTTCACGCTGTGGAATAAGATCAAGGTTCATCTCGATTCCCATGCCTGCTTTACTTGCCATCTCAGCGGACGAACTCGTAAGACCTGCAGCACCCATATCTTGAATCCCAACAAGCGCATCAAAGTTATGAATAAGCTCTAGGCACGCTTCCATAACGAGTTTCTCCATAAAAGGATCGCCAACTTGAACCGCAGGGCGCTTTTCCTCTGAAGCTTCAGAAAGCTCTTCTGATGCAAATGTTGCACCGTGGATACCGTCACGGCCGGTTTTCGCCCCAACGTACATCACAGAGTTTCCTGCACCTTTCGCTTGACCCTTCTTAATGTCTTTATGGTCGATCAGACCGACACACATCGCGTTAACAAGCGGATTGCCTTCATAGGATGGATCGAACTGAACTTCTCCACCAACCGTCGGAATTCCGATACAGTTGCCGTAGCCTGCAATTCCCGCTACTACTTGCTCAAACAAATACTTCACACGCGGAGACTCTAACTCTCCAAAACGAAGCGAGTTCAGCATCGCGATCGGACGCGCTCCCATCGAGAAAACGTCACGGATGATTCCACCAACACCTGTTGCCGCTCCTTGGTAAGGCTCGATCGCTGAAGGATGGTTATGAGATTCGATCTTAAAAACAACCGCTTGACCGTCACCGATATCCACGATTCCAGCACCTTCACCAGGACCTTGAAGGACGCGCTCACCTTTTGTAGGGAACTTGCTTAGAACAGGCTTTGAATTTTTATAAGAACAGTGCTCACTCCACATAACAGAGAACAGTCCTGTTTCTGTCCAGTTAGGAGATCTGCCAATAATCTTTTCTACGAGTTCAAACTCTGAATCACTTAAACCCATCTCACGGTATAATTTTTGTTCTTTAATTTGTGAACTTGTTGGTTCATGTTGCAGCGACATAACGTTCCCTCCAGCTCTTCACAATAGATTGAAATAATTTAAGACCATCTTTGCTACCTAACAGCTCATCGACCGCGCGTTCCGGATGCGGCATCATTCCAAGCACGTTGCCTTCTTCGTTCGTGATACCGGCAATGTTTTCAACTGATCCGTTCGGATTGTTTTTATATGTGAATACGATCTGATTGTTTGCCTTTAGCTGTTGCAGCGTCTCTTCATCGCAATAATAGTTGCCTTCACCATGTGCGACCGGAACGGAGATCACTTCTCCTTTTTCATACTGAGTCGTGAAGATCGTCGATGTGTTCTCAACGACTAGCTCTTCTGGCTGGCAGATGAATTTCAATGATTCATTGCGGCGCATCGCTCCTGGAAGAAGTCCTGTTTCTAGTAAAATCTGAAATCCGTTACAAACGCCAAGAACCGGTTTTCCTTCACGTGCTGCTTTAACCACTTCTGTCATCACGTTCGAGAATTGTGCGAGAGCGCCAGAGCGGAGGTAATCTCCATAAGAGAAACCACCAGGCAATAAGATACCGTCAAATTGATTTAAGTTCGTTGCATCGTGCCAGACGTACTCAACTTCAGCGCCGAGCTCATCTTTTACAGCATGATACATGTCAGTGTCACAGTTTGATCCTGGAAAAACGATTACAGCAAACTTCACTGTGCGACAACCTCCTCCACCTCGTAGCGGTAGTCTTCGATCACAGGATTCGATAAAAGTTTAGAGCACATGTTCACGATTTTCTCATCAAGATCGTAATTCCCTTTTTGAAGCGTTAACTCCAGATACTTACCAATACGTACATCTTCAACCTCTGACTGTCCCATTTTGTGAAGCGAGCTCATTACTGCCTTACCTTGTGGATCTAATACACTCTCTCTTAATGTTACATACACCTTTACTTTGTACATGATAGGCCTCCTAGACGTTGTAGTATTTTTTCATAAGCATCTGTTAAACTTCCTAATCCCCGGCGGAATACATCTTTATCGAGTTTCTCGTTCGTTTCTGCATCCCATAAACGGCAAGTATCAGGAGAAATTTCATCAGCGAGCATAAGGTTTCCGTTAGCATCTGTTCCGAACTCTAGCTTAAAGTCGACGAGCTTTACGTTCTTTTGAACAAAATAAGAAGTGAGCACTTCGTTGATCTGAATCGCTTGTTCTGAAATCTGACTGAGTTGCTCTCGCGTTGCCAAGTTCATGATGTCTATATGTTCTTCCGTAATAAGCGGATCGCCGAGGTCATCGTTTTTGTAATAAAATTCGACGATCGTGCGTGGAAGAATCTGACCTTCAGGAATTCCCGTACGCTTTGATAAAGAACCAGCCGCGATGTTGCGGACAACCACCTCTAAGGGGATGATGGTCACCTTCTTCACGAGTTGTTCGGTTTCGGATACTCGTTTTACGAAGTGGGAGTCGATTCCCTTCTCTTTGAGAAGTTCAAAAAGGATAGATGAGATCTCGTTGTTCAGTCTTCCTTTTCCTGCGATCTCGGCTTTTTTCTCGCCGTTGAACGCTGTTGCTGAATCTTTGTAGCTGACCCAGACGATGTTCTCGTCTGTTGTGCGGTAGATGCGTTTTGCTTTTCCTTCGTATAGCTGCTCTAACTTCTCCATCCTGACCCCTCCGTTATATGAAGATTCCCAATATTCAATCTTTTAAAAAAGGCAAAGAGAAAGAGAGTTCAATAGATCACTCTCTTTTTAGTTGAAGTACTTCTTAAAAGCTTTTGTAGTATGACATTGTTGTCGTTGAGAGAGGTTGATTTCCGTTTCAGGCGCTCGCTTTCCGCGGGGCAGGCGGTGAGCCACATTCGTACGTTTCACGTATAAGTGTCTCACCTGCCCACCTGTCCCGCAGGAGTCTCGCACCTTGCACTCCAATCAACTTGTCAATGAAGCGTTCCTAAAACAACAATCTTTAAAGATCCTTTTAATAAAACCCTTTAAAGCCCTAATCTGTCGAAGATTGTGTCTACGTGTGACAGATGATAACTGTAGTCAAAGCATTCAGAGATTTCTTCAGGTGTTAATTTTTCAGTAATTTTTTGTTCAGCTTCTACTAATGTTCTGAACTGTACGCCTTCTTCCCATGCTTGCATCGCTTTTGGCTGCACTGTGTCGTATGCTTCTTCACGTGCCATTCCTTTGTCGATCAATTTAAGAAGGACGCGCTGTGAGTAGATCAAACCGTACGTGCGCTCCATGTTGCGTTTCATGTTCTCTGGGAACACGGTTAAGTTCTTGATGATGTTGCCAAAACGGTTCAGCATGTAGTTCAGTGCGATTGTTGCATCTGGTAAGATCACACGTTCAGCTGATGAATGAGAGATATCACGCTCATGCCATAGGGATACGTTCTCATACGCTGTCATCATGTAACCGCGGATTACACGAGCAAGACCTGTCATGTTTTCAGATCCGATCGGATTACGTTTATGCGGCATTGCCGATGATCCTTTTTGACCTTTTGCAAAGAACTCTTCTACTTCACGCGTCTCACTCTTTTGAAGACCGCGTACTTCTGTTGCGAACTTCTCGATGCTCGTTGCGATAAGTGCCAAAGTTGACATGTAATGAGCATGACGGTCACGCTGCAATGTTTGCGTTGAGATCGGCGCGGCTTCAAGTCCAAGCTTTTCACACACATATTTTTCAACGAACGGATCGATGTTCGCATACGTTCCAACGGCTCCAGAAATCTTTCCGAAACGAACCGTATCAGACGCTTGCTTGAAGCGCTCCACGTTACGTTTCATCTCTTCGTACCAAAGAGCAAGCTTCAATCCGAACGTTGTCGGCTCAGCATGCACTCCGTGCGTACGACCCATCATAACGGTATATTTATGTTCTTTTGCTTTTTCAGCAAGAATCTCAACGAAACGATCTAGATCTTTCGCTAAAATGTCGTTTGCTTGTTTAAGTAGATACGATAGAGCTGTATCTACTACATCTGTTGAAGTTAGTCCGTAATGTACCCATTTGCGCTCTTCACCAAGTGTTTCAGATACCGCTCGCGTAAACGCAACAACATCGTGGCGTGTTTCTTCTTCGATCTCTAGGATTCGGTTAATATCAAAAGACGCGTTTTCGCGAAGCTTTTTCACGTCTTCTTTCGGAATATCTCCTAGTTCTGCCCAAGCTTCACAAGCTAAGATCTCTACCTCAAGCCACGCTTGATATTTATTTTCGTCCGTCCAGATCGCTCCCATTTCAGGGCGTGTATAGCGTTCAATCATTGTGTTACCTCCGTTTTGTTATCACTTAAAAATAGTGCGGACACTCTTTCTGCTTTTTCTAGTGCCTGTTCAATCGTATCACCTAAAACCGTGATATGCCCCATCTTTCGTTTCGCTTTCGCTTCTTTCTTTCCGTACAGATGAAGTTTCGCTTCTCCTAAATTTCCTATCTCGCGTAACACAGTCTCATGATGTTCACCTAATATGTTGATCATCACGGCTGGTTTTATTAATTCTGTATTGCCAAGCGGCCAGTTGCATACGGCGCGTACATGCTGATCGAACTGTGAAGTCTCACACGCCTCGATCGTGTAATGCCCAGAGTTATGCGGGCGTGGCGCGAGTTCGTTCACATAAATCGTACCGTCTTTTGCGACGAACATCTCTACGGCAAGCGTACCAACAAGCTCTAATTCCGTTGCGATTGACCCCGCTAGGAGCTTTGCTTGATCCGCTGTTTTGTTCGTGATGCGTGCTGGCGCGATCGTTTGATGCAGGATATTCTCTCTGTGTATATTCTCTGCGATCGGAAACGATTTAACCTCACCGCTCACACTTCTCGTTATGATTACGGATATTTCTTTTTCAAAGTCAACCCAAGCTTCCAGCACACAATCTGTCTCTTTTTCTAAAAGTGTTGCTGCAATCTCAAGATCACTTTCTTGCTTGATCACAAACTGCCCTTTTCCGTCGTAACCGCCTCTGCACGTTTTTAATACAGAAGGGTAACCCAATTCTTCCACCGCACGTTGGAGTGAACGAAGATCGGTCACTGGACGATAGGGAGCTACAGGAACCCCTGCTTTTTGTAGCGTTTCTTTCTCTTTTAAACGATGCTGAGTGACAGAAAGAAGACGGCTTCCCTGAGGTAAGTTTGCGTTCTCTTCCAACCAGTTCGCACTCTCTGCATCTATGTTTTCAAACTCGTACGTGACGACATCACTTTGTTCTGCAAGCTTCTTGATGCCTTCTCGGTCATCATAAGCTGTTGTAATTTGATAATCTGCAACTTGCCCGCATGGTGAATTCTCACCTGGTTCTAAAACAACAACGTTCAATCCCATCTCACGAGCGCTCAACGCCATCATGCGGCCAAGCTGCCCTCCGCCAAGTATACCAAGTGTTTGTTGTGGTTTTATCGTCTTAAACAAGAAGCTCACTACTTTCGATCGCCAATTGTTGTGCTGTAGCACGGCGTTGTTTTAAACGTTGTTTGACTCCTTCATCATGTACGGCTACCATCTGTGCGGCTAGAAGTCCTGCATTTGCTGCACCAGCCTTCCCGATCGCAACTGTCGCGACAGGAACACCCTTTGGCATCTGAACGATGGATAACAGTGAATCCATGCCGTTAAGCGCTTTGGATTGAACCGGAACACCGATTACAGGCAGGATCGTTTTTGCTGCGACCATACCTGGCAAGTGAGCTGCTCCGCCTGCTCCAGCAATGATCACTTCAATCCCTCTATGCTCTGCTTCTTCTGCGTATTGAAACATGAGATCCGGTGTACGGTGTGCCGAAACCACCTTCTTCTCGTAAGCTACTTCTAGTTCATCTAATAGGTCACACGCTTCTTTCATTGTTTCCCAATCTGAAACACTTCCCATGATCACGCCAACTTTAGCCATGGTAGCCTCCTTATTGTCAGAAAATATAAAAAAGTCCAGTTGGTATGCTTCTCCCTAATATGAGAGAAAGCAGCCAACTGGACATACGTATCCGATAAAAATAGACAGAAAGATGCTTTCCCTCATAGTCTGATGAAATAACGGTCATCAGGTAGAGACTTACGGGCCATATCCCCGAAATTATATGAGGGCTTTATTCTTCTGGTTTTATTGTAGCAATGATTGTTTTGTTTTGTCAACAAAAATCGAACATTAAGTTGTATATCACATTTAATGTTCGTGTTTTGGTCATTATTGAAGGAGTTTGCCTTCAAATACAATTCGTTGTTCCTTTACTTCTGGTTCCATTCTGCCGTTTCGTTTCACTTCATGGAAAACGGGCTCTTCCATACGTCTTACCGGTGTATAGCCCTCATCGGCCATACGATCCAGACAATCCGAGATCGTTTCTCCTGCTTCAACAGCAAACTTCTTTTTAGAAGGTTTCTTCTCCATCTGTTACCTCCTGATACCCTTAACCCAAAATCCACCATGAAACGCTTTAGGTTCATGTGAAATAATAAACGCCTTCGGATCTAAATCCTTTACCGTATTATATAGGTTCATTTCTGATTTACGTGATGTTAAAATCTCCATCATCAAACGCTGTCCTTCACGACCTTCTGCAAGCCAGTTCGTAACACCATACCCTTTGTTGCGAAGCTCGTTTGGCAAGCCGCCTTCGAGATTTGTCGTAATTACGTTAACAGTAGTATATCCAAGTGCAAGCTTTTCTTCAATCTTCATTCCTACTAAAACACCAATTCCATAACCAACCGCATACGCAATTAAGTTTTGAATCTCATTCAAGTTATCAAGAACAAGCCCGAGGCCGACCACATAGATAATGACCTCGAACACACTAATAAAGGCAGCCAAGTACCTTTGTCCTTTCAACGTCAGGATCATCCTGATCGTAAAAAACGATACATATACAATATTGATCAATAAAATGATCCCAACCATGACGAACGCATTATCTAACATGATGGCAAGCCTCCCAAGGTGAAAAATACTTCGTTAAGGATAACACTTTTTGGACAAGTTGGAAACTGGAGAATTGATGCAAAAACAGTTGTGGTTTTTAGGGAAGTTTAGTAGGAAGTTTGGCGGATGCCAAAGTTTCCTTTTTGGGTTTGAATACGAGGCTCGGCGTAATGCCGAGCTTACTTTATAGATTGAATTAAAGCTTGGCAGATGCCAAGTTTCCTTTTTGGATGGTTTTAAGCTCAGGGTTAGGGGTGGGAATATGGTAAAGACTTATAAATATTTTTGAGGACTTATAAACTTTGGTGAAGACTTATAAAATTTTTTGAAGACTTATAAATTCATTTGAGGACTTATAAATGTTAAGGCAAGTTAAGTTAGACTTTATTTCTTTCATAAAAACTCTTTATTTATATTCCGAATGCACTGTTTTCAGCTTTCAAATGATTTCAAAGTTTATACTTCTAGCTATTTATTAATAAAAAGGTAAAGAGAAAAAGCAGTTTTTTTAATACAAAAAAAAGATGGAACGAACATAAAGTTCGTCCCACCTTCTTTGCCTAGCAACGTCCTACTCTAACAGGGGGAAACCCCCAACTACCATCGGCGCTAAAGAGCTTAACTTCCGT
>NZ_VDZU01000003.1 GCF_007673525.1 Fictibacillus phosphorivorans
TGATTTTCGACTTAATTGAGGTTCGTTCCGACTTAATTTACTCTCATTTTGACTTAATTTTGTACATTCAGACTTAATTAGACTACAGAGATACCCCACTCCGTATGTTTTGAAGATCAGTTTCAGCCCCGAAACTCACCTACACCTCTCAAAATAGAAAGAAGATGGCCACAGCCATCTTCCAACACGCGATATTCTTCAGCAAAAGCTCTAAAAATCCATTAAAAAGCAATACTAGCTGATGCTTCAACCCTCTTTGAAGCCAAAAACTCATCCAAACGGCCCTGATCTTCCCTCCCAAGCCCCAAATAAGATCTCCTCATCAACCCAAAGCCACATAATTTCACGGTAATCGTGATTTTATTCACGGTAATCCTTCATATATTTACGGATAAGCTTCATAATTTCACGGATAAAATTTTTTATCAAATTTTCGACACCGACCGCCCCACAGACCAGCCACTTATAATATTCATCTCATCTTAACGCGTACATCCATCCTCCTCCAAAAGCATCATCTTTTCGACAGAATCATACAGGTTAAGAAGGTAATCATGAGGCAATAATGGTGGATAGAGATTTGCATTTTCGGAAAAAGGCAGGCTATAATATAACTATAGTCAAAGTTAGTCAAAGTCAGAAGGGGGAGGGGAAATGAGGAATATTTCAGATGTAATTGAAAATTACTTAAAGCAAATTCTCTCGAGCTCTAATGATCCGTCCATTGAAATTAAGCGGACAGATATTGCTGAAAGGTTTCAATGCGTGCCTTCTCAAATAAACTACGTCATTAACACGAGATTTACGATTGAAAAGGGGTTCGTAGTGGAAAGTAAAAGAGGTGGAGGAGGATATATTCGGATCATGAAGGTCCGTACCGAAAGCTCTGCCCACTTAATTGATCACTTAACCACCTTGATTGGTGAGAGGATATCGCAAGGCAACGCAGAAAATGTAATAAAGAGACTTATGGAAGAGACGATCGTTTCAGAACGAGAAGCAAGACTTATGCTGAGCGTGATGGACAGATCTATTTTAAAACTTAATCTTCCAGAACGAGACGAATTACGAGCAGAATTATTAAAAGCTATGATAAAAACGTTAAAATATCGAACCACATAGCCCTTTTTTTCATTCTATATAAAGGGAGGGAGCAGAATGAATTGTGAAGAGTGCCATGAACGTGAAGCGTCATTGCATTTTACAAAGATCATAAATGGGGAGAAAACTGAATTTCACATTTGTGAACATTGTGCCAAAGAAAAAGGAGAATTCTTGCCGGGGTCGAATTCTTTTTCCATTCACCAATTGCTTTCTGGGCTTTTACACGGCGATGGACATGTCCCGAACACGCCATCATCCAACTTCATTCCGCCCTCATTAAGCTGTGAAAAATGCGGGATGAGTTATTATCAGTTTGCGAAGATCGGTCGCTTTGGGTGTGATAATTGCTACAAGGCGTTTGAATCGAAACTAAATCCTATTTTTAAAAGAGTTCATGGTGGTAACACTTTGCATGCGGGAAAGATTCCACTCCGTGCAGGAAGCAGTATTCAAGAAAAAAAGCAGCTTCAGCAATTAAAGCAAGCTTTGCAGCAGTATATATTAAATGAGGAATTTGAAAAAGCTGCTGAAACAAGGGATGTCATCAGAGAGATCGAGCACCGCTTGCAACAGGGGAGGGATACGTAACCGATGTCTTTGGAACGATTTATCAGTGACGCAATCAGTCCCTGGATGAAACGGGAGGGGCCGGAATCGGATATAGTTCTATCGAGCCGTGTCCGACTTGCAAGAAATATTCATCAATATGTATTTCCCATCGCAGCAGATAAAGAATCAGCTCATGAAGTCATTTCAGCGATCTCGACTTGTATGAGCTCAGAAAATGAAGAAGAAGCAGAAAAGCTTGAAATGCTGATGATGGAGGAGTTAAAACCTGTTCAAAAACGGGTACTTGTTGAGAAACATTTGATCAGTCCCAATTTAGCAGAGCAAGCGAAATACGGTGCAGTTCTCATGAATGCAGATGAATCGGTCAGCATCATGGTGAACGAAGAAGATCATATACGCATCCAATGTTTAGCACCAGGGTTTCAATTAGAAGAAGTGCTTCATCGGGCGAATGAGATCGATGATTTTATCGAAAAGAACGTTGATTATGCGTTTGATGAAAGACGAGGATATTTAACAAGCTGTCCGACGAATGTAGGAACTGGACTTCGTGCCTCTGTCATGATGCACCTTCCAGCTCTCGTACTCTCAAAAAAGATGAGCCGCATCATTCCAGCGATCAATCAGTTAGGGTTAGCGGTAAGAGGGATCTACGGGGAAGGTACCGAGGCGCAAGGAAACATTTTTCAAATTTCAAATCAGATGACACTAGGCAAGTCGGAAGAGGATATAATGGAAGATCTCGCAGGTGTCGTCATGCAGGTCATCCAACAAGAACGAGCAGCTCGTCAACAGCTGCAGGATGGATTGAAATTACAGCTTGAAGACAAGTTATTCCGTTCATTGGGAACATTAGAGAATTGCCGGATCATCCAATCAAAAGAAGCTGCCAAGTGTTTATCAGATGTGCGGCTAGGCATTGATTTAGAAATTTTACCTGGCATTTCAAAAACGATCCTCAATGAGCTTATGATACTTACACAACCAGGTTTTCTTCAACAATATGCAGGTGAAGTTCTAACTCCAGAAGAACGTGACATAAGAAGAGCCACTTTAATCAGAGAAAGAATAAAATTGGAAAACCGATAAGGAGCGTGACGAGTATGATGTTTGGTCGTTTTACTGAGAGAGCACAAAAAGTTTTAGCTTTAGCACAAGAAGAAGCGATTCGTTTAGGTCATAATAATGTGGGAACTGAACATATCCTGCTTGGACTGATCCGTGAAGGCGAAGGAATTGCAGCAAAAGCACTTCAAGTTCTTGGTCTAGGGCCAGAAAAGATTCAAAAAGAAGTGGAAACATTGATCGGCCGCGGTCAGGAAGCTGTTCAAACGATCCACTATACGCCTCGTGCCAAAAAAGTGATCGAACTTTCCATGGATGAAGCTCGTAAACTCGGACATTCATACGTGGGAACGGAACACATTCTATTAGGCTTGATCCGTGAAGGAGAAGGCGTTGCAGCTCGTGTTCTCAACAACCTTGGTGTCAGCCTTAACAAAGCCCGTCAACAAGTGCTGCAGTTACTAGGAAGCAATGAATCTTCTTCTAGTCATAGAGGTTCATCTGCTAGTGCCAACACACCTACGTTAGACAGCTTAGCGCGAGATCTAACAGCGATTGCTCGTGAAGGTACACTAGACCCAGTAATCGGGCGTGCGAAAGAAATTCAGCGTGTTATTGAGGTTCTAAGCCGCCGTACGAAGAACAATCCTGTATTGATAGGTGAGCCTGGTGTTGGTAAAACAGCTATCGCTGAAGGTTTAGCGCAGCAGATCATCAATAACGAAGTGCCAGAAACACTTCGTGATAAGCGTGTAATGACGCTTGATATGGGTACAGTTGTAGCTGGAACGAAGTACAGAGGTGAATTTGAAGACCGTCTAAAAAAAGTGATGGATGAGATCCGCCAAGCGGGCAACATCATTCTATTCATCGACGAACTTCATACACTTATCGGTGCAGGTGGAGCAGAAGGTGCGATTGATGCATCCAACATTCTAAAGCCAGCTCTTGCTCGCGGTGAACTTCAATGTATCGGTGCTACAACCCTTGATGAGTATAGAAAATATATTGAAAAAGATGCAGCGCTTGAGCGTCGTTTCCAGCCGATCACAGTTAACGAGCCGACGAAGGATGAGAGTATTCAAATTCTTCAAGGACTTCGCGATCGTTATGAAGCTCACCACCGTGTAACGATTACGGATGAAGCGATTGAAGCATCTGTTCAGTTATCTGATCGTTACATCTCAGATCGTTTCTTACCAGATAAAGCGATTGATCTTATTGATGAAGCGGCTTCAAAAGTTCGTCTTCGTTCATATACAGCTCCACCGAACTTAAAAGAGCTTGAACAAAAGCTCGAGGAAGTTCGTAAAGAGAAGGATGCGGCTGTTCAGAGTCAAGAATTTGAAAAAGCGGCTTCACTTCGAGATTCTGAGCAACGCCTTCGTGAAGAGTTAGAAAAGACGAAGGATGTTTGGAAAGAGAAGCAAGGTAAAGAAAACACAGAAGTAACACCAGAAGATATCGCGCAAGTAGTATCGTCTTGGACGGGAGTTCCGGTTTCCAAACTTGCTGAAGAGGAAACAGAACGCCTTCTGAAGATGGAAGAGATTCTGCATGATCGCGTTATCGGTCAATCAGAGGCTGTTACGGCAATCTCTAAGGCTATCCGAAGAGCACGTGCTGGACTTAAAGATCCGAAGCGTCCGATCGGCTCATTCATCTTCTTAGGACCAACAGGTGTTGGTAAAACTGAGCTTGCAAGAGCTGTTGCTGAGACACTATTTGGCGATGAAGATGCGATTATTCGTATCGATATGTCCGAGTACATGGAGAAGCATACAACATCTCGTCTCGTTGGATCACCTCCAGGCTATGTTGGACACGAAGAAGGCGGCCAGTTAACAGAAAAAGTTAGAAGAAAGCCTTACTCTGTTATCTTGCTTGATGAGATTGAAAAAGCGCATCCTGAAGTATTCAATATCTTACTTCAAGTGCTAGAAGATGGTCGTTTAACTGATTCTAAAGGACGTACGGTTGATTTCCGTAACACGGTTGTGATCATGACTTCAAACGTAGGAGCGAGCACGCTTAAGCGTAACCGTTCTCTAGGATTTGCTGTTCATAACGAAGGTCAGAAGTACAATGACATGAAGTCTAAAGTGATGGATGAACTAAAACGTGCTTTCCGTCCAGAGTTCCTTAACCGTATTGATGAAATCATCGTGTTCCATTCTCTAGAAAAAGAGCACTTACTAAGAATCGTTAGCCTGATGGCAGCATCACTGAAACAACGTTTAAGTGATCAAGGTATCGAGATCGAGTTAACACAAGCTGCGCTCGAAAAGATTACAGAAGAAGGATACGATCCAGATTACGGAGCTCGTCCGTTGCGTCGTGCCCTACAGCGTAAGATTGAAGATCGATTATCTGAAGAGCTTCTAAGAGGAAATATCAACAAAGGGCAGACCGTTAAGATTGATGTTGACGAGAACGATTTTGTCGTCCAAACGGTCTAACTTTTACCACATATGAGAATATCCTACAAAAGACCCGGAAGACAGACATGTCCTCCGGGTTTTTGTCGAAATAATCTTGCCTGTTCGCCTTTTTTTGCAGAGCTCAAATGGAAGTAGTTGTTAGGTTTTATGTTATGATATTAGTGAATAAATCTTGATATTTTCAGTATTTAACTTTCTTGAATTAGAAAGGCGTTTCCATACTCATGGTTGCTCTTAGGAGTGGTTGCTTTCCGTTACAGGTGTTCGCTTTCCGCGGGGCGTGCGGTGAGCCCCCTGCCGCTTTGCGCCTTTAGGGGTCTCTCCTGCCCACTCGTCCCGCAGGACAAGGAATGCTTCGGCAGCGACACATCGCACGAAGAAAATTTGAAGTGTAATTTTCGAGGAGTCTCACACCTTCCACTCCAATCAACCTTTCCATGAAGTTTTTTAAAAGTATCAATTTCTCGAAGCGTCTGAAACTAGAAACTAAAGGTTATGAAATAGATAGATATTAAAGTGTTAAGTTTTGAAGAGGAGTTTTTATAGATGGCTAAAGTAAAATCAATCTTTCTTTGCCAAGATTGCGGTTATGAATCACCGAAATGGATGGGGAAATGTCCCGGTTGCCATGCGTGGAACACGATGGTGGAGGAAACGATTCGTCCTGAAAAAAACATAAGAGGGTTAAGTTCTGGGGGAGATAAGAACGTAAAGCAGAAACCTCAGTCGATAGCGGATGTGAAAAGCGAGCAAGAGCCGCGAATACCAACAAACTATCAGGAGTTCAACCGTGTACTAGGTGGAGGAATCGTTCCAGGTTCAATGGTTTTAGTTGGTGGAGACCCCGGAATAGGTAAGTCCACCCTGTTGCTGCAAACATCAGCACAGCTCGCAAAAAAAGGAGAGCGTGTTCTATACATATCTGGTGAGGAATCTGTGAAACAGACGAAGCTGCGTGCCGATCGTTTAGAGATCGACGCAAAGGACTTATTTGTTTTGGCAGAAACAGATTTAGAACTGATCGAACAGGCGATGTCTGATGTGATGCCTTCTGTGATGATCATCGATTCGATTCAAACCGTTTATCGAGCTGAAGTCACTTCGGCTCCTGGAAGTGTATCGCAAGTACGAGAGTGTACATCGCATTTGATGCGAATGGCGAAAACAAAAGGTATCGCTGTATTTATTGTAGGACATGTTACAAAAGAAGGAAATATCGCGGGTCCGCGTCTTTTAGAGCACATGGTAGATGCCGTATTGTACTTTGAGGGTGAACGGCATCACACTTTCCGAATCTTAAGAGCAGTTAAGAACCGTTTTGGCTCTACGAATGAAATCGGTGTTTTTGAAATGAAAGAAGTAGGTCTGGAAGAAGTATTAAATCCTTCTGAAATCTTTTTAGAAGAACGTTCCAAAGGGGCAGCGGGTTCGACCGTAGTTGCTTCTCTCGAAGGGACTCGACCGATGTTAGTAGAGCTTCAGGCACTAATATCGCCAACAAGCTTTGGTAATCCTAGAAGGATGGCTACTGGTATCGATCATAACCGCGTCTCACTGCTTATGGCCGTTTTAGAAAAGAGAGTCGGGTTGCTGCTTCAGAACCAGGATGCTTATCTAAACGTTGCGGGCGGTGTCCGTCTGGATGAGCCGGCGATCGACCTTGCAGTTGCGATCAGCATCGCATCAAGCTTTCGCGATTCACCAACCAAGCCAACAGATGTTATGATTGGAGAAATAGGATTAACGGGAGAGGTTAGAAGAGTTTCCCGTATCGAGCAGCGCGTACATGAAGCTGCGAAGTTAGGTTTTACGCGAGCTATTATACCTGATAAAAATATCGGTGGCTGGACGGTTCCAAAAGGAATTCAAGTCGTCGGAGTATCGACCGTTTATGAGGCATTACAAGCAGCGTTAGGAGGGTAAAGTATATTATGGATCATGCGATTAAAGAAGCAATCATAAGCCAAATGCTACAGCTAGTTGCTCCCGGAACACCACTACGGGAAGGGATTGACAACGTACTGCGAGCGAACACAGGTGGACTGATCGTTGTTGGATATAACGATAAAGTAAAAGAAATCGTTGATGGAGGTTTCTCTATTAACTGCAAATACTCACCAGCATCTCTATATGAACTTGCTAAGATGGATGGTGCGATCATTTTAAACGAAGATGCTGTTAAGATTCTGTATGCGAACACACAACTGATTCCAGATACGGTTATTCCGTCAACAGAAACGGGGATCCGTCACAGAACGGCAGAACGTGTTGCGCGTCAAACAGGTAACCTTGTGATCTCCATTTCTCAACGTCGTAACGTAATCACTTTGTATCAGGGGATGATTCGTTATTCGTTAAAAGAGATCGGTGTGATCTTGACGAAAGCGAATCAAGCGATTCAAACGCTTGAGAAATATAAAGTTGTTTTCGACCAAAGTGTTACGAACCTTGGCGCTCTAGAATTTGAAGAATTAGTGACTTTCCAAGAAGTTACACAAGTTATTCACAGAATTGAGATGGTTTTACGCATAAAAAATGAGATTATTAAATATGTTAATGAACTTGGTGTTGAAGGAAGGCTAATTCGAATCCAGATGGAGGAGCTTGTTTCAAACATCGAGGAAGAAGCACTGCTTTTAATCAAGGACTATATGAAAGATCGTGAAAGTGATCCTTATGCGATTCTTCGCCAATTGAACAAACTATCATCTGAAGAATTGTTCGATGAATCCGTTATTATGAAACTTTTAGGCTTCTCAGCCGGTATGAATATGCAGGATGAGACGATTCATCCACGCGGTTACCGTATTCTTGGCAAGATTCCAAGGCTTCCAGCGGTTATTATCGAAAATCTGACAGATGCATTTGAAAACCTTCCGCAAATTTTGCGCGCGTCCATTGATGAATTGGACGAGGTAGAGGGTATCGGTGAGATCCGTGCCAAAAAAGTAAAAGAAGGTCTAAAACGCATTCAGGAACAGCTTTTCGTCGATCGTCATATCTAGTGGAAACTTCCTCTGAAAAAAAAGGAATTTTCTATCTTTTACACGTTTTTAATACGGTCATTTTGTAAATAATGATTAGGGGAGGTGAATCAGGCATGCTAAAAAGAATTGTTCAGCTATTTTTCATTGTAATAGGTGGCATGCTCGGCTATCTATATATACCAGATCTTATTCGTGTACTTAACTTCGGTGATCTTCCGAATCAGGTAACATCCCCATATGTCGGGGCAGTGATTGGTGCACTTATACTTTTTTTATCTACATTTTGGCTGTCAGATTACGTAGTAGGATTAATCCGCTGGGCTGAGGAAACAGTTGTAAAGGCTCCGGCTACTGACCTTTTATCTGGAACGATGGGGCTGATCATCGGACTGATCGTCGCATTTTTAATCCAGTCACCGTTAAGTTCTATGGATATTGTTGTGGTCAGCTCCATACTACCTATCGCTATTACATTCCTTCTCGGTTATTTAGGCTTTCAGGTAGGTTTTAAAAAGAGAGATGAGTTGATTCAGCTGTTCTCATTGAAAAGCCAAGGAAAAGAGCGTAAAAAAGAAGCAGAGATCGAAAAGCCGAGTGGTAAGTATAAGATCCTAGATACGAGCGTCATTATCGATGGTCGAGTGGCTGATATCTGTCAAACTGGCTTTTTAGAAGGTCCGCTCATTATTCCTCGTTTTGTATTAGAAGAATTACAATATATTGCGGATTCTTCAGATGTTCTAAAACGTAACAGAGGACGCCGAGGTCTGGATATTCTAAATCGAATTCAAAAAGAGCTTTCTATGAAAGTTGAAATCTATGAAGGTGACTTTGAAGAAGTTACGGAAGTGGATAGTAAGCTAGTAAAACTCGCTCAGTTGCTAACCGGTGTCGTCGTAACGAATGATTTTAACTTGAACAAAGTATGTGAACTGCAAAACGTTGCAGTACTGAATATTAATGACCTAGCCAATGCGGTTAAACCGGTTGTTCTTCCGGGCGAAGAACTTGTAGTACAAGTGATCAAAGACGGAAAAGAACAGAGTCAAGGTGTAGGCTATCTGGACGATGGAACGATGATCGTCGTAGAAGATGGTCGTGATTATGTAGGCAAGACGATTGATGTTATCGTAACTTCAGTACTCCAAACATCAGCGGGCAGAATGATTTTTGCTAAAAAGAAACTATTAGAAAAAGCATTGTAACGAACGGTGGGGAAGCACGTGAATTATTGGACAGTCATTCCTGCTGCAGGACAAGGTAAACGAATGAAAGCTGGCATCTCAAAGCAGTGGATCGAGCTTTTAGGAAAACCAGTCCTCGCTCACACACTTGATGTGTTTGAAAAAGATTCAAATTGCGAGGGAGTCATCTTGGTCGGTAGTGAAAAGGAATTGCAGCAGATGCAATATTTTGTAGAGTCGTTCCAATATCAAAAAGTGCGCAAAATCGTTCCAGGCGGAAAAGAGCGTCAGCAAAGTGTTTATGAGGGTTTGAAGTTCGTACCTACTGATGCAGATCTCGTCCTCATTCATGATGCAGCGCGTCCTTTCATCACACACGATTCTATTTTACAACTAGTTAACACGGCACGAGATACCGGCTCTGCCGTGTTAGCTGTTCCTGTGAAGGACACAGTTAAGCGGGTAATCGAGAATCAAGTGGAAGAAACGATCGACCGTTCCAGCTTGTGGGCTGTTCAAACCCCGCAAGCTTTTCGTCTTTCTATCGTAATGGATGCACACAAGAAAGCAGACGAAGAAGGCTATATTGGAACGGATGACGCAAGCCTAGTAGAACGAATTGGACGAACAGTCGCTATTGTAATGGGAGACTATCATAATATAAAATTAACTACGTCTGATGACTTGTTATTTGGACAAGCCATTTTGTTAGAGAGACAGGGGGAAAAAGCATGATGCGCATCGGACAGGGTTTTGATGTACATGCCTTCAGTGAGGGTCGTCCGTTAATCATTGGCGGTGTAACGATTCCTTATGAGAAGGGACTTTTAGGGCATTCTGATGCTGACGTTCTTTTGCATGCCATCACAGATGCATTGCTAGGTGCAGCGGGTGAAGGAGATATCGGCAAACACTTTCCAGATACAGATCCAGCTTACAAAGACGCAGATTCGAAGCGTTTGCTGCTCGATTCTTGGAAATTGGTTGAGAAAAAAGGTTATTCTTTAGGTAATATAGATTGTACGATCATTGCTCAAAAGCCAAAGATGCTTCCGTACATTGAAGAGATGCGCGGAGTGATCGCCGGTATTTTTGGGGTTGATGTAGAAAGAATCAACGTGAAAGCAACGACTACTGAAAAGCTAGGTTTCCCTGGACGCGAAGAGGGAATCGCAGCTCAAGCGGTTGTTTTGATAGAAAAGGCACTTTAAAAAATGTTGCTTTGGGAGCATTCCGTTCATTATCTTCTCTGATAAAGTTGATTGGAGTGGAAGATGCGAGACTCCTGTGGGACAGGCGGTTAGGTGAGACACTTAAGAGTGAAACGTACGAATGTGGCTCATCGACTGCCCCACGGAAAGCGAGCATCTGGAACGGAAATCAACTACTTTCAAAGGCATCATCGTTAAGTAAAAAATATTTTTAGAGGTGAAACATGATGGCAAACGAAGTTCGAGTGCGTTATGCACCAAGTCCAACGGGACACTTACATATAGGGAATGCACGTGCAGCTCTATTCAATTATCTATATGCACGCCATACTGGCGGGAAATTTATTATTCGTATTGAAGATACGGATCAAAAGCGTAACATTCAAGGCGGAGAAGAGAGTCAGCTGGATCACTTAAAATGGCTCGGTATGGATTGGGATGAAAGTGTTGATATCGGAGGAGATTACGGTCCGTATCGTCAGATGGAACGTTTAGATCTATACGAGAAGTATACAGATGAACTACTTTCAAAAGGTCTTGCATACACTTGTTATTGTACAGAAGAAGAGCTTGAAGTGTCTCGTGAAGAGCAGATGGCTAAAGGGGATACTCCTGTTTATGATGGACGCTGTCTAAACCTATCAGTGGAAGAAAAAGCGGCTCTAGAAGAAGAAGGTCGCCGTCCGAGCATTCGTTTTAAGGTTCCGCAAGACCGTACGATCACGTTTGATGACATGGTTAAAGGTGAAGTATCTTTTGAATCAAGTGGCTTTGGTGACTTTGTTATCGTGAAAAAAGATGGAATTCCAACTTACAACTATGCGGTTGTTATCGATGACCACGAAATGGCGATCACTCACGTACTGCGTGGAGATGATCACATCTCAAACACACCGAAGCAGTTATTGATCTATGATGCGTTAGGATTTTCGCATCCGAAGTTCGGTCATACAACATTAATCGTGAATGAAAATCGTAAGAAACTGAGCAAACGCGACGAATCGATCGTTCAGTTTATCGAGCAATACAAAGATCTCGGATACTTGCCAGAAGCGCTGTTTAACTTTATTGCTCTATTAGGCTGGTCTCCAGGTGGAGAAGAAGAGATCTTCAGCAAAGAACAGTTCATTGAAATTTTTGATCCGAACCGTTTATCCAAAGCACCTGCCGTGTTTGATACGCAAAAGTTAGAGTGGCTGAACAACCAATATATGAAGCAACAAGACGTAGCTCGTATCGTTGAGTTGTGTATGCCTCACCTAGTAAAAGCGGGCAGAGTGTCTATGAACCCTAGCCCTGAAGAACAAGAGTGGATTACGAAGCTTGTCGCTCTTCATCAGGAAAAAATGAGCTACGGTGCAGAGATCGTAGACTTAACGGAACTATTCTTCAAAGAAGAGATCGAGTACGAAGGGGAAGCATTTGAAGTATTGCAAGGTGAAGGTGTTCCATCCGTTATGGAATCGTTCTTAACTCAGATCGAAAACAGTGATTCTTTTGAAGCGGAAGACATCAAAGCAATGATGAAAGCTGTTCAAAAGGAAACGGGTCAAAAAGGGAAGAACTTGTTCATGCCGATCCGTGTGGCGACGACTGGTCAGCAACATGGTCCAGACCTGCCTGCTGCTGTTTCTCTTTTAGGAAAAGATGTTATTACAAAGCGCGTAAATGCTGTACTGACTCAAATTAAAAAGTAATAAAAGTACACATTTTGCAAAGATTATAATATAGTAAAAGAAACTTATAATAAACGTGTAAAACGCAGATGAGGAAAGTAGGCTAGCGCCTTTTCATAGTAGAGAGAACCATCACCGGCTGAAAGTGGTTCATGAAAATGCTTGCTGAAGTGCCCCTCGGAGTCCCATGCCGAAAATTTTAGTAGGTTTGGGCGGCAACTCCCCGTTATGGAGCTTAAGGGAACAGGTGAGTTTAATAAGCCTGTTAAACAGAGTGGAACCGCGTCTATCCGTACGTCTCTGTGTCATATTTGGCACAGGGGCGTTTTTTATTTGTAGTCTTCGTCGCTCTTGAAAGTAGTTGATTTCCGTTACAGGTACTCGCTTTCCGGGGGGCGTGCGGTGAGCCTCTTAGCGCTTAGCGCTGTTAAGAGTCTCACCTGTCCCGCTGATCCCCCAGGAGTCTCGCACCTTACACTCCAATCAATTTTGCGATGAAGAAAATAAAAAATGCCTGAGACATCACGCGTAACAGGCAAGTCCCTTTTATAAAAAGGCAAGGAGGTTGGAGAACATGTTTTCAGCCATGAAAGAAGACATTCAGGTTGTTTTTGAGAAAGACCCAGCGGCTAGAAGTTCATTCGAAGTATTTTTAACATACTCTGGACTGCACGCGGTTTGGGCCCATAGATTAGCACATAAGTTATTCAAACGAAACTGGCTGTTTTTAGCCCGCTTGATCTCACAGATCAGCCGCTTTTTTACCGGCATCGAAATACACCCGGGCGCACAGATCGGCCGCCGCTTTTTTATCGATCATGGAATGGGTGTGGTGATCGGCGAAACGTGTATCATCGGTAATGATGTAACGCTCTATCAAGGCGTTACGCTCGGAGGTACGGGAAAAGAAAAAGGTAAAAGGCATCCTACGCTCGAAGATCACGTTCTTGTTGCTACAGGAGCCAAGGTTCTAGGGAACATTACCATCGGAAAAAATTCAAAAGTGGGAGCAGGATCGGTTGTTCTTCAACATGTTCCGCCTGATGCGACCGTAGTTGGGATTCCAGGAAGAGTTGTGATTAAAGACGGCATCAAAGTAGGATGCGAACTTGATCATCGCGATTTGCCTGATCCGGTAGCTGATAAATTTAGAGAGATGCATAACGAGATGAAACGAATGCGTGAAGAATTGGAAACATTGAAAAAAGGGAGTGAAGTTTAAATGGGTATTAAAATCTATAATACGATGACACGTCAAAAAGAGCTTTTTGTTCCGTTAGAAGAAGGAAAAGTAAAAATGTATGTGTGTGGACCGACTGTATATAACTATATCCATATCGGTAACGCAAGACCGGCTATTGTTTTTGATACGGTAAGAAAGTACTTGGAATACAGAAATTATGAAGTGCAATTCATCTCCAATTTTACGGATGTTGATGATAAGCTCATTAAAGCGGCTAACGAGATGGGAAGCGATGTTCCAACGATCGCTGAGAAATTCATCAACGCCTACCATGAGGATACTTGCGCACTAGGCGTACAAAAGGCTGATGCGCACCCGCGTGTAACAGAAACGATGCCAGAGATCATTGATTTTATCGAGAACCTTATCAAAAAAGGGTTTGCTTATGAAGCAGCGGGGGATGTTTATTTTAAAACGCGTTCGTTCAACGGTTATGGTAAACTTTCTCATCAATCGATCGACGACTTAAGATCTGGTGCGAGAATTGAAGTAGGAGAGAAAAAAGAAGATCCGCTTGATTTTGCGCTATGGAAAGCAGCGAAAGATGGAGAGATCTATTGGGAGAGTCCTTGGGGGAAAGGTCGCCCAGGGTGGCATATCGAATGCTCGGCGATGGCTAAAAAATACTTAGGTGATTCAATCGACATTCATGGCGGCGGTCAAGATCTAGCCTTTCCGCATCATGAGAATGAGATCGCACAATCGGAAGCATTAAATGAAGCTCCGATGGCTAAGTATTGGATGCATAATGGGTATATTAATATTGATAACGAAAAAATGTCCAAATCACTTGGGAACTTTGTTCTTGTTCATGATCTTGTACAACAGCAGGATCCACAAGTTATTCGATTCTTTATGCTGGCCGTCCACTACCGCAATCCGATCAACTTCAGTCAAGAGTTGTTAGAAGCGGCAGAGGCAGGATTGAATAGAATCCGTACGTCTTATGAAAACTTGAAACACCGCTTGAGTGTATCGGCAGACCTTTCCATGGATTCAGAAAAATGGACTCAGCTTGTTAAAGAAACAAGAGAGAAATTTATCACGGATATGGATGATGATTTCAACACGGCGAACGCGATCTCTCATCTTTTTGATTTTTCGAGAGAAGCGAACGTATACTTGCAAGAGAAGAACACTTCGAAAGCCGTTATTACAGAGTTCATCGCTCTGTTCGATGAGCTTGCTGGTGTGCTCGGACTTACTCTTCATAAAGAAGAAGAATTGTTAGACGAAGAGATTGATGCTCTTATTCAAGAACGTAATCAAGCACGTAAAGAAAAGAACTTTGCTCGCGCTGACGAAATTCGTGATCAGTTAAAAGAACAGAACATTATTTTGGAAGATACCGCACAAGGTGTTCGGTGGAAAAGAGATAAGTAAATGAAGATAACGGACTCAGATATTAAACAACTGAACGGAACCACGCTTGCTTATATGGGAGATGCAGTAATGGAGCAGTTCGTGCGTGAACACCTAATCCGTAACGGACAGGTGAAACCGAATAAGCTCCATGTATCTGCCACAAAGTTTGTTTCAGCAAAAGCGCAAGCAAGCATGGTCGTTCAGCTGCTTGAAGAGAACTATTTTACAGAAGAAGAGGTCGCTGTGATTAAGCGTGGCCGCAATGCGAACCAGGGAACGGTACCGAAAAATACGGATGTTCAAACGTATCGGCATGCCACAAGCTTTGAAGCGATCATCGGTTATCTTTATCTGTTGAATAACCATGAACGATTAACGAACATGATGGAATATGTGTTATCAGATAATAAAAAGGGGGAGGTCTAAAAGATGAGTGAAACAAAAGAACAAAAAGAACAAGAACTGATCATCGGAAGAAATCCAGTTATGGAAGTACTGCGCTCTGGCCGTGATATCAATAAAATTTTCGTGGGTGAAGGATCTCAAAAAGGACCTGTGAGCACGATCGTCTCAATGGCGAAAAAACAAAATGTCCTTGTGCAATATGTACCAAAGCAGAAGCTCGATTCATTAAGCGGAGGAGGCAATCACCAAGGTGTAATCGCGGGTGTTGCAGCCTACTCTTATGCAGATATCGATGATTTGTTTAAAATTGCTGAAGAGCGTGGAGAAGAGCCGTTCTTTCTTTTATTGGACGAGCTTGAAGATCCGCATAATCTAGGTTCGATCATGCGTACAGCTGATGCAGTCGGTGCACATGGTATCATCATTCCGAAAAGACGTTCAGTAGGACTGACCGCTACAGTAGCAAAAGCTTCAACGGGTGCGATCGAGTACATTCCGGTTGTTCGTGTAACGAATCTTGTCCAAACGATGAAAGAGTTAAGGGACCGTGGTATGTGGTTTGCCGGCGCTGACATGAAAGGGAAAGATGACTATAGACAAGCGAAGTGGGACATGCCTTTAGGTCTTGTGATCGGAAGCGAAGGTAAAGGGATGGGAAGACTCGTATCAGAAACGTGCGATTTCCTTGTTCAGCTTCCGATGAAAGGGAAGGTTACCTCGCTTAATGCATCCGTTGCAGCTAGTCTCTTGATGTATGAAGTGTACCGTAACCGTAATCCGTTAGAAGCCCGAAAATGAAAACTCGCCACTATTTGATTGTTGATGGCTACAACATCATTGGCGCTTGGCCCGAATTACGGAGCTTGAAAACATCGGATTTTGCCAAAGCAAGAGACCTGTTGATCGAATATATGGCAGAATACCAGGGAACGACTGGGTATCAAGTAATCGTCGTATTTGATGCCCACCTCACACCTGGCACAGAGAAAAAAACGAAAAACCACCGCGTTGAAGTCATTTTCACAAGAGAGAACGAAACGGCAGATGAACGGATCGAACGTCTAGTCGGAGAGTTGAAATCAATCGATACGCGAATTTATGTCGCAACTTCAGATTCAACGGAACAGTGGCAGATTTTTGGTAAAGGCGCATTGAGAAAATCTGCGAGAGAATTAAAGAATGAGATGGATGAAATAGAAAAGCATATTCATGTGTCCGTTGGCGAGCGGAAAAGGAAGCAAACCTCCTCCTCTATCCTTCTTTCAGACGAAATTGCCGAAATATTTGAAAGATGGAGAAGAGGGCAAAAATAAGGAATCTTGACGCTTTTGTGAACTATGAGCTATAATATTGCTATATTTTGCCGGTAAAAACCTGGTGGGGGGATTTGTCGTGAACATAGATCTCAAGGAACGGTCAGTAAGCGATTACGAGCTCATGGAAGATGAAAGCCTTGTGGAACTGGTTCATGAGGGGGACAGCGCAGCACTTGAATATTTGATCAACAAATATAAAAACTTTGTTCGTGCGAAAGCAAGATCATACTTTTTGATCGGTGCAGACCGTGAAGATATCATTCAAGAAGGCATGATCGGGCTGTATAAAGCCATTCGCGATTTTAAAGAGGACAAGCTGTCATCCTTTAAAGCTTTTGCCGAACTATGTATAACAAGGCAAATGATTACCGCTATCAAAACGGCAACTAGACAAAAGCACATTCCGTTAAATTCTTACGTGTCGTTGGACAAGCCGATCTATGATGAGGAGTCCGACCGTACACTAATGGATGTTATATGCGGTACAAAAGTCACTGATCCAGAAGAACTGATTATCAATCAAGAAGAATTTGATGATATTGAAGTGAAGATGGGAGAAATATTAAGTGACCTGGAACGCAAAGTTCTGATGCTGTATCTTGACGGAAGATCGTACCAGGAAATCTCAGTGGATCTCGACAGACACGTGAAGTCGATCGACAACGCGCTTCAGCGAGTGAAACGTAAATTAGAGCGTTATTTAGAGCTAAGAGAAATATCATCTTAAGAGCGGGGATTGTTCCTGCTCTTTTTCTTTTGGTTTTTTGGAATCTGTGAGCTGATGCTGATGTGCGTGCATGTACAAGTTGATTATGTTTATGAATGAGGGGTATCAGACTTGTAATGGTAGTCGAATCTTGTCAACTCGCCGATATATGTGGAAAACTCGCCGAATTATAGCCAAAACTCGCGGGATTAATAGAATAATTTCTAGGATTAATGCAAAAATTTTAGGGGTTAGCATAATAAATACCGGAGTGGGTATACTTCAATCGGCTAAATTGAGTAGTAAATCAAAAGAATTATTGTGGTCTTGAGAACAAAATAGCCTGCTAAATCATTTTCGGCTGGCTTTTCACCCTATTTTCTTAATTCAGAGAACCCTTTTTTAGTCTTTTTGTTTAATTGCTCGGTCACCGCTTGCCCTGCAACTTTAAAATGCTTCTCGCACCACACGATTCCTTCACTAACAAAGCGAACCCTCTAATACAATATTCAATCACTCACACATCCAACACAATCAGCTCTCAAAACGTCATTTTCCCTTTATTGACAAGCGTATACCCCTATGTTAAGGTTTTAAAAGTAACATTGTAACGTGGATGAGTGGCTTTGTCGCACGAAAGGTGTTTATTTAGCATGAGAAAAAAAGTTTTTTTAGCCTGTAAACAATGCTCAAAACGAAATTATACAACGATGAAGAACCAGCAAAACAATCCTGAACGAGTCGAGGTTAAAAAGTTTTGCAGCTACTGCAATGCTCATACCATTCACCAGGAAACGAAGTAAGCGAAACAAGCTTTTTTTATAAATGTTAATTGATCAAAAGGCATGGGGGTTTATGAAGATGGCGGATGTTGCAGAAAAGACAAAAAAATCACCAGCAAAGTTTCTTTCCGATGTAAATAAGGAGATGAAGCGTGTAAGCTGGCCTTCGCGAAAAGAATTATTTCGCTATACGGGGATTGTACTGTCAACTGTAGTGATTATGGCTTTGTTCTTCTGGGTTGTGGATCTAGGGATTTCACAATTAGTTGAGCTTATTTTAGGGTAGATTAGATATAGCTTCTTTTGGATAGAATGCTAGAGTATATCCATTTTAGGAGGGAAAGGACACGGGTCCCATCGTATGGAAAAAAATTGGTACGTAGTTCATACCTATTCAGGTTATGAAAACAAAGTAAAAGCAAACTTGGAAAAGCGTTTGGAATCTATGGGGATGACAGATAAGATTTTCCGTGTACTTGTACCTGTAGAAGAAGAGACCGAAACAAAGAACGGTAAGACAAAAACAAGCATGAAGAAAGTTTTCCCTGGTTATGTATTAACGGAAATGATCATGACAGATGATTCTTGGTACGTTGTACGTAACACACCTGGGGTAACAGGATTTGTCGGTTCTGCTGGAGCGGGCTCGAAGCCAACGGCACTTTTGCCTGAGGAAGTAGATCATATTCTTAAAGGTATGGGTATGGAAGCTCCGCGCGTTGAAGTTGATTTCGAAATTAAGGAATCTGTAAAAGTAAAAGAAGGTCCTTTTGCTGACTTTGTTGGTACGATCGAAGAGATCGACGCGACAAAACAGAAGCTGAAAGTTCACGTCAACATGTTTGGTCGTGAAACACCAGTTGAACTTGAGTTTACCCAAGTTAGCAAGTTATAATGGAAAAAGACTTGTAATCACTTCAAAAAGGTGATAGAATTTTTTATGTTTGATATTACTAATCAACTGCTTCCTCTCTTTTAGGAGGGGAAGCGTATTTTTGAGTGGGAGGGTTTCGGCCCATAATACCACATCACGGACTTAAGGAGGTGTGTCGCGTGGCTAAAAAGGTTATTAAGATGGTAAAATTGCAAATCCCTGCTGGTAAAGCAAACCCGGCACCGCCAGTTGGACCTGCACTAGGACAAGCTGGGGTAAACATCATGGGATTCTGTAAAGAATTCAACGCTCGTACTGCTGATCAAGCTGGTTTAATCATTCCGGTAGAAATCACGGTTTTCGAAGACCGTTCATTTACATTCATCACTAAAACTCCTCCGGCTGCTGTTCTTTTAAAGAAAGCTGCAGGAATCGAGTCAGGTTCTGGTGAGCCTAACAAGAAAAAAGTTGCGACTGTAAAGCGTGATAAAGTTCGCGAAATCGCAGAATCAAAAATGCCTGACCTAAACGCTGCTAGTGTTGAAGCTGCAATGCGTATGGTTGAAGGTACAGCACGCAGCATGGGAATTGTTATCGAAGACTAATTCCTGTGTTTGATGTCTATTAGGTTGCGAGTAAATGGATTGATATCCTGCCCGTCAAACGGTTCGCAACCTTTATTCATGCAATGCGTTCGATTGCACTTGATGGTAAGTGCAATAAGTGGGAGGAATATCCGCTAAACCACATAAGGAGGACAAAAACAAATGGCAAACAAAGGTAAGAAATACCAAGAAGCGGCTAAATTAGTAGACCGCACAAAAGCATATGACGCTGCAGAAGCGATCGAGCTAGTTAAAAAAGCTGCTCCTGCAAAATTTGACGAGTCTGTAGAAGTTGCAGTTCGTTTAGGTGTAGACACGAAGAAAGCTGACCAACAAGTTCGTGGAGCAGTAGTGCTTCCAAACGGAACTGGTAAGACTCAACGTGTATTAGTATTCGCAAAAGGTGAAAAAGCAAAAGAAGCTGAAGCTGCTGGAGCAGATCACGTTGGCGATTCTGACTACATCAACAAAATCCAACAAGGTTGGTTCGAGTTCGACGTAATCGTTGCTACTCCGGACATGATGGCTGAAGTTGGTAAACTTGGACGTGTTCTAGGGCCTAAAGGATTAATGCCTAACCCTAAAACAGGAACAGTTACATTTGAAGTTGAAAAAGCGATTAACGAAATCAAAGCTGGTAAAGTAGAATACCGTGTCGACAAGACTGGTAACGTTCACGTTCCAATCGGTAAAGTATCTTTCGAAGCTGAGAAGCTTGCAGAAAACCTTAACACAATCATCGAAACATTGTTGAAAGTTAAGCCTGCAGCTGCAAAGGGAACTTACATGAAGAACGTAGCTGTTTCTTCTACAATGGGACCTGGGATCAAAGTTAATCCATCTTCATTTGCTGTAAAACGATAGTTGACAAACGGGTTTTGACCCGTTATATTATATACTGTTAAACACAAACGCATCAGATGAATGCCGTAGACAGCAGGAGCCAACTGGCTTAAATCTTCCTGCCGAGGTGAAGCGTCGTAAGCTCATTAGTTAATTACTTATGACTTTAGATACTCACGCCTCCATGTCTCGACATGGAGGCTTTGTTTTTGGACAAAACCTGCGGTGATGCAATCATTTTACAGGAGGTGTAATAATGAGCAGCATTTTAGAAACAAAAAAGCAGTTAGTATCCACTATTTCTGAGAAAATCAAAAATAGCCAATCAACAATCCTTGTTGACTACCGTGGTCTTACTGTTTCTGAGGTTACTGAACTTCGTAAGTCTTTACGTGATGCTGGCATCGAGTTTAAAGTTTACAAAAACTCAATGGTAGTTCGCGCTGCTGAAGAGAATGACCTTAAAGAATTAGCAGAACACTTAACTGGTCCTACAGCGATCGCATTTTCAAATGAAGATGTTGTAGCTCCTGCTAAGATTCTTAACGACTTCGCTAAGAAACACGAAGCGCTTGAGATCAAAGCTGGTGTAATCGAAGGACGTATCGCGTCTCTAGAAGAAGTGAAAGCTCTTGCTGAACTTCCATCAAGAGAAGGTCTTCTTTCTATGGTACTCAGCGTGCTTCAAGCACCTATCCGCAACTTTGCGTTGGCTACTAAAGCCGTTGCAGAACAAAAAGAAGAACAAGGCGCATAAGTCTTATCTTCAACCAATAACTTACATTCCATAAGGAGGAAATTATAATGTCTAAAGAGCAAATCATTGAAAGCTTAAAAACAATGACTGTTTTAGAGCTTAACGACCTAGTAAAAGCAATCGAAGAAGAGTTTGGTGTAACTGCTGCTGCTCCTGTAGCTGTAGCTGGTGGAGCTGCTGGTGGAGACGCTGCTGCTGAACAAACTGAATTCGACGTAATTCTTGCAAGCGGTGGAGCTTCAAAAATTAAAGTTATCAAAGTTGTTCGTGAACTTACAGGTCTTGGCCTTAAAGAAGCGAAAGAACTTGTTGACGGTGCTCCTAAGCCAGTTAAAGAAGGCGTATCTAAAGACGAAGCTGAAGAAATCAAAGCTAAACTTGAAGAAGTTGGAGCTTCTGTTGAAGTTAAGTAATTCAAAAGAAAAGGTTCGCCCGATGGCGGACCTTTTTGTTTGTTTCGCTTAATCTTTTTAGAATGAACTATTCTAAAATCTTGCTGCTTTTATTTTGTCGCTTCTTTGAACAGTTGATTGAAGTGAAAGGTGCGAGACTCTCGGCTAGGACAGGCGGGCAGTCTGAAAAGTGGAAGTGGCTCGTTCAGCCCCGACAAGCAAAAGGTGAATGGGCAAGGAAGGCGCACTTTGCCTTTTTGACCGTTTAACTTTTGACCTCGAGGGGGCTAGCCACTGCAACTAGACGGGTGAGACACTTAAGAGTGAAACGTACGAATGTGGTTCACTGCCTGCCCCGCGGAAAGCGAGTACCTGTAACGGAAATCAACTACTTTCAAAGGCGACATTGTAAAAGCTTTTTATAGATAGACCGTTAAAGAATTTTGGAACGGGAATACTGTCTTTATCAGAAGGTAAGGAGAGTTTGAAAACAATGAAGAACCATTATTACTCTGAAACACCTGGTACAGAAAGCAAAAGAGAAACATGGGAATTTACATTAAACGGCGAAAAGTTTCGCTTTACGACAGATGCTGGTGTCTTTTCGAAGAAAGAAGTAGATTTTGGCAGTCGCGTTTTAATAGAGTCCTTTGTATCTCCAGAAGTATCTGGTGATTATATAGATGTAGGATGCGGTTACGGGCCGATCGGGCTTTCGCTTGCTAGAGCGGAACAAGATCGTGTTGTTCAAATGGTGGATATCAACGAAAGAGCAATTGAACTTGCCAAGCTGAACGCAGATAAGAACAAGGTTGATAATGTAAAGATCTATAAAAGTTACTTATTTGCCGAAGTGAAGGATGAAGAGTTCGCTGCTGTTATCACAAATCCGCCGATTCGTGCAGGTAAGACGGTCGTTCATCAAATTTTTGAAGAAGCTTATCACAAACTTTGCGTTGGTGGCGAGTTATGGGTAGTGATTCAAAAGAAACAAGGTGCGCCATCTGCTATGGATAAAATGGAACAATTATTCGGCCAAGTTGAAACGGTTGCGAAGAAAAAAGGCTACTATATTTTACGCGCAATAAAAGTTTGACTTGATAAATCCCGTATGTTAGTATTATAAAATGCCAATGGATTCGCATTTTGCTGCTTATTTTTCGTGGTAAGCGAAAAAACGTTGATAAATCAACGTTTTTTACTCATGTTTAGACGTATAGAATGCGAAAAAGTTGGACAAAATTATATAATAGCTTTTATCAAAATAGGAAAACTGCGGTTTTAAAAATATGAAACCCTTTTTCTTTTTGTTTTCTAACCTTCTTAATAGAATGTTAGATAGAAATATGATACACGAAAAAAACGCTGGATTTGAGGGGTGAAGCAGTTGACAGGTCAACTAGTTCAGTTTGGACGCCACCGCCAACGAAGAAGTTATGCAAGGATTAGCGAAGTGCTTGAATTACCAAACTTAATTGAAATTCAAACCGCTTCCTATCAATGGTTTCTTGATGAGGGGTTACGTGAAATGTTCCGAGACATTTCGCCGATTGAAGATTTTACAGGGAACCTCGTTTTAGAGTTTATTGATTATAACTTAGGTGAGCCGAAGTATCCTGTAGATGAATCAAAAGAGCGCGATGTTACTTACGCTGCTCCGCTTCGTGTGAAAGTGCGTCTGATCAATAAAGAGACGGGCGAAGTAAAAGAGCAGGAAGTATTTATGGGAGATTTCCCGTTAATGACAGATACGGGAACCTTTGTGATCAACGGGGCAGAGCGTGTAATTGTATCACAGCTCGTTCGTTCACCAAGTGTTTACTATAGTGAGAAAATCGACAAAAACGGTAAAAAAGGTTTTACCGCTACTGTCATTCCAAACCGCGGTGCTTGGCTGGAGTTCGAAACAGATGCTAAGGACGTAGTTTATGTGCGTATTGACCGCACAAGAAAAATCCCTATTACCGTATTGCTTCGTGCTTTAGGGTTTGGGTCTGATCAAGAAATCATTGATTTGCTTGGAGAAGACGAGTATCTACGTAACACGCTAGATAAGGATAATACAGAAGGAACGGAAAAAGCCCTTCTCGAAATCTATGAGCGTCTTCGTCCAGGAGAGCCTCCAACAGTAGATAATGCAAAAAGTTTATTAGATTCTAGGTTCTTTGATCCTAAACGCTATGACTTAGCTAACGTTGGACGCTACAAAATCAATAAAAAGCTTCATATAAAGAATCGTCTCTTTAACCAGAAACTAGCTGAAACACTTGTTGATGCTGAAACTGGTGAAGTGATCGCCGAAGAAGGTACGCTTCTTGACCGTAGAACGCTAGATAAGATTATCCCTGCTCTTGAGAGTGGTGTAGGCTTTAAAACCGTAACACCAGCAGGAGGAGTGGCTGAAGATCAAGATATCGCTCTTCAATCTATCAAAATCTATGCGCCTGATGATCAAGAGGGTGAAAGAATCATTAATGTTATCGGAAACGGACTTGTTGATAAAGAAATTAAAAACATCACGGTTTCTGACATTATTGCTTCTATCAACTACTTCTTCAACTTATTGCATCAAGTAGGTACAACAGATGATATTGACCATCTTGGAAACCGTCGTCTGCGTTCGGTTGGTGAGCTTCTTCAAAACCAATTCAGAATCGGACTTTCTAGAATGGAACGTGTTGTGCGTGAGCGTATGTCGATCCAAGACACAAATGCGATCACACCACAAGCGTTGATCAATATCCGTCCTGTTATCGCATCTATTAAAGAGTTCTTCGGAAGCTCTCAGCTTTCACAGTTCATGGATCAAACGAACCCGCTAGCAGAATTAACGCACAAACGTCGTCTATCTGCACTAGGGCCAGGTGGTCTTACACGTGAACGTGCAGGCTTTGAAGTTCGTGACGTTCACTACTCTCACTACGGTCGTATGTGTCCGATTGAGACGCCAGAGGGTCCGAACATCGGTTTGATCAACTCACTTTCTTCTTATGCAAAAGTGAACCAATATGGATTTATCGAAACACCATACCGTCGGGTTGATCCTGAAACAGGTCGTGTAACGAGCCGTATTGATTACTTGACTGCTGATGAAGAAGATCTATATGTAGTTGCACAGGCGAACTCTATCTTAGGTGATAACGGAGAGTTCATGAACGAAGACGTAATCGCACGTTTCCGTGGTGATAACACTGTTGTTAAACGCGAACGCATCGATTATATGGATGTATCGCCGAAACAGGTTGTATCCGCTGCGACAGCATGTATTCCGTTCTTAGAGAATGATGACTCCAACCGTGCCCTAATGGGAGCGAACATGCAACGTCAGGCTGTACCTTTACTTGTTCCTGAATCACCGATCGTTGGTACAGGAATGGAGCACGTTTCTGCAAAAGACTCTGGAGCTGCAGTTATCTGTAAGCACGAAGGAATTGTTGAGCGCGTTACAGCAAAACAAGTTCAAGTACGCCGCATTAAAGAAGTAGATGGCAAGGAAGTTTCAGGCGACCTTGACACTTACAATATGCTTAAGTTTATTCGTTCCAACCAAGGAACGTGTTATAACCAGCGTCCGATCGTAAGCACAGGTAACCGCGTGACGAAAGGGGAAATCTTAGCGGATGGCCCTTCAATGGAAGTCGGTGAACTTGCTTTAGGTCGTAACGTTCTTGTTGCCTTCATGACTTGGGAAGGTTACAACTACGAGGATGCTGTTATCATGAGTGAGCGTCTCGTTAAAGACGACGTTTATACTTCGATTCATATTGAAGAATATGAGTCAGAAGCGCGTGATACAAAACTTGGACCGGAAGAAATCACTCGTGATATTCCAAACGTCGGAGAAGATGCATTACGCAACCTGGACGAACGCGGAATCATTCGTGTTGGTGCAGAAGTTAAAGATGGAGATATCTTAGTTGGTAAAGTAACGCCTAAAGGTGTAACTGAATTAACAGCTGAAGAACGTCTATTACATGCGATCTTCGGTGAAAAAGCTCGTGAAGTCCGCGATACATCATTGCGTGTACCTCACGGTGGAGATGGAATCATCCTTGACGTTAAAGTGTTTAACCGTGAAGATGGCGATGAACTACCTCCAGGTGTGAATCAGCTCGTTCGTGCATACATCGTGCAAAAACGTAAGATTCATGAAGGAGATAAGATGGCCGGCCGTCACGGAAACAAAGGTGTAATTTCTAAAATTATGCCTGAAGAAGATATGCCTTATCTTCCAGATGGAACACCAGTTGACATCATGTTAAACCCGTTAGGGGTACCTTCCCGTATGAACATCGGTCAGGTATTGGAGCTTCACCTTGGAATGGCTGCTCGTCAGCTAGGTATTCATGTTGCTACACCGGTATTCGATGGAGCGCGTGAGGAAGATGTTTGGTCTACGATCGAAGAAGCTGGAATGGCTCGCGATGGTAAAACGGTACTTTATGATGGACGTACAGGTGCTGCGTTTGATAACCGTGTATCAGTTGGGGTTATGTATATGATCAAACTGGCTCACATGGTAGATGACAAGCTACATGCTCGTTCAACTGGACCTTACTCACTTGTTACACAACAGCCTCTTGGCGGTAAAGCTCAATTTGGAGGTCAGCGTTTCGGTGAGATGGAAGTATGGGCGCTTGAAGCATATGGCGCGGCATACACACTACAGGAAATTCTTACGGTTAAATCCGATGATGTTGTCGGCCGTGTGAAAACGTATGAAGCCATCGTTAAAGGCGAAAACGTTCCTGAACCAGGTGTTCCAGAATCATTTAAAGTATTGATCAAAGAACTTCAATCTCTAGGAATGGACGTTAAGATCTGTTCTGGAGATGACAAGGAAATTGAAATGAGAGAGCTTGATGATGAAGACGATCAGGCAAGCGAGAAATTAAATCTAAATCTTGAGTCTTACACTTCGAATGACTAAAACAGGATATCAAAAGGGAGGTACGCTCCTTGATAGACGTAAATAATTTTGAATATATGAAAATTGGTCTTGCTTCACCGGACAAAATCCGGTCGTGGTCAAGAGGGGAAGTAAAAAAACCTGAAACAATCAACTACCGTACACTTAAGCCCGAAAAAGACGGCTTGTTCTGTGAAAGAATTTTCGGTCCTACAAAAGACTGGGAATGTCATTGCGGAAAGTATAAGCGCGTCCGTTATAAAGGCGTGGTTTGTGACCGTTGTGGTGTTGAAGTAACAAGAGCCAAAGTTCGACGTGACCGTATGGGTCACATCGAGCTTGCCGCTCCTGTATCTCACATTTGGTACTTCAAAGGTATCCCAAGCCGTATGGGTCTTGTTTTGGATATGTCTCCAAGAGCATTAGAAGAAGTAATCTACTTTGCTTCATACGTTGTTACTGATACAGGAGATACTCCTCTTGAGAAGAAACAACTGCTTTCAGAGAAGGAATACCGCACATACCGTGAAAAGTATGGAAAAGGTTTCACTGCACAAATGGGTGCAGAAGCGATCAAACGTCTTTTAGAAGACATCGATGCTGAAAAAGAAGTTGAGATGTTGAAAGAAGAGCTTAAAACAGCACAAGGTCAACGCCGTACTCGTGCGATTAAGCGTTTAGAAGTACTAGAAGCATTCCGTCATTCAGGCAACCATGCTGATTGGATGATTCTAGAAGTACTTCCGGTTATTCCGCCGGAATTGCGTCCGATGGTTCAGCTTGATGGTGGACGTTTTGCCACATCTGACCTTAACGACCTTTACCGTCGTGTTATCAACCGTAACAACCGTCTGAAGCGTCTATTAGACCTAGGTGCTCCTAACATTATCGTTCAAAATGAAAAACGTATGCTTCAAGAAGCAGTCGATGCATTAATCGATAATGGTCGTCGTGGCCGTCCGGTGACTGGGCCAGGAAATCGTCCGTTAAAATCACTTTCACACATGCTGAAAGGGAAACAAGGACGTTTCCGTCAAAACTTGCTAGGTAAACGTGTTGACTACTCTGGACGTTCGGTTATCGTAGTAGGTCCGAACTTAAAGATGTACCAATGTGGTCTGCCTAAAGAGATGGCACTTGAGCTCTTCAAACCGTTTGTTATGAAAGAGCTAGTTTCAAAAGGTCTTGCACACAACATTAAGAGTGCAAAACGCAAAGTAGAGCGCGTTCAGCCAGAAGTTTGGGATGTACTAGAAGAAGTTATTCGTGAACACCCAGTTCTACTAAACCGTGCGCCTACACTTCACAGACTTGGTATCCAAGCATTCGAACCAACGCTTGTAGAAGGCCGTGCAATCCGTCTTCACCCGCTCGTATGTACAGCTTACAACGCTGACTTTGACGGTGACCAAATGGCGGTCCACGTTCCTCTATCTGCTGAAGCACAAGCAGAGGCTCGTATCTTAATGCTAGCTGCCCAAAACATCTTGAACCCGAAAGATGGTAAGCCGGTAGTAACACCGTCACAGGATATGGTTTTAGGTAACTATTACTTAACTCTTGAACGTGAAGGAGCTATTGGTGAAGGGTCTGTATTTAAAGACATCAATGAAGCGATCATCGCTTATGAAAATGGATTCGTGCACTTGCATTCTCGTATTGCAGTACCAGTATCCAGCTTAAATAAAGAAACTTTCACAGATGAACAGCAATCTAAGCTTCTTATGACTACAGTAGGTAAGTTGTTATTCAACGAAATCCTGCCTCCGTCATTCCCTTACATTAACGAACCGACTACGACGAACCTTCAAGTGGAAACACCTGAAAAGTACTTCTTAGATCCGGCTGCTAACGTAAAAGAGGAAATTCAGAAGCATGAGGAAATTGTTCCATTTAAGAAAGGAATCCTAGGTAAGATTATCGCGGAAGTATTCAAACGCTTTAAGATTACTGAAACGTCTAAGATGCTTGACCGCATGAAGGACTTAGGATTTAAATATTCTACGCGCGCTGGTATCACGATCGGTGTATCCGATATCGTTGTATTACCTGAAAAGCAAGAGATTCTTGCTGTAGCCGAAGAAAAAGTAGTAAACGTTACAAAGCAATTCAGACGTGGTTTGATCACAGAAGAAGAGCGCTATGAGCGTGTAATCAATGTTTGGAGTTTGGCGAAAGACGAAATCCAAAATAAATTGATGGGTACACTTGATAAGCGAAACCCAATCTTCATGATGAGTGACTCCGGTGCCCGTGGTAACGCATCTAACTTTACGCAGCTAGCTGGTATGCGTGGTCTGATGGCCAACCCGGCTGGTAAAATCATCGAGCTTCCAATCAAATCAAGTTTCCGTGAAGGCTTAACAGTACTCGAGTACTTTATCTCTACTCACGGAGCGCGTAAAGGTCTTGCCGATACAGCCCTTAAAACAGCTGACTCAGGTTACCTTACTCGTCGTTTGGTTGATGTTGCTCAAGATGTTATCGTACGTGAAGATGACTGTGGAACGGACCGTGGCTTAGAAGTTGCAGCTATTAAAGAAGGCAACGAAGTTATCGAGCCTCTTCATGAGCGTTTGATCGGTCGTACTGCTTATAAAAAGGTATACCATCCTGAAACAAAAGAACTTCTTGCAGACGTTAATCAGCTGATCACTGAAGACATGGCCGCTTATATTGAAGAAGTAGGCGTGAAAGCAGTAACGATCCGTTCTGTATTTACTTGTGACACACGTCACGGTGTTTGTAAGAAATGTTACGGACGCAACCTTGCAACAGGCTCTGACGTTGAAGTTGGGGAAGCTGTTGGAATTATCGCTGCTCAATCCATTGGTGAGCCAGGTACACAGCTTACAATGCGTACCTTCCATACAGGTGGGGTAGCAGGAGATGATATCACACAAGGTCTTCCGCGTATCCAAGAATTGTTTGAAGCGCGTAACCCGAAAGGTCAAGCGGTTATCTCTGAGCTTGAAGGTACGGTTGTTGGCGTGAACGACAATAAAGATAAGCGTGAAGTAGTCGTTCAAGGTGAAATCGAATCTAGATCTTACACGATTCCTTTCGGTGCCCGTATTAAAGCGGTCGAAGGTGATAAGGTAACTGCCGGTCAAGTATTGACGGAAGGTTCGATCGACCCTAAAGAATTAATTAAAGTACGTGGTGCAGAAGGCGTACAAGAATACCTATTGCGTGAGGTTCAGAAAGTTTACCGTATGCAAGGGGTAGAAATCGGAGATAAGCACGTTGAGGTTATGGTTCGCCAGATGCTTCGTAAAGTGCGCATCATCGATTCTGGTGATTCTCAAGTACTTCCAGGAGCACTTATGGATATTCATGCGTTTACGGATGTTAACCGTAGTGTACTTCTTGAAGGTGGAACTCCTGCTACAGGTCGTCCAGTGCTTCTTGGTATTACAAAAGCATCTCTTGAGACTGAATCATTCTTATCTGCTGCATCATTCCAAGAAACAACTCGAGTTCTTACAGATGCTGCCATCAAAGGTAAGCGTGACGAATTACTCGGACTTAAGGAAAATGTTATTATTGGTAAGCTGATCCCGGCTGGAACGGGTATGAACCGTTACAGAAACATTGGAATCAACTCTCCAGTAGTTGAAGATGAAAACAATGAAGAGGCAGAACTGCCTACAGAACTTGTTTCTCAAGATTAATAAATGAAATGTTGACATCGGGAGCGCATCGGTGATATGATTACGGATGTGCTCCTAAGATTTGTTACTTTGGAGGATATTCGTATGTCTTATGAAAAAGTGACACAGGCTTCTGAAATTATCGTAGGTACTAAGCAAACAATCAAAGCTTTACAGAACGGCGAGGTCAAAGAGCTGGTCGTTGCGGAAGACGCAGATTTTCGAGTAACGAGCAAAGTATTGCAGATTGCCGAAGAGAAGCATGTACCGATCGTAAAGGTTGATTCCATGAAAAAGCTTGGAAAAGCATGCGGTATAGATGTCGGGGCCGCAACTGTTGCGATAAAAGGATAAAATTCATGTTTTTGCGATGGGCATCAATATCGCTCCTCTCGCAAAAACTTTCTTTTGTCCTAAAATGAACCACCTGGGTCGGTGGTATTACGAAAAAAGAGAGGAGGAAATACAAAATGCCTACAATTAACCAATTAGTTCGCAAAGGTCGTGTTTCTAAATCAAAGAAATCTGACTCTCCTGCGTTAAACAAAGGTTACAACAGCTTCAAAAAGTCCCAAACTAACGTTTCATCTCCGCAAAAGCGTGGAGTTTGTACTCGTGTTGGTACTATGACTCCTAAGAAGCCGAACTCGGCGCTTCGTAAGTATGCGCGTGTTCGTCTAACAAACGGAATCGAAGTTACAGCTTACATTCCTGGTATTGGCCACAACCTTCAAGAGCACAGTGTTGTTCTTATCCGTGGAGGACGTGTAAAAGACTTACCGGGGGTACGTTACCACATCGTTCGTGGTGCACTTGATACGGCTGGTGTTAACAACCGTATGCAAGGTCGTTCTAAATACGGAACGAAGCGTCCAAAGGAAGCTAAGAAGTAATATTTTTAAAATAAACTAAACAACTATCAGAAAGGAGGGGACCACATGCCACGTAAAGGACCTGTTGCTCGTCGTGATGTGTTACCTGATCCAATTTACAAGTCTAAGCTTGTAACTCGTCTAATCAATAAAATTATGATTGACGGTAAGAGAGGGGTAGCTCAAACAATCTTGTACAATGCGTTCGATCTTATTAAAGAACGTACGAACCAAGATCCTATGGAAGTGTTTGAACAAGCTCTTAAAAATATCATGCCAGTTCTTGAAGTTCGTGCTCGCCGTGTTGGTGGAGCTAACTACCAAGTACCAGTTGAAGTTCGCCCAGAGCGTCGTACAACACTAGGACTTCGTTACCTAACGAACTACTCTCGTCTACGCGGAGAAAAGACAATGGAAGAACGTCTTGCGTATGAGATCATGGATGCTGCTAATAACACTGGTGCTTCAGTTAAGAAGCGCGAAGATATGCACAAAATGGCAGAAGCAAACAAAGCGTTTGCTCACTACCGCTGGTAAAATCATAGAGGCAGTTCTCGGACTGTCTCTAAAACACTATAAAAATTCCTTTTAAAAAGGGAAGGAGAGAAATTCATGGCTAGAGAATTCTCCTTAAAAAATACTCGTAATATCGGTATCATGGCTCACATCGATGCTGGTAAAACAACGACTACTGAACGTGTTCTTTACTATACTGGCCGTATCCACAAAATTGGTGAAACTCATGAAGGAGCTTCACAAATGGACTGGATGGAGCAGGAACAAGAGCGTGGAATCACGATTACTTCCGCTGCTACAACTGCTCAATGGAAAGGTCACCGTGTCAACATCATTGATACACCAGGACACGTAGACTTTACAGTTGAAGTAGAACGTTCATTACGTGTATTAGACGGAGCGGTTGCATTACTTGATGCTCAATCAGGTGTTGAACCACAAACAGAAACAGTTTGGCGTCAAGCGACTACTTACGGGGTACCTCGTGTAGTATTCGTAAACAAAATGGACAAGATCGGTGCGGATTTCTTATATTCCGTAAAAACGATTCATGACCGCCTTGGTGCTAACGCTCACCCGATCCAATTACCGATCGGTGCGGAAGACCAATTCGAAGCAATCATCGACCTTATCGAAATGAAAGCTGTATTCTACGGAAACGACCTTGGTACTGATATCGAAGTTCGTGACATTCCGGAAGAGCACATGCCTTTAGCTGAAGAATACCGTGGAAAACTTATCGAAGCGGTTGCTGAGCTAGATGAAGAAATGATGATGAAGTACTTAGAAGGCGAAGAAATTACGAACGAAGAACTTAAAGCAGGTATCCGTCAAGGAACTTGTAACGTTGAGTTCTACCCAGTAATGTGTGGATCGGCATTTAAGAACAAAGGTGTTCAGCTTATGCTAGACGCAGTTCTTGATTACCTTCCATCGCCAATCGATGTACCAGCTATTAAAGGTGTACTTCCTGACTCTGAAGAAGAAGTAACTCGTGAATCAAGTGACGAAGCACCATTCTCTGCACTTGCATTTAAAGTTATGACTGACCCTTATGTTGGTAAGTTAACATTCTTCCGTGTTTACTCTGGTACACTAAACTCTGGATCTTACGTACAGAACTCTACTAAAGGAAAGCGCGAGCGTGTTGGACGTATCCTTCAAATGCACGCAAACTCCCGTGAAGAGATCTCTATCGTATACGCTGGAGATATCGCAGCTGCTGTAGGTCTTAAAGATACTACAACTGGTGATACACTTTGTGATGAAAAGAACCTTGTTATCTTAGAATCCATGGTATTCCCAGAGCCAGTTATCTCACTATCTATCGAGCCGAAGTCTAAAGCAGACCAAGACAAGATGGGTATGGCGCTTGCTAAGCTAGCTGAAGAAGATCCAACATTCCGTACTGAAACAAACGAAGAAACTGGACAAACGATCATCGCAGGTATGGGTGAGCTTCACCTTGACATCCTAGTTGACCGTATGCGCCGTGAATTCAAGGTAGAAGCTAACGTGGGTGCTCCTCAGGTTGCTTACCGTGAAACAATTCGCCAAGCTGCTAAAGTTGAAGGTAAATTCGTTCGTCAGTCTGGTGGTCGTGGACAATACGGTCACGTTTGGATCGAATTTGAGCCAGGTGATGAAGGATCTGGATTCGTATTTGAAAACAAAATCGTTGGTGGGGCAGTTCCTCGTGAATACATCCCTGCAGTTCAAGCTGGTATCGAAGAATCAATGAAAAACGGAATGCTTGCTGGTTTCCCATTACTTGACCTTAAAGCTCGTATCGTTGATGGATCATACCATGATGTTGACTCCAACGAAATGGCGTTTAAGATTGCCGGTTCAATGGCTCTTAAGAACGCTAAATCAAAGTGTGACCCTGCAATTCTTGAGCCGATCATGAAAGTTGAAGTAACGGTTCCTGAAGAGTACATGGGTGATATCATGGGTGACGTAACTTCCCGTCGTGGACGTGTTGAAGGTATGGAAGCTCGTGGTAACGCACAAATCGTTAAAGCGATGGTTCCACTTGCTGAGATGTTCGGATATGCAACTAGCTTGCGTTCTCGTACACAAGGCCGCGGTACTTACTCAATGCACTTCGATCACTACGAAGAAGTACCTAAGTCAATCTCTGAAGAAATCATCAAAAAATCAACTGGAGCTTAATCTCTTCGGTTGTAAGAAACAACATTTTCATGTAATCTAAAATGGGCAGTACAAACTGTTCGTTTTAAATAAAAAATCTACTATATGTAAACATATTTAAGGAGGAATCTTTCTCATGGGTAAAGAGAAATTTGATCGTTCCAAAACGCATGCTAACATTGGTACTATCGGTCACGTTGACCATGGTAAAACAACTTTAACAGCTGCTATCACTACTGTTCTTGCTAAGAAAAACGGTAAGGGTGTAGCAATGGCTTATGACCAAATCGACGGTGCTCCAGAAGAGCGCGAGCGTGGAATCACAATCTCAACTGCACACGTTGAGTATGAAACTGATTCTCGTCACTATGCACACGTAGACTGCCCAGGACATGCTGACTATGTTAAGAACATGATCACTGGTGCAGCACAAATGGATGGTGGGATCCTAGTAGTATCTGCTGCTGACGGCCCAATGCCACAAACTCGTGAGCACATCCTTCTTTCTCGTCAAGTAGGTGTACCTTACCTTGTTGTATTCATGAACAAGTGTGACATGGTAGACGACGAAGAACTTCTTGAGCTAGTAGAAATGGAAGTTCGTGACCTTCTTTCTGAGTATGACTTCCCAGGAGATGACATTCCTGTAATCAAAGGTTCTGCTCTTAAAGCTCTTGAAGGAGACGCTGATTGGGAAGCTAAAATCTATGAGCTTATGGACGCTGTAGATTCTTATATCCCAACTCCTCCACGTGACACTGAAAAGCCATTCATGATGCCAGTTGAGGATGTATTCTCAATCACTGGTCGTGGTACAGTTGCTACTGGACGTGTTGAGCGTGGTGTAGTAAAAGTTGGTGACGTAGTTGAGATCCTTGGTCTTACTGAAGAGCCAAAATCAACAACTGTAACAGGTGTTGAAATGTTCCGTAAGCTTCTTGACTATGCTGAAGCTGGTGACAACATTGGTGCACTTCTTCGTGGGGTTTCTCGTGAAGATGTTGAGCGTGGACAAGTTCTTGCTAAGCCAGGTACTGTTAAAGCTCACACTAAATTCAAATCAGAAGTTTATGTTCTTTCAAAAGAAGAGGGTGGACGTCACACTCCATTCTTCTCTAACTACCGTCCTCAGTTCTACTTCCGTACAACTGACGTAACTGGTATCATCCAACTTCCTGAAGGCGTAGAAATGGTTATGCCTGGAGATAACGTTGAGATGACTGTAGAACTAATCGCTCCAATCGCTATCGAAGAAGGAACTAAGTTCTCTATTCGTGAAGGTGGACGTACAGTTGGTGCAGGCGTAGTTGCAACAATCACTGAGTAATCTTATTACTCTTTTATAAAAAAACACTCTCCTTTTGGAGAGTGTTTTTTTATGTAATTTTTCATACTTAAGTTTTTGAATGAGGTTGATTTCCGTTCCAGGATGCTCGCTTTCCGCGGGGCGTGCGGTGAGCCCCTTGCCACTTTGTGCCTTTAAGGGTCTCACCTGACCGCTCGTCCCGCAGGAGTCTCGCACCCTCCACTCCAATCAACTGATCAAAGAAGAAGAGTATGAACAAATACCCCAATGGAAACATGCAGTAAGAAAAAAATGATTTTTAAGTATAAATGAATCGATAGTGAAAAAAGCTCTATCCAATTAGCATTGAGCAGCTGATCCTGAGTGTCAGTATGTGCCTGAAATAGCTTGAAACACATCCAATCCAAAAATAAAGATGATGAATCCAGAAATTTAATAGCTGAATCCAAAAGTTTGGCCCTTGAATCCACGAGTTTTGGTCGTGAATCCACAAATAGTAAAATATATATACATGCGATTACAGTCGGCTGAAAAACTGAATAACCATACGCGTGATCAGCAACGCATTATCTGGATCTCCACCACCAATTGCATCTCTCTTCTATATATATAGAAGAAACACATCCAAATATGCAAAAGAAGAAAAAGGAAGTTGAAATCTGCTAATAAAGTCTCTATAATAGAAAAAGTGCGATTAGCAATAAATAAATGCAAATAACACTTGCATTGGGCGTTGCTTTTCTCTATAATAAGTAATGTTGGTCATTCACTGCGATGATCCGGAAGGTTGCTGACACACTAGGCCCCTTTGCCATGGCTGGTGATATCAGGTTGAATTTCCGCGGAGCAATGTCTGTTTATCAAAATAGGCGAATAAAGGAGGGAAAAAAATGGCAAAGCAAAAGATTCGTATCCGTTTAAAGGCGTATGATCACAGAATTCTTGATCAATCAGCTGAAAAAATCGTAGAAACTGCTAAGCGTTCAGGAGCAAAGGTATCTGGTCCTATCCCACTACCTACTGAGAAAGCGATCTACACGATCCTTCGTGCGGTTCATAAGTACAAGGACTCTCGTGAGCAGTTCGAAATGCGTACTCATAAGCGCTTGATCGATATTATCGAGCCAACACCACAAACAGTTGATTCGTTAATGCGTTTGGATCTACCGTCTGGTGTAGACATCGAAATTAAACTATAATTTCACGTTTGCTTATAAATATTTTACTTATTAATAGGAGGTGTGACGAATGACCAAAGGAATCTTAGGTAGAAAAATTGGTATGACTCAAGTTTTCGCAGAAAACGGAGATCTAATTCCAGTTACTGTAGTAGAAGTAACTCCTAACGTTGTTCTTCAAAAGAAATCCGTTGAGAATGATGGCTACGAAGCTATCCAACTTGGATTTGATGATAAAAAAGACTCTCGTTCTAACAAGCCGCAAGCAGGACATGCTGCTAAAGCTAGCACGAGCCCTAAGCGCTACGTTAAAGAATTCCGTAATGTTGATGTTGCGGGATACGAAGTTGGTCAGGAAGTCAAAGCTGACATTTTTGCAGAAGGTGACGCTGTAGACGTTACTGGTACATCTAAAGGAAAAGGATTCCAAGGTGTTATCAAACGTCACGGGCAATCACGCGGGCCAATGAGCCACGGTTCCCGTTACCACCGTCGTCCTGGTTCAATGGGTGCAGTTGACCCTAACCGTGTTTTCAAAGGGAAAGCATTACCTGGACGTACTGGCGGAGATACAGTAACTGTACAAAACTTAGAAGTTGTAAGAGTTGATGCAGAACGTAATCTTCTACTAATCAAAGGTAACGTACCTGGAGCGAAAAAGAGCTACGTTACAATTAACTCTGCTGTTAAAGCAAAGGATGCTAAATAAGGAAGGAGGACAATCTGATGCCAAAAGTAGCATTATTTAAACAAGATGGTACTCAAGCTGGCGATATCGAATTAAACGATTCCGTTTTCGGTATTGAACCAAATAAAAGCGTGCTTTTCGACGCTGTTATTATGCAGCAAGCATCACAGCGCCAAGGAACGCACGATGTAAAGAACCGTTCTGAAGTTGCTGGTGGTGGACGCAAGCCTTGGAAACAGAAAGGTACTGGACGTGCTCGTCAAGGATCTATCCGTTCTCCACAATGGGTTGGCGGTGGAGTGGTTTTCGGACCAACACCAAGAAGCTATTCTTACAAATTGCCTAAGAAGGTTCGTCGCTTAGCTATTAAATCAGCGCTATCTTCTAAGGTTCTAGATAACGACTTAATCGTTTTAGAAGGACTTGCATTCGAAGTTCCTAAAACAAAGGAAATGATGCAAGTACTTGCAAATCTATCCGCAGATCGTAAAGCATTAGTTGTAACTGCTGATTACAATGACGCTGTTGCATTGTCTGCACGTAACATCCCTGGCGTAACAGTTGTTACGGCTAACGGCGTTAGTGTTCTTGACGTGTTAAACCACGACAAGCTTCTTATGACTAAAGACGCTGTGGAAAAAGTAGGGGAGGTGCTCGCATAATGGAAGCTCGTGATGTGATTAAGCGCCCCGTTATTACAGAGCGTTCTACTGAAATAATGGCTGACAAAAAATACACGTTCGAAGTTAACCCTCGTGCTACTAAGACTCAAATCAAAGGCGCACTAGAAGAAATCTTTGGCGTGAAAATTCAATCTGTTAACACTGCTAACTACAAAGGTAAGTTTAAGCGTGTAGGCCGTCATACTGGTTACACTTCTAAACGTAAAAAAGCTGTAGTTACATTAACTCCAGAAAGCAAAGAACTCGACTTTTTTGAAGGAGTTTAAAAAGAACTCGTAAAGGAGGGAAATTACAATGGGTATCAAAAAGTTTAAACCGACAACTAATGGTCGTCGTAACATGTCTCAGCTTGACTTTGCTGAAATTACAACTGACCAACCAGAAAAATCCTTGCTTGCTCCTCTTAGCAAAAAAGCAGGGCGTAACAACCAAGGTAAACTAACTGTTCGTCACCAAGGTGGAGGACACAAGCGTAAGTATCGTATCATCGATTTCAAACGTAACAAAGACGGAATACCAGGTCGCGTTGCTACAATCGAGTACGATCCAAACCGTACGGCTAACATCGCGCTAATCCACTATGCAGATGGTGAGAAGCGTTATATCTTAGCTCCAAAAGGAATTAAAGTAGGGCAAGAAATCATGTCCGGTACTGAAGCTGATATTAAAGTAGGTAACTCTCTTCCATTAGCTAACATTCCTGTAGGTTCTACAATTCACAACATCGAACTTAAGCCTGGTAAAGGTGGACAATTGGCTCGTTCAGCTGGTGCTGAAGCTCAACTTCTTGGTAAAGAAGAAAAGTATGCGCTAGTTCGTCTTGGTTCTGGTGAAGTTCGTATGATCCTTCTTACTTGCCGCGCAACTATCGGTCAAGTTGGAAACTTAGAGCATGAACTTGTAAACGTTGGTAAAGCAGGTCGTTCTCGTTGGAAGGGTATCCGCCCAACAGTTCGTGGTTCTGTAATGAACCCTAACGATCACCCACACGGTGGTGGTGAAGGACGCGCTCCAATCGGACGTAAATCACCAATGTCTCCATGGGGTAAACCAACTCTTGGATATAAAACTCGTAAGAAAAATAGCCAAACTGACAAGTACATTGTACGTCGTCGCAAAAAATAATGTGATTGTACTACGGTTCAATCGAGCCGTAGCGCAAACACAAAGGGAGGTTCTCAAATGGGTCGCAGTTTGAAAAAAGGGCCTTTTGTAGATGACCACTTGATGAAAAAGGTCGAGGCACTTAATGAATCTAACGACAAGAAAGTAGTTAAAACTTGGTCTCGTCGTTCTACGATTTTCCCTGACTTCATCGGTCACACAATCGCTGTTTATGATGGTCGTAAACACGTGCCGGTTTATTGTACAGAAGATATGGTCGGTCACAAGTTAGGTGAGTTTGCACCTACTCGTACTTACAAAGGCCATGCAGCTGATGATAAGAAAACAAGACGTTAATTGAGGGGAGGTACACAAAATGGAAGCAAAAGCAATTGCTAAACAAGTGCGTATTGCTCCTCGTAAAGCTCGCATCGTAATCGACTTGATTCGAGGCAAGCAAGTAGGTGAGGCACTTGCGATTCTACGTTTGACGCCTAAAGCAGCTTCTCCTGTAATTGAAAAGGTGCTTAAGTCTGCTATCGCAAACGCAGAACACAACTATGAAATGGAACCGAACAACTTGGTGATTAAGCAAGCGTTCGTTGATGAAGGTATTACTCTTAAGCGTTTCCGTCCTCGTGCGATGGGTCGCGCAAGCCGTATCAACAAACGTACTAGCCACATCACAATCGTTGTTTCTGAAAAGAAGGAGGGTTAAGACGTGGGTCAAAAAGTAAATCCAATAGGTCTACGTATTGGCGTCATCCGTGACTGGGATTCAAAATGGTACGCTGAAAAGGATTACGCTAATCTTTTACATGAAGACCTTAAGATCCGTTCTTATATTGAAAAGCGTTTAAAAGACGCTGCTGTATCAGGTGTTGAAATCGAACGTGCAGCTAACCGTGTGAATATCACAATCAAAACTGCTAAACCAGGAATGGTTATCGGTAAAGGTGGATCTGAAGTTGAAGCACTTCGTAAAGCCCTTAACGACATCACTGGTAAAAGAGTTCACGTAAACATCTTTGAAATCAAACAAGCTGACGTTGATGCTAAGCTAGTTGCTGAAAACATCGCTCGTCAACTTGAAAACCGTGTATCTTTCCGTCGTGCTATGAAGCAGGCGATCCAACGTGCAATGCGTATGGGTGCGAAAGGTATCAAAACACAAGTGTCAGGCCGTCTTGGCGGAGCTGATATCGCTCGTGCTGAACATTATAGTGAAGGTACAGTTCCTCTTCACACACTTCGTGCAGACATCGATTACGGTACTGCTGAAGCAGACACAACTTACGGTAAGCTTGGAGTTAAAATCTGGATTTATCGTGGTGAGGTCCTTCCAACAAGAGGAACGAAAAAAGAGGAAGGAGGCAAATAATTATGTTATTGCCAAAACGTGTTAAATATCGTCGTGAACACCGCGGTAAAATGCGTGGGAACGCAAAAGGCGGTACTGAAGTTCATTTCGGAGAATTCGGTTTGCAAGCTCTTGAAGCTAGCTGGATTACTAACCGTCAGATCGAAGCAGCTCGTATTGCGATGACTCGTTATATGAAGCGTGGCGGTAAAGTATGGATTAAAATTTTCCCGTCTAAGCCTTACACTGCAAAGCCTCTAGAAGTCCGAATGGGATCTGGTAAAGGTGCTCCTGAAGGATGGGTAGCTGTAGTTAAGCCAGGAAAAGTTATGTTTGAAATCGCAGGTGTCTCTGAAGAAGTGGCACGCGAAGCGTTGCGTCTTGCAGCACACAAACTTCCTGTAAAATGTAAGTTTGTTAAACGCGAAGAAGTGGGTGGTGACACAAATGAAGGCTAATGATATTCGTAACCTGACCACTGCAGAAGTTGAACAAAAAGCAAAAGCACTTAAAGAAGAGCTTTTTAACCTTCGTTTCCAACTAGCGACAGGTCAACTTGAAAACCCGGCCCGCATTCGTGAAGTTCGTAAAGCAATTGCCCGTGCAAAAACGGTTTTACGTGAAAGAGAGCTTGGGATTACTAACGGTTAAATCTTGAGAGGAGGTTCGCACAATGAGTGAACGTAACCAGCGCAAGGTGTACACTGGTCGTGTTGTTTCTGACAAGATGGACAAAACGATTACAGTGCTTGTAGAAACTTACAAGACTCACACTTTATATAACAAGCGCGTTAAATACTCTAAAAAGTTAAAAGCGCATGATGAAAACAACACTGCTAAAATTGGCGATATCGTAAAGGTTATGGAAACGCGTCCGCTTTCTAAAGACAAGCGATTCCGTCTAGTTGAAGTAGTACAAGAAGCAGTAATTATTTAATAAATTGTTCGGATTATACTCATATCCGAAAGGAGGTCCATTCGCATGATTCAACAAGAATCCCGTTTAAGAGTAGCTGATAACTCCGGTGCGAAAGAGTTACTTTGCATTAAAGTTCTTGGTGGTTCTGGTCGTAAGTACGCTAACGTTGGTGACATTATCGTTTGTTCGGTTAAGTCCGCAACACCAGGTGGCGTTGTTAAGAAAGGTGACGTTGTTAAAGCGGTAGTGGTACGTTCTAAGCGTGGTATGCGCCGTAACGACGGATCTTACATCCGCTTTGATGAGAACGCGGCTGTAATCGTTAAGGATGATAAAGGTCCTCGAGGAACTCGTATCTTCGGACCAGTAGCACGTGAACTTCGTGACAAGCAATTTATGAAAATCGTATCTCTTGCTCCAGAAGTTCTTTAATATATTTACTAGCAAGGCGTTTATTGTCTTGTAAGGAGGTGCAACATCACAATGCCATTGCATGTGAAAAAAGGCGATAAAGTACAAGTTATTTCCGGCAAGGATAAAGGTAAACAAGGTGTGATCCTTGAAGCTTATCCGAAGCTAAACAGAGTGCTTGTTGAAGGCGTGAACGTTGTTAAGAAACACGCAAAACCTTCTCAAGCTAATCCACAAGGTGGAATCCTTAGCCAAGAAGCACCAATTCATGCTTCTAACGTAATGCCTCTTGACCCTAAAACTGGTGCTCCTACTCGTGTAGGCTACAATGTAGTTGATGGGAAAAAAGTTCGTGTGGCCAAAAAATCTGGTGAAACCCTAGATAAATAAGTCTCAGAGTGAAAGGAGGACACATAATGAACCGTCTACAAGAGCGATATAAAGCAGAGATCTTACCATCTCTAATGGAAAAGTTTAATTACACTTCAGTAATGCAAGCACCAAAGATTGAAAAAATCGTTATCAACATGGGTGTTGGTGAAGCAGTATCCAACTCTAAAGTATTAGATACAGCAGTAGAGGAACTTACAGCAATCGCTGGTCAAAAGCCTGTGATCACGCGTGCTAAGAAATCTATCGCTGGATTCAAACTTCGTGAAGGTATGCCGATCGGATCAAAAGTTACACTTCGCGGAGAGCGCATGTATGACTTCCTTGATAAGTTAATCAGCGTTTCCCTTCCACGTGTACGTGACTTCCGCGGGGTTTCCAAGAAGTCTTTCGACGGCCGCGGTAACTACACGCTTGGAGTTAAAGAGCAATTGATCTTCCCAGAGATCGACTATGATAAAGTAAACAAAGTTCGCGGAATGGACATCGTTATCGTAACGACTGCGAACACTGACGAAGAAGCACGTGAGCTTCTTACACAAGTCGGAATGCCATTCCAAAAATAACCTTTAGCCAAAGGAGGTTTACCCGTGGCAAAGAAATCCATGATTGCTAAGCAACAACGCAAGCAAAAGTTCGGAGTGCAAGAATATACGCGCTGTGAACGTTGCGGGCGTCCTCATTCAGTAATCCGCAAGTTCAAACTGTGCCGTATTTGTTTCAGAGAACTTGCTTACAAAGGTCAAATTCCTGGCGTTAAAAAAGCCAGCTGGTAATACCCTGAAAAAAGGGAAGGAGGTAACTAGTAATGGTTATGACAGATCCAATTGCAGATATGCTTACTCGTATCCGCAACGCAAACACTGTTCGTCACGATAAATTGGAGCTTCCTGCTTCTAATATGAAAAAAGAAATCGCAGAAATCCTAAAGCGTGAAGGTTTTGTTCGCGATGTGGAATATGTAGAGGATAGCAAACAAGGAATGATTCGTATCTTCCTTAAGTACGGTTCTAACAATGAGCGTGTAATCTCAGGTCTTAAGCGTATCTCTAAGCCTGGTCTACGTGTTTATGCAAAATCAACTGATCTTCCACGTGTACTTGGAGGACTTGGTATTGCGATCGTATCTACTTCTAAAGGCATTATGACTGATAAAGAAGCTCGCCAATCACAAATGGGTGGCGAAGTACTAGCGTACGTTTGGTAATAAATAGCGAATGGAGGTGTCAACATGTCTCGCGTAGGTAACAAACCGATTGAAGTTCCAGGTGGCGTTACGATCGATGTTGCAACTGACAACACGGTTTCTGTAAAAGGCCCTAAAGGTGAACTTTCTCGCAAATTCAATGCTGACATTAAGATTAATGTTCAAGATAACGAAATTACTGTGGAACGCCCGAGCGACCACAAAGAGCACCGTGCATTGCATGGTACAACTCGTAGTGTACTAAACAACATGGTTATCGGTGTAACTAACGGTTATGAAAGAGCTCTAGAAATTATCGGGGTTGGATATCGTGCTTCCAAAGCTGGTAACAAGCTTGTACTTAACGTAGGTTACTCTCATCCTGTTGAAATCGTTCCTGAGCAAGGGATCGACATCGAAGTACCTTCTAACACGAAGGTAATCGTTAAGGGTATTGACAAGCAACGTGTAGGTGAAGTTGCTGCAAACATCCGTTCAGTTCGTTCACCTGAGCCTTACAAAGGTAAAGGTATTCGTTACGAAGGTGAATTCGTTCGCCGTAAAGAAGGTAAAACAGGTAAATAAAGCCGTTAGGTAGCGGAAAGGAGTGCAAAGGATGATCACGAAAGCAGATAAGAATGTCGCTCGTAAGAAAAGACATGCTCGTGTTCGCCGCGTTGTAAGCGGAACAGCACAACGTCCTCGTTTGAACGTATTCCGTTCTACAAAGCACATCTATGCTCAATTGATCGATGATCAAGCAGGTGTAACAATTGTATCTGCATCTTCCCTTGATAAAGGTGTAAGTGTAGAAAACGGTGGAAACGTAGATGCTGCTAAAGCGATTGGTCAAGAAATCGCTAAGCGCGCAGTTGAAAAAGGAATCAAATCGGTAGTATTTGACCGAGGCGGATATTTATATCACGGACGTATTAAAGCATTAGCAGACGCAGCTCGTGAAGCTGGGTTAGAATTTTAATCGAAGGAGGGAACCTGATGCGTATCGACCCTAACAAACTTGAACTTGAAGAACGCGTCGTTACCGTTAACCGTGTAGCTAAGGTAGTAAAAGGTGGACGTCGTTTCCGCTTTGCTGCAGTAGTTGTAGTTGGTGACAAAAACGGTCACGTTGGATTCGGTACTGGTAAAGCCCAAGAGGTACCAGAAGCGATCCGTAAGGCGATTGAAGATGCTAAGAAGAACTTAGTAACTGTACCGATCGTAAAAACAACAATTCCTCACCAAGTAATTGGACGCTTTGGAGCAGGTAACGTACTTCTTAAGCCTGCATCTGAAGGTACTGGGGTAATTGCTGGTGGACCTGTACGTGCAGTATTGGAGCTTGCTGGTGTAGGTGACATCCTTTCTAAGTCACTTGGATCTAACAACCCAATCAACATGGTTCGTGCAACTATCGAAGGTTTGAAAAATTTAAAGCGTGCTGAAGACGTTGCGAAACTTCGCGGTAAATCAGTACAAGAGCTTTTAGGTTAAGGAGGGAACTTTAGATGGCTAAGAAATTAGAAATCACCCTCACTCGTAGTGTTATCGGCCGTCCTGAAAACCAACGTATCGTTGTTAAGACACTTGGTTTGCGCAAAATGCACCAGACGGTTGTACACGAAGATAACGCGGCTATCCGCGGTATGGTTAACAAGGTGTCTCACCTTTTAACAGTGAAAGAATTAGAAGCTTAATAAGATAAATAAATCATGAGGAGGTGCTCAGATGAAACTTCATGAGTTGAAGCCATCAGAAGGATCCCGTAAAGTTCGCAACCGTGTAGGTCGCGGTATCGGATCAGGCAATGGTAAAACAAGTGGTCGTGGTCATAAAGGTCAAAACTCTCGTTCAGGCGGTGGTGTTAGACCTGGATTCGAAGGTGGACAAAATCCACTAGCACGTCGTTTACCGAAACGCGGATTCACAAACCCTACTCGTAAAGAGTATGCAGTTGTAAATCTTGAGAAGCTAGTTCGTTTTGAAGAGGGCACAGTAGTTACTCCGGAACTTCTTATCGAAACAGGAGTAGTTAGCAGTCTTAAAAACGGAATTAAAGTTCTAGGAAATGGCAAGTTAGAAGCTAAGCTTACAGTTAAGGCGCACAAATTCTCTGTTTCTGCTAAAGAAGCAATTGAAGCAGCGGGCGGAACTACTGAGGTGATCTAATGTTCCAGACAATCTCCAACATTATGCGTGTGGGTGATCTGAGAAACAAGATATTGTTTACACTTGCTATGCTGGTAGTGTTCCGTCTAGGAACATTTATCCCAGTACCAGGCGTAAATCGCGATGTACTGAAATTCAGTACAGGCGACAGTGCTAACATTTTTGGTTTTTTGAATACGTTTGGCGGTGGAGCTTTACAGAACTTCTCCATTTTCGCTATGGGTATCATGCCGTATATTACAGCATCGATCATCGTGCAGCTTCTGCAGATGGACGTTGTTCCTAAATTTACGGAGTGGAGTAAGCAAGGTGAAGTTGGGCGTAAGAAGTTAGCTCAATTCACTCGTTATGGAACTATTGTTCTTGGTTTTATCCAGGCAATCGGTATGTCTATCGGTTTTAACAATCTTTTCCCAGGACTTATTCAAAACCCTAGTATGTCTACGTATCTTTTTATCGCGTTAGTTTTAACTGCAGGTACTGCATTCTTAATGTGGTTAGGTGAGCAGATTACCCTTAAGGGGATTGGAAACGGAATTTCAGTTCTGATTTTTGCGGGGATTGCCGCAGCTATTCCTACAGCAGTTAACCAGCTTTTCACAACGCAATTTGAAGGTGGTAACGATCAGTTATTCATGCATATTGTAACGATTGTACTGCTTGCTCTTGCGATTGTACTCATTATTATGGGTGTTATCTTTATTCAACAAGGTGTTCGGAAAATCCCGATTCAGTATGCAAAGCGAGTCGTTGGAACAAAGCCTGTTGGCGGCCAGTCAACTCATCTTCCGATTAAAGTTAATGCAGCAGGTGTTATCCCGGTTATCTTCGCGATTTCCTTGATCATCACGCCAAGAACTGTTGCTGGCTTCTTCGGACAGAATGATGTAACGACTTGGATTATCAACACGTTTGACTACACGAAACCAGTCGGAATGATTATATATGCGCTCCTTATTATTGGATTCTCGTATTTCTATACGTTCATCCAAGTAAATCCGGAGCAAATGGCGGAAAACTTAAAGAAGCAGGGTGGATACATTCCTGGCATTCGTCCAGGAGCTAACACTCAAACTTATATAACAAGAATTCTGTATCGATTAACATTTGTTGGATCTCTATTCCTGGCTGCAATTGCAGTCCTGCCAGTTGTCTTTACAGCAATTCCAGGTTTGAACCTTCCGCCAGCCATTCAAATTGGTGGAACAAGCTTGCTGATTGTTGTAGGTGTGGCACTAGACACCATGAAGCAAATTGAGAGTCAGCTGATCAAGCGACACTACAAAGGCTTCATAAAATAAGAGCACGGGAAGATTCATCTTCCCACATGCTCTTAAAAAAAGACGATTGTGATTTATGGAGGGATTAGATGTATCTAGTCTTAATGGGATTGCCCGGAGCAGGTAAGGGTACTCAAGCAGAAAGAATTGTTGAGAAATACGGAATACCTCATATCTCTACTGGAGATATGTTCCGAGCAGCAATTAAAGAGGAGACTCCTCTTGGACTTGAGGCAAAATCGTACATGGATGCGGGTAACCTCGTTCCTGACGAAGTTACAATCGGTATCGTACGTGACCGACTTTCTAAAAAGGACTGCGAAAAAGGATTTTTACTTGATGGATTCCCTCGGACAGTTGCCCAAGCGGAAGCATTAGAAGAAATCACAACAGAGCTAGGAAGAACGATTGATTATGTGTTAAACATTTCAGTAGATTCTGATCAGCTTATGCAGCGATTAACAGGTCGTCGGATTTGCCAAACATGCGGAAGCACGTATCATGTAATATTCAACCCGCCAAAGGTTGAAGGAGTATGTGATAAAGACGGCGGTACGCTTATCCAACGTCAAGATGATAATGAAGAGACCGTTCGAAACCGTTTAAATGTAAACATGAAGCAGGCTAAACCACTGCTTGATTTTTATGGTGAAAAAGGTTACCTGAAAAACATGAATGGTGATCAGGATATCGACAAAGTCTTTCAAGACATTGACCAACTTATTGGGGGATTGGCGAAATGATAATCTGCAAAACACCGCGAGAGATTGAAATCATGCGGGAGGCAGGTCGCATTGTTGCCTTAACTCATCAAGAGTTAAAAAAACACATTAAGCCTGGCATAACTACTAAGGAACTGGATAAAATTGCTGATACGTTTATCCGCAGCCAAGGTGCAATTCCTTCATTTAAAAACTATAATGGTTTTAGTGGGAGCATCTGTGCTTCTGTAAATGAAGAACTTGTGCACGGAATTCCAGGTAAACGCGTACTCAACCATGGCGACATTATCTCTATAGATATTGGGGCGAAGTACAAAGGATACCACGGTGACTCCGCTTGGACGTATGGAGTTGGCGAGATTTCAGATGAAGCTCAAAAACTTCTGGATGTAACCGAAGAGTCTTTATATAAAGGACTTGAAAAAGCAAAAGCCGGTGCCCGGTTAACTGACATTTCTCATGAGATACAAAAGTATGCTGAGAGTGAAGGGTTTTCTGTTGTTCGCGAATATGTCGGACACGGAATAGGCCAGGACTTACATGAGGACCCGCAAATTCCTCATTATGGACCGCCTGGTAAAGGGCCGGTGCTGAAAAAGGGCATGGTTCTAGCAATAGAGCCTATGATTAATGCGGGAACTCGCTATGTTCGAACATTATCCGATAACTGGACGGTTGTCACAACGGATGGCAAATGGTGTGCTCATTTTGAACACACGGTTGTCATTACGGAAGAAGGCTTTGAAATCTTAACAAAGATCTAAGTGAAGGTGATGAGATGGTAAGCGAATCTGATTCGGTACCGAGCATAGGTCAACTAGTTCGGATACTAAAAGGAAGAGACGCAGATCGGTTAGGTGTGATTGTCGGTATTCTCGATGGACGTTTCGTCCTCGTAGCAGATGGTGACAAGAGAAAGTTTGATCGAGCCAAGCGCAAGAACCTAAACCACTTAGAGCTGCTGGATTTTACTTCTCCGGAAGTTGTTAAAAGCATTCTTGAAACAGGTCGTGTAACCAATGGCAAATTGCGTTATGCAGTAGCGAAGTTTTCCGACGAGAAAGTCATTGCTCTGAAGAAGGGAGATCAAGTCGATGGCTAAAGATGATGTTATTGAGGTCGAAGGTACAGTAATTGAACCTCTTCCGAACGCCATGTTTCGTGTTGAACTAGAAAACGGACACAAAGTTCTAGCGCACGTTTCTGGAAAGATTCGTATGCACTACATTCGAATTCTTCCAGGGGATAAAGTAACCGTAGAATTGTCTCCGTATGACTTATCACGTGGTCGTATAACGTATCGTTTTAAATAATCAATGTACTCCGTGACATAAGGAGGTTATAAACAATGAAGGTAAGACCATCAGTCAAGCCAATATGTGAAAAATGTAAAGTGATTCGCCGCAGAGGCACTGTAATGGTGATCTGTGAAAATCCGAAACATAAACAAAAACAAGGTTAATATACAGGAGGTGCAAAAATTATGGCACGTGTTGCAGGTGTAGATATTCCTCGTGATAAGCGAGTAGTAATCTCTTTAACATACATCTTCGGTATCGGTAAAACAAAAGCACAGCAAATTCTTGCTGGAGCTGGAGTTTCTGAAGATACACGCGTTCGTGATCTTACTGAAGATGAATTAAATAAAATCCGCGAAGTCATCGATGGACACAAAGTGGAAGGTGACCTTCGTCGTGAAGTATCACTAAACATCAAGCGTCTAATCGAGATCGGAGCATATCGTGGTGTTCGTCATCGTCGTGGATTACCAGTACGTGGTCAAAACACGAAGAACAACTCCCGTACTCGTAAAGGACCTCGTCGTACAGTAGCGAATAAGAAAAAGTAAGTAAAGGAGGTAAACTCTAAATGGCAAAAGCACGTAAGACTAATACACGTAAACGTCGTGTCAAAAAGAATGTTGAAGTCGGCGTAGCACATATCCGTTCTACATTCAACAACACGATCATTACGATCACTGACACGCACGGGAACGCAATCTCTTGGGCGACTGCTGGTCACCTAGGATTTAAAGGTTCTCGTAAGTCTACTCCGTTCGCAGCACAAATGGCAGCTGAAACAGCTGGTAAAACTGCAATGGAACATGGTATGAAAACGTTGGAAGTATCCGTTAAAGGACCTGGTGCTGGACGTGAAGCAGCAATCCGTGCCCTTCAAGCGGTAGGCTTAGAAGTAACAGCTATTCGTGACGTTACTCCTGTACCTCACAACGGTTGCCGCCCGCCAAAACGCCGTCGCGTGTAACAATATACACGGTATATATTTCTATAACTTGTCTATAATGGTTATAGTGAAAGTTTTGGTAAATGATAAGTCGGAATGCCTATGGGGAATTTCGGCTGGAAATCTCCAGCCGAGATTCGACGTTTGAAGGAGGGTTCAGTTGAATGATCGAAATCGAAATGCCAAGAATTGAGACGGTTGAAATCAGCGACGATGCCACATACGGAAAGTTTGTTGTTGAACCACTTGAACGTGGATACGGGACTACACTAGGCAACTCCTTGCGTCGTATCTTGTTGTCCTCACTACCTGGTGCAGCAGTTACATCTATTCAGATCAATGGCGTATTGCATGAGTTCTCTACAGTTGAAGGTGTAGTTGAAGATGTTACAACCATCATCTTAAACCTAAAGAAACTTGCAATGAAGATTTACTCTGATGAAGAGAAGACACTTGAAATCGATGTACAAGGTGACGGTGTTGTAACAGCTGGCGACATTACGCATGACAGCGATGTTGAAGTCCTTAACCCGGATCTTCATATCGCAACACTAGCAAAAGGAGCTCATTTCCAAATGAAGCTTCATGCGAAACGTGGTCGTGGTTATGTACAGGCAGAAGGCAATAAACGCGAAGACCTGCCGATCGGAGTAATTCCTGTTGATTCGATTTACACGCCAATTTCGCGTGTGAACTATCAAGTGGAAAACACTCGTGTAGGACAAGTAACAAACTATGATAAGCTAACGCTTGATGTATGGACAGATGGGAGCATTCGTCCAGAGGAAGCAGTTTCTCTTGGTGCGAAGATCATTAGCGAACATTTAAACATTTTTGTTGGCTTAACAGATCAAGCTCAGAACGCTGAGATTATGGTAGAAAAAGAAGAAGATCAAAAAGAAAAAGTACTTGAGATGACGATCGAAGAACTTGATCTTTCTGTTCGTTCTTATAACTGCCTAAAGCGTGCTGGCATTAATACAGTTCAAGAACTTGCGAATAAGTCTGAAGAAGACATGATGAAAGTACGCAACCTTGGAAAGAAATCTCTTGAAGAAGTTCAAGAGAAACTTGAAGAGCTAGGTCTTTCATTACGCGCTGACGATTAATTCGTAATACGCGCTTTTTCAAGACGAGAGAGAAACGCGCAGAGGAGGGAATACAAGCATGGGATACCAAAAGTTAGGTCGTGTATCTGCGGTTCGTAAAGCAATGCTTCGTGATTTAGCTACTGATTTAATCATCAACGAGCGTATTGAAACTACAGAAGCACGTGCAAAAGAAGTTCGTAAATTTGCTGAGAAAATGATTACGCTTGGTAAGCGTGGAGACCTTCATGCTCGCCGTCAAGCTGCATCGTTCCTTCGTAACGAAGTAGCAGACGCTGAGTCTGGACAAAGATCTCTACAAAAGCTTTTCAGTGATCTTGCACCTCGCTATGCAGAGCGTAACGGTGGTTACACTCGCATCGCAAAAATCGGCCCTCGCCGTGGTGATGGTGCACCAATGGTTATCATTGAATTAGTTTAATAAAACGTATGAAAGGGCGGGATCAAGTCTTCAATGACAATCTTGCCCTTTTTTATTTTATCGAAAATTCAAGTGGATTTTCGAAAGGTTGATTTGCGCTCCAGGTGCTCGCTTTCCGCGGGGCAGGCGGTGAGCCCCTTGCCGCTTTGCGCCCTTAAGGGTCTCACCTGACCGCTTGTCCCGCAGGAGTCTCGCACCTTGCGCTCCAATCAACTAGTCAATGAAGCTCGAACTTTTTGAAAGCACCTTGTTATTAAAGACTAATATCGAGCAGAGAGCAGCTTAGAATGAGCAGCAGTTAAGAGGAGGATGTCACATGGAAAACATCATTACCGTTAAAGATGTGACCTTTAGTTATCCGGGAGAAGAGACACCTACACTTAAAGGTGTATCGCTAGACGTGCATAAAGGGGAATGGCTTTCGATCGTGGGCCATAACGGCTCTGGAAAGTCCACGTTGGCAAAAATGCTCAACGGACTGTTGTTGCCTAGTGAAGGTGCTGTAAATGTCTCACAGTACACGACAGGCCTTCCTGACGACATTTGGGAAGTGAGAAGACTTGTAGGAATGGTCTTTCAAAATCCAGATAACCAGTTCGTAGGAACGAGCGTACAAGATGATATCGCGTTTGGACTTGAGAATTTTGGAGTTCCGCGAGACGAGATGGTTAAGCGTATCAATGAAAGTGTAGCAAGAGTGGGCATGGAAGCTTTCTTAAACCAGGAACCTCATCAGTTATCTGGTGGTCAGAAGCAAAGAGTGGCAATCGCTGGGATATTGGCGCAAAAACCTTCTGTTATCGTATTGGATGAGGCGACATCGATGCTTGATCCGATAGGTAGGATCGAAGTCATCGATACCGTGCGCGAACTGAATAAAAAAGAAGGCATCACTGTCATCTCCATCACTCATGATTTAGAGGAAGCGCTAAGTGCAGACAGAGTTGTCGTTATGAAAATGGGAGAGAAGGCAGCTGAGGGCGTACCTGAAGATATTTTTCAGCAGCGTGAACTGTTGAAATCGGCCGGTCTGGATTTACCGTTTTCACTAAAGTTAAGTGAGGCTCTTCGCCATCAAGGTGTGGAGCTTGATAAAAGCTATTTAACGCAGGAAGAGCTGGTGAATGCATTATGGAAATTAGCATAAACCGTCTAGAGCATAAATACATGGAGGGAACTCCGTTCGAGAGACGGGCGCTGCATGATATTAACCTCGATATTCCGGATGGTACATTCCTTGCTTTGATCGGACATACCGGCTCTGGAAAGTCGACGCTTATCCAGCATCTAAACGGACTGTTAAAGCCTTCTGCAGGTTCGATTAAGATGGGCAGTACGGAACTTAAAGCTGGCGGCAAGAAGCAAGATTTAAAATCCCTTCGAAAAAAAGCCGGAATTGTATTTCAGTATCCTGAACATCAGCTTTTTGAGGAAACGGTAGAAAAAGATATCATGTTCGGTCCGCGGAATTTTGGTGTGTCAGAAGAAAGCGCGAAGCAAACAGCTGCTAGAGTGATCGAGATGGTTGGACTTCCAGAGGGTGTTCTAACTAAGTCTCCCTTTGACTTAAGCGGCGGCCAGATGCGCCGAGTGGCGATTGCGGGCGTACTTGCCATGAATCCCGAAGTGCTGATCTTGGACGAGCCTACAGCAGGTCTAGATCCAGCTGGGCGTGTAGAGATTATGGAGTTGTTCTATTCCCTGCATGAAAGAAACAACCTTACTACGATACTTGTTACTCACAGTATGGAGGATGCGTCGAGATATGCAGATGAGATCGCCGTGATGCATAAAGGTGAACTGTATCTCCATGGCAAGCCGACTGATATCTTTAATGAACGAGAAGCACTAAAGAAAGCGGGATTAGATGTGCCAGAGACCGTTCAATTTTTACAAAAATGGAACGAGAAGTCTGGACTGAATCTTGCTTTAACGAAGTTTACAGTTGAAGAACTGGCTAAACAAGTTAGTCAGAGTCTGAAGAAGAGGGGGAACTAATATGCTGCAGAATGTCATTATCGGGCAGTATTATCCAGCTTCCTCTCCACTTCATCGAATGGATTCACGTTCGAAGCTTATTGCTGCCTTTTTCTATTTGTTTATCGTCTTTCTGGCGAACAACTGGGTGACTTATGGTGTACTGATCGCTTTTACGGTGGTAACGATTAGTTTGTCAAAAGTTCCATTTCGTTTTTTATATAAAGGATTAAAGCCAATTCTGTTACTCGTCGTATTTACGATGCTTTTGCATATTTTCTTAACAAAAGAAGGCGATCTGCTTTATAAAGCGGGCTTTCTTGAAATTTACGAAGGCGGAGTGATTCAAGGGATATTCATCGCACTAAGGCTATTACTCCTTGTTATGATGACGTCGCTTTTGACCTTAACCACAACACCGATCGATATTACAGACGGTTTGGAGCACTTGTTAGGACCTTTGAAAAAGTGGAGACTTCCTGTTCATGAATTCGCGTTAATGATGTCGATCTCACTTAGATTTATTCCAACACTTTTACAAGAGACCGAAAAGATCATGAAAGCACAGATGGCACGTGGTGCTGATTTCACGAGTGGGCCGATAAAAGAACGAGCAAAGGCTTTTGTACCGCTTTTGGTTCCGTTATTCGTTTCATCGTTTAAGCGGGCGGAAGAACTCGCTCTTGCGATGGAAGCGAGAGGATACCGAGGTGGTGAAGGCAGAACTCGTCTTCGTGCGCTAGAGTGGCATCAGCGTGATACGTTTGCTCTCATTTTACTAGCACTGCTGACGCTTTCGCTATTCTTATTACGCAATTAAAGGAGATTGAACATGGCTCGTATGAAAGTAACCGTAGCCTATGACGGTACTGAGTTTGCCGGATACCAAATACAGCCTAGCGGCAGAACGGTGCAAGGAACGATTCAGGCCGTACTGCAAAAGATGCACAAAGGGGAACCTGTAGGCATCTATGCCTCAGGACGCACGGATGCGGGTGTTCATGCGATCGGTCAAGTGTTTCATTTTGATACACATATGGAGATTCCTTCTAATGCTTGGGGAAAGGCATTGAATGCGATGCTTCCTAATGATATTCTAATAAAAGACATTGAGATGGTCAGCGATTCGTTTCATTCTCGATTTTCTGCAACAGCTAAAGAGTATCACTATAAAATTTTTAGAAGTAAGCAACCAGATGTGTTCCAAAGAAATCATATGTTTCATTTTCCCTATTCATTAAACGTAGAGGATATGAAGCAAGCTGCGTCGTTATTTTTAGGCACACATGACTTTACCTCATTTTCCTCAGCAAAGTCCGAAGTTGAAGATAAAGTTCGTACGATCTTTGCTTTAGATGTTGAAGAACAGGGGGATGTCCTAACGCTGAAGGTAAGAGGCAGCGGGTTTTTATATAACATGGTCCGCATTCTTGTTGGTACACTTTTAGAAGTTGGACAAGGAAAGCGAAACCCAGATGAGATCTCTGCGATTATAAAAAGCAAGGACCGTGCGTTCGCTGGTAAAACAGCTCCGGCAAACGGACTCTATCTCTTTCGTGTAGATTATGCAGATAAAACGGAATAATATTTAGGATACGCTTGACATCGTTGTTTATATATTATAAGATATTATTTGGTATTTCTACAGATATCGTCCACATGCCCCGTGTAGATATCTCGGGAAATGTTCACATGAATATAATGAAATTTGATTGAAGATACAGGAGGGAAAACACATGCGTACGACTTTCATGGCGAAAGCTTCTGAAGTAGAACGTAAATGGTTTGTGATCGACGCTGAAGGCAAAACACTTGGACGTCTATCCAGTGAAGTTGCATCTATCCTTCGCGGTAAGCATAAGCCTATTTATACACCACACGTTGACACTGGTGATCACGTAATCATCATCAACGCTGAGAAGATTGAATTAACAGGTAAGAAATTAACAGACAAAATTTACTACCGCCACACTGGTCACCCAGGTGGACTGCGTACGAGAACTGCATTAGAAATGCGTACAACTCGTCCAGTTCAAATGCTTGAGCTAGCAATCAAAGGTATGCTTCCAAAGAACAGCCTTGGTCGCCAAATGTTCAAAAAGCTTCACGTTTACGCTGGAGCTGAGCACAACAACCAAGCACAAAAACCTGAAAACTACGAGTTACGCGGATAAAAAGGAGGGTATTTACGTGGCACAAGTACAATATTATGGCACTGGACGTCGTAAGCACTCCGTAGCGCGTGTACGATTAGTTCCTGGTGAAGGCCGTATCGTAATCAACGGACGTGACATTGACGAATTTTTCGGATTAGAAACTTTAAAGCTTATCGTTAAGCAACCACTTAACACAACTGAAACAACTGACAAGTATGACGTATTAGTTACTGTTCATGGCGGTGGATACACTGGACAAGCAGGAGCTATCCGTCACGGTATCTCTCGTGCGCTTCTAGAAGCAGATCCTGAGTACCGCGGTTCTCTTAAAGCAGCTGGATTCCTTACTCGTGACGCTCGTATGAAAGAGCGTAAGAAGTACGGACTTAAAGGCGCTCGTCGTGCACCTCAGTTCTCAAAACGTTAATTCTTATTACGTTTATCAAAACCCTGTTCTCTTTTTTAGAGAGCGGGGTTTTTTGTTTGTGATGAATCACGTCTGATTCGGGAGATCGGGTCTAATTCCGGAACCATTAATCCTAAAATCAAGAAAATTGAGTCTTAATCCAAATAATTAAGTCGAAACCAGAAAAATTAAGTCTAACGACTATTTTGTTCTGCAAATATCCCCGCCGCATGCAGTAAAGAGTTATTCCCATCTTTTATGTAGTGTCGTGAATCCATCTCTGGAGAAAATATAGATATGGAAAAACACAACATGATGAAAGGGGAGGCAACAATGGCAATTGTATTAAACAACTTTAAAGAAAAGCAGCGTTTCAAAAAAGAAACGTTCGAGCGGAAAGTACTTCGGGACTTATCCCTTGCTAACATAAAAAAAGAATTTCAACGTTTGTTTCAACCATTTTTTCAATACTCGCTTCTTTATCAAAATGACATTGAAGATGCATGCATCGACTTGGCGATCGATTCTTATCTTTTAGGAGCAGGCTATAGCAGGTTTGCGTATCACGGGGAAACGTTAGAAAAGATTAAGGAGAGGTCTTATGCTAAACAAAAGGCAATCGCAGACGGTCTTTTTGAATATTGGCAGTTCTGGTGCTGGGGAACAGAGATGATGATGGAATCCCTTCATCTATGCTGTGAGGCATTCGTTCATATTTGGTGGATGGAAGGCTATAAAAACGGTGAAAAACGCTACCGCATGAAGCTGCAATAATCAGTTATAAATTTCTTCTTGTCCCATATACATAATGTTATATGGCTTGTATAGGGGGACGAAACATGAAGAAGTGGGTGAAGGGAGCCGCATTTGCACTTGGATGCGCAGTCCTTATCTTTATTTTCACCTATCATTTTTTAGATGATGATTCGTGGCGCTCGTGGAACATGCCGCTCTCTGGAAAAATTATCGTAATTGACCCAGGTCATGGCGGAGCTGACGGTGGTGCGGTTGGTGATGGAGAAGTTCTTGAAAAAGAAATCGCGTTAAACATTTCCGTATTGCTTCGAGATTATCTGCAAGAAGCGGGAGCACTCGTCATCATGACACGAGAGACGGACACAGATCTCGCAAATGAGGGAACAAAAAAATTACGCCATCGCAAATATGAAGATTTAAAAGAACGAAAACGAATTATTAACGAAAATCATGCGGACTTATTTATTTCGATTCATCTTAATTCTTTACCTTCATCCCGATGGAGAGGCGCTCAAGTCTTTTATCATCCTGGAAAAGAAGACGGAGAAGCGGTATCTAAATTCATTCAAGATGAAATCAAACGCAACCTAAACAATACGAACCGATTCGCAAAATCCATAGAAGGTTTATACTTGCTGAGAACGGCAGAGGTACCAGGCGCTTTAGTCGAAGTTGGTTTCCTATCCAATCCATCAGAACGCGAACTGTTAAAAACAGAGTCGTACCAAAAAAGTATAGCGGCAGCGATCTACCAGGGGATGCTGCGCTTTTATACAAATGAAACCCCACCAGCATCTCCTCTTGATTAGAGGGGGTGTTTTTTAGTGCAACTTTTTTGAAGAGGTTGCTCTTCGTATCAGGTGCTTGCATTTTGTGGCGCGTACGGTGGAGTGGACAGTAAAAATACCGAAGTGGACAGTAAATATGTAAATGTGGACAGTATTTCTTTGAAAGTGGACAGTAAAACTAGAAAAGTGGACAGTATTTTCATAAAAGTCGACAGTAAGTGCTGTTATCTACCGTAGCGAGCTTCCTCGCTTGAGCTAAATTCACATATCTAAAAAACCGCTTACATGATTGTCGGTGGGGGTTGTGATATACTGAAAAGGAATTTTACAGGTAAAGGATGTGTCTATGTGCTTACAGAAGAAAAAGTCATCGAGCTGTTAGGTCCTATTCAAGACCCTTATTTACATAAAAGCATGGTCGACTCTGGAAGTATCCGTGAGTTGAAGATAAAAGAAGGATATGTGGGGCTGAAGATTGGCTTAGCACATACAGGAACACCAGAACAAATGCAGCTGCAGCAGCAGATCGTTCAAGTGTTGAAAAACGCAGGAGTGGAATCTGTCGGACTTCGTTTTGAAAAAAGAGACGACATTACGGCTGTGGACCCGAGTGAAGCGGGAGCCCAGAGTGCACCAACGACTCTTCTTTCCGAAAACAGCAAGACACAATTTATCGCGATCGCTAGTGGTAAAGGCGGCGTTGGGAAATCAACCGTATCTGTGAACTTAGCTGTTGCTCTTGCAAGACTTGGAAAAAAAGTCGGATTGATCGATGCTGACATTTACGGATTCAGTGTTCCAGATATGATGGGAATTACAGAGCGTCCAAAAGTAAAAGGCGATCGAATCTTTCCGGTTGAACGTTTTGATGTAAAAGTAATCTCCATGGCATTTTTCGTTGAAGATAACGCACCTGTTATCTGGCGCGGACCGATGCTTGGGAAGATGCTCATGAATTTCTTCAGCGAAGTAGAATGGGGAGATTTAGACTATGTTCTTCTAGACTTACCGCCTGGTACAGGTGACGTAGCACTTGATGTTCACAAGATGCTTCCGAAGTGTAAAGAAGTAATCGTCACAACACCTCATGCTACAGCAGCTTTCGTAGCAGCACGTGCAGGAACGATGGCGATTAAGACCAACCATGAAGTTCTTGGTATTGTAGAGAACATGTCTTACTTCCAAAGCGGGTCTACAGGTGAGAAGGAATATGTATTCGGTAAAGACGGCGGAAAACGTTTAGCAGAAGAGTTAAATGTACCGTTGCTTGGCCAGATTCCGCTTGGTCAGCCTGAGATAAAAGAAGATGATTTTGCGCCGAGTGTGTATGCACAAACACATCCGATCGGTGAACATTATATTCAGATGGCAAAGAAAATCATCGATAAAACAAATTAAAGAAAAAAGCCTTCCGAGTGTCGGGAGGCTTTTATTGCGGGCTCGTTGATTCTTCTTGTTGTTGTCCACCACCGGATGAAGCTTCTTTTCCTTTTTTAGAGATGGACTGATCGATTTCTTCATGAGCGACTTTTTTCAACATTTCTTGGATCTGGGCTTGTACGATTGGACTCTCAAACGTTTCAAGCATGACTTTTTTCATTTCTTTTCTAACAGGCTGTGTATCAACGAGAGATAATAATTTTTCTGCCATTTGCGGATTCTGCATGATTTTCATCACTTCTGCTTGATATTGCGGGTCTTTAATAAGATCCTTCATCAACTTCTCGTGTTCTTTTCGCATACTTTTTGCAAAAGCTACTGAGAACTTCGGATCTTTAAAAAGAGTCTGCCAAAACTTCTGTCCTTTTTCAGAAAGAAGCTGCTTTTCAATCGTCTGTTTGATGACTTCTTGATCAATGAGTATATCTTGTTGAATTTCTTTATCAGATAACACTTCTTTGATGGCTTTTTTTCCTTCATCTGTCTTCAATAGATCGACAAGCATCTTTTTTGTTGCTTCATAATCGACCTGAGAACTGCCTTGGGCTTCTTGAGCACAGCCCGAAAGAGCAGCAAGAGAGATACAAAAGAGGAAAATGTATATTTTTTTCAATGTAATTCCTCCTCCTTTCAAGTTGAGCTCGATACTTATAGGATTGATTTTTAGCACGTATTTATACTGGTTATTTAAAGGAAAACTGGCAATTTAAAAAAGACATTGGTACAATCATTACGGAGCATGTTAGAGGGGGAAAACAGGCGTGAAAATTAGAAGTTGGATCTTTTTATTCTTTACCACATTGTTAATTGGGATTGTTAGTGCAATCACAGTTGGTCTTATATTAAAGTTTCCTGAAGACAGCAGCGCTTTAGAAGTTCTTCTGTATATTTTTGGGTTAATCGGTTTCGGCGCGTTGTTCAGTGTTTTTAGTCAGATGGGCTTTTTTGCTTACTTAACCGTTCATCGCTTTGGACTCGGTATCTTTAAAAGCCATCGCCTTTGGAATGGTGTACAACTTGTATTGATTGCAGTCGTTCTATTCGATCTGTTCTATTTACGATATACATCGTTTCACAACGAAGGAGACAGCCTCATTAATTACATTCTTATTCCGCTTGCGATTTTAGCTTACGGATTGATCATTGCCTATGTAAAAGTAAAGCAAACAACGAGCGTAGCATTCATACCAACGCTTTTCTTCATCACAGTCGTTACTATTTTGGAATGGGTACCGGTGCTAAAAGAAAACAATACTCTTTCGCTTTGGATGGGATTTGTCCCAATCATGCTTTGTAATACGTATCAGATTTTAATGCTGCATCGTCTGTTGCAGTCCAATCAATCTAAATCATCTAAACAAACAAAGCCCACTGCCTTCTAAAGCAGGGGCTTTTTATTAATTAGTTGACCTCTTTGCTATTTGCCTCTGTATTCGCGATCATTTCACTTACACTTACAAATTTAAATCCATCGTCACGCAGTTTATCGATAATTGTAGGAAGCGCTTTGTGCGTTTGCTTTACAGAATCAGATGCATGAAGCAAGATAATGTCTCCAGCTTTCGTCTCATCGGTAGCCGTTGTCACAATACGATCTACTCCAGGGTTTTTCCAATCTTTCGTGTCGATGCTCCAATGAACTACCGTATGGTTAAGATCTTCAGAGATGTTCAAGACACGCTCATCAAAGTTTCCGTTAGGCGGGCGAATAAGAGAAGTCATTTTTCCAGATACCTTTTTGATCTTTTCCTGAGCTAAAAGGATATCCCTTTTGATCTGTTTGTCTTCCCAATCGGTATAACTTTTGTATTGATAACCAAGACTGGCTACTTCATGACCATCTTTTACGATGCGTTCAACGATTTCAGGATGACGCTCAGCCCAAGCGGCTGATAAGAAAAACGTGCAATTTTTTACGCCTTTGTCCTTTAAGACGTCCAAGATCGGCGTAACTCGCTTATCGCCCCAACTGATATCAAATGTAAGAGATACTTTATTCCCTTGGTCTTCTCCCTTATAAATCGCTCGGGGTCCATCTTTAGATGAAAACACAGATAGTTGCTGCTGTCCTACAAAAGCAAGTGAAGCAGCAAAGAATGCTGCAAATACAACAACCATGTATTGTTTCACTTTCTTACCGTTAATAACAAAGAAAAATTTCATAAAACCATCTACCCCCTGTCCATCTTCCTTACAAAATATCTATGATGAAAGGGACAAGATATACCGAAAATTTAGATATCCCATAAAATAATAACTCCTACTATTCATGGCCATAATGGTAAAAGAAAAAAACTTAGCGGGGTGTCGTCCATTGTCTTTGGTAGGTATGTTATTGAATCACCAAGAACTTCATGAATTTGAGTATGTGTTAAAAAAAGAGATGGAGGAACTTAGGTTTGATCTTGAAGACCATAAGATCGATGCTATAGTGAAATCTGTTTTAGAAGAGAGGTATCAGATCATTTATCGTTTATTCTGTAGGTTCGCTAAGCCATCTGATTGCAGAAGGTATTTAAGGCGAAAACAAAGAAATTAACTTTTTTCTGAAAAACTATTGACCATATTATCGAGAAGATGGTATATTACTTCTTGTCGCTTTTACAGCGGCTGAAACAAACGAAATAAACAAATTAAGAATCACTAAAAAAAGCTGTTGACATCAACTAGCCAACGGTGGTATCTTATAAAAGTCGCCAAAACGAGCGACACACGAAACACACAGTTCTTTGAAAACTGAACAAAAGAAATA
>NZ_VDZU01000004.1 GCF_007673525.1 Fictibacillus phosphorivorans
CGAGGGCTTATCCTTAAAATGCATAACGTTTGGAAACGTCGTATCTAGTTTTGAGAGAACATAAAAAAATGATGAAAATCATTAAAAAATCTCTTGCAAAATGCTTTAAAATATAATAAAATTTATCTTGTCCCAACAGGATAAATGATTTTGAGAGTGTTACATACGTAACTAGGTCCAGTGATGATGGCGAAGAGGTCACACCCGTTCCCATACCGAACACGGAAGTTAAGCTCTTCAGCGCCGATGGTAGTTGGGGGTTTCCCCCTGTTAGAGTAGGACGTCGCTGGGCTATAATCTCAAAATTCCAACTTAGTTGTGGATTTTCATTACATTATTCCACAGTAGCTCAGTGGTAGAGCTATCGGCTGTTAACCGATCGGTCGCAGGTTCGAGTCCTGCCTGTGGAGCCATTTTTACTTGCTTCCATAGCTCAGCAGGTAGAGTGCTTCCATGGTAAGGAAGAGGTCACCGGTTCGAGCCCGGTTGGAAGCTCCATATCATACTTAAACAAACAGTTATGGCCCGTTGGTCAAGCGGTTAAGACACCGCCCTTTCACGGCGGTAACACGGGTTCGAATCCCGTACGGGTCACCATTTCTTATAAATACTTTTGGAGGATTAGCTCAGCTGGGAGAGCACCTGCCTTACAAGCAGGGGGTCGGCGGTTCGAACCCGTCATCCTCCACCATTTTTTTTGCTTGCCGGTTTAGCTCAATTGGTAGAGCAACTGACTTGTAATCAGTAGGTTGGGGGTTCAAGTCCTCTAGCCGGCACCATGTTTACTTTTTATGATAGTAGACACAGAGCACGTAGAAGTGCTTGAAGAGTAACTCTCTTTTTTTATGTGGAGGGGTAGCGAAGTGGCTAAACGCGGCGGACTGTAAATCCGCTCCCTCCGGGTTCGGCGGTTCGAATCCGTCCCCCTCCACCATCTTATGTTTAACGATTGAAAAGTTAGACGATACTAATAGAATATGCGGGTGTAGTTTAGTGGTAAAACAAGAGCCTTCCAAGCTCTGGTCGTGAGTTCGATTCTCATCACCCGCTCCATTTATTTCTTCGGGGCTTTAGCTCAGCTGGGAGAGCGCCTGCCTTGCACGCAGGAGGTCAGCGGTTCGATCCCGCTAAGCTCCACCATATACATAATCATTTCACTTCAGGCGATGCCTGAAGTTTTTTTATTGTTTAGGAAAAACTTTAAAATATATTTCACGTTTGATAGTAATCTTAACTTTTCGCTGCTAGTAAATAGTGTGATCACGTTTCGTATACTTGAGTCAGTTTTGGAGTAGGGTGAAGGGTATGTGGCTCATAAGTATTGTCGAACTATGACGACTCGCCGATATAGGAGCAAAACTCGCCGAATTATAGCCGAAAATCGCCGTATTATCTGCGTAATATCTAGAATTATTGCTGATATTTCTAGAATTAGCTCCACAAATACCCCGAATGGTATTTGTTTTAGCGGTCTATTTTTCAACTCATGAAACAGCACCTTCTAAAGAATCCCCATTTCAGTACTGACAAGTTAAACAGAATTCTGCTCATTAAGAAAAACGGAAAGAAGATGGCTCGAAGCCATCTTCTTTTTATCCTTTTTTAACCTAAACCTTATAAATATGTAACAGATGTCCGAAAGCGCTTTCTTTTTGGTATATCTATGCAACATTTTGTCCAGTTGAACCATGAAATCCCTTACAGCTACAATAGAGATAGATTTTCAAGTTTTTTTGTGTTTTTCATAAGGGAGGAAGAAGAAATGTTGAAAGATATTACAGTAATCGGTGTACCGATGGATTTAGGACAAATGCGCCGCGGTGTGGATATGGGGCCGAGTGCGATTCGATATGCAGGTGTTGTTGAACGCCTTGAGAACCTGGATTATCGTGTAGAAGATTTTGGTGATATAGATATTGCTCGTCCAGAAAAACAAAGTATTGAAAACGAAGGTAATCTAAAAAACTTAAGAGGTGTCATTGAAGCGAGTGAAAAGCTTTCACAAACGGTATCAACTGTAATCTCGAATAAGAAGTTTCCACTTGTATTAGGCGGCGACCATAGTATCGCCATAGGTACATTGGCTGGGGTTTCTAAGCACTATGAGAATCTAGGTGTCATTTGGTATGATGCGCATGGAGACCTGAATACTGCGGATACATCTCCGAGCGGAAACATTCATGGAATGCCTCTTGCTGTAAGTATTGGTATTGGTCATGAAAGGCTTACTAACATAAGCGACTACACACCAAAGGTCAAACCTGAAAATATTGTGATTATTGGAGCACGTTCATTAGATGAAGGAGAACGTGAGCTGATTAAAGAAAAAGGGATTAAAGTTTATACGATGCATGAAGTGGATCGTCTGGGCATGGCGAAAGTTATGGAAGAGACGATTGAATACTTAGCACATACAGATGGTGTTCACTTAAGTCTTGATCTAGATGGTCTTGATCCACATGATGCACCTGGTGTTGGAACTCCGGTACTTGGAGGAATCAGCTATAGAGAGAGTCACTTAGCGATGGAAATGCTTGCTGAAGCGGAAATTATCACTTCAGCGGAATTTGTAGAAGTTAATCCTATTTTAGATGAAAAGAACAAAACAGCAACGGTTGCTGTAGCTTTAATGGGTTCTTTATTTGGAGAGAAACTACTATAATAGACGAAGACAAAATAAAAACAGTTGCCTCTTTATAGATGCAACTGTTCTTTTTCATTTATGCGTTGATATTGGTTAAGCAGGTGATCGATCTCTTGTGAGAGTTCAACTACTTCTTGTGCGATTAGTGGAAGATGTTTTGAGAGTTCATTCATTTGCTGTCTGGAGTGTTCGATCTGTTCGATTAATAAATCTCTATGCATACAAACTACCCCTTTCTGCCTCAGCATAATATTTTATATGATTAATATTCCCAGGTCTGATTTATTTAAAACGCATTATTTAGAAAAAAATACCTTTTTATTTCGTCAAATTCTGCAACATGATAAAATAAAAAAATATGAAAAGATTTGAAACTTATGAAATGCTGGTACGTAAATAAAATCCGAGTGGTGATAAGATAATGGACGCCTTAATAGCGAATATGGTGACCCAAGTTAAAAAAGGGGACCAAGAAGCGTTTGAAGGCATTGTGGACCTGTTTAAAGATAAAATATACCGGCATTGTTTCCGGATGGTCGGCAATGGACATGAAGCAGAAGATTTAGCACAAGAAACTTTTTTAAGAGCTTACCGTAATATAAGTAAGTACAACAGTGAATACAAATTTTCAACCTGGATTTTTCGTATCGCTACAAATCTTTGTATCGATAGGTTAAGGAAGAAAAAGCCAGATTATTATCTAGATGCAGAAGTACCAGGAACAGATGGTGCTACGATGTATAGCCAGCTTTCTAGTGAAGAACCTTTACCTGAAGAAGTGGTTACAGAGAATGAAGAGTGGAATGAACTTCAGGCAGAAATCATGAAGCTTCCTGAAAAATACAGGACCGCTATTCTTTTAAAATACGTTGAAGATCTCTCGTTAGAAGAGATCAGCAAGATTATGGACATACCTGTTCCAACCGTAAAAACTCGTATACATCGAGGTCGGGAAGCGTTGAAGAAAGTATTTCAAATGGTCGTAAAAACGAGGTGATAATAATGCATTGTGAAGCTTCCGTATATGATGAATTAATGAATAAAGTACTTGATGGTGATGCAACAAAAGAAGAAGAACAAAACTTTCACAATCATCTAAAAGATTGTGAGACGTGTAGAGAAGAGTTTGAGCTGCTGACGGTTACACTGAAGGAATTGCAGTTGCAATCCCATATTAAGGCACCAGAGGGCTTTACAGAGGCTGTAATGGCTAAATTGCCTAAAGAGAAGCAACAAGTAAAGTGGATGCGCTGGATGAAGAGCCATCCTGCTCTAACGGCTGCAGCGATCTTTATGTTCTTTATGGCAGCATCTGTGTTCACGAGCTATAATCAACAAGACCTCGCCGTTGTAAAAGGCGAAGGAAATCTGCAGATCAAAAAGAATGAACGTGTAGTTGTCGTTCCAGCTGGGGAAACAATTAAAGGCGATTTAGTTGTAGAGAATGCAGATGTCCGAATAGAAGGCAAGGTCGAAGGTGACGTAACGGTCATAAAAGGCGATCAATATCTTGCTTCGGCTGGGGAAGTAACTGGCCACAGTCAGGAAATTGGTCAAGTGGTCGAATGGGTATGGTATAAGTTGAAATCTTTAGTTAGTACGAATGATGAAGCAATGAATGACACTCATCAGGAAAGCCGTTCTCACACGGCTTTTTTTCTTGTTCAAATTTACTAAATAAAAAAAATCATCCAACCATCATGAGTAAAACATGTGAAAGTCATGCCAAGTTTTCTTTACATTGAGGTATGCTATAATAAGTAGGTTAAAAAATTATTTTAAGTTTTAAAGGAATACTACTTTTCGAAACACTATCATCTAAAGAACCACTAAATACTTCAACTTGGAAGACAAACTGGGTTGGGAGGGAATTTATGTTACCAATCGCTGATTTTAATATATTTAATTACATTACTCAGATCATAGATATCTTGTTAGTAACCTATGTGATCTATAAGCTTATCATGCTGATTCGCGGTACGAAAGCTGTTCAATTGCTAAAAGGGATAACCGTGATTATCGTTGTTTGGTTTCTAAGTAGTTCGTTTGATCTCAGAACGATGTCATGGCTGATGGACAAAGTGATTACATACGGTCTTCTTGCCATCATCATTATTTTTCAGCCAGAGTTAAGACGAGCTCTAGAGCAGCTTGGACGTGGAAAGTTCTTTTCTCGTACAGGACTGCCTGAAGAAGAAGAGATGGAAAAAGCCATTGCCGCGATCTGTAAGTCGACGAACTATATGTCTAAGCGACGAATAGGAGCAATCATGTCGATCGAACGAGAAACGGGATTGAGTGAATACGTGGAAACCGGCATACCAATCAAAGCGCATCTATCTTCCGAATTGTTGACAAATATTTTTGTGCCGAACACGCCTTTACATGATGGGGCAGTCATCATTAAGCAAAGTCAGATCTATGCAGCTGGTTGCTATTTACCATTGACGGAAAGTCCGTTTGTCTCAAAGGAGCTTGGAACAAGACATAGAGCTGCACTAGGGATCAGTGAAGTAACAGATGCCATAACGGTTATCGTTTCTGAGGAAACAGGTACGATTTCACTTACGAAGAACGGAGAGATCTATCGTAACCTGGACGAAGAGTCTTTAAGAAATTTGTTAAACGCAGAATTGATTATTGCCAACAAGTCCACTTCCTCAACTCGCTGGAATTGGAGGGGAAAGAAAAATGGACAAACTCCTTAGTAGTTCATGGTTTGTAAAAATTATTGCTTTCCTCCTAGCCCTCATGATGTATACGATTGTAACGATGGAGACGCAGGAAGAAGCAGCGAACAATTCAATATTCTCTAAAATGTATACCGAAAGTGAGACGATCGAGAACGTACAGATCAAACCTTATTTTGATGACAATCAATATGTACTTACCGATATGCCATCATCGGTTGACCTAACATTAACTGGATCCAGCCGTTTGATTACAAAAGCGACAAAAGTAGATAAAGAATTCGAAGTCTATATTGACCTCACGAATATGAAACCTGGAAACAAACGGGTAAAAGTTCAAGTTCAAGGTCTGCCTGAGGGTGTAAAGGCTAAGATAAATCCAGATTACGTAGATGTTATTCTGCATAAAAAAGTAACAAAAGAAATGAACGTGAACGTGGATTTGAAGAACAAAAGAAAAATGCCTGAAGGATATACAGTAGGTGAAGTTGAGTTCTCACCGAGAACGGTTGATGTGACAGGTGCCGAAGGGATGATTGATCAGATCTCATTCATCACAGGGTTTGTTGATGTAACGGATGCAGATGAAGGAATTCAAACAAAAGTTCCACTGCGTGCATACAATCAACAAGGAGATTTAATCGATGTTCAGATCAACCCAGGAGTAGCTGAAGTAACCGTGCCGATCAAGAAGCCAAAGAAAACGGTACCGATCTCTATCGAAACGAAAGGGAAATTAGATGAGGGACTTTCTCTTCAATCGATCACATCGAATCCGAGCGAGATCACATTAACGGGTACAACAACTTCTCTAGAAAAGATTGATTCTTTTAATGAGATAACGATAGATTTAAGTGAGATCAAAAAAGATACGACACTTACTGTTGATGTTCCTGTACCAGATGGGATCGACGACGTTTCTCTAAAAGAAGTAACGGTAGATGTTAACGTTGAAGAAACGGGTACTGAGACGGAAACAGAAGCAGATGCCGAAACGGAAGCAGAACCAGAAGTCGATCAAGAGTCGACAAAAACGTTTAGTGATGTTCCATTAACACTGCTTGGAAGTGACGCTGACAAACAAGCAACATTTTTAGATCCAGCAGATGGAGTTGTCGATGTAACGGTAAGAGGAAAAAAGAGTGTGCTTAACTCTCTTAAAAAGTCTGATCTGCAAGGAATCGTAGATGTGAGTTCACTCGATCAAGGCACACATAAAGTAAAGATAGATTGGAAAAATCCAGGGGATGTTGAACTGACAGGTACAGTTCAGGAAGCCAGTGTGGAAATTCAAACAGAGACTAGCAGTCAATAGTTGAAGGAGAGAGCAATAATGGGAAAATATTTTGGTACCGACGGAGTTAGAGGAGTTGCAAATACAGAACTTACGCCTGAACTAGCATTTAAATTAGGGCGCTTTGGAGGATATGTTCTTACAAAAAATACAGAAAGACCTAAAATCTTAATCGGGCGTGACACACGTATTTCGGGGCAGATGCTAGAGGGTGCTCTTGTAGCGGGACTTCTATCCATCGGTGCGGAAGTAATGCGTTTAGGCGTAATCTCGACTCCTGGAGTTGCTTTCTTAACAAAAGCTTTAGGCGCACAAGCGGGTGTAATGATCTCAGCGTCACATAACCCTGTAGCGGATAACGGCATCAAATTCTTTGGAGCAGACGGTTTTAAACTGTTAGATGAGCAAGAAAATGAGATTGAAGCCCTTTTAGATAATGAAACGGATGAACTTCCACGTCCTGTAGGCGGCGACTTAGGTTCAGTCAGCGATTATTTTGAAGGCGGACAAAAGTATATGCATTATCTGAAACAAACGATTCCTGGAGATTTTTCTGGTCTTCATATCGCTTTAGACTGTGCGCACGGAGCGACATCGTCACATGCACCGCATCTGTTTGCTGATCTTGAAGCAGATATCTCAACGATGGGTACAAGTCCGAACGGCTTAAACATCAATGAAGGTGTAGGAAGTACACATCCTGAAAAGCTTGCTGAACTTGTAAAGGAAAAAGGCTGCGACATGGGACTTGCATTTGACGGAGATGGAGACCGTTTGATCGCGATCGATGAAAAAGGAAACATTGTCGATGGAGACCAAATCATGTTCATCTGTGCGAAGCACCTGAAAGAGCAAGGGCGTTTGAAGCAAGATACAGTCGTTTCAACCGTAATGAGTAACTTAGGCTTCTATAAAGCTGTAGAAGCAAACGAGATGAAATCGGCGCAAACGGCAGTAGGTGACCGTTACGTAATGGAAGAGATGCGCAAGAACGACTTTAATCTAGGTGGAGAACAGTCTGGTCATATCATCTTCTTAGATTACACAACGACTGGAGACGGACTTCTATCTGGCATTCAGCTTGCTTCAATCTTAAAAGCAACTGGAAAGCCATTATCAGAGCTTGCAGGTGAGATGACAAAATTCCCGCAGCTTCTTATCAATGTGAAGGTTGCGGATAAGTCTAAATTAAACGGCAACGATGCGATCAAAGCTGCCATCGACAAAGTAGAAACAGAGCTTGAAGGAAACGGCCGAGTTCTCGTTCGTCCTTCTGGAACGGAGCCACTCGTGCGTGTAATGGTTGAAGCTCCAACAGAAGAACTTTGCCAAGAGCATGCGGATAAAATCGTAGAAGTAGTAAAGGCTGAGCTCGTATAAATTAATAAGAAACCCTCCCTCATAAAATAAAAAAGGGCACGAAACATATGCATATGCGGCTCACCGGAAGAGCTGTGTATGCATATTTTTATAATATGGAACATTATGTTTCAAGTTTTTCTAAAATCGGGAAAGAATAATAATTGACGGTTTTGAAAAACCCGTGTATGATTATTTTTGTTTACTTCAAATAAAAGGAAGGAGTTAACAGTTAATCATTCATCCAAAGCGCCTGAACTGCTGACCGGGAAAAAAGCAGTTGACGAGGAAGAGGTTCATCGATATTTCGGCGGATGCCTCTCGGAACATCACTTCCGTAAGCTTTTGTTTAAACCAGGTAAGGTGACTTCCTGTACAAAGACGAAAGCAAGTGAAAAAAATAAAAATAGAGAACATAGGTGGGGTTGTGAGCCCCGCTCACGGCCCCCCTTATGAAAGCCGTCAGCAGAGTGTGATGGCTTTAAGGAGGACGTTTATTTATGTGTGGAATCGTTGGATATATTGGGAATAATGATGCGAAGGAAATCCTTTTACGCGGATTAGAAAAATTAGAATACCGCGGATATGACTCAGCTGGTATCGCTGTACTTAATGAAGACGGAGTTCATGTGTTCAAGGAAAAAGGACGTATTGCAAATCTGCGTGAAAACGTAGATCTTGGAGTAGAAGCATCCGTTGGAATCGGACATACACGCTGGGCAACACACGGAGTTCCGAGCCGAGTTAACTCTCATCCACACCAAAGTTCAACAGAGCGTTTTACACTTGTGCACAACGGTGTAATCGAGAACTATGAACAGGTGAAGAAACAATACATCTCAGGTGTTGAATTGTTGTCTGAAACAGATACAGAAGTTATCGTTCAGCTTGTAGAATACTTTGTAAACGAAGGCATGGAAGTGGAAGAAGCATTCCGCCGTACGTTGTCTGAGTTAAAAGGTTCTTATGCGATCGGACTAATCGACAACCAAAACCCTGAAACCATCTATGTTGGTAAGAACAAGAGCCCGTTATTGGTAGGTAAAGGTGAAGGCTTTAACGTTATTGCGAGTGACGCAATGGCTATGCTTTCTCAAACAGACCAATACGTTGAATTAATGGATAAAGAAATCGTAATCGTGACACGTGACAGCTATACGATCAAGACTCTTGACGGTACAGTTGTTGAACGTGCACCATACACAGCTGAATTAGATGCAAGCGACATCGAAAAAGGCACGTACCCTCATTTCATGTTAAAAGAAATCGATGAGCAGCCTTTCGTAATGCGTAACATCATCAATCAATACCAAAATGAAAATGGTGATCTTAAGCTAGATGATGATATCCGTGCCGCGATGAAAGAAGCGGACCGCGTATATATCATCGCTTGCGGAACGAGCTACCATGCAGGTCTTGTTGGGAAACAGCTGATCGAAAACATCGCTAATATTCCTGTTGAAGCACACATCGCGAGTGAGTTTGTTTACAACATGCCGCTTTTATCACAAAAGCCGTTGTTCATTTTCATCTCACAATCCGGTGAGACTGCAGACAGCCGTGCCGTATTGGTTGAAGTGAAGAGACTTGGACACAAAGCATTAACAATTACGAACGTTCCGGGATCTACACTTTCTCGTGAAGCAAACTACACGCTTAACTTGTATGCTGGTCCTGAGATCGCAGTAGCATCAACGAAAGCATACACAGCTCAAATCGCCGTACTTGCGATCTTAGCAGTTGACTCTGCTCGTGCAAAAGGCATCGAGTTAGACTTCAATCCGCTACAAGAGCTTGCGATCGTTGCAAACGCGATGGAAGTTCTTTGTGATCAAAAAGAAGAGATGGAGAAGATCGCTCGTGAGTTCTTAGCTGTAACTCGTAACGCATTCTTCATCGGGCGTGCTGCTGACTTCTACGTATGTTTAGAAGCTGCACTAAAATTAAAAGAAATCTCTTACATCCAAGCAGAAGGTTTTGCTGGAGGAGAATTGAAGCACGGTACGATCGCATTGATCGAAGACGGTACACCAGTTATCGCTCTTGCAACTCAAGAGCATGTTAACTTAAGCATCCGTGGTAACGTGAAAGAAGTAGCGGCACGTGGAGCTTACACATGCGTGATCTCTATGGATGGTCTGCAAGAAGAAGGCGACCGCGTCGTTCTTCCGAAGATCCACCCTTACTTGACGCCGTTAGTATCTGTACTTCCAATGCAGCTGATCTCTTACTACGCAGCGCTTCACCGCGACTGTGACGTAGATAAGCCGCGTAACCTAGCGAAGTCAGTAACAGTAGAATAGACATAAAAACCTCCTGTAGCGATACGGGAGGTTTTTTGCATGCTTTTAAAAAGTATTTTCGTAAATATTGATATTCTTGAAAGTGGTTGCTTTCCGCTCCAGGTTGCTCGCTTTCCATGGGGCGAACGGTGAGCCTCCTGCCGCTTTGCGCCTTTAGGAGTCTCCACCTGACCGCTCGTCCCATAGGAGTCGGCAACCTTACGCTACAATCAACTTGCATATGACGTGAAAAGATATTTTAGCAATTACTTTTTAGGCTGTTTTCGTTAACTTCTTTTGATTTTGTAAGTGCTGGTTTCCGTTCCATGCCGCTCCCTTTTTATGAGGCAAGCTGTATCTCGTCGCAGGCAGCAACCTTGGGCTACATTCAACTTGCGTAAGAGCGATAAGAGATAACAAAAGAATAACCTCTTAAAAAAGAACAACGGTTAAGTCATTTTAAATTGTAAGAAAATCCTTTATTCTGTATAATTGAGAATGGATTTCAATTAGTGCTATTTCAATTAAAACAGTAAAGGAGGTCTATACATGTTAGCTCGCTTTTTTGCTTATTATAGACCCTATAAATGGTTGTTCATACTTGATTTTTCTTGTGCCATTCTGGTTGGAATTTTGGAATTGGCCTTTCCGTTAGCTGTGAACCAAGTGATCGATAAGCTTCTTCCTGATGGGAACTGGGAGATTATCTCTTTGGCATGTCTAGGTTTGTTGCTCGTTTATCTTTTGAATACGTTTCTTCATTTTGTTGTCACGTACTGGGGACATAAACTTGGAATCAATATTGAAACAGACATGCGTCAGCAACTGTTCACTCATATGCAGAAACTCTCGTTCGGTTATTATGATAACAATAAGACAGGTCACAGTATCTCTCGGCTTACGAAAGACTTAGAAGAGATCGGGGAAGTTGCTCACCACGGTCCAGAAGATGTGTTTGTGGCCGTTATGACATTGATTGGATCGTTTGGACTCATGTTAACGATCAATTGGAAGCTCGCAGTTTTGTCTTTTATCGTCATTCCGCTTTTAATTATTTTAGCTATCTATTTCAATAAAAAAATGACGATCACGTTTAGAAAAATGTTTCAGGATGTAGCGGAGATCAATGCCAGAGTAGAGGACAGCATCGGTGGGATACGTGTTGTTCAAGCATTTGCGAACGAAAGATATGAGCAGGAAAAGTTTAGAGAAAACAATAAGAATTATCGTCTTACAAAGCTTCAATCCTATAAGATCATGGCTCAAAACGTTATGTCAAACTATGTGTTAATGAGGTTAGTTACCCTTTTCACCTTATTGTTTGGAACGTACTTTGTCATTTCAGGTGAACTAACGTATGGACAATTTGTTGCATTTATTTTGTTATCAAACATTCTGATCGGACCCATTCAAAAAATAAATGCTGTGATTGAAAGCTATCCTAAAGGAATCGCTGGTTTTAAGCGGTTCGTTGAAATCATGGACACAGAGCCAGACATAGCAGATTCAGAAGATGCCATAGAAGTCGATTTAAAAGGTACGATTCACTATCAGGATGTGAGTTTTGGGTATGAAGGTCATCGAACAGTTTTAAATAACATCGATCTATCCATTCGCTCTGGTGAAACAGTCGCATTCGTAGGACCATCTGGAGCAGGAAAGACAACGCTATGCAGTCTGTTGCCTCGTTTTTATGATGTTCAAAGTGGATCGATCACAATTGATGGTATCAACATCCAAGAGATGAAGCTAGAATCATTACGAAAACAGATCGGTATCGTGCAGCAAGATGTTTTTCTTTTTTCAGGCACGATTAAAGAAAATATTGCATACGGTGACTTAGATGCTACAGATGCTGAAATTATGGATGCAGCGAAGAGAGCTCGATTAGATGACTTTATTAAGGATCAACCTGACGGACTTGAGGCAGTGATTGGCGAAAGAGGGGTAAAGCTTTCCGGAGGACAAAAACAAAGACTAGCCATTGCTCGTATGTTCTTGAAAAACCCGCCGATCTTGATCCTAGACGAAGCTACATCTGCATTAGATACGGAAACTGAAGTTGCGATTCAAAAAGCATTAGAAGAATTAACAGAAGGACGAACCACACTCGTTATCGCACATAGACTTGCAACGATAAAAAATGCGGATCGAATAATGGTAGTGACGAATGAAGGAATAGCAGAACAAGGCAATCATCACGATTTGTTAGCATCAAAAGGAATTTATAGCCGTTTACATGCAGCGCAGTTTGGATGAGTTGATTTAAGTGGCTCATGATCTCATAGACACCGTTGAAAGAGCAAGGGTAACGAATGCGACTTTGTAAATAAAAAACTCTCTGTCTAATCTATGTATAACATGATGTTTTATTTTCCATCCTAAAAGGTAGATATAATAGAGCCAAACTTTTAAGGAGTGGATGACATGGATAAAGAGCAGATGAAAAATAAAGTATTTGAAGTAGTAGACAAAAAACAGACGGGCGTGCTGGCAACGGTAAAGAAGAACAAGCCGCATTCTCGCTATATGACCTTCTTCCACGACGAACTTACGTTTTACACGCCAACAAGTATCGAGACTCATAAAGCCGATGAAATTCAAGATAACCCAAATGTTCACGTACTAGTCGGCTATGATGGTGAAGGATACAACGATCCTTATCTTGAAATTGAAGGTACAGCTACCATTCGAGATGATCAAGGGTTAAAAGAAAAATTTTGGAACGAACAAATGAAACACTATTTTGAAGGTCCGAATGACCCCAACTATATCTTGCTTGAAATCAAACCAAGCTTGATTCGACTTATGAATGACGGTGAACACGAACCACAAACATTAGAATTATAAAAATAAAGGCCTCTCTTTTGAATAAAAGAGGGGCCTTTGTACGTCTAAATTCTTGAAAGGAAAGTAATTGTAATAACAAGGGGGTTACTTTTTGAAAAAATGGGGTGCTTTATTTATTTTAGGGGTTCTTCTTACAGGCTGCTCTGAAAAAGAAGCTGAAAAGGAATCGAAGTTCACGGTTAAAGATGCAATTAAAAAGAATCATGTGGTCATTCAAAACCTATCTGAAAAAGAAATAGAACTAATGACAGGGGCGACCAAAACCGAGCATCTTGTTCCAATGTTCGCTTTTTTAGATGATGTAAAAGCAGAGAAAGAAAGTAAGCTGCAGATAACGGTTTTTTCGAAAAAAGGAGAGCCGACAACGAGTGAATTGCACTATGTGAATAAAGATAAAACAATTTTTAAGAACAACAACAAGACATTCGGTATGCCTACTGGTGAAATTGAATGTAGCTATATTTTGGATTCCAATCAAAACTTGATGGTAGATGGATGCAAAGGAGAAGTTTCTACTCTATTAGTCGCTCCATTTGGACCAAGAGATTTTAACCTAGCAAAAGCGGAATATAAAAGTAAGGAATAGGGGTTTGTCATGCCATATATTTTAAAAGATAGTTTCCTCTCCATGATTCTGTCTGTCATTGGAATTATTCTGCTAGGGTCTGTGCCATATATGTTCAGTGGGATGACATTTAACACAAGCGGTTATTTGGATGGAATAACTGAAATGTTCAGAGTCATGCTGAATCCTGAAGAAATCATGTACTTTGCAGAAAGTGGTCCATACCCGCTCTTTCCAAGCATGTGGGGAATCTATGGATACTCGGTTACCATTTTGTTTGCTGCATTCTTTATAGCAATTATCGTAGCGTTAATGTTTGCTCTATTCATATTCATGCTTCCATCAGGCTTAAAGAATAGAATAAGAGTATTTTCTTTTGTTTTTGAATCGATTCCAGATGTATTAATCGCGATCGGTATACAATTCTTTATCGTATGGTTCTTCAAGAAAACGAACATCTTATTATTTCAGGTTGTATCTCTGTACGATCAGAAGACGTACTTTGTTCCTATTTTATGCTTAACGATTTTACCGACCTTTCTTATTTTGCGAATTCTATTATTAAACATAGAAGAAGAGTACGGAAAGCTATATGTAGATACGGCAAGAAGTAAAGGAATGGGACGCTTTCGGATCTTATGGCGCCATGTCCTGCCAAATACGTTGTTAAGCGTGTTTCACCAGTCACGAAATATATTATGGTTTATGCTATCCAACCTGCTGATGATTGAATTTCTGTTTAATATTTATGGCATCACATCACTGATCAGGACTAGTGGAAATCCGGCAGTTTTTACGATTTCCATGCTGTTACTATTTGTTCCGATGTTTCTTTTTTTCACATTGTTACGAGTGATCACGTTTAAATGGGTTGGTGAAAAATGATTAAGAACATATGGAAAGATCCCTTATTTATTGTAGGATTTTTGTTTGTGTTTGGTCTTCTGGTGGCTAGTTTTTATCATCTAATCGTTCTTGATAATGAGATATATGAAGAACAGTATATAAACAATGAAGAGGGAATGCCGATAGAACCGTCAAGTCAGTACTGGTTTGGCAGTGACCGTATGGGAGCAGATCTGTTCTCTCAAATTATATCTGGAGCCAAGTACACACTTGGTATCGCGCTAGCCGTCAGCTTGCTCAGGGTCGGTCTATCATTCCTCGGATCGTTTCTATTGTGGAGAGCGGGAAGAGTGATGCCATTTATAAAAGGATTGTCTCAATCGTTCTATTACATCCCGTCAGCGCTTCTTATCTTTTTTGTTGTAGGACCGATTATAAAGTTAGAAAACTTCACATTTTGGGAAAAAGCATTTTTTGAAATGCTGCTGATCATAGCTATTGCAATTCCGAACACGTCTATTCTAATAAAAGAAGAGATCAACCTGATTGAAAAAGAAGAGTTTATTACAAGTGCTAAATTAATGGGGGGTTCAAGATTAAGAATACTATCAAAACACATATTGCCCCATCTATGGTCAAAGCTGTTGCTGATCTATGTACAACAAGTGATTGCCGTCCTCCTGTTGTTAGCTCACCTTGGAATATTAGGCGTATTTTTTGGAGGAACAACAATGAGAGAATTTACAAACGAATATGAAATACCAGCATCAGACTCGAACGAATGGTCAGGACTGATAGGAGGGTATTATTATCAACTTCGTTTAGCACCATGGCTTGTGTTCTTTCCTGTGTTCAGTTTTGCCGCTGTTATATTAGCTTTTAATTTTATGGCAGAGGGCATCAAACAATCAGCCAATAAGCTGTCTCTCCCAACCAAGGTGAAGAGCAAGAGTGATCGAAAGCCAAGCCTTAAATTGGTAGAAAAAGAATCATTCGTATTTCTATCAGAAAAGAAGACAGGTTGATTCAATACATGACTACAAAGAAAAAAGACAAGAGTAAGATCTCTTGCCTTTTAACGAACTACTATCTCCACGACGCACCGATGATGATGAGAAGGATAAATAGCACGACAATTAAAGCGAAAGCGCCGCCTCCTCCGCCGTAGCCGCCATATCCGTAACCGCTGCATGGGGTGTAGCAACCATATCCGTAACCTGGATAGCCCCAGTTACGTTGTTGTTTCTGTCTTTTTCCAAACATGCTGTAAGTCCTCCTTCTTTCTTGTGCCTTATGCTTTCATCTTAGTGTATGTCCCAGAAGAAGGAGTGACATGGACAAAATCCTAATGAAATTGAAAAAGTTTCTTGGAATGCTAGGAGGACATGCTAATGAGTGAAGTGATTATGCAATATAGCAGTTTAGTAAATTGGCTTCAGGAACTAAAACGAATGCCTGAAGAATATTGGTTAGAGCCTATTCGAGAAGGTAAGTGGTCTACAGGTGAAATCATTGCACATATTAAAGCATGGGATGTATTCGTTTGGGATGAAAGGTTTTCTTATTTTTTAAAGAAATCTAACATACCACCTAAAATAGGGGATGTAGAAAAAATAAATAAAAATGCCTCTTATGAAGCAAAATCGGGTATCACCAAGAATGCTATGATTGATGAAGTAATTGAATGTAGACTGGTCTTATCTAGAAAGCTTCAAGAATTGCCGAATGCAATTTGGGGAGAGAAAATTCAGATGGGAGATTCCTGGATTACATTATGTGAATATATCAAGGGAATGGTTGGTCACGACGATCATCATAAACAGCAGATTGAGAAATTCCTCTTGTACAAAGGGATAGAGCTGTTCAAACAAGAAGTGTAGACTAGTAGGAAATAAAGTCGAATTTCCCCGGAAATTATCTTAGGAAATAATGGAAACCTTACAAAGAGCTTCTATCAAGACAGAAGTTCTTTTTTTCGTTAACATAAAAGAAAAAAAGAATGAAAGAGGACTTATGGATACAGTAACTCACACCTTGTTTGGTTTAACATTGTATGGCGCTGCGAATAAAATGAATATGGACAAGTCCCACAAGAGGGCTTTATTGTTTACTACAGTGGTCGGCAGTCAGATTCCTGATATTGATGTGGTCGTAAACCTTACGGAAACGGGCCGCATCATGCAGCAAATGTGGCATAGAGGATTAACACATTCTTTTTTCCTCGTTCCTGTTTGGGGCATTATCATCTATCTTCTTAGCAGGCTTTTATTTAAGGTGAAAGATCGAAGGCTTTTCTACTGGGCGCTCTTAGCCGTGTTTATTCATAATACGAGTGATCTCTTTAACACGTGGGGAACAGGATATCTCGAGCCTTTCTCAAGCTATCGAGTCACATTTGGTACGATTCCCATTGTTGATTTTGTATATTGGTTCTTGATGCTCGCTGGTTTTATCGTTTCAAGAAAAAAAGAACCATCAGATCGTTTTAAAGTTTTCCGTGTGGTATGGATCTTGATGGTTGCACATGTTGCGATACAATCCATCCAAGGCAATGTCATCTATAACGAAGCAAAAGAAAAGTATGATGAGGTAGCATTAGCGGCAGGCTTTGTTCCTACCCAGTTTCAAGTAATCGGAAAAAAAGATAGTGAAGTAGAAATTGTAAAAGACAGTATTTTTATTGAGCCTGAGGTAGAGCATGTATTGGTTTCCAGTGATGAAGCTGATCTAGAGCCACTTTTTGAAGAGAATCCAAAAGCAAAAACACTTTATGATTGGTCTCCGTTTGTTGTGGTGGTTGAAGAAGAGGAGAAACTAGGGATCTATGATCCTCGTTTTTATCGTAATGGAGAGTCCTTTTTGTATGAGTTCATAGAAAAGTAACCCGCTAATTTCAGCGGGTTACTTTTTTGATTATGGTGTAGTTGTTGTTCCAGATGTTCCAGCGCCTGCTCCTGCTCCTTCTCCCGTACCTTGACCACCGTCCGCTGGTGGTGGCTCAGTCGGTGGCGGTTCTGTTGTCGGAGGAGGTTCCGTTGGAGGTGGATCTGGTACTGTCGGTGGATCCTCAGGTTCAGGTTTTGTATCAGGATCATCCGGGTTGTCATCTTGTGGTGGTGGAGGATCAGCCTCATCCTCTGGCTTTGTTGAAGGAGGCTCTGTTTGTATTTCGTCTTCATTCTTTTTCTCTTCTTCTTTAACCTTATCTGAATCTTTCTTTTTATCATCCTTCATTTCTTTATCTTCTTTTTTGTTTGTCTTCGTCTGTTCGTTCTTATCGGCATTCTTTGTTTTAACCGGAGCAGTCATCTCTTTAAGCGATGTCCCTTTTACGATGAGCTCTTTCGTCACATTAGAACCGTTTTCATCTTTCGTTACATAACCAGTATCTTTATTGACGTATACTTCTTCAACAGATTTTGGCTTAGAAAATCCAGCAGTCTTTTTCTCTTTTGACACTTCAGAGACGATAGACTTGAAAATGTATTTCGCTATTCTTTGGTCTTCAGTTGTTAGGTAGCTCTCTGCTGTTGTTTTGTCATAACCTGTCCACACAGCGGCTGTGTAATTTGTTGTATAACCTGCGAACCAAGAATCACTAGAGCCCTTCTCAATATGGTCAAGACCTTCTGGCATGTTAGTCGTTCCTGTTTTTCCTGCAACCTCTAACCCGGGGATAGCGGCTAGCGTTCCTGTTCCGCGTTTAACAACATCTTTAAGCATATCTGTAATCATATAAGCTGTGTAATCATGCATGGCTGCAACAGGTTTGGATTCGTACTTCGTTTCAAAGCCATCCGGATATTTTACACTACGAAGCGTGGTTGGTTTATGATAGACACCTTGATTTCCGAATGCCGTGTAAGCCCCTGCTAGTTCAAGCGGTGATGGGCCTTTACCAAATCCTCCAATGGCATAGGCAGGATGAGCGTTCTTAATAGGAATACCTAACTGATTGGCAAAGCTTACAGCATCTTCAGAGCCAACTTCCATAAAAGTTTTGATCGCAGGAATGTTGTAGGAATGAACGAGTGCTTCTCTCATGGAAACATCTCCATGAAATTCATCATCCCAGTTTCCGGCTTCCCAACCGTCGATCTCTAACTCTTCATCTTTAATCTGTTTATACGTAGACCATTTAAACTTTTCTATGGCTGGACCATAATCTAAGATTGGTTTGATGGTCGAACCGGGCTGGCGTGTTATATCAGTCGCATAGTTAAATCCTTTCTCAACGTTTTGCTCACCGCTTGTTCGATTCCCGCCTAATGCTCGAATCACACCAGTCTTTGTATCGAGCAGCGCGACACCGGCCTTGAATTTGTCATTTGGATAGTTCACATATTCTTCAGTAGATAGCACTTTTTCGGTATGTGCTTGAGCTTTTGGATCAAGTGTTGTGTAAATTTTTAATCCGCCTTCATAAATCGCTCTCTCAGAAACTCCTTTTTCTTTTAATTCCTTAATCACTTGCTGAATAAAAGCATCATACTTTAATCGCTTCGTTTTTTCTTTTGAGAGAGATTCCGTTACGGAAGTACGTAGAGCTTCTTCCTTTTGCTGTTTAGTAATTGCACCATTCTTGTACATGAGCTGCAGTACGGTGTTTCGTCTTTCTTCTGCCACTTTAGGGTGAAGGAAAGGGTCATAACTGCTCGGCCTTTGAGGCAGACCAGCTAAAAGAGCCGCTTCTGCGGGCGATAGATCTTTTAAAGGCTTATTAAAATAGGTTTTTGAAGCAGTCGCAACACCATATGCTCCGCTGCCAAAGTAGATTTTGTTCAGGTACATCTCTAAGATCTGATCTTTTGAGTACTTCTGTTCTAATTGAATAGCAAGGTAAGCTTCTTGCACTTTTCGTTCGAGTGTTTTGTCTGACGATAGAACAGAGTTTTTTACAACCTGCTGTGTAATCGTACTTGCCCCTTCAGCACCGAATCCATCTTGTACATTTGCAACCGCGGCTCCGACTATACGCTTCACATCTATTCCCATGTGATCTTTAAATCGAACGTCTTCTGTAGAGATAAATGCTTGTTGGACGAGTTCTGGTATATCATCGATCTTCACATATTCTCGTCGTTCAGAGCCTGTTACATATGTGATGAACTCATCGTTCATATCATAGATCATCGATGATTGAGGATCCTTCAGGTCGTCAGCTGTAAGCTTCGGAGTTCCATTCACGTATGCATAGATCATGGCCCCTCCAAATGTCACGCTGGATAAGAAAAGAATGAGAGTAATAATAGCTGTTCGCCGAATCCAAAGTGATCGTTTTCTTTTCTGACGAAGTACAGACCTTTTCGCCATAGCACTCTTCCTTTCTTTAAGTTACTACATCTGATTTACCCAATACTTGTAAATATAAAACAGTTTATAAAGAGACTGGATGGGGGAAAGTTAAACTAGAGGAGTGATTCTATGAAAACACAGACGAAAGAAAGAGCTCAGATTATTTACTCCATGTTGGAAGATATTCATCAAAACAAAAGGTTAAGTGAAGAACAGCTCAATAAATTAACAGAAGTTGCTCAACTATTAAAAGAAGATGTTGAGATCGGAGAGAAAACTTCTGGTGTACTAGATGATATGAGTGAATTTGGAGAGAAGGCTCTTCAATTGTCATCAGAACAACAATTAAACGATTATTTAAAGCAAGAAGATCAAAAAGTTGAAGAGTATTATGAGCATTTTAAGATGTTATTTAATGATGAGAGATCATAAATGTGAAAAGCTGATATCTAGAGGGAATTTTTCTTTGGATATCAGTTTTTTAATTTCGGAAAAGGAATTCTGATTTTGTCGAACGATTATGTTGGTCATACATTTCTTTTTTATATAAAATTTAATAAAACGACCAGTCGTTTTAAAAAAGAAGATTGAGGAGTGATTGTAGTGTTAGTCATTAAACGATTTAGTGAATTAACCTTTAATGAAGCGATTTCGTTATGGAACGAATCGTGGAAGCATTATTTCTCTGATATGACCATGGACCTTAATCGATTCATACAAAAGATTGCAGGTGAAGGAATTTCATTAGAAAAGTCGGTCGTGGCTGTTTACGATGGCAAATTGGCAGGGTTTGTACTGAACGGTTTTCGAACGATTAACAACAAACGATACGTATGGAACGGTGGAACCGCAATCGCTCCAGATTATAGAGGAATGGGTGTTGGCAAGAAACTCATATCCGTCTGCTTAAACATATATGCAGAAGAGAATGTTGAAATCGCAAGACTCGAAGCGGTAAAAGAAAATGAAGCTGCTATTCAACTATATAAAAGCATGGGTTATGAGACGTTTGAAGAACTGACGTATCTTCAGCATGAAGGGGTCATTACTGCTTGGAACAGTGCAAGTTCAGAAATACAGATCAAAGAAGTATCTCTATTTGATATACAACGATTGCCCTTTTTTAAACCTAGTACCGCATGGCAGACGCAATTTCAGAGTTTAAGAGACTGTATTTGTGTGGTAGGAATGAAAGACGAAATTCCACTCGGATATGCTGTGTATAAAAAAGTTTATAATGAAACAGGGAAGCTATCCACAATTCTACTCTATCAATGTTTAACTGACGAACAGAATGAATTCCAAGAGGAGACGGTGAGAGAATTAGTAAAAACCGTATACGCCCCAGCTGAGGAATCTGTAAAAAGGATAACGATTAACATACCTAAAAAAGAGGATTATCTAAACCAACTGTTACGCGAAACAGGATTTACAACGTATGTTGAACAAGTTCATATGGAACGGGTAATCGAACAGACTAACGTGTCTCGGCCGGTGAAAACTTTTTCCGAAATAGACTGAAAACTCTGTTATAATTAAAGAAGACGTGTCATAAATGGAGGAAGCATCATGCCTAAAGTTTCAGCTGAGTATAAAGAAGAGAAACGCAACCACATTCTTGAGAGCGCCTTAAAATGCTTTAGTGAAAAGGGATACCAAGCTACGATTATAGACGACATCGTTAAAGATTCGAACATCAGTAAAGGTGCCATCTATAACTATTTTGCTAGTAAAGAAGAAATCTATCTTCAGCTGTTAAAGAAAAGAACAGATGAATTTTTCGAAGATATGGAACAAGAGAACGCTTCTCTTACAAGTGCAAGCAGAAAGCTTGAAAATCTATTTAAACGTTGGAAAAAACAAGAGTTAAAAGAAGATGATCAGCAGACGATGCGTGTATATATTGAATTCTGGCTCTATGGATCACGACAAGATGATCTACGAACTATTCTTGCAGCGCGATATAATCGATTTATCGAATATATCGTGAAGATTATTATAGAGGGCCAGGAATCGGGAGAAATCAAAAAAGAGTTAGATCCGCAAAACATTTCACGAATCTTTTGGGCTCTTCGTGATGGTAACGTGCTTCATTATTCTTTTTTAGGAGAAGAAGAGCAATACCGGATAGCCTGGGATACCATCGAAGAAATGTTTTTGAGCTATGTAATTACAAAATAAAGAGGAGACACCAGTTTTTTTGGTGTCTTTTTTTTATACAGCGTGTGTCTACTTTTCTAAATAAGTCGTCTCGCAGATTTGTGAACTAAACTTGCAGAAAAAATTTCAATGTATATGGAGTTATTCAAAAAATTCTTCCATCCACATCAGTAATACCCGGCTACGGTATCGATGCTAAGTCAGCATTCTTAAACTAAACAGTATCTATCCTGCCCAAGACATATTTACTGGCTAGTTTTGTCTAAGAAGTTCCACTTTTGTTGGGAATTATCGACCAAATGGTCCTATCGATATGATATAAAAAAGAGTAGACTTAGAAGTAACATATTTGTAATGTAACTTTTTATAAGTAAATTCGACTACATAAATACATAGAGATAGGGGGCCATCCGAAGTGAAGGAAACGTTCGACCGATTGTATGATGAGTATCATACGGCGTTATTTCAATTTATCTTCTATATGGTACGAAATCGCGAATCGGCAGAAGATCTTGTGCAAGAAGTATATATCCGGGTATTAAACGCTTACGAAAGTTTCGAAGGCAAGAGTTCAGAGAAGACATGGTTGTATTCCATTGCCAGGCACGTGGCCATTGACTGGCTTAGAAAACAATCCAGACGCAACAAACGGTTCCTATTCTTTGATATAAAAGAAAGTGAAGGTGTATTGCGTGATGGAGATCCCCTTCCAGAAGAATTAGTTGCAAAAAAAGAGTCTTACCGAGATTTATATACAATGATGAAACGTTGTTCACTCGATCAGCAGCAAGTGCTTGTACTTCGGTACATTCAATCATTATCGATCTCAGAAACTGCGCAAATACTAAGTTGGACCGAAAGTAAAGTAAAGACCACCCAGCACCGGGCTATAAAAGAATTGCGCAAATGGCTGGATCAGCAACCGGGCCTGGAGGAGGAATTGAAAGATGGAACCAATTAAGTGGAATGATGAAAAAATTGAAGAGCATCTTAAGCATTTGCCCCCAATAAGAGACCGTCGATCTAAGCAGGATCTTTTCTTAAAGGTTCAGGCAAATATTAATTATAAGGATAGTAAAGATAAACGCCTTCCTTCATGGAGTATACCGGCACTCGCTACAGCATGCGCGCTTGTCATATTTGGTGTCTTCGCTCCAGATCTAATGAAGAACGGGATACAGATGGAGAACTCCAAAGTTGCTGAGCAATCGGATAAGAGGGAAGAAAAATCGTTAGATGACTCAGCGGATAAAGATCAAAACTCTGCTGGGATCATGAAAGCTGAACCATCTGTTGCGTATCATGCGCCTTATCTAGAAAAGAACTTGAAAGCGATGAACAAAGACTGGGTGACTGTAGGTTATTTGGATGATCAAGCACAACTTGTCATACCTGTTAGTTTCTTAACTGATCAAGACTTTTACGTTAATAAAGTGAATAAAGAACTTAAAGCATTTAATCCTAAAGATGTTGGATTAGCGGATAGTCCACTAGAAAAGGCGAAAATTACCGAGGAAGAAGAGTCGGTGATTGTTGATCTGCCAGCAGGATCTATTGATGGAGCCGAAGAACCTCTGCTTCAGGCTTTAATCACGATGACTTTTGCTAACGAGGATCAGAAGGCGAAAGTCGAACTGCGTATGAATGGTGACAAAGGCTACGAATTCCAGCGTTATGGAACAGTATCTGAGTGGGATCTTAAAGTTCCTGGTGCTCCTCATTTTCGTTATGACGCCCCATCAACAGATGCATTTATCGTAAGTCTGTTTGCAACGGGGATAGACACGAAATCGATGCCAAAGGAGTTTGAAGATGCTCTTGAGATGATGGATGATGAGCAAGAGCGTGGCCTTAAACCGCTGTTACCAAAAAACACAGTACTAGGTGTGAGAGTAATAAACAAGGATGACGTAGAGATAACCTTTCCTGATTCTATAAAATTATCTGCTGATGATACAGAAGATCTGATGATGATCGACGCGATTCTATTAACAGCTGAAAGCTACGGGTTTGAGTCTGTAAAGTTTAACAATACGAAAATAGATTCAATCGGTCCTTATAAGCTTAGTGAAGAGATTGAAGGAGTGACCGGAGCAAACTTCTATCAATAGTAAAAAATGAATGTCGAAAAAGGCTGCAATTTGCAGTCTTTTTTCTATGGAAAGCGGGTAACTTTCGTTGTGTAATATTCGACTAATAGAGTGAAAGAGTTCATTAAAGAGAGGATGTTAAACATGAAACGTTTACTCGTCGCAGTAGTTTCATTAGGACTCGCAGCTCTATTCATTTTAGGCGGTGTATCTGCTGCAAAAGCATCTCCATCTTATGATCAAGAAGTAACAGAAACAGCAAAACTCTACAAAGGAGCTCCGTTTAAATGGGGTGGCACAACACCAAAAGGGTTTGATGCATCAGGGTTTACCACATATATATTCAAAACAACAGTTGTAAACAAAAGTCTGCCAAGAACATCTGCTGAGCAGTATAAAGGCGGCACACCTGTTTTAAAAGGAAAAGAAAAACTAGGTGATCTCGTATTCTTTAAAACAAATGGTAAAAGTGTTTCTTTTGTAGGCATCTATATGGGAAATAGAGAGTTCATTGCCGCTACTTCAAAAGGAGTACGAATACAATCACTTGATTCTAAGTACTGGAAGGGAACGTATGTAGGTTCGAAAAGATATTTACCCTGAATAAATATTCGAACTGTCCTCAGCGTTGAGGGCAGTTTTTTTGTAGTTCAGAAGAAATCAATTTAACACCTATGAGCCTATGGGTTAAAAATAAAAGTAATAGGGTCATACTGTTAATGATGAAAATGAGGTGTGACAGATGACCATAATTAAGCTTGGTTTTGTGGCAATGAGCATGGAATTAAAAAATGCTTCTCCATCCAAAACGATGACCTATAAACAATTCAGTCAGCTGCAGAATAGAGAAGCGGGTTTGAGGAAACTTGAGCGCATATCGCTTGCCAATATAACCAATACGCTTCGAGTGTTAAAGCATGCCGTGGCTAACGATGTACGGTTTTATCGAATGACATCCAGAATCATTCCACTAGCTAATCATAGTGAGCTCTTAGACTGGGATTATATTAGTCCTTTGCATGATGCACTCCATGAGATGGGACAATATGCAAAACAACATAAAATGAGGCTAGACTTTCACCCGGACCATTTTGTATTAATAAATTCTCCGAAAAAAGAGATTCTTAAAAACTCTCTAAAGACGCTACAGCTGCACTACAAAATACTCAAAAGCATGGGAATGGATACAGAGCATCGTTGCGTGATGCATGTAGGTGGAAACTATAAAGAAACCGATGTAGCACTGGAGCGATTCGTACAGAATTGGGGAAGCGTTCCGTTATCAATCCAAAGAATGATCATGCTTGAGAACGATGATACATCTTTTACAATGGCGGATGCTCTGTACCTTTGTGAAAAGCTGCAGATTCCCCTTGTGTTCGATTATCACCATCACCTTGCATACCATCATGACGAGAACTGGATACAGCACTGGCCACGAGTAGTAGAGTCATGGAAAACATCTCCGCTGCCATTGAAGATGCATATCTCGAGCCCAAAGAGCGACAAACAATTTAGAAATCATGCAGACTATGTGGATGTTAATATGTTTTTTGATTTTTTAAAAGAAGTAAAAGGTAGTGTGGAGAGAATAGATTGTATGATCGAATCGAAGAAAAAAGATTTAGCTCTTTTTCAGCTTATGAGGGAAATAAAAGAGAGGAACGACGTTGAAATAATAGACGGAGCATCTTTTCGCCTTAAGTAAAACCTTTGCTATCGCAGAGGTTTTTTTATTTTCCGGGAAATTTGTCGAAAAATTTGTAAACTTTATCATTGACGAAAGAAAAGAAGTGTCACTATAATAAAAATACTTAGTAAACATAAATGTATAAAAAGTATAAAATATAAATTCAGGAGGAACACGTAATGAAAAAAGTAATCATGATCACTGGAGCTTCAAAAGGTTTAGGTAAAGCGCTTTCCCTATATTTTGCCCGGGAAGGATATAACTTGGCGATATGTGCAAGAAACGGAGATGCCCTTCAAAGTGTAAGGAAAGAGGCGGTTGAGCTTGGAGCAGATGTTCTAGCGATAGAAGCAGACATGTCAAAATCAAAAGATGTAGAACGATTCGTAGCACTGACAGAAGAGCATTTTGGAGCAATAGATGTGTTGATCAACAACGCATCCATCATTGGTCCTAGCCCGATTCCTTATTTGCTTGATTATCCTGAACAAGATTTTGAAGAAGTTCTTCGTGTTAATACGATCGGACCATTCTTAGTCACAAGAAGGGTCTTACCGATCATGCTTCAAAAACAACAAGGAAGCATCATTAATATCACATCAGAGGCGGGGGCAACGGGTTATGCCGGTTGGGGAGCTTATGGCATCTCAAAATTTGCACTTGAAGGACTAACAGAAACGTGGGCAGACGAAGTAAGTGATTTTGGTGTACGTGTGAACATGGTTGATCCTGGCGAGATGGATACAGACATGCATGCACGTGCTGTACCAGACTGTGATTATGAGCTTTCAAAACCTGAGGATCTGACGGCAGTTTTTGGATACTTGGCATCAGATGCATCCTCACTCATTACAGGAAAGCGATTTGAAGCACAGACGTTTCAGCTTGAGGGAGTGAGTTCTAATGGAAACAGCGATGAAATTTGAGGTTCCAGATGAACTAAACGCAAAAGAACCACCAGAACGAAGAGGATTACGCAGAGATTATGTAAAAATGATGGTGCTTCATAAAGACACTGGAATGACCAATCACACTCAGTTCTATCAACTAGATAGGTACTTGAAAAAAGGTGACTTGCTTGTACTTAACGCGAGCCGAACAGTTCCAGCCGTTTTAAAGAGTCGTATAGAAGCAGATGGCACTGAGGTAGAAATCCGACTGGCTCACAGAAAGAATGAATCGACATGGGAAGCACTTCCTGTTAGCGGAACTGTAAAGGAAGGTGATATCATCCGTTTTTCGCCGACATTAACGGCTACTATTATAGAACAGTCAGAAGATACACCTTTTGTATCATTAGCATTTAATCTATGCTGCTCTTCGCTGTTTAACCAAATCTATGATTTAGGAGAGCCTGTCAGATACGAATACATTCAGAAGCCTTGGAATCTAGATTACTATCAAACGGTTTTTGCAACCATTCCAGGGTCTGTTGAGATGCCCTCTGCTGGAAGGGCGTTCAGTTGGGAGCTTCTGTTTCGGCTTCAGAAAAAAGGCGTTAGGATCGCTTATATTACGCTTCATACGGGTCTAAGTTATTTGCTGGATGATAAGTGGCATAAAGGACCGGACAAAAACTTTGAAAATTATCATATACCGAATGAAACGGCTGACCTCATTTCTGAAACGAAAAACAATGGAGGTCGCGTGATCGCAGTTGGTACAACAGTTGTAAGGACGCTAGAGACAGTGGCACAGCATAACGGAATGGTCCATGCAGATAGTGGGTGGACGAATCTATATATTACTGAAAATACGAAACTGGCCGTATGTGATGGGTTGATTACAGGGATGCATGAACCGGAGGCGAGTCATCTGCAACTGCTTTCTGCATTCGTAAACCGATCCAAGTTATATAAAGCTTACAATGATGCTATTCAAAAGCGCTACCTCTGGCACGAGTTTGGCGATATGAATCTAATTCTGTAAGTAGGTGAATAAGATGCTGCATCATATCGGGCTGTATGTAAGTGATATGAAAACGTCGTGTGAATTCTATGAAAAGATTCTTCCTATTGAAAAGAAAGAAAGTTTCATGTGGAACGATACAGAGCTCGTTTTTTTAGTAGGAGAAGGATACAAGCTTGAATTGATGCCTAATTCAGGAAGTCACGTGGCACGCAGTCATATTGCATTCAGCGTGACTTCTGTGACGGAAAAAATAAAGGAACTATCTTGTAAGGAGATCTTTTTAGAAGAAGGACCATATGACCTTCCAAACGGTTGGAGAACTGTTTTTTATGATGGCCCAGACGGAGAAGAGATTGAATTTATACAAACGACTAAACCTTAAATCTCTAGTTTTTATCCCAAATAAGATTAGAAGATAATATATAGATAAGTTAATAGGAGTAATGAAATGATTAAAGGACTATATGAAGCACATTTACCGGTAAGTAATCTTAAAACGTCTATAGACTTTTATAAGAAACTAGATTTAGAAATCGCTTATCAACAAGAAAATTTAGTGTTTTTCTGGATTGAGAAAGGAAGAAGTTGGTTGGGATTATGGGAAACGGAAAAGGTTAAAACACCCTATCACCCATCGTTAAGGCATATCGCTTTTCAAATTGATAAAAATAGTATGTTAGGTATTAAGGAATGGTTAGAAGAACGGGCTATAGAAGTCTCTACAAATTTTGGATATCCACCAGAAAAACAACCATTAGTATTACCAAATAACCCACATGCTCACGCAGCCATTTATTTTAAAGATCCAGACGGAAATAGCATCGAATTAATTGCTTCTTTAAGACTGGATGTCAAAGAAGAATTTAATATGATGACATTAGATGAATGGAATAAAACAAAATAAATGATTTCTACTACAAAGATGCACAGTAATAAAGTGAGAAGCAAAGTTAAGGGCTATATTCTAACTATGAAAAGCTCTCATTAAAAACGGACCATCTGGAACTTCAAGCTCTCTATAAGCCTTAAACAGATTTGTTTGGTCGTAGGCTACAGATTTAAATTCAATCTTAAGATCCTTTTCATCAGTGATATAGATGATGGCATATCGAGCTTCGGCAACTTTATTACATCCTAGTGCACCTGGATTCACTAAATAAGTTTGATTTATCTTATAGTCATGAAGGATATGATGATGTCCAAATCCTATAAAATCATAGGTAAGTGAGCCCTTAAAAAGCTCTTCCATCGCTAAAGAATCCGGTTCACTAATAATTGGCATAAAAGGATCTTCAACTATTGGAGATTCTTTTTTTCCTTCCTTGAAGGGATAGTGTGTGAACAGAAAACGGAAACCATCTTCTTCAACTATTAGCTCTCGGGGAAGCGTGCTCAATATATGAGCATAAGTATCTGTTAGCTGGTCAGCAATCCATTGATGATGTTGCTTTGCATGTCTGTGACTCTTCGGGTGAGGCAGACCATATTTTAACGCCAAAATCGATTCATCATGATTTCCCGTAACCATCATAATAGACGGCAGGTTACATAACCGTTCAAGCACCTCGTTTGTAAACGGACCGATTCCAATCATGTCACCGCCGCTAATAAAACGAGAGATTCCTATACGTGTAGCGTCATCAATAACAGCTTGAAGTGCATCCAAATTACCATGAATATCTGTAAAATAAGCAAAAAGAGGTTTCAACATATTTCCACCTTCAACAAATTATCTTTTATAATAAAATAAAGCTGCTTCTTTGCAATGTCACTTAGGAGGTTAAAGAAATGAGAAAGAAGTTAGATTTTATTTTTGAATTACTCTTATTTCTAATGGGCCTATTAAGTATGTTGTACTTTATCCACATAGATGAGTGGAAGAGTATTTATTTCTTAACATTCCTATTCGTAGCTGTTGGTTCTGCCTTGAGATTATCTAAAAAAATTAAAGACGGTTATAGATAGGAATTAATTGAAATTCAAACTGCTTCTTTGCAAAAGACTAGGAGGTTAAGGATATGAGTGTGAAGCTTGGTTTTATTCTAGATTGTATGATTATTTTAGCTGCTTTGGTAAGCATTTTTTACTTAATCTTCATAGGTGAGTGGAGCAGCATATTTTTTATTTCATGTTTAATCCTAGGGCTTAGCTCTATAATTAGAATATCAAAAGAAGTAAAAGAAGGATTTAAATGAATCATTATAGACACAAAAAAACATAGCCCCTCACAAAGGGGCTATAATTATTTTAAAAATCGCAGCAAATCACCATAGATAATTCGATCTGACTGATCGAGTTCCTCTTTTGCCTGTTCGATATAAGGCTTACATTTTTCCTCTTCTACAGGTGCTCCGAAAGGTTTTACATAACACGTTTCATTTGTATAAATATAGTTGTCTGTTACGAACGAGCCGTTACGGAGAACGGTTAATTCATGATGTTCTTTTGAAAATAGATCCGTTCCAAAATGAACGTCATCCTTTGATTCAATACCAAGCAAGTGTAGCAGCGTAGGCTTTAGATCAATCTGTCCACCGACCGTATCAATCTGCTTGCCTTTTTTTCCTGGGACATGAATGAATAAGGGTACTTGCTGAAGTTCTACTTGATTGTAAGCTGTGAGCGTAGCTTTGCTCAATACTTCGGCCATCGCTTCTTGATGCCGTTCTGATATCCCGTAATGGTCTCCATATACGACTACCACTGAATTCTCATATAATCCCGAGCTCTTCAGTTCTTCAAAAAACTGGCGCAATGCTTCGTCCGCGTAGCGAACGGTTGTAAAATAACGGCTAACCGTTCCATCTTCTACAGGGTAAGGCTCAATCCACTGTTCTTTTTCATTGATCAAATAAGGATGATGGTTCGTCAAGGTAATAAATCGAGCATAAAAAGGCTGAGGAAGCTTCTTTAGATATGGCATGGATTGCTCAAAGAAGGGTATATCTTTGAGGCCATAGTTTATCGAGTTTTCGTCTGTAACGTTATAGTATTCCTCACTATAAAACTTGTCATAGCCCATTGTCTTATAAATAACATCCCGGTTCCAAAAGCTTTTATTGTTCCCGTGAAAAACTGCTGAATAGTAGCCGTTTGATTTTAAAATTTCAGGCATCGCGTTGTATTCGTTCAATGGATGGGTTTGAAAAACAGCACCCCTTGGCAGTGGATATAAGGAATTATCAATCAAAAACTCAGAATCTGAAGTCTTTCCCTGACCTGTTTGATGATAGAAGTTATTAAAATAATAGCTGGATTTAGCAAGTTCGTTTAAGAAAGGTGTCACTTCTTCACCGTTAATTTCATAATTCAGTACAAAATTTTGAGTAGATTCGAGAGAGACCATGATTAAGTTTTTTCCTTTGGCAATTCCATAGAGCTCAGGGTTATTAACGGTTTCTTTTTTCACATTCTGAAGAATTTCCTCTGCATCCATATTGCTTGCTAGTGCTTTTTGCATAGAAGACTTTGATTGGAGCATGATGTCGTACAGATGATAATTGAAGGTTCCTAAGCTCTTCACAAGAATTTCTCTATCAAATGTACGAGTTAAAAGTTGCGGCCGGTTTATTTCTGCGAGGATTAAATGAACAGATAAAATAGCAATACCGTATAAAAATAATTTTCTCCGGTCCACTGGTCTTAATAGATGATCAGACTTCCATCTCGTCTGTTTTAATAGATAAGCTAACAAAAACAGATCAACAAAAAAGAAAATGTCTGTGAAATAGATCAGTTCATAAACACTGTTTCCGATATCACCAACATTCTTTGTTTGAAACAATACCGGAATCGTAAGGAAATCGGTAAAGAATCGATAATAGACGACGTTCGCATACAAGATAAAGCTATAAATAAAGGAAAGCCATAAGATGATTCGTCTTCTTTTAGCAGGTGAAGCAAGATTAGCTAAACAAAAATAGAGTACGAGAAAACTTAATGGATTTAAAAATAATAAAATTTCTTGCAGGAAATGATCGATAGGCAGCGTAAATGAAACTTTATAAACAATATATGTTTTCAACCAAAGCAAAGAAATAGCCAGGAAGATTGCTGCGTGTTTTGTTTTAGCGTTCATAGGTATAACCCTCCTGTAGTGAGACGGAAATCTTTACCATTGTAGGCTATTTCACGAAAGATTAAAAGTGATAGAGTACCTTTTTTTAAGTAGAGGGTAAATAGGAGAAATCATGACATCACCACAAGGCTTGCATCATATCGAAATGAACGTACAAAATCTAGGGAAAACGAAGATGTTTTATGAATGGCTGCTGCCGGAGTTAGGCTTTTCTCTTTTTCAAGAGTGGGAAAAAGGTTTTAGCTACAAAATGGAATCTTCGTATCTTGTTTTTGTACAAACAGAAGAAATATATAATGATATACCTTTTCACCGAAAGCGTTCAGGACTTAATCACCTGGCCTTTTGGGCTAAATCACGTGCGCAAATAGAGCACCTTCGTGTACAATTGAAGAAGAAAAATATTTCCTTTTTGTATGAGGATAAGTTTCCTTTTGCAGGTGGAAAAAATCATTATGCTTTATTCTTTGAAGATCCAGATCGATTAAAAATTGAAATCGTTGCGCCGAGGTGAATGAAGATATGATAGAACAAGAAAAAGAAACAAAGCAAAAAAATGAATGGGTAAGCTGGCTAAAGGCGATTGGCTTCGCTTTAGTCTTTGTATTCATCACAAAAGCCTATTTCTTTGCTCCATATATGGTAGAAGGTGCATCTATGTCACCTACTCTTCATGATCAAGAAAAGCTGTATGTTAATAAAATTGTTTATGCGTTTTCCGAGCCACAAAAAGGCGATATCGTCATCATTAAAGGTGACGATAAGCGGTATGTAAAACGAGTGATAGGTTTAGAAGGGGACATCATTCAAATGAAGAGTGACGACCTCTATGTTAATAATAAAAAAGTGAAGGAATCTTATCTACAGGAAAATAAATCGGAAGCGAAAAGCTTAGGGGTGTATCTAACAGAAGACTTTGGACCACTTAAAGTCCCAAAAGGAAAAGTTTTCGTAATGGGTGATAACCGTCTGAATAGTATGGATTCACGAAACGGACTAGGTTTAATTGAAACGAAAGCAATTGAGGGTCGTTCAGAAGTCGTCATCTATCCATTTTCAGAAATGCGTGCAACACAATAACAAAAGTGCAGCCCGGCTGCGCTTTTTATTTTTTTAAAAAAGGAGTATGTGAGATGAACCGATGCAAGTGGAGTGAAGAAAGTGAGATGCTGCAACAGTATCATGATAACGAATGGGGTCAGTATGTAGCGGGAGACAATGCATTGTTCGAGTGTTTAACACTAGAACTATTTCAATCTGGTTTAAGCTGGAAGACCATTCTTCATAAAAGGGAGAACTTTAGAAATGCGTTTTCACAGTTTGAGATAGAAAAGGTCATGCAGTTTGGTGAAAAAGAGGTTGAAGGTTTACTAGAGGATTCTGGGATTGTTAGGCATAGAAAAAAGATTGAAGCGACGATTGAAAACGCAAAGAGAGTCCACGAACTTGTAAAAGAGTTTGGCAGCTTCGAAGAGTTTTTAAAGCAACTGCCATATGCTACAGTGGAAAAGCAGAAAGTGCTGAAAAAGACATTTAAGCATGTCGGTTTAACAACGGCAGAAAGCTTTTTAGAAGCTACTGGCCGAATACAAGCCTCACACAGTGAACAATGCTTTAAGGCATCGAAATAGAGTCATTTCATATTTGTCCTGCATAAGCTAAAGCGGGAGGTATGATGATGCCTTATGAGATCTATATTTCAACAACACGAAAAAGACTTGCCCTCGTAAAAGATGGGAAAGTAATCAAACGATATCCAATAGGTGTCGGGAAAATGCTAACACCTACACCGACCGGAACCTATACGATAATTAATAAAGCACCAAATCCAGGCGGACCGTTTGGAGTCATGTGGATGGGACTCTCACGTCCGCATTACGGGATACATGGCACAGATACACCATCATCCATCGGAAAAAACGTATCCAAAGGATGTGTGCGAATGCATAATAATCATGTTTTAGAATTATCGAAGATTGTGCCTATTGGGACTAAGGTGGTTATTAGGGCATGAAAAAAACCTTACTCTAAAGTTTTTAGAGTAAGGTTTTTTTAGTAATGTTTTGCCTAAAGTTTAATAAGATTAATTTTGGGGCTGTCATCATGAGCTAAGAAATTTACTCTGTTAATTTTAGGGCTATCATCATGAGAAATTTTAGGGCTGTCATCATGTGTAACTTGCATTATTCTATTAATTTTAGGACTGTCATCATGCACAAAAAATTTAGGACTGTTAATCTTAGGACTATCATCATGAGCAATTAAATTAGTGGTTGAATATATAGATATAATAACTCCTAATGTAAGTATTAAATATCCAATTTTTTTCATTAAAACTTCCCCCTATTAAATTAAAAAATGTTTTTTCTCCCATTATTTGCAATTCTATAATACTGACTCGCTTTTTTATATGAACTTTGATCAAAATACATATCAGCAAGTAGTTCAGAATATTTAGAGACATATTCCCAAATATTTCTTTTTTCGAAGAAAGGGATTGCAATTTTCACTAATAAATTTTCAAACTCATCGGACTTTTGTTCGATTCTGAGTTTTAAGATAGTTAAATGATAATAAACTTCACTTCCAGTTGTGACAAATTCAAATCCTTGTTCAATCAGCTTTAAAGCCTTGTCATAATCTCCTAGATTAAAATATTCTGTTGCTAACAAAAAAAGAGTATTAGATTTTTTTTCATCAGATTGAGAATCTTTATAGAGTAAGCTCTTTTTATAATACTCAATAGCTTGAAGGTTATCGTTTTTACAAGAGTTTACATACCCTAAATTATGATAAATTACTCCACTCAAAAAATCATCTTTAAAAGAAGTAGAATATTTTAATGCTTGTTTTAAATGAAATTCAGCCTGTGAATAGTTTTTCGCACGTCGATAGCTGATTCCTAGTAGTACCTGGCAATCTGCACTTCTACTATAATTATATTCACTATCAAAAATTGATATTGCTTTATAAGCATAATTGGTTACAGAGTTTATTCGCATTAAGAAATTATAAGTCAAAGCAAGTAGATAGTATAAAACAGCAATGTCCAGTTCGTTAACTTTTAAATTACTAATATACTGATTTTCGGCTGAATGTAAGTATTCTAATGCTTCTTTGTAATTATTATTGTAGTTAGCATACATTCCCCAGAAAACATAATAATAGAATCTAAGTTCCGGAGATAATTGCTCATAGAAACCTTTAACTTCTTCTAAAAGGCTAAAGCAACTTTGTAAGTCTGGCTCTTCTAATACTAAATAATATCTGGAACAAAAAAGTTTATATCTGATAAGAATGTTGGGGTCCCTTACTGAAGATACCTTTTCTTTTACTTGAGGAAATTTTTCAGATGCCTCATCAAATTTTCTACTAGTCATTAACAAGTTCCATTCGTTTAGAAATTCTAGAACTTCATTGTTATCCACTTCCTCAGGCGAAATACCTAGACGTTCGCAAAGCAGGTTAATGACTTCTTCGCTTGATTTGGCGTCCCCTTTCTCAATCTTGCTCAAGTAGGAAACAGAGCAAATTCCCTGTGCCAGTTCTTCCTGGGTTAGGCCTTTGGTTTTTCTATAATATCTTATTCGTTGACCGACCATAAAATCCCCCTTTCAGAACTTGGGAAAATTGTCATGCAGAACCCCCACTAAACAAGTATCTATCCTACTATTTTTCCCAATACAGAATAAATGGAATGTCTGATAAGATAAATATAACAGAAAATACAAAGTTTTTGCTAGAAATTGATAATTTTGAAAAGAACGTTTTACATAAATCCTATGTCAGCACGGAGCCGGCGTCAAATTTGAAGGGAGAGAGTACTATGGCTAAAATGTATCAATTATCATCACGAACTGCAGAGAAAAATCAATCGCTGTATGTCTCACGTGATCCTGAAGTGGCCGGAAGTATAGTAAGAAATGAGGAAGGCGCTTTTGCCTACTCCGAAGTATTCATGGACAAACAGAAGAATTACTGGTTCTCCAAAAAGGTAGATGATCAGTCAAGAGACCACAAGCTCTTCACCTTTGACCATAAAAACGGCTGCTTGAAATCTCAAGTTATTAAGGGACAACCCAATTTTTACGAATTTGAATCGAGTGTTGTAGTCGCTTGTGAGGGTGATGGTTCAAAAGGCTCAGTGTTAATCTTTTCTAAAGATGGCCCAGAGTTAGTTAAAGAGTGGAAAGTGAATGGGTTCCTTTGGGAAGTAGAGATGAACCAAGATGTTCTCTATATTTCTTCTTATATTGTTGAAGAAGATCAGGCGGTTCTCTATATCATCCGTAACGGTAAGAAAAAGCGCATAAATTTAGGAAGCAACATGGCACCTACTGATATTTTATGTCATGAAGATCTTGTATACGTGTCAGGTGCGCCAGTTCTTAACGGAGATCCAAAGAAAATCATGGTGTTAAATGACAAAGATAAAGTGGTTACAGAATACAAGCTATCCATTTCTCCTCGTGCTCTTTACCAAGTAGATGACCAGCTATTAGTCTATGAATTGGATCTTGCAACGGGAAAGAGCGAACGAATCGTATACATTGATATGAAGACTGGTGAACAAAAGGAGCATGATATTCCTCATTCAAAGATCGTAGAATGTACGGATGATTCTCTTTCTTTGTTAGAGCAAAACAGCAAGACGCTCTATACTTGGGACCATTGTAAATGCCGAATCGTAAATACTCAAAAAGTAGCCGATCAAACTCAAGTCATATAGCTGGAAATTTAAAGTCATATAATTGTAGAAAAGTCCTGTGGTTATCTCGCAGGACTTTTTTTTCATGTCCAGAAAATAGCTGTAAAGGGGGAATAGATATGAAATGGGAAGGTGCTAGTTGTATTTGTGTAAACGATGGAAAGTTATTGATGGTTTTACAAGGAACAGCCGCTGAGGAGAAGAAGTGGAGTATTCCTTCTGGAGGCAGAGAAGGGAACGAGAGTCTTGAAGAATGCGCCATGCGAGAAGTGTGGGAAGAGACGGGATATGTCGTAAAAGTTACTAAGAAGCTACATATTAAAGAAGGAATCTCTCAAAACATCCATTTTAAAGTTCACTATTTTTTAACAGATCTAGTGAGCGGTTCTTCGGTCATCCAAGATCCGGATGGTTTAATACACGATATTAGGTGGGTATCCTTGAAAGAGTTAGAAGTACTTACTTTATCCTTTCCAGAAGACCGAGAACTTTTACAAAGCTATCTGGCACCATCTGAAAAAATAATCTAGTGTTTGTTCTCATTTTTATAAGGGAACTCTAATGGAGGAGGTTGGCAGTGAAACCGATATTCGCAGAAAAGGAAGACCTTAACCGTTTGTTGGAATGGTGTAGTGACGCTCCGGAATATCATAAGAAACTTTCTCAATATTTAGAGGGTCATGATGATGCAACCGTTGTGATTGTAGAAGAAGAGCATGAAATTATAGCGATTGCCTTATTAAAGGTACAGGAAACCGAAAAGAAGGGTTACATCTGGATTTATTCAAAGAATACAGATTTGCAGAGTCATCCTGATCTCATACAATTCTCACTAAAGTGGTTAAGAAAAAAAGGTGCAAAAGAATATACCGTTATTTAAAACGATCAGTATACAAAGGATGGATGATTTATGGAAGAAATGAGTGTTTACGGTTGGAAGTGGCATCGTCATGAGTGTCACGAAGAAACAATTCATGACTTGATTGCAGATACGAAAGGTTGCAAAAATTGGCTCAGTAATATTAAAGAAGATAAAGTCAATTATTTAAGAATTGAAAAAGACAGTGACGGTGATCAAATTGTTCGTGGATCTCTCACGTATAAACAAGATCCGAAGAACCAATCTGATTTTGAGGTATTTCATTTTTATATCCGTCCCAAATCCTTAATAACAGTAGGATTAGATCTCTCACGTATCCAAGGAGACAACCGTGAAGCGTGTGATCATTTGATTTTAGAAGAAAAAACACCTGTGGAAGGTTTTATCATACTGCTCGGTGAATTGGTCAATTATTTCTTGGATGGTATTGATGCATTAGAAGTGAAGCTTAAAGAACTCCAAAGGGATGTTCAAAGAAATAATCATACGAATTTATTAAACAGCATCTATGATCGACGCATCGAGTTGATCAACTGGAGCGATTTAACACTCCCCGTGCATGAAACGCAGATGGCCATTAAGGAAGCTTTTCTAGATGAAATCACGGAAACACGAGCATATAAGCGAATTGAAACTAGGATCGACCGAACAACTTCGCTTCTATCTCATTACAGACAAGACATTGATACTTTGTTAAACCTTGAAGAAGTTCTTTCTTCTCATCGTGGAAATGAAATTATGAAAACACTCACCGTATTTACCGTTATTTTCACTCCTGGAATGGTTTTAGGGGCAGTCTGGGGTATGAATTTCAAGAATATGCCTGAACTTGATTGGAAATTCGGTTACCTTTACGCTATGATCTCAATCGTTGTCTCCACATTAGCTATATATATTTGGCTAAGAATGAAAGGGTGGACGGGAGATTTATTAAGAGGAAAGAAAAGCAGAAAACATTTTGACTAAATAAACTGAAAATATGAACGATATATAAAAGGAAACAGGCGGATTTTGTCGAACGGTATCAATTGATAAAACGCTTGTTTTTTTATGGCGAATATTACTAGATTTCATTTTGATTTCAACCATAAAAGAAACAAAACAAACAACGAAGAGATATGAAGATTAAATGACTAACGGGAGCGGAATTAAATGAAAAAACTTAGCCTAATTCTTGTTTTTTCACTGGTTATGCTTGTGAACACACAGTTTGTTCAAGCGACGGGGGAGAACACACCAGATATTAAAAGCGAAAGCGCTGTAATGATTGATGCGAAAACAGGAGATATTTTATATCAAAAAAACAGCTCGGAACAAATGTATCCAGCAAGTATTACAAAAATCATTACAGGGATTCTGGCTATAGAATCAGGCAAGTTGGATGACTCTGTTGTTGTAAGCAGCGACGCAGTGAGAGCTGAAGGGACACGAGTTTATTTGATGGAAGGTGAGCAAGTACCACTGAAAAAGCTTGTTCAAGGCCTTTTGATCAACTCAGGTAATGATGCAGCAGTTGCGATTGCAGAATACGTGGCAGGGGATGTCGATTCATTCGCAGACCAAATGAACGCGTTCGCGAAAAAAGTGGGAGCAGAAAATACTCATTTTGTTAATCCGAACGGACTTTTTGATGAGGAACACTATACAACAGCCGAAGATATGGCGAAGATTACTCAATACGCGATGAAGAATGAAGAATTTCGTGAAATCGTATCAACAAAGGAATTGCCTTGGGTCGGAGAAGGCTGGGAGACGACGTTAAGAAATCACCATCAGCTTTTGTGGGATTATGAGGGTACGATTGGTGTGAAGAACGGATATGTTGATGAATCCAAGCATACTTTAGTTACAGCTGTTTCTAGAGATAATCTTGATGTTATCATCGTTACTCTGAAGGCTCCTACTAGTCGAGCGGCATATTGGGACACGATGGCACTTGGGGATTATGGATTTGCGAACTTTGAAAGACAAACATTATCTGCTGGTACAAAGATAGAAGCGTTAAACGGAAAGACTTATCCGTTAAAAGAAGATTTGGCTGTTACCTTGCCAAAAGGAGAAGAACCCGTTCAAGAAGTGAGTTCAGATGGAGAGCTTCAACTTAAAGACTCTTCGGGATATGTGTTACTCTCACATACATTATTTAAAGAGAAAGAAAAGGAAAAAGAAGCTTCCGCAACGGTCGATAGTAAATCAGTTGAACCAGTAGATTCGACGTTCATGCAATCTGTTGTGAAGGCAAGTATCTTCTTATACAGTGGACTGCTGCTCTTGCTCGCGTTCCTAGTGATCTTAAGAATGCGAAGTCAAAAACACAAACATAAAAAAATGAGACAAGTTGCACGCAGTTATGTGAAATAAAACCGTCAATAGGCGGTTTTTTGTTTGTTAAAAATAAAGTGAGCTATGCAAAGGTGTTTTGAATTCCAACAAACTATAGGATAAAAAGCTTTCATAGTATATAATTACATTAAATTACAAAATTCGACAATTGGAGTTTCATTCATGATACGTAATATACAGCTAGCTCAGCTATTTATTGTGGGGAGTGCCTTCATACAGGCTCTCCATCATTTTTTTATAGAACCATTAGAAAGTTTCTACACCTTTCTTTTCTTATTTTTAATTGGTTTTCTTCCTGCATGGGGAGTCAACCGTATACAAGAACAATACACAAAATTGGCTTTTGTTATGTGCAGCATCTATATTGTTTCGATTTCCTACTTTTTCGTTACATATCCGATCGTGCAGGCTGCTTACTTCTTTTTGCCTGTATCTGCTCTACTTTTAAATGATAAGAGGCTATATTATGTTTCAAGTATAGGTGGCTTGATTTCATATCTATTTTTATCGAACGAACCACTCAAAGACTATCTGGCGTTTATCTCGATTTATGTGATTTTCTGTTCACTTTTGTTCATGGCGCAGAGAATTGTTTATCAATCGGTTGCAGAAAAAGAAGCGATTCAGCAAGGTGTGAAAGCATTTTCGTTAGCAGTTGAAGCGAAAGACGTTTATACACAAGGACATTCAAAGAGAGTGGCACTTTACGCCATGATTCTTGCCAAACATGGCCAATTCAAAAATGTAGATTGGCAAGAGCTTGAGTTGACAGCTCTCATTCATGATATCGGAAAGATTTCAACACCAGATGCCGTGCTTTTGAAGAACGGAAAATTAACACAAGAAGAGTACGAAATTATGAAAAAGCATCCTGTTGATGGGATGATGCTAGCAAAATCTTTCGGATATTCGGACCGTGTTTTAACTGGAATTCTTCATCATCATGAAAGATACGATGGTCTAGGCTATCCACACCGTTTGAAAGGAAAAGATATACCGATTTATTCTCGTATCTTAGCAGTCGCTGATTCTTTTGATGCGATGACGAGTAACCGTGCATATCGTCAAGGATTGACGCCTTGGGAAGCAAAGAAAGAGATCGAGAACCATTCAGGAAAAATGTATGATCCATTTATCGTAGAAGTGTTTGTTCGTGCTTATTACGACATGCTTTTAATCTGTGAAGACAATTCGGAAAATATTTTGATGAGTAACTCCTCGCATCAGGAGATTGCTTCTGGATTAAACGAAGGAAAAAACGGCTGAGACGAAGAAGATAATACAGGTAATTATTATACATAGCAGGAGGAAAGAAAAGATGAATGCGACAGTTTCCTTAACAGAGACGTTACTCGAAGAATTGTATGTTGTGGTTCGTACGACCAATCAATTATTAAAAAAAGCAGATCCTTCTGTTTACGATTTTCGACCTGTTGAAAACATGCGTTCTTTTTTAGAACTAGCCAATCATTTGGTTCAGATTCCTCATATCGACTTAGCGATATTACAGGAAAAATCAGAGCAAGAAATTCGTCAGCTTGAAAAGAAGTTATCAGCAGAAAATGTTACAGAATTAACTCATGTTTTAGAAGAAGGATATCATCTAGCCAAGTCTTATTTTTTATCTCTTTCCGAAGAAGATTTTCTTAAGAAAGAAACAAAGGCGTTTTATGCTGAAAAAGGTGCTACGCAAGCAAGATGGCTAGTGGAAATCGTAACGCATAGCTACCATCACCGTGGACAGCTGTTTACTTATCTAAAACAGACCAATCATGATGTGAATATGTTTGATCTTTATTAAAGTAAAGGATAGAGCTCTAAAAGGGAGCTCTATCCTTTTTTCTGTGGTTAAAGCTTACTAAAATCAACAAATTATTAATTATATTGCTTTTCTTTCTGCCAAATTATTTCACTTAGATTCGACTTCTACACTTTTTTCCTGTAATATGGATGGTTCAATTTAAAAGATGTTGTTAGTCAAATTAGCTAGCAGGAAAAATAGAGTCTTTATTGAATCTTTTATGAGATAAACATTTTGTCATTTAAATACATCCAAGAGGTGATGTTTCATGTATACCGTCTTTTCTACGTTCGATGTTCCAAATGAAAAAGCAGACGAAGTAATAAATATATATAAGAACCGTTCTAGATCAGTAGATAACGCCGATGGTTTTGTTGATTTTTTATTGCTTCAGAACGATAAACGGGCGGGTGAGCTTACCGTTCAACTTATTTTCACTTCAAAAGAAGCTTATCTAAAGTGGGTAAGAAGTGAGGAATTTAAGAAGATACATGACCTTGAAAAGAAATATCCTGATCAAGAATTAGCAGCTGTCATACCCACAGTAAAGCAATATAAGGTGGTTGCCAAATGACGGAATTTAACATAAATGTTATGGTAGAAAGAGTAACAGAAAAAATTTACCAAAAAGATCCTTCTCTTGTCGAAAGATATGGTGACAAGGGGAGAGCGAAGTGTATAGAAGATAACCATCATCATTTTAAGCACTTAGAGACGGCATATGAACTCGATAATAGCACGTTCTTTATCGATTATGCGATCTGGTTAGATGGTATCTTACAAAAGTTTGGGATGAGTACACAGCTTTTAATGGATAACTTTGATTTTATAATAGAGGTTTTGTTAGAAGAACAGGAAAAACAAACGTTTGAAAATACCCGTGTTGGTATTTATATTCAATATTTAAAACAAGCAAATGATGTTCTATGCAGTAAAGTGGAATCACACTAGTAAAAGGAGAGGTCCCATCCATGGCTATTTCAGAAGCTGAAAAGTTGGCGCGTCTGTTCTTAGAAGGAAATCATGCTGAGGCATTGCGTTTCATCAAACAGCAGCCAGACCAAAATCGAATGGTTTTGTTTCGAGACCTGTTTACTCCTGCAATGTATATGATTGGAGACCTATGGGAGAATAATGAAATTTCCGTCGCTGATGAACATCTAGCAACAGGAGTTTGTGACTTTGTTCTTTCTAGGCTGTTTCAAGTATCAGCAGATGAAGCAACAAATAAAAAGAAAGCTATGTTTTTATGTCTGCAGGGAGAACAGCATTATCTCGGTATCAAGATGATCAATAGTCTTTTTGATGAAAAAGGCTGGGAAACAAAATATTATGGAGCAAGTCTTCCGTTAGAATATGCATTGAAATCAGCACTGCAATGGAAGCCTGAAGTCATCGGGTTATCCGTTTCCATCGTTTATAATCTACCGGTGCTAAAAAATTATGTGCGTGCACTCGCAGCATTGCCGAATAAACCTGATATTTTAGTAGGCGGAAGACTAACTGAAAAATACGATCTAGAACCATATGTAAATAAGCAAGGAATCATTATCAAAAATCTCCAACAGGTAGAAAAGTGGCTGGATGAATATACCGAAGAGAGGATTAACGTCTACAAATGAGCAGTGTCCTACCCGTACCATACGTAAAGATAGATAAACAAGGAGTTATTCTTAATAGATCCGCAAAAGCCATTGAGTTGTTGGACTTGCAGACTGAAACGATTCGGGACTGCTTTGACGAAGAAAGTCATAACAAATTAATGAAGTATATGATGCCTTTTGAAGGAGAAAAAACGTTTGAAGCAAATATAAAGGCGAGGAATCACCCTTTCTTGCTTTGTGATATATCTGTTTGTTGGGAAGGGGAATTTGCTCACGTTGTTTTTATCCCAATTGGAAAGCATGTTCAGGGGCTTGAAGATAAGCTTTTAGAACTTAGGCTGCGACTATCTTCTACAGATTTTGAACTGTTTGAGAAGAAGGAAGCGTTAGAAGATGCGATGAAACGGCTTGATGAATTGTCTGGACCGTTCATACCGATCTCTGAAAAGATGGCGTTTGTTCCTCTGTTTGGGGATGTGAACGAGAGCAAGATGATTACTGTTACAGGGAACGCTCTTAAAGCGGCGTACGAAGGGCAATTTGAAGAAATCTTCTTTGATCTCTCTGCTACAGGAGAAATTGATGAAGGTGGCGTTCAGAAGTTAAGCGAACTGTTCCGCATGCTTCAATATATGAACGGAAAACCCGTAAAAATTATCGGCGTAAAGCCGAAGCATGCTAGGCAGCTGACTGCACTAGACGTGGATTGGCCCGTCTATTTTGAAACTTCATTAAAAGATGTATTGATCGAGCATCTTCAAATAGGGAAAGCACCTCAAGTGTGATGAGGTGCTTTTTGTTTTACCATCGTTTTTTCCTGCGATGAAGGGAAGCAAAAATGATTGGTGCAAGAGCCGCTCCACCGATCAATCCGAACAGGTGACCCATCACGTTGATTCTTGCATTCATGAACGTGGTTACTAGACTGATTCCTAACACAACAAGAAGAATCTGTGTGTTGGCTTGGTCGATATATTGACGATGGTTATAAAGCATATAAACGTAGATCCCGAACAAACCGAAAATAGCTCCTGAGGCACCAATATGTGCGTAAGAAAGTGGCAGCAAGAGTAACGTAGCAATATTTGCGATCAAACCAGCACCAAGATACCCGATAATAAATCTTACTTTCCCAAGGATTCCTTCGAGCGCAGGACCGAACAAGACAAGCGAGAACGAGTTGAAGATCAGATGACCTGCAGCCTCATGTGTAACAATGGGGGTAAACAAACGCCAGTACTCTCCAGCGGTGATGTAATAATTAGACCCGACCATAAAATGATACAAAGAGGTAGAAAAAGGGGTAAAATTAATAAGAAGAAAAACGATAATGTGTGCAGCTACTAAAAAAGTAACAACAGGATAACGCCTAATAAAGGTCTGAAAGCTTTCATCTCTTATAAACATGGAAATAGATCACCCTTTTTTTATAAAGTATAGGCTGTTTTTTCTTTCTCTTCGTTGAATGTTGATTGGAGTGGAAGGTGCGTGCCTACCACTTAAAGCAACTTCTCGCAAGGCATGCGACGAGGAAGCTAACTGCGGTAGCATTAACTTTTAGACGCAGTACTTCTTTGAAGCGTTCAGGTGAGACCCTTAAGGGCGCAAAGTGGCAAGGGGCTCACCGCCTGCCCCGCGGAAAGCGAAGCACTGAAGCGGAAATCAACTTCATACAAGAGCAACAAAGTTACAAAACAGCCAAATTTTCAAAACATACTATACATCTACCTTAAGTTTACCATGTGTTGGTAGATAGGGCGAAAGATATAGCTGTAAAGGAGTTTTTATAAATGATTGTAGGAACAGGCATCGATATGATCGAGCTAAAACGAATCAAACAGGTTGTTTCTCACCAGCCTCGATTTTTGGAGCGGGTGTTAACACCGTTCGAACAAAAAAGATTTTCTTCTTTAAACGGCAACAGAAGATTTGAATATCTTGCAGGGCGTTTTGCCGCAAAAGAAGCAATGGCCAAAGCTCTCGGTGTTGGAATCGGCGCTGAACTTTCATGGCAGGACATGGAGATTAAATCAGATGAAAAGGGTAAACCGTTTCTTACTTCCCCTTATCCATATTTATGTCATCTTTCTATCTCTCATACGAAAGAATACGCGATCGCACAAGTGGTTTTAGAAAGCTCGTCAAGCTAGTCTGCATATTGTCCAGGGTTGTCTCATATATTGTAATGCGGTAGAAGGGGTAGTCCTTTGCAAGGTGCAGAGAGTTGGTCCCCCTTCAATGTCGAAATTACTTTGGGACAAAGGGGATGGCAAAAAATGAAGAAAACACTGTCAATGATGTTGACGGCGTTCATGATCGTGTTGGTTCTGTCAGCTTGTGGTGCACAAAGCCAGAACGATGTTTTGGATTCGTTAGAAGAAAGAATGGAATCCATGACAGGTTACAAAGCGGAAGCCAAGATGACATTGAGCACAGGAGAAAAGCCACTGACTTATGATTTAGAAATTTGGCATAAGAAGCCGGATTTTTACCGAGTCAGCTTAAAAAATGCTGAAAAAGATCAAAGCCAGATGATACTGCGTAACAAAGATGGAGTTTTCGTTCTTACGCCAGCTCTAAATAAAAGTTTCCGTTTCCAAAGCGACTGGCCAGAAAACAACAGCCAAGTTTATTTATTCCAATCTCTCATCTCGGACATTTTAAATGATACGGACAGAGGGTTTAAATCAAAAGAGAAAAGCTATGTCTTCCATACAAAAACAAATTATCAAAACAAAAACCTCTATCAGCAAGAGATCACATTAAACAAAGATCTTGATCCGCAACAAGTGCGAATTATGGATCAAGACCAAAAAGAGCTAGTCAGGCTGGATTTCTCAAAGGTTAAGTTCAATGCAAAATTTGATAAGAACTCTTTCGATATGGAGTCGAACATGAGCAGTGCTCAATTTGAGGTTCCTACGTTCTCAGGTGCTGGAGAAGAGTTCGAAGTGCTGTATCCGACTTATACAGCGAACTTAAACATCGTAAATGAAAGAGAAGTGGCACAAGGCGCAGATGACTCCAAAGTAGTATTGAACTATGCGGACGAAGATAAATCATTTACATTGATGCAGCAGAAGAACACAGCTGTAGAAACAGCTTCACGCCTAACGATGTCGAGTGGAGAACCAGTTGATCTGGGCTTTACCGTTGGGGCGATGACGGATCAATCGATCACATGGAATTTTAACGGTGTAGATTACTTGCTCGTCTCCAATAATCTTGGTCAGGATGAGTTGATGGCGATTGCACGCTCAGTGAGCGGAGAGGCGATTAAATAATTTCTACATTATATATAGGTATTGATAGAGCAGGCTGGCGAAGACGCTAGCCTGTTTTGTTTTGAAAGCGGGTATGATGGATTTAACACGTCCGTAAATTGTCGAGAATTGTAGACTCGTGGATAAAATGCCAAAACTTTTGGAATAAGAACGAAAACTCGTGGATAAACACTTAAAACTTTTGGATTGCACACACATATTTATGGATTGAAGCGATAGGATGCTTACATAAATGGCGGTAAGAGGGTAAAATAGAAGGCAGTAATCTAAACTGGGGAGGCCAACATCATGGATAAACATCATTATTATCGAGACACTTGGGCGGAAATCGACCTAGATAAGATCAGTCAAAATATAAAATCTTTTAAGAGACATCTCCCTGAACAAAAAATTATGGCTGTCGTAAAAGCGAACGGTTACGGTCATGGAGCACTTCAAGTGGCAGAAGAGGCTGTGAGATCAGGAGCTGAGTGGCTAGCTGTTGCTATGCTCGATGAAGCATTAGCTTTGCGTAAACAAGGAATCACGGCACCGATTTTAGTTATGAACCGTGTACGTCCGGAATATGCTAATCTTGCGGCAGAAAATGAAATAAGCCTTACAGTCTTTCAAAAAGAATGGCTAATCGAGGCACAATCGCATGTAAAAGAAACAAAACATCAAATAAAGCTTCATCTGAAGATCGACACCGGTATGGGGCGAGTTGGATTTAAAGAAGAAAGTGAGCTGCAAGACGTAGCGCACTTCATCAAACAATCTTCTGTTTTTGAAGCAGAAGGGGTGTTTACTCATTTTGCAACAGCCGATGAATGGGAATCAGAACTTTTTGAGAAACAGAGAAAAAGGTTTATTAAATATATAGACTCGTTGCGAACATGGGGATTGAATCCAACCCTCATCCACAGCGCCAACAGCGCAGCAGCTCTCAGGAAAGTGAAAGGGCCATTCAATCTTGTTCGCCTCGGAATCAGCATGTACGGGTTGGCGCCATCTAACGAATTAAAACAAGACTTGCCTTTTCCGCTAGAAGAAGCGTTCAGCCTTCATTCCAGGCTCATTCATGTTAAAAAACTGATGCCTGGGGATACTGTAAGCTATGGAGCTACTTATACAGCAACAGAAGAAGAGTGGGTAGGTACACTTCCAATCGGCTATGCGGACGGCTGGCAAAGAAGATTTTCTCCAGGAGCCTCAGTGCTTATAAAGGGCGAACGGATGCCGATCATCGGCAGGATCTGTATGGATCAATGCATGGTCAGACTTCCAAAGAGATTAGATGTTGGTGAAGTTGCCACTTTAATAGGAAGTCAGGAAGCGGAAAGAATAGAAATGGATGAGATCGCACGTGTCGCCGAAACGATAAATTATGAAATTCCGTGCCTCATTTCTGCTCGAGTGCCGAGAGTTTATACAAAAAAGGGTCGAATTTTAGAAAATATGAATGTAATTCTAAATTTTTAGCAGAATATTAGAAGGACTATTGAAAATTTTGTAGAATAAATACTTTGAAATCGCTTTGCAAATGGATTATTGAAGTGATAAGATTAAATGTGGTTAAAAGGAATTTGATCGTAGTATAGCTTTGCGCTGGAGGTGTATGTTGTGTCCGAATTGAACACAAAACGAATAGTGATTAGTCTTCCTCAGAAATTACTAAGTGAGGTAGATCGTGTCATAAAGAAAGAGAATTTGGACCGCAGCGAATTTATCCATCAAGCTACTGAGATGTTTCTTCGTGAGCGGAAGAATAAGCGTCAGTTTCGTGATGAGATGAAACAGGGTTACATGGAAATGGCTAAGATCAATCTAACGATTGCTTCAGAAGCATTTATGTTAGAGGAGGAAGCCGATCATACCTTGGACCGCTTAGTTAGCGGGGTGTAGTCCTTGATAGTCAAACGCGGAGACGTTTACTTTGCAGATCTTTCACCGGTAGTTGGATCAGAACAGGGTGGGATTCGGCCTGTACTGATCATTCAGAATGATATCGGGAACCGTTTTAGCCCAACTGTTATCGTAGCAGCAATCACAGCTCAAATACAGAAAGCAAAACTTCCAACACATGTTGAAATAGATTCGAAAAAATACGGCTTTGAACGGGATTCAGTTATTTTGCTTGAACAGATCAGAACGATTGACAAGCAAAGATTAACAGATAAAATAACACAACTGGATGAAGACATGATGCGCAGGGTAGACGACGCATTGCAGATCAGTACTGGTCTGGTTGATTTTTAATTTTATAACATCATTTAGGAAACTGTCTGACGGGGATGTCTGGCGGTTTTTTATTTTATCAACAGATCTAATAAGGGAAACTGGAAGAACAGGTACTGTTTACCTTTCATGCACTAAGGATTCATGAGAGATTTCAGGGTTTGATGTATGGAATTGAGAAGAAATGACTTTTTCAGTTTTAAGTTGCATATTGGTTCATCTTGCCACATAACAAGGAACCAACCCCTTATAATGGTAACTAGTATACGAATACTATTTAAATATTTTGTAAAAAATACATGTTTAACAATCAGAATCTTGGGTTATATATCCAAAGTTAGTAAAAGAGTAAACATTGCACAATATATTCAGAAGTGAAATAATAGAAATTGAGACTACATGTAGTGGGGGTGCAAGAAAAATTGGACAACTTGATTGTACAGATGATTAATGAAAATCAAGAAACCCTAAAAAATAATTGGCTTAAGGAAGTTAAGCTTTTTAAAGAAAAAGAACTTGTTGGAACTACTTTGAAGTTTAGTGAAGAGACGGACCAACAGTTTTTTTCTATGCTAATCAAGCACATTAATTTTCATGATATTTCTAAAGACGGAACACTTGATGATTTTTTTGATCAAGTTCTTCATACAGGTTTACCATTAAGTTATTTAACGCAAGGACTACAAGCGGCACGCCGCGTTGTTCTAAATCTTTTAGTAGAGACGGAAAACGACAAAGAGAAGGTAGCAGCTGTTTACCGTGAGATCGATCGCTGGTTAGACCCGATTCTAAATCGCGTTGTCGAAAACTCCTCTCAAATATGGGAAAGAACTGTTTCCGTTCAAAAGACGGCATTATTAGAGCTTTCTGCTCCATTGATTCCAGTCTTCAAAAATATCAGTGTTATGCCTCTTATCGGATCGATTGATACGGAACGCGCGAAGCTGATTATGGAAAACCTTTTAAACGGTGTGATCAAATATCGCTCGGAAGTAGTGCTAATCGATATTACGGGTGTACCTGTCGTTGATACGATGGTTGCTCATCATATTATTCAAGCAGCGGATGCTGTGCGTCTATTAGGTTCTACGTGTATCCTTGTAGGAATACGTCCTGAAATTGCACAGACGATCGTAAGCTTAGGAATCGACCTTAGTTTGTTCCCAACGAAGAGTACGCTTCAAAAGGGTATGGAAAACGCTCTAGAAATTACAAATCAGCAGTTAATTAGCAATAAATAGGGAGTGAGAGTAAAAAAATGAGAATTCCTATTTTAAAATTGCACGAATATTTATTGATCACCATTCAAGTTGAAATGGATGATCAGACAGCTCTTCAATTTCAAGAAGACTTGCTTAATAAAATTCACGATACAGGTGCGAAAGGAGTGGTTATTGACCTAACGTCAGTAGACATGATCGACTCCTTTATAGCTAAAGTTCTTGGAGATGTAGTAAGGATGTCAAAATTAATGGGAGCTCAAGTTGTATTAACAGGAATACAACCAGCAGTTGCTATTACTCTAATTGACCTTGGAATTTCAATGAGGGAAGTTTCGACAGCACTTGACTTAGAACAGGGGCTTGATAAATTGCGTCTGGAACTGGAGGGATGATTATGGACATCCAATCCTGTGTGGAAGTACGCAACGAGTGGGACATCGTAAGTGCCCGTCAACTCGGAAGAAACATGGCTAAAGAGCTCGGTTTCGGAAACGTTGACCAAGCAAGAATAACAACAGCCATATCTGAACTCGCCCGTAACATCTATCTATACGCTGGACGAGGAAAGATTTGCATCGAACCAATCGATCAATTAGGAAGAAAAGGACTGCGAATCGTAGCCTTAGATAATGGTCCTGGAATTCGAGAGATCCGAAAAGTTATGGAAGATGGATACACTACTTCTGGCGGATTAGGAGCTGGATTACCAGGCGTGAAGCGATTAATGGATGAATTCTCAATCGAATCCACTGTAGATGTGGGGACGGAGATATCAGCTACTAAATGGCTTCGTTAGGAGGAGAGCTCTTGACCGCAAAAGACGCACTAACGGAACGTTATCAAGATTTATTATCGGTCTATCTAAAAGCCAAAACAGAGACGACCCTCTACAAAGGGCAGCAATTCAGCAGAAAGTTATTAGAACAGCAGATCTCACCAGAAGATCTTGTCAGTTTGCACATCCAAGTGATGGATGAACTGTTTCCAGATATGTCTGAAGAAATGAGAGATTCTTTTGACTTTCTGCTTGAAGCGATGATCGGCTACGGTTTTGCTTATCGTGAGCACCAAAGTTTGCGTGATAAGCAACAACAGCTTGAATCAGAGATTGAAGTTGCCGCAAGTATGCAGCAGACGTTACTGCTCAGTGATGTGCCAGAGTTTGATCAGCTAGACATCGGCGTAGTGAGTGTTCCCGCTAAAAAAATGAACGGTGATTATTATAATTTTGTTAAGAGCGGCAACAGTTTAAGTGTCGCTGTAGCAGATATTATCGGTAAAGGCATACCCGCTGCACTCTGTATGTCTATGATTAAATATGCGATGGACAGTTTACCTGAAGAACAGATGAAGCCTCATCTACTTTTAGAGAACTTAAACCGTGTCGTTGAACAAAATGTTCATAGCAACATGTTCATCACGATGTTTCATGGGGTTTATGAACCTGAAAGTCATAAGTTTTACTATGCGGGTGCTGGTCATGAACCAGGCTTTTTCTATCACGCAAAGGAAGACGAGTTTCATGACTTGATCGCTAAAGGTCTGGTTCTTGGTGTATCCAGAACAACCACTTATCACCCATACGAAAAGATGATAGAAGTGGGAGACATGGTTATCCTTCTTTCAGACGGAGTGACCGAGTGTAGAACAAGCAAAGGATTCATCGAAAGAGAAGAAGTTGTTGCTCTTATTCGAAAGTATATGGATCTGCCCTCACAAAAGATTGTTGAAAATGTATTTCAGGAGCTTGATCGCCTTCAAGGCTTTGAGCTAAGAGATGATTTTACTTTAATTATTTTAAAACGACTGGTTTAAACAGTATTTGATTAGGGTAAAGGTACCTTATATGGTTCCATACAAAGCTTGGGGGGAAATAAAATGAATTTGCAAATAAATCAAGATCAAATAAATGAAACATACGAGTTAAACCTTACAGGAGAAGTGGATGCTTATACAGCTCCTAAGTTAAAAGAAGTGATGCTTCCATTAACAGAGAAAGAAGGAAACATCGTAATCGTAGATCTTTCCGGAATTGAATATATGGACAGCACAGGGCTAGGTATTTTCGTAGGAGCTTTAAAATCTTCTAAAGCAAATCATAGCTCTTTAAAATTAAGAGGCATGACAGAACGCGTTAAACGCATTTTTGAAATTACTGGATTAACGGAAGTAATGGATATTGAAAGTGGAGTAAAGGGGGAGGCGCTATGAGAACAGCGTCCGACTATATTGAAATGAAGGTCCCTGCAAAACCGGATTATGTAGGTGTCGTCAGGTTAACGATCTCTGGCCTGGCCAACCGCATGGGTTTTGCGTTTGACGAAATTGAAGATATCAAAATTGCAGTATCAGAAGCTGTAACGAACGTTGTTAATCATGCCTATACCGATACTGAAGATAAAGGCCAAGTTCGTATTGGCTGTAATATATATGATGACCGCATGGAAATTACGGTTGTCGACCAAGGAAAAAGCTTTGATGTCGAATCTATCTCTAAAAATCTTGGCCCTGTAGATGGTAAATCAGTTGATCAACTGCATGAGGGAGGTTTAGGCCTCTTTCTGATAGATACATTAATGGACAAGGTAGAAATAAGCAGTGAAGCCGGTGTCGTTGTAATGATGACGAAGTATCTTCACAGAGATGAGGTGGAGGAACATGTCGACAGAATCTCACCAGCGCCTTCACAGTAAAGAACAAGTCTATGCTTGGATTGATGAACTGCAGCAAGACCCAAAGAACGAAGAGATTCAGACGAACCTCGTGTTGCAGTATCAAGACTTAGTTCATTCACTAGCTCGGAAGTTTTCTAAAGGCAAAAGCATTCATGACGATTTAGTACAAGTCGGTATGATTGGATTGCTTGCGGCTTTTAGAAGGTACGACAAAACGTTTGGAAGATCATTTGAATCTTTCGCTGTTCCGACCATCGTCGGAGAGATTAAACGTTTTATCCGTGATAAAACATGGAGTGTTCACGTACCTCGTCGAATTAAGGAACTTGGACCAAGAATCAAGAAAGCCGTTGAAGAACTAACTACGCGTTTACAAAGATCACCGAAAATTTTTGAAATCGCAGAGTACCTAGAAGTTTCTGAAGAGGAAGTTCTAGAGACGATGGAGATGGGCAAAAGTTATCAAGCTCTATCTGTAGATAGTTCCATTGAAGCGGATCAAGAAGGAAGTACGGTTACATTACTCGATCTAGTTGGTTCCAACGATGTTGGTTTTGATCAGATTGATAAAAGAATGCTTTTGGAAAAAGCTTTTGCCGTTCTTTCCGAACGCGAACGCGAAATTCTTCAATGTACGTATTTTGAGAATTTAAGCCAAAAGGAAACGGGAGAACGCCTAGATATCTCTCAAATGCATGTGTCCCGACTTCAGCGTCGAGCACTTGAAAAGCTTAAAGAAGCGTTGCGCGTATCACCTTCGGAGGCTCTTAAATGATCGAACACTATCAGTTTAGCAAGGCATCTGTTTCCTCTTATCAGAAACCGAAAAAGGGAAATGATCTTTGCGGAGATAGTTTTTATGTAAAAGAAACGGAAGATTATTTGATTTGTGCAGTAGCGGATGGTCTAGGAAGTGGTAAGATGGCGAAAGAAGCTTCTGGGGCCGCTACTGATATTATCGATCGAAATCATCATGAAACTGTCGAAGGGTTAATGCATCTTTGTAATGAAGGTCTGAGACATACTCGTGGTGCCGTGATTGCTATTGTTAAAGTCGATTATCATAATCATACCGCTACTTATTCAGGAGTTGGTAACATCCGTTTTATGATCTCTGCAGAAAGACAAAGAGCCATACACCCTTTGCCGAAAGTCGGTTTTCTTGCAGGAAAGCCTGAAAAATTTAAAGTACAAGACTTTAAGTTCGAAAAAGAGTTAACACTGATGCTTTATTCGGATGGTATGGACATTCATACACAGAGCCGTTCGTTGTTAACGAAAATGATATCACCAAAAGAATCGGTCCTCTATATCAGTGGATTGCCTCAAGATATTAATGACGATGCAACCTGTCTCGTCGGACAAATAAATTTGATTTCGTAAAACATCACCTTCATCAGTATGTAGAGTGGTGTTTTTTTGTTTTGGCTGTTTTCTAAAAGATTGTTGCATTTAAATCTTTTTAGTTACTTCTTCGACTGTTGATTGTAGTGGAAGGTGCGTGCCAGCCACATGAGATACTTCTTGCATGGCATGCGACGAGGAAGCTCACTGCGGAGAATTAACTTTTAGACGCAGGAGCAAGGAACTTCTAAAGGTGGGCAGTCCTTGAAGTGGAAGGGGCTAGCCGCTGCAACTAGCCAGGTGAGACACTTAAAAGTGAAACGTACGAATGTGGCTCACCGCATGCCCCGTGGAAAGCGAGCATCTGAAACGTAAATCAACTACTCACAAGATTGCAATTTTTACGCCACCACTTCCTTGGTTTATAATAGTACTAATTGATTGAAAAAGGAGTGTTCTTATTGGGACAACCTATTAATGAACAAGCATTGAGAACAATGGAATCCGAACTGAACGTAAAAGGAAAACAAATTAACCAGGTTATTGCTCTACTAGAAGAAGGAAACACGGTCCCGTTTATTGCGCGTTATCGAAAAGAATTAACGGGTGGCTTAGATGAAGTACAGATTAAAGACATTATGGACCGATGGACATATCTGCAAAATCTAGCTTCACGTAAAGAAGAAATCCTTCGTTTAATAGAAGAACAAGGAAAATTGACTGAAGAATTAACGGCAGCAATTGCAAAAGCACAAAAGCTACAAGATCTTGAAGATATTTATCGTCCGTACAAACAAAAGAGAAGAACGAAAGCAACTGTAGCGAAAGAAAAAGGTCTCGAACCACTTGCTTTATGGTTGTTAGAACAAAGAAATGATGATCCACTAACGGAAGCAGCATCCTACATAAATGAAGAAAAAGAAGTGCATTCTGCTGAAGATGCATTGACTGGAGCGAAAGACATCATCGCTGAAATGCTGTCTGACGATGCAGATATGCGAAAGTGGATTCGCGAAGATACATTTTCCAAGGGCGAGATCAAAACTGATGGGAAAAATGCAGAATTAGATGAGAAAAAAGTATTCGAAATGTACTATGAATATCAAGAACCGATCCGAAAGATTGTTCCGCATCGTGTTTTAGCGGTGAATCGCGGCGAAAAAGAGAATATTTTAAGAGTAGGTATCGCTGCTCCTTCAGAACTGATCGTATCAAAGATGGAACGGAAAGTAGTGAAACGTTCGAGCTCACCTGCTGCACCTATTATATTAGAGGCGATTGAAGATGCGTATAAACGATTGATCGCGCCTTCCATCGAACGAGAAATTCGCGCGGCTCTAACCGAACAAGCGGAAGAGCGTGCGATTCATATTTTTTCTGAAAATGTAAGAAGTCTTCTATTACAAGCACCACTAAAAGGGAAAGTTGTTTTAGGTGTTGACCCTGCTTATAGAACGGGTTGCAAACTAGGAGTGGTTGATGAAACTGGAAAAGTGCTTCATATCCAGACGATCTATCCTACACCACCGCGATCAGAAGTAGAAAAATCGGCAGCGGTTGTAAAAAAACTGATCGATCAGTATGATATCGAAATCGCAGCGATCGGAAATGGGACAGCGTCACGTGAAACAGAACAATTTATTGCAGAGACTTTAAAGGACTTAGAGAAATCTGTAGCATATGTGATTGTTAACGAAGCGGGAGCGAGTGTGTATTCAGCTTCTACAGTCGCTCGAGAGGAATTTCCAGACCTTCAAGTTGAGGAAAGAAGTGCGGTATCCATTGCCCGAAGACTTCAAGATCCGTTGGCGGAGCTCGTTAAAATCGATCCGAAGTCTATTGGAGTAGGTCAGTATCAGCATGACGTTTCTCAAAAAAGACTTGGTGAAGAAATTTCTTTTGTTGTTGAAACTGCAGTTAACCAAGTTGGAGTTAACGTTAATACCGCATCATCGTCTCTTCTTCAATATGTATCTGGGTTGTCCAAAACCGTTGCACAGAACATTATTGTTAAACGAAACGAGGTAGGAAAGTTCAAAAACAGAACAGAACTGAAGAAAATTCCTCGTCTTGGTGCAAAAACGTATGAACAATGTATCGGATTTTTACGTGTAGTTGATGGAGATCAACCACTTGATCAGACGGGTATTCATCCAGAAAGCTATCCGGCAACAAAAGCTCTTTTAAAAGAACTCGGATTCAAACCTGCTGATATCGGTTCAGATGCTCTTGCGGAAAAGTTGAAATCACTTTCGCTTGAAGCAACTTCAGAGAAATTAGATATCGGCGTTCCAACATTAAAGGATATAATCGAAGGGCTTATGAAACCTGGGCGAGATCCTCGTGATGCTTTTTCAGGGCCAGTCCTTAAAACAGATGTTCTTAAGATGGAGGACTTGTCACAAGGAATGGAGCTTCAAGGAACGGTTCGAAACGTTGTTGATTTTGGTGCTTTTGTAGATATTGGCGTAAAACAGGACGGGCTTGTTCATATTTCTAAGCTTACGGATCGATTCGTAAAGAATCCGATGGATGTCGTTAGCGTAGGGCAAGTCGTTACTGTATGGGTAGATTCAGTAGATGTATCCAAGCAACGAATCGCTCTAACCATGATCGCCCCTAAGTAAGTAATAAAAGATTAAGCACTTCTCCAGTGGATTATTCTTCACTGGAGGAGTGTTTTTTGTTATAAAAGAACCAGCATTGATTAAGTAAGCGGATTTGGTAACGGTCTTTTTGATAATAAGCACGACGGAGCTGTCTTTTAAACCATGTTGGCATATAGAGAACCTCCTTGAACTTCCCAATCCGTTATTTGTGTATTAGTCTATGTATAGGAGCTTGTTAATGTGAACTAGAAATGTAAGGAGCTTGACCATGACGAATGAAGAATTGCAGAAACTAACGGAGGAGATCTCGATTCAGTTCTTCAATAAGACGTTTCGCCATCAAGCGAGATTCAATAGAAGGCTGCGAACAACAGGTGGACGTTATCTGTTGCGATCTCATGATATAGAAATGAATCCTCATCTTTATGAAGCGTTTGGTATGGAAGAATTGATCGGTGTCATTAAGCATGAGCTCGTGCACTATCATATGCATATCGAGGGCAGAGGGTATAAACATGGTGACGATGACTTTAAATATTGGCTTCATAAAGTAGGTGGGTCTCGTTTCTGTCAATCCATCCCCGAAAAAAGAAGAACAGAGAGCTATAAATACGCTTATCTATGTACGGACTGTATGCAGTCATATAAGAGAAAAAGGCAAATTGATACGAAAAGATATGTGTGTGGAAAGTGCAGAGGGAAATTAAAACAGGTTTCTTTAAAATAGGGTGTTGACTTCGAATATAGGTATGTGGTAATTTAATAAAGTCGCTGTTAGACATACCTATTACATAGCTTTTAAAAGCAGGTATCGTTAAGCGAATGCGGCTCAGAAAAAACTTCTAAAACTAGTTGACATCTGAGGCAAAAACAATTATGATATTAATTGTCCTTAAAAGACATTCCACAGTAGCTCAGTGGTAGAGCTATCGGCTGTTAACCGATCGGTCGTAGGTTCGAGTCCTACCTGTGGAGCCATACAGAGAAGTACCCAAGTGGCTCAAGGGGCGCCCCTGCTAAGGGTGTAGATCGCTAACGCGGTGCGAGGGTTCGAATCCCTTCTTCTCTGCCATGTGGCCCGTTGGTCAAGCGGTTAAGACACCGCCCTTTCACGGCGGTAACACGGGTTCGAATCC
>NZ_VDZU01000005.1 GCF_007673525.1 Fictibacillus phosphorivorans
AAGTTAAGCTCTTTAGCGCCGATGGTAGTTGGGGGTTTCCCCCTGTTAGAGTAGGACGTCGCTAGGCAATGAGGAAGATGGATGAGAATCCATCTTCTTTTTTTGTGTTTTAAAAAAGAAATAAGGTGGTTTGGCAGCCGCCAAACTTTCTATAAGGGGTCATTGGGGGATGAAGAGCTCGGGGTATGGAGCTTAGATCGGGCAGGGAGTACTTGTCGAGATTTAGCGAATGGCCTTTATTTTTGATTTTCGACTTAATTGAGGCTCGTTTCGACTTAATTACTCTCATTTTGACTTAATTTTGTGCATTCCGACTTAATTAGACCACGTAGATACCCCAATCCGTATGTTTTGAAGATCAGTTTCAGCCGCGAAACTCACCTACACCTCTCAAAATAGGAAGAAGATGGCCACAGCCATCTTCCAACACGCGATATTCTTCAGCAAAAGCTTCAAAATCCATCCCACAAGCACCTCAAGCAGCTCTTACACCCAACACATAAGACAAAAATCACAAAAACAACCCTGATCTCCCCTCCAAAACTACAACTCAGCTTTCCCCATCAACACAACCCCCACACAATTACGAGGTAATCTTCTTTTTATACAAGGTAACCCTGAATATATCCGTAAAACTTCGTCATAATTCCGTAGATAAAGATTTTTATCCGATTTTCAACAAAGTTACTTTACCTTACCAGTTAGTACGGCTACCACACATTAAAACATCCTAAAAGCCCACTAAAACCCTCAAATCATCCAAAAATGCAACTAATTTGCCTATCCAGCACATCAATTGGTTTTAAACCCCGTTACAGCGGGGATTATGGACCATGAAGACGCGAACTTGGTTTATTTTCATGAATTGAATGAAGACAAACACAACAAAGCCTTGAGATTCATACATTTTATAGAGTATCCAAAATAATCTGAATTAACGTATATGAATATATTAATCTGGCAACAATGGCAATTATGGAGGTGGAAGAATGAAAGCGACACGACAGTACGGGGAAATTTGTATGGTATGTGAAGAGAAGAAAGATCGAGGGTTACACATTCTTCATCAGTTTATTTGCCAAGAATGTGAACATAAAATCCTAACTGCGAAAACCAATGACGAATATTATAAACATTATTTATCCCAACTAAGAAAATTAAAGTTAGTAAACGCGTCTTCCTAAGAAAACAGGCTATTCAACAGCCTGTTTTTTTGTTGCTGTAAATTCGTAGGATGGGAATCTGTGATAGAATAAAGATAGTAATTGAAGTAAAAAAACGTTTGAAAAACAAAGGGTTTTTGTAATGAAAAAAGCACCGCTATATGAAGCGTTAATCAATCATAGTCGTACAAATAAATGGTCATTTCATGTGCCGGGACATAAGAATGGACATATTTTTGAAGAGAAGGCTAGAGCCTATTTTCAATCTGTATTACCGTTAGATGTTACGGAGCTTTCAGGACTAGATGACCTGCATCACCCAGAAGGTGTGATCTCAGAATCGCAGCAGCTTTTGGCTGACTACTACAAAGTTAAACAAAGCTTTTTTTTAGTAAATGGAAGCACTTGTGGAAATCACGCCATGATCCTTTCATCATTTAACGATGATGATATTGTACTCGTACAACGGAATTGTCATAAATCCGTGTTGAATGGATTAGAGTTGGCTGGTGTTACTCCAGTTTTTCTTCATACCGAAATGGATAAAGAGGGCGGATATCCATTAGGTGTGGATCTGCAAACCATCAAACAAACGGTTGAGGATCATCCCAATGTAAAAGGGATTATACTAACTAACCCTACGTATTATGGAATGCAGCAAGACATTCAAGCAATTGCTGATTTTATTCATAGTGTTGGTGGTGTTGTCTTAGTTGATGAAGCCCATGGAGCACATTTCGGATTAAAGAATATGCCAACCAGCTCGATACATAAAGGGGCAGACATGGTTGTGCAATCTGCGCATAAGACTCTACCGGCTCTAACGATGGGCGCTTATTTACATGTGAACAGTGAACGAGTAGATATCCACCGTCTAAAGCATGCTCTGCAGTTGGTACAGTCTAGCTCTCCATCCTATCTGATCATGGCTTCACTTGATCTTAGCCGACTATACCTTGAAAATTTGCGCAACGATGAAATCAATCTTATCTTGTCTCAAAGTGAAGATATGAGAAAGTATATAGATTCACTTCCTCATCTCAAAGTAATGAAAGCTCCAGATCGATATGAGGTTGATCCATTAAAGATTACTGTTCAGTCTGATAGGGAATTATCCGGGTATGAGCTTCAGGAGCTGTTTGAAAAAGAAGGGCTTTTTACAGAGTTAGCAGACGACCGAAATGTTTTGTTCGTATTGCCGCTCGGTCAATTGAACAATACGAAGGATTTACAAAAGGTGCTTAAAAAAGTAGCCGATCAACTTCCTCGTTATAATAAAAGAGAACGAACAGAACAATCTCTAACGGATGTTATGCAAGTGAGCAGTTTATCACTATCGTATAGAGAAATGAGAGGTTTACAAGCTAAACCTCAGTCGATGATGGATTCAGAAGGACAGATAGCAGCAGAAGCCGTTATTCCTTATCCTCCAGGAATTCCGCTCGTCGCAAAAGGAGAACAAATTACTTCGAAACATATAGATGAGTATTCTTCCTTAAAAAAGAAGGGTGCTCGGTTCCAAGGAATTACCGAGGACCATTTGATATATGTTTTTGATCATAGGTAAGGGGCAGTAATCGTGAAAGGTTTATTTATTACACTAGAAGGGCCGGACGGGTCAGGAAAAACAACACAAATTACGAAGGTTGCTGAGTATTTACGAAAGCACGAGGTGGATTTTATCCAAACGCGTGAACCAGGTGGTACCAATATCAGCGATAAGATACGATCGCTTGTCTTAGATCCAGAGCATAAAGAAATGCATGATCTTACAGAAGTTCTACTCTACGCGGCTTCGCGTGCACAGCATGTACATGAAAAGATTATTCCTGCATTAGAAGAAGGAAAAGTCGTACTCTGTGATCGATTTGTTGATGCGTCGCTTGCCTACCAAGGGTTTGGTCTTGGTGTGGGTGAAGAACGTGTGCTGCAAGTTAACAACATTGCTACGAGTGGACTTGTACCGGATCGCAGCTATTTTGTAGATGTTTCTCCGCAAATTGGAAAAGAGCGAATGAAAGCTCGCTATGGGACAGAGAACTTAGACCGAATCGAACAGAAAGATCTTTCTTATCATGAACGAGTGAGAGAAGGATTTGCTCAAATCTTTTCAAGACAAGCTGAACGGATCGTTCGAATTAATGGTGAACAGAGTCCTGATGCTGTGTTTGAAGAAATCGTAAAGGATTTAGATCAACTTTTATCGAATCATAAGAAAAAGTAGAGAGGGGCATTTGCCATGAAAATGATTATAGCCGTTGTTCAAGATAAAGACAGCAACCGATTGCAAGATGCGCTTGTTGATAAAAACTACCGTGCTACAAAACTCGCGACAACAGGAGGATTTTTGAAAGCAGGGAACACAACGTTTATGATTGGTGTGGAAGATGCTCAAATCAATGATGTTATGGAGATTATTCGGGAGAACTGCAAGAGCCGTAATCAGATGGTGGCACCTGTTTCACCGATGGGAGGCAATGCAGATGCTTATGTGCCATACCCGGTTGAAGTTGAAGTAGGGGGCGCGACAGTATTTGTTCTGCCCGTTGAAAGCTTTCAGCAATTTTAAATAAATTTGAGGGGTTATTATGAAAATTGGCCAAGATATAAGACCCATTCTGGATACGAAGCAGAACGATGGAAAGATCGGTAAAAAACCATCTCTATCATTTGGTGAAGCTGTATCCAAACAAAGTGAGAAATTACATTCCGAACAGTTAACAAGACTGTTAGGTGATATAGAGAATCAAGGCAAGAGACTGCTTCAATCACAAACGGTACGAGATCTGCAGCTGTATAAAAACTTGGTTCAACGCTTCGTAAAAGAAGCTGTTGATTTCGGTATGCAACTTAAGCAGAACAAAAGCTGGAACGAACAAGGGAGATCACGGACCCTCAAACTTGTAAAAGAAGTAGATGAACATTTGATTCAGCTGACCGAAGCTGTTCTTAGCCAAGAGAAAGATTCGATTACTTTGCTTGATAGAATCGGAGAAATTAAAGGTTTGTTAGTTAATTTATATACGTAGTAGGTGAGTAAGATATGGTGAGCTGGGAAGAGTGCAGCAAAACACAGCCCCGTGTTGTGAAATTATTAAAAAACAGTATACGAAAACAGCGCCTTGCTCATGCATATATTTTTGAAGGGGCACATGGAACAGGAAAGATGGCGACTGCAACGGTTCTTGCTAAAACGTTTCTTTGCAGAAACAGTGAGGATGGAAACCCTTGTGAAAGCTGTCCGAACTGCAAGAGGATCACATCTGGCAACCATCCTGATGTACATATCATCACACCAGATGGCCAGAACATTAAGATCGATCAAATAAGAGGACTTCAAAAAGAGTTTGCTTATAGTGGGATGGAGTCATCGAAAAAGGTATACATCATCGAGCATGCCGATAAGATGACCGTTCAGGCGGCAAACAGCCTTTTAAAGTTTTTAGAAGAGCCGGGAAATGATACGATTGCTCTTCTTTTAACAGAACAGGTTCATCGTTTGCTCGATACGATTCGTTCAAGGGCACAGACATTAACCTTTTCACCCCTTCCCCCGCAAGGGATTTTGGAGAAATTACTACATGAAGATATACCAAAACCTGTAGCTATGTTAGCGTCCTCTTTGACTTCGGATTATGCGGAAGCACTCGAAATTTGTAGGGAAGAGTGGTTTGCACAAGCAAGAGCCAAAGTGATACAATTAACGGAGGACTTGAGGCTCCGGCCTGATTACTGTCTTGTTGTACTGCAAGATCAGTATTTAAGTTTTTTTAAAGAAAAAGATCAGTTACGTTTAGCTTTAAACCTACTTTTGATCTGGTATCGAGATCTTTTATCTATACATTTATCAAACTCGGAAAACGTTGTGTTTTTCGATCAGCTTCAAGCATTAAAGCAGCAGGCTCTTCACACTTCGCAAAAAAAGACGGGTGAAGCCCTGCAAGCGATACTGACTGCTCAAGCTAGACTCAGGAGCAACGTCAGCCCCTTGATGGTGATGGAGCAGTTGGTTTTACGATTACGGGAGGGATAAAACCTTGTATGAGGTAGTGGGAATCCGCTTTAAAAAAGCGGGTAAAGTATATTATTTCGACCCCGGCGACCTTGAAGTGAAAAAAGACGCGTTTGTCATTGTGGAAACGGCGCGTGGAATAGAATATGGCAAGGTAGTTATCGATAAGAAACTAGTCGGGGAGAATGATGTTGTTCTTCCTTTAAAAAAGGTCGTTCGGCTCGCGACACAGAAAGACATTTTGTCTGTAGAAGAAAATAAAGCAGCCGCTAAGGAAGCGTTTCAAAGTTGTGAGGAAAAAATCATCGAACATAAGCTGGACATGAAGCTTGTCGATGTCGAATATACGTTTGATCGAAACAAGATTATCTTTTATTTCACAGCAGACGGAAGAATCGATTTCCGGGAGTTGGTCAAAGATCTGGCTTCTATCTTCCGTACTAGAATTGAACTCAGGCAGATTGGTGTTAGGGACGAGGCGAAGATGCTGGGCGGAATTGGTCCGTGTGGACGAATGCTTTGCTGTTCAACATTCCTTGGAGATTTTGAGCCCGTCTCGATCAAGATGGCAAAAGATCAGAACCTTTCATTAAATCCTGCGAAAATTTCAGGGCTTTGCGGCCGTTTGATGTGTTGTTTGAAGTATGAGAACGACTATTATGAAGAAGCTAAAGAAGAAATGCCTGATGTTGGTGAAGAGATTATGACCCCTCATGGTGTTGGTCGCGTTGTCGGCTTGAACTTGCTAGAGAAGGTCATCCAAGTGAACATTCCAGCTATGGAAAGAACGACAGAGTTCACTTTGGACGAGCTCGCTGGTAAGAGAGAGGAATTATTCAGTCAGGCCACAGAGTAAAAAGAGGTGGAATTCGTGGAAAAGAAAACAATATTTTCCCGCGTAGTACAGATGGAAGAGCAAATCACGGTGCTGTCAAAGCAACTGGAAGATTTCAAGACTCATTTGGCTGCACTAATTGAAGAAAACCACCATCTCGTGATGGAAAATGAAAATCTGCGAAACAAGCTGAATGCCGATCAAAAGCGGAGTTCTGTTAAAAAGTCTGTAGCCTCTAAAGCCAAGAAAGAACCTACCGATATCGGTGAAGGTTATGATAACCTGGCGCGTCTCTACCAAGAAGGATTCCACATCTGCAACCTTCATTACGGCAGTGTACGTTCAGAGGGAGATTGTTTGTTTTGTCTTTCATTTTTAAATAAGAAATAAACGCCTTTCCAATTGGGAAGGCTTCTTTTTATATGGCAGTGTTTGTGCGGAAAGCGGCAAGTCCCTGAAAGATGAACATTCATATAGGGGTATACGAGGGGGAGTAGCTTGCGGAATTTGTCGACGATTGTAGACTCGTGGATAAACAGCAAAAACTTTTGGATTGAGAGCCAAATCTCGTGGATAAACGGCTGAAACTTCTGGATTGTGTCCAAAAACTTCTGGATTGAACGAGCTGAATACCCACCTAAGTATACTAATATGACCAGTTTCGGGTTCCGAAACTGTCCTATATCTTGTGAAATAGCATATCCAATGAATAATCAGTAAAAAACCAATAAAAACTCAACCTATTATATAGAAGAAAGAGAGGGAAGAGCTATGAGTGATCTATTGCAAGATGAACGGATTGATTATTTAGTACATGAAGACTTAAAAATCATACAAAGTCCCTCTGTTTTTTCTTTTTCACTAGATGCTGTGTTATTAAGCCGTTTCGCGTGGGTTCCGATTCAAAAGGGTAAGATCATTGATCTGTGCAGCGGTAATGGTGCTGTTGCTCTTTTGTTAAGCAAGCGGTCGAATGCAAAGATTACAGGAGTAGAGATTCAGGAAAGATTACACAGTATGGCAACGAGGAGTGTAGTATTAAACCATCTAGAAGAACAGATCCAGATGGACTTAGCAGATATTAAAGACGCTCCGACTACATATGGTCATGGCTCGTTTGATGCACTTACTTGTAATCCACCGTACTTTGCATCTGTACATGAAGAAGATTTTAACCAGAACGAACACCTTGCTATCGCGCGTCACGAAATTCACTGTTCGTTGGAAGATGTTATCCGTGTCAGCAGTCAGCTTGTGAAGCAAGGCGGCAAGGTTGCAATGGTTCATCGGCCGAACAGGCTTATGGAGATTTTAGCTTATATGAGAGAGTATAAACTTGAGCCAAAAAAACTGCAGCTGATCTATCCGAAAGCAGGCAGTGAAGCGAACATGCTTTTAATAGAAGGAATGAAGAACGGTAAACCTGATCTGCACATTCTGCCTCCTGTTACGGTGTATGGGGAAGACGGTCAATACACGGAACAGTTAAAAAGGATGTTCTATGGCGAAGATGGAAAATAATACGCACTATCTATATATCCTCGAATGTAAGGACGGAAGTTATTATACCGGGTATACGAATGATCTAGAAAAGCGCTTTAAAAAGCATGAAGAAGGAAAAGGCGCCAAGTATACGAGGGGAAGAGGACCTTTAAAGCTTGTCTTTCAACAGGCTTTTCCTACCAAACAAGAAGCGATGCGTATGGAGTTTGCTGTAAAAAAGCTAAACCGTGCTCAAAAAGAAAGAATGATAAAAGAGGGAAGTGTTTCGTATGTGGCAGCAAAAGAGCTACAGCAGTGATACAGACAGCGGCATGCTGTACTTAGTTCCAACACCGATCGGCAACTTGGAAGATATGACATATCGCGCGGTCCGAATACTAAAAGAATCCGATGTGATCGCAGCGGAAGATACAAGACAAACGAAAAAACTATGCAACCATTTTGAAATCAACACACCTCTAACAAGTTATCATGATCATAACAAACAACAGAGTGGCAAGAAGCTTTTAGAAGAATTAAAAGAAGGAAAACAGGTTGCTCTTGTTACAGACGCAGGAATGCCGGGTGTTTCAGATCCGGGATATGAATTAGTCGTTCAATGCGTAGAAGAGCGCATACCCGTTATCCCGTTGCCAGGCGCAAACGCCGCCCTGCCTGCCCTTGTTGCATCAGGACTCAATACCGAATTGTTTACGTTCTACGGTTTTCTGCCACGTGGAAAAAAAGAAAAAAAGCTGGAACTTGAAAATCTGAAACGATTTCCATCCACCCTTCTTTTCTATGAAGCACCACACCGACTAAAAGAAACACTTCAAGCCATGAGCGGCGTACTAGAAAATCGAAACATCGCTGTTGTACGTGAACTCACCAAAAAATACGAAGAGATCACTCGCGGAACCTTACAAGAAGTATCAGAGTTCTTCAGCCAAGGAGAAACAGAAATCCGCGGGGAGTTCTGTTTAGTAGTAGAAGGCAATGGAAATAAAGAATTCGAGGCAGAAGAACAAGAACAATGGTGGGAATCGTTATCTGTCAAAGATCATGTCGAACACTATGTCGAAAAAGGCGAAAAACCAAAAGAAGCCATAAAATTAGCTGCAGTAGACAGAAACGTACCAAAGCGCGAAGTCTACCAAGAATATCACGGGTTGTAGGCTATATGCTCTCTGACAAAAGATCTTAAAAGTGCGCAGCTTACAATATCAATCACACCTTAAAGCCCTTAACTTTTTAAGAATTCTTTCTTCATTGAATAGTTGATTGAAGTGAAAGGTGCGAGAAACTCCTGGGGGACGAGTGGGCCAGGTGAGACACTCAATGGCGCGTAGCGGCGAGGGGCTCACCGCACGCCCCGCGGAATGCGAAGCACCTGAAACGGAAATCAACCACTTCCAAAAGCACCGAAGAATAACTTAAACAAAGGAAAAGAGCCTTCTAAAGCGAAGGCTCTTGTTTATTAGGCTTATTTTGATGTTTGAAGTTGCTTTTGAAGTTCTTCCATTACCTCTTTAGCACCTTCACGGCTAAGGATGATCTTTCCGCCTGCAACTGTGTAGTTATCATCAGAAACTTCACCAGTTACTGCACAAGTCATGTTTGGCTTGTATTTCTTAAGGATGATACGGTCATCATCAACATAAATTTCTAAAGCATCTTTCTCTGCAATTCCTAAAGTACGGCGTAATTCGATTGGAATAACGACACGTCCTAGTTCGTCCACCTTACGTACAATTCCTGTAGATTTCATAATAAAATCTCTCCTCTCAAATATATAAAAGATTTCCCTATCTATTTAAATCGTCAGAATTCGACAAAATCCTACGAGAACATCTTACCAAGATTTCCAATTGTCGTCAATAGTTTTGACTTAAACATTTTATAGTCTTTTACCATTGAATTTACTAGACTATACCCATATTATAATACTTCCAAAACCCTGAATTGGAAGATATATTCATATATTGTCATAAAAAATTCAAGAATGTGTAAAAGATGAAAAATTTTAACTGGAAATATTGCTAAAATAATACGTCAAATTTCGACAAAACTAACAACGAAAAAATACTATCCAATTTTCCTTTTCGTCCATCAGCTAGTATGCCTTGACACGCTTTCCATGCATTAGGTATATTTTGAAGGAAGAAAAGAGAATAATGAAAGTATTTACATAGAAATCTTTCGCTTACTTTTTTACTTTTATGTCCTAATGCAAACAGTTTCTTATAATATTGTAAAAAGATACATTTCCCGTTGCAGTTAGATTTTTCCTAACAGAAACACAAATAGCCCCTAAATGGAGGGGCTTTTTTTCCACTATTAGAAAGTGTAACTTGTTAGCACACGATGTTTTTAGACGTTGCACAAGTTTAAATAGTACAAGCGCAACTAAGGCTGACGCGAAAGATTGGCGTCAGCCAAGTTTTCTTTTACTATAAGGTTATTATTTTGAGGAGGCGGCTAGAATGGCGAAACCAACATTCTATATTACAACACCTATTTACTACCCAAGTGGCAAACTTCACATCGGTCATGCATACACAACGACAGCTGGAGATGCGATGGCCCGATACAAGCGTCTTAAAGGTTTTGACGTTATGTATCTAACAGGAACAGATGAACATGGTGAGAAGATTCAAAAGAAAGCAAACGAACAAGGCCTTCATCCTCTAAAATACGTAGACGGTATCGTTGATGATATTAAGGCGCTGTGGAAAAAGATGGACATCTCTTATGATGATTACATCCGTACAACAGAAGACAGACATAAGAAATCTGTCGAAAAGATATTTCAACAGCTTCTTGATCAAGATGATATCTATTTAAGTGAATATGAAGGCTGGTATTGTACGGATTGTGAATCGTTCTTTACAGAGCGTCAGCTTGAAGATGGAAAATGTCCGGATTGCGGACGTGAAGTGAAGAAAGTAAAAGAAGAAAGTTACTTCTTCCGCATGAGTAAATATGCAGATCGTTTATTAGCTTATTATGAAGAAAACCCTTCATTTATTTTTCCAGAGTCACGTAAGCGTGAGATGATCAACAACTTTATCAAGCCTGGTCTAGAAGATCTTGCTGTATCACGTACTTCTTTTGATTGGGGAGTAAAAGTTCCAGGAAATCCGAAGCATGTGATCTATGTGTGGATAGATGCGTTGTCTAATTATATTACGGCACTTGGATATGGAAGTGAGAACGAAGATAAATTCAAAAAGTATTGGCCAGCTGATGTTCACTTGATGAGTAAAGAGATCGTTCGTTTCCACACGATCTATTGGCCGATCATGTTGATGGCGCTAGACCTGCCTTTACCGAAACAAGTTATTGCACATGGATGGCTCTTGATGAAAGACGGCAAGATGTCTAAGTCCAAAGGAAACGTAGTGGACCCGAACGTTCTGATCGATCGTTACGGATTAGATCCGCTGCGCTACTATTTGCTACGTGAAGTTCCGTTTGGTTCAGATGGTGTGTTTACTCCAGAAAGCTTCGTAGATAGAGTTAATGCTGATCTTGCAAATGATCTTGGTAACTTGCTGAACCGTACGATTGCGATGATCGGCAAATACTTCGATGGAGAGATCCCTTCATATGAAGGAAAAGTAACTGAGTTTGACGGGACACTTCAAGAGTTTGCACTAGAAACAGTAAGAAAAACAGAAGAAGCTATGGAAAAACTAGAGTTCTCCATCGCGCTTTCAACAATCTGGCAGTTAGTCAGCCGTACGAACAAATATATTGATGAGACTCAGCCGTGGGTATTGGCGAAAGATGAAGCTAAAAAAGGTGAGCTCGGAAGTGTTATGTATCATCTAGCAGAGTCGATCCGCATTGTGTCTGTATTGATCCAGCCGTTCATGACAGAAACTCCAGCGAAGATCTGGAGTCAGTTAGGTCTTGCTGACAAGAGTCTTACAGAATGGAATTCATTAAAAGAGTTCGGTGCGATCCCTGCGAAAACGAAGGTTGAAAAGGGTGACCCGATCTTCCCTCGTTTAGAGACAGAGGTAGAAGTAGAATTTATTAAAAATTCTATGGGCGGCTCTTCGGCACCTGTAGCAGAAGAACCAAAGAAAGAAGAAGTACCGGCTAGTGATGAGAAACCAGAAATCACAATTGATGATTTCATGAAGGTGGATCTTCGCGTAGCCACAGTTCTTGAAGCAGAACCAGTAAAGAAAGCAGATAAACTCTTAAAGCTTCAGTTAGACTTAGGCTATGAAAAACGCCAAGTCGTGTCTGGTATTGCGCAGTATTACAAGCCAGAAGACCTTGTCGGTCAAAAAGTGATCTGCGTAACAAACTTGAAACCAGTTAAATTACGCGGCGAACTTTCACAAGGAATGATTCTAGCTGGATCTTCCGATGGCCAGTTAACTTTAGCTACCGTTGACCCGTCACTTCCAAACGGCTCAAAAGTAAAATAAACACAAAAAGCGGGGAGCATTTCCCCGCTTTTTTGTCATTTTTAGTTCATTTGGCAGTGATTTCCTGTAATTTCACTGTCAAAGATAGGTCTTTTAACCTACGTTGTAACTAACTTGTAATGCTACTGTTACCCGAATGAATGGAAAATGTGATAAGATTTGTAAAGTTGAAAGGATGTACACTATGTTTGACACACATGCACATTTAAATGCAACACAGTTTGAAGAAGATCGCGAAGAAGTGATTCAGCGGGCATTAGATGAAGGTGTAACACATATTGTTGTTGTCGGTTTTGATCGTGAAACGATTAAAGGTGCGATGCAGCTGGCAGAGCAATACGACTTTATCTATGCTTGTGTAGGTTGGCATCCAGTGGATGCGATCGACATGACGGATGAAGATCTGGATTGGATTGAGGAACTAGCAGCACACCCAAAAGTTGTTGCCCTTGGCGAGATGGGACTCGATTATCATTGGGACAAGTCGCCTGCCGAAGTTCAGAAAGAAGTTTTCCGACGCCAGATTCGACTTGCTAAAAAGGTAAAGCTTCCGATCGTTATTCATAACCGTGAAGCAACGCAAGATGTTGTAGACATATTGAAAGAGGAAGAAGCCCATGAAGTTGGCGGAATCATGCACTGCTATAGCGGTAGCTTAGAAGTTGCACGTCAATGCATGGATATGAATTTTTACATAAGCTTTGGTGGACCAGTAACGTTCAAGAATGCAAAGAAGGTTAAGGAAGTCGCTGCTGAAATTCCGATGGACCGGCTCTTGATTGAAACAGATTGTCCTTATTTAAGTCCTCATCCGTTAAGAGGAAAAAGAAATGAACCATCTTATGTAAAGTATGTTGCAGAAACACTTTCTGAATTAAAAGATCTTCCACTTGAAGACATCATAGAGAAAACATCCGACAACGCGTTCCGAATTTTTAACATGAACCGATAGGGGATGTTGTCGGAAACTATCAAAGCATAAGAAATATCGCGTTAATCTTTCAAGAATTGACAAAAGAGAAAGGAAATTTGTCAAACGGTTTTCCTTTCTTTTTTTCTTCTTTTCCGTTCATAATGGCCTTGGGTCAATTCATGGCGAAAAGGAGGGTGATTTGACAGAGAGAAAAAAGATATTTATAATGCAGTCCTTGTAGGGGAGGAAATTGAATGAATAGGAATATTACAGCTTTGTTCTCACGTTTCACAAAGAAGAAAGTCTATCTTTCCATCGTTGCTCTTTTCGTTTTAGCCGTAACTTGTGGGTTCGTAGGTTATGAAACTACGAAAGCTAATGTAACGCTAATCCATGACGGAAAGAAAACAGAAGTGAACACGCATGCTAACACAGTTAGAGAGCTATTAAGCGAACAAAACATAAAGATAAATCAACATGATTCAGTTAAACCAGGTCTTGATGCCAAGGTAACTGACAACATGAAGATCGATTATTTACAAGCAAAAGAAATCAACCTTACCGTGAATGGCAAGGAAAAAACGATATGGACGACAGCGAAGACTGTTGAACAATTCGTCCAAGAACAGCAGCTAACGTTAAAAGAGCATGATTCTATTAAGCCAAATCTGACTGCTGATATTAAGGATCAAGGTAAGATCCAGATCGAATCAGCATTCCCGGTTAAGCTTGTTGTAGGCGGAAAAGCTCAGCAAGTTTGGACCACTTCGACTACCGTCGCTGACCTTTTGAAGCAACAAAAGGTATCTTTAGGTGAAATTGATCGAGTATCACCTGCTAAGTCAGATAAAATTACTGGCAAAACACAGGTTGAAGTCATCCGAGTAGAAAAGGTCACCGATGTAGTGGAAGAAGAAACACCGTTTGCTGTTGTTAACCGTAAAGACAGCGGGTTAACTAAAGGTAAAGAGCGTGTCGTGCAAGATGGAACAAAAGGTAAACGTGAAAAGCGCTTTGAAGTAGTCATGGAAAATGGGAAAGAGATTTCCAGAAAACTGATCAGCGAAAAAACGTTATCCGATAGCTCGGATAAAATTGTTGCTGTTGGTACTAAAGCTAAGCCACAGCCAAAACCACAGCCGGTTGTATCTCGTAGCCAATCTGCTTCAAGCAGTTCTGGCGGTCGAGAAATAACGGTAACAAGTACAGCTTATACAGCTAATTGTGCTGGTTGCTCAGGAATTACGGCTACTGGATTTAATCTAAAGTCAAACCCAAATGCGAAAGTTATCGCAGTCGATCCTAGTGTGATTCCACTTGGCTCAAAAGTGTATGTTGAAGGATATGGATATGCCATTGCTTCAGATACTGGGGGAGCAATTAAAGGTAATAAGATTGACGTATTCTTTTCTTCACAGTCACAAGCAGAGTCTTGGGGAAGAAAATCAGTTAAAATTCGCATCATTAATTAATATTAAGAGCATGGGGAAAAAATCCCTGTGCTTTTTTTGTGCGCGGGGACAAGTAGATCGCAAAACGATTCTCATTACTCTGAAGACCTAGACTTTCTTGACGCCTGGGGTATACTAGTAAAAGATGTTTTGTCGTTCAATACATTAGACGTTGCAATACCTAAAAAGGTTTCACCGTTTTGGAGGAAATCATGAAAAAAATCAAAGAAATTATAGTAGTTGAAGGAAAAAGCGATACGCTTGCTATAAAAAGATCTGTACTTGCAGATACGATAGAAACAAATGGTTCAGAAATTAGCATAGATACGTTAAACCGCATCAAAAGAGCACATGAGACTCGAGGGATTATTGTTTTTACCGATCCGGATTTTCCGGGCAAGAGAATTCGTCAAATCATTTCAGAGTACGTACCAGGCTGTAAACACGCTTACTTAGAAAAATCGGATGCGATTGCGAAAGGCGACAAGGGTGTAGGCGTTGAGCATGCGTCACGAGAAGCTATAATCGAAGCCATCGAACATGTTAGAGAAGAACTATTAGAATCAGAGGATGAGTTGATCACATGGGACGATCTGATGGCTGCAGGATTAACTGGCGGCCATGATTCAAAACATAGACGTGAAGTGATCGGAAGAGAGCTGCGTTTAGGATATATGAATGCAAAACAATTACATAAACGTCTTAATATGTTCAGAGTCACACCAGATGAATTTGAGCAGGCGTTAAAGGCGCTTTATAGCAATGAGGAGGAATAAAAGCATATGAGAAAAGATATATCGACTCCACAATCGACAAAAGCCATTCTAGAGAAGCATGGCTTTACGTTTAAAAAGAGTCTGGGTCAAAATTTCCTGATCGATCGTAATATCTTAAACAATATAGTAAATGCGGCAGATTTAACAGAGGATTCAGGCGTCATCGAAATTGGTCCTGGAATCGGAGCGTTAACGGAGTTTATTGCAAGATCATCAAAAAAAGCGGTAGCATTTGAAATTGATCAACGCCTTCTCCCTATATTAGAAGAAACGTTAGCTCCTTATCCCCATGTAGATGTCATCCATAGTGATGTCTTAAAAGCGGATATACACGCTGTCATTAAAGAACACTTTGAAGAAGGGCAAGATCTCATGGTTGTCGCGAACTTGCCATATTACGTCACAACACCGATCATTATGAAACTTCTTCAAGACAAGCTTCCGATCCGAGGCATTGTATGTATGATTCAAAAAGAGGTTGCCGACCGTCTTGCAGCTTCACCTGGTACGAAGGATTACAACTCGCTATCTATAGCGATCCAATATTACGCAACAGCCGAGACGATGATCAAGGTGCCTAAAACAGTTTTTGTTCCAGCTCCAAATGTTGATTCATCTGTCATTAAGCTGACACTTAGAAAAGAACCTGCAGTTTCAGTTAAGGATGAAGACTTCTTCTTTACTGTTGTAAGATCATCATTTGCACAAAGAAGAAAGATACTTTGGAACAACCTAACAAGCCAGCTCGTCCCAAAAGATAAGAAACAAGAGCTTCAAACGATACTAGAATCGATCGATATCGATCCTAAACGTCGAGGAGAAACCCTTTCTATCGAGGAATTCGGAAAATTAGCTGATGCTCTTTTACCTCTTGTAAAATAAACCTCATTTTTCCCCCTTCTCTCACATAACCTTATAAAAGGAACAGAGGGAGCTATGGAGCTTGTTACTCCGAATAGGGGGAGTAAAATGAAACTAGAGATTGGATCAATTGTAAGCAGAAACTCTTACAAGCGAGATTTACTATTTCGGGTTGTAGGATTCAGTGAGGATCGGACCATTGCAGAACTCGCTGGCGAAGAGCTTAGACTCTGGGCAGATGCACCTGTCGATGACTTATTTGTCGTTGATGATAAGCATATGTCTGAACATAGGCAAGTGGAAAAAGAAAAAGAAGAGTCTTCATTAAAATTATTCAGACAGGACTATTATTTATTAAGGCAAAAGCGAGAGTATTTATCGACGAACGGATATCAATATGATCAATCCTACTTTGAGCTTCCTGGCAGAGTGCTTCATATTGACGGAGACCCATTATACTTAAATAAATGCTTGGAACTTTATAAGAAGCTAGGAGTGCCTGTGTATGGTATTCATATGAAGGAATCAGAAATGCCTGAGAAAGTTCCAGCGCTTGTGGACGAGGTAAGACCTGATATTCTTGTTATAACGGGTCACGATGCTTATATGAAGTCAAAAGGCGATGTGACAGATGTGAATGCGTATCGTCATACAAAATATTTCGTTAGAACCGTTCGCGAAGTTAGAAGGAAATATACACATCTCGATCATTTAATGATTTTTGCAGGTGCCTGTCAGTCCCATTTTGAATCTTTAATAAAAGTAGGCTCTAATTTTGCCAGCTCACCTGCTCGTATAAATATCCATGCGCTCGATCCAGTCTATATTGTCTCAAAGATCAGTTTGACGTCTTTTATGGACCGCGTAAACGTCATGGACGTCCTCCGCAACACCTTAACAGGTAAAGAAGGATTAGGCGGTGTTGAGACAAAGGGATTCCTAAGAACAGGAATGCCGATTAAATCAAAACCATAACGCAAAAAAACTCCGGATTTCTCCGGGGTTTTTTTACGTTAGGATCTCATCTGAAAACTCCTATAGTTAACGCGTTTTTTGTCGTACCAAAAAAAGATAAATGAAAGAAATTTATATCAAAAGTGCCCGAATTAAACAATTATTTGTAAGAAATATTCATTTTATACATAATGTACAGGAAATTTGGCATACTAAAAAAAGCAAAAAAAGGATATTTGGTCATTGACATGAAAATGCTTTGCTTGCTATAATGAAAATTTTAATTTGACAAAAAAACACGATTTGTGTTATAATTTGTCTAAGTGAGGTGGAGCCTAAAATGGGTAAAACAATAGTGGACATTAGACGCTCTTTAGAGTCCAACGTGGGTAGAAGACTTTCTTTACGTGCGAACGGCGGTCGACGTAAAACGATCGAACGACTTGGAACACTGGAAGAAACATACCCGGCAGTTTTTATTATCAAATTAGATCAGGACACCAACGCTTTTGAACGTGTTTCTTATAGTTACGCGGATGTACTCACAGAAACAGTAGAACTTACATTCTTAGAAGATACACAAGCAGCAATCGGGCAGTAAGAGTCTTTACTGCTATTTTTTTTACTTGCTGGTTGTGATCGGCATAATAAATACATATAATCAGCACCATCACGTAAGATAAAACCCCTTTTGGAGATACTATGATGTATCGCATATGAAAGGGGTTTTCTTATGGGACGAAGAAAAAATGGCATGATGTCTGAAGGGTTAAAAACAGAGATCGCAAAAGAACTTGGCTTTTATGATACGGTTCAGCGTGAGGGCTGGGGTGGAATTCGCTCTAAAGACGCAGGAAATATGGTAAAACGGGCTCTAGAGATCGCTGAACAACGCTTTAACAGCGAAAACAGATAAATATGCGGTAGTTCTAGCCGGAGGCCAATCGCGTCTCCGGTTTTCCTCTACAGGGAAGGTTTGATTTTTTCTATATTTCACGCCACATACTGTGTTACTATTAAAAATATCAAAATTGTGCAAGATGGTAGGCAGGGATAATGATGACAATTAATAAAGTATCCATTAAAGCTCCAGCAAAAATTAATCTGTCTCTCGATGCGTTGCGTAAAAGAGAAGACGGATTTCATGAAGTGGCTATGGTAATGACAACGGTAGATCTGGCTGATCGGATCGAACTAACTTTATTAGAGGCAGACGAAATTAAAATTGAAAGTTCCGGTGGCTTTGTTCCACTTGATGAACGAAATCTAGCCTTTCAGGCAGCATTGCTTTTAAAGAAAACATTTAACATTACAAAAGGTGTTTATATACATATATCTAAGCACATCCCTGTTGCAGCAGGACTAGCGGGTGGAAGCAGTGATGCGGCAGCTACATTAAAAGGACTTAATAAACTCTGGGGACTTGGCCTGTCATTGGATGAATTGGCTGAGCTGGGTGCAAAGATCGGTTCAGACGTTTCTTTTTGCGTGTATGGAGGAACGGCTTTAGCGACGGGTAGAGGTGAAAAAATCCATCATATCTCGTCGCCGCCTCCTTGTTGGGTCCTCTTAGCTAAGCCGCCGATCGGAGTCTCTACAGGTGAAGTGTATCGAAACTTAAGGCTTCAAGGCATAAAGCATCCTGATGTAGAAGGGATGGTCAAAGCGATCGAAGAAAAAGATTACGATAAGATCTGCAGCCTTCTAGGAAATGTTTTAGAATCGGTTACCCTCAAGATGTATCCGGAAGTAAAACACATTAAAGAGCAGATGATGCGCCTTGGAGCGGACGCTGTGCTTATGAGTGGAAGTGGACCAACTGTTTTCGGTCTGTTTCAGCACGAATCCCGACTTCAAAGAGTGTATAACGGTTTAAGAGGCTTTTGTCATGAAGTTTATGCTGTGCGTTTATTAGGGGAATGATTGATAAAATCCGTATAAAAATGGTATATTATCTTCAAACATTCGGTTTTGGAGGATAATATGAAATTAAAAAGAAGCGGAAGAATGGTAGATTTAACAGGTTACCTTCTTCACCATCCCCATCAACTCATCCCTTTATCTTATTTTGTAGAACGGTACGAATCGGCCAAATCATCGATAAGTGAAGACCTGGCTATTATTAAAGAACATTTTGAACAGCACGGTTTGGGCCATGTTCAAACGGTTCCAGGTGCAGCCGGCGGCGTTAAATATATTCCAGGCATAGATCAAGCAGAAGCGGAAGAAACGGTAAAAGAACTTGTTGAGCTGCTTGAAGACCCTAGCCGTATCTTGCCTGGAGGGTATTTGTACGTCACAGATATCATCGGAAACCCAAGATTAGTGAACCAGATCGGAAGGCTGTTTGCATCTGCTTTCTCATCGCGGAAAATTGATGTAGTGATGACGATCGCAACAAAAGGTATCCCTCTTGCATACGCAGTAGCGACACATCTAAACGTTCCTGTCGTCGTTGTACGAAGCAACAGCAGAGTAACAGAAGGGTCTACCGTAAGTATTAACTATGTGTCGGGTTCAACTAAACGTATTCAGACGATGGCTCTCGCAAGAAGAAGTATCAAACAGGGGTCAAGGGTACTCATCATCGATGACTTTATGAAAGCGGGCGGAACGATTAAGGGAATGATCAGCTTGATCGAAGAGTTTCAAGCACACATTGAAGGTATCGGTGTCCTCGTTGAGGCTCAAGAAGTATCAGAGAGACTTGTAGATGATTATGTTTCCATTGCACGACTTGCACAAGTGAACGAAAAAGAAAATCGCATCGAAGTGGAAAAAGGCAACTACTTTCTAAACGGAGGTCAAGCATGATGAAAAAAATTCATACAGAAGAAGCACCGGCAGCAATCGGCCCTTATTCTCAAGGAATCATAATAGACCAGTTGTTCTTCAGTTCAGGTCAGATTCCTCTTACAAAAGAAGGCGTTATGATCGATGGAGATGTGAAGGAACAGACTCATCAAGTTTTTCAAAATCTGCAAGCGGTCTTAAAAGAAGCAGGATCTTCACTTGATCAAGTCGTAAAAGCAACGGTTTTTATTAGTGACATGAACGAGTTTGCTGATATTAACGAAGTGTATGCTGAATATTTCAGCGAACATAAACCAGCACGCTCTTGTGTAGAAGTTGCAAGACTTCCAAAAGATGCAAAAGTAGAAATCGAAGTTATTGCACTTATAAAATAAGTCCTTATAGGGCTTATTTTTTTTGTTTTGCTCTGGAAATGGTAAAACAATTCGCGGGAATATCTCAAAAATTTCTAGGATTATTGATTAATTATATCGAATCATTGTCATTCATACCCAATTTAGTATAAATTCACTGTCACTCTAATTAAATTCTATAGCAAATTTCTTTGTGGCTTACTTGAACGATGAACTGGTAATAAATTCGATCAAAATGAATCTAAAATACTAGGCGGGGAGAGACGTCACAAATTTTTTAAAAATTTTTATTATTCCAAGAAGGATTTTGTAAAAAGCTGCAGAATTGTAGTATTACGTTCTTATTTTGGAAAAAGGTGGTGTTTGTGAATGGAAGTGACTGACGTAAGACTACGCCGTGTAAATACAGAAGGTCGTATGAAAGCGATTGCCTCCATTACAATCGATCATGAATTTGTTATTCATGATATTAGGGTAATCGATGGCAATAATGGAATGTTCGTAGCTATGCCAAGCAAACGAACACCAGATGGAGAGTTCCGTGATATCGCGCATCCAATCACGTCTAGTACACGTGAGAAGATCCAAAACGCGGTGTTAACAGAATATCACCGTATGGGAGAGATGGAGTCTGCTTTAGAAGAAGCAGGAGCTTCTTAATATCTCAATAAGAATTTAGAGCCTAGTCAGAATGATTGGGTTCTTTTTATTTGCTCTTTTTTCCTCATAAGAGAGAACCTTCCTATATATACCCCTTACATATTAAAAAATCACCTCATTTTTCAATAAAATTTATCAAACCATTGACAATCCCGCGTCACTTCTTGAAATGACTACGTGTTTAAGATATATTCGTAATGGTATGTTAAGAAATATTTAAGATTTAGGAAAATGGATGGAGGTTCACAATGACAAATCGCTATGCGGTCATTCTTGCTGCGGGTCAAGGAACAAGGATGAAATCCAAGTTATATAAAGTGTTGCATCCTGTTTGTGGGAAACCGATGGTTCAACATGTGGTTGATCAGATCAATTCTCTTCAAATGAAACAGTTGGTGGCTGTTGTCGGCCATGGTGCTGAAAAAGTTCAAGATCAATTGGGCTCTGACGTTCAGTACGTGCTTCAAGAAGAGCAGCTTGGTACAGCACATGCTGTTATGCAAGCTGAAAACGCCCTAGCAAATAAAGAAGGAATCACACTTGTTGTTTGTGGTGATACACCTCTTATTACATCGGAAACAATGGAAAAACTCATTGCAGAACATGAGTCTCTCGGTGCAAAAGCAACAATCCTTACAGCTAAAGCTGAGGATCCTACTGGATACGGACGTATTATCCGTAACAGTGAAGGAACGGTTGAGCGCAATGTAGAACACAAAGATGCGTCTGAAGAAGAGCGTAAAGTAACTGAGATCAATACTGGGACTTACTGCTTTGATAATAAGGCGTTGTTTGATGCGCTTAAGCAAGTTAACAATGAAAACGTACAAGGCGAATACTATTTGCCTGATGTTATAGAGATCTTAAAAAATGCTGGCGAAGTAGTAGCTGCTTATCAAACACCTGATTTTAATGAAACATTAGGAGTAAATGACCGAGTGGCATTATCGCAAGCTGAACGTTATATGAAGAAACGAATCAACGAACGCCATATGAGAAATGGTGTTACCTTGATCGATCCTGATCAAACCTATATTTCAGATGATGCAGAAATCGGAAGCGATACGGTCATCTATCCTGGGACAGTAATCTTAGGGCAAACGAAAATAGGAGAAGAAAACATTATCGGTCCTCAATCTGAGATCAAAGATAGTGTTATTGGAAATGGAAACACGATTCGTCAATCTGTTATTCACGACAGTGAAGTTGGAGATCTGACGGCAATCGGTCCATTTGCTCACATCCGTCCGAAGTCCGTTCTTGAGAACAAAGTAAAGATCGGAAACTTTGTAGAAATAAAAAAATCTGTGATGAGTTCAGGAAGTAAAGCGTCTCATCTTAGCTATATTGGTGATGCTGAGATCGGAAAAGATGTTAACCTAGGCTGCGGATCTATCACAGTGAATTACGATGGTAAGAACAAGTTTTTAACAAAGGTTGAAGATGGGGCGTTTATTGGCTGTAACTCTAACTTGGTTGCTCCAGTTACCGTTGGCAAGAATGCTTATGTTGCAGCTGGCTCAACAATAACAGATGATGTTCCTGCTGATTCATTATCTATCGCGAGATCGCGTCAAACTGTTAAAGAAAACTATGTTCAAAAGCTAAACGAAAAACAAAACCAATAATTTTAAGAGTGGGGAAGGATGGAGCCATCAATGAGTACGTATGTAGATCCTACATTGAAAGTTTTCACGTTAAATTCTAACAAGGAATTATCAAAGGAGATTGCTCAGCACATTGGAATTGAGCTTGGAGAAAGTTCAGTTACAAAGTTTAGTGACGGGGAAATTCAGATTAATATTGAAGAAAGTATTCGTGGCTGTGAAGTTTACGTTATTCAATCTACAAGTGATCCCGTTAACCAACACTTAATGGAACTTTTAATCATGATTGATGCATTAAAGCGTGCTTCTGCAAAAACGATTAACGTAGTAATGCCTTACTATGGCTATGCACGTCAAGACCGTAAAGCACGTGCACGTGAGCCGATCACAGCTAAACTTGTAGCTAACCTGCTTGAAACTGCTGGTGCAACTCGTGTTATTGCGATCGATCTTCATGCGACTCAAATTCAAGGCTTCTTCGACATCCCAGTTGACCAATTACTTGGTGTGCCGATCTTAGCAAATTATTTTGCAAACAAAGAATTAGATGATATCGTAATCGTATCGCCAGATCATGGTGGAGTTACGAGAGCAAGAAAGATGGCTGATCGCTTAAAAGCACCAATCGCTATCATTGATAAGCGACGCCCTCGCCCGAACGTATCTGAAGTTATGAACATCGTTGGTAACATTGAAGGAAAAACAGCGATCTTAATCGATGATATTATTGATACGGCTGGAACGATTACTCTAGCAGCTAATGCACTTGTAGAAAACGGCGCGAAAGAAGTTTATGCATGCTGTACGCACCCTGTTCTATCAGGCCCTGCGATGGATCGTATCCAGAACTCTTCTATTAAAGAGCTAGTAGTTACAAACACGATCGTTCTTCCTGAAGAGAAGAAGATTGATAAAGTAACACAGCTTTCTGTAGCTCCTTTATTAGGAGAAGCAATCATTCGCGTTCACGAGCAACTATCTGTATCTAAATTGTTTGATTAAGATTATAAAGCTCTTCTATAGAGATTTTTGCATTTGAGATTTTTTTACTCTCATCTTTGGAAAGTTGATTGAAGTGGAAGGTGCGAGACTCCTGGGGGATCAGCGGGACAGGTGAGACTCTTAACAGCGCAAAGCGCTAAGAGGCTCACCGCACGCCCCCCGGAAAGCGAGCACCTGAAACGGAAATCAACTACTTTCAAGAGCAACAAGGAAAACACTGATTAACTTTCGCTTAAGAAGTGCTTGCTAAATCGATTTCTAACTTCACGTTTTAAAATCTTTCAGTTCGGGTAATGCTTTAAAGAGACTCGAAATAGGAAAGGTGGATCTCATTATGGCAACGAATCTAACAGTCGAAAAAAGAAATACAGACAAACGTTCGATTTTAACGGAATTAAGAAGTAAAGGACATTTCCCGGCAAACCTTTATGGTTATGGGACTAAAGCTGTAGCTTTATCCGTTGATGAGCCTGAATTTATTAAAGCTTACAGAGAAGTAGGCAAGAATGGCGTACTCAAATTAAAAGTAGATGGAAAAGATTATTCTGTCATGGTACAGGATATGCAAGTTCATCCTTTGAAAAATTCTGTTACGCACGTAGATTTTCTAGCAATTGACTTAAATAAAGAAACAGAAGCAGAGGTACCTGTTGTCCTAACTGGTGAATCTGTTGGAGTTAAAGAAGGCGGAGTATTGCAACGTGTACTTGCAACAGTAAACGTTAAAGCATTACCTGCGGACTTCCCAGAACAATTAGAAGCTTCTGTTGAAGAATTAAATATAGGGGATTCCTTATCAGTTAAGGACTTGCCAACAGGTAAAAAATACGAAATTCTTCACGAGGAAGACGAAGTAATTGCGAGTGTAACACCTCCAAAACTTCAAGATGAAGAAACGGACGAAGAAACAGAAGAAGCGGATGCAGAAGGAGATGCTCCAGAATCCTCTGAATCTGTTGCTGATGACAGTCAGGAAGAAGAAAAGTAAGACGAATAGAATGAATGAATATAAAAACGCAGCGACCGCTGCGTTTTTATTCTGTTATCCCAATTGTGTATAATGTTTATAAGACAATTGAAGGTAAGGTGAACATAGAGTGAAATTGTTTATAGGGCTCGGGAATCCAGGATCTCGTTTTGATGGTACCCGACATAATATAGGTTTTGAAGTCATCGATACATTATCGGACTCCTTAAACATCCCCCTGCAGCAAACAAAGTTTAAAGGAATTTACGGAACAGGTGTAGTTAAGGGAGAGAAAGTCTTCTTATTAAAACCGTTAACGTATATGAATTTATCTGGAGAATGTATAGGACCTTTCATGGACTATTTTCAGATTCCATTAGAAGACATGATTGTCGTGTACGATGATCTCGATACGATTCCAGGAAAATTAAGACTTCGTACAAAGGGGAGCGCAGGAGGGCATAACGGAATAAAATCCATGATCGCTCACCTTGGTACGCAAGAATTTAAAAGAATCCGATTTGGTATCGGACGCCCTACGAACCAACAGCCCGTTCCAGATTTCGTATTAAATCGTTTTTCTAAAGAGGAATCCGTAGATATCGAAAATGGTATCGATCGATCTGTGAAAGCGTGTGAAGCTTTTCTAGACACATCATTTGATAAAGTTATGAATAAGTTTAACGGCTAAAGAATAGATTACACATGTTCCGCTCATAATGGTTAGTATAATGCTAACCGAAAGGGGACTGTGCATGGCTATTCATTACCGGTGCAGGCATTGTAAAACACATGTTGGTACGATAGACCATCATACTGTTAATGCGGCACAGCTTGGATTTGAAACATTAAGTAACGAAGAACGGCAGGAATTACTCTCCTATAAAGAGAATGGAGATATAGAGGTTACAACGACATGTGAGGATTGTCAGGATACGCTAGAACGAAATCCGGAGTATCATACACTGAAATCCTTTATTCAATAAGGTAATGCTTTGGCCAAAGCCTATCTAAGCGGGCCAAAGCCTTTTTCTGTTTAAAATAGCTGTTTTTGTATTCCTTTGATGTTTTTGAAAGTAGTTGATTTCCGTTTCAGATGCTCGCTTTCCGCGGGGCAGGCGGTGAGCCCCTTGCCGCGTTGCGCCTTTAAGGGTCTCACCTGACCGCTTGTCCTAGCCGAGAGTCTCGCATCTTACTCTACAATCAACTTATCAATGAAGGGGTTTCTACAGAAATATCCGAAAGCCAAAATTTTAAAGATCACTGTTTATAGAACCAATGACTAGCTCTTGTGAGAGGGGGAGTAAGAAATGCTTGGATTGAAGAAATATTTTAGTCAGGGAGAAGACTTAAAATCGATAATGGATGGCATCAATGGAGGACTGAAAGAACAACTCGTCGCTGGTCTTTCAGGTTCTGCCCGAACGATGCTTATCAGCAGTCTTCACGAGAATACAGGAAAACCTCAACTCGTTGTCACCCATAATCTATTTCAAGCACAAAAACTATATGAAGATCTAACTTCTCTTTTATCTGAAGATGAAGTTTATTTATATCCTGTAAATGACCTGATCTCATCTGAGATGGCTATATCGAGTCCTGAATTAAAAAGCCAAAGAATCGAGGCTTTAAATCAGCTGAGTCGATCTTTTAAAGGTGTCATCATTACGCCTGTTGCTGGGTTAAGACGATACTTGCCACCCGTTGAAGTTTGGGAAAAAGCTGGTCTTTCTTTTCAGGTAGGTGAAGATATCGATTCAGATGAAGTCTTAAAAAAATTAGTTGCGATGGGTTATGAACGTTCATCGATGGTTCAAACACCGGGAGAATTTAGTGTTCGTGGTGGAATTATTGATATTTATCCGCTTACTGAAAAGAACCCTGTTCGAATTGAGCTTTTTGACACAGAGATCGACTCTATTCGATATTTTGAAGCAGAAACACAACGTTCACAGGATAAGGTAAAGACAATTTCCATTGCACCAGCTGAAGAACTTATTCTTTTTGATGAACATTATAACAGCGCTGCAGATCGCATAGATGCCAAGTTAGCTTCTACTTTAAAAAATATCAAAGATGATGCACTTAAAGAAACACTCGTTGAAAATATCAGCTATGAAACAGGAAGGTTGCGTGAAAAGCAGCAGTTTCAAAGCATGTATAAATACGCATCCCTCTTTTACGATGAACCGGCGAGTCTTTTGCAATACATATCACCTAATAGCTTAGTGGTAATGGATGAGATCGGCCGTATTCAAGAAACGAGTCAACAGCTAGATAAAGAAGAAGCAGAATGGCAGACAGCACTTCTTGAGCATGGAGAGCTGGTACAGGACCTTACGATCTCGCCAGATACAAATGGGTTACTTGGTGATAAAAAGGCGTTTCCTATTATCTATCTATCTCTGTTCTTAAGACATGTGCCACACACACAGCCTCAAAATATTCTGAACGTAGAATGCAAGAGCATGCAGAATTTCCACGGTCAGATGAATGTATTAAAAGGTGAGATGGATCGTTGGAAAAAGCTTGGATTTGCGATCGTTTTTATAGCGATGAACAAAGAGCGCGCAACCCGGCTGGAACGGGTACTTGCAGATTATGAGATGGATGCAGGAATCATTGGAGCAGACCAGAACATTCAGCCGAAAACGAGTCAGATCTTACTTGGAGATCTAGGAAGCGGATTTGAATCTGTTAAGCAAAAGCTCGTTGTAATCACAGAAGAAGAAGTATTTACGAAAAAAGCGAAACGTCCTGCAAGAAAACAGAAGATGACGAACGCAGAGCGAATCAAGAGCTACTCTGAATTAAAAGTTGGCGATTATGTCGTTCACGTGAATCATGGGATCGGTAAATACTTAGGAATTGAAACGCTTGAGATCAAAGGGGTCCATAAAGATTATCTGCATATTAAATATTCCGGAAACGATAAGCTTTATGTGCCGGTTGAACAGATCGACCAAGTTCAAAAATATGTAGGCTCTGAAGGCAAAGAACCAAAGATTTACTCTCTTGGCGGTAGTGATTGGAAGAAAGTTAAGAGCAGAGTTAAGTCTTCGGTTCAAGATATTGCGGATGATCTCATCAAGCTTTATGCAGAGCGTGAAGCGAGCAGAGGTTACGCTTTTGCTGAAGATGGTGCCGAACAGAGTGAGTTTGAGGGAAGTTTTCCTTACCAAGAAACGGACGATCAGCTTCGAGCGATCGAAGAGATCAAAAAAGACATGGAGAGCGTTCGTCCGATGGATCGTCTGCTTTGTGGAGATGTAGGTTACGGAAAAACGGAAGTGTCGATACGTGCGGCGTTTAAGGCGATCATGGACGGTAAGCAAGTGGCGTTCCTTGTTCCTACAACTATCTTAGCTCAGCAGCATTTTGAAACGTTTCGTGAGCGGTTTTCTGAGTTTCCGATCACGATTGGAAGCTTAAGTCGTTTTCGATCTAAAAAAGAGCAAAACGAAGTGCTAAAAGGCTTAAAAGCAGGTACGGTCGATATCGCGATCGGCACACACCGCTTGCTTTCTAAAGATGTTCAATATAAGGATCTAGGCTTGCTCATCATTGATGAAGAGCAGCGTTTCGGCGTTACGCACAAAGAAAAGATCAAAACACTAAAATCAAACGTGGATGTACTTACATTAACGGCAACGCCTATTCCGCGTACACTTCACATGTCGATGCTAGGTGTTCGTGATCTATCTGTAATTGAAACACCGCCTGAGAATCGTTTCCCGGTTCAAACATATGTGATGGACTATAATGGTTCTCTTGTTCGAGAAGCGATCGAAAGGGAGATGGGTCGCGGCGGGCAGGTATATTTCTTATATAACCGTGTGGATTCGATAGAACGAATGGCAGAGCAAATCTCGATGCTTGTTCCAGATTGCCGTGTTGCCTATGCTCACGGTCAGATGTCTGAGAATGAGCTGGAAAGTGTCATGCTGGAGTTCTTAGAAGGAAACTATGATGTGTTAGTATCTACGACGATCATCGAGACGGGTGTAGATATTCCTAACGTAAATACATTAATCGTGTACGATGCGGATAAGATGGGACTCTCACAGCTTTATCAGTTAAGAGGGCGTGTTGGTCGTTCCAACCGTGTTGCTTATGCGTATTTTACGTATCAACGAGATAAAGTACTAACAGAAGTTGCGGAAAAACGTCTTCAGGCGATCAAAGAATTTACCGAGTTAGGATCAGGGTTTAAGATCGCGATGCGAGATCTTTCTATTCGTGGTGCGGGTAACCTTCTAGGTGCCCAGCAACATGGATTTATCGACTCGGTAGGTTTCGATCTATACTCGCAGATGCTTGAAGAAGCGATTCAAGAAAGGAAAGGCAACAAGCCGAAAGAAGTGGAAGAAGACGTTGACCTTAACATTGAGGTGGATGCTTACATTCCGACGAATTATATTGGTGACGAAAAGCAAAAGATCGAGATGTACAAACACGTACGTGCAGCAAAAGCTTTAAAAGATATATCCGATTTGCAAGAGGAATTTATCGACCGTTTTGGTGACTACCCAGTAGAAGTCGAATGCTTGCTTTTAGTAGCGGGCATTAAACTCCGTGCAAAACGAGAAGGCGTTAAGCTGATCGAACAGAAGCAGGATACGGTGAACATGATTCTAAATGAGAAGACAACTTCATTGCTTGATGGCGGAAAGATGTTCGAGATTGCCAATAAGATCGGCAGACATGTAAATCTTGGCATGCAGGGTAATCTCATGAAAGTGATTATTAACCGAAAACGAGTAAAAGATTTGGATCTGTTGAAGCAGATTGACCTTTTCCTAAAAGAAATGAAGCATGCTAGGAAAGAAAAGACAACAAATACACCATAAATTATAATAACCCTCTCTTTCGTGAATAGAACAGGAGATGTAACAAATAATAAACCTAGGAAATGGAACATTCTTTCAGTGAAGGAACCATTTTGTTACAACAATGATTCATCATCATCCGAAAGAGAGGGCATTATCTATATGAAAGCAACTGGTATCGTTCGACGTATTGATGACCTCGGGCGCGTTGTCATTCCAAAAGAAATCCGCAGAACACTTCGGATTCGTGAGGGAGACCCGCTTGAGATCTTTGTAGACAGAGATGGAGAGGTCATTTTAAAGAAGTATTCTCCAATCAATGAGCTTGGAGACTTCGCAAAAGAATATGCAGAGAGCCTTGCAGACAGTACAGGTCATGTTGTGTTAATTGCTGACCGTGATACATACATTGCGGTAGCTGGCGGATCCAAGAAAGATTATCACAATAAAAGCATCGGTAAAGTAGTAGAAGCTTCTATGAGTGACAGAAAGACGTTAGTAGAGCCGAACGGAACGGAAGCTGAGCTGATCGATGGGATTAAAGAAAACACTTCTCACGTGATCGCGCCGATTATCGCAGGTGGAGACCCAATCGGAGCTGTTGTTATGATTGGTAAAGAAGGAAAGAAGCTTACAGAACTTGAGCAAAAACTTGCTGAAACTGCAGCTGGATTTCTAGCAAGACAGATGGAGCAATAAGAAAGAGCGGTTTATGCTCTTTCTTTTTTTTGCGCTGTTGGAACGAGTAATCCTCCTTATCGCTCTCTTTATGGTACCGGAGGAGAATCGCATATCGCAGGGCGATATACACGGACTATGGTATAATACCTTGAATTATGTTCATCCAAAAAGTTGTTCATCCAAAAAGAATGTGTCGACAATTGTCGTCCCGGGAAATATAAATGCTATAAATTTTGAGGTACTTCATGAAAACAAAGAACTATTCCGTATGGGAAGGGGCTATGCTGCTGACTGCAGCTGCCATTATCGTTAAATTACTCAGTGTCGTTTATCGGATTCCTTATCAGAACATGACGGGTGATTTTGGATTTTATGTGTTTCAGCAAGCTTATCCGTTTTATGCGATAGCCGTTGCTATAGCCTTTACAGGTTTTCCGATGGCTCTTTCAAAAATGATCGTGTCAGAGAAGAATAAAGATGATCATTTGATCAAAACAGCAGCGTGGACTGCTGTTAGTTTAGGACTAGTATCATTCCTGTTTTTATTTTTAGCGGCACCATTCATGGCACAATGGATGGGAGATTGGCATCTAGAACTGCCGATCAAAGTGATATCTGTTCTTTTTCTGTTTATTCCGCTCTCTGCCTTTTTTAGGGGGACCTATCAAGGGTTTGGCGATATGCAATTGACGGCTGTTTCGCAGTTGATCGAACAGACCATCAGAGTTTCAGGCATCTTACTATTATCTTATTATTTCGTTTTAAAAGGGTATTCCAGTTATGAAACAGGAGCGGCAGCGCTCTTTGGATCGGTTATCGGTGCGCTCGCATCAGGATTGTTTCTTTTGTACTTTTGGAAAAAAGGTGTAGCGGCTCCCTATGGCTCGAAGGCAAGATTTAGTTTTCTATATGCCGCAGAGTTATTAAAAACGAGCATCTATCTGTCATTAAGCGCACTCATCTTAGCGTTGATGCAGCTTGTTGATGCTTTTCTTTTCGTTAACGTTTGGATAGAAAGCGGCATGAAGGCTTATGATGCAAAACTTTTGAAAGGCGTTTTTGACCGCGGTCAACCTCTTCTTCAGTTAGGAACAGTGCTAGCCGCATCTGTAGCACTTGCCGTAGTACCAGAGATGGCGTCACTTGCAGCAGAAAAGAAACAAAAAGAGATCCGAACGCTTGCCAAGCTCTCCGTGAAAATTTCTATCGTTTTTGGCGGGGCAGCGGCAATAGGGCTAATCTTTATAATGAAATACCTCAATGTTATGCTGTTTAAAAATGATGATGGATCGCTTGCTCTTGCTATCCTTTGTATTTCAATTATTTTTGTATCCATCATCTATACGACCACAGGACTTTTACAAGGAATCGGTCAGGGTCGTTTTGCGGCATACACCGTTCTTGTCGCGGTATTGATAAAAATCCTTGGCAACTTGTTGCTCATACCTTCTTTTGGTATGGAAGGGGCAGCTGGATCTACCGTGCTGGCTACAATGGCTGCAGCGCTTGCACAACTATTGAAGCTTCAATTCGTTACGAAGTTTCTAACCCGAAGCAGAAAAACAACACTCCTTACACTATTCATCTCTCTGATATTGATGGGTGCAGGTGTATGGACATGGATTCATATGACGGAAAACTATATATTCATAGCAGATACTCGCTTTGAAGCGATGTTGATCAGTATCAGTGCTTCATTTATTGGTGCAGTGATCTATATTCTCTGTATCTCAGTATTTAAAGTGTTTTCTCAAAATGAATGGAACTCGGTCTTTCATTCTATTGGTTTTATTCAAAAAGTGTTTAAACGTCTTAAAAAAAGGAGACCATGATGACGAAGAACATTACGATTATCGGTTTAGGTGCAGGAGATTTAGACCAGATGACACTTGGCATCTACCGCATGTTAGAATCAGCTGAAAAAGTATACGTACGAACGATTCATCACCCTGCGATTGAAGAATTAATGAAGCAAGGAAAGCACTTTGTTGCATTTGATGAAATCTATGAAAAACATGAAAAGTTTGAACCGGTGTATGAAGAGATTGCTGAAACCTTATTTGCGCAGGCTGAGGTAGAAGGCCATGTCCTTTATGCTGTACCAGGCCACCCGTTAGTTGCGGAGCAAGCGGTACAGATTCTTCTTCATAACAGTAAGAGTAAAGGAATCGAGGTTTCGGTAGCTGGCGGAAAGAGTTTCCTTGATGAAATGTATACGGCTCTAAAGATTGATCCGATTGAAGGGTGCCAGATTCTTGATGGAACTTCATTAAAAAAAGACGAGGTTCAGATCAGGCATCACCTTGTAATCGTACAAGTATACGATAACTTTATCGCTTCAGAAGTAAAGCTAACTTTGATGGATAAGTATCCCGATGATTATGAAGTAACCATCGTTACAGCAGCAGGCAGTGCTGAGGAGTCTATTAAAGTAGTACCGCTATATGAGCTAGATCAGTCTGTTACATTGAATAATTTAACTGCCGTGTATGTTCCTCCGGTAAAAGAAGAAGAACTGTTATACAGAGACTTTGCGTTCTTAAAAAATGTCATTGCTCGACTGCGTGGCCCTGGAGGCTGTCCGTGGGATCAGAAGCAAACACACGTGACGTTAAAGAAGTATTTGATCGAGGAAGCTTATGAAGTGTTAGAGGCGATTGATGAAGAAGACGACGATGCTCTAGCTGAAGAATTAGGTGATGTGCTGCTTCAAGTTCTGCTTCACGCACAAATTGGGGAAGATGAAGGCTTCTTTGTTTTAGAAGACGTGATTGAAACGTTAACTGAAAAGATGATCCGCCGTCATCCTCACGTTTTTAGCGATGTTTCTGCAGAGGACGCAGATCAGGTTGTTGCAAATTGGGATGCGATTAAATCACAAGAAGCAGGAAAAGAAGATCGTGATTCTTTATTAGATGGCGTACCAAAGGGAATTCCAGCTATCCAAAAAGCGTTTCTTTATCAAAAAAAGGCAGCGAAAGTTGGCTTCGACTGGAGAGAAGTTGAACCGGTAGTCGATAAGATCTTAGAAGAATTAAAAGAGTTCCAAGAAGCTGAGGGTGATGAACAGCAAAAAGAATTAGGAGATCTGTTGTTCTCTGTTGTGAATCTAGCTCGCTTTTACAAGATTGACCCGGAAGAAGCTCTAAATGAAACAAACCGTAAATTCAAGAAGCGCTTCAACTACATCGAGCAGGAACTAAAGAAGCAAAGTCTCTCTTTTGACGACGTCACTTTAGAAGAAATGGACCGTCTTTGGAACGAGGCAAAATAATTTTTTTTTCAACAAAGAAGGATTATAGTGAAAAATAGAGAATATTTTCTCGAGAAATAACATGAAACCCTTAATTATAGGGGGTTTCTAGCGAAATCTTTGATAGAAACTTTAGGAGGTAATTAAAATGAACAAAAATGAATTGGTAACAAATATCTCAGAAAAGTCAGGACTTACTAAGAAAGACGTAGAAACAGTCGTTAATGGCGTAATCGATGAAATCACTTCTGCTCTAAAAGACGGAGACAAAGTACAGTTTGTTGGATTCGGAACTTTCGAAACTCGTGAGCGTTCTAGCCGTACTGGCCGCAACCCTCAAACAGGTAAAGAAATTCAAATTCCAGCAGCAACTGTTCCGGCATTTAAAGCAGGAAACAAGCTGAAAGAAGCTGTTAAGTAAGCATGCGCTTAGATAAGTTTCTGAAAGTCTCACGCCTGATCAAACGGAGAACCGTGGCGAAAGAGATTTCAGATCAAGGGCGTATCTCCATTAATGGATTGCAGGCGAAGGCTTCCTCTGATGTAAAAGTAGGGGACGAGCTTGCGATACGTTTTGGCCAAAAGCTCGTAAAAGTTAAGATCAACGAGCTTAAAGATACGACAAAAAAAGAGGACGCGGATAACATGTATACCGTCCTCGAAGAAAACCGCATCGAAACGACTGAGTGAAGAACCTGATTTTTTCAGGTTCTTTTCTTTTTTTTTTGCGAAAAATTCGGATCACTGACGAATCATTGTCATTTAACGAGCAGATTTGAAGGGGCTGTTTTTAAGCATAGCTTTTCACACAGCTTGTTCTATTCTCTTTTGATGTTTCATACATTTGTATGGAATAGAGGAGGGGAATGTATGGACCAACGATATGATCTGAATGGATATAATCAAAAAGTGAGCACACCCAACCACGATGTAAGAATGATAGGAAGAAAGAATCTAGAGATTACAGGTGTTAAGCAAGTAGAAAGTTTTGATAATGAAGAGTTCTTGCTTGAGACAACAATGGGCTTTTTAGCGATCCGCGGGACAAACTTGAAGATGAAGAATCTTGATGTGGAATCAGGTGTTGTGAATATTGAAGGAAAAGTATTCGATCTTGTTTACCTGGACCAGCAGACCGGTGAAAAGACTAAAGGCTTCTTCGGCAAACTGTTCAAATGACCTTAACCGTACAGTTTGAAACGATGCTTTCTATGGTTTTCATGGGAATCTGGATCGGGATGGCTGTCGATACGTACAGCCGATTCATCCATGAAAAACGAAAGTGGCATTGGCTACATTTTTTTAATGATCTGATGTTTTGGCTGGTACAGGCTTTGCTGGTCTTTTATGTCCTTCTACACGTAAATCACGCGGAGATTCGATTTTACATTTTTATTGCTCTCATTTGCGGTTATGCGGCGTACCGAGCACTTTTTGAACGAATCTATAAAAAGATACTTGAGTGGATGGTATCGGCGGTCGCCTCACTTTTTCGTTTTTTATACCGTTTACTTAACTCTTTAATCGTTATGCCGATAAAATGGTTAATTATGCTCATATCCGCTATTCTTTTATATGTACTTAACATCTTGCGGAAAATTATTATGGTACTATTCATGATTCTTTTTTCTCCTTTTAAGTGGGTTGGAAGACTCATATGGCGTTTCATACCAAAGCAAAAATGGTATAATTTAAAAGAGAAATATTCAAAATTAAAAGGGTTTTTCATTTCTGCGAAGAATAAAGTCAGCAATTGGAAGGGAAAAAAGAAGTAAAGGAGGGGAACAGCGAACAAATGCGCCAGAAAAAAATAACAGAGATTCACTCACAATACATCCAGAATAAAGAGCGTCATGAGCAAGTGATCGCTAAACGTAAGCGTGGTTTATACAGGCGCTTAACGGGGGCTTTTATCGTATTTTCCTTTTTTGCTTTTTTAATTATTACGGGTATTGCAGAACAGCTCTCCCTTTTAAATGAAAAACAGATGGAACAAAAAGAATTAAGCGACGAATACAAAGCTCTTTTAGAAGAAAAGGCACAACTTAAAGATGAAGTGAATAAACTAAAAGACGAAGAATACATTGGAGAAATCGCCAGACGCGACTTTTTTATGTCAAAACCTGGTGAAACAATCTTTAAACTTCCAGAATAAAGCATTAAGCGTAGATTGACACGCAGATTTTTTCGATTGTATAATAAGTAATGATATCTTAGGAGATTTTTTAAGGAGGAGCATTTTTTGCATGTCAATTGAAGTAGGCAGCAAGTTGCAAGGTAAAGTTACTGGGATTACTCATTTTGGAGCGTTTGTAGAGCTGCCAGGGGGTACAACAGGACTCGTGCATATTAGCGAAGTTGCGGATAATTACGTAAAGGACATCAACGAATTTCTTAAAGTTGGTGATCAAGTCGAAGTTAAGGTTATGAGCGTCGAAAAGGACGGGAAGATCGGTTTATCTATCAAGAAAGCAAAAGAAAATGTTGCATCTGCTAGTAGACCAGCTCCTGCAAGAGGCGGATTTAACAAATCTCGCAAAGGTCCTAACCGAGGCGGTAACAACCATTCAACGGCATTATCTTTTGAGGATAAGATGAACAAATTCCTTAAAGATAGTGAAGATCGACTCACTACTTTAAAGCGTAGTACTGAATCAAAAAGAGGTGGCCGCGGCGGCCGAAGAGGATAATTGTTGCATTTTTAATGCTCATTCATCTATATATGGCTAGCACTCTATTCTTGAAGAATAGAGTGCTTTTTTGTTTTCGAGTACGTTACTTCAAGAAGGTGAAAGTGGTTGATTTCCGTTCCAGGTTTCTTCGCTTTCCGCGGGGCGACCGGTGAGCCCCTTGCCGCTTTGCGCCCTTAAGGGTCTCACCTGACCGCTCGTCCCGCAGGAGTCTCGAACCTTGCACTCCAACCAACCTTCAGAGAAGAAAGAGAATTGATAGAAAACAACCATTACAAGGATGATTATCCTGATCAACAAATCTCCACTCATAATGTATTAAAAGAGGATAACAAAAAACTTTTTCGACAAATTTCAAAAGAACCGTTGACAGAGTACCCGGATAGATGTAATATACTACTTGTGTCTTTTACAAATGGCGGTGTAGCTCAGCTGGCTAGAGCGTACGGTTCATACCCGTGAGGTCGTGGGTTCGACTCCCTCCGCCGCTACCATTTTTAATTTTGACATCTACATAAAAACGTACAAGAGTATCCGTCAGCGGGTGCTCTTTTTTTGTATCAATCCCCATCAAAATTATTTTAAACATCTATCCCTTTATATTTTTCTTCATAATTCTCCTTAATAACTTCAAAAATGAAAATTCCTTTTCTCTTTTTGCAAGAATGTTGTCCGCTTTTGCTCTTCTTTCGTGAAATAGTGGAGAAGTCCGTCGATAAGTTTTTAAAACCTTAACTGCTCTTTTGACAAAATCTTTGTTCTAAACCTGTTTATAATGGTTACACAAATTGGAAACGGGTGGTGTATGGGATGTGGCAGAAGGTGGAACAAGAAGTACTCGAACCGATTAGAGGAATGGTCTGGGTAGAAAAAGGTCAGCAGGCAGTAACGAAGACGAGTAAGAGATGGCTTCAGATTTTGAACCAGAGCATTTTTAACTGGAGAATGCTGTTGTTTGGAATTGGTTTTTTGTTAGGACGAGCTATGATTCTAGCTGAGATGTCTCCCTTTGCTTTACCATTTGCGGCTAGTGTGTTCGTTTTGAGAAAAGAACGGACAGGCATTGCTGTCTTTGCGATCTTGGCAGGAGCGATGTCGCATCAACCGATGAACGCTTTGTTCTTTATAAGTGCTCTACTTGTCTATGCAAGCCTGCAAAAAGGAGCAGACCTGTTCATAAAAAATCGGATGCAAAGTCTTCCGCTATTGGTCTTTGGTTCTTCCTTAATCACGCGAACTGTGTTCTCTTTGTTTGGGGAAGGAGGATTAGAGCGGGTCGATACGATGCTTGCGCTAGTTGAAGGAGGATTGAGCTTAGTCCTTACGTTAATCTTTTTACAAAGCATACCGCTATTAACGAATAAAAAGATACCTCAATCGTTAAAAAACGAAGAGATTGTTTGCTTGATGATTCTTCTTGCTTCTGTCATGACCGGAACGATCGGCTGGCAGATCAATGATGTTGCCGTAGAACATGTTGTTTCACGTTACTTAGTATTGTTGTTTGCTTTTGTGGGAGGCGCTGCGATCGGTTCTACTGTTGGTGTTGTTACAGGTCTGATCCTAAGCCTCGCGCAAGTGGCAAGTCTTTCTCAAATGAGCTTATTAGCTTTCTCTGGACTGCTCGGCGGTCTTTTAAAAGAAGGTAAACGGTTCGGTGTAAGTCTTGGGCTTATCATCGGAACCGTCATGATCGGTTTATATGGTGAGGGGAGATCTGAAATCACATCCACATTGATGGAATCAGGGTTTGCTGTTCTGCTCTTCCTACTAACACCTAAGACTGCGATCAGCAACATTTCAAAATATGTACCAGGCACAAGAGAACATTCGATGCATCAGCAACAATATTTGAAGAAGATTCGCGACGTGACCGCGAGTCGCGTTGAGCGATTCTCAAGCCTTTTCCAAGCTCTATCCCATTCGTTTCAATCGGTAGGTTCATCGTTAAATGAGGAAGAGAGCACACGTGAAGTGGATCTTTTCTTAAGCAACATTACAGAAAAAACGTGCCAGACTTGTTTTAAGAAGGAACAGTGCTGGGCACAGAATTTTACAACGACTTACGACTTGATGACCAGGCTGATGGTCGAGCAAGAAGATTATAGTGATATTAAGGATCGAAAATTAAAGCGAGATTGGGAAAAACATTGCATCAAGCCTGAAAAGATAACAGATCTCATGAAAAAAGAACTAACGCAATATCGAGCTTCTCAAAAATTGAAGATTCAAGTGCAGGAAAGCCGTCGTTTAGTTGCTGATCAGCTGATGGGCGTTTCACAAGTGATGGGCGATTTCGCAAAAGAGATACAGCGAGAGCAAGAGAACCACCAAATTCAAGAAGAGCAGATCAAAGACTCTTTGGCTCAAGCGGGAATTGATGTTGGTCATGTGGATATCTACAGTCTGGAAACGTCTAATGTCGATATTGAAATGACGATTCCTTCCTGCAACGGATCAGGAATCGCTGAGAAGCTGATCGCACCGATCTTATCCGACATATTGGAAGAGACGATTCTTGTGACGCATGAAGATTGCGCAAACTATCCGACTGGCTTCTGTCATCTATCCTTTCATTCAGCGCGAGAATATGTAGTTGAAACAGGAATTGCTTCAGCAGCCAAAGGGGGAGCGTGGCTTTCGGGGGATAGCCATTCGACGATAGAGATCGGCGCTGGGAAGTTCGCTGTTGCGATTGCAGATGGGATGGGTAACGGAGAACGAGCGTTCATTGAAAGCAATGAAACACTGCAGCTTCTGCAAAAAATTCTTCAGTCCGGAATTGAAGAAGAAGTTGCCATTAAGTCAGTCAACTCTGTGCTCTCGTTACGTACAACAGATGAGATTTTCTCTACGCTGGATCTTGCGATGATCGATCTGCAAGATGCTTCTGCTAAATTCTTAAAGATTGGTTCAACGCCGAGTTTTATTAAACGCGGAGACCAGATCAAAACAGTGGAAGCGAGCAACCTGCCGATGGGCATCATCCGAGATTTTGATGTCGACGTTGTTGATGAACAGCTTAAAGCAGGAGACATCCTCATCATGATGAGTGATGGAATCTATGAGGCTCCACGTCATATCGAAAATATTGATGCGTGGCTGAAGCGAAAGATCAGAGAGATTGATACCGAAGATCCGCAAGAGATAGCAGATCTGATCATGGAAGAAGTGATTCGTTCAGGAAATAACGGAATCGAGGATGATATGACGGTCGCTGTAACAAAGATCGAAAAGAACATTCCAAAGTGGGCAACTGTTCCACAATATCCGAAAGTAGCGATCAATCGAAAGAAAGCTCAATAGTTTATGAGAATAAGAGGCCGTTCTTTTCTTTGGAAAAGAGCGGTCTTTTTTTATGTGTAGTCTTTTTGTGGTGCGAGCTCGCATTTGTAAGTGGACAGTATTTTGGCAGAAGTGGACAGTAAAATTTAAAAAGTGGACAGTAAATAATGAAAACTGGACAGTATTTATGTATAAGTGGACAGTATTCCCGCTCCGACTTCATTTAGCGATTATGTATTGCGGTCTTTTCTCTGTATAAACCACCGCTTTCTTGACGAAGATGGTAATAGTTAAAATTCGTACTTGAGAGGGGTTAGCGTTATGCGAAACAAAGGAACGCTGCGTCAAATTTTGCTGATTACAGATGGGTGCTCGAACCAAGGTGAAGATCCGATCGCAATGGCGGCACTTGCTAACGAACAAGGAATAGCTGTAAACGTTATTGGTGTACTGAATGAGAATGCACCAGAGTATCATAGACAGGGTTTAAAAGAAGTAGAAGAGATCGCGATGGCCGGCGGCGGCATAAGTCAGGTTGTTTATACGAAACAACTCGCACAAACGGTGAAAATGGTCACTCAAAAAGCAATGGCCCAAACGATAAAAGGTGTTGTTAACGCAGAGCTGCAACAGATACTTGGAAGTCAGTCTACCATGGAAGATCTTCCGCCAGACAAACGAGGAGAAGTTATTGAAGTTGTCGATGAGATGGGAGAGACCATGAACCTTGAGATCTTAGTTTTGATTGATGCCTCTGGATCCATGGAAGACAAGATGCTAACGGTTCAAGAGTCTCTGCTTGATCTCTCTATATCGTTGAATTCGAGAATTGGAGATAACGAGTTTGCACTCTATGTTTTTCCGGGCAAAAGAACAGAGGCAGAAGAACTTTTAAACTGGTCGTCAAAACTAGAATCGATCGGCAAAACATTTTCAAAGATTTCACTTGGCGGGATCACACCGACAGGTCCTGCGATAAAAGAGGCTATAGCGGCTTTTGGCCGTAAACGATCGTCAAAAAGGAGATTCTTGTCCGATGATGCCCCAGGATATACGAACGAGTCCGGTATGTAACTTAGCAGTTGGTGATGAAATACGCGGTAAGTGGAATCATTCCAGATATCGGATTCGGCGCCGTTTAGGGTATGGAGCAACCGGTGCCGTCTACTTAGCTGATTCGGATCGAGGGGTGGTCGCACTTAAGATCGGGCATGATCAGATGTCGATTACATCTGAAGTCAATGTGCTGAAGCGTTTTTCTAAGGTCCAGGGGAAAGTCCTTGGACCTTCTTTAATCGATGTCGATGACTGGGTGACAAAAACTGCCACGTACCCCTTTTATGCGATGGAATATTTAAAAGGAGAGACACTCTTTGATTTTATGAAGACAAAGTCTCCCGAATGGGCAGGAATCTTGCTCGTACAGTTACTAACAGATCTTCATACCCTCCATCAGGCGGGATGGGCGTTCGGTGATTTGAAACCTGACAACCTGCTTGTCACGGGCCCACCTTACCGAATCCGCTGGATTGATGTTGGAGGAACGACTGTGATGGACAGGTCGATCAAAGAATACACAGAGTTCTATGATCGAGGATATTGGGGGAAAGGAACGAGAAAAGCCGAGCCATCGTATGATTTATTTTCAGCAGGCATGGTGATGGTGAATTTAGCTTATCCTTCCCGATTTACGAAAAATGGAGATGCTGATAAACAGTTTCAAGCCAAAATTGCAGGCAGTCCAATGCTTAAACCGTATGCACCTATCTTACAAAAAGCATGGAACGGAAAATATCGCAATGCAGAAGAGATGAGAAACGAGCTTGTTCTTTTATTGAACGCTAATGATAAAGCAAAAGCTCCTCAAACACAGAGGAATTCAACACAAAAACCAACATCAAGACAAGCGCAAAAGAAAAAGAAAAGCAGCTTTATCGTAGAAACATGTTTAGTCTTCACGTTTGTTTTCGTTGTGTACTTTTTTTACATGCTCGGTCAAACGATGTAAATAGTGTTCGTTCCTGCAATTCTTTGTTATGATTTTAAAAGGCGTTTTCGTAAAACTTCGTTGCTCTTGAAAGTGGTCGCTTTCGGGGGACGTGCGGTGAACCAAAAGAAAGATCTAACAGAGAAAGAGTATTTATATTCAGCCTAGTCTTTTGGATTAACAAGTCAACGAAACAGGCCTTGATAAAAAACGGAAAATGAAGGAGCGGTTCACGTTGCAGGAAGTGGAGAATTTTATTAAAAGACACCAGCTTCTTTCAGCTCCTCAAACTGTAGTGATCGGTGTTTCCGGAGGACCAGATTCTTTGGCATTGCTGCATTTTTTATGGAGAAGGTCTTCGTATTATAAAATTAAGATCGTCGCTGCCTCATTCGATCATCGCTTAAGGGGTGACGAGTCGGCATCAGAAATCGCGTATGTTAAGAGCTTTTGTGACGAGCGGAATATTACTTTTGAAGGTGATAGCGTAGATGTTGCAAGCTATCAAGCAGAACATAACTTGTCATTACAAATTGCTGCTAGGATCTGCAGGTACAATTTTTTTGAGAACGTGATGAAAAAACACCGTGCAGAGGCGCTGGCGCTCGCGCATCATGGCGACGATCAAGTAGAAACGATGCTCATGAGGATGACGAGGGGCAGCGAAGGATTAAGTTCCGCTGGCATCCCGGTGAAACGTCCTTTTGCTACAGGGAAAATAATTCGTCCTTTTTTAGGAATAACAAAAGACCAAATCGAGCATTATTGTAAAGTAGAAAACCTGTTTCCCGTTTACGATTCAAGCAATGAAAGTGATAAATATGTTCGGAATCGCTTCAGAAAAAAAATTCTGCCTTTTTTAAAACAGGAAAACCCTAACGTACATGAAAGATTTCAGTATTTAAGTGAAACTATTTCCGAAGATGAAGCGTATATATTGAAACTGGCTGAAATAGAGTTAGAAAAGGTTTTAATCAGGCGAACAGAGGGGAAAATAGAGTTATCTGTATCTGCTTTTAACAAGATGCCTATTCCTTTACAAAAAAGAGGGATTACACTAATATTGAACTATCTGTATAAAATTAATCCTTCATCTCTTTCCTCTGTACATAAGGAAAACTTTCTTAGTTTGCTCGGAAGTGAGCATCCGTCCGGAATGTTGCATTTTCCGTCAGGTTTAGTAGTCAGCCGAACTTATGACAGATGTTTGTTAAGTTTTGAGCATATCGTCAAAAATAACGAAGAGTCTTATGACTTTTCACTAGAGCTGCCCGGTTTTGTAGAATTGCCGAATGGACGTATAACTGCTGAAATAACAGATTGTGAACCCGCTTTACAAAGAGGAAAAGATGTTTTTGTGTTTTCAATGAAAGAGGTTGATCTCCCGTTACGAGTTCGCACCCGAAAACCAGGTGACCGGATGGCGATTGCCGGCGTCGGTTCTCGGAAATTAAAAGATATATTTATTGATGCTAAAGTGCCGCAGGAAGAAAGAAACGTTTGGCCGATTGTTGTTGATGCAACCGGTAAGATTATTTGGCTTCCAGGGCTAAAACACATTAGACGTCATCAAATAAATCCATCAGAACTTTGGGTTATCCTACGCTTTCATAAAAAATCGCCATGACGTCTAGGAGGCTTGTTGAACATGCATGATGAAATTTTAGAAACACTTATTTCCGAAGAAGCTATTCAAAACAAGATTAAAGAACTTGGTAAAGAGCTTTCTGTGGAATATAAGGAACGCTTTCCATTGGTGGTCGGGGTTTTAAAAGGTGCTCTACCTTTTATGGCAGACTTGATCAAACGTATGGATATCCATCTTGAGATCGATTTAATGGCAGTTTCCAGCTATGGTGCATCTACCGTTTCTTCTGGTCAAGTTAAAATTGTTAAAGATTTAGATACTTCCTTAGAAGGTCGAGACGTTATCATTGTAGAAGATATTATTGACAGTGGTTTAACGCTCAGCTATCTCGTTCAACTGTTTAAGGCACGCAAAGCAAAATCGGTTAAGATCGTTACTTTGCTTGATAAGCCTACAGGACGTAAGGTTGATATCGCTCCAGATCTTGCTGGCTTCATCGTTCCTGATGCTTTTGTTGTTGGTTATGGATTGGACTACATCGAGAGATACCGTAACTTGCCTTACATTGGCGTTTTAAAGCCAGAGATTTACGAAAAGAAAGAATAGAACACCGCATAAGATTTGATTGTTCGCCTAAGGAGGTAAGGAATGAATCGCATCTTCCGTAATACTATATTTTATTTATTAATCTTTTTAGTTGTGGTTGGAGTTGTCAGCTTTTTTAACGGCAACAACAACGAAGTCAAAGAAATTCGTTATGATCAGCTGACTAAGTACATCGAATCAGGCAAAGTGGAAAGCATCGTTTACCAGCCTGAGGGTGGCGTATATGTTGTCCGCGGTCAGCTTGAAGGCGCAAAAGAAGGAGAAGTATTCCAAACGAATGCTCCTCTAACTGGCAACACATTGGCTGAGATTGAAAAGCTTGCTGATTCATCAAATGTTGAGTTTAAACAGCAAGAACAAACGAGTGGCTGGGTGACGTTCTTCACCTCAATAATTCCGTTTGTCATTATCTTTATCTTATTCTTCTTCTTGCTTAACCAAGCGCAAGGCGGCGGAAGCCGAGTAATGAACTTTGGTAAGAGTAAAGCTAAGCTTTATAACGAAGAAAAGAAAAAGGTTACCTTTAAAGACGTAGCTGGTGCTGATGAAGAGAAACAAGAGCTTGTTGAAGTTGTTGAATTCTTAAAAGATCCGCGTAAATTCTCTGCGCTAGGTGCGCGTATTCCAAAAGGTGTTCTTTTAGTAGGACCTCCGGGTACTGGTAAAACACTTCTTGCACGTGCAGTAGCAGGAGAAGCAGGCGTTCCGTTCTTCTCGATCTCAGGTTCTGATTTCGTAGAGATGTTCGTCGGTGTCGGTGCATCACGTGTTCGTGACTTGTTTGAAAATGCTAAGAAAAACGCACCATGTATCATCTTCATCGATGAGATTGATGCGGTAGGTCGTCAGCGTGGAGCTGGTCTTGGCGGAGGTCATGACGAGCGTGAGCAGACACTTAACCAATTGCTAGTTGAAATGGATGGTTTCGGTGCTAATGAAGGAATTATCATTATCGCAGCTACCAACCGTGCTGATATTCTAGATCCAGCCCTTCTTCGTCCGGGACGTTTTGACCGTCAGATTCCGGTTAACCGCCCAGATGTAAAAGGACGTGAAGAAGTACTTCAAGTGCATGCGCGCAATAAGCCGCTTGCAGAAGACGTTAACTTGAAAACGATCGCGATGCGCACTCCAGGTTTCTCTGGTGCGGATTTAGAAAACTTATTGAATGAAGCAGCTTTAGTTGCTGCCCGTACGAATAAGAAAAAGATCGATATGGATGACGTTGATGAAGCGATCGACCGCGTTATTGCAGGACCTGCGAAAAAGAGCCGTGTGATTTCCGAAAAAGAAAAGAACATTGTTGCTTATCATGAAGCTGGTCACACTGTTATCGGTTTAGTTCTTGAAGGAGCTGACACTGTTCATAAAGTTACCGTTGTCCCTCGTGGTCAAGCAGGTGGTTACACAGTAATGCTTCCGAAAGAAGATCGTTACTTTATGACAAAACCTGAATTAGAAGATAAGATCGTTGGACTTCTTGGAGGCCGTGTGGCTGAAGAGATTACGTTCCAAGAAGTAAGTACGGGAGCTCATAATGACTTCCAGCGTGCGACTGGAATTGCTCGCCGCATGGTAACCGAGTTTGGTATGAGTGAACGCCTAGGGCCGATGCAATTCGGTTCATCACAAGGCGGTCAAGTCTTCTTAGGAAGAGACTTCAATAACGAGCAAAACTATAGTGATGCAATCGCGCATGAGATCGATTTAGAAGTTCAGCGTATCATCAAAGAATCTTACGAGCGTTGCCGTCAGATCCTTACTGAGCATAATTCTAAGTTAGAAATCATTGCTCAAACATTGTTAACTGTAGAAACGCTGGATGAAGAACAAATCAAAGAACTCGTTAAAACAGGTAAACTACCTGACAGAAAAACGATTTCTAACCCATCTGATGATGTTAAAGTAACACTTAACAAAAAAGATGAAGAACCAAAACAAGATTAATTTTTAAAAGGACACCTCAGAGATGAGGTGTCCTTTTTTGTATTACTTTTTGCTTTTGAAAGTAGTTGATTTCCGCTCCAGGTTGCTCGCTTTCCATGGGGCGACCGGTGAGCCTCCTGCCGCTTTGCGCCATTAGGAGTCTCCACCTGTCTAGTTGCAGTGGCTAGCCCCTCGAGGTCAAAAGTTGAACAGTCAAGAAGGCAAACTGCGCCTTCCTAGCCCATTCAACTTTTGCTTGTCGGGGCTGAACGAGCCACTTCCACATTTCGGACTGACCGCTCGTCCTATAGGAGTCGGCAACCTTACGCTACAATCAACTTGTCAATGAAGATAATAATAAAACATCCAAAAGCAACAACCCTTTAGAAAAACAGCATCTTTAAAAGGTCTAGCTCTTATGATTTTCGTTTTTTGTTCTTCATCTTCAAGGATATGCTAATAGGAGTGAAAGATTTGATACTACTAGTGAGGCAGCGGGTAATCTGATTGTTCTTTTTCCTTCACCGACCAGTTGATTGGAGTGTAAGGTGCGAGACTCTCGGCTAGGACAGGTGGGCGGGTGAGACACTTATACGTGAAACGTACGAATGTGGCTCACCGCCTGCCCCGCGGAAAGCGAGTACCTGTAACGGAAATCAACCACATCCAAGAGCACCATAGGGTTACTAAAATATCTGAATAAGCCGCCATGCTTTACTCCTATACGTTTTATGTTATAACTATTATAGAAACTTAAGATAAGAAGCGGGGACAAATTCCATGATTTTTGTGTTTGATGTCGGAAATACGAATATTGTTTTAGGACTCTACGAGAATGATGAACTGAAACATCATTGGAGAATTCATACATCACGTGAAAAAACAGAAGATGAGTATGGCATGCTGATACTCGATCTGTTCCGCCACGTTAATATTCATAAAGAGCAGATAGAAGGTATCATTATATCTTCGGTTGTTCCACCAATCATGTTCGCCTTAGAGCGTATGTGTGTGAAATATTTTAACCAGCGTCCATTAGTAGTGGGACCTGGTATTAAGACAGGGTTGAATATTAAATATGAAAACCCAAGAGAAGTAGGAGCAGACCGAATTGTTAACGCAGTTGCTGCTATTCACGAATATGATGCACCGCTTATCATCGTTGATTTTGGTACAGCTACTACGTATTGTTATATCAATGAAAACAAACAGTATATGGGTGGAGCGATCGCGCCGGGTATCAACATTTCTACAGAGGCTCTTTATACGAAAGCTGCCAAGCTGCCGCGTATTGAGATTGCTAAGCCTGAAGGTGTGATCGGAAAGAATACGGTGAACGCGATGCAAGCGGGTATTCTCTATGGATATGTAGGACAAGTAGAGGGTATTGTAAAAAGGATGAAAGAACAGTCTGACGTTGAACCAAAAGTAATTGCAACCGGCGGACTTGCGAATTTAATTGCAGCGGAAAGCAACGTGATCGATCACGTTGATCCATTTTTAACATTAAAAGGTCTATTGCTGATATACGATAAAAATAAGAATGGTTAAAGGGTGAGTTTCAATGAATGATTATTTAATTAAAGCCCTTGCTTATGATGGGCAGATCCGTGCTTATGCGATCTCTTCTACTGAGATGGTAAGTGAAGGACAAAGAAGACACGATACATGGCCGACAGCTTCGGCTGCTTTAGGAAGAGCTATGACTGCATCGACCATGATGGGTATGATGCTAAAAGGTGAAAACAACAGCATAACGGTGAAGATTGAAGGCGGCGGTCCAATCGGAGTGATCATCGTAGATAGCAATACAAAAGGTGAGACACGTGGTTATGTAACGAATCCTCATACTCACTTTGAACTGAACAGCAAAGGAAAGCTGGATGTAGCAAGGGCGGTAGGGAAAGACGGATATCTATCAGTTCTAAAAGATATCGGAATGCGCGAAAAGTTCACAGGACAAGTGCCGATGGTTTCTGGTGAACTAGGAGAGGACTTTACGTATTACTTTGCTTCTTCTGAACAGGTGCCTTCTGCAGTAGGTGTTGGCGTTCTTGTGAATCCGGACAATTCGATCAAAGCATCAGGTGGTTTTATCGTACAAGTGATGCCGAATGCTTCGGATGCAATCGTTGATTTACTCGAAGAAAGAATCAACGCGATTCCTCCGATTTCTCGATTGATCGAAAAAGGGATGACACCGGAAGAAATTTTATTTGAACTTTTAGGAGAAGACCAAGTCCAAATTCTTGAGAAGTCTCCTGTGCGTTTTCAGTGTACATGCTCACATGAGCGTTTTGGACAGGCGATCGTAAGTCTGGGTGAACAAGAAATCTCAGATATTATAGAAGAAGACGGCCAAGCCGAAACAAACTGTCAATTCTGTAACGCCACTTATATCTTTACAAAAGAAGAACTTCAAACCTTGCTGGATCAAGCAAAAGCGTAAACCCGGACTTTTCTCCGGGTTTTGTTTTATACATGAAATAAAAAATTCTGCGTACCATTGTAAGAGATGATTTTCGTATGCAATAAAATTGACAGAGTATTTCCAGGGTTGCTACAATTAATCCAATAAAAATACTCGGTTTTAGGAGTGATGGCAAATGGCAAGAGTGGCACAATCAATCACAGATCTGATCGGTCAAACGCCGGTAGTGAAATTGAATCGCATCACATCAGAGGATATGGCAGATGTTTACCTGAAGTTAGAGTTCATGAATCCGGGAAGCAGTGTAAAAGACCGTATCGCATTAGCGATGATTGAAGATGCAGAGAAAAGCGGAAAATTAAAAGCAGAAGATACGATTGTTGAACCGACAAGTGGTAACACAGGAATTGGTTTAGCGATGGTTGCTGCAGCAAAAGGATACAAAACGGTTCTTGTCATGCCTGAAACGATGAGTTTAGAAAGAAGAAATCTTTTGAGAGCTTATGGAGCGGACCTTGTCCTAACCCCTGGACCTGAAGGAATGGGCGGAGCGATTAGAAAAGCTGAAGAACTAGCAAAAGAAAAAGGTTACTTCATGCCACAGCAGTTTAAGAATGAAGCAAACCCTGCCATCCATCGAAATACGACAGGTCAAGAGATCGTTTCACAATTCCCAGACGGTCTAGACGCATTCGTATCTGGAATCGGCACAGGCGGAACAATAACAGGTGCAGGTCAGGTCTTAAAAGAAAAATATCCAGAGATTAAGATCTATGCGGTTGAACCGACTGATTCTCCTGTATTATCTGGTGGAAAACCGGGACCGCACAAGATACAAGGAATCGGCGCAGGTTTTGTGCCGGATATTTTAAAAACAGACATCTACGATGAAGTTTTAACCATCTCAAACGATGAAGCTTTCGAATGGGCGAGAAAAGCGGCGCGTGAAGAAGGGCTTTTAGGCGGTATTTCTTCTGGTGCAGCCATATCAGCAGCATTAAAAGTTGCTAAGAAGCTTGGCAAAGGCAAAAAAGTTTTAGCCATCATTCCAAGTAACGGGGAACGTTACTTAAGTACCCCACTGTACCAATTTGAAGATTAATTCTTTTAGTGAGCTCCCTTTCTGGGGGCTTTTTTTGTTAAGGGTGGGGGTATTTGACGGGTTGGGATCGTCGAACTTTGTCAACTCGCCGGAATAAATCTAAAATTTCCTGAATTATAGCTGAGATTTCATGAATTATCGACGTGTATACCCCACTCCGTATTACCTAAAATCTGTTATAGGTCCAGAAAGTCTATTAAATTTGGTGTCTTAATTCCTCAGAACCATTCCTTTAGTTAATTTTGTTCTTTTATAAGAGCTTTTTTCTAAAACAATCGTCGCTTTTTCAACACTACACAAGGTCATCATCTCTTAAGACTATTAAAGTGGAGAAAATACCCATGTAAATGCAGGAAATTAGGAGAAAGGTGTGCCAAAGTGAAACACCTCATGTACAATGTAAGCAGAAGATTTTTGGGAGAGTGACCGTATGGGGATGAACAAAAAATGGCATGTCATGCATTCATGTATACCTCTAACTAAAGAAGAGTGGTTCTACAAATACAAATCATTAGCAGCAACTGAACCTCGCCACGTTTTGCTGGAGAGCGGAAGAACTGGAAAGTATAGCATTATCGGTCTGTCACCGTTTGCTGAAGTCACTGGCAAACATGACGTTCTAACAATCAAAACAGATGAGGGCTCAACTACACGTAAAGGCCCGATATATGAGCAGTTTCAGAACTGGTTTAAAGACTTTGATGTGGAGCAAGTAGAAGGATTGCCAGACTTTACGGGTGGAGCTATCGGTTATTTGAGCTATGATCTGACGCGCGAGTTTGAAAAACTGCCTGTAACTTCAGAAGATGATCTTGGTCTTCCGGATTTATACTTTTTGCTGTTTAAAGATGTGTTTGTTTATGAACATGAAACAAGTATGTTGTGGATTATAACGTTGACTGAAGATAAGGATGACTCTTATAGCATAGACAAGCTGCGAGCTTACAAAGAAATGTGGGAAGCGCCTCTATCTGCTACTACAGAAGTGGATCAAGAGATTCAGAACTATTCCATTGAAGATTTTAAACACGTTTCTATGACTGAGGATGTTTTTGTAGAAGCGGTTAAAAAGATTCAAAGATATATTTCTGATGGTGATGTATTTCAAGTGAATCTTTCTGTTCGTCAGTCAAAGGCTCTACGAACAACTCCTTTAAACGTTTATGAAGAATTAAGAAGAATCAACCCATCTCCATATATGAATTACTTAGAAACACCAGACTTTCAGCTTGTTAGTGCATCACCTGAACTTTTGGTGAAGAAGAAAGGTGACCTGATCAGCACGCGTCCGATCGCGGGAACACGACCGCGAGGCAGAACAGAGGAAGAAGATATCGAGCTTGCAAACACGCTGATCGAAAATGAGAAAGAACGAGCAGAGCATGTGATGCTCGTCGATCTTGAACGAAACGACCTTGGTAAAGTTTCGGTTTATGGCAGTGTGAATGTCGATGAGTTCATGGTGATCGAAAGGTATTCACACGTGATGCACATTGTCTCGAATGTGGTTGGAACATTAAGGCCGGAGTTTGATGCGTTCGATTGCATTAAAGCGACATTCCCGGGCGGTACGATCACGGGCGCTCCAAAAGTTAGAACGATGGAGATCATCGAAGAGTTAGAGCCTGTTCGTAGAGGTGTGTACACTGGAAGTATCGGCTGGATCGGTTTTAACGGCGATACGGAAATGAATATCGCAATTCGGACGATGGTATGTCAAAATGAAACTGCACACGTTCAAGCGGGTGCGGGTATCGTTATTGACTCTATACCTGAAAGTGAGTACAAGGAAAGTCTAAAAAAAGCAGAGGCGCTGTGGCGTGCCAAAGAGCAAAGTGAGCTCGGGTCAATTTTGGTATAAGACAGCACATGAGAGGAGATGAGACGAGATGATTTTAATGATTGATAACTACGATTCTTTTACGTACAACCTCGTTCAGTATTTAGGTGAGATGGGTGAGGAGTTAGTCGTAAAACGAAATGATGAGATAACGATTCAAGAGATTGAACAACTAAATCCCGATTTCTTAATGATTTCTCCGGGACCGTGTTCTCCGAATGAAGCAGGTATCTCCCTAGAAGCGATCTCGCATTTTGCAGGAAAGATACCGATTTTCGGAGTTTGCTTAGGTCATCAGTCGATCGCGCAAGTGTTCGGCGGAGACGTGGTACGTGCAGAGCGATTGATGCATGGTAAAGTGTCCCCTGTTCTTCATGACGGGAAGACGGTTTATAACGGACTTCCGCAAGAATTTCCTGCAACACGCTATCATTCATTGATCGTAAAAAGAGAAACACTGCCTGAATGCTTTGAGATTTCTTCTTGGACAGATGAAGGAGAGATCATGGGCATTCGCCACAAAGAGCTTCCGATCGAAGGGGTTCAATATCATCCGGAGTCCATACTAACGGAAGATGGAAAGAAATTGTTAAGAAATTTTATTGATTTTTATAAAGGCAAGGAAGTTACATGTACATCTATTTAAACGGAAAAGTAGTTTCCAAAGATGAAGCTATGATCTCACCTTATGATCATGGCTTCATGTATGGTTTAGGGGCGTTTGAAACATTCAGAACGTATGATGGTTTTCCTTTTTTAATACAGGAACACTTGAACCGTCTCAGTGAAGCGTTGGATGAATTAAATATTAATCTTGTTCTTGATGCAGATACAGTTATAGAGATGGTGAATACCCTTCTATCTAAGAATAAGATGACTGATGCTTATTTTAGACTTAATGTATCTGCTGGCGTAGGTGATATCGGATTACAGACAGATTCATATGAGGAACCTGTCGTTATTTTGTACACAAAGCCGCTCGTTGAAACAAGTTCAGTTTCTGAAAAAGAGCTGGTTCTACTCAAAACAAGACGCAATACGCCAGAAGGTGAGAAACGGCTGAAATCCCACCACTATTTAAACAGCATATTGGGCAAAAGAGAGCTTTCTAACATGAATCAAGAAGGTATTTTCCTGACTCAAGAAGGCTATATCTGTGAAGGAACCGTATCAAACCTCTTTTGGTACAAAGATAACAAGCTCTATACTCCTCACACGTCCACTGGAATTTTAGAGGGGATTACAAGAAATTGGGTCATGCATGCATCAAAACGGTTGAACATTCCTCTAGAAACGGGGAACTATACTATTGAGACTTTAACGGAAGCGGATGAAGTTTTCCTTACGAACTCAATACAAGAGCTCGTTCCAGTCAGTCATTTTCAAGATACAACGTTTCTTGGAGCTGAAGGTGAAGCGTATCAGAAGTTTAGAGAGCTCTACATGAAACATACGAAGAAACAATATCGAAGTATTTGATGTTTTTTGAAAGGATAGATTCTCCATGCACGAGATGATGCTAAGGCAGCAAAAAATGAACTGCGGTGAGTACGTACTTGATTTTTCAAAAAAAACATATGTGATGGGCATTCTTAATGTGACACCAGATTCGTTTTCCGATGGCGGACATCACAACCGGATCGAACAGGCGATCTCTCATGCGAAGCAGATGGTGAAGGACGGCGCTGATATGATTGACATCGGCGGAGAGTCCACTAGACCTGGTGCAGAGAAAGTGCCGCTCGAACAAGAGCTCGAACGTGTGATTCCTGTAATAGAAGCTTTAAGAAAGGAAGTAAACGTTCCTTTATCGATTGATACGTATAAAGCAGAAACTGCTTATCAAGCGATAAAAGCAGGTGCTCATATCATTAATGATGTATGGGGAGCTAAATTTGATCCAGATATGCCGAGGGTGATGGCGGAAACGAATGTGCCGGTCATTCTCATGCATAACCGATTTGATACGAACTACCAAGAATTCATGCCAGATGTAATCGCTGATCTAGAGCATAGTATTGCGATTACGGTTAAGGCAGGCGTTAACCCTGATAACATCATTTTAGATCCAGGTGTTGGTTTTGTTAAGACGTTCGAACAAAACCTTGAAACGATTCGGCGACTGAATGAAATTGTGCAGATGGGCTATCCTGTCTTATTAGGAACTTCACGTAAATCGATGATCGGAAAAGCACTCGATCTGCCAGTTGAAGAGCGAGTAGAAGGAACAGGTGCTACAGTTTGCCTTGGGATTGAACGCGGTTGTTCGATCGTTCGCGTTCATGATGTAAAAGAAATGAGCAGAATGACGAAGATGATGGACATCATGCTCAAAAAAGGAGCGGTGTCTCATGGATAAAATGTATGTGAACGGTATGAGGTTCTATGGCTATCATGGTGTGTTTAATGAAGAGCAAAAGCTTGGACAGCGTTTTAATGTGGACGTAGTATTATCAATGGACCTTTCCCAAGCTGGACTGTCCGATGAACTAAACAATACAGTTAATTATGGAGAAGTATACGGAGCGGTTAAAGAAATCGTAGAAGGTGAGCCGGTCAAGCTTTTAGAAACATTGGCTGAAGCGATTTCAGGCTCCATCCTTAGCAAGTTTATGCTGGTGGATGAAGTGGTGGTCAAAGTAATCAAACCAGATCCTCCGATTCCTGGACATTATGAATCGGTAGCTGTGGAGATCACAAGGGGACGGGTATAGATGGACGGTAACAATATTGTATATCTTTCTGTAGGCTCTAATATGGGAGATAGAGAGGGACTGCTTAACCAAGCCATTTCTTTATTAGAAGAGTTTGATGACATTAGTATCGAATCCGTCTCTTCGATTTATGAGACAGATCCTGTAGGTGTGACGGATCAGCCATTATTCTTAAATTTAGCATTAAAACTCAAAACCACCCTTTCTCCACAGGCGCTTTTGAGTAAACTGCAAGACGTAGAGTTGAAACTAGACCGGAAAAGGGTTCAAAAATGGGGACCGCGAACAATAGACCTTGACATTTTATTGTATAATAGTGTAAGTATACAGACGGAAGAGTTAACGATTCCGCACCCACGTATGCTTGAAAGGGCGTTTGTTCTCATACCTCTATGTGAAATTGCTCCAGATGATATTTACCCGGAGAATTCAATTTCGTTACATCAAGTCCTTTGCGAACAAAGAGATAAAGAAGGTGTACGCATATGGAAGAAGACCGACTGGGAAGACGCATCCGTGCGTTCAGAAAGTTAAAAGGCTACACCCAAGAACAGCTTGCTAAAGACATCGGAATCTCAGTTTCGGTTCTAGGTGAGGTGGAAAGGGGCAGCCGAAAGCCTAAAGGGGATCTGATTAAAAGAATAGCAGATCAATTCAGCATTAACGTAGAAGAATTACAATAAGTAATCGATATATAAAGCCTGTAAGAGGAACGAGGTGATAGTTAACTTGAAGATCGGTGATATTCATTTAAAGAACCCGGTAGTTCTAGCGCCAATGGCCGGTGTGTGTAACCCTGCATTTCGATTGATCGCAAAAGAGTTCGGTGCCGGGCTCGTCTGCGCAGAGATGGTAAGTGATAAAGGGATTCTGCATGAGAACGAAAGGTCATTAAAGATGCTTTATGTAGATGAACGCGAAAAACCACTTAGCCTTCAGATCTTTGGAGGCGAGCGTGAATCATTAGTGGCTGCAGCTAAATACGTCGATAAAAATACGAACGCAGACATTATAGATATTAATATGGGTTGCCCGGTTCCTAAAATCACAAAATGTGATGCAGGAGCAAAGTGGTTGCTTGACCCAGACAAGATTTATGAGATGGTAGCAGCTACGGTTGATGCGGTCCAAAAACCGGTAACTGTAAAAATGCGTATTGGTTGGGATGAAGATCACATCTATGCTGTTAAGAATGCACAAGCGGTTGAACGTGCTGGCGGAGCCGCTGTTGCTGTTCACGGCCGTACGCGTGTTCAGATGTATGAAGGAGTAGCGGATTGGGACATCATTGGTGAAGTGAAGAAGAACGTATCTATTCCGGTTATCGGTAATGGTGATATCTCTTCTCCTCAAGAAGCGAAAGATCGCATGGATCAATACGGTGTTGACGGAGTTATGATCGGAAGAGCTGCACTTGGCAACCCATGGATGCTTTATCGAACTGTTCAATATCTAGAGAACGGAATCATTGCGCCTGAACCTACTGCGCGTGAAAAGATGAACATCTGCATGCTTCATATGGATCGTTTAATCGATCTTAAAGGTGAAGATGTTGCTGCAAGAGAGATGAGGAAGCATGCTGCTTGGTACCTTAAAGGCTTGCCTCAAACTGGTTCTGTTCGAAACGAGATTAACCAGATGACTACTCGTGAAGAGATGAGTAAACTATTGTTTGGGTATGTTGATCAATTAGAAGAAGTACAAAAAATCAGCTAACACCAGCAACATACAGCCAGATCATCAGATGACTGGCTGTTGTTTGCTTAATAACAACAGATTCAGCATCCGGTGTTTTTCTTTATTATAATGGAGGAGGAATAGCTTATGGCTATGCTCAAACTCACCCAAGAAGGCACCAGGAATCTTGAAAAAGAACTACAATACCTATCAAAACGTAAAAAGGAATGCCGAAACACAGCAGAAAAGGAATTCATTCATACGCGGGTGTCTGAGATAAAAGATATTTTAGCTCAATCTATCACATGGCCGATGGTTAGAGAAGCGGGCTGCTATGTAGAACCCGGCTCTACTATTACAATTGAAGATACCTTTCATAAAGAACGGTACACATATACGATTGTCCATCCATTTGAAGCAGATCCCCGTGAAAACATGATCTCGGTGCAATCCCCCATCGCAAAAGCTGCGATTGGAAAAACGATTCACTCAACTTTAACTGTACGTGTTCCTTTCGGCGAAGATTTAACTATACCATACTTGATATTCAAAACTGCTAAAAGCTAGGAGTGTTCCCATGAGCCAAGAAGTAGAATTAAATGACTTGCTTCGTGTTAGAAGAGAAAAGTTAACTGCATTAACGGAAAAAGGAGTAGATCCTTTCGGTACAAAGTTCGACCGTACACATACTGCAGCAGATCTTGTTGCAGAATACGGAGAAAAAGAAAAAGAAGAACTTGATAATGAAGAGATCTCAGTTACTCTCGCTGGTCGCATTATGACAAAACGCGGAAAAGGGAAAGCTGGATTTGCTCATATTCAAGATTTATCTGGAAAGATCCAGATCTATGTAAGATTAGATGCTGTTGGTGATGAGCAATACGAACTATTCAATACGATTGATATCGGTGACTGGGTAGGGGTAACAGGACTTGTCTTTAAAACGAAAGTAGGAGAACTTTCTATTAAAGCGAAGGATTTTCAGTTACTAACCAAATCCCTGCGTCCACTTCCTGATAAGTTTCATGGACTAAAAGATGTTGAACAGCGCTACCGTCAACGTTATGTGGACCTGATCATGAACCCGGAAGTAAAAGATACGTTTATTTCTCGTTCTAAGATCATTCGTTCTATGCGCCGCTATTTAGATGACAATGGATATTTAGAAGTAGAAACGCCTACTATGCATTCCATTCCTGGTGGAGCATCTGCTCGTCCGTTCATCACGCATCATAATGCACTTGATATGGAGCTTTACATGCGGATTGCTATCGAGCTTCACCTTAAGCGTCTAATCGTAGGTGGACTTGAGAAGGTATACGAGATCGGTCGCGTATTCCGTAATGAAGGAGTATCAACTCGTCATAATCCGGAATTTACGATGATCGAGCTGTATGAAGCATACGCTGATTACCTCGATATCATGGAATTAACTGAGAACTTGGTCGCGCACATCGCAGAAGATGTATTAGGCACAACAACAGTTCCGTACGGAGACTATGAAGTAGATCTTAAGCCGCGTTGGAAAAGAGTACACATGGTCGACGCGATTAAAGAAGCAGCTGGCGTAGACTTCTGGCCTGAAATGACAGACGAAGAAGCTCGTGCTCTAGCTAAAGAACATAATGTACCTGTAAAAGACAACATGTCATATGGTCATGTTGTAAATGAATTCTTTGAACACTTTGTAGAAGAAAAACTAATTCAGCCTACATTCGTGTATGGTCATCCAGTTGCGATCTCACCTTTAGCGAAGAAGAATCCTGAGGATCCTCGCTTTACTGATCGTTTTGAGCTATTTATTGTTGGTCGTGAGCATGCCAACGCATTCTCTGAGCTGAATGACCCAATCGATCAGCGTGAACGTTTTGAAGAGCAACTGAAAGAACGTGCTGAAGGTAATGACGAAGCGCATATGATGGATGAAGATTTTGTAGAGGCACTTGAATATGGTATGCCTCCTACAGGTGGACTAGGAATCGGAATCGATCGTCTAGTGATGCTGTTAACAAACTCACCATCTATCCGAGACGTTCTCCTTTTCCCACAAATGCGTCACTCTGAAAAATAATTAAGTCTAAAAAGCCAGCTTCGTGCTGGCTTTTTAATTTTATGGAGATGTAAGTATAGGAATTAACAAAAAGAGTATCATAATGAAGGTGCTATTTATTGATTACCATTTCACTATATCTTGTATAAAATAGGACGCGCGATCGCTGTATCTTGTATAAGCTTTAAACACTGGATAAAAGCGTAAATAAAAGTTATCTTTTTTTCGTAAAAACTATTGTACAAGAGCGAAAATGATGGTATATTATTCTTCGTCGCAAGGAATACTGACATGTTGATGAGCTTCACATAAACGATTAAAAGTTTTTGAAAAAAGCTGTTGACAACGAGGGTTGCGACATGGTAATCTAATAAAGTCGCCAAAACGAGCGGCTAACAAAAACGAAACAAAAAGTTCTTTGAAAACTGAACAAAAGAAATAGGTAAGGAATTAAGAATTAATTCCGTCAGTTTTA
>NZ_VDZU01000006.1 GCF_007673525.1 Fictibacillus phosphorivorans
GGACGTCGCTAGGCAATGAGGAAGATGGATGAGAATCCATCTTCTTTTTTTGTGTTTTAAAAAGAAATAAGGTGGTTTGGCGGCTGCCAAACTTTCTATTATGGATGTGGGGGAGGAAGGTCTCGGGGGTATAGAGCTTGGTTTGGGCAGAGAGCGGTTGTCGAGAGTCGAGAATTAGCGAAATGCCTTTATTTTTGATTTTCGACTTAATTGAGGTTCGTTCCGACTTAATTTACTCTCATTTTGACTTAATTTTGTGCATTCAGACTTAATTAGACCAGGGATATACCCCACTTCGTATGTTTTGAATATCAGTTTCAGCCGCGAAACCCTCCTACAACTCTTAAAATAGGAAGAAGATGGCCACAGCCATCTTCCAACACGCGATATTCTTCAGCAAAAGCTCCAAAAATCCATTCAAAATCAATACTAGCAGCTGCTTTAACCCTCTTTGAAGCCAAAAACTCATCCAAACGGCCCTGATCTTCCCTCAGAAGCCCCAAATGAGATCTCCTCATCAACCCAAAGCCACATAATTTCATGGTAATCCTTCATATATTCACGGATAAACCACATAATTTCACGGATAAAAATTTTTATCGAATTTTCGACAACGACAGCGAATAGCTAAAACTTAAAACGACGACAGTAACTAACATATAGATATCACAAGCACCTAACCAACATCACTCTACACACTACCAAAAAACAAACAAACCCCAACCCCATATCTCCAAGCAGTTTTATGCTAAACTAAAAGATAAAAAACAATGGGGAGGCCATATATCATGAAGAATGTTCATTTTGATACATCCAGCGTGCATGCAAGTGGTCATAATAGTGTTAAGTCGGTAAGTAAGATCAATCCGATCTATCAGACGTCAGCTTTTTCTTTTAATGATCTAGATGACTTAGAGGATTATTTTAGAGGAAAGAATGATTATTTATATACACGTATGAACAACCCGAATCAGAACGATTTTGCGAGTGGTGTGGCAAACCTTGAACAAGCTCCTGCTGGTGTTGTAACTTCATCGGGTATGTCAGCCATTCTAGTGGGTATCTTAGCAGTCGTACAAGTCGGTGACCATATTCTAGCTTGTGATGATTTATACGGCGGAACCTACCAGCTTCTTTCTGATGACCTCAAAAGCTTTGGAATCGAAACCACATTCGTTTCATTCAAGGACCTAAATGAGGTTAAAAGAAATATCCGCAACAATACAAAGCTCATTTATTCAGAATCCATAACGAATCCTTTATTGCGTGTAGAGGATCTAGAGGGACTTGTTGCCCTTGCAAAAGAACATAATCTTAAGACGATGATCGATAATACTTTCGCTACACCTTATGCACTTCAGCCGTACACGAAAGGTGTCGATCTCGTTGTTCATAGTGCGACGAAATATTTAAACGGCCATAGCGACGTGACAGCAGGTGTAGTAGTAGGTAGAGAGGAGTTAATCGCAAAGGCTCAATCAAAAATGATTCACCTTGGCTGTAATTTAGGACCGTTTGATGCGTGGTTAGCTTCTCGCGGCTTAAAAACATTAAGCGTGCGTATGGAGCGTCACATATCTAACGCCACTGAATTAGCGAACCAGCTTAAACTGACTGATGGAATTAAAACCGTCTACTATCCAGAATACGTGAGTGAAAACGGAAATTCATCAATTGTTACGATTGAACTGGATGAGAAAAGCAACGTGCATACGTTCTTTAAATCATTGGATTGGGTACACATCGTTCCAACGCTTGCTGGTGTAGAGACGACGGTCTCATATCCACTCGGAACTTCTCACCGTTCACTACCAGCTGAGACATGCGAAAAATTGGGGATTAATAAGAATGTGATCCGAATTTCTGTGGGGATTGAAAATATTGAGGATATCGTAACTGTTTTTAAAGAAGCTGCCAAAAAAGCCCTGTTACAATAGGGCTTTTGGGCTTTTTACTGTAATAAAAACGAATTGTTTCTTTTTGTCGAAATGTGTTATGATACCTGAGTGAAAGCGCTTCATCATATACATCAAGGGAGGCATAAAAATGAAGCCAAAACAAGAATTACATCGTGGGCTCGAAGAACGACATATCACACTTATGTCACTCGGGGCCGCTATTGGAGTGGGCTTATTTTTAGGGTCAGCTTCAGCAATTGAAATGGCGGGGCCAGCAATTTTATTAGCATATGCATTAGGCGGATCTGTAATGTTTATCATTATGAGAGCGTTAGGTGAGATGGCCATTCATCAACCTGTTGCCGGATCTTTCAGCCGTTATGCTAAAAACTATATTGGACCACTAGCCGGTTATTTAACAGGCTGGAACTACTGGTTCTTATGGATAGTTACATGTATGGCTGAGATTACAGCTGTAGGTATTTATATGAAGATGTGGTACCCAGATGTACCTGTCTGGATTTGGGCACTATCAGCACTTGTGATTATGGCGAGCATCAACTTGCTTGCGATCAAAGCATATGGAGAGTTTGAATTCTGGTTTGCACTTATCAAAATCGTTGCTATCGTATTGATGATTATAACTGGTTTAGGCATGATACTCTTTGGTTTTGGTAACGGTGGAGTGGCAACAGGAATTAGTAACCTTTGGGAAAATGGCGGTTTCGCACCAAACGGCATACAGGGAATCCTCATGTCTATGCAGATGGTTATGTTTGCATTCTTAGGAATTGAGATGATCGGTGTTACAGCAGGTGAGGTAAAGAATCCTGAAAAATCTTTAGCAAGAGCTGTAAACTCTGTATTCTGGCGTATCCTAATTTTCTACGTAGGGGCATTATTCGTTATCATGTCCATCTATCCGTGGGATCAAATCGGAACGCAAGGAAGTCCGTTCGTTCTTACATTTGAAAAAATCGGTATCGGACAAGCTGCTGGTATCATTAACTTTGTCGTTCTAACTGCGGCATTATCAAGCTGTAACAGTGGAATTTTCAGTACAGGACGTATGCTTTTCAACCTGGCTGAACAAAAACAAGCACCGGCTAAACTTCATAAAGTAAGTAAGACAGGTGTACCTTCTGTAGCTGTATTAGTTTCAGCTGGAGCACTTCTTATTGGAGTCGTGTTAAATTATCTTGTTCCTGAAAAAGTTTTCGTATGGGTAACAAGTATCTCAACATTCGGAGCGATATGGACATGGTCGATTATACTTCTGTCACAGCTTAAGTTCCGCAGAAGCTTAAGTGAAGAAGAAAAGAAAACACTGAAATTTAAAGTGCCATTCTTTCCGTATGGTTCATATATCGCATTAGCTATTCTAATATTTGTTGTAGGACTCATGGCATACTTCCCAGATACACGTATCGCCTTGATCGTAGGGCCATGTTGGTTGATCTTACTAACAGCGATCTACTATTTAAAAGGGTTCAACAAGCGCCCTGAAAATAACGATAAAGTGGCATAAAATAGAGGGCACAGGAAATAAATAAAATTTCTTGTGCCTAATATTTTTAAAACACTTGCATCATACTAATAAACGTGTTATATTAATAAATGTCCGAAACAAGTTGTTATCTAAACCAGAAAAAACAACATTTTATAACGTCGCGGGGTGGAGCAGTCTGGTAGCTCGTCGGGCTCATAACCCGAAGGTCGCAGGTTCAAATCCTGTCCCCGCAACCAATTAAATTTCATGAACTACGTCGAGTAAACGTCTAGCCATGAAATATCGGAAGTGCCCATTGGGTGCAACCAATTTTAATTTCATGAACTACATCATCAATTACATACAAGCTGGACCCGTGGTGTAGTGGTTAACATGCCTGCCTGTCACGCAGGAGATCGCCGGTTCGACCCCGGTCGGGTCCGCCACTTATAAAAACGAAACAAGGTTTCGTGTTTTTTTATGTCTAAAAGTAAGTTAAACTAATATACAACTGTCACCTTAGGAGTTTTATTATAATCCTAAGGCTTTTTTATAATTTGAATTGTCTTTAAATTTATTCTTAGCTGTTTTTTTGAGCTGTTGATTTCCGCTCCAGGTGCTTCGCTTTCCGCGGGGCAGGCGGTGAGCCACATTCCTAATGTTTCACATTTAAGTGTCTCACCTGTCTAGTTGCAGTGGCTAGCCCCTCGAGGTCAAAAGTTAAACGGTCCAGAAGGCAAATTACGCCTTCCTAGCCCATTCACCTTTTGCTGGTCGGGGCTGAACGAGCCACTTCCACTTTTCGGACTGCCCACCTGTCCCACAGGAGTCTCGCACCTTGCACTCCAATCAACTTAATCATTGAAGTCTTTTTGAAAAAAGCTAACAGCAATTATCTATTTAGAAAACAAACTAAAATAAAGACCAGAGAGGAGCACATCCATGATTAAAGATGAATTTGAATGGATCAACAGCATCACGCCTGGGCACTTTTTTCAAAAAGAGGTGGTTCAAGGCATTGGTGATGACGCTGCTCTTTGGTCGGTGAACGAAGAGATGGATCAAATCGTTTGTGTGGATACCATGGTAGAAGGCGTTCATTTTACGAAGAATACCTTATCTCCTTATCAAACGGGATTTAAAGCACTTGCTGTGAACGTCAGTGATATTGCGGCGATGGGTGGTATTCCTCAGTTCTATCTCGTCTCGATCGCGATTCCACCTGAATGGTCGGAGGATGAACTGCAAAAGATCTATCGAGGCATGGGCGAACTCGCAACGGAATACAAAATAGATCTTATGGGCGGCGATACCGTTTCTACAAAAGGGCCGTTAGTATTATCCGTGACGGTTATTGGAAAAGTAGAAAAAGGAAGATCTTTATTAAGAAGTAACGCTAAACCTGGAGACTCCGTATTTTTAACAGGAACAACGGGAGAATCAGCAGCAGGGCTCTCTGTTTTGCTAGAAAAAACAAGACATGCTGTTTTCACGGCAAAAGAAGAAAAATGGATAAGTCAGCATCAGATGCCCATTCCTCATATCCAGCATGGAAGAATTCTCGCAGGAAGCGGTTTTCGAATATCCTTGAACGATGTCAGTGACGGAGTGGCGAGCGAATTGAATGAGATCGCTGAAGCGAGTAACGTTTCCATTCATATAGAAAGAAACAGTCTGCCTGTTAGTGAGTCCTTAAGAGATTTATCAGAGGCGGACGTGCTCAACCATCAGTTGTTTGGTGGAGAGGACTATGTGCTGGTTGGGACGGCGTCAGAAGAAGATTTTAAGGTGCTATCAGATACATTCAAACAACACAGGCTGCTGCTTTATGAAATCGGTAAAGTTGGAGAAGCTGGTAAGGCTGAGGTCTATCTTCACAAACAGGACGAGAAGCCTGAAGTTCTCACGAAAAAAGGATTTAATCATTTTAGGGAAAGGTAAGGGGAAGTCATGAGTACTTATCAATACGAAACAAAGTCAGCGGAAGAAACGATGTCTTTTGCCGAAAAGCTGGGCTCTATTCTTCAAAAAGGAGATGTACTCACACTGGCTGGAGATCTTGGAGCTGGAAAGACGACTTTTACAAAAGGGCTCGCAAAAGGGCTCGGAGTGACCCGTACAGTGAACTCTCCTACTTTTACCATCATTAAAGAATATAGTGGTCGATTACCGCTTTATCATATGGACGTGTACCGGTTAGAAGACTCTGACGAAGATCTAGGATTTGAAGAGTACTTTTCAGGTGATGGCGTCTGTGTGGTCGAGTGGGCCGTATTTATTGAAGATTATTTACCAGAGGAAAGACTTGAACTCGTTATCTCACACAAAGGCGACGATAAGCGGGAGATTCAATTAAAACCTATCGGAAGCAGATACGAAGAACGCGTTAAGGAGATTATGTAATGAAAGTTCTTGCAATAGATACATCCAATCTTGTGATGGGGATCTCAGTATTGGATGAAGGAAAAGTGCTCGGTGAGTATATTACGAACTTAAAAAAGAATCATTCGATACGAGTGATGCCTGCGATTGAAGAAGTATTAAAAGAGACCGGGGTAAAGCCTGCAGATCTTGATCGCATCGTGGTTGCCAAAGGCCCAGGATCATACACAGGTGTCAGAATCGGTGTAACGATCGCAAAGACACTTGCGTGGACGCTAAAAAAAGAACTCGTTGGGATCTCGAGCTTGGAAGTACTTGCTCAGAGCGGGAAATACTTTGAGGGCTATACCATTCCGTTGTTCGATGCGCGCCGCACACAGCTATTTACGGGGCTTTACGGAAGAAATGAATCAGGAGAGTATCAAAATCTTTGGGAAGACCAAATCATCTTATTAAAAGATTGGTTGGAAAAACTTCAAACGCTAGATAAAAAGATATTATTTGTAGGCAGCGATTTGGCCCTGCACCAAGAGACGATTCAGAACGTGTTAGGCGACCAAGCTGTTTTTGGACAAGTATCTGATCACAATCCGCGTCCAAGCGAACTCGGGCGTATCGGTATGACAAGCGAACCGGTTGATATCCATTCGTTTACACCAAGCTATCTTCAGTTGGCAGAAGCAGAAGTGAACTGGCTGAAGTCACAGGGGAAGTAGGGTAGATCTGATGGGAGAGCCTTATACATTCAGACTGGCAAAAGTAAGCGATATAGATGATATCCTCGGGATCGAGCAAGCGTCGTTTGCTGTTCCATGGTCAAGAGAAGCTTTTTATAGAGAAATCGTTGAGAACCAATTCGCTCATTACCTCGTCATCGAAGATTCCTTTCAACCGGTCGGTTATTGCGGCATCTGGCTCGTTATGGACGAGGCACATGTTACGAACATCGCGATCCTTCCTTCTTATAGAGGAAGAAAGCTAGGGGAGATGCTCATGAGAGAAGCGATCAAACTCGCGAAGATGCACGGCGCTGTATCGATGACGCTAGAGGCACGCGTGAGTAATCATGTTGCACAGAATTTATATAAAAAACTAGGATTTGAAGCAGGCGGTATCCGGAAAAACTATTATAGCGATAATGGTGAAGATGCTTTAGTAATGTGGGTGGAATTATGATAAAAGATGAATTGATATTAGCGATAGAAACAAGCTGTGATGAGACAGCAGTTGCGATTGTGAAGAACGGTACAGAACTGCTGGCAAACGTTGTCGCGTCACAGATTGAGAGTCATAAGCGTTTTGGCGGAGTTGTCCCTGAGGTGGCGTCACGCCATCATGTTGAGGAAATTACGGTCGTGATTGAAGAAGCATTGAATCAAGCGGGGTTAGAGCCAGGAAATCTCACGGCGGTTGCTGTAACAGAAGGTCCTGGACTCGTCGGAGCATTATTAATCGGAGTTAATGCAGCGAAAGCATTTGCCTTTGCACACAGCCTACCGCTCGTTCCTGTGCATCATATCGCAGGACATATTTACGCAAACCGACTTGTAAAAGAAATGACGTTTCCACTGTTGTCTCTTATCGTCTCAGGCGGGCATACAGAGCTTGTCCTGATGGAGGAGCACGGCACGTTTAAAGTGATCGGTGAAACAAGAGATGATGCAGCTGGGGAAGCGTACGATAAAGTCGCGCGAACGCTTAACATGCCATACCCAGGCGGCCCTCATATCGATAAGCTAGCACAAGAGGGAGAAGCGAACATTGACCTGCCTCGCGCTTGGCTAGAGCCTAACTCGCTTGATTTCAGCTTCAGCGGCTTGAAATCTGCCGTGATCAACACGGTTCATAATGCAACACAGCGGGGAGAAGTGATCAAGCCAGAAGATCTAGCAGCGAGTTTCCAAGCAAGTGTTGTGGATGTACTTGTGGAAAAAACATACCGTGCCGCAGAGCAGTATAACGTAAAGCAAGTCCTTTTAGCCGGAGGAGTAGCGGCGAACAAAGGACTTCGTCATATGTTAGAAAACCGTTTTAATGGAACAAAGTATGACCTCGTTATTCCTCCTCTCCACTTATGCACAGATAATGCAGCCATGATTGGAGCTGCAGGAAGTGTGGCGTACCAAAAAGGAACGCGTGGAGATATGGCATTAAACGGTGTACCAGGGTTAGATTTAGAAGCGCAATAATGAAAAAGCTCTTTTCCTTTTATAAGGAGAAGAGCTTTTTTTGATATCGACGTAATTCGACACAAAAACCCTTCATTTTTGTGGAAAAGTTATACACAGGTTTGTGGATAATGTGGACAATGCTTTTGAAACATTTGAAATAAAGGGTTTGTATTATACACAATTCACATCATGTATACACATGTTCGTGTGGATAAAGTGGATAAGTCGTCAAAAAGTGCAAAATCCACAGGTTGATCTGTGGATAAGAATGATTATTCGAAAATTTCACTGGGTGTTTTTTTAAGTATATGAAGATACTTGTGTGTAACGTTGGGGAAGAAGTGCGTAAGTGATGTCGAAACGTGCGCAGCGAATGAAATGATGTGTGGAGAAGTGCAAAAGTAAAACAAAAAAGCTGACATCCCTACAAAAAAGTAAGGATAACAGCTTTCAACTTAAGCATTCTGTAGTTTTTCCCATTCTTCCATCAACGTTTCCATCTCTTCATTCAAAACATCAAGCTGAGATTGGAATTCTTGTGTCTTTTCATAATCCTGAAAGACTTCAGGTTTACAAAGTTCAGCTTCGGCCGAAGTGATTTTCGTTTCTAGTCCTTCAAGCAGACCCTCAATCTCCTCGATACGACGCTGCCTTTTACGGTCGAGCTTCTTCGCTTCTTTATCGATCGAGTTCTTCGCACCGTTTCCTTGGTTTGAAGAAGGAGTGTTAACCGCGTTCTCCGCTTTCTGGCGCGCAGTAATTTCTTCACGTGCTTTCATCTCATTTTTCTTTTCTGTGTAATAGTCGTAGTCACCTAGATACTCGGTCATGCCTGTTGGCGCGAGCTCAACGACCTTTGTGGCGATACGGTTGATGAAATAACGGTCATGCGATACGAAAAGAATCGTACCAGGATAGTGGATCAGAGCTTGTTCAAGGATCTCTTTGCTGTCGAGATCCAGATGGTTCGTTGGCTCGTCCAGCAGAAGAAGGTTACCTTTTTCCATCATAAGCTTCGCCAGAGCAAGTCGAGCCTTCTGACCACCGCTCAGCTCGGTTACAAGCTTCAACACATCGTCACCGCTAAACAGAAACTGTCCGAGGATCGAGCGGATCTCTTTTTCCGTCTTTTCCGGATAATCATCCCATAGCTCGTTCAGTAGGGTCTTGCGTGAATGAAGGTCTGCTTGTTCCTGATCATAGTGAGAGATCCTGAGTCCACTGCCGTAACGTATATCGCCCGATATGAGCGGCAGCTGCTTACGTATCACTTTTAATAAAGTCGATTTGCCGATTCCGTTCGGTCCAACGATCGCGACGCTGTCCTGGCGGTTAACCGCTACCGATACATTCTTAAATAACGGTTCGCCAGCTTCATATCCTGTGCTCACGTTCTCAAGTTTCAGCACATCGTTCCCACTTTGTCTCTCAATCTCAAAAGAAAAACTAGCAGACTTTTCTGCACCAGCCGGACGCTCTTTCAATTCCATCTTCTCTAACTGTTTGCGACGACTCTGTGCACGTTTCGTGGTCGAAGCACGCACGATGTTGCGTTGAATAAAATCTTCCAACTTTGCAACCTGTTCTTGCTGCTTCTCAAACTCTTTCATCTCTTGAGCGAAACGCTCCGCTTTTTGCTCGAGATAGCTAGAATAGTTACCTGTGAAACGGTAAGAACGTTTTCTAGAAACTTCATAAACGGTCGTTACGATCTTATCGAGGAAATACCGGTCATGGGAGACGATCAAGATGCCGCCGGGATAACTCTGCAAATATTGCTCAAGCCACGTTAGCGTTTTGATGTCTAAGTGGTTCGTCGGCTCATCGAGAATGAGTAGATCTGGTTTAGTTAATAGGAGCTTTGCGAGTGCGAGACGCGTTTTTTGCCCACCACTCAATGTGTTAATCTTCGTATCGCGGTCAAAATCGGCAAATTGAAAACCATGAAGAACCGTACGAATCTCTGCTTCATACTGATAGCCGCCTTCGTCTTTAAATGTAACCTGTAGCGCATCATAATCCTTCAGGAGACGCTCGTACTCCGCTTCATTCGCAATCACTTCTGGATCGCCCATACGCGCTTCCATATCACGCAGCTTTTTCTCTTTTTTACGAAGGTCTTCAAACACCGAGAGCATCTCGTTCCAAATCGACTCATCAGAGTCCAGCCCCGCATCTTGTGCAAGATAACCAGTCTTTACATCTTTCGGGATCATGACATGACCAGAATCATAGGAATACTCACCAGTAATCACGCGTAGCAGCGTAGATTTACCCGCACCGTTCCGCCCAACAAGCGCGATCCGCTCACCCTTTTGAACCTCTAGTTTTATATTCGATAAAATAACGTCCGCGCCAAACGACTTCGTAACGTCCTGAACTTGTAAAATAATCATTGTAATTTCACCTCTATGGAAAACGGGTGGTTTTATTAAATGGCTACCTAAAATGATTGGAATTATTGCCTCATTGTAAAGTTGATTGGAGCGCAAGGTGCGAGACTCCTGCGGGACAGGTGGGCAGGTGAGACACTTATACGTGAAACGTACGAATGTGGCTCACCGCCTGCCCCGCGGAAAGCGAAGCACCTGGAGCGGAAATCAACTACTTTCAACAATCATGTATCAGCCTTAATACAAATAACCCTGTCTAACTAGTAGTTTAGCGTAGTTTGGAGATTCGCGCCAACAAAGGGAATGTTCAACATTTTGCAATAATTACAAGTAAAATCTTAACGACAATAAAAGCGGTTTCGTGTATATTCATCATGAGGAGGGGTTTTATGACAGAGTTTACCCATTTTAACGAAGAAGGCCGTGCGCGCATGGTTGATATTTCGGAAAAAGAAACATCTCACCGAACAGCCGTAGCGGTAAGCGGGGTAACGGTTTCTGAAGAAGTCTTCCTTAAGATCAAAGAAAACGGATTTAAAAAAGGGGACGTTCTAGCCGTCGCGCAAATCGCTGGAATCATGGCTGCGAAAAAAACCTCTGACTGGATTCCGATGTGTCACCCGTTATCACTGACTGGCGTTGATCTGTCTTTTTCATGGCATGAATTAGCGGACAGCATGTTTAAATTAAACATCAAAGTTGAAGTGAAAACGAAGGGCAGCACCGGTGTTGAGATGGAGGCGTTAACAGCGGCTTCTGCAGCAGCGTTAACCGTCTATGATATGTGTAAAGCAGCGGATAAAGGAATGGTGATTGGACCTACATATCTCCAGTCAAAAACAGGAGGCAAGAATGGGGACTTTCTACGTTCTTCAAGCCCTGACAAAATATGATACAATAGGAATAGATAAGCTTTCTAAACTTGGAGGGCTCCAAATATGAATCAAGATCAGTTAAAAATACCACACGCAACAGCAAAACGGCTGCCCTTGTATTATCGTTTTTTGAAAAACTTATCATCTTCCGGTAAACAAAGGGTGTCTTCTGCTGAACTAAGCGAAGCCGTTAAAGTAGATTCTGCAACAATCCGCAGAGATTTTTCCTACTTTGGCGCATTAGGCAAAAAAGGTTATGGCTACAATGTTAATTATCTGCTGTCGTTCTTCGCGAAAACGTTGAACCAGGATGAGACAACAACCGTAGCGTTAATCGGAGTAGGTAACTTAGGCACGGCCTTTTTACATTACAATTTCACCAAAAATAACAATACCAAAATAGAAGTCGCATTCGATGTAGACAAAGCTAAAATCGGCAGCGAAATTGCCGGAGTACCGATCTATCACACAGAAGACATCGAGCAAGAGTTGAAGAACCGCGGTATCGATGTTGCGATCCTGACCGTTCCAGTAGGAGCCGCTCAACCGATCGCCGATCAACTCGAGCGCGCAGGTGTAACAGGCATCTTAAACTTCACACCCGCACGATTGACTGTCTCACCAGAGATTCGTGTTCATCACATCGATTTAGCTGTTGAATTGCAATCGCTTGTTTATTTTATGAAAAATTACTCTTAAAACAAGGAGGTAATCGTTATGTTAGGACCAGGAAGTATCGCGGTAATCGGACTGGCAGCTCTTGTTATGTTTGGACCGAAAAAGCTGCCTGAGCTAGGAAAAGCAGCAGGTAAAACGCTTCGCGAGTTCAAGAATGCGACAAAAGGCATGATGGACGAAGAAGATGACAAAAAGGAAAGCGAACAACTGAAGAAGTAAGGATGTTTGTCTATGACCTCTGAAAAAAATATGTCGCTATACGGTCACATTGGCGAATTACGAAAGCGCATCATGTGGGCGATCCTAGCTTTCTTCGTATTCTTGATCGCTGGATTTTTCTTAGCCAAGCCCGTGATTGTATATCTACAAAGTGATCCAATTGCAAAGAACATTCAGATGAACGCTTTTCATCTAACCGATCCACTGAACGTGTACATGACGTTTGCCTTCTTCATCGGCCTCGTCCTATCCGCACCAGTGGTGTTGTACCAACTCTGGGCATTCATCAGCCCGGGGCTTTATGAGAACGAACGAAAAGTTACGCTCATGTACATCCCGATCGCATTCGTGCTTTTCTTAACGGGACTCGCATTCTCATACTTTATTCTTTTTCCGTTCGTTGTGAGCTTTATGGGAAATGTCGCCGTGGCACTTAGTGTAGAAGGCGAATACGGAATTCAGGAATACTTCTCATTCCTATTCAACATCACACTGCCGTTCGGCCTGTTGTTCCAGTTTCCAGTCTTGATCATGTTTCTGACTCGACTCGGAATCGTAACGCCGGATTTCCTTAAGAGCATACGAAAAGTAGCCTACTTCGGGATTTTAGTAGTAGCGGGATTGATTACACCGCCAGAGCTGCTGTCTCACTTAATGGTTACGTTCCCGCTTATCCTGTTATACGAAATCAGCATCATCATTTCGAAGGCTGCTTATGAAAAACGAATGAAAGCCGAAGTCGAAGCACTCGTAAAAGAACGAGAAGCCCAGGCGGAAGCTATGTATCATGATTAAAAAGAGGATGACTCCACGTGGGGAATCCTCTTTTTTGTGTGGTTGGAGTGAAGCTGCGGTATCGGAGAGTAGGAGTGGACAGTAAAAATGGGGAAGTGGACAGTATTTATTGAAAAGTGGACAGTATTTTTTCGAAAGTGGATAGTAAAACTCGAAAAGTGGACAGTATTTTCGTGGAAGTCGACAGTAAGCATCGTTTGAGGTGGCTTTCGGGCTATTTAGTTGCCACCTAAAGTACTGAAACAGTCTTCGTTTTAGTGTTGGTGATGATAATCTGTCGGATTCGAAGATTAATCTGTCCGATTGGCCGCATAATCTGTCCAATCTCCAACATAATCTGTCCAATTCAGCCAACAATCTGTCCAATCCCACCTCAGACCACTGGCCAACCTCACAAAACACCACAAAAACACCCTCACAAACAAAAAAACTGCCTCCATCAAGAAGCAGTTCCCCATATTATTTCTTCTTTTTCCTTTTCAAGTGGTTGTTTAACGCGAAATAGCGGATGGCATTGGCGTAATCGAAGGTTGCTACGACCATCGTGATGATCGTCCAGAAGCTTGTCATACCGTACTCGCTTGCGTAATGAACGGCTAAGTAGGTAAAGACGACTCCGATCCCTAAATATAAAAATGCCATAAACAGTGGTGATGTCTTCATAATAGTCCTCCAATAATCAGTTGCGCTGTTTCTAGCTGTTGTTCCATTTCTTTGATTTTATCGGCAAATAATACTTGAACGATCAAAACGAGCGTGTTCATGGCAACGTGTGCTGCGATCGGTACGATAAGGCGTTGCGTTTTAACATACAGAAAAGCGAACGTGAAACCCATTGCCGTGTAGATTAATAAGTGTGTGAAGTCCGCATGAACAGCAGCAAAGATTAAAGAACTGATCAAAGCAGAGATAAAGAAATTAAAGCGTTTATGAAGAGAGCCGAAAATAATCTTTCGGAAGATAATCTCTTCTAGTATTGGCCCAACGATGGCCGTTACAATCATAAAATATTTAACGTTTTTCACGATTTCAACAAGTTGCTTCGTGTTCTCTGATCCAGGTTGAATGCCAAAAACATTCATCTCGATCATGCTCGCGATAATTTGAGCGGCGTACGCCATGAAAATACCGATGATCGACCATAGAACGGCAGATCCTTTTGAGACACGCTTAGAATTCCGGTGGCGTTCTCTCATTTCAGGGATCAGCATGTAAAGGATAATCACAAGAGCCGCGATAAAGCTGAACGTTCCCCACATTCCAAAAAGTTGATTTTTAGGAACACCAAGTTCATTTAACAGTGGAACCCCAATGTAACCTGAGAATTGCATCACGATATATATGAAGATGATCCACCAATATTTTTTCTTCAAATTACCTTCTCCTTTACGTACAGCCCTAAAAATAATTACGTTTCATACCTCTTTATATGCTTACCCATTTTAACATAGAATAGGCAGGGCTCGCGAGGATATCGAATTTGCGGGTAATTCGATTTATATTTAGATTTCTCACTTGCAAAATTTTTTAGTTTTATTTATTATTAGAAATGGAGTTAGCACTCACTAACAAAGAGTGCTAATAAGAAATCTTTTAACTATTTAAGGAGGGTGTTTCACTTGTTAAAGCCACTAGGTGACCGTATTATTATTGAGCTTGTAGAAGGTGAAGAAAAAACTGCAAGCGGCATTGTATTGCCAGATTCAGCAAAAGAAAAGCCTCAAGAAGGAAAAGTTGTTGCTGTAGGTACGGGCCGTGTAACGGATAACGGCGAGCGTATCTCTTTAGAAGTTTCTGAAGGCAACACGATTATTTTCTCAAAATACGCAGGTACAGAAGTTAAGTACCAAGGTAAAGAATTCTTGATTCTTCGTGAGTCTGACGTTTTAGCGATTGTAGGCTAATCGTTAGGTAACTGGAAAGCTTCAAAATTTTGAAGCTACATAAATCAAACATAAAGCATATGTAAGTCACTAACTTTTAAAATTAATGGGAGGGTTTTTACATGGCTAAAGATATTAAATTTAGTGAAGACGCACGCCGCTCAATGCTTCGTGGTGTTGATGCACTAGCAAACGCTGTAAAAGTAACACTTGGACCAAAAGGACGTAACGTTGTGCTTGAGAAGAAATTCGGTTCTCCTCTAATCACAAACGACGGTGTTACAATCGCAAAAGAAATCGAGCTTGAAGATGCATTCGAAAACATGGGTGCTAAGCTTGTAGCTGAAGTTGCGAGCAAAACGAACGACGTAGCAGGAGACGGAACAACAACTGCAACAGTTCTTGCTCAAGCGATGATTCGTGAAGGATTAAAGAACGTAACAAGCGGAGCAAACCCAATGGTACTTCGTAAAGGGATCGAAAAAGCAACGGCTGCTGCTGTTCAAGAATTAAAAGCGATCTCTAAACCAATCGAAGGCAAAGAGTCTATCGCACAAGTTGCGGCGATCTCTGCAGCTGACGAAGAAGTAGGACAATTGATTGCTGAAGCGATGGAGCGCGTTGGAAACGACGGCGTTATCACGATCGAAGAATCAAAAGGATTCACAACTGAGCTTGAAGTGGTTGAAGGTATGCAGTTCGACCGCGGATACGCATCGCCATACATGGTAACAAACTCTGACAAGATGGAAGCAGAGCTTGAGAACCCGTACATCCTTATCACAGATAAGAAGATTACGAACATCCAAGAAATCCTTCCAGTTCTTGAGCAAGTAGTTCAACAAGGGAAATCTCTATTGTTGATCGCTGAAGACGTTGAAGGTGAAGCACTTGCTACATTAGTAGTTAACAAGCTTCGCGGAACATTCAATGCAGTAGCTGTAAAAGCTCCTGGATTCGGTGACCGCCGTAAAGCAATGCTAGAAGACATCGCAGTACTAACTGGCGGTGAAGTGATCACTGAAGAGCTAGGTCTTGACCTTAAGACTGCGAACATCACGCAGCTTGGTACAGCTTCAAAAGTTGTGGTTACAAAAGAAAACACAACAATCGTTGAAGGTGCAGGAGACTCTGCTAAAATCGCAGCTCGTGTTAACCAAATCAAAGCACAACTCGAAGAAACAACTTCTGAGTTCGATAAAGAAAAATTACAAGAGCGCCTAGCGAAATTAGCTGGTGGAGTAGCAGTAATCAAAGTTGGTGCAGCTACAGAAACTGAGCTAAAAGAGCGCAAACTTCGTATCGAAGACGCACTTAACTCAACGCGTGCAGCAGTTGAAGAGGGTATCGTATCCGGTGGTGGTACAGCTCTAGTTAACGTGCTAAAAGCGATCGCTCAAGTAGAAGCGACTGGCGATGAGTTAACAGGTGTAAAACTAGTACTTCGTGCACTAGAAGAGCCAGTTCGTCAAATCGCACACAACGCAGGTCTTGAAGGATCTGTAGTGGTTGAGCGTCTGAAGAACGAAGAAATCGGAGTTGGATTTAACGCTGCAACTGGCGAGTGGGTAAACATGTTCGAATCCGGAATCGTTGACCCAACAAAAGTTACACGTTCAGCTCTACAAAACGCAGCATCCGTATCTGCAATGTTCCTAACAACAGAAGCAGTAATCGCGGATAAGCCAGAAGAAAACGCTGGCGGCGGAATGCCTGACATGTCCGGTATGGGCATGGGTGGAATGGGCGGCATGATGTAATTTAAGGGATAAAACCCTTACACATCAACGCTTTAAGAGGTTAAGATAGTGATTTGTCCGCGGATTTGACCGCATAATGTTAAAAATTGATTTGTTTTCCGATAGAACCGTCTATAGAAGAAGGTCTTTCATTAGTTCGCTGAACTGATGGGAGGCCTTTTCTTCCATGTTAGCGGTCATATGAGCATAAATATTCATCGTAGTATTAATATCTGTATGGCCTAAGCGCTGTTGTATCTCTTTAATCCCTACTCCTGCTTCAATTAATAAGGAGGTATGTGTATGACGGAAAGAGTGCGGGGTAATATTCTTGTCTATCTCTGCTTTCTTAAGGAGTCTTTTAAGTCTAACCTCGATAACTTTTCTTAATTGGGGATATCCGTCATCACGTGCAAAAATAAAGCTGCAATCGTTATAAATCATCCTGTTTTTCAGTTTGGTTTCATTCTGTTTTATTCGGTGTTTCCTGAACAATCCAACGAGCATTTCATCAATACGTATTGTGCGGATTGAGCCGGTTGTTTTTGGGGTGAGAAGTTGATATTCTCGGTAATTATTATTTGGATTATAAAGAGTCTTTGTTACTCGTAATTTGCTTTGATCCATATCAATATCTGCCCATTTTAAGGCAAGTAGTTCTCCGATACGGATACCAGTATATGCTAAGGTGGTAAACACTAAGTGGTCCATTTCAAGGCCATCTGTTAGTGACAGCTTTAAGAAAGAGGCAAGTTCTTCTTTTTCGAGAAACTTAATTTCATCTTTTTCATTCTCCAATTCCTCTACTTTTGTTTGTTGTTTAGGTAGATGAACATTTGAAGTGGGGTTTATTTTTATTAAACCCAAGTCCATTGCATGTTGAAAAAGCATTCGACCACATGCATGAATCCCGCTTACATAGTTCCGTTTATACTTTCCGGATAATTCATTAATCCTATCCCTATACATTTTTTTTGTGAGATTTTTAATTGAATAGGGTCCCCAAACACTAGTGAAATGTTTCATTTCCTTTTCTCTGGCCCTTACGGTGCTAATTTTCACATTCATACCATAAGTCTTTAACCAGTCATGCGCAAAAACTTCAAATGGCATTTCAGATTCTTTAATGAATGTACCTCTTTCTATTTCAAGCTCAATGATCCTTGCAGCCGATTGAGCATCTTTTTTCTTTTCAAAACCTCCCTTTGAGACTTGCTGGCGTTTTTTTGTAAGCGGATCTAATCCTAAATCAATAATGTAAGTCCAGGTTTCTTGTCCCTTTTTGCCTCTTTTACGGAAATGAGCCATTATTGGTGTGCCTCCTTAATTAAGTAAAGTGTGTATAAGAGTAAGAATTTTTTTCTTGTCTTCATCAGTTAATCTTTCGTTTTTAAAATAAAGCTCCTCATTTGTTTGTAGAAGATAATACAAGTCATTTGAACGGTTGTTATCATCGTTTATGATTTTATAATTATCCAAAACTCTCATTAGTGCATCCGCTTGAACCGGATATTCCTCACGAACTTCTTTGGTCTTATAATTTTCCAATACTTTCATTAGTGCAGCGGCTGGAATAAAATCAGATGGTTCGTACTTGTATCCTGCCCTATTGATTAAATCTGCAGTGGGTACACCATAATAAGATGCTATTCTTTTTAGAACGTCTATATTTGGTTTTCTAAGTTTTTTAGTTCTAGGATCAAAGCCTTTTTCAAGAGTAGTTAAATAAGTGTGGCTGATGCCCACATCTCTTGCAACTTCTCTTATCGATTTTTTTCCGCGTAATTCTTTTAGGTATTGCCCGAATTCGCTCATAATTTCTTCCTCCTTTCGAATAGATTTGTTGCATTAAGTGTAAATCATGGTTGACAAAAATGCAAACTATAATTTACACTTTAAAAAAGGAGGTGTAAACCATGAGTTACAACTACCTAAAAGAGGTAAGAACGGAAAGAGGTATCTCAATTTCGGAATTAGCAAGGCGTTCACGGTTAAGCCGTGTAACAGTCTCTGATATAGAGAAGGGGTATAGTAATCCAACTTTAAAAACAATTGCTGCTTTATGTAAGGTATTGAACAAAGAACCGAGTGAAATTTTTTTTGAAGGTGGTGTAAACCAAGATTTCCATAGGGGTGTCAAATAAGGAGGAACTCAGGGTAATGATACAAATAATGCTAGATGATAATGAACTTAAGGAACTGTATCTTGCTGAAGTGAAAAAAAAACTGGAAGGCATTGAATTCCAATCAATTTTAATGGACTCAAGACAGTTATGCAAAATGCTTTCGCTATCATGGCCAACCGTTGAAAAAACCTTTTTGATTGATCCAGGTTTTCCTAAACTTAGAGTCGGAAAAAAGTGGGTTTTTAATAGAAAGGAAGTACAAGCATATATTGACGATTGGTCATTAAGAAATAAAACCAAACCTTTTTAGTAACTATGAAATGGCCAGTTCAGTTACAGAGTAACGATCAAACTAAGAGGTGATTAGTATGGAAAAATACAAAAAACCTGGCGTTCACAGCGCCAGGACAGGTGTTGAAAGTAATTCTTATAACATAAACATAACAAAAAAATCGCTTATTGCACAGATCAAGCATGAAGTCTCAATTAAGGATGTTCTGACGAGATATTTTCAGCTGAACATTAGTCATTCTAAGCTAAATCGTAACAAGTTTAATATTCGCTGTCCTTTCCATGATGATCGTTCTCCAAGCTTTACAGTGTATAACGTGACCAACACTTTTCGTTGTTGGGCGGGTTGTAACCAAGCTAAGCGGGGAGATGTCATTGACCTTGTGCGCATGTTGCTGAACATTAACACTTCAGAGGCAATTAGAACATTAGCTATTGATTTTAGCCTTAGAACTTTAGATGCAGTACAGGTAAATCAACTGAACAATAGAAGAATTGAACAACAGCGAGCGTTAACACTAGAATTTCGCTTTCGTGAAGAAGTAAAAAAATACATTCTTGAACTAAAAGAGCTTGAGATAGTGATCTCAAACTATTTATATACGATTAGAACTGAAGAAGATATGGAATATAAAGGCGAACTCTACCATCAAAAAAATCAGGTAGATTACTGGCTAGACTGTTTGATTGATCCGGAACCTGTTAAACAGTTTCTAGCTCTCGAGGAAATTAAAAATTTTATTTTTAAAGACATACCAGTGGCGGAGGCGGTATAAAAAAATGAGGCATATAGCGGAAATATTGACAGAAAACTTTTCTCCAGAACGGATAGAACAAATATTCAAAACAGGTTTCGATTTGTCATATGATAAACAAACAGTAGCAGAAATTTCTGATAGTTTATCGGATGAGGACAATGACTTTATTAACGAAAACGGCGAATTTTCTACTGAACTCAGACTGTTTGAAAATAATGAAAGTAGGGTTTCTCCTGCTTTCTATGGGCTTGCAGGAGAAATAGTAAAGGCAATAGATCCCCATTCAGAAGCCGATCCTATCGCGACCTTAGTAACTTTTCTAACGGCTTATGGCAACATTATTGGCGATGCTGCTCATTTCGTTGCAGGGGGAAGGAAACATCCGGCTAGGATATTTACAGTCGTAGTAGGTGCTACAGGTAAAGGAAGGAAAGGGACTTCACTGGCACCTATCAGGTTGCTTTTCAAAGCCATCAGTCCAGAGTGGGAAAAGGACCACATTCTATCAGGCTTATCGAGCGGGGAAGGGTTGATCTATGCAGTCAGGGACGAAGAAACTAGGAAGGTTCCAATTGCAGAAGGTAAAGGTATCGAGAAAGAAATAGTAGGTTACGATATTGAAATTGTTAGCGAAGGAATAAGTGATAAACGGATGCTAATTATTGAAGAAGAGTTCGGGAAGACGCTTAGGTCAGCTAAAAGAGAAGGAAACACGCTATCTCCTATTATTCGAGAGTTATGGGATAGCGGGAGTCCAAGAACATTAACGAGAAGTCCAATCCAAGCGACTAATGCGCATATCTCTATACTTGGCCAAATCACAGAGGACGAGCTAAAGAAAGATATGTCTAACGTTGATTTGGTGAATGGCCTTGCCAACCGTTTCATGTGGTTCATGGTAAAACGTTCAAAATTCTTACCTAGTGGTGGAGCCTTTCATGAAATAGATGTATCGTCGCTTGTTAATAAAATTAGTGAGGCTGTCCGTTTTGGTACTGCTGCTGGAGAGTTAAAGCGGGATGAAGAAGGAGAAAAGATGTGGCATGAAATTTACAAACCTCTATCAACGGGGACTGGCGGGATTGTCGGAGCCGTTACCAGTCGTGCAGAAGCTCAGACCATGCGTTTAGCCTGTATATACGCCCTGTTGGATCAGTCGCATACCATTAAGGTAATACACTTGAAAGCAGCGCTTGACTTATGGCAGTATTCCTTCAAATCTGCTCGGTATATATTTGGTAACGGAACAGTACTCGAACATCCGCAAGCAATAAAATTGTTGGATGAATTAAAACACCGAAAGGAAATGAAAATGGGCGGGATGACCAGAAATGAAGTCAGGGAATTCTTTAGCAGGAATCTTTCCAAAGAAGATTTAGACGCCATACTAGAAGATCTACTGTCAAATGGATTCATAAGGGTCGAAAAGGTACGATTACCTGGAAGGAAACGGCCCACACAAAAGATCACGCTTCTGGATTTGATTGATTAACTCTTACTCCATTAATCAGATTAACGTCTTTATCAAAAATACCTCTATGGCCCAGGTTTTTCACGCCTAACAGAAACGCTTTTATTAACGCTTTTATTACGTCATTTTTAATGCACATAAAGAAAAAATGGCGTAATAAAAACGTATTAAAGGCGCAGATAGAAAATCCGTGCTAGCCAAATAATGGCTAGGTTTCTAGAATAATGGAGTTAATCACGTTAATGGCGTAACAATAATATATGTGGGGATATATGGCTACAATCAACGAACTTATCAAACTAGCAGAACATGAAAGCCGAGATCGGAAGGCAAAAAGAGCTGGGTTAATCGTAGCTTTAACTGGAACACTTTACATTGGGTCTGCGAATAAGAACAGTGCGGTTTATATTGAATTCTTTAATAACCAGTGGCAAGGATGGCTTGAAACGTATCAAGCAGGGATGCCTAAAGCAGTTTTTACTAGACATTTAGAAGCTGGCGAAGATTTTGATTTCGTGCTTGCAAAAATAGATCGCTATTTTAATTACATGAAGCGGAAAGCTAAGGGACAGTAGAGGCAAATTACGAAACGGAGGTAAATAACCCCATGGGAGAGAAATTAACGATTAAACAAGCCTTATTCATCGAAGAATACTTGATTGATTATAATGCGACACAGGCGGCGATTCGAGCAGGGTACAGCAAAAAAACTGCTTATGCTATTGGCCAGGAAAACTTGAAAAAACCTGAAATTATTAAAGCAATTAATGCAGAGGCGGAATATCGTATTGAAAAAGCTGCGATTACTGTTGATTTTATTTTACAAGGGATAAAGAACATAGCCGATAATAATGAAGAACAAACAAAAGACCGGCTTAAAGCATACGAGCTATTAGGTAAGTATTTAAAGTTATTTACCGATAAAACAGAGGTATCTGGCGTGAACGGCGGTTCATTAAAGGTATTATTTGTAGACCCTAATGACCAATAGATTAATAGTTAAGGGAATGTATGTTCCCTTTTTTATGATTTTCCTGTAACAAATTTGTTTATTTAATAGAAAAACTGGTTTATTATAGAATTATAAAGTGTAATACAGTGTAGTACATTATAATAACTTTAAGTAGAAGGAGGAGTATAAAATGGCATATCCTTTACAGGATGTAATTAATTGGTTTCTTTCGAAAGAAGCTATGACTCCGAAAAAACTTCAAAAAATATTATATTATGCATACTCTTGGACTTTGACAATGGAAAACGATTCAAATACAGAGCTCGATAATAAATTGTTTGATGCAAAATTTGAAGCATGGGTTCACGGTCCAGTAATTAGAGAGGTGTATGATTCATTCAGGGAGTACGGTTACAACGAAATTCCACAATACGAAGGACCAGTTTCGTCATTTTCTGCAGATATAGAGGAAATCCTTGAGGATGTTTGGGATGAATATGGAGAGTATAACGGGAATGAGTTAGAGTCTATTACACATCAGGAAGATCCTTGGCTTAATGCCAGATCTGGATATTCCGCACTTGAAAGATGTAATGTAGAAATAAGCGATGAGCAAATTTTTAATTACTATATTCAAAGAGTGGAGTATGTAGACTAGTGGATAAAGGTAGGATGAAGAAACGTCTTAAATCAGGTCCTACTCCTAAAAAGCCATTAAAAAGGGAAACTGAACCTAATCAGTCAGATTCCCCTTTGACTTTTGACTTCTCTAACAAGAACTGGTTAAGAAGTGTATCATTGGGTGGTTTCACGAATAAATTAAGCGATGAAAATATGTTTGCAGGTTATATCTTCGAGCTTTTTCATAAAATTATTCCAGTGATTCAAGATAACTGGAGTGAAATAGTACGCTCCCAAGGCCGTGGCTCATGGAGACATTGTCACCCTGTTGTTAATGAAAAGATAGATATGGTTTTAGGAATCATTGAACAAATACATGGTAACAGGTTTCAAAGTGATAAAGCTGCAGGACCCTCATTATGGCAGTTAGGAGTTACACAAAACCTAAGGCTTATAGTTATACACGATTATACCAACAACCATTTAACACCTGTATTTGTAGATTATCATCATTTAATTCATCCTAATGATCATTTTAATCAACCAGATTATAAGAGATATGATTTTTGTCCTGTGGACACATATACCAATACATAACTCGAAAAGGCCACCATAAATAATGGTGGTCTTTCTATTTTTTATAATATTTTCACAACTATCAATGCACTTATCACAAGTGTTAGTTTAATAAGTATAAAGCTCATTATGATCAGCATCTTGCTTGAAATAAAAAATTTTAAAAGTCTTGTTACAAGTGTTGTATAATAAGTAAAATAGACAAGCCGTTATTGGTAAATATAGGTGGCACGAGAAGTCGGAGGATAACAAAAATGTTTGAGCAAACTTTTAAAAATATAGATGATGTACTTTGGAAAGATGCGGGCTGTGGTAGTCAATTAGATTACATAGAGCAAACTTCATGGATTCTTTTTTTAAAGTATCTAGATGATCTTGAGAGAGATAAAAGTACTATGGCTGAACTCTCTGGTAAACCGTACAAGGATATAATCAGATCAGATTATAAATGGGATGTATGGGCAGCACCTAAAGATAACAAAGGTAAATTAGATTACCACAGAGCTATGACTGGAGATGACCTTAAAGAGTTTGTGAATAATAAGCTATTTCCATATCTTCAGAGATTTAAATTAGATTCACCTGATGCTGACACTATCGAGTATAAAATTGGTGAAATATTCTCAGAACTAAACAATAAAATTCAGAGTGGATATAACCTTAGAGAGGTAATTAACCTGGTAGATCAACTAAGGTTTCGTTCACATGCAGAAAAATATGAGTTGTCACATTTATATGAAGACAAGATTAAAAACATGGGTAATGCAGGAAGAAACGGTGGAGAGTATTACACGCCACGTCCTCTCATAAAAACTATTGTTAATGTAGTCGCCCCGAAAATCGGAGATAAGATTTACGATGGTGCTGCTGGGTCTGCTGGTTTCTTAGTCGAAGCATTTGATTACTTAAAGACAAGTAAAAATATTAGCACCAAGGAAATGGATATTCTACAAAAGAAGTCATTTTACGGAAAAGAGAAAAAATCTTTAGCGTATATTATCGGAATAATGAATATGATTTTACATGGCATCGAAGCACCTAATATTGTTCATACAAACACTTTAGCTGAAAATATTGCTGATATTCAAGAAAAAGATCGTTATGATATCATCCTAGCAAATCCTCCGTTTGGGGGGAAGGAACGTTCCGAGGTTCAACAAAACTTTCCTATTAAGACTGGGGAAACAGCATCTTTATTTCTACAACACTTCATAAAAATAATGAAAGCAAACGGGCGTGCTGGTATCGTTATTAAGAATACATTTCTATCAAATGTAGATAATGCTTCTATAAATCTAAGAAAACAACTTTTAGAAAATTGTGATTTGCATACAGTTTTAGATTTGCCTAGTGGCACATTTACAGGGGTAGGACAAAAGACTGTAGTTCTTTTCTTCGAAAAAGGTACTCCTACTAAAAATATCTGGTATTATCAACTCAATTTGGATAGAAATCTTGGTAAAACAAATCCACTAAATGAGAACGACTTGCTAGATTTTGTAGAATTACAAAAATTAAAGACAGATTCAATAAATTCATGGACAGTAAACATAAATGATATCGACAACGAGTTTTATGATTTGTCTGTTAAAAATCCTAATAAAGAAAATGAGCTGATTCTTCGTCAACCTGAAGAGATTTTAGAAGAGATAGAAGTAATGGACAATGAGACTATTAAAATTTTAAGTGAAATAAAAGAAGAACAATCTACTTTTGATATAACAAATAGTTTATGGGAAAAGAAAAAGTTAGAAGAAGTATGTACATTTTTTAATGGAAAAGCACACGAGAAAATAATAGATGAGAATGGAGATTATATAGTAGTTAATTCCAAATTTATATCCTCAAATGGGACACATTACAAGAAAACAAATGAAGCTTTATTTCCTCTCTTTAAGGGAGATATTACTATGGTAATGAGTGATGTTCCAAATGGTAAAGCACTTGCAAAATGTTTTTTGGTCGATGAAGATAACAAATATAGTTTAAATCAACGAATATGTGCTATTAGGACAGATAAGTTTATTAATAAATTTTTATACTATCAACTTAATAGGAATAAATATTTCTTAGGATTTGACAATGGTGAAAACCAAACAAATTTGAGAAAGGCAGATATATTAAATTGCGAACTGGTCATTCCTCCGTATGAAGAGCAACAATTTATTATTGACAAACTTGATATAATTTCACATAAAACCAGAAAACTTGAAGCTATTCATCAAAAGAAACAAACTAACTTAGATGAGCTGAAAAAATCAATTATGAACAAAACATTTTACAGTGAATTCTAAGGAGGTTGTAGTATGAATGAAGCTGAAACAAGAGCTGAACTTATTGACCCTAAATTAAGAGAAAGTGGTTGGGGACTAGTTGAAGGTTCAAAAGTCTTACGAGAGTTTCATATTACTGCTGGAAAAATACAAGCTGGTGGCAGAGCGAAACCATTAATAGCTGATTATATACTTGTATATAAAGGTATTAAGTTAGCAGTTATTGAAGCCAAGAGTGATGAATTAGAAGTAGGAGCAGGAGTGGCACAAGCCAAAAATTATGCAATAAAATTAAGGTTAGATTATTCATATTCTTGTAACGGCAGAGACATTTATGAGATGTGTATAAAAAATGGAAACGAAGAAGCAGTTGCTTCTTTTCCTACTCCTGATGAATTATGGAATAAGATTTTCTCTGATCATAACAAATGGAGAGATAGGTTTAATAAGGTCCCTTTTGAAGATGTAGGTGGAACTAAAACCCCTAGGTACTACCAGGAAATTTCCGTTAATAAGACAGTTTCAGCAATTGCTGATGAAAAATCTAGAATATTACTTACTTTAGCTACAGGTACAGGGAAAACTTTCATTGCCTTTCAAATTGCTTGGAAGCTTTTTCAAACACGCTGGAATATTCAACGTGACGGGTCACGTAGGCCACGTATCTTATTTTTAGCAGATAGAAACATATTAGCCGACCAAGCGTTTAATGCTTTTTCAGCTTTTCCGGAAGATGCGTTAGTCCGTATAAATCCTAAAGAAATAGTTAAAAAAGGAAGAGTTCCTACAAACGGCAACATCTTCTTTACAATCTTTCAAACTTTTATGAGTGGTAAAGATAACAAACCTTATTTTGGTGATTATCCTCCAGATTACTTTGATCTTATCATTATTGATGAGTGTCATCGTGGTGGAGCTAAAGATGAAAGTAGTTGGCGAGACATTTTAGAATATTTCCACACCGCAGTTCATCTAGGATTAACTGCTACACCCAAGCGAATTCATAATGCTGATACTTATAAATATTTCGGTGAACCGGTATATGTTTACTCTCTAAAAGAAGGAATAAATGATGGATTTCTTACACCTTTTAAAGTGAAACGAATTAAAACAACTATAGATGATTATTTATATACAACAGACGATGAAGTCCTCGAGGGAGAAATAGAAGAAGGGAAAATATATACTGAAAATGATTTCAATAGAATTATCGAAATAAAAGAACGTGAGGCTAAACGAGTAAAAGTCTTTCTCTCTGAAATTAATCAAAAGGAAAAAACTATTGTTTTTTGTGCTACACAGCCGCATGCAGCACTTGTTAGGGATCTTATTAATCAATACAGTGAGAGTAAAGACTCATTATATTGCGTACGTGTAACTGCAGATGATTCAGCTTTAGGAGAACTTTATTTACGTGATTTTCAAGATAATGAAAAGGCAATTCCAACCGTTCTTACGACTTCTAAAAAGCTATCAACTGGAGTTGATGCTCGTAATGTCCGTAATATAGTACTAATGCGGCCAGTCAAACAAATGATCGAATTTAAACAAATAATAGGTCGAGGAACAAGATTGTATGAAGGCAAAGAATTCTTTACGATTTATGATTTTGTCGATGCATATCTAAATTTTAGTGACCCAGAATGGGATGGAGAGCCAGTAGAACCAGAGCCTAGAGAGCCTGGGGAACCACGAGATCCGCATAATCCAGGAGATCCAGGAGATCCAGGAGATCCGGGAGATCCAGGAGATCCAGGGGAAACTAAGAAAAAAATAAAGATTAAACTTAGAGATGGAAAAGACCGTGAAATCCAACATACAGTAGCTACTAGCTTTTGGAATGCGGATGGAAAGCCGATTTCGGCTGAAGAATTCTTAGAGAACTTATATGGAACGCTTCCTGATTTTTTTAAAAGTGAGGAAGAACTGCGTGAAATATGGTCAAATCCTAAAACCCGAAGAGCTTTGCTAGAGAAACTTGCTGATGCAGGATATGGTAAAGACGAATTGGTCGCATTACAAAATTTAATAAACGCTGAAAATAGTGATTTGTTTGATGTACTTGAATTTGTTTCGTATGCTACTAAGCCAATTTCAAGGCAAGAACGAGTAGACAAAGCAAAGTCCAATATCCTAAAGGATTTAGATGATAAGGAAAAAGATTTTCTTGAATTTGTACTAAATAAATATATTGAAACTGGTTTTGAAGAGCTTGATCAAGAAAAATTACCACGATTATTGGAGTTGAAATATCATTCAATTTCAGATGGGGTGGACGTTTTAGGCGGCGTAATTAAAATCCAAGAAACGTTTACTGCTTTTCAAAAAGCTTTGTACAATCAAGAAGCGTCTTAATTAGCTCACCATTGTATAGACATGTAGTAATCATGGTGATAACGGTTAAATGTTCTCTTTACGGCATTTTTTAAAGAGAAAAGCTCTATTGTCACTACCCCAAAAAAATCTAATGTACTTTAGTAAAAAATGATTATACTTTTTAATTTTAGTTAGACGAAGCTATCTGACTATGTCTGATATACACAAAAAAAGCCTATTTCTAGGCTTTTATGTGAACACTTATAAGAAAAAATGTAATTACTTTTAAAGAGGTTTGTTAATAATTTTATCCATGAAAATGTCCGCAAAATTGTCCGCAAATGTTTTAGAAAGAGTTTCTCTTTATTTCATTAATTTCGGCTTTTATATTAATATCAGATGATTTTTTACAAATATTTATTTAAGTTTAATAATTAAATGAATGGGCGGCATGATGTAATAACGCCCACAAAACCCATTTAATAGGGTTTGTGAGTTTTAAAAAAGGTGGAATGCTAGTAGCATTTTGCAGACATAAAGGATTTACCGGAAACTTCTCATAAGTTGATAAAACTTATGAGGGGTTTTTTATTTTTGATTATTCATAAGGACAAAGAAGAAGTACTAAATGCATTGATGACAACAGATGTTCAGGTTTGTTCGTGCAATATTCTACAGAAAAAGTGATCTTCAGCATTAGTGATGAGACTGCACAATTGCGACAGCAAGATTGTGCAAAGTAAATTAACCGTAAATAATGTCTATGTATCCTATCTCCTATAAACAAATAATTATTTAATTAATTGCAGGAAATTCATCACGATAAAAAGGTTTATTTTTCCATAATAAAGGGGTATTAGTACATAATGATTACCACGTTTTTCAGTTTAAATTTTAAATTAGTTTGAAAGACCTATGTTTTCCAACACGTTCCATTCGGTAACATAGAATAATGAGTAAATTTAGGTAGCTATTTATTTGTGGGAATTGACTGCAAAGAAAGGGCATGAGCTTCATAAAGGGAGTATGTATATTTAAATAGTCCACTCTCAAGGATTAATAATTAAGCTTAGTTAAGTACATATAGGGGAATATTGGTGAAGGTCCTTGATTCTTATCCACTTTACTTTGGCATAGCAGGGTTGCAGAAGAATCTAGGCAAACATTTAAAGAAAAACCTTGGACATAAAGTTTTATTCGGGGAATCGAAAGTTAGTGTACCTTTCTCTCGGGAATCAATTACTAATTCTCTTTTGTATGTTCAAAATTTAGGTGTGAAAGTAGAAGTAGGTGTTTTTTAATCAACATTTTCTTCAGATAAATCACCAGTATCGGCTGATTTCTTACTTGAGCAAGAGAATTAAAAGCGGATATTTAAAGCTATACCACATCCGCAGGGGCCAGGAGTTTCTGCAACTAAAACGGAAGTTAAAGTAGAACCATTAAATTTCTTTGGATACGAACCGTTAGAATTTTTTTGGATTTGATTATGATCCATTCATTGGAGTGGATGTTTTTAGGAGTTACGCTGCACTCGGTAAAGGGATAGGAATAAAATTCAGAGACAAATAAAATATCAAAACTACGTTGGAGGATTTAACATTGTTTCCTACAAATAAAAAGGATTTTATAAAAGCTTTAAATTTTGGATTACTTCTGTATGCTATTTTGGGGGCGGTAAGTGGAACCTTAATGTTTGCTAGTATCCTATTTGTTAATTCGCCTGAAAATGAATTACAAAGAGAAATAGGAACATTGAGTATTGTAGCAATCTTTGTATATGGCTCCTGCGTAATTGCATTAATTATCCGTTCGATTCTAAAAAAAAGAGGGTGGATTTAAATGGCTGATACAAATATAACGTTGTTGCCTATTGGGACAGTAATCAAAGTGAAGGATTTTAAAAAGTTGATTATGATTTATGGAAGAAACCAAATTCTAGAAGGAAATATCTCGGAGCAATTTAATGTTTTCTTTAATAGAAATATGGGTGAAGACGTGATCTACCCTGGCTATGAATCCCCGCAAGAAGTGGACATGAGGGAAAAGGTTGAACTGGAAATCAAAAAACTAAAAAGGAACAATGAAAATGTTACGAACTAAAAATAAAGGCAAACTGTCAATCATCTTTTTATTTGTTCTACTTTTAATAGGATGTACGAATGCGAAAGAAGATACTTCCGTAAAAGAAAAGCTAGATAAATCCAAGCCTTTGCCTATTGGCACAGTCGTAAAGTTAAAGCAGATGAAGAAAAGTGTCATGATTTATGGCTACAATCAAATACAAGTAAGTTCGGGAAAACAATTTGATTACATAGCGGTTCCATACCCTGAAGGTAATCCATACCCTGAAGGTAATATTTCTGCCGATTACAATGTGTTTTTTAACCGTAACTTTATTGAGAAGGTTATGTATGATGGTTATGATTCAGAAGAAGGAAAACATCTGCGTAAGAAAATAGAAAACGACATGCAAGACAATTAAGTAGCAATCTGGGGTAAATATTGTCGCCTGGGATTTTTTGTTGTGAAGTCATTGCCCATTTTCACTTAACGTACCCTTTGCCATAGCCTTGTTAATTCTTAAAATAAAACGCAACAAAATATGAAACTTATCGTGTGAAGAATGGCTCTGTTGCTAACATTAAAGGTGGAAACTACCCTGAAAGTTGGATTGACTCACAAACTAAATGAGGGAATATCCAGACTATAGATAAATATGTTAAGCCCACATCAGCCGTGGTAAGCACATTAAAAAGTTGAGCAGGTTGTTTTGGGTTTGGGGTAACTACTTCAGAAAACATGGTAATAGAGGTGCATCAAAATCCAAAATTGTAGGAGACGATGAAGGATTGGGAGCAGTATCATTAACTGGCGCCGCAATAGGTCAAGGACTTTTATAGGAGTTTCTTAGTACTAGAAAGATTTAAAATTTGGAAAAGAGAAAGAAACACTTTCTGAAAAAGCTAAGAAATGTGTTCAAAAAGGAATAAAAGCTTTCTCAAGCTTGTTCGGTAAAATATTTCTCCATACTAATAGGGTGGTCAAAAATGCTGAAAATAGATAACTCAATTAAACGAAAAAATTTGCCTAATCATATACTTGAACATTTATCTTTTACGGATACTGATCAAGTTAAGTTCGGTGTATTTGGATCAACCTTTGTTATGCTAGACTTATTAATAATTTTACCTCTGCTGTTTCCCTATCATGAATTATCTTTCTGGTTAACTATCCCTTTTTTATTATTAATTAACCTTTGGGCTTTAACAATGTTACTTAGAAAAGCTGAAGGTCTTCATTTTGAGTTTATTCTTTTTGTGGGATGTTTAGGAGCAGTAGGATCTTTATGTTATTTTATTTTAGTTCAAAAAATTGCTTATATCGTATTAAATATCCATTCCAATAATTTTTTTGTAATGTCATTAATTATTTACTTAGCTTTTTTTCTGTTTCAAATTTGGTTTCAAAATAAAAAATACTGTTCTATTAATTCGGATTTTTTACAATTTAAAGACATGCCATGGCATTTCAAAGCATTAACCTGGTCGGTCCCTTTAGGCTATATCATTGCCCATTACTTTATTAGTAAGTCAGAGGTAATAATGACTACTATAATGTTATTAGTCTACCTTATGTTTTCTATCTTTTTTACCTATGTCTCTGTAAAATTCTTTCATCGTTATTTATTTATGAAGGCAAATTCTCACTTCTTAGAAATTCCTGGTGAATACAAAAAAACAAAAAAAGGAGCTATTCACTGATGAATTAGTTAAATCTTTTTCTAGTGGTACTACTGTGATTCTTGAAAGTGAAAAAAACAACAAAAATTTATGGTCGAAACAACTTGTATCATTAGATGAGGAAATCACTGTTTAGAATAAAGTATGCGATTTTTTTACTATGTTCTATGATATAACTTCTTGTAGTATCGTTTACTGGTATAGTAAACTCAGTATACTTTCAATAAAGTAAAGGAGATAAAAAATATGAAGTCTTATAAACTTGTTGTTCTGACGCTATTTTTAGTTCTAGTGTCTGTAACAGCTTTCCCAGGAATCTCTGCAAAAGCAGCTATAAACAATAAACCAGGAGATATTATCATCACCAACAGTACTTCTTCAAGTGGAATAGTTGGACATTCAGGAATTTATATTACCGATACTACCATTTTACATACCTCCGGTTGGAAATCGGAACCTTATCCAACGGTTTTGACAGAAAGTCAATGGCATTCAAGATATGAAAAATCCAAGGTGGTCCGCTCAAGTTCAAGCACTTTAGGAAAGAATGCAGCTAATAAAGCAATATACTATTTCAAAGGAAAAAAAATTACTTACAAAATCACTTCTGGTCCTACTAATATTGCTTCAACTTACTGTTCTGAACTAGTTTGGTACTCTTACTACAAAGCTGGTAAGACATTCAAAACTCGTAATAGTTCTGGTAGCTTTTATCAACCAACATCACCTACACCTTACAACTTTATTGATAAATTTAATGTTAGCCATAATGGTTTTACTTTCATAGATAACTCTTGGTAATAATTTTTAACTTATCACCTAAAAAAAGACTCCTAAACTTAGGAGTCTTTTTTTAGGTTGTATTAATTGGGCAATCTAACTACTTAACCTTCTCGCCAAAAGCCTCTGGAATCATCGTAAACCCTTCAATCACCGTATCTTCCTCAACTTCAATCATGAGGTAACGTTTACCACTAAGCTGCACTTGTTTCACATACCTTAAATCTTGCGGGCTAATCGAAATTTTAGCTACCTTTGTGTCGATCTTAATTGACTTCGAGTTGTATTTCGGAACAACACTGCTCGCTTTAATTTCATACTTATCGTCATCAATCACTTTTTGAAAAGCGGATTCTACCTTTTCCACACTAATATCTTCAACACCGCTCGCTTTCAGTACGCGCTCAACGTCCTTGGAGTCTAGTCGTGGATGCTCTTCCTCCTCGTTCTCTTCCATCATTCGGTTGATTTCTTCATAAACATTGGAGAGGGTAGACGTGTTCAACTGATCTTGTGTTACGTCTTTGATAATTTCTTCAAACACAATCTTATCGTCTTTTGCTGTCATGATTTCTTCGCCATTTAAAACGTCCACTATGAATTCATAATCGGGTTCATGCACTTTACCTGCTGAATACAGAATGTGGTTCACATCTGCTGCATTATCACTAAAACAAGGGAAGAGGAACCCTCCGATCGGCGCGTTCAGGTTAATAACAGGATCGACCACGAAATTGTACTTGAACTCTTTTTCCACATAATCAAAGAGCAGTTCTTTCTTCGGTTCTTGTGTATTGTTTATGCTGCACAAAATAAAGGGGAAGGAGTAGACGGCATCTCGTTCACTAATCTCAGCCTCATCATTTTTGCGCTTCGTCGGCTTATAGTATTCTCCCTTAATGAAGGTAATCACGATATCCTTTTCGTACTGACGGTTTACGAGCATCTTCCCTACCATTTGAAGCATGCGTTCTTTCCAGTCTTCTGTATCGCTAGCAAGTAATCCCTGATGCAGGATAAGCTGGCTATTATTTTCAGCATTTCTATTAAACTTTAATTCAAATAACTTTTCATCGAGATTTCCACCAAGCAATTTTTTGAAGTTATTAAAAAAGAGCTCTTGTTGTTCAGGATCTAGCATCTCAAAAGGCTGACTCACGTGATGATAGATCTCGCTTGATTCTTTCGTAATATACACATTAAAGATGCTGGAGATCTTCAGTAGATCGTTCTCTTTCTTGAATTGTTTTCGTATTTGAGCGATATCTTTTTTGTTCATGCTTCTATACACTCCTAAGTTCTTGCGATTTTAAGTCGACAGTTTCAATATGTCTAACAGGGAAGTATTCTTTATTTTAACATTCAGGAGGAGTGAAGTGTGATGGTGAAGTTTTTGTTGGTTCGTAGATTGTTTGTATTAGAATTTTAACAGCTTTCTTAATTTAACAACGTCAAGTTGCTTCAGAGTATATCCCGTATGTGTATCGTCGGCATTCATGATCATGCCACTATCACTTTCTTTTCGTAACCAAAGAAAATAGTTCTCTTTATTTCCATTCGAATCAACAAGAGTCATCTCTAAATTATTTTTTGAAACATTTAAAATTCCAGGTATTCTTTCAGCAGACTGTATCGCATCTCTAGCAATTCTAACGGCCTTGTTATTTTTAAAAGTCCTCTTTACTTCGCCTGTAACGATAAGCCTCTCTTTGGTATCCTGCATGATGAGGTTCGGAGCGGTCTCTTTACTTTCAGAATAAACGCTACACCCAGCTAACAAGATACTCAATGTAATAAAAAACAATTTAAGAAATGATTTCTTCATCTTCACACCTCTTGATATCCGTTTTAAGGTAAGTCGCTTTGTATTCTTAAAAGGTTTCAGGGCATCGGTAAACAATAAAAAACCCCATATCGCATAGGAATTAAGCCGATACGATACAGGGTCTCTGTTACTAAAGAATTCTTTTCTTAATGCGTGCTACGAGTGGAATAACAATAATCCCCGCAATACCAACTTGCAGAATGTTTCCTGGAATCGATCCGAACGGCTGAATCCAGTTTCCATAAAGCACAACTTCTGCAAAATAATAGCCTACTACTTTAATAAGCATAGCAACCACAACTGCCATTGAGTAGACGAGTACTCGTTTACCCGGTACTTTTTCCGAAATCACACCGGCTACATAGCCCATTGCACCAACGATAACAAAAGTAAACGGTGCCCAAATGGTCCAAGGAGAAAATAGATCATACAAGCCCATCCCAAAAGCACCTGCAATAGCACCTGTTCTTCTGCCGAAAACAAAAGCTGCTACGAATAGAGGAATGTTTCCTAAGTGGATTAGACCACCGTTTCCTGCAATTGGAAGCTTAATGTTGATGAACATCGTTGCAACAAGAGTCAGTGCCACGAATAGTGCGCTGATGACTAACATTCTTGTTTTAGTAGATTGTATCGATGAATAAGTAGTATTCATTACATAACCTCTCTCATAAAAAATAAATGTAAAAATAATTGCACTTTTTCATTATATATGTCCTTATTCTTTTAGAAAACAGCTATTTTCTGGGTAGGGTGAAGAAATAGAAAAATAAACTAGTGGAATGAGCGAGTTTCTCAAAAGGAAAGAAGGGGAGATCGATACATTTGCCGAAATCTATTTAGGAGAGCATAGACGTATTGGTACAGTTCATTGCGAATGCCTATAGTAGAAGAATTTAACGATATGTATCGCATGGCGATATAAGGAATAGATGAAGAGAAATGAAGGAGGCCCGATATGCGACGTGATATACAACCGAATGAACGAGCTTTCTCCTCCAAGGAAGTTGCAGAAGAAGTAGGGATCGCAACACCTACTGTTCGAAAGTATGGACAAATTTTAGAACGAAATGGATACGAGTTTTTAAAGGATGGAGATCGCCGTATCTTTGTTCAATCTGATATTGAATCGCTCATAGCGCTACGCGATACAGACAAGCCTTTAGACGATACAGCTAAAGATATTGTACTTCAACAAAAAGAAAGACTGAAAGAAACAGTTCAGACGGACGTAGCGCTACCCGATACATATGAGAACCTTCCACAAGACCCGAACCAATTAAGAGAAGTATTAATGATGCTAGCGAATGAATTAGCAGCGACACGCGAGATGAATGCTCAGCTGACAAACGATATGTCAGAGCTTAAAGTAACCGTATCGAGGCTTCAGCAAGATCATCATGCGATCAGTGCGAATGTTGGAAACGCAGCTCAGAAAACGAACGCAAAGATTGAGAAGCTGACCAATCAACAGAAAGAACAATACGAAGCATTGCTAGAACAGGAAAAAGAGAAAAGTGAACTTCTGCAACAGGAAATTCAAAAGTTAAGAGAAGAACAGGTCAAAGAATGGCGTCTGCAGAACGATTTTAATAGACGACTTGAAATCGTAGTTCAAAGCCGGCCGAAAAGTAAATGGGAAGCGATTCTTTCTTTATTTAGAAAGTAAGCTTGTGTATATCGGGGGGCGATACGGTCAACCCTAACGGAGCTATTATTTAACATAGATATATCGTGACCCGATATGGATTTTATAATGATACAAAATACAATCCTCTACATTCAATCGTCATATTTCTACAATTTCCCGAGAAATATCTACAAAAACAGCATGCTTATTAAGCTTGGGAAATTAGAGTTTAAGAACGCAAAACAATATTTAGAAAGAACGATTACGGTGCACTGTATAGAGTGCATCTTTTTTTATTTGTTCACTTGTATCGAATCTTCTCTTTTTTTGTAAAAAAACAAGGAATATCGTCTGTGTGATGAGAATATTTAAAGGAAAGAAAAAATTAAATAATGTAGAGACAGAAATGTTAGAGGGGAGTCTATCATGAACGCTAGAAATGAAAAGACATTTGAATATCATCCTCAACTTAGAGAGGTTATCGCAAACGTAGAAAAAGTTATGGTAGGTAAGAAAAAGGTTACAGAGTTAACACTTGTTTCGTTATTAGCAGGGGGACATGTTTTACTTGAAGACGTACCAGGAGTAGGGAAGACGATGATGGTGCGATCCATCGCAAAATCTCTGGGACTAACCTTTAACCGCATCCAGTTCACACCTGATTTATTGCCGTCTGATATGACGGGGGTATCGATATATAACCAAAAAGATATGAGTTTTGAATTTAGACCAGGTCCTCTTGTAGGAAACATCATCCTTGCTGATGAGATCAACCGTACGTCACCAAAGACGCAATCTGCACTTCTTGAATCAATGGAAGAAATGAGCATGACCGTAGATGGGCAGACACATATATTGCCCGATCCGTTCTTAGTTATGGCCACCCAAAACCCGATCGAGTACGAAGGAACTTATCCACTTCCAGAAGCACAGCTTGACCGTTTCTTAATGAAGCTGACGATGGGGTATCCGACTCCAGAGGAAGAGTTTAACGTATTGAACGTAATCGGAAATGAACACCCGATCCACCTCCTTAAACCAGCCATCTCACCTGAAGAGATCTCAGAACTGAAAAAAGCCGTTAAGAACATCTATGTATCAGATTCGATCAAGCGATATATCGTCGATCTGATTAATCGTACACGTAATCATAAATCCATTGCGCTAGGCGTTAGTCCGCGTGGCTCGCTCGCTTTATTAAAAGCAGCACAGGCTTTTGCATTGCTCATGAACCGTGATTTTGTTATCCCTGATGATGTGAAATACTTAGCACCGTATGTTCTTGTTCACCGCGTGCTACTAAAACCTGAAGCCCGCTTTGAAGGGATCTCAGCTGAAGAAGTAATCAATGAGCTTTTGGCCCGCGTGCCTGCACCTATTCATAAGGAACAGCATGCATAATGAAGGCGTTTCTTCATAAATTTCGGGAGAAGTATAAAACGCCGATCGGGTTTTCAGGGATCATCTTTTTACTGCTTGTTACGTTCTCTTTTGCCATGTTTCAAGGAGGATTCGTAAGCTGGTTTTTATTTTACAGCGTACTTCCGCTCGTTCTTTATTCCGTTACGATGGCTTTCTATCCGATTCAGAGGTTGAAGGTTGAGCGATTTATCTCTAAAAACAAACTGATGGCAGGCGAAGAAGTAGAAGTTACGATCGTCATCAAACGAAGAAGCAACTTTCCGCTCTTTTACGTTGTGTTAGAGGACGTGCTGCCAGAGGTACTGCTTCGTGAGACACGATACGAGGGCAATACGCATCAGATCCAGTCTCGTATCCTGTTGTTTCCGTTGTTTCGCAGGCATCTAGAATATTCATATACGATTAATCCTGCACCGCGTGGGTTGTTTAAATTCGATCAAATTCAAATCAGTACAGGTGATGTCTTTGGCTTTGTTTTGAAAAGCACGAGTGTCTCCGTTCAAGATCAGATCTTTGTGTACCCACAATATCAAAGTATCGAGCGGTGGGAAGCAGGAAAGATGCTGCAATCTGGTATGAAAAAAGTCGGGAAGCGTTCGTTTACCGACTATACATCGACAGTCAGTGTTCGTGATTATGTCGCTGGCGACCGAATGAACTGGCTGCACTGGAAAGCGAGTGCAAGATCGAATAAGCTGCTGACAAAAGTGTTCGAACAGCAGCGGAACGATGATTTTGTAATTGTGCTTGATCATTGTGAAAAGAGTTACGGCACGCAGGATTGGCTGTTTGAACGCGGCGTTTCACTTGCCGCATCCATCGTTCACTATGCGATTTCAAAGGGTGGTTCGATCGGTTATCATCCGCTATCTGGAAAAGAAATCCCGATGAATATTGGGGTTGAGCAAGAGTGGCGGATTCTTCACGAACTGGCAAAAGTGAAGTCAGACGTGAAGCTGCCGTTTGAAGAACGATTGAAGCAGGAATACATGGCAGGCTATATGGAAGGAAAGACAGCGCTTATCATATCGCCGAATCTTTCTGAATACACGATGAAAACGCTCGAACTTATCGCATCTAGACAGCAAACGAATGTGATTTTCTTTTACTTAGCGCTTGATACTAAACTAAAGAGTCAAGAACTCACGTATATCTCTCGAATCAGGCAGTTCGGTGTGCCTGTAACACCGATCATTGGCTCTGACTTTAACGAATCGCTGAAGGCAGGTGGCACGTATGCCTCAATCTAATCAGCAACAAGCGTCAACGCTACACGTATTGGTTCTGTACGGCTTAGGCTTTCTTCTTTTATGGGAGTGGTTAAGACCGCTTAAAGAGCTTACAACGACGAACGATATCCAAATTTTCGTGATGTACACGCTCTTTTTGTTTATCGTTACGTATTTTCAGCTACCGTTATGGATCTCATTTCCGGTAAAATTGGGAGCGATGTTATATGCGCTTCATTCGCTTTACTTTTTTGATGTCTTCTTATCCTTTAAATGGGTTCCATTCTTAATTGAAGATATTCAATACAATCTTGGGCTGTTTTCAGACCAAAACTGGGACGAGATGACGTCGCTCTCTCGAAGTCTGTTGTTCTTTATATTACTCTGGCTCGTCAGTTATTTGATGCATTATTGGCTCGTCCAAACGCGGAGAATCTTTCTGTTTTTCTTAATCACCGTCATTTATATTTCGATACTTGATACATTTACGGTTTATGATGGGAAATTCGCGATCATCCGTACCGTTTTCATCGGACTGATTTTAGTCGGTATTTTACGAATGATGAAGATTATTGAAACGCAGGGCTTCTCGCTTTTAAAAGGAAAATTCCCTGTCCTGTGGGTGGCACCACTTTCTGGAGTCATCGCTTTGTCGTCAGCTTTAGGGTATGTGGCACCAAAAGCATCTCCAATCTGGCCAGATCCTGTTCCGTTTCTTCAGAACATGTCAGGAAAAGATGGAGAAGAAGGTCTAGGAAAAGGCGCTGGGATCGCAAAGATTGGTTATGGAGAAAACGACAGCCAGCTTGGCGGACCATTTGAGTTCGACTATACGCCGATCTTTACCGCTTATGATAACGGCAGGCATTATTGGCGGATAGAAACGAAAGAATTCTACACCGGTAAAGGGTGGGAGAATAAGATTCCGACTCAGGCGATCGCTTTAGAAGCAGATAATCCTTCAGCCGATACGAATTACACCAGAGTCTGGGAAGATGGATTAGAAATGAAAGACCATAAAGCACGTATCGAAGCGGAGAGAAGAAAAGAATATTCATTTTTAATGATTCCAGGAAAGCTAGCCAATATAAAAGCAGAATCGGATATCAACTATCAGTTAGATGGTGTAAACGGGAAGATTTCTACCTTTCAAGGTGGGAGAGAAGAGAAACTTTCTGAATACGAGATGGACTACCAGTTACCTGTAATAAAAGAAGAGCAATTAAAAGCTTCCAACAATCAATACCCCGTTTATATAACAGAAAATTACTTGCAGCTTCCCGAAACATTGCCGCAGCGGGTAAAAGATTTAGCGGAAAATGTTACCGTAAACCAACCAACGATCTACGATAAAGTTAAAACGGTCGAAAGCTATTTTGCAAAGAACGCTTATGGCTATAACACGATCGAAGTTGCCGTTCCAAAGAGCGATGAAGATTACGTCGATCAGTTCCTGTTTGAAACGAAAAAAGGGTATTGCGACAACTTTTCAACGTCGATGGTTGTAATGCTGCGCTCTGTTGGCATACCTGCGCGCTGGGTAAAAGGCTTTACTCCTGGAACTTTTGAAGCACTTGGTGATGATGGTCTTCGTGAATATACCGTTACAAACGCAAATGCCCACTCATGGGTAGAAGTGTATTTTTCAGGAATTGGTTGGGTTCCATTCGAGCCGACGCGTGGATTCGATAATCCATTCCAGCCTGAAGGCGAAGAAAAAGATTCAACACCAGCTGCACCAGTTCCGACTCAGCCGGACAAGCCTGAAAAAGACGTAACCAAGGAGGAAAACACTTCTTCAGGAGAAAAAACAGGTTCAGATTCAATCCTGAAATCTGTTGGAACGTTAGCTGTAATTCTGTTAATCAGCTTTGTTGTAATCGCTGGGCTCGCTTATCTGTTCCGCAGAAAATGGCTCCGACAGTACACGATCTGGCGCTATAAACATAAAAAAGGCGCTGATAGCTTTGAAGAAGCCTTCGAACGCTTGATGTGGTTATTAAAGGTATATGGCATAAAAAGAAGACCTGCTTTTACGTTGAGAGAATACGCTTTGTATGTTGACAGAGAGCTTGATACAAAGGACATGAGAATTCTCGCGAAAGCCTATGAAGGTGTTCAATTCAGTCCGAAAAAGCAGTCAGATCTGTGGAATGATTTTCATAAAGAATTGTGGGAAAATTTAATTAAAAGAATCCGCCCTTGACCGCTATAACAGGCATTGTTAGAATGTCTTTAAGATTATAGTGTCAGATATTATTCTCCTTCGTATATCCTCGATAATAAGGTTCGAGAGTCTCTACCGGGTTGCCGAAAATGACCTGACTATGAAGGCAGGATTCTTTATAGCTACATTTTAAGGAATTCTGCCTTTGTTTTTGTATGTGGAAAACAAGGGTAGAATTCTTTTTGTTTTATAAAGAAAGTGTAAAGATAGACAAGCTGACGGATACTATAGCTGATAATAATAGATGGGGTGAAGTACATGAGCGTAACGAATGATTTGCACGTAATGAGTGAAATGATCGTTGTGTTAGATTTCGGTGGACAATATAATCAGTTGATTGCACGTCGTATCCGTGACTTAGGAGTATACAGTGAATTACATCCGCACACGACAACGGCGGAAGATATAAAGAAAATGAACCCAAAAGGAATCATCTTCTCTGGTGGACCTAACTCTGTTTATGCGGACGGAGCACCAGCTTGTGATCCAGCTATTTTTGATCTGGATATTCCAGTGCTCGGCATCTGTTATGGTATGCAGTTGATGAGCTACCACTTCGGCGGTAAAGTAGAGCGCGCGAGCCACCGTGAGTATGGTAAAGCAGAGATCACAGTAACGAACATGAACAAACTTTATGAAAATCTTCCAGAGCAACAAGTGGTATGGATGAGCCATAGCGACTTAGTTGTTGCACCACCAGAAGGTTTTGTAACGGACGCAACAAGTCTTTCTTGTCCTGTAGCTGCAATGAGTGATGTATCTCGTAAACTTTACGGCGTACAATTCCACCCAGAAGTTCGTCATTCAGAGTATGGTATCGAGTTTCTTGATAACTTCGTAAAATCTGTTTGTGAATGTGAAGGTAACTGGACGATGGAAAACTGGATCGAAGACGAGATTCAAAAGATCCGTGACGTTGTTGGCGACAAAAAAGTCATCTGCGCGATGTCAGGTGGCGTTGACTCGTCTGTTGTTGCCGTACTTGTTCATAAAGCGATCGGCGACCAATTAACATGTATTTTCGTTGATCACGGACTTCTTCGTAAAGATGAAGCAGATCAAGTTATGAAAACATTCAGCGAAGGATTCAACATCAACATCATCAAAGTCGATGCAAAAGACCGTTTCTTAAGCAAGCTTGAAGGTGTATCTGATCCTGAGAAGAAGCGTAAGATCATCGGTAACGAGTTTATCTACGTATTTGATGAAGAAGCGTCAAACCTACAAGGCATCGAGTTCCTTGCACAAGGTACGCTTTACACAGATATCGTAGAGAGCGGTACAGCAACTGCACAAACGATCAAGTCTCACCATAACGTTGGCGGACTTCCTGAAGACATGCAGTTCAAATTGATCGAACCTCTTAACACACTCTTTAAAGATGAAGTGCGTAAAGTAGGTACAGAGCTTGGAATTCCTGAACACATTGTTTGGCGTCAGCCGTTCCCAGGCCCTGGTCTAGGAATCCGTGTACTTGGTGCGATTACAGAAGAAAAGTTAGAAATCGTTCGTGAGTCTGATTTCATTCTTCGCGAAGAGATCGCAAAAGCAGGGTTAGAGCGTGAAGTGTGGCAATATTTCACTGTCCTCCCTGACATCCGTAGCGTTGGTGTAATGGGTGACGCTCGTACGTACGATTACACGATCGGTATCCGTGCCGTAACTTCAATCGACGGAATGACTTCTGACTGGGCACGTATCCCTTGGGACGTTCTTGAAAAGATCTCTACACGTATCGTAAACGAAGTGGATCACATCAACCGCGTGGTGTACGATATTACGTCTAAGCCACCAGCAACGATCGAGTGGGAATAGGTTTGAAAGCGAAAACACGAACGATTATTGCAAAATAACATAAAATCATTCGTAAAAATGCTTGACGTACGACAAAGTTCGACCTATACTCAAATAGTAATTAAAAATTAAATGTATTTCCTACGTATAAATTCGGGGATATGGCCCGAAAGTTTCTACCAGACTGCCGTAAATGGTCTGACTACGAAGGATTTTTGAAACATGGCGCACATGCTCTCTTTGCATAGGCCTCGTTTCATTAACTCTTACGTATTCAGACCCAAGGGCTTGTCCCTTGGGTCTTTTTGTTAGTTATTTTCTATAGATTGCTGCTAGTCGCAGGGCTTTTATGAAGTTCATCTTTGAAAGTTGTTTGTAGTGCAAGGTGCGAGCCTCCTGCGGGACAGGCGTGCAGGTGAGACACTTAAAAGTGAAACGTACGAATGTGGCTCACCGCTTGCCCCGCGGAAAGCGAGTACCTGAAACGGAAATCAACCTCATCCAAAAGCGACTAGAAATAGCTTTCGATTTTATACGTAGACAGGGTATAGGGGGATATATAGATGGAAAAGTATTTTGGTTTCAAGGAGTTCAACACTTCTTACAAAAAAGAAGCAACAGCGGGATTAACTACGTTCCTTGCGATGGCTTACATTTTATTCGTTAACCCATCCGTATTAGGCGATGCTGGCATGGATAAAGGTGCCGTGTTCACGGCAACTGCACTTGCAGCGGCCCTAGGAACTCTTTTCATGGGGATCGTAGCGAAGTATCCGATCGCACTTGCTCCAGGTATGGGACTAAACGCTTTCTTCGCTTACTCAGTAGTTTTGGTCATGGATATCCCGTGGCAAACAGCACTTGCTGGCGTATTGATGTCTGGTATTATTTTTATTTTTATTACATTATTTAAAATTCGCGAAACCATCATAAATGCAATCCCAGAAGATTTGAAGTTTGCTGCAGCGTCCGGTATCGGGCTGTTCATCGCATTTATCGGACTGAAGAACGCAGGAATCGTCGCTCCAAGCGAAGCTACACTTGTTTCTCTTGGTGACTTAACACAAGGTCCAACACTTCTCGCAATCTTTGGTTTCATCATTACGATTTTAATGATGATCCGAAACGTTCGTGGAGGAATTTTCTACGGAATGGTAATCACAGCTGTAGTTGGTATCTTTGCTGGTTTGATCAATAAGCCAGATCAAATCGTAGGAGCGATTCCGAGCCTTGCACCAACATTCGGACAAGCGTTTTCTCACTTTGATCAAATTTTCACCATAGACATGATGATCGTTGTTCTAACGTTTTTTATCGTTGATTTCTTTGATACAGCAGGAACATTGATGGCAGTTGCATCACAAGCCGGAATCATGAAAGACAACAAGCTGCCTCGTGCAGGTAAAGCGTTGCTCGCCGATTCATCAGCGATCGCAGTTGGTGCGATCCTTGGAACATCTTCAACAACAGCTTATATCGAATCAGCTTCAGGTGTAGCTGCAGGTGGACGTACAGGATTCACGTCTGTTGTAACGGGTGGATTGTTCCTACTCGCTCTTTTCTTCTCGCCATTATTAGTAGTCGTAACACCATCTGTAACAGCACCAGCACTGATCATCGTAGGTGTGCTCATGGTATCGGTACTAAGCAAGATCAAGTGGGACCGTCTAGAAATTGCAGTACCAGCATTCTTAACCCTAATCGCAATGCCGCTCACATACAGCATCGCAACAGGTATCGCACTAGGATTCGTTATGTACCCACTAACAATGACAGTAAAAGGACGTTTCAAAGAAGTTCACCCGATCATGTGGGTTCTCTTCATCGTCTTTATCAGCTATTTCGTATTCTTAGTTGAATAGAGAAAAACTTTCGTAGGAATGTCCATTTTTGGGCATTCCTTTTTGTATGTGCAGGAAAACATATAAAAAAGATAGCCGATAACTTTAAGGAAGAGAGATGCAAAAAATAAGTTTCTTCATTATAATAGTGTGCAGGATGAAGATTAAGGGAGAAGTGGGAAATGGATGCAATGTGGACTGTTTGGTTTTTTGTAGTAGGAGCAGTATTAGCCTCGTTCGGCGGAGTGATCGGCTACCGTCTGCCAAAGGGAATGAAGGTAATAGGTGTAGAACGTTCACAATGTGACCATTGCGAAAGGCAATTAAAATGGTACGAGCTGTTTCCCGTTGTTTCGTTTCTAGCTGCGGGTGCAAAGTGTAAATCATGTAAGAAAGGGATCCCCCTTTTATATACGATGGTAGAACTCGCAACTGGTGCTCTTTATAGTTTTTCATACATAAAATACGGTTTCTCGATCGAGCTGTTGTTAGCCTGTTCACTCGTTTTATTATGCGCCATCATTACCGTTTCCGACTTGTTGTACTTTATTATCTCAGACAAAGTGCTGATCGTATTTTTCTTGTGGTTCCTAGCGTTACAGGCGATCTTTGAACCTAGAGGCTGGGTAGACGCTGCCGTCGGAAGTTTGCTCGGATTTTTATTTTTATTGTTGTTAGCCGTTCTCTCTAAAGGCGGAATCGGTGGTGGAGACATTAAGCTGATGGGGGCATTAGGGCTCGTACTCGGGTTCCAAGGAGCTTATCTGACATTAATGGTCGCGTCCATCGTCGGCGTTTTAATCGCAATCGTAGGATTAGTAACGAAGAAATATAACCGAAAGACCGCGATCCCGTTCGGACCATATTTAGCGGTAGGCGCGTTAGTGACATTTTATTATAGTGAAGAGTTGTTGGGGTTGATCTTTTGACCTCAACTTTTTTTATGTCGAAACTTTGATTTGGATTGAGCGTAAGTAGGGTATGAAAATTAGAGTAGTTTGAAGGTTATAGAGGATTACGAATACATTTAGAAGAGGATTAAGTTAGGAGGTTTTGTTGGAAATGTGGTTAATTATTTTTACGAATATACTAGCGTTCATCTTAGCATTAATATTTGGAATAGGTTATTACAAAAAGAAGAAGAAAGAAAAAGTTAGTCAAATTCGAGCTGAACTCTGGGGAACAGCTGTCTTTATAGGAGTTATGATTTTTTTTAATGGAGTAATTCTGTACGTGAACTATTCAGAGAAGCAAAGAGTAAAAGCTGCATATACAGAAATGGAAAAAAACAATGAAGAAAGAGGAAATGAAGAAGAATCTTTTGCTAACCTGGAATTATCACTTAAAACTGATAAAAGTAAAGGCCCAGATACTCATTATATTTATGTAGCTAATTTTAATAAAAAGGTATCATTTCATGGAAAGGTTTATATAAAAACCATCATCAATAATAAAATAGTTGACGGGGAATACACAACTAAAAAAATTACTATAAAACCAGGAGAAAAGAAACAAATAGATCATTTTGATGGGAGAAGTCTGTACGATTCATATTCTTGGGAGTGGGAAGGTGAACTTAATTAAATTGAAGTTTTAAAAAGGTGAGGACAAAAATGGATAATGACTATTTAAGTGGTGTGTTCTGGTTTAACATAGGAGCTTTTGCATTTGGACTTATTCTAGCCATTAGTTCATTCGTTCACTATAAAAAGTTAGGGAGAACGAGAACTGGTGTTTATTGGGCGATTGGGTGTATAGCAACATGTTTACTAGCGATGAATGGAATTATGAAAGTTTCAGATGTAATGGATGAACATATGAAGAAACAAGCGTTTGAAACACTTGAGGAAACCTATCACGAAAGAGGAGATCGTAACAATGAATCCTTTAAGAACTTAGAGGTTGTCGTTAATTCGGAAAAGGGCAGATGGTCTACAGCTTATAACATTTATGCAGCTAATTTTAACAAACAGTATACATACAAAGGGAAAATCGAGATTACGGTTAAGAATAGACAAGAAAAGAAAGTTTTTACACACGTTACGGAAACCGTTACTTTAAAACCTGGAGAGAAAAAAGAGCTTAAAAATACAAATTATGATACCACGCATTATAGCTATTCGTGGAGATGGCTAGGAAAGTTAAAGAAATAGAGAAAAGAATTTTGAAAACACCCAAACGTTGGTTTAGGTGTTTTTTTATTTTAATTCTTTTTACCTAAGTGAATTTATCTACTTCTGATCGTTAAAAGCGCTTATTTAGTGATTTTCAGGTTTATATTTTTAATATTAGAGGTAAAAACAAATGTAAAAATGGATATTTATGTATATATAACGTGAGGATATTCCTAGTAGGAATTTTTCGGGGAGGTGTCGGAAAAAGTCGAACATTGCCAAAGGTAGTAAGAAGGTTGTGGATAAGTTCAATAAGCCTTTATGTAGCAAGGATTTAGAAGGTTGACGCCTTAAGAATTTCTGTGATAGTTTTGCCATAGAAAAAATTCAAAAGATTTTACATATTAGATTTTGTTGTAATTTGATTTTTGTAGGAAATGAGTATCAGGACAATAAATGAGAAAGGTCTTCGGAATTTTCATCATAAATAGTGAGTTGTTCAGATTTTCAGCCGAAATTATGTAACAAAGAAGTATGTATAAACAGGAGAGGTATGGTATTAAATGAGTTTTAGAAACTTGAAAACACTATTGTTTCTATTCCTTTTACTAACTCTATTCACAGGATGCTCTAACTCAGAAGAAGCGAATAAACCTGCAGATTCTAAAAAGGAAGATAAGGAAGAAACTAAAAAAGAAAGTAAGCCTGAAACGAAAGAATCTGATAGTAAATTAAAAAAGGGAATTCCACCAGCTCCTACTTCTATTAATGAGATTTTTGCATATCCAAACGGAAAATTTGCTGGAAAAGAAGTATATGATACTACGAGTGGTGTGAAGGAAGAGCTTTTAAAAGACATGCCTAAACTGGATGAGGAAGCGAATGAAGAAACGCTAGATTTGTATTTCAATAACCTTGTAGCCCTCTATTGGAATGGCTTTACAGACCCGGCTACTCTTGTTGACAAGTGGAAATTATATTCGTTCGGTAGCCCCGATATTGAAGATCCTAAATTTCAATTTAAAGAAAATTATAATGTGGAAATTATCTTAGATGCAAGCGGTTCTATGGGTAAGAAGGTGAAAGGTAAAACCCAAATGGAATTAGCCAAAGATGCTATTGATACCTTCGTACAATCTTTACCTGATAAAGCAAATGTGGGATTACGAGTATATGGTCATAAAGGGAGTGGATCGGACTCTGATAAAAAACTGTCATGCGGAAGCTCAGATTTAGTCTATCCTATAGCATCTTATAATTCGACTGAGTTTGATAAAGCGCTGAATCAATTTCAGCCTAAAGGATGGACGCCAATCACATTAGCGTTAGAAGAGGCACAAAAAGATTTAGCGAAATATCCTGCAGAAAAGAATAACAATATTGTATTCCTAGTGAGTGACGGTATTGAAACATGTGATGGAGATCCTGTTGAAGCAGCCAAGAAATTAGTAGATTCTAATATTTCCCCGATCGTTAACGTTATCGGCTTTAATGTTGATGGAGAAGGGCAAAAACAATTAAAGGATGTAGCTGCCGCAGCTGGTGGAATCTATACAGATATTAACGATCAAACTCAGTTAAAGGAAGAATTTAAGCGAGTTGAAGAAATAGCAAAACGCTGGGAGCAGTGGAAGAAAGATTCACTAAGAGAAGCGGATGCCATAAAAGTAGAACGTTATTTTGAGGCTCTTGGTTTTACCAATGAATGGGACAGTAAAAAAACGAAGCTATCTAATAATATTAGTGGCTCAATTACCTATCTTTCGAATGAGGATTATATAACGAGAGAGCAAAGAGAGATTTTAAAAGATAAAGAAGAGAAATTAAATGAGTTTATTGAGAAGTCAGGTCTAGAAGTAGAAAATTATTTAAATTCCATGAACGAAAAAACGTTTGAACAAATGAAGCAGGATATAAACGAGAAATACAAACTTAATTAGAGAATATTCGCTAGGGGGAATTTGATGTCAAAAAGTGAAAAGAAATGGCGTCGTTTCTATATGATGATGTACATCTTTATATATGGTATTTATGTTCCTTATAATCTCTTCATGTGGTTAGGCGGAAATGAAGGGTTTCCGTATGCGATGTTGGGTATCGCTTTAGGTCTGCCTATGATGAAGAAAAATCATATAAACAGTATTCGTGAAAAAGATCATAGTATATAAAAGTATGATGTACGATGGTATATGAAGATGATTAGTATTATATAGGAGTGGAGTAATAGCGCTTATGAATAAAAAATTGTTCTCTTTCTAATTTTAACCACATTTTCTATCATACTAATAGCATGTAGCAATAAAGAAGAAACTGAACGCCAACAGGATAGTTCAAAGAGTAATGAAGAAAAAAGCACAATGGATCAAAGAAATAAAAAAGAGATCAATAAATTAAAAGATGTTCCAGAACCGTCTAAAAGCTTAGATGAAGTTTTGAATTATCCAGTCGGAAGGTTTGCTGGACTTAATTTTAGAGCTTCAGATGAAGAAAAAAAAAGGGTACTTAAGACATTTAACGAGTTTCCGAAACTCACAGATAATACGAGTGAAGAAGTATTGGATAAATATTGGGCAAACATGGTTGCTCTATATCATGAAGATTATCCAAGTCCAGATAAAGTTTTAGAGGATATTAAAGTACAATCTTTTGGGAATCCAGAACTGGAAGATGAAAGATATCATTTTAAAGAGAATTTGAATGTTGAAATTATCTTAGATGCAAGTGGAAGTATGGGTGGGAAAATAGGTAATAAAACCAAAATGGATCTTGCAAAAGAATCGATTAAAGATTTTGCTTCTAACCTGCCTGAAGATGCAAATGTTGCGCTACGCGTGTACGGGCATAATGGAAGCGGAAGTGACGGAGATAAAGTACTTTCATGCGGTAGCTCTGAGTTGGTTTATTCTATGCAAAAGTATAATAATGAGAGCTTTAGTGCATCACTAGACAAGTTTCAGCCAGCAGGTTGGACTCCTATTGCCTTAGCGTTAAAGGAATCTTAAAAAGACTTGAGTAAGTATGATAGTAAAACAAGTACCAACATTATATATCTGGTGAGTGATGGGATTGCAACTTGTGATGATGACCCTGTGTATGCAGGAAAAATACTTGCTGATTCAAATATTCAGCCGATTGTAAACATTCTTGGTTTTGATATTGATCATGAAGGACAAAAACAGCTTATGCAAATTGCTGATGCATCAAAAGGGACTTACTCCTCTGTTAACAATGGGGAACAATTAACTGAGCAACTTGATAAAGCAAAAAAAATGGCAGAGTCTTGGGAAGAATGGAAAGACAGTGCGAACAGGGAAGCCAAGAGTCAGTTTTTTGATCAAGAATTTGAAATTCTCTCCTTCTCTAATGACTTTGCTGAAGCATATTTAAGAGAAAATAATAATTATCGATATACCATCAGATATTTAAGGGATGAGGGGGAAATTAGTAGAAAGAGTTGGAGATATTTAGATGATAAACGAATAGAACGTTTTGAAAGAATGAAGCAATATAGACGAGACAATAAAAAGCAGTTGGAGTCTTTAAATGAAGACAACCTAAAAAAAGTTCAAGAAGAATTAAAGAGGCTTGAAGAAAATAAACAGTCTAGTTCTTAACAGTTTTCATTTTATGTGTGAAGGTACGGTAGAAGAATTACCACTTTATTTTGGCTTACATGAAGAAAAATCAAATAAACAGCATTCGTGAAAAGGATATAAGTTTATAGTTATTAAGTGAGAAATGTAGGAACATTCACAAAAATATTCCGTATTAATTATTATCCTATAGAATTTGCATAAGAGATGGAAACCCCATCTCTTTCTTTTTGAAAAATAATCAAAGGAGATTATTAAATGAAAAACAAACTAACCAATTCTCTTCTTCTTCTCATGGTTTTGACACTAACCGCCTGCACATCAGACCAAAAACCTTCTGCCAAACCTGAACAAGAAGCGAAAAAAGATAAGTATACAACCCTCGCTGAGGAAGCAAATAAAGAGGACAAATTAGAGAAACTAGAACTTCTTCCATACGCAGAAGAAGTGGAAGCGACGTTATCTAGCCCTAAGTACAAAGAGTTTACGGCAAACTCGACGGTACTCATTAAAGGTAAGGCGAAAAAGTATAACAGCTTCAAGTCAGATCATGTATGGATTAAGGTGAGGAGTGATCAAGAAGGGCCAAACGGTCGAGAGTTCAGTTATTACGCTCCTTTAAAGGAAGGCAAGTTTGAACAAAAGGTTCAGTTGTTTAATGGGAAGGGGAATTATTCTGTCAAAGTGAGTGTGCCGAGCGATACGGCTGAAGACTACTATTACGACATTGCCTCATTTGATGTAGAGAACGTGAATCCTGAGATTAAGAGAGATATTGCTTATACGAAGAACGCATTTCAATATGATTTAAAGTTAAAAAATTCCATAAATGGGTATATGGAAAGGAATGGTTCTTTCGAGCTTACGGGTGAAGTTGCTGATTCGAGCGTAGAGCAGCTTATGGTTGAGCTTAAGAAAGAAAGTGAATCTACTAAAATTATGGTTCCGGTTGAGAATGGAAAGTTTGCACATAAAATCCCTCTCTATTATGGCGCGGGTGTTCATGAGGTACAGATCATGACGCCTAAAGAAGGATCGACAAACTTTTTTACGGACGCGGCTCACTTATATGTGAAGAATTTATCTGGTGAATCCTTTGAACCTGTGAAATATTCCTCCGCTTACGAAGAAAAAGGCTTCAAACTTGAGACGCCAGAAGTAGGCGGTGAAAAAGCGGATCTAACATACAAGATTAAAGGGAAAATTAATCCAAAAGGTGAGGATGCGAACAAGACGAATGTCGTTTTCGTTCAGACAGAGAAAGACGATCTAAAAGCGATGTACGCGATCCCGGTTAAGAACAATAAATTTGAGGGAGAGTTTTTCCTCCGTTTTGGACCAGGGAAATACGATGTATCCGTTATGGCACCTGAATTTAATAAGACGAATGGATATATGCAGTTCTTTGTTGGTGTAGCAAATTTCTCGGTTGAGAATACAAACACGAGTGATCAACGATTTACCTTACCATCTAGAGGTATTCAGTCGGATGCAACTGAGATTACGAATCTAGCTCAGCAACTGACAAAAAATAAAAAGACTGATAAAGAAAAAGCGCTAGCGGTTTACGAGTATGTTGCAAAAAATGTGAGCTATGACGTAGACAAGCTAAACAATCGAACATTTGAGTTTGACGACAGTGCGGTAAAAACGTTGGAAGAGAAAGAAGGCGTTTGTCAGGACTTTGCGTATTTAGCGATTGCTCTATTACGTGCAAGTGGTATGGAAGCGCAAATGGTAACAGGGTTTGCTGGGCAAAATCATGCGTGGGTGGAGACAAAGGTCGACGGACGCTGGTTAACGATGGACCCAACATGGGGTTCAGGTTACCTACAGAACAACAAGTTCGTTCCAAAGTTCACCATGGAATACTTTGATCCAAAGCCAGCGGAGTTTCAGAAAACACATACGAAAAAAGAAATTGAGTTTTAATCTTAAAAAATGAGGTGCGGTATGTCCAAAAAAGAAAAGCGATGGAGACGTGTTTATTTTCTTCTATATCTATTAATCTACGGGCTAGTCGCACCGTTAAGTTTGATACTCTTTTTTATAGGAGAAGAATCATTTCCGTTCTTTATTATTCCAGTGATCCTGGCACTGCCGGCTATGAAGCATAACCATATTCAGAAGATAAGAGAAAAAGAAGAGATGAGAGCTTAAGGAATGTTGATCAAGAAAAAGGAGAGAAAAATGAATCGTTTATCTAGTGTAACGTTATCTCTAATTTTATTATTTATTCTTCTATTAACCGCATGCTCAAGTGAAAAAACAGCATCAGAAACAGAACCAAAGAAAAAAGAACCTAGAAAAGAGACGGTTGAAAAAGCGCCGACTGATCCTGAAGAGATGGTGAAACAGGGTGTAGGTAAGTATAACGAAAAGGTAAAGGACCTTGAAGGTGATGCTCTTGGTCAAGAGATTAATAAAATCACAAAGAACTATCCTAAAGGTATGAAGGCTGAGGAAGCCTATAACCGAATCGTTGCTGGGTTCTCGGCAGATCATCAGCCGGGATTTCAGGAGTTAGAGGACTTTGACATTTCGTTTGAAGAAGTAGAGGCGTATGAAAAGTATAAAGAAGAAAGTGAAAATGGAGAGGAAAAAAAGGAAGGTCCTCTTAATGTAGCCATTCTTTTAGATGCAAGCGGTAGCATGGCAGGAAAAGTTTCAGGAACGGATAAGATGACGGCGGCAAAGGAAGCGTTGAAGAAGTTTGCAGGTAGATTGCCTGATGACGCGAACGTCATGCTGCGTGTTTATGGACATAAAGGAAGTAACGATGATAAAGACAAGAAGGTTTCATGTGAAAGTACGGAAGTTATGTACCCTTTAGGCGCATATAATGAAGGAACTTTCCAACAATCTCTCTCTAAGTTTAAGCCAACAGGTTGGACACCGCTCGCAGCTTCCATTGAAGCAGCTGAAAAGGATCTACAAGGAAAAGAAGGAAATAACGTCATTTATATTGTGAGTGATGGAATTGAGACGTGTGACGGAAATCCTGTAGAAGCAGCGAAAAAGTTACACGAGTCGAACATCAAGGCAGAAGTAAACATCATTGGCTTTGATGTCGATAACGAAGGTCAGCAACAACTTAAAGCAGTAGCAGAAGCGGGTGGAGGTAAATTCCAATCAGTTTCTTCTCAAAAAGAATTGTTTGATGAAGTAGATTCCAACTGGTCGAAAGCGATGCACAATACACGAATTAATTGGGATTCTTCAATGGATATTAATGATATCAACTGGAGTAGTTCAAACAAGTTTATGGACCTCGGTAAAATTTACACAGATACAGTCATTGATAGTATAAGAGATGAGCAGTCTCTATTCCAAGACGTAAAGATGAATCTGAGAGATCAGGCAAAACTTAAAGATGAAGAAATAAATAAGTTGGATGAACTGATACGGGAAAGAAATGAAAAACTCATGGAATATGCGAAAGAAAAACACGAGACTAAGAAGGAAGCTCTAACAGCAGAAAGAGATCGTGCTGTAAAGGTGATCCAAGATTATGCGGAGGAAGCTAGAACACAATAATATAATTTAGTGTTAGCCCGATATTCTTATCGGGCCTTTTACCATGTTTAACAACCACACAAATAGAGAAAAATGAAGAGAGAGAAAGGCGGGACACATTCATGAGCTATGAAGATTTAGCATTACATACAGATAAGTATCAAATTAATATGATGTACGCCCATTGGAAAAACGGAACGCACAACAACATTCGCGTATTTGAAGCATTCTTTCGAAAGAATCCGTTTAAAAGCGGCTATGCCGTATTTGCGGGGCTTGAGCGGATCATTCGTTATTTGGAGCATCTTCATTTTACAGAGGAAGATATCGACTACTTAAGAACACAAGAAGAACACTATGAGGAACCTTTCTTGGAGGAGTTAAAGAACTTTAATTTTTCGGGAGAGTTATTCTCTGTAAAAGAAGGAACGGTCGTTTTTCCGAATGAGCCGTTAATTCGTATCAAATGTCGTGTGTTTGAAGCACACTTGTTAGAGACAGCACTTCTTAATTTCATGAACTACCAAACATTGATCGCAACGAAAGCAGCCCGCATTCGTTATGTCACTCCTGATGATCAGTTAATGGAGTTTGGAACGCGCCGCGCCCAAGAAGCCGATGCCGCAATATGGGGAGCGCGTGCCGCATACATTGCAGGCTTTGATGCAACATCAAATATGCGCGCTGGAAAACTCTTTGGCATTCCTACAAAAGGAACTCATGCACACGCGTGGGTTCAGGATCATGATTCAGAAGAAGAAGCGTTTGAACGGTTTGCGGAAGTTCTGCCCAATCAAAGCGTCCTACTTGTAGATACGTATAATACATTAAAAAGTGGAATTCCTAACGCGATAGAAGTTGGGTTGAAGATGAAAGCGGCGGGTAAATCACTTAAAGGTATTCGTCTGGATAGCGGTGATCTCGCGTACCTATCCATTCAAGCTCGTAAAATGTTAGACAAAGCGGGCCTCACAGATGTTGAAATCGTAGCGAGTAACGACTTAGACGACGATGTGATCTCAGATTTAAAAGCACAAGGTGCAACAATCACTTCTTGGGGAATTGGGACGCAGCTGATAACCGCATCAGATCAGCCTGCACTCGGAGGTGTTTATAAAGTTGTAGCTAAATATGAAAACGGAGAATTCGTACCAACGATCAAAATATCATCTAATGTAGAGAAAATCACAACACCTGGATATAAAAAGGTCTACCGCATTATTAATTCAAAAGGAAAAGCTGAAGCGGATTACATAGCGATGGATGATGAGATACTTCCTGAAAAAGATTTAAAACTTTTCGATCCGGTGCACACATACAAAAGCAAAGTGGTTTCTTCTTTTACTGCCGAAGAATTGCTACAGCCGGTTTATATAGAAGGAAAGCTTGTCTATGACCTTCCGAATCTAGAAGAAATCCGGCGCTATCATCAAGAGCAGCTTGGATTGTTTTGGCCTCAGCACTTACGAAGATTGAACCCACAAGAGTATTTTGTCGATCTATCCGTTCAAGTATGGAAGACGAAAAACGACCTTTTAGAGAAGTATTCTTTATAGCGAGCAAACCTCTTTTCGACATGAAAAGAGGTTTTTTAATAAAATCTTTAAAAAAGCGTTGACGGTCGGCCGTATCGCTGATATAGTAATAAACGTTGTTGCTTTTCTTACATAACGTTCGACAAAAACAAACATAAACTTTTAAAAAAGTTGTTGCTTCGAAAGAAGATATGTGGTAAGATAGTTTTTGTCGCTGCTTTAAGAGAGTGACGCGATAAAGAAAAAAGTTCTTTGAAAACTGAACAAAAGAAATAGGTAAGGAATTAAGAATTAATTCCGTCAGT
>NZ_VDZU01000007.1 GCF_007673525.1 Fictibacillus phosphorivorans
GACGGAATTAATTCTTAATTCCTTACCTATTTCTTTTGTTCAGTTTTCAAAGAACTGTTTGTTAGCCGCTCGTTTTAGCGACTTTATTAGGATAACATCTTTATAAGAAGAAGTCAACCGTTTTTTAAAATTTGTTTCCCGCCTGCAACAATGTTTCATGTGTTGCGGCGACAAGAAATAATATACCACGTATTGTGATTTAAGGTCAATAGCTATTTTGAAATTACTTTAAATAAATGAAAAAAGGTTTAGAAAGCTGATTATCGCTCTCTAAACCTTGGTTTATGAATACTTGTAAATCCCCTAGTTCAAGATGAAGAATTCGATAGCTACTAGGGAAGCTATGCCGGGTAGTCCAGCAATTCCTGAGATCAGAGCGGTAAACGCATTGATCGGAATATGAATGTCATATGAGTTTCCGATGGCATTTAATAAGAAAAGCAATAGTGCACCAATACAAAAGCGTGTAATACCGAATCCGATCCAGCGTATTGGCCGCATTGGAGCACCTACTAGAAGCAGAACAAAGATGATAGTTCCAAGAATAGCGATTACCGTTATTGGCTCCATTCTATATTCCCCCTATACAACATCAAAGTTATTTACTAGTCATTGTATGGGAGTTGTCCAAAAAAAAGACCAGCAGTTATTTTAACTTGCTGGTCGTGACGTTTCTTTTTTTCGCTTCTTTTAATAAGAAGAAGTATTTTGATTCTGCTAGTTGAAGCTTAAAGATAACCTCTTCTGATGGCTCGACACTGCGTTCCACCATCTCTTTTTGGTGCATCCAGTCTATCTTTAGCTCATCAAGACTTTGAAGCAGCTCTTCATCTCCGGATCGCTTCAATCGCCCTTTTCGGGAAAAAAACATGCAAGCAACCCCTTTAGTTAGATTTCTCTTCTTCCTTCAAGCGCTTTGGATAGCGTTACTTCATCCGCATACTCCAAGTCTCCGCCTACAGGTAGGCCATGGGCAATACGAGTAATCTTGATACCCGTTGGTTTTAGAAGTCTTGCGATATACATGGCAGTGGCTTCTCCTTCAATGTTCGGATCAGTAGCCATGATAATTTCTTGAATGCCTTCATCTGTTAGACGCTTCAATAGTTCTGCAACTTTAATATCTTCTGGTCCTACGCCGTCCATTGGTGAGATGGCACCGTGAAGTACATGATAGAGTCCGCGGTATTCTTTCATTTTTTCCATCGCAATAACATCCTTGGAATCGTGGACAACACAGATCGTCGTTCGGTCTCTGCTTGAATCATCGCAGATCATACAAGGATCACGGTCAGTAATATGAAAGCAGTTGGAACAATAGATGAGCTGACGTTTCGCGTTAACGAGTGCTCGTCCAAAATCAAGCACGTCATCTTCTTTCATCTCCAATACGAAAAATGCCAGGCGAACCGCCGTTTTCGGTCCGATGCCCGGCAATTTCATAAAGCTTTCAATCAGTTTTGAGATCGGTTCAGGATAATGCATATCATATTCCTAGAACATTCCAGGAATGTTGAGTCCTTTTGTGAATTTGCCCATGTCTTGTGATACGAGTTCGTCAACTTTCTTAAGTGCATCGTTCGTAGCCGCTAGTACAAGGTCTTGAAGCATATCGATATCATCTGGATCTACCACTTCTTCTTTGATGATAATGTCGATGATCTCTTTGTGACCATTCGCTTTAACAGTAACCATACCGCCGCCAGCTGTACCTTCGATCACTTTATCTTTTAGTTCCTCTTGAGCTTTTGCCATGTCACGCTGCATTTTTTGCATTTGTTTCATCATATTGTTCATGTTGCCTTTCATCATCGTACAATTCCTCCTTTTATTCTTCCTCTTCTTTTATCTCAATTAAATCATCGCCAACTAATTTGATCGCCTCCGCGATGAGAGGGTCTTCTGTTTTTTCTTTTTCTTCAGAAGATGGCTGGCCTTGCTGTTGTTCTTTAATGAAATCAGCTTTTAGTTTCTGCCATTCTGGATCCAATATGGATAGCATGGACAGGTTCTTTCCTATTGTACTATAAACTGCGCTTTCAACATAGCTTCTGTTGTTCTCTTGAGATGCCATCTGACGGTGGATTTCATGCTGAAATGCCAGCAAAAAGATTTGATCTGAGCAAGCTACCGGCTCTGCACCTGAAAGAAGGGCATATGCACTTACTTTTTCAGAACGAATCTTATCTAAGATCTCTCCCCACATCCCTTTAAGCTGAACAAGGTTTGGTTTTTTTGCTTTTTTGAGCATCTCTTTCACTTGCGTTTGTGATGCGCCACCTTGTCCTCTTATCACACGTTTCTCTCTTGGAGCTTCTGCTTCGGTCTGGGAGGATGATCCGTTAGTTGACCAACCGCCTTCTTTCATCTTTTTTAGTTCTTGTTCTAATTGCTCAATTCTTTGCATTAACGGTTCAACAGAAGGATTCCCTGCTTGAGAGGAGATCCCTTCTTGCTTTTGATAACAAATCTTGATGAAGGTTGTCTCTAAGAAAATCTTAGGATGGTTCGTCCATTTCATCTCTTGATGTGCAGCATTTAACTGACCGATGATCGAATAGATGTCTTCTGCATCTGTAGCCTCTGCTAATCGTGCAAAGTCTTCGTCCGTTGAGACCCGTTCTAACAGCTCTTCTAATTGAGGTGCCGTTTTGTATAGAAGCATATCTCTATAATAGTAGATAAGGTCTCCTAAAAAGCGAACAGGATCTTTTCCTTCATGTAAAAGTTCTGTAGATAATGTAAGAGCTTTTGAAACATCTTTTTCTAAAAAGGCTTCTGCCATCTCAGAAAGATGTTTTTGTGAGGCTGAGCCGGTTACCGACAAAACATCTTCCACTCTTACTTTTTCATCACTGTAGGAGATCGCTTGGTCGAGGAGACTTAATGCGTCACGCATTCCGCCTTCTGCTGCTCTGGCTAGCAGTTGAAGGGCTTCTTCATCAACTTCGGTACCGTTAGCGTCGACGATCTGTCTCATTCGACCGATAATAGACTGTGAAGAAATCCGTTTAAAATCAAACCGCTGACATCGGGAAACGATCGTTGCCGGAATCTTATGTGGCTCTGTTGTTGCCAGAATAAAAATAACATGGCTTGGCGGTTCTTCTAATGTTTTTAACAAAGCGTTAAACGCACCAGTTGAAAGCATATGTACTTCATCTATGATATAGACTTTGTACATAACAGAGGACGGCGCAAACTTTACTTTGTCCCTAATATCTCTTATATCATCCACACCTGTATTAGAGGCAGCATCGATCTCTAGTACATCAGATATCGAGCCGTTCGTGATTCCTCTACAAGCGTCACATTCATTACATGGCTCAGATACTGGAGCCCGTTCACAGTTAACAGCTTTGGCAATGATCTTTGCCGCACTTGTTTTACCCGTTCCTCGTGGTCCTGAAAACAGGTAGGCATGGGAAAGCTTGTCCTGCATCAAGGCATTTTGAATTGTTTTTGTAATGTGTTCCTGCCCGACCATATCTTCAAAGCTCTGTGGCCTCCATACGCGGTAGAGCGCTTGATAACTCATCCCTTTGCCTCCTTTATATCCATTCATTCTTTCTATATTATACTGAAACATTACAAAAAACTCACCCCTGAAACAAGGGTGAGTTATTGTTTATATATTAGAATGCCGCGCACCTCTCTTTGGAATAGTCAACCTATGCGTACAAACGCAGTTAGCTCAGTCCAGGTTGCCCCACGGCACACGAAGTGGTCCACTTACTGCTGCTTCCTTCCGGACCTGACAGGGTTCATGGGTCTCCGTTGCGCAGGACCCGGACATCAACACCACTTACGTCCGTCAGACCATACGTTGAACTAGCCGAGGAGAGGAATTCAACCTCGCTACAGCGGATTGCGAGTACAGGGCACCGCTACCTCCCCATCTAGCGCGACAAAGTGTATAACATTGTTAGATGCACAACTAAATGTGCAAGATTTAGTATACTATGTCCTTTTAAAAAAATCAACCGCAGGAGCACTAAAGCTCCTTTCTTCGCTCTTCCTTTTCCTTCCTTTTACGATCACGTAGTTTTTTGAAAAAACTTGAAAGAATTTGACCGCACGCTTCACTCTTTACACCTGCTACAACCTCACATTGGTGGTTAAAGCGTTCTTCTTGTAAAAGATTCATTAACGTTCCCGCACAGCCTCCTTTAGGATCAGCTGCTCCGTACACCACACGGCTTACTCTTGAGAGGACAATCGCACCTGAGCACATCGCACATGGTTCTAGCGTTACGTATAGTGTTGCTCCTTCGAGTCGCCACGCTTCCTTATCTCTACACGCTTGATCAATGGCTAGAAGCTCTGCATGAGCAATCGCTCTTTGTTCGGCTTCACGCAGATTATGGGCTGTTGCGACAATCTCATCCTCTATGACTAAAATAGCCCCAATGGGAACCTCGCCGATATCCGCTGCTTTTTGTGCTTCTTCTAAAGCAAGCCCCATGTAAAATTCATCTTTTTCTAAGATCTCCATCATTTTCGCTCCAAAGTTTTAGTTGTAAGAGATTATACAAGAGGTTTTGCTAATAATAAAGAAAGGAATGGTTGTATAGATCAAATTCATTACTTCCTTTATATAGATAAGAATGACTTTTTATTAAATATGCTTAAACGAAAAGAGAGGATTCGTTATGGAAAAACAACATCAACACGAGAACAATAAAATACCTGTCGCTCTGCTTATTATTGACGTGATCAACGACTTTAATTTTCCTGAGGCGCCACTTTTGTTAAAAACGTCTGCACCGATAGCCGATAAGATTCTGGAATTAAAAAAACGAGCAAAAAAAGAAAACATTCCGGTTATATATGTGAACGATAACTTCGGACAATGGCAGTCAGATAAACATAAGCTTGTTGATTATTGCTCCACACAATCCGGTGGTAAATTCGTAAAAAAATTGCAGCCTGACGATGATGATTTCTTTGTCGTGAAACCTAAACATTCCGGATTTTTCTCGACACCATTATCAACTTTATTAAATGAGCTCGGAATACAAACTTTAATATTATGCGGTGTGGCGGGTAACATCTGTGTCCTCTTTACAGCAAACGATGCTTACATGAGAGGTTATACACTTTATGCACCTGCTGATTGTTCCGCTTCTAATATAGAGGAAGATAACGAAAGAGCCTTAATATTAATGGAAAAGACATTGAATGCCGATATCAGCAAGAGCGAAGACTTAGATTTAAAAGCGATCATCGATCAGGCAAATGAAAACAAACATAAAACGATGTACTAAATAGCATATTTACCATTAACTTTTTACCGATAATCTCACCACCTTTTCCAAACGTATGCTACAATATTCTTTGTCTGTAATTTTTCGTTTGTTATTTATAAGGGAGGAAAAGGAAGATGAGTTCAACCCCCTTTATCGCAGTTGAAGGGCCGATTGGCGTAGGGAAAACATCGCTCGCAAAAGCTATTGCCGAGCACTATAACTTTCAATTATTGAAAGAGATTGTAGAGGAGAATCCTTTTCTCGGAAAATTTTACGACAACATCGATGAGTGGAGTTTTCAAACCGAGATGTTCTTTCTTTGCAACAGGTATAAACAGCTTGAAGAGATTCAAGGACAGTATTTATCTAAACAGATACCTGTCGTTTCTGATTATCATATCTTTAAGAACCGTATTTTTGCAGGTCGAACGCTAAAAGACGGAAATCTTCATAAATACATGCAGTGTTTTGATATCCTTACTGAGGATATGCCTGTACCGAACGTAATCATCTATTTAAACGCTAGCCTCGATACGTTGCTGGACCGCGTGCGTAAGCGTGGACGTTTTATCGAGCAAAATATGGAGCCTGCGTACTTAGAACAGTTAGCTGAAGATTACGAGACGTTCATGACTGCCTTTAAAAAGCAGCACCCAGAGATTCCTGTGCTCTCGTTTAACGGAGATGACTTAGATTTTGTTGCGTATGAAGCGGATAAAGAGAAAATCTTTTCCTTAATCGATGCAACTCTGAAAAAAGGAGAAGTTGCTCGATGAGTAAACTCATACAATACGGAATCCCAAATGATGCTGTCATTACAGTGGCCGGTATGGTAGGTGCGGGTAAATCTACATTTACGAATGCACTTGCAGAAAAATTAAAGTTTCGTACATCCATGGAAAAAGTGGATAACAACCCATACTTAGAAAACTTTTATCATGATTTTAAGCGTTGGAGCTTCCACCTGCAGATTTTCTTTTTAGCAGAACGCTTCAAAGAGCAAAAAAGAATGTTCGACTATGGCGGCGGATTTGTGCAAGACCGTTCGATCTATGAAGACACAGGTATATTTGCTCGCATGCACTTTGATAAAGGCAACATGTCTGATGTAGATTACGAAACGTATACTCACCTGTTTGAAGCGATGGTCATGACACCATACTTCCCGCAGCCTGATTGCTTGATATACTTAGAAGGCTCTCTTGATGATATCTTAGCTCGTATCCAAAAACGCGGACGTAAGATGGAGCAAGAAACACCGGTTTCATATTGGGAAGAGATGTACGACCGCTATGAAAAGTGGATCGCTTCTTTTAATTCATGTCCTGTGCTTCGTGTGAACATCAATGATTACGATCTTCGCGATAATCCAGAGTCCATCGATCATATCGTAGAAAAGATTGCACAAAAGATTGAAGCGAAACGAGAAGTTCGCTTATAAACATAGAAAACCCCGGTTCTCATTCTTATGAGCTCCGGGGTTTTGTTATTTATTTCTTCATCCATTCTGGTTTTCCAAAGCCTTCGAACTCCTTATCGATCACTTCTTCAAACTCTTTCGATTCCACTACCTTCTTAATATCTTTTGCAAATGCAGAATCAACATCCTTCGTGTTCACCACAACACGGTTACGGTACGTGTCCGGCATGTTCTCTAATTGAATCGCATCCAATAAGTCCATCTTTGCTGCGAGTGCAAAGTTACCAGGTACAGCTGCAACATCTGCACTTTGTACAGCACGTGGAAGCTGCGCCGCTTCTAATGGTTTGAACACAAGTTTCTTAGGGTTATCCTGAACATCTTTTTCAGAAGCTGTTAGTTCGTTGATTCCCTCTTTAATAGTGATCAGTTTTGCATCTTCAAGCATGAGCAACGTACGCGCTAAGTTAACCGGGTCGTTCGGAATAGCGACCGTGCTTCCTTCTTTTATATCTTTAACCGATTTGAATTTCTCAGAATAGAGACCCATCGGTGCTGTTGGAACGATGATGACTTCTGACAGCTTTAAGTTCTTTTCTTTTGCAAAATTCTCCATGTACACTTTGTGCTGAAAAAGGTTCGCATCTAGATCGCCTTTTGATAGTGCCATGTTTGGTTGAATATAGTCGCTGAATTCAATGACTTTTACTTTATATCCTTTTTTCTCAAGTGAGGGCTTGATCGCTTTGTTGACCATGTCTGTGTATGGTCCTGCTGTTGCGCCGAGGGTTACTTCTTTATCTTTTGATGCATTTGATGAAGATGAGCATCCTGCTAAGCCGAAAGCGAGCAGAGCTGTTAGTAGTGTAAGTAAGATTTTTTTCATGTTGGATCCCCTTTTAAAATCGTTTTTGCAAATACTAGATGCAATTGTGGAAATCGTTGATTTCCGTTCCAGATGCTCCCTTTCCGGGGGGCGTGCGGTGAGCCTCCCTAGCGCTTTGCGCTGGCGGGGTCTCACCTGTCACGCTGATCCCCCAGGAGTCTCGCATCTTGCACTCCAATCAACTTGCCAATGATGTCTTTTAAACCTAAACCTTTAAAGATGAATCTTTTCTCGTCTTACCTTTAGAAAAAAATTATCTTTTATTTACTGCCTTTGCTGCACCGTCTCCGATTACTTGCATGAGCTGGACGATTACGATTAGTAGTATGACGGTTGTTAGCATGATCGTGTTGTCGTAGCGATAGTAACCGAAGCGGATGGCGAAGTCTCCGATTCCTCCGCCGCCGACGATGCCGGCCATGGCTGAATAACCTAGCAAGCTGATAGCTGTGACTGTTATCGCTTGAACGATTCCTGGCTTCGCTTCTGGTAGAAGCACTTCACGGATGATCATCCATGGCGTAGCGCCTACTGCAACGGCCGCTTCAATCACGCCTTTATCGATCTCTCGTAATGACGTTTCAACGAGCCTTGCAAAGAATGGTATGGCTGCGACAGACAGTGAGACAGATGCTGCTGTTGGTCCGATCGTCGTTCCTGTGATCAGCTGAGTTAACGGTAATAAAGCGACTAATAGAATGATGAATGGCACAGAGCGGATCAAGTTCACAAGAATGCCCGCTATCTGTTTGATCCACGCATTCTCAAATAATAATCCTTTGTCCGTTACAAATAGGATGATTCCAAGCGGCAAGCCGACCACTAATGATACACCGAGTGATATAGCGACCATATATAGCGTTTCAAAGAATGCCTTATTCAGGTCTGGAAGGATGTTTAAAATAGAATCAAGCAACTTGTTTCACCACCTCAAGATTTTCTATCCGACTCTCAATATACGAGATCGCTCGCTTCACTTCAGCTTCTTCACCGACAAGTTCCATGATGAAGATACCAAGCGGCGTGTCTTGAATATATTCGATCTTACCGTGAAGGATATTCCCTTTTACACGGAAGTTTTGGAAAAGCTCAGAAACTACAGCTTCTTCTGCAATGGCTCCTTTGAACTGAATCTTGATCACTGTTCCTTTTCTGTTCTTTAGAAGAGGTTCTGGTAGATCCATCTGGATAACAGAGCTGATGAACGTTTTTGTGAGCTCTTTTTCTGGATTAGCAAAAATGTTATACACATCACCAGACTCGATGATTTCTCCATCCTGCATGATAGCCATTCGGTGGCAGATTTCTTTTACCACTTCCATCTCATGCGTGATCAGCACGATCGTAATGCCTAACTTTTTATTGATGGACTTCAGTAAAGAAAGGATCGATTTCGTTGTATTCGGATCAAGAGCTGAAGTAGCTTCATCACAAAGTAATACCTTCGGATCGTTAGCCAGAGCTCTCGCAATACCAACACGCTGTTTCTGACCACCACTCAGCTGAGAAGGGTACTGATCTTTTTGATTCTCTAATCCCACCAGTTTCAACAACTCGTTTGTTTTACTGGTGATTTCTTCTTTCGTTTTTCCAGCTGCTTTTAAAGCGAAGGCAATGTTCTCAAAAACGGTCTTTGCACTGATCAAATAAAAATGCTGAAAGATCATACCGATCTTCAGGCGCTCCTCACGCAACTCCTTTTTTCCTAGCTTGGTGATTGAGATGCCATCGATCTTGATTTCCCCTGATGTTGGTTTTTCTAATAAGTTGAGACAGCGTAACAACGAGCTCTTTCCAGCCCCGCTATATCCTACAATGCCAAAGATCTCACCTTTTTCAATCGTCAGTGATACATTTTTTACCCCGACGATCTCTTTGCCCTTTACTTTATATAGTTTAGTAACGTCATTGATCTCGATCATATGTCCTCCCCCTTACAATATAAAAAAGCCCTCTTCATTCCATGGAAGAGGGCGAATAAGTAAACATCGACTTATCTTCCAGAATGAATCATCATTCTGCAGGAAGTAGCACCGTTCCATTATGGAGGTTGCCGGACGTCATAGGGCCTGATCCCTCGGTCTCTCTGAATAAGTATTGCATTATTGAATTAAGTTATAGTTGTCATCATACGCTCTGTCTAAAAGTTCTGTCAATACTCAATTTTATCACTTTAAAGTGTTAGCGCTTACATCATTGAGTGTAAAGGTTTAAAATTTTTATGGGTTTTCTCCGAGATTTTGAATGGGGACGATTTGCGATTGAGATGCTCTCATTAGTAAGTGCAAAAAAACACAACAAAAAACCTCATCCGAGAAACTCAGATGAGGTTGAATATGTATATGGAGGAGGTAGAGGGATTCGAACCCCCGCGGGTCGTTAAACCCCTGTCGGTTTTCAAGACCGATCCCTTCAGCCGGACTTGGGTATACCTCCGTGTGACTGACAAGAACTATAATAACATGCAAATAAATAAAGTGTCAACGGTTTTTAAAAACTTTTTTTGTTTTTTTATTTAGCTTTTTTGGAGGTATGATTTTACGGTACGTGTTCTTATATTCATTACACGTTCACCGCTAAAACCGTGCTTACCACCTGAGACCTAAAGACTTTCACCTGTAGATCCTACTTTATCACCGGTAATCGCCATCTTACCACCTGAAATCTTCTTCCCACCACCGATAATAATACTTTTGCACCCCGTAAACATAACAAAAGCTGACTCTACAGGCCCCTCTGGATACCTTTTCTGAGTCAGCTTCTTCATTTGTTTACTTGATTACTTCTTTATTCCCCATATAAGGACGAAGAACTTCAGGAATGACAACAGTTCCGTCTTCTTGTTGATAGTTCTCTAAGATTGCGGCTACTGTACGACCGATCGCAAGGCCTGATCCATTTAGCGTATGAACGAATTCCGGCTTCCCTTTCGCATCACGGCGGAAACGAATTTGAGCACGGCGCGCTTGGAAATCTTCAAAGTTAGAGCAAGAAGAAATCTCGCGGTACTCACCATAGCTTGGAAGGTATACTTCGATATCATATTTCTTAGCTGCTGTGAAGCCTAGATCAGCCGTACACATGCTCAGCACGCGATATGGAAGATTAAGCAACTGAAGTACTTTTTCAGCGTGTCCTGTAAGCTTCTCGAGCTCCTCATAAGAATCCTCAGGTTTAACGAAGCGAACAAGCTCTACTTTATTGAACTGATGCTGACGGATCAAACCTCGCGTGTCGCGTCCTGCAGATCCCGCTTCAGAACGGAAACAAGCGCTATAGGCTGCATACGTGATCGGAAGGTCTTCAGCAGTTAGAATCTCTTCTCGGTGCATGTTCGTTACAGGAACCTCAGAAGTTGGAATCAAGAAATAGTCTTCTTCGCGAATTTTGAACGCATCTTCTTCAAACTTTGGAAGCTGACCAGTACCTGTCATGCTTTGACGGTTAACCATGTATGGAGGCAGTACTTCAGTATAGCCATGCTCGTCTTCGTGTAGATCCATCATAAAGTTGATAAGAGCACGCTCTAGACGAGCTCCTAGACCTTTATAAAAAGCAAAACGGCTGCCTGTTACTTTTGCTCCACGTTCAAAATCAACGATGTTTAGTTCAGTCGCTATATCCCAGTGAGGTTTTGCTTCAAAAGCAAACTCAGGAACATCTCCCCAGTGACGTACAGGTACGTTATCATCCTCATTCTCACCTACAGGAACACTTTCATGCGGTATGTTAGGCAACGTCAGCATGATAGCATGAAGATCTTCTTCGACTTGGCGAAGCTCATCATCCATCGTTTTAATCTTATCGCCTACTTCGCGCATCTCTGTGATGAGGTGGTCAGCGTCTTTTTTCTCACGCTTGAACTCTGCTACTTGTTTAGATACTTCATTACGCTTAGATTTTAGTGCTTCCGTTTCACCGATTAACTCGCGGCGGCGCTGATCTAATGCTTCGAACTGATCTAATCCTGAGAGATCTTCTCCACGTGCAGATAACTTTTCTTTTACTTCTTCAAAATTGGCACGAACAAATTTTAAATCTAACATGTTTATGTCCTCCTTTAGTTTATAAAAAATCACGGTTTGCTTTTGCTTTGCAGTTATTGAAAGTAGTTGACTACGTTTTTAGGTCGCTCGCTTTCCGCGGGGTGTGCGGTGAGCCTCCTAGCGCTATGCGTTTTAGGAGGCTCACCTGCTCACTCATCCCGCAGGAGTCTCGCACCTTACACTTCGTTCAACCTTCCAAAGAAGTTAAGTTCAATCATGCCTTAGATGTCACATGAGAAAACAAAAAACTCCCGCCCGCTATCTCTAATAAAAATTAGAAATAGGGACGAGAGTTAACCCGCGTTGCCACCCTAATTGCAATAGAATTTCTATTGCCGGCTCGATTACATGTAACGGTTCTTGACCGGAAAAGCTTACTGAACGTTCAGCTCTTCACTCGAGGATGGATTCACAAAACACTTTGATCGGTTTTCACCAGCCACCGACTCTCTAAACAAAGTAATTTTTGCTACTAGTTCCTGTCATTGATTTTTTATAATGATTTTATAGTAATGTACAGCATTTTTGTATTTTATGCAACTACTTCTTTAGCCGATTGTACCATTTTTACAAAATATTGATGAAGTCTGTAGTCGTCTGTTAGCTCTGGATGGAAAGCTGCACAGAGGAAATGTCCTTGTTTAGCCGCTACGATTCGATCGTTATGCTTCGATAGAATCTCTACTTCCGGGCCAACTTCAACGATAAATGGTGCTCGGATAAATACGCCCGTATAATCTTCCCCTACACCATGTATCATGAGATCTGCTTCAAAACTGTCCACCTGACGCCCGAACGCATTACGCTCAACCGTCATATCGATCAGTTCAAGGTGTGCTGAATCTTGTCCTTGGATGCGTTTAGCCATCAAGATCAATCCTGCACATGTGCCGAAAACTGGTTTGTTTTGAGCAAACTTCTTTAAAGGTTCTAGGAAATGATATTTATCGATCAATCGTCTCATCGCTGTACTTTCGCCGCCTGGCATCACTAACCCGTCTAGGTTTGCAAGTTCATCTACACGCTTTACCGCTACAGCTTCTGCTCCGCTTGCTTCAATCGCTGCTACATGCTCGCGTACCGCACCTTGTAAGGCTAATACTCCGATTTTTAGCATTGATTTACCAGCCTCGCTCCTGCATACGCTCACCGTGAGCTAGCGTTGAGATATCGATCCCTTTCATAGCCGTTCCGAGACCTTTAGAAAGTTCAGCGATTAGTTTGTAGTCTTGGTAGTGCGTTGTAGCTTCAACGATCGCACGAGCAAACTTTTCTGGGTTTTCTGACTTGAAGATTCCTGATCCAACAAATACACCGTCAGCGCCAAGTTCCATCATGAGTGCTGCATCTGCTGGTGTTGCGATTCCGCCAGCTGCAAAATTAACGACAGGTAGCTTGCCCGCTTTTTTGATTTGAAGAAGGACTTCGAAAGGTGCACCTAAGTTCTTAGCTTCTGTCATGAGCTCGTCTTCACTCATAGCAACTACTTTACGAATCTGACCTTGAATCATTCTCATGTGGCGTACCGCTTCAACGATGTTACCTGTTCCAGGCTCACCCTTTGTACGAAGCATGGATGCACCCTCAGCGATACGGCGTGACGCTTCACCAAGATCACGTGCTCCACATACGAAAGGTACTGTGTAATCGCTCTTCAATAAGTGGAAAACTTCATCCGCTGGAGTTAGAACTTCACTCTCATCGATATAGTCAACACCCATTGCTTCAAGAACACGTGCTTCAACGATATGACCGATACGCGCTTTCGCCATTACGGGAATAGAAACAGCATTCAAAACTTCTTCTGTGATTGTAGGATCAGCCATACGCGCTACTCCGCCTGCAGCACGAATATCTGAAGGAACACGCTCAAGTGCCATTACGGCTACTGCTCCTGCAGCTTCCGCAATACGAGCTTGTTCTGCGTTTACAACGTCCATGATGACGCCGCCTTTTTGCATTTCTGCCATTCCTCTTTTTACACGTTCAGTACCTGTTTTTAACATGCTTACTACCCCCTGAATTATATGTGTTATAACAACAATTTTCGGTTGTTTTAAGATAAAACTAGTATTCTCATCTATTTTATCGCAAATCAAAAAAAGCGCAACTCTCTATATTTTCAGAAAAAAAGAAGCCCCTCAGCAAATGCTAAAGAACTTCTAGAATCGTATAAAATTAAAACCAGCCTTTAACCATGTCAACGGCACCAGACCAAAGTCCGCCAAAGAATCCGCCAACACCGCGTAACGCAAGAACGAACCAGTTCGCTTTTTCAACAGATTGAGTCGTTACTACTTCTGTCTTGCCTTTTGTTTCACCATCGATTAGGTAGCCGTAGTCTTCACTGCTGCCTGTATACTCAACATTGATATGACCGACAACTTCACCTTTTTTAACAGGTGCTGTCAGTTCGCCATCTTTTGTCATCTTCTTCTTATCCATAACAAATTTAGGCTTATAGTTTTCTTTCTCTCCTCTTTTGATCACCATAGAAAGAGGTTCTTTTGTAGCAACTTTAACTTCTTTTTCCTTACCTTTTACGACAGGTACTGTTTTGTTGCTCTTTACTTGATAGTTATCCGGTAAGATCTGCTCTTTTTCAAAGTTTGCAAATCCAAAATCAAATAGTTTCTTCGTTTCTTTAAAACGATCCAAGCGAGTTCCTGTTTTCATAACAACTGAAATAAGACGAGTATCTCCTTTTTTCACTGTACCTGTAAAACAGTTACCTGCGATATCTGTAGATCCTGTTTTTAATCCGTCTACTCCCTCATAGCCACTATTGAGCTCAGGAAGCATCCAGTTCCAGTTCTCCATCTGAATTTCGTCATCCGTGCCCGCGCGGAATTTCAAACGTGGAACACTTGCTGTTTCTAATACTTCTGGATGATCTTTAAGTAAGTTGTAAGCTAGAATAGCAGTAGCACGAGGACTCATCATGTTCTCGTCTGTTTCACTGCCTGAATTATGGTTGCCAAAAAGGTCTTTATTATTAAGGCCCGAAGAGTTCACGAAGTTGAAATCTTTCATCCCTAGTTCTTTAGCCTTGGCATTCATCTTTTTAACGAACTCACCTTCAGAGCCCGCGATTAGTTCTGATAATGCGATCGTTGCTCCATTAGCAGAGTAGATCGCCATCGCTTGGTATAACTCACGAACTGTATATTTTTCATCTACACGCAATGGTACGTTTGATAATGTTCGGTTTTGAGAAATCTTATGGGCATATTCAGAAATACTTGTTTTCTGATCCCAAGATATCTTTTTCTTGTCAATGGCTTCTAGTAATAGGTATTCGGTCATCATCTTACTCATACTTGCAGGAGCGAGTAACTTATCAGCATTTTTCTGATATAATATTTTCCCCGTTTCTGCATCCACAAGTATAGCCCCTTCAGCTGCTACATCTAAAGACGGTGCCGCACTTGCTGACTTTGAAAATCCTAATAAACTCGTCGTAAAAAATGAAAAAATCAGTGTCACCACTAAAAGTTGTTTTATCTTGCTGTTCAAAAAACTGCACCTCCAAACCCATTTACACACAAAAGTTATTGTACCATACACATTTTCAAAAAAATAGACAGAGGTTATACCTCTGTCCTAAAAATGTGTCTTTAGACTGAATAATTTGGTGCTTCTTTAGTAATTTGAACTTGGTGCGGATGACTCTCGCGAAGTCCAGCACCCGTAATTTTTACAAAACGGGAATCATTTTGAAGCTCATCGATCGTTGCTGTTCCACAATACCCCATACCTGAACGGATACCGCCAACTAACTGATAGATCGTATCAGCCAATGGTCCTTTATAAGGTAAGCGTCCTTCGATACCTTCTGGAACAAGCTTCTTATTATTTTCCTGGAAATAGCGGTCGCTGCTACCTCGCTCCATCGCTCCGACAGAACCCATGCCGCGATACACTTTAAATTGACGTCCTTGGAAGATTTCACGCTCTCCTGGACTCTCAGACACACCAGCAAGCATACTGCCCAGCATAACAGCATGTCCGCCTGCTGCGATCGCTTTAACGATATCTCCAGAGTATTTGATACCACCATCTGCAATGATCGGTACACCATACTTCTTCGCTTCTGTTGCACAATCATAAACGGCAGTTACTTGTGGTACTCCCACACCAGCAACAACACGTGTCGTACAGATCGAACCAGGTCCGATTCCTACTTTTACAACACTCGCTCCTGCTTCGATCAGATCACGAGTCGCCTCTGCAGTAGCAACGTTTCCTGCAATGATTGTTAATTTAGGATAAGCATCTCTTACTTCACGAACTTTTTGAAGAACTCCTTCAGAATGTCCATGAGCCGTATCAATAACAATTGCATCCACACCTGCTTGTACTAACTTCTCAACGCGAAGTAGTGCGTCCTTCGTAACACCTACTGCTGCTCCTACTAACAAACGTCCTTGTGAGTCTTTTGCAGAGTTCGGGAACTCAATTACTTTTTCGATATCTTTAATAGTGATCAAGCCTTGTAGCGTACCTTCATCATCTACGAGTGGAAGCTTTTCGATCTTATATTGCTGAAGCGTTTTTTCAGCTTCTTTTAACGTAGTACCAACTGGTGCAGTCACTAAGTTTTCTTTTGTCATCACATCTGAGATCTTAATGGAGTAATCCTGAACAAAACGCAAATCACGGTTCGTTAAGATACCTACTAATTTTTTGTCTGCATCTACGATCGGTACACCGCTGATACGATATTTACCCATCAAATGCTCAGCGTCAAAAACTTGATGCTCAGGTGTCAGGTAGAACGGGTCTGTGATTACGCCACTTTCAGAACGTTTAACACGGTCGATCTGTTCTGCTTGTTCTTCAATAGACATGTTCTTGTGTACAATTCCTAAACCGCCTTGTCTAGCCATAGCGATCGCCATGTTTGCTTCTGTTACTGTATCCATACCAGCACTGATAATCGGAATGTTCAATTGCACCGTATCAGATAACCTCGTTTTAATCGAAACATCACCAGGCAGAACTGACGATTTCGCTGGAATTAATAACACATCATCAAAGGTTAAACCTTCTTTTGCAAACTTATCTTGCCACATACCTTAACCACCCCTTCAAATTTATCTTCCTGAAAAATATTATTTGTAGATTATCAACTGGGTACACTAGTGTCAAGGAATACAAAATATGTTCGATTTTTCAAATAATTTAAGAAGAGAGGAATGACGAAGAAATGATGACACAACATGACACTTGGGCTTTATTCGATATGTTCTTTTCCTCTCAAAAATCGCAGCAATTCTTGAGTAAACAATATCTTCAACTAAACATAGATGACAGCAACGGCAAAAGCTTTGATAATACATATGGGTTTATTTACTATATCGAGCATGGAAAGAAATATTATAATCTCGCCGATCAAGCCCCTGTTGAGCTAAAGCCTGTACTTCTGTTTTATGGCATGACTCAGCTTATGAAAGCATGCATACTCTGCAGCGATCCAGACTATCCCGATTCAAGTGCCGTTCTTGCACACGGGCTCTCTACAAGAAAAAGAAAGAAAAGAAGCTATGAGTTTCTATATGATGAAGTGAAAGTACAACGAACAGGTCTGTTCAATCATTTTTGTGAAAAAGTGTTTCACATGAAACATATTGAGGGAGAAAAATTTACGATGGTGTCTCTTCTTCAAACTGTGCCAGAGTTAAGTTCATTGTTTAAGCAAATGAACGGTGATGTTCACCTTGTGAAGATGTATAAGGAAAATGAGTCAACATTCTATCTTCCCAAAAATGTTAACGATCACCTACATATGTCATTAGAACGATTTAGTGAATATATGAACAGCTTGTTTCCGTCAAAGTTTTCTTTAAAATTGGGTGGAAGTAGTGATAGGATGCAGCTTGTTTTTGGGGAGAATGAACCGTTACGGCCTTTTGATTGCTTTCCGTTATCGTATCATCATCAAGAAAACACGTACTACTTGCCTGTAAACCGTGAACTTCTGCAATCTCCTACGCTTAATGAATTTATGGTTCATTATGTGATCCTTTACAACTTGAGTATGTTGAGTAGATACGATACGGAATGGTGGAGCGAGCTATTTCATACGTATACTTCTGAAGAATTACCCTATATACAGCAGTTTCTAAACATTACAGCTAAAAAGATTCCGTACCTTTTTGGTATGATGCTGCAGATGAGGAATTGAGGGTTGGTTTGTTGGTTATAGTGCTGTGTTTGAGCGAGTGTAAAGGTCGTGTCGAAAATCGGATAAAGATTTTTATCTGCGGATATATGATGGAGTTTTACGGATATATTCAGGGTTACCTCGTATAAACAGAAGATTACGTCGTAATTGTGTGGGGTTGTGTTGATGGGGAAAGCTGAGTTGTAGTAAAGCAGCTGCTAGTACTGCTTTTGAATGGGATTTTTGGAGCTTTGCTGAAGAATATCGCGTGTTGGAAGATGACTGTGGGCGTCTTCTTCCTATTTTGAGATGTGTAGGAGGGTTTCGCGGTTGAAACTGATCTTCAAAACATACGGAGTGGGGTATCTCTGTGCTCTAATTAAGTCTGAATGCACAAAATTAAGTCAAAATGAGAGTAAATTAAGTCGAAACGAACCTCAATTAAGTCGAAAATCAAAAATAAAGGCCGTTCGCTAAATCTCGACATGTACTCCCTACCCGATCTAAGCTCTATACCCCGCCATAATAGAAAGTTTGGCAGCCGTCAAACCACCTTATTTCTTTTTTAAAACACAAAAAAAGAAGATGGATTCTCATCCATCTTCCTC
>NZ_VDZU01000008.1:0-1661 GCF_007673525.1 Fictibacillus phosphorivorans
TGTTCTTTGAAAACTAGATATCGACATCCAAACAATATGCAAGGCAGATAGATTTATCTAATCTGCGCCAAGCAAGAATCTTTGATGTGTAAACATCATATAAGGTTAAGCTAGAAAGGGCGCACGGTGGATGCCTTGGCACTAGGAGCCGAAGAAGGACGGGACGAACACCGATATGCCTCGGGGAGCTGTAAGTAAGCATTGATCCGGGGATTTCCGAATGGGGGAACCCACCATCCGTAATGGGATGGTATCCATATCTGAATACATAGGGTATGAGAAGGCAGACCCGGGGAACTGAAACATCTAAGTACCCGGAGGAAGAGAAAGCAAATGCGATTTCCTGAGTAGCGGCGAGCGAAACGGAATCAGCCCAAACCAGAGAGCTTGCTCTCTGGGGTTGTAGGACACTCTATACGGAGTTACAAAGGAACGAAGTAGGTGAAGTGGTCTGGAAAGGCCAGCCGAAGAAGGTAACAGCCCTGTAGCTGAAACTTCGTTCCCTCCTGAGTGGATCCTGAGTACGGCGGGACACGTGAAACCCCGTCGGAATCCGGGAGGACCATCTCCCAAGGCTAAATACTCCCTAGTGACCGATAGTGAACCAGTACCGTGAGGGAAAGGTGAAAAGCACCCCGGAAGGGGAGTGAAACAGATCCTGAAACCGTGTGCCTACAAGTAGTCGGAGCCCATTAACGGGTGACGGCGTGCCTTTTGTAGAATGAACCGGCGAGTTACGATCCCGTGCAAGGTTAAGTTGATAAGACGGAGCCGCAGCGAAAGCGAGTCTGAATAGGGCGACATAGTACGTGGTCGTAGACCCGAAACCGTGTGATCTACCCATGTCCAGGGTGAAGTTCAGGTAACACTGAATGGAGGCCCGAACCCACGCACGTTGAAAAGTGCGGGGATGAGGTGTGGGTAGGGGTGAAATGCCAATCGAACACGGAGATAGCTGGTTCTCCCCGAAATAGCTTTAGGGCTAGCCTCGCGGCAAGATTCCTGGAGGTAGAGCACTGATTGGACTAGGGGCCCCCACAGGGTTACCGAATTCAGTCAAACTCCGAATGCCAGAGAATTATCCGCGGGAGTCAGACTGCGAGTGATAAGATCCGTAGTCAAAAGGGAAACAGCCCAGACCATCAGCTAAGGTCCCAAAGTATACGTTAAGTGGCAAAGGATGTGGAGTTGCCCAGACAACCAGGATGTTGGCTTAGAAGCAGCCACCATTTAAAGAGTGCGTAATAGCTCACTGGTCGAGTGACTCTGCGCCGAAAATGTAACGGGGCTAAACGTATCACCGAAGCTATGGCTTGTACCGTATGGTACAGGGGTAGGGGAGCGTTCGAAGTGCAGCGAAGTCAGACCGGAAGGACTGGTGGAGCGCTTTGAAGTGAGAATGCCGGTATGAGTAGCGAAAGACAAGTGAGAATCTTGTCCATCGAAAGCCTAAGGTTTCCTGAGGAAGGCTCGTCCGCTCAGGGTTAGTCGGGGCCTAAGCCGAGGCTGAAAAGCGTAGGCGATGGATAACAGGTTGATATTCCTGTACCACCTCCTTTCCGTTTGAACAATGGGGGGACGCAGTAAGGTAGGGTGAGCGCACTGATGGAATAGTGCGTCTAAGCAGTTAGGCTGTTGGGTAGGCAAATCCGCCCAACGTG
>NZ_VDZU01000009.1 GCF_007673525.1 Fictibacillus phosphorivorans
GTACTTACGAAACACACGAAGGTGTTTCATAATCTCCATAGAAAGGAGGTGATCCAGCCGCACCTTCCGATACGGCTACCTTGTTACGACTTCACCCCAATCATCTGTCCCACCTTCGGCGGCTGGCTCCCAAAAGGGTTACCCCACCGACTTCGGGTGTTACAAACTCTCGTGGTGTGACGGGCGGTGTGTACAAGGCCCGGGAACGTATTCACCGCGGCATGCTGATCCGCGATTACTAGCAATTCCGGCTTCATGTAGGCGAGTTGCAGCCTACAATCCGAACTGAGAATGACTTTTTGGGATTGGCTTGGCCTCGCGGCTTCGCAACCCTTTGTATCATCCATTGTAGCACGTGTGTAGCCCAGGTCATAAGGGGCATGATGATTTGACGTCATCCCCACCTTCCTCCGGTTTGTCACCGGCAGTCACCTTAGAGTGCCCAACTGAATGCTGGCAACTAAGGTCAAGGGTTGCGCTCGTTGCGGGACTTAACCCAACATCTCACGACACGAGCTGACGACAACCATGCACCACCTGTCACTTTGTCCCCCGAAGGGGAAAGCTCTATCTCTAGAGTGGTCAAAGGATGTCAAGACCTGGTAAGGTTCTTCGCGTTGCTTCGAATTAAACCACATGCTCCACTGCTTGTGCGGGCCCCCGTCAATTCCTTTGAGTTTCAACCTTGCGGTCGTACTCCCCAGGCGGAGTGCTTAATGTGTTAACTTCAGCACTGAGGGTGGAACCCCCCAACACCTAGCACTCATCGTTTACGGCGTGGACTACCAGGGTATCTAATCCTGTTTGCTCCCCACGCTTTCGCGCCTCAGCGTCAGTTACAGGCCAAAAAGCCGCCTTCGCCACTGGTGTTCCTCCACATCTCTACGCATTTCACCGCTACACGTGGAATTCCACTTTTCTCTCCTGCACTCAAGTCTCCCAGTTTCCAATGACCCTCCACGGTTGAGCCGTGGGCTTTCACATCAGACTTAAGAGACCGCCTGCGCGCGCTTTACGCCCAATAATTCCGGATAACGCTTGCCACCTACGTATTACCGCGGCTGCTGGCACGTAGTTAGCCGTGGCTTTCTGGTTAGGTACCGTCAAGGTACGAGCAGTTACTCTCGTACTTGTTCTTCTCTAACAACAGAGCTTTACGACCCGAAGGCCTTCATCGCTCACGCGGCGTTGCTCGGTCAGGCTTTCGCCCATTGCCGAAGATTCCCTACTGCTGCCTCCCGTAGGAGTCTGGGCCGTGTCTCAGTCCCAGTGTGGCCGATCACCCTCTCAGGTCGGCTACGCATCGTCGCCTTGGTGAGCCGTTACCTCACCAACTAGCTAATGCGCCGCGGGCTCATCTGTAAGTGTCAGCCGAAACCGACTTTCAAAAAGAAGAAATGCTTCTTCTCTTATTATCCGGTATTAGCCCCGGTTTCCCGGAGTTATCCCCGTCTTACAGGCAGATTACCCACGTGTTACTCACCCGTCCGCCGCTAAATCAGAGGAGCAAGCTCCTCATCATTCGCTCGACTTGCATGTATTAGGCACGCCGCCAGCGTTCATCCTGAGCCAGGATCAAACTCTCCATAAAAGTGTTTGTCTTGCTCGATTTTAAAACTGACGGAATTAATTCTTAATTCCTTACCTATTTCTTTTGTTCAGTTTTCAAAGAACT